>NZ_QRGO01000001.1:1731691-2980883 GCF_003367195.1 Undibacter mobilis | reverse complement strand
GCCGCGCCGCCGCAAATACTGGGAAGCCGAACTCATCAACGCGCTCAAGATTGTCGATCGCGGCTGGGCGCAGCCGAATGCGATGATCGGCTCGTGGGCTGGCGCCATGGGCCATACGCAATGGATGCCCGAGGTGTGGCTGCAGATCGGCGTCGATTACGACCGCGACGGCCGCATCAATCCGTTCGGCAAACCGGACGACGCGCTCGCCGGCACCGCGCGCTATCTGGTCGAGCGCGGCAAGTGGCGGCGCGGCGAAGCCTGGGGCTGCGAAGTGAAGGTCCCCTCCGGCGGACAGCGCATGGCCGACAACCGCACCATGCGATCCTACGCGACGTGGCAGAGCCACGGCGTCCGACGAGCCGACGGCGAGGCCTTCAAGCGGCCGGACGATCAGGTGAAGCTGTGGATTCCGGTGGCCGGCGGGCCGGCGTTTCTGGTCGGGCAGAATTTCCGCGCCGTCTATTCCTACAATCCCTCGATCAACTACTCGCTGGCGCTGGTGCATCTCGGCGATCTCGTCCGCGGCGACGGCGATTTCCGCCAGCACTTTCCGGGCGGCGAGCGCATTCCGACCATCGACGAGGTCAAGGAAATCCAGCGCCGCCTCAACGAGCGCGGCTTCAAGACCGACGGCGTCGATGGCCGCACCGGCTCCGACACCGTGCGCGCCGTCGGCGCTTTCCAGAAGAGCGTCGGCATGAAGCCGGACGGCTATGCGGGCCTGAAAGTTCTGGAGCGGCTGCGGCAGCCCTGAGGCTGCCGCGCGCGCATGAGCATCAGCCGAAAATGTCGGCCGTGATGCCGTTATACCAGTCGACCGACTCCTTGTAGTTCTGCTTGCGCAGATCGGCCGCCTCGTTCTTCTGGCTGACGAAGGTGCTGGTCGCCTTGATGGCGCCGTCCTTCGGCTCATAGCTGGCGCCGACCTTGATATCATCGTCCGGCGCAATCAGGCTCCAGCAGGTGTTGGAATAACGCGCCGGGAAGGCCCGCGACTGCGTCAGCTCCGAGCGGATGATCATCGCGGCGACCTTGGCCTGACTGTTCGCCGAGAAGGCCGACTTCGGCATTTCGCCGGCGATCGACGCATCGCCGACCACGAAGATGTTCGGATCGACGGTGGACTTCATCGACGCGGCATCGATCGGGCAGTAGCCGGAGGCATTGGTCAGGTTGGCGTCGCGCGCGATCTTGCCGGCCCACTGCGCCGGAATGACGTTGACCAGCGCCGCCTTGTAGTCGGCGAGATCCGTCTTCACCGTGCCGGCCTTGGCATCGACGCCCTTGATGCCGCCATGCATCTTCGGATCCTGCCATTCGATCATGCCGGGATAATGGTTCTCCCAGCCTTCGGCGAACACCGCCTGCTTGGAGAAGTTCGGCTTGGGATCGAGCACGATGATACGCGACTTCTTGTAGCCCTTCTTCTTGAGCACATGGGCGAACATCGACACCCGCTCATAGGGGCCCGGCGGGCAGCGATACGGGTTCGGCGGCGCGATCATGACGATCTGGTCGCCGTCCTTGAGCGCGTTGAGTTTCTTGACCAGCAACTGCGTCTGCGCGCCCGGCTTCCAGGCGTGCGGCATGATCTCGGCGGCGGCTTCCGAATAGCCCGGCACGGAATCGAACTTGAGATCGATGCCCGGCGCCACCAGCAACCGGTCGTAGGGAATGCGCTGGCCGCCGGCGATGACGACCTGTTTCTTGTCGCGGTCGATCGCGGTCGCGACCGCATGCACGACCTTGACGCCGCTCTTCTTCACCTTGTCGTAATTGTGCGTCAGCGATTTGTAGTCGCGGAAGCCGCCCACATAGAGATTGGAGAAGAAGCAGGTGGTGAAAGTCTTCTGCGGCTCGATCAGGGTCACGTCGATGGCGCCATTGGACTCCTTGGCAATATAGCGCGCGGCGGTGCCGCCGCCCGGCCCGCCGCCGATGACGACGACCTTGGGCTTGCCCTGCGCAAGGACCAGGCCGGGCATGGCCAACGAGGACAGCGAAGCGCCGGCCAGCAATCCGAAGTGACGACGTGTGAGTTCAGTCATGATCTCCCCCGTGATTACCGCGGCTTGGCCGCGGCGAAATAAGCAGCCAGCGCTGCGATGTCGTCGTCCTGCAAACGGCCGGCGACCGTCCGCATCGCCTCATTCGGCAGCGATTTGGCACGATAGGCTTTGAGAACCTCGACGAAATGCTTCTGGTCGAGTCCATGAATGGGCGGAATGGTGCTGTCGGTTTTGGCGGCCCCGTGACAGGTCGTGCATTCGGACGACAGGTAACGGCCGAGTTCGATATCGCCGGCCGTGGCGGCGCTGGATGTGGCCATTGTGGACAGAGCAACGACGGCCATCAGGACAGCAGCGGCGCCGCTCCCCCATGCCGAACGATCAATCCTGCGCAACCGCGCCTGCGCCAGACGACGCATTGCTTCCGCCTCCCCGGTCGCGATGAGCTTGGCATGGCGCCCCATGCTGCCCAATTTCTTATTGCTATCAACGCCTTGGCAAAATGTCGCAGCGAAGGAAATTCTATTCGACGCCGCCCTTGCGGATGGATTTGTCGTCCGGCGTCACGTCGATGACAGAAGCATGCCCCGTGATTTTTACCGGCGGCCGGCAATCCTTCATGCACGGCTTCGAATTCCAGAACGCTTTCTCCGCGACCTTGCGGTCATCGTCGAAGAACCCACCTTCGTTCGGCATCTTGACCTTCGACCAGGTCTCCTTCGACAGCACGAAATTGTCGTCAACGATGTCGTTGAGATTCAGGATGAAGGCGGTGACGGCGTAAATCTCGTTATTGCTCAGCGACTGCGCATCGCCGAAGGGCATGGCGCGGCGGATATAGTCGAAAAAGCTCGCCGCATAAGGAAAGTACGAACCGACCGTCTTGACCGGATCATGAGTGGCCAGCGTGCCCTTGCCTTGGGCCAGTTGCGGCCAGCGCCCGGCGCTTTCGCCGAACTCGCCGTGGCAGGCAGCGCAACGCTCCAGATAGACCTTCTCGCCATCCTTCACCGAACCCTTGCCCGGCGGCAGACCGACGCCATCGGGACGAACGTCGATATCCCAGCCGGCGATCTGCTCCGGCGTGGCCTGAGTGCCGATGCCGTAGTTCTGCGGTTTGGGAGACTGGGCGAAGGCGGACGCGCTAACCGCCAATGCAGCCGCGGCGAGGAGACTAGCCCACTTCGACATTCTCGACCTCCCCGTTTGGCTTGACCGCCCAGGTCTGGATGCCGTTGTTGTGATAGATCGAGTTGACGCCGCGTATCTTGCGCAGATCGTCCTTGGTCGGCTGCACATAGCCGGTGTCGTCCATGGCGCGCGATTGCAGCAGCAGTTCCTGCCCGTTCCATTCGGTCTCGGCGTAGAAACGGACACAGGACTTGTCGAGCACCGGCCCGTCGATCTTCGCCGTGCGCCAGTTGCGGCCACCATCGAGCGAGACATCCACACGCGTGACCTTGCCGCGGCCGGACCAGGCCAGCCCCGAGATGACGAGAAAGCCCTTGCCCTTCACCGGCACCTGCGGCGACGGCGAGGTGATCACCGACTTCGCATCCATCTCGAAGGTGAATTTACGCGCCTTGCCGTTCTCGAGGAGGTCTGTGTACTTCGAGGTTTCCTCGCGCGTGTACCAGGGCTCGTCGCCGACCTTGATACGACGCAGCCACTTGATCCAGATATTGCCTTCCCAGCCCGGCACCACGAGCCGCACTGGATAGCCCTGCTCCGGCCGCAGCATCTCGCCGTTCTGGCGATAGGCGATCATGCAGTCGTCGAGCGCCTTATGGAGCGGCAGCGAGCGGTTCATGCCGGATGAATCGCCGCCTTCCACATGCAGCCACTTGGCGTTGGTCTTGAGGCCGGCCTGCTCCAGCAACAGCTTGAGCGGCACGCCCGTATACATCACGCAATGGATCATGCCGTGGGTGTATTGGCAGCCGTTGAGCTGCGCGCCGCGCCACTCCATGCCGGAATTGGCGGCGCATTCGAGGAAATAAATACGGTTGACGCGCGGAAGGCGCTTCAAGTCCTCAAGCGTGAAGATCAGCGGCTTGTCCACCAGGCCGTGGAGCATCAGGCGATAATCGTGCGGATCGATTTCAGTGATGCCGCCATGGTGACGCTCGAAGCAGAGCCCGTTCGGCGTGATGATGCCGTCAAGATCATGCAGCGGCGTGAAGCTGACCGACGACTCGCGGCTTGCGGTGAGCCACTGCACGTCGCGGCGAACCACATCCTTTTCGAAGGGGGATGGTTTGCCGTAGGGCCGCACCCCGACGCCATCGCCCAGGGTCTTGCTCCAACTGGCAACGTTCGGCGGCAGGTTTGCGTCATTGGCCCGCGCACGGCCGACCACGCCAGCAGCGGCAAGGCCCGCGGCGCCGGCCAATAAACGGCGGCGCGATGGACGCGGCGGATCGTCGGAATGGTTCATCAGCGCCCTCCACTGCACGGCCCATTACCAGAGCCTTGGGTCGCTCTTATCATATTCGACTTGCAGAATGTATAGAAAACTTGCCGCAGTTCACACTTTCGAAGAATTATTTTATCGCCGCACTGCGCATACAAGCACAGGCGTTTCACATGCCGGTGATTTTCACGCGCGTATTCGGCGCGACACGCACGGTCTTTTGCGCTGCGATATAGCGCTCAACGAGTTCCCACACCGGCGGGCCTTGCGTGCCCTCGTTGACGCTGGCCCAGCCGGCGACGGTGTATTCGCGTTTGGGATCGAGCGGCTTCCCGGTCTTCAGCAAGGTCATGTCCGAGATACGACTGCCGATCGGTTTCGACACGTCGATCGCATAGCTGAGGCCGCCACAGCGAACCATGTCGCCGCCCTGCTGATAATAGGGATCGGGGTTGAACAGGTTGTCGGCGACGTCCTCGAGCACTTCCTTGAGCCGCTCTCCGGTCATCGGCAGGCGGTAGACCTGCGGATAGGTGATCGCGGTGGCGTTGTGGATGTCCTCGACGGTGATCGGCGCGCCCGGCAGCACGCTGGTGCCCCAGCGGAAGCCCGGTGACAGCGCGATCTCGGCATCACGTTCTTTCAGCAGCGCGTCGCAAATGAGGTCGTCAAAGGTGCCGTTGAAGTTGCCGCGACGATACAAAAGCGACTCGGTTTGTCCGACAACGCGCGCCAGATCCTTCGCATAAGGCGCCCGCGCCTTCCCGATCGCCGCGCTCATCGCCGTATCGGGCTTGATGACATCGGCGAACAAAGGAATGAGCTTGTAGCGGAAGCCTTTGACCACGCCGCCTTGCACGTCGAGATCGAGCCGCGACACGAACTTGCCGTGGCTGCCCGAGGCAATCAGCAGCGTGTTGCCAATCTTGACCGGCTCCGGCAGTGCGTCGTGGGTGTGGCCTGTGAGAATGACATCGATGCCTTCGACCCGCGCGGCGAGCTTGCGGTCGACATCGAAACCGTTGTGCGACAGCAGCACGATAAGCTGCGCGCCGGCCTTGCGCGCCTTCTCGACCTGGGCGCGGACTTCCTCCTCGCGGATACCGAACGACCATTTCGGAATCATCCAGCGCGGATTGGCGACCGGCGTATAGGGAAAGGCCTGACCCAGCACCGCGACCTTGACGCCCCCCTTGTCGAACATCTTGAAGGCATCGAACACCGGCTCGTTCCATTCGGTGTCGCGCACGTTGAGCGCGAGGAAGGAAAAGCCGAGTTTGTCGATCAGTTCTTTCACCCGGTCTTCGCCGTAGGTGAACTCCCAATGGCCGGTCATGGCGTCCGGTTTCAGGAGCGCCATGCAATCGGCCATGTCCTGGCCCTTCGATGCATTGGCGCCGAGCGAGCCTTGCCAGGTATCGCCGCCGTCGAGCAGCAGCACCTTGTCCCCACGTTCGGCGCGCACTTGCCCGATCACAGTCGCGAGCCGGTCGAGCCCGCCGATGCGACCATAGCTCTGGGCCAGCGCCGTGAAATCCTGATCCGTCAGCGCATAGGCGGCGGCCGATTTCGGCGCGATGCCGAAGCGCGTGAGATAATCGGCGCCGGTCACATGCGGCGGCTGCCCCTTGGCCTCGCCGACGCCGATGTTCACTGTCGGCTCGCGGAAATACACCGGAACCAGCTGACCGTGAATGTCCGTGACGTGCAGCAGCGTCACGTTGCCGAAGGCGTCGAATTTCAAGAGGTCTTCCTGCGTGAGCTTCTGCTGCGCAAAGGCGCGCGTCAGCGATCCGCCCCCCGCCATCAGCGCGGCTGTGGCGGCGCTCACCTGCAGCAACTCACGGCGCGTGATCATCGGACATTCCTCTCCCGTCATTCCGGAACGCACGCCTCAGCGTGCGGGGCCGGAATCCAGAGCCGCATCAATGTTTCTAAACTTGCCGCCGGCTTCCGGGGCGCGCCTGCAGCGCGTCCCGGAATGACAACGGTCAGTGCCGGATGCCCGGCACGCTGAGCTTCAAACCTTCGTTCTGAGAGGCCAGGTACAGCTCCAGATCGCCGTATTCCTTGGCATCCGGCGGCAGTTCGTCGCCGCGGATATTCACCGAGCACCACTGGAAGCGCTGACGGATATCCCAGATCGCCTGAAGGCTGGTACGCCAGGTCGGGAAGTGATCGTACTGCCCCTTCGGCTCACCGAGCCACTGGCCGCGGATCCACTTATTGGCCGAGATGCCGTGGCAATCCGTGCAGGCAAAGTTGAGCTGGCCAACCTTGCGCGCCGACAGTTCCTTGCCGCGTGCCAGCGCCGCCTTGGCGCCTTCGCTGCCGGTGTCCACCTTGATCGGCTGACCGTTGGCGAGGAAGTGCAGATAGACCGACATCACCCGGTTGTCGTCGGTCTCCATCGGCCAGTTGGCGCCGGTCGTCGCCTTGGCGTGACGGGTGACGAACTCCTCGACGCCGAGCACCTTGCCGACGCGCGGCTCCCACTTCGGCATCGACGCCGCCCAGGTCTTGAACTGGCTGGCCGGATCGCTGTGGCAGGTGTTGCAGGAGAAACCGGACGACGTTTTCTGCTTCCAGAGCTCCTGCGCCTTGTCCACGGCCCACATGGCCGGATTTTCAAGTGGATCAAGGTTCTCGCGCTTTTCGACCGGCGCCGAACGTTTCTCGGGATTGTCGAGCGCGGTCTTGAACACGGCCGGCGCCTTCAACGTCTTGAGGAACGCGACCATGTCCTTGATTTCGTCATCGGTGAACAGGCCGTGGCTGCCCCAAGGCGGCATGACCGTCTCGGGATTATAGACGCGAGCGTCATTGATGTAATTGAACAGCCACTCGTCCTCGCGGCCGGCATTGCCGATCTCCGACAGATCGGGCGCAACGTTGCCCGGCAGATTGGCGCCCCCAGCCGGACCCATGACATGGCAGGCCAGGCACGAGCCGCCGCGATTGCGGTCGGCGACCAGCTCGGCACCCTTCTTGGCATCGCCAACGATGGGGCCAGCAATCTTGCGCGGCTCCTTCGGCGCCGGCGGCGAAGCGAGATTGGCCAGCGTGTTGAACTTGGAATAGTCGCGCGCGGGCCAGCCGTTGTAGCGCTTCCACGGTCGCGCCGCGGCGTCGCCGTCGGTCACCAGCGGCGCTTCTTTTTTGGCCTGCGCATAGGCGCCGGGCGCAACCAGCGTCACCACGCCGGCCACCAACGCCACGACGGCGGCCGCCCCAGCCGCCAACATCCCTGCCCGCATCAATTCGTCCTCCAGCTTGACACCATAGTCCGCCGCTCAGCGTTGCCTTCCGGCGGCGGTTGTCAGGCGACTTCGATCTTCTGTTCCGACGTCGTGACGGTGCCGTCATCATCGGTCCACGAGAATTTGAACGTGCCGCTCTCGTTCACCTTCGCATTGAACTGCAAATACGGATTGGCGGCAATCGCCGGGTCCATATCGGCCGAGAACACCGGCTTGCCGTTAAACTCGGCGACGAATTTGTTGATGATCTTGCGCGGGATAGTCTTGCCATCCTTATCCTTGCGCTGACCCGACTCCATGATGTGCGGCATCAGGGTCTTGATCTCGACGATCTCGCCCTTCTTCGCCGTCTTCGGCACTCTGATTTTCGGTGCGTCCGCCATGTGATCCTCCTCGAACTCTGTGTTGGCTCAGCCGCCGCAGCCGCCGATGGTGACCTTGACCAGCTTCGAGGCGGTGTAGACCGCGCCCTTGCTGGTCTTCGCGGTCACCACGATGTTCTGCGTGGTGGCGAGGCGGATACGGGTGGAAGCGTCGGCTTTGCCCGATAGCGGCGTGAAGTGGAACGTCGCGACGCCCGGATTCGGGTTGCCGTCGGCCAGCACAAGAACGTCGGTGACGTAATCATCCTCGGTCATCGGCGCATCGACGGAAATGGCGAGCGGCACGGTGTTGCCGTTCTCCGCGATTTCGGGAAGCTCGATGGTGATCTTGCCGGCTACCGGCGCCTTGCCGCCCGCGAATTTGGCGATTTCGGCGGCGGCCGTTTCCGGCGTGGCCTGCGCACCCGTACCAAGGCCGAAAACGGAAAACGCCGCGCCGGCGGCGCCAAGCGCCAAGGCCGTGCGGCGAGAGATTTGCTGCATCGAGACTCCTCCCGAAAATTCTCACGAAGCGGCTGCCCGCTCCACATTAAGCGACCATAACCGTGACGGCGGTTACGTCAATTCATATTCACAGCGAAGAATGTAATTTCGCAACGCAACATGAAGCGCGGACGGAATTACTCCCGACCGCGTGCGTCATGGCATAAATTTTTGCGACAGAGCGATTTGTGAAATCAGCCCGGCTGCGATTTCAAATAGTCGCGGAAACTCTTGTCCACATAGGCTTTATCCCGCACGAAGCGAAACATCGCCAGGAAATCGTCCGGCCGCAGATAGCCCGGCGCCCGCGCCACTTCCCGCTTCGGCGGCTCGCGGCCCTTGAGCGCCGCGGCATTCTCATCGAAAAACTGGAAGGTCGGCGTGAAGCGAACGCCGTATTTCGCCGCCAATTCCTTCTCGGATAGCTCCTGGCCGTCGAAATCCTTCACTTTTCGCGAGCCGATGATGTTGAGCTGCAGGACGACGAAATTGGCCTTGATGTAGTTGGAAATGTCGTCGCGGGCGAAATTGACGAAGTGCGTTTCCTTGCAATACGGGCAGCCCTTGAGCTCCCACATCACGACGAAGCGCTTGCCGGCCTTCTGCGCCTCGTCGAGATCGTCAGCGAGTTCGAGGAAGCTCTCCAGGAACCAGGGCTGTTTGTAGAGGCCGTCATCCGTCAGGATCGGCTCGGCCGCGCGTGCCGGGGCCACCGCCAGCGCCGACATAGCCGCGGTGGCGAGCAACATCTGGCGCCGGGATATTGTCATGGCCTTTACCTTCATCGTGCCGGTGACGCGGAATGCCCGCGCCTTGATATTCGAAATGTTATATATCTGCGCCGACCCTCCGAGTGAACACGCATGATCTTCACTTTTTCGCGTACCGCCCTGCTCGCCCTGCTGCTTATGACCGGCACCGGTGCCGCTTATGGCGACGATCTTGCCGACTTCAACGCCGCCGTCGAACGTGCCGCTTCGCATAACCGCGTGGCCGACGGTTACCTGCGCACCGGCAATACCGACCTGGCTTCACTCGAACTCGACCGTCTGCGCGAGTCGTGGGCAGCGCTGACGCAACGCTTCGGCGGCAAGCGTCCGGAGCCCTTCAAGGATGGCACGCTCTACACGACCACCCTGCTGAAAATCTCCACGGGCCTCGTCGCCGCCGACATGATGCTGCAGACCGGCCGAATGGACGCGGCCCGCGCTGCGCTGGACGGCATGCGCCGCGATCTCTACGACCTGCGCAAGTCGGCCGGCATCGTCGTACTCGCCGACTGCATCCGCGATGCCAACGCCATCGCCGACGCGATCATGGTCTACAACGACCGCAACCTCAATTGGGACAATTCGGACACGGCCCGCGGCCTGTCGGCGCGATCGGCCGAGTATCTGAAAACGCTCGACCGCTGCAACAGCATCGCCGCCCCGGATGTGCGCAACAGCCCGGAATTCCGCCGGCTGGTTGATGGCGCGCGCGCCGGCCTTGGCTTAATCCCGAAAGCGATCGAGACGCGCGACAGCAACCTGGTCCACCGCGTTTTGATCGAGTTGCGCTCGTTCGATAACCTGCTCGCGTTTCGTTTCGGCTGAGCGTCAGGCCCGCCGGCCTGCACGGGTCATCAAGGTCGCCGTCACAATCAGGATCGAGACCAGGACGACGATCGCGGTTGCCAGGGCGTTGATCTGCGGCGACACGCCGAGGCGCACGCTGGAGAACACCACGATCGGCAAGGTCGTGGCGCCCGGCCCGGTGACGAAGCTCGCCACCACCACGTCGTCGAGCGACAAAGTGAACGACAGCAGCCAGCCGGCGGCAATTGCCGGTGCCAGCAGTGGCAAGGTTACGCGGCGGAAGGTACGCCACGGCGTGGCGCCGAGAATGGCGGCGGCTTCGTCCAGCGCCGGATCGAGTTGGGTGAGCCGCGCGCGGATGACGACCGTCGCATAGGCCATGCCGAAACTGGCATGCGCCAGCGTAATCGTCGTGGCGCCGCGTTCCGGCCAGCCGATGGTGTCGCCAAGCACCACAAAGAGCAGCAGCATCGACAGGCCGATCAGCACTTCGGGCACGATCAGCGGCATCAAGGCCAGCGCCTCATAGCCGCGTTGGGCAAAGAACGGTTTCAGCCTTTGCAGCGCAAAGGCCGCCGCCGTGCCGAGTGCCGCCGACAGCGTGGCGCTGACGGCGGCGATGCGCAGCGACAGCCACGCCGCCTCCAGCATCTGAGTGTTCTCAAGCAACGCGGCGTACCAGCGCAGCGAAGCGTGGCTCCACACCGTCACCAGCCGGCTGTCGTTGAATGAATAGATAATGAGAATGACGATCGGCAGATAGAGAAAGGCGTAGCCGAAAGCGAGCGCCGACAGCAGTGCGATGGAGCGGCGGCCGGTCATGATGCGACCTCGCGGCGGCGCAGCGCTTTCACCAGCAGCAGCGCCGACAACAGCACGATCAGCAACAACAGTACTGCCAACGCCGAGGCCACTGGCCAATCGCGGTTGTTGAAGAACTCGGTCCACAGCACGCGGCCGAGCATCAACGTATCCGGGCCGCCGAGCAAATCGGGGATGATGAATTCACCCAGTGCCGGGATAAAGACCAGCAGCCAGCCGGCGAAGACGCCCGGCAGAGACAGCGGCAATGTCACACGGAAGAACGTCTTGAGCGGCCGGGCGCCGAGATCCTGCGCCGCTTCGATGAGGGACCAGTCCATGCGCTCCAGCACGGCATAGATCGGAAGCACCATGAACGGCAAATAGGAATAGACGATGCCGAGATGCACGGCGAATTCGGTGTGCAACAGCGTCAATGGCTCCGAGATCACGCCGAGCTTGATGAGCGTGTTGTTGATCAGGCCATTGGTGTTGAGCAGTCCGGTCCAGGCATAGGTGCGGATCAGGAACGAGGTCCAGAACGGCAGGATGACAAGCATCAGCAGACCGAGACGCGCGCGGTCGCTTGCCCGCGCAATGGCATAGGCCATGGGATAGGCAATCAGCAGCGTGATGAAGGCCGACCCCGCAGCGATGCGCAGCGACGATACGAAGGCGGCGATATAGAGCGAGTCCGAAACGACCGTGAGATAGCTGGCGATGGAGCCGTTGAATGTCGGCCAGAGCCCCTCACCCTGCGTGAACAACGGCGTGAACGGCGGCTGGCCCAGCCGCGGCTCGGACAGGCTGACGGCAACGACGATCAGCACCGGCAACAACGTGAAGGCCATCAGCCAGAGCGTGGTCGTGCCGAGGATAACGCGCCGCAGCCCCTTGCCCGCGCCCGCCGCCATGCTCATGACGTCAGCACCCGCGCAGCGGAGGGCTCCCAGGACACATAAACGCGGTCGCCGGCGGCGAGCGCGCCAAACCGCGCCATGTCGGCCGGCGATAACCGCGCCTGCACGATCTTGCCGCCGTTCAGCGTGACGTAACAGACAGAGGCGTTACCGAGGAACACCACGTTGCCCAGCGTGCCGCTCAAGGCGTCCGGCCGGTCGGGCGGCGCTTTCGACAGCATGACCTGCTCGGGACGCACCATGACCGTGCCGTTGCCCGGACCGGCGTTGTCGAACAGATTGGCGGTACCGAAGAAGTCGGCGGCAAAGCGCGACTGCGGTGCGTCGTAGAGTTCGCGCGGTGAGCCGACCTGACAAATCGCACCGTCGCGCATCAGCGCGATGCGGCTCGCCATGCTCATCGCCTCTTCCTGATCGTGCGTCACCATGACGAAGGTGATGCCGACGCGCTCGCGTAGCGCCACCAATTCCAACTGGGCGCGTTCGCGCAGCTTCTTGTCGAGTGCAGCCAGCGGCTCGTCGAGCAGCAGGATCTTCGGGTTCTTCACCAGCGCGCGGGCGAGCGCGACGCGCTGGCGCTGACCGCCGGACAACTGGTGCGGCTTGCGCGCACCAAACGTGCCCATCTCAAACATATCGAGCGCTGCGGCGACGCGCTCGCGGATTTCGGCGCGCGGCCGCCTTTCCTCTTCCAGGCCGAAGGCGACGTTGTCGGCCACGGTCAAATGCGGAAACAGCGCATAGGACTGGAACATCATGTTGACCGGCCGCGCGTAAGGCGGCCGGCTGCTCATGTCTTCGCCGTCGATGAGGATGTGCCCGCTGTCCGGCGCTTCGAAACCGGCGATCAGGCGCAGCAGTGTCGTCTTGCCGGAGCCGGAGGCGCCCACCAGACAGAAAAATTCGCCGCGCGCGATATCGAGACTAATGCCGGACACCGCCGGCACGCCGCCGAACGACTTGGCGACACCCTCGATTTTGATGACGGGCTTCTCACCCGCCGCGCCGTTCGCCGTCATTTCCCGGCTTTGATCCGGGTCCACAGCCGGTTGCGCGCCCGTTCGTAATCGGGTGTCGCCAGAACCGGCGTGTAGAGATTGGCCTCTTCCGGCGGGAACACGACCGGATCATTCCTGATTTCGGCCGGCACGAATTCAAGCGATGCCGGCACCGCATTGGCGTAGCCGACCGCGGCGGTGATGTCGGCGACCACCTTCGGCGTCAGCAGGTAGTTGATGAACTTATGTGCGTTGTCCGGATGCGGCGCGTCCTTCGGAATCGCCATCACGTCGATGTTGAAGGCGGCCCCCTCCTTCGGCAGGAAGATGCCGATCTCGACGCCGTTCTTGGCTTCCTGCGCGCGCTTGCGCGCCTGAAACAAATCGCCGGCATAGCCCTGCGCCACGCAGATCGCGCCGTTGGCCAGATCGTTGATGTAGCTCGACGAGTGGACGTAACGATACGACGGGCGCGCCGCCATCACAGTCTTGCCGGCCGCCTCGAGATCGCCGGTCGAGACGCTGAGCGGGCTCTTGCCCGTATAGGCCATCGCTGCCGGCAGCACCTCTTCAGGCGCATCGAGCACGGTGACGCCGCAGGGCTTGAGCGCGGCCACCGTCTTCGGATCGAACAGCATGGCGAAGCTGCCGATCGGTGCGTTCGGCAACAACTTGTCGATCTTGCTCTTGATGTAGCCGACGCCAGTGCCGGCCATCATGTATGGCAGGCCATGAGCATTGCCGGGATCGGCGCTGGCGAGGCGCTGCAGCACCTTCGCATCGACGCCCTTGGCGTTGGGGATCTTCGTCAGATCGAGCTTCTGATAGAGCCCCGCTTTCACCTGCCGCGCGAAGAACGGCGAGGCCGAGGGAAACACGATGTCATAGCCGGATTTGCCGACGGAGATCTTGGTCTCGAGGATGTCGTTGGAATCGTAGACGTCGTAATTGACCTTGATGCCGGTCTCTTTCTCGAAATTGGCAATCGTGTCCGGCGCGACATAGTCGCTCCAGTTGAACACGTTGAGGACCTTTTCTTCCTGCGCCGCGGCGGGCGCCAAACCAAGCATGATGAGCAACGCGGGCGACAACGCGGCGGCAAGGATGGCGGGCGCGGCAAAACGCGTCACGGCAGTCAGCATCATCATTCAGGCCCTCGACGTTCACACCCGCCGACCTTAGCGGACGCGGTCCCGCGATGCCAGAATTCGGCGCGTTTCAGCCGATTTTCCCCAAGGCGGGAAATGTCTCGATGAGCCAGTTGGCGATGGTCGGCATTTGTCCGGTGAAAATCAGCACACCGGCGACAATCAGGAATGCGCCCATCGCCTTCTCGATCAGTGCCAGCCGTGCCCGGTTTCGGCCGCTCCACCGCATGAAGGCGCCGGCAAATGTCGCGGCCATCAGAAACGGCACGCCGATGCCAAGCGAGTAGATGAACAGCAGCCGCGCGCCCTCGCCGGCACTCTCCGATGCGCCGGCAATCAGCAGAATCGCCGCCAGCACCGGCCCGACGCAGGGGCTCCAGCCGAAGCCGAAAGCGAGCCCGATCAGGAAGGCACCGGCGAGCCCCGCTGGCTTCTGCGACACTCCGACGCGCGCCGTGCGGTCGAGCAGACCGATGCGGAACACGCCGAGAAAATGCAGCCCCATGACGATGATGAGGATGCCGGCGACATAGCCCAGGAGACCCAGATGCGCGCTCACCGCCTGGCCGATCACCGAGGCGGTGGCACCGAGCGCCACGAATACCGCGGAAAATCCGGCCACGAAGGCCAAGGCCGCCGCCAACACCCGCAGACGGGCGCGGCGATTCTCGCCGTCGCGCAATTCGCCGACCGACACGCCGCCCATATAGGCCAGATATGCCGGCACCAGCGGCAGTACGCAGGGCGAGGCAAAAGACAACAGCCCCGCGACAAAGGCGCCGCTCGCGGTCACGTCCAGACTCATCAGTGCCACCCCGACTTCGACATATTCGCCCTTAATGATATATAGGATTGCGCAACGGGCCGCGCCTGCTTATCCACGGTTTCAGCGGCCATCGACACTCATGGGCTTGTCTTGACCCGTTTCATCCGCCTCGCCACTTCGTTGCTGCTGGCCATCCTGCTCACCGGGTCGCTGGCGGCCGCGCCGGCGCGCGCCGCAGAACTGGTGATGTTCGAGGATGCAGGCTGCATGTGGTGCGCCCGCTTCAATGCCGAGGTCGCGCCGGTTTACGCGAAGACCGACGAAGGCCGCCGCGCGCCATTGCGCCGCGTCGAGAGCGGTAAGCCGTTGCCTCAAGACATCGCCTTCATCGAAAGCGAGCGCTTCACGCCCCTGTTCGTCCTCGTCGATCAAGGCCGGGAAATCGGTCGCATCCGCGGCTATCCCGGCGAGGATCACTTCTGGGGTTTGCTTGGAATGCTTTTGAAGAAGCTCGATTCAGCCGGAACGGGTGGTGAACAACGGACCGCGCACTGAAATTTGGAACGCGGGGCGATACAAACAAAGGTGGCCTCGCCCCACGCCGCACTTTATAGATAGCACCCCAACAGGGGCACTCCCGCAACTGGATATGTCGATGGACTTGCAGCAACTCGACACGGCCGGACGCCCGCAGGACATCGATCGTATGGCCGGCAACGCCAAGCGCGCTGCCGAATTTCTCAAGGCACTGGCGCATGAGAGCCGGTTGATGATGCTGTGCATTCTCGCCGAAGGCGAGAAGTCCGTCAGCGAGCTCGAAACAATCCTGGCGCTACGTCAGCCGACCGTGTCGCAACAGCTTGCCCGCCTGCGCGCCGATGGGCTGGTGACGACGCGGCGCGACGGCAAGACCATCTACTACAGCCTAGCCAGCGAAGAGGCCCGCGTGGTCATCGGCGCCGTCTACGACGTCTTTTGCCGCAAGCAACGCAAGCGCTGAGAAATCGGTCTTCCCTCCTGCCATCCGGGCCCCAGTTGACGGGACCCTGCCATTGCCAATAGTGGCGGATAACGCAACGCAGCGGAGTCGAAGGTGATGGCGGCGATCGAGCAGGACGGCAAAATCTTTGTCGGCAAGGGTGAAAACCTCCAATACCTGACACTGAAGCTCGCCAACCGGCACGGCCTCGTCACCGGGGCCACCGGCACCGGCAAAACCGTCACCCTGCAAGTGCTGGCCGAGGGCTTTTCCGCCGCCGGCGTGCCGGTGTTCGCCGCCGACATCAAGGGCGACCTCTCCGGCATCGCCGAAGCAGGCGAAGCCAAGGAGGCCTTCGTCTCCCGCGCCAAGGGCATGGGCGTCGACTACCAGCCCGACCAGTTCCCCGTGATGTTCTGGGACCTGTTCGGCGAACAAGGTCATCCGGTTCGCGCCACCATTTCCGAGATGGGCCCGCTGCTCCTGTCCCGCCTGCTCGACCTCAACGATACGCAGGAAGGCGTGCTCAACATCGCCTTCCGTGTTGCCGACGAACAGGGCCTGCTGCTGCTCGATCTGAAAGACCTGCGAGCCATCCTGGTTTACGTCGCCGAACACGCGGCCGAACTCACCACGGCCTATGGCAATGTCTCCAAGGCGACCATCGGCACCATTCAGCGCCAGCTCCTCGTGCTCGAAAACCAGGGCGGCACCAAATTCTTTAGCGAACCGGCGCTGAAGCTCACCGACTTCATGAAGACCGATCGCGACGGCCGTGGTTACGTCAACATTCTGGCCGCCGAGAAGCTGATGGAGAGCCCGCGGCTCTACGCCACCTTCCTGCTGTGGCTGTTGTCCGAACTGTTCGAGGAACTGCCCGAGGTCGGCGATCCCGACAAGCCGAAGCTCGTGTTCTTCTTCGACGAGGCCCATCTACTGTTCAACGATGCGCCGAAGGCGCTGCTCGACAAGATCGAGCAGGTTGTGCGGCTGATCCGCTCCAAGGGCGTCGGCGTCTATTTCGTCACGCAGAACCCGCTCGACGTGCCGGACAAGGTTCTGGCGCAAATGGGCAACCGCGTGCAGCACGCGCTGCGCGCCTTCACACCGCGCGACCAGAAGGCGGTGAAGGCCGCGGCGGAAACATTCCGGCCTAACCCCAAACTCAACACTGCGCAGGTGATCACCGAACTCGGCAAGGGCGAAGCGCTGGTATCGTTCCTCGAAGGCAATGGCGTGCCGGCGCTGGTTGATCGCGCGTTGATCCGGCCGCCAGCGGCGCGGCTCGGCGTCATCACGCCGGAGGAGCGCAAGGCGATCATCCAGACCAGTCCCTGCAAGGGCAAATACGATCAAGCGGTCGATTCCGAATCCGCCTACGAAAGGCTGCAGGCCCGTACCAAGGAAGCAGCAGCGCCAGCCGGCCAGGAAGCGCCGGCGGGCGGCGGTGGAATCCTCGGCGGCATCGGCGGTTTCCTCGGCGGCCTGTTCGGCACCAACCGGGCGCGCGGCACGAGGCTGACCACGACGCAGACCATCGCCCGCGAGGTCACGCGCACGGTGACCAACCGTGTCGCCGGGCAGATCGCAGCCGATATCGGCAAATCGCTTGGTGGCCGCACCGGCTCGACCATCGGCCGCTCCATTGTGCGCGGCGCGCTCGGCGGGATGTTGCGGCGCTGACTCAACAGATCATTCCGGGGCACGCGCGTGAGCGCGTGAACCCGGAATCCTGATACGGAATCCTGTTTGTCTAAATTCCGGGTTCGCGGCCTTTCGGGCCGCGCCCCGGAATGACAAATCGCCTTAAGAGTCCGCCAGGCACTTCTTCATGAAGGCATCCTTGGCGGCGCCGGCCAGCGGCTTGCCGTCCTTGCTGACCGCTTTCGGCGTGCAGGTGTCAGTCTTGCACTTGCTGACAAAGCTGGTCTTTGCGGCGCCCGCGAGCGGCTTGCCATCCTTGCCGACGGCCTTGGTCTCGCAGCTCTGCGCCATCGCGCTGCCCGCGGCAAAAGCGGTGATCAGCGCAGCCAACATCAGACGCTTCATAGTTTCTCTCCCTTTGTCCGGCACACCCGGATGACGTGAAGACTGGCTCCGCGAACCTGAACCGGCCGTGAATTGCCTATTTAGCTTTGATGGCGTCGCGGATCTCGGCGAGCAGCTTGACCTCTTCGCTGGGCGCGGCCGGCGGCGGCGCCGGCTCGGCACGCTTGAGCTTGTTGATGAATCTGATGGCAATGAACAGCACCCAAGCGACGATCACGAAATTGATCGCGACGGTGACAAAGGCGCCCCAACCCAGCACCGCACCCTGCTTCTTGGCGTCGGCATAGGCAAGACCCGCCTGAACCTTCGACGACAACGGCAAGTAATAGTTGGAGAAGTCGAGACCGCCGGTAATCGCGCCGATGATCGGGTTGATGATGTCCGCAACCAGCGACGTCACGATCGAGCCAAACGCCGCGCCGATGATGACGCCCACGGCAAGATCAACGACGTTGCCGCGTAGCGCGAATTTTTTGAATTCCTCGATCATTGCCTGACGCCCCTGCTCACGATTGACTACAGAATGGCAGGATTGTCGGACGCGGCGATGAACACTGGCAATCACTGTGCATCAGCTTGCGCACAACTTGGTACGAATCTACCGCTGTGGCGACGCGTTGCCACAAAACCGGCGCTTCCATCGGCCAAGGACTGACGTCAGAAGCAGACGGACGGCCTTGCTGCCCATTTCGGTAGGGTCAGGGTTGATTTGCTGCAACGCACAAGATCGGCCATAGTGCCGCCGATTCAAAGTGCCCCGGGCGAAATCATGAGCAAAAACAATAACGAAAGCTGGAACACCAAGTACGGCAAGCGCCGCGTGCGCGAAGAAAAGCCGACGCTTGCGGAGGCCATCGAAGCCGCCAGAGGATTCATTGAAGATATCGACCAGCAAGCCGAGTTCGCCGCTTCGCTGATGGGCCTGCCGATCGATCAGGTTCGCGCCGAGATTCTCAAGATGGCGCCGCCGCGTAAAGAGCCGAACAAGTCGGTGGTGTTTACCGGCTCGGCTGCGGCTCCGCGCACCATCGTGGTCGAGCGCAAGCCGTCGCGCCGAATCATTCCGGCGGCCAGCCGCGCCGCGCTGCTTAACCAATAATTCTCCCGAACTTGTCGTGCTGCTTGATCCGAGAGCCCTCCGCCCTCGTATAACCGGCGCATGACAACGATCGTCTGGTTCCGCCAGGATCTGCGGCTTCATGACAACCCGGCCCTTGCGGCGGCGGTTGCGCGCGGCCGCGTTATTCCGGTTTTCATTCTTGATGACAGCGACAAGACATGGCGACCCGGCGCCGCCAGCCTGTGGTGGCTGCATCACAGCCTCACCGCTCTGCGCGAGCAGTTAGGGGCGCTGTCGTTCTATCGCGGCGATCCGAAGACCATCCTGCCGATGCTCGTGGCCGAAGGCCGAGCAGCCGCCGTGGTCTGGAACCGCTGCTACGATCCGCACGCCATCGCGCGCGATACCGCGATCAAGGAACGCTTGAAGAAAGACGGCGTCACCGCCGAAAGCTTCAACGCCGCGCTGCTCGTCGAGCCATGGGATATCAAGACCGGCGGCGGCGGACCCTACAAGGTGTTCACGCCTTATTGGCGCGCGGCACAGGCACACGGCTTCGCAGCGCCCGTGGCCAAGCCGAAAAACATCGACGCGGACGGACTCGCTTCGAGCGACAAGCTCAGCGACTGGAAGTTGCTGCCAGCCAGGCCCAACTGGGCCGCCGGCTTTGCCGAACAGTGGACACCGGGCGAACACGGCGCGCTGGATCGCTTCGACCACTTCGTCAGCAATGACCTTGCAACATATAGCGCGATGCGCGACCGGCCCGACAAGCTTTCAACCTCACGACTGTCGCCGCACCTGCACTTCGGCGAAATCTCGCCGCGGCAGATTCATGCGCGGCTGGCGGCTTACCAGGAAGACAGGGTGAAAAGCGCGAGCATCGCCAAGTTCATGAGCGAGATCGGCTGGCGGGAATTTGCTCACCACCTGCTCTATCATTTTCCCACACTGCCGGACGCGAACTGGCGTCCGGCCTTCGATGCCTATCCCTGGCGCAGCAACACGACAGACCTGAATGCGTGGCAGCGCGGCGCGACCGGCTATCCGCTGGTCGATGCCGGCATGCGCGAGCTATGGACCACCGGCTTCATGCACAACCGCGTGCGCATGATCGCGGCGAGCTTCCTGATCAAGCATCTGCGACTCGACTGGCGGCTCGGCGAACAGTGGTTCTGGGACACATTGGTCGATGCTGACCTCGCCAACAACGCGGCCGGCTGGCAGTGGGTCGCCGGCTCCGGCGCCGATGCCTCGCCCTATTTCCGCATCTTCAATCCAGTGGCCCAGGGCGAGAAGTTCGATCCGGACGGTGGTTATGTGCGGCGCTGGTGCCCGGAGCTATCGAAGCTGCCGGACAAATTTATCCATGCGCCATGGAAGGCCGACGCGGATACGCTAAAAGCCGCGCGGGTCATCCTCGGCGAGACGTATCCGAAGCCCATTGTCGACCATGACGAAGCGCGCAAGGCGGCCTTGGACGGATACAAGAAAGTGCGGAATTCAGGCTAACGCCACATCCACGATCCGCATCTGCACGCGTTCGACGCCCTGCCAGCGATCGACACTGAGATATCCGGCGACATGCATCGCGCGGCCACGGTTGTCGAGCAAAGCGTTGCCGAGCGGCGTGCCGACGCAGCGGAAGCAGATGGCGTTGACGAACTGGCCATCGCCCGACTTGAAGCGCGCGCGGATGTGGTTCTCGCCGACTTTGTCGACATAGGCCAATGTGTGCGACGGCAACGCCAGCACCGGCTCCGGATTGCCGGCGCCATAGGGCCCGGCTGTCGCCAGCATGGCGCAGAGATCGGGATTGACGCCGCCGGCGCTAACCGCGCCGTCGACGAACAGCGCGGTCTCGCGCCGCGCCGCCTCAACCGCCGCCGACAACGTCTCTTCCATAAAGGCGCGGAACGGCCCTAGACCGTCCTTGCGCACAGTGATGCCGGCGGCCATGGCGTGGCCACCGCCCTTCACCAGCAGGCCTTGATGCACCGCCTCACGCACGGCGCGGCCGAGATCAACGCCGGCAATGGAGCGGCCCGAGCCGGTGCCGGTCCCGCCGGGCTCCAGCGAGATCGCAAATGCCGGCCGGCCGAAGCGCTCCTTCAGCCGCGCCGCAACCAGACCGACGACGCCCGGATGCCAGCCGGCCTGCGCCGTGACGACCACTGCGCCCTTCTCTTCCAGCCCGAGCGCGGCCAGCGCCTCGGCCTCGGCCTGCTCCACCGCCGCCACCTCGATGGTGCGACGCTCGTGATTGAGCCGGTCGAGTTCGACGGCGATGCGCGCCGCTTCGGTGGCGTCGTCTTCCAGCATCAAGCGCACACCGAGATCAGCGCGGCCAATGCGGCCGCCGGCATTGATGCGCGGGCCCAGCAGGAAACCGAGATGAAACGCCTCCGGCGGGCCATTCAGACGCGCAGCGTCCATCAACGCGGTGAGCCCCACCTGCTCGCGGCGGCGCATGGCAATGAGCCCCTTGGCGACGAAGGCGCGGTTGAGCCCCTTGAGCGGCACGACATCGGCGACGGTGCCGAGCGCAACCAGATCGAGCATCGACAGCAGATCGGGCGCCTTGCGTGCGTCGAAATAGCCGCGGCGGCGCAGCTCGCGTGTCAGCGCCACCAAAGTCATGAACACAATGCCGCAGGCGGCGAGATAGCCGAGCCCGGAGATGTCGTCGGCGCGGTTGGCGTTCACCACCGCCACCGCGGGGGGCAGCACTTCATCGGCAAGATGGTGATCGAGCACGATGCTTTGCAGGCCGAGCGCCGCAGCTTCCGTGAGCACGACATGGCTCGTGGTGCCGCAATCGACCGTGACCAGCAGAGTCGCACCACGCTCGGCGAAGGAGCGGATGGCGTCCGCGTTCGGGCCGTAGCCTTCGAAAATGCGATCGGGAATGTGGACGATCGGATCGAGCCCGCATTGCCGGAGATAACGCGCCAGCAAAGCCGACGAGGTCGCACCGTCGACGTCGTAGTCGCCAAAGATCGCGACCTTCTCACCGCGCTGAACGGCATCCGCAAGCCTCGCCGCCGCCGCATCCATGGCGGTGAGCACCGACGGGTCCGGCATCAGGTTCTTCACCGTCGGATCGAGATAGGCCTCGACCTCATCGACTTCGACATTCCGCCCGGCCAGCACCCGCGCCAGCAATTCCGGCGTGCCGAGGCGCTGCGTGATGGTGGTGGCGCGGGCGAGCCCGCGATCGTCGAGCCGGTCGCGCCAGGCCCGTCCGGTCGCGGATTTCTCCACGCCGAGGAAACAGCGGTCGCGATCGTCGAAGCTGGCGGCAGGCAGGGCCATGCCGGGAATATAGGAGGTTTAAGGAGCCGCTGCACGGCGGCGCGGACGGCCTGTGTATAGCCGGCACCATCATGTCGGGACGCCGCGCAGTGGCGGGCCCGGAATCCATACGCCGCAGCGCTGGGGATGTGGATTTCGGGCTCGCGACCTTACGGTCTCGCCCCGAAATGACAGCGGCGAGGTCTACGACTCAATCCAGATGAAACTTCTCGAGCTGGCGGTGCTCGGCGATAACGCGGCGGACGGTGCCGGTGGTCGAACGCATGACCACGGTCTCTGTCTCGATCACATCCTTGCCGAACACGACACCCTTGAGCATCGCACCAGTGGTGACGCCGGTGGCGGCAAACAGGCAGTCGCCCTTCACCATGTCCTCGATCTCGTATTTCTTCTTGGCATCCTTGATGCCCATCTTCTTGATGCGCTCCTGCAGCGCCTCGGTGTCGATGACCAGACGCGTCTGCATCTGGCCGCCGATGCAGCGCAACGCCGCCGCCGACAGCACGCCTTCGGGGGCGCCGCCCGAGCCGAGATAGATATCGATGCCGGTCTTGGCCTCGGCGCAGTGAATGACGCCGGCAACGTCGCCGTCGGAAATCAGCGACACCGCGGCGCCGATCTTGCGGATCGCCGCGATCTTGTCGGCATGGCGCGGACGGTCGAGCAGGATCGCCGTAATCTCTGACGGCTTCACGCCCTTGGCCTTGGCGAGGTTGATGATGTTCTCTTCAACCGGCGCGTCGAGATCGACGGTGCCCTTGGGATAGCCCGGGCCGATGGCGATCTTGTCCATGTAGCAGTCCGGCGCGTGCAGCAGCGTGCCGCCGTCGGCCATGGCGATAGTGGCGATCGAGCCCGGCATGTTCTTGGCGCACAGCACAGTGCCTTCGAGCGGATCGACGGCGATATCGACCTTCGGGCCCGACTTGTTGCCGACCTTCTCGCCGATGAACAGCATCGGCGCTTCGTCGATCTCGCCCTCGCCGATCACCACGGTGCCGTCGATCGGCAGCTTGTTGAGCTCACGCCGCATAGCGTCCACCGCCGCCTGATCGGAGGCCTTGTCCAGCCCGCGGCCGCGCAGCCGCGCCGCCGACACCGCCGCGCGTTCGGTCACGCGCACGATCTCCAGCGTCAGAATGCGCTCCAGCAGCAGTTCGGGCTGAATGGTAATCGAAGCCATCGGATGGTCCCCTCGTAACTGACTAATTCTTCTCGATGCGGATGACCTGCGGCCGGCCCGAGATCACCTTGTCGCGGCCTACGGCGGCGAGCGCCTTGCGCACTGCATCTTCGGATGTGGCGTAGGTAATAAGAATAACCGGCACCGAGCCGTTTTTCGACTTCGGCACTTCGCCCTTGGGATGACGCTGCACGATAGACTCCAGCGAAATCTCCTGCTCGGCGAGCCTGGTGGCGATGGTCGCCGCCGTACCCGGCTTGTCGCGCGCTTCGAGGCGGATGTAGTAACCGCCTTCGTGGCGCTGCATCGGCGCCTTCTGCACGGCGACAAGCTTACCGGTCGGCCGGCCGAACGGCGGCGCTTTCAGACCCCGCGCCACATCGGCGATGTCGGACAGCACGGCGGAGGCAGTCGCGGCGCCGCCGGCACCGGGACCAACCAGCGTGATCGGGTTGATGCCCTCGGCGTCGATGGTGACGGCGTTGGTGACGCCCATCACCTGCGCGATCGAAGAGTCCTTGCGCACCATGGTCGGATGCACGCGCTGCTCGATGCCCTTGCCCGTGCGCACGGCAACGCCGAGCAGCTTGATGCGGTAGCCAAGCTCGTCGGCGGCCGCGAGATCGGCCGGCGCAATCGAGGAAATGCCCTCGACATAGATGGCACCCTCATCGACCTTGGTGCCGAAGGCGAGGCTCGCAAGCAGCGCCAGCTTCTGGGCGGTGTCGTAGCCTTCGACGTCGAAGGTCGGATCGGCTTCGGCATAACCGAGGCGCTGCGCATCGGCCAGACAGTCGGCATAGGACAAGCCCTCCTGCTCCATCCGGGTGAGGATGTAATTGCAGGTGCCGTTGAGAATGCCGTAGACGCGGTTGATCGAATTGCCGGCAAGCCCCTCGCGCAAGGTCTTGATCACCGGAATGGCGGCGCCGACCGCGGCTTCATAGTTGAGCGCGACGCCGGCCTTTTCGGCCAGCTGCGCCAGCTTGAAGCCGTGCTTGGCCAGCAGCGCCTTGTTGGCGGTGACCACCGACTTGCCGGAGGCGAGCGCGTATTCGACCGCGGTCTTGGCCGGATCGCCCGAGCCGCCCATCAGCTCGACGAAGACGTCGATGCCGTCGAAGCCGGCAAGCTCGACCGGGTCCGAAAACCACTTCATCTTCTTGAGGTCGACGCCGCGGTTCTTATTGCGCGAGCGAGCCGACACCGCGACCACCTCGATGCGGCGGCCGCAGCGCGCGGCGATAGCCTCGCGCTGCTTCCCGATCTGGGCGATCAAGGCAGCCCCCACGGTGCCGAGGCCGGCAACCCCTACTCTCAACGTTTCGACCATGGAATTAGCGCCGGTTCGCCAGCGGCACGACGTTGTGAAGCTGTGTCGGCGCCGTCTCGAGGAATTTCTTGATGTTGCGGGCAGCCTGACGAATGCGCTGTTCGTTCTCGACCAGCGCAATGCGCACATAGCCTTCGCCGCGCTCGCCGAAGCCGGTGCCGGGCGACACGGCGACTTCGGCTTTCTCGACCAGAAGCTTGGCAAACTCGACCGAGCCCATACTGCGGAACGGTTCGGGGATCGGCGACCAGGCGAACATCGACGCGGTCGGCGGCGGCACGTCCCATCCCGCACGCGAGAAGCTGTCGACCATGACGTCGCGGCGTTTGGTGTAGATGGCGCGCATCTCGCGCACGCAATCGTCCGGGCCGTTGAGCGCGGCAGCAGCCGCGACCTGGATCGGCGTGAAGGCGCCGTAATCGAGATAGGACTTCACGCGGCCCAGCGCGGCGATCAGCCGGTCATTGCCGACGGCAAAGCCCATGCGCCAGCCGGCCATCGAGAACGTCTTGGACATCGAGGTGAACTCGACGGCGACATCGATGGCGCCGGGCACCTGCAGCACCGACGGCGGCGGGTCGTTGTCGAAGAAGACCTCGGCGTAAGCCAGATCCGACAGGATGAAGATCTCGTGCTTCTTCGCGAAGGCGACGAGGTCCTTGTAGAAGTCGAGGCTGGCCACGAAGGCGGTCGGGTTAGACGGATAGCAGACGACGATGGCGATCGGCTTCGGAATCGAGTGACGGATCGCACGCTCGACCTGGACGAAGAAATCCGGCGTCGGGTCCGACGACACCGAACGAATGACGCCGCCGGCCATCAGGAAGCCGAACGCGTGAATCGGATAGCTCGGGTCGGGCACGATGATGACGTCGCCCGGCGCCGTGATGGCCTGCGCCATGTTGGCAAAGCCTTCCTTCGAACCCAAGGTGGCGACCACCTGGGTATCGGCATTGAGCTTCACGCCGAAGCGGCGCTCGTAATAGGCGGCCTGGGCCTTGCGCAGGCCGGGAATGCCGCGCGAGGCGGAATAGCGGTCGGTACGCGGCTTGCCGAGCGTCTCTTTGAGCTTGTCGAGAACGTGCTGCGGCGCCGGCAAGTCCGGGTTGCCCATGCCGAGGTCGATGATATCTGCGCCGGCGTTCCGAGCCTTGGCCTTGGCGCGATTCACCTCTTCGAAGACATAGGGCGGCAGGCGGCGGATTCGGTAGAATTCTTCCATCGTTCTCAGACCTTGGCTGGAGCCTGGGCCGCCCTCTCCGGCTGGCCTTGGTAACCCCGGCTGGCTTTTATCACGGGTTCGTTTTTGCGCCAGTGGCCTGCCCGGATTTCGGGCCGGTGGCGTTCTTTTTAGTGGGCTTTTGGTCCGCCGGCGGCGGCGCGTCCGGGTCGGCCGTCACTTTTTCCTGGCGGTCGCGCACGCCCTGAAGCTCCCGTTGCAGCCTGAGTTGCTCGGTGTCATCGAGCGGCTTGGTGCTGCGCGCGGCCGGCGTGTCGTAAACGCCCGGATAGGCATAGGGCTTGTCGGGCCGCGCCGGCGCGCTTTGCGGCAGACCGCCCATCGCATGCGGCAGTTGATCGCCCATACCGCCGGCGGCGCAGCCGGACAGCGCCAGTTGGGCACCCAGCGGTACTGCAATCGCCAGCACCATGGTCGATGGCCGCCACATCCTCACCAAGCACCTCATTACAATCTCAGCATGTCGCTGCATTGCCGAAAGCCGATTGCCAAAAAAACGACGCAGACTCAATGAATTATAGCATAAACGCGCTAACCGGCTAATATGGCGCCAGCAAGGTGTTGGGCGGGTCGCCTAACATTCGGGACGATGGCGCGTGATTTTGCCTAATATCCTGCCTTGCGATGCCTCGCGCACCCGGTCCAAGAGAGCCCCGGGGACGAACAAAGAATGACGATGGAAACGCCCAGTTCCGGGACCCGAGCCGCCTCCGAAAACGAGGCCGGCAATGTCGTGACACTCAAACCGCCTGTGGCCGCCAAACCGGCCGCCGACAAGCGCGGTAACGACAAAGCGCAAACCGCCACATCCGGAAATGGCAAGGCGTCCGCCGAGCAGATGGCGTTCGGCTCCGTCGATGTCGAGGTGTTCTCGCGCAATCTCGCTCGTGCCATCGAGCAAGGTGGCAAGGCGCTGGCCGCCTACATGAAGCCGCGCGAGGAAGGCAAGGTCGAGGACGCCTTCGCCGCCGACATCGCCGACATCGTCAAGACCGTCTCCAAGGTCCTCGAATACTGGCTGTCCGCCCCCGAGCGCACGTTGCAACTGCAGCAGGACATCGGCCGTTCCTATCTGGATCTGTGGGCGAGCGCGATGCATCGCCTCTCGGGCGAAGAATTCACGCCGATCGTCACCGCCGATCCAAAAGACAAGCGCTTCGCCGATCCGGAATGGACGCAGAACCAGTTCTACGACTTCCTCAAGCAACTTTATCTGCTCACGGTGCAGTGGAGCGAAAAGCTGGTGAGCGACGCCGAAGGCGTTGATGAGCTCACGCGGCGCAAGGCCGATTTCTATATCAAGCAGTTCGCCAATGCCCTAGCGCCGTCCAATTTTGTGCTGACCAATCCCGAACTGATGCGCGAGACGCTCGCTTCGAACGCCGAAAACCTTGCCAACGGCCTTCAGATGCTGAGCGAGGACATCGTCGCCGGGCACGGCAATCTCAAGATCCGCCAGACCGATCCCTCCAACTTTGAGGTTGGCCGCAACCTCGCACTCACGCCCGGCAAGGTGATCTATCAGAACGATCTGATGCAGCTCATCCAGTACGAAGCGACGACGGACGAGGTGCTCAAGGTCCCGCTGCTGATCGTGCCGCCCTGGATCAACAAATTTTACATCCTCGACCTGACGCCGGAAAAATCCTTCATCAAATGGTGCGTCGACCGCGGCTTCACGGTGTTCGTGATTTCATGGGTCAATCCCGACGCGCATCTCGCCCAGAAGAGCTTCGAGCAGTACATGAAGGAAGGCCCGCTCGAGGCCATGGACGTGATCGAGAAAATCACCGGCGAGAGCAAGGTCCACACCATCGGCTACTGCGTCGGTGGCACGCTGCTCGCCGTGACTTTGGCCTGGCTCGCAGCCCAGAAACGGGATCGCGTCGTCTCTGCGACGATGTTCGCGGCGCAGGTCGATTTCACCTTCGCCGGCGACCTCAAGATTTTCGTTGATGAAGATCGCATCCGCGCCCTTGAACAGCAGATGCAGGAACAGGGCTATCTCGAAGCCTCGCGCATGGCGAATACGTTCAACATGCTGCGCTCGAACGATCTGGTGTGGCCTTACGTCGTCAACAACTACCTTAAGGGCAAGAAGCCCTACCCGTTCGATCTTCTCTATTGGAATTCGGACGCCACACGCATGCCGGCGGCCAACCACTCTTTCTATCTGCGCAACTGCTATCAAACCAACCGCCTCACCAAAGGCGAGATGGAAATCGCTGGCACCAAACTCAAGCTCAGCGACGTCACGGTGCCGGTCTACAATCTCGCGACGCGCGAGGATCACATCGCCCCGGCCAAATCGGTGCTGTACGGCTCGCAGTTCTTCGGCGGTCCGGTGCGCTACGTGCTCGCCGGCTCGGGCCACATTGCCGGCGTCATCAACCCGCCAGGTCCGAAGATCAAATACCAGTACTGGCTTGGCGGAGCGCCCAAGGGCGATGACGTCGATCAGTGGCTCAAGACCGCGATCGAGCACCCCGGCTCATGGTGGCCGGACTGGATCGACTGGATTGGCCAGCTGAGCGACGAGAAAGTGCCGGCGCGCACGATCGGCGGCGGCCAGTTGGAGCCGATCGAGGACGCGCCGGGCTCTTATGTGAAAGTCCGGGACTGAAGCACGCTTTATGACGCCAGCTTGATCGGCACCTTCAGATAATGCACGCCGTCCACTTCCGCGGGCGGAAACTTGCCGGCGCGGATATTCACCTGGATCGACGGCAGCAGCAGCAAGGGCGCGGCCAAGGTGGCGTCGCGCGCTTCGCGCATCGACACGAAATCCTGCTCGCTCACACCCTCATGCACATGCACGTTGCGGGCTCGTTCCTCGGCGACGGTCGTCTCCCAGGCATAATTGTCGCGGCCCGGCGCCTTGTAGTCATGGCACATAAACAGCCGCGTCTCGGGAGGCAATGACAGCACGCGCTTGATCGAGCGATAAAGATCGCGCGCATTGCCGCCGGGGAAGTCGGCGCGCGCGGTGCCGTAATCCGGCATGAACATGGTGTCGCCGACAAACACGGCATCGCCGATTCTGTAAGACACGCAAGCCGGCGTATGGCCGGGCGTGTGCATGACTTCGCCGCCGAGACCGCCGATCGTAAATGTCTCGCCATCCTTGAACAGGCGGTCGAATTCCGAGCCGTCTCCCGATACGTCAATGGCGTTGAACACCGGACGGAAGATGCGCTGCACGTCGCGGATATGTTCGCCGATCGCGACCGTCGCGCCGGTCTTGAGCTTGATGTAAGGCGCGCCCGAAAGATGGTCGGCATGGGCGTGGGTTTCCAGCACCTGGCCGATTTTAACGCCGAGCTTTTTCGCTTCGGCAAGAATGGCGTCGGCGGACTTGGTGGAACAGTCGCCGGTGCGGAAATCGTAGTCGAGCACGGGATCGATCACCGCGCCGTCCAAGGTGTCGCCGTCCCAGACGAGATAGCTCACGGTATTGGTCGGCTCGTCGAAAAAAGCCCTTATTTTCGGCTTTTTCAGTGTGTTAGCGACCGCTGACATCGCACGTCTCCTTGAATTTTTGCCTCAACGTCCATTCTTGGACTTGACGTATATATTAGCAGACACTAATTTAGCAACATCTAATTTATGGAGACTTCGATGCCTGAAGCCACGGCGATCAAGATCTCGTCCGGCGATAAGAGCATGGCACAGCTTGAACGCAAGGCGGCGGAAGCGGCCGGGCTGTTGAAACTGCTCGCCAATGAGAACCGGCTGCTGATCCTGTGCCGGCTCGCCATCGTCGGCGAGATGTCGGTCGGCGCGCTCGCCGACGCGGTGGATCTGAGCCAGTCGGCGCTGTCGCAGCATCTCGGCAAGATGCGCGACGACGGCCTTCTCGCCACGCGGCGCGATGCCCAGACCATCTACTACCGCATCGCCGACAAGAACGCGGCGCGCCTGCTCGCGCTGCTCAAAGATATCTATTGCCCGTAACACGGGCGCACACAGGGAAAACCGCCATGACTGAACTAAAAACCATATCGCCCACCCGCGCCGCCGAGCTGATGCAGACGGGCGCCGTGCTCGTCGATATTCGCGAAGCCGACGAACACGCCCGCGAGAATATTCCGGGCGCGCGGCACCACGCCTTGAGCCTTCTCGATCGCGATATGCCGGCGCGGCCCGGCGATGACGTGCTCATCTTTCACTGCCGTTCGGGCATGCGGACGAAAACAAATGCCGGAAAGCTCGCCAACGTTGCCGGTGGCTGCGAGGCCTTTATCCTTGAAGGCGGCATCGACGCCTGGAAGAAAGCCGGCCTGCCCGTATCGCTCGACCGCAAGCAGCCGATCGACATGATGCGGCAGGTGCAGATCGGCGCCGGCAGTCTGGCGCTGCTCGGCGCCCTGCTCGGCTTTCTCGTCAATCCGGTTTTCTACGCTCTCTCCGGTTTTGTCGGCGCCGGTCTTCTGGTCGCCGGCGTCACCGGATTCTGCGGCATGGCGCGCGTGCTGGCGCTGATGCCCTGGAACCGGCGGATGCACAGCGCCTGAGCCATCAAAGCCCGCCATGACGACATTGCAGACGATACTCGCCCTCGGCTCGGGAAGCTTGGTTGGCTTCACGCTTGGCCTGATCGGCGGCGGCGGCTCGATCCTCGCCGTGCCGCTGCTGGTCTATGTCGTCGGCGTGCCGTCGCCGCATGTTGCGATCGGCACCAGCGCTATTGCAGTCGCGGCCAGCGCCGCCGCCAATCTTGCCGGCCATGCCCGCGCCCGGACGGTGAAGTGGCCCTGCGCGCTGGTGTTCGCGATGTCCGGCATCGCCGGCGCGGCGATCGGCGCTCAGCTCGGCAAAATGGTGGATGGATCGCGGCTGCTGGCCTTGTTCGGCGGCCTGATGGTCGTGATCGGCGTGTTGATGCTGCGGCCGCGCCGGTCCGGCGACAATCCGGACGTGAAGCTCACCCAGGAAAGCGTCGGTGAGCTTTTGCCCTGGCTGATCGGCGGCGGCCTCGTGGTCGGTGTGCTGTCCGGCTTCTTCGGCATTGGCGGCGGCTTCCTCATTGTTCCCGGCTTGATCGGCGCCACCGCCATGCCGCTCATCAACGCCATCGGATCGTCATTGGTTTCGGTGACGGCCTTCGGCCTGACCACCGCAGCCAGCTATGCCTGGTCCGGCCTCGTCGATTGGCCGCTGGCCTTGCTGTTCATTGCCGGCGGCGCCGTCGGCGGACTTGCGGGCACGCGCCTGGCCCGACATCTGTCCGGCCACAAGAACGCGCTGACCCGTGTCTTTTCCGGCATCGTCATCGTCGTCGGGCTGTATGTGATCGCCCGTTCCATCTTCGGATGATTATCCACCGCGGCTCGATGGCCGACGTCCGTTGGATCGGCTAGTCTCCGAGCCGCCGGCCGGTGCCGGCGTCGGACACGGAGGCTGCGATGTCGCGCGAACTGATGTGGCTCACCTTCACGGTCATCCTGACCGGGGTGCTGTGGATTCCCTATATCCTCGACCGCATCATGGTGCGCGGCCTTTGGGGCACCCTCGCCAACCCGTCGCGCGACGACAAACCGCAAACTCCGTGGGCGCAACGGCTGTATTTCGCGCACACCAACGCCGTCGATAATCTCGTCGTCTTTGCACCGCTGGTGCTGATCCTCGACAATATCGGCTATTCGACGCGCGGCACCGTAATCGCCTGCGCGGTCTATTTCTGGGCGCGGCTGGCGCATGCCATCGTCTATGCGCTCGGTGTGCCGGTGTTGCGCACGTTGACATTCGCCGTCGGATTTGGCGCGCAGGTCGCGCTGGCACTGGCGATCATCGGCAAGCTTTGAATCTTGTCTCGGGCGCCGTGCATCGTGCCGCGAAGCGAAACCATGCACAGCAGAACCGGCACCGCCAAGAACGCTGAATGTTGAACGATCCCGGGTCAGCGCGGCGGTATCAATGCCGCAGCGCGCCCGGCACAAGCGTTTTCAATGCACCGGCCCCGCGCGCTCGATGATGGCGCGCGTATCGACGCCGCGCGGCAGCGTGCCGAAAGCACCGCCACTCTCACCGCTGAGGCGCGAGGCACAGAACGCGTCGGCAACAACGGCCGGCGCATGCTTGATCAGCAGCGCCGCCTGCAAAGCGAGCACCAGATCGCGCACCAGCGCGCGAGCCTGCGCCTCGTCATTGCGCTCGGCGCCGAGCAGCCTTTGCTCGAGCGCGCCAGCAAAAGCCTTGAGCCGCGGCTCGCCCGGCACGCGCAACTCGGTGTGGAGAATCTCCGCCGCATTGGCGGTGCGGCCGAGCGCGCGCAGCACATCGAGGCACATGACATTGCCCGACCCTTCCCAGATCGAGTTGACCGGCGCTTCGCGGTAAAGCCGCGGCATGACGCTTTCCTCGATGTACCCGGAGCCGCCCAGCACCTCCATCGCCTCCAGCGTGACGTTGGGGGTGCGCTTGCAAATCCAGAACTTCGCTGCCGGCGTGACGACGCGGCGGAACACGGTGGCGACGTCGTCATCCTCGTCATAGGCGCGCGCCAGGCGGAAGGTCAGCATGGTCGCCGCCTCGCATTCCAGCGCCAGGTCGGCGAGCACATTGGTCATCAGCGGCTGATCCACCAACTTCTTCTGGAACACGACGCGGTGCCGCGCATGGTGGATCGCCTGCACGACGGCGGCGCGCATCAGCGACGACGAGCCGATCGAACATTCGAGCCGCGTGTGGTTGCCCATCTCGATGATGGTGGGGATGCCGCGCCCCTCCTCACCGATCAGTTGCGCATAGGCGCCCTCGAATTCGACTTCGCTCGAGGCGTTGGACTTGTTGCCGAGCTTGTCCTTGAGGCGGAGGATGCGGATCGCATTGCGTGTCCCGTCCGGCGCAAAGCGCGGCATCAGGAAACAGCTCAGGCCCTTGCCCGATTGCGCCAGCACCAGAAAGCCGTCGCACATCGGCGCCGACATGAACCATTTATGGCCATATAGCCGGAACGAACCGTCGCCCGTCGCCTCGGCGCGCGTGGCGTTGGTGCGCAGATCAGAGCCGCCTTGGTTCTCGGTCATGCCCATGCCGAGCAGCGCGCCGGACTTCTGACCCACGGTCATGAATCGCTTGTCGTAGTCGCGGCTGTAGATTTTCGGCAGCCACACCGCAGCGACGTCCGGCGCGTGCTGCAGCGTCGGCACCGAGCCGTAGGTCATGGCGATCGGGCAATAAACGCCGCTCTCGATCTGGTTGAGCATGTAGGTGCCAGCGGCGCGCGCGACATGCGCGCCGGCTTGCGGCTTGGCCCAGGGGCTGGAGTGCAGCCCGGCGCGCAGCGCGATGGCCATAAGTTCGTGCCAGGCCGGATGAAACTCGACCTCGTCGAGCCGGTGGCCGTAGCGGTCGAGCGTCTTGAGTTGCGGAGGAAACCTGTTGGCATCGAAGCCGAGCTTGATCGTCTCGGGCTTGCCCAATGTCGCGCCGAGCGCCTGCAGGCCGCCTTCGGCCCAGTCCGCCTTCTCGCGCGTCACGCATTCGCGCAGCACCGTGTCGCTGGCGAAGAGATTATAGGGCTCCAGCGGCGGCGGCTGGTTCGCGACCTCGAACATGACCCGGCTCTCCTTCGTCATTCCGGGGCGCGCGAAAGCGCGAACCCGGAATCCAGAAGCGAACGCAGTCAGTGTAGCTGGATTCCGGGTCCCGCCCTAACGGGCGGTCCCGGAATGACAGATCGCTACGGAAACAGCGCGACCTGATCGATGCCCATGGTTTCGGGGTATCCCATGATCAGGTTCATGTTCTGGATCGCCTGACCGGACGCGCCCTTCACCAGGTTGTCGAGCGCGGAGATGATAATCGCCCGGCCTTCGATGCGGTCGGCAGCAACGCCGATCATGGTCATGTTCGAGCCGCGAACATGCCGCGTGTGCGGCGTTTCGCCAAACGGCAGAACATGTACGAAGGGTTCCTTCGCGTAGAACTTCGACAGGATCTCGTGCAGATCCTGCGCGGTGCGGCCGCGCCGGCCCCGCACATAGATGGTCGACAGGATGCCGCGGTTCTGCGGCAGGAGATGCGGCGTGAAGGTCACCGTCACCGGCCGCTCGGCGGCCAGCGAAAACTCCTGATCGAGTTCGGCCATGTGCCGGTGCTTGCCGACGCCATAGGCATTGAAGCCTTCGGACACTTCCGAGAACAGCATCGCCTCCTTGGCGGAACGGCCGGCGCCTGTCATGCCGGATTTGGCGTCGATGACGATCTCGTCGAGGTCGATGGCCTTGGCCTTGATCAGCGGCGTCAGCGGCAGTTGCGCACCGCTGGTGTAGCAGCCGGGATTGGCGACCAACCGCGCCTTGCGGATGTCACGCCGGTGGATTTCGACAAGGCCGTAAACCGCTTCCTTCTGCAGCTCCGGCGCATGATGTTCGTGGCCATACCACTTGGCATAAGCCGCGGTGTCCGACAGCCGGAAGTCGGCCGACAGATCGACCACCTTGGTCTCCGGCGCGGCGGCGAGAAGGTCCTTGAGCACCTTCTGCGTCGTCGCATGCGGCAACGCGCAGAACACGACGTCGAGCGCCAGCGCCTTCCAGTCGAGGCCTTCGATGGCGACCAACGTCGGCAGCTCATAAGGCGAGAACTGCGGGAACACCTCGCGCATCGGCTTGCCGGCCGAACGCTCCGCAGTGAGCAGCACGATCTCGGCGCGCGGGTGGCGCAGCAGCATCCGCACCAGTTCGGAACCGGTATAGCCGGAAGCGCCGAGGACGCCGATCTTTGCCTTTGTCGCCATGATCTTAGACCCTTGAATTCAGATGCCGCATCAAGCGGCCGAGCAGAGTGGTCGTTCCCGTTGACGGGAACATGATAGGTGCTGGGATGACGCGGTCGGGAGACAGGAAAAGGCCGCGGTCAAATCCAGCGGCACAGGGACGTTTTAAGCGCGCAAAAGTCCCCGCGCCGTGCCGGTACGGCGGCGTGGACGTAAATTTCGGGTGCCAATCGTCGTCATGAGCGGCGATATAGGGCGCGCGGCGGAACCGGTCAATCCCGTCAAAAACGAAACCGAAATGCAAAAAGGCCGCCCGGCGGGGCGGCCTTTAGCATCAAAATCGGAAAATGCGTCAGCTTAGCGCGTGGACCTGCACCAGGCGGTAGCCAGTGCCGCTCTTCTCGACGAAGCCGGCCGACGGGAACGGAAAGTGGTAGCCGATGATCGGCATCTTGTCGGCCGAGGCCATGTCGTAGACCTTGCGCCGCGTCGCTTCGGCTGTCTGGGCGTCATTGTCGAACATCAGATGCCAGCCCGGATTCGGCATGAACACGCCCGGATGATTGGTGACATCGCCCTGCACCATCACGCTCTTGTTGCCCGAGGCGATCACGAACGAGGTGTGGCCCGGCGTATGGCCGGGCGTCGCCACCGCGGTAATGCCCGGCGCAACTTCTTTGCCGGCATCGAATGGCGTGGTCTTGAGCCCATCCATGGTCTTTTTCACACCGGCGAAATTGCCTTTGTTCGGGCCGTTCGCCTTGCTCGCATTGCTTTCGTCGGTCCAGAAAGCCTGTTCGACCGACGGCACCATGATCTGCGCATTCGGATAGGCCGGCGAGCCATCGGCATTCTTCAGACCGTTGATGTGATCGCTGTGAAAATGCGAGATCAGCACGATGTCCACGGACTTCGGATCGATGCCGGCCGCCGCCATGCTGTGCCGCGCATTACCAACCGCGCCCTTGGTTGCCGCATTGGCGCCAAGGCCGTTGCCGGTGTCGATGGCGATGGTCTTGCCGCCGACCTTCACGATCAGCGGCGAGAAGGTGATCGTCAGTTGTCCGGCCGGCATGTATTGCGCGGCATAGGCCTTGGCGGTCTCTTCCTTCGACAGGTTGACGATGAAGTTGTCTGGAATCGGAAAGGTGCGCGCGCCGTCGAACACCTGGATGATTTCGGCATCGCCCATCTTGTAGGCGTAGACGCCGGTCAGCGGCGACACGGCGCCACCGGCGGCCTGCGCATTCGCGGCAGCGAGGATGAGCGGCGCGGTGGTGACCGCGGCGGCTGCAGCGGCGCCGCCGGTCATGAGGTTGCGGCGTGAAAGCTCGAGCATCCTGATCTCCATGGAAAACTGTATGGGCGCCGCACGAGGGCGCCGGCTGACAAGCTAACACCACGCCGCCAGCGCTATTCCTGCGCCATACGCCGCACCCCGGTCACGGCCTCGTTACCATGGCCACAGCGACAACAACCGGGAGATGCCGTCGCCTAGTGTCAGCAACACCGCCGCCCAGACGAAAGCCGAGGCGACATTGGCGAACTGGAACGTCCAGAACGGCATTTCGAAAATGCCGGCGATCAGCGGCACCGAGGCGCGCAGCGGGCCAAAGAACCGGCCGATGAAAATGCCCGGCACGCCCCATTTGCGCATGAACCGCTCGCCGCGCGGGATCAGGTCGGGGTGACGCGACAGCGGCCAGATATGCTGCACCCGGTATTCGAGCTTCTGCCCGATCCAGTAGGACAACCAATCGCCCAGCGCCGCGCCCAGCGCAGCCGCGACCCATACCGGCCAGAAGCTGATGCCGCTGCTGCCGATCAACGCGCCGAGCGCCACCAGCGCGCCCCAGGCCGGCAACAGCAATGAGACGAAAGCCAGCGACTCGCCGAAGGCGAGTACGAACATGATTGGCGGCGCCCACGCCGCGTTTTCGCGCGCGAAGGCGACAATCCCTTCAATGATGCTTTGGAAGTCCATTCAGAGGTTCATCTAGCGCGGCCCCCGGGACGCCGCCAGTGCGACACAAGGTTCCCGGCCGCCGCCTTGGTTTAGACCCCAAGGCAGGCCAATGAAGCTTGGCCATGGCATAGTCGCTGACAAACGATTCGCCGAACGCCTATGTGTCCGGCCTGTTTTCCTCATCCGATCCGCGAAGTCCTACAACGAACGTCTTGTAACTATGGCCAAATCCGCAGCAAGCAAGAAATCCGGCAAGCAGAACGACCTGTTCGCGGCCCCTGCCCGTCAGGCCGCCGCCCGCCCCGCGCCGAAGGAATCCGCACGCAAGCCATCCAAGGCGAGCGCCGGCGACGGCGGCTACAGCGCCAAGGACATCGAGGTTCTCGAGGGTCTGGAACCGGTGCGCCGCCGCCCCGGCATGTATATCGGCGGCACCGACGAGAAGGCGTTGCATCACCTGTTCGCCGAAGTCATCGACAACTCGATGGACGAGGCCCTGGCCGGCCATGCCGACTGGATCGAGGTCGAACTCGACACCGACGGCTTCCTCACCGTCAACGACAACGGCCGCGGCATCCCGGTCGATCCGCATCCGAAGTTCAAGAACAAGTCGGCGCTCGAAGTCATCATGTGCACGCTGCACGCCGGCGGCAAATTCGACTCCAACGTCTATGAGACGTCGGGCGGTCTGCACGGCGTCGGCGTCTCGGTCGCCAACGCTTTGTCCGAGCGGCTTGAGGTCGAGGTCGCGCGCGAGCAGCAGCTCTACAAAATGGTGTTCGAGCGCGGCAAGCCGAAGGGCAAACTGGAAAAGCTCGGCCGCGTGCCGAACCGCCGCGGCACCAAGATCCGCTTCAAGCCGGACGCCGACATCTTCGGCAAGAAGGCGGCGTTCGATCCGGCGCGCGTCTTCAAGATGGCGCGCTCCAAGGCCTATCTCTATGGCGGCGTCGAAATCCGCTGGTCCTGCGATCCGTCACTGGTCGAAGGCACCGACATTCCGCCGCAGGCGACTTTCCACTTCGCCAATGGTCTTGCCGACTATCTGCGCGCCAATCTCGAAGGCGCGACCTTCGTGCATCCCGATATTTTCTCCGGTGCGTCGGGCAAGAGCGGCAAGCACGGCTCGGTGGAATGGGCGGTGGCGTGGACCGCCGACGCCGACGGCTTCACCAATTCCTATTGCAACACCATCCCGACGCCGGATGGCGGCACGCATGAGTCAGGTCTGCGCTCTGCCCTGCTCCGCGGCCTGAAAGATCACGCCGCGCGCATCGGCCAGGAAAAACGCGTCGCCCCGGTGACCAGCGAAGACATCATGGTCGGCTCGGGTTCGATGCTGTCGGTCTATATTCGCGAGCCGGAATTCCAGGGCCAGACCAAGGACCGCCTCGCCACCGCCGCGGCGCAGAAGATCGTCGAAGGCGCCATCAAGGATCCGTTCGATCACTGGCTGTCGGGCAACCCGCTGCAGGCCAACAAGCTGCTCGACTTCGTCATCGAGCGCGCCGAGGACCGCCTGCGCCGCCGACAGGAAAAGGATCACGCGCGCAAGACCGCGGTGCGTAAACTGCGCCTGCCCGGCAAGCTCGCCGATTGCTCCAATACCGCCGAGCAAGGCTCCGAACTGTTCATCGTCGAAGGCGACTCGGCCGGCGGCTCGGCCAAGCAGGCGCGCGATCGCCGCACGCAGGCCGTGCTGCCATTGCGCGGCAAGATTCTGAACGTCGCCTCCGCCGGCAAGGACAAGCTGGCGCAAAACCAGCAGCTCGCCGACCTCATTCAGGCGCTCGGCTGCGGCACCGGCACGCATTTCAGCGAGGCCGATCTTCGCTACGAGAAGATCATCATCATGACCGACGCCGACGTCGACGGCGCGCATATCGCTTCGCTCTTGATCACGTTCTTCTACCGGCAGATGCCGAAGCTGATCGATCTCGGCCGGCTTTATCTCGCGGTGCCGCCCCTGTTCCGCCTGCAGCACGGCGGCAAGATCTTCTATGCGCGCAATGACGCCCACAAGGATCACCTGCTCAAGACCGAATTCAACGCCAATGCCAAGGTCGAGGTCTCGCGCTTCAAGGGCCTTGGCGAGATGATGGCGGCGCAGCTCAAAGAAACGACCATGGACCCGAGCAAGCGCACGCTGCTCAAGGTCACCTTGTCCGAAGGCGATGAGAAAGCCACGGCCAGCTCGGTCGAGCGCCTGATGGGCAACAAGGCCGAAGCGCGTTTCGAGTTCATCCAGGAGAAGGCAGAGTTTGCGTCAGAGGAGTTGCTGGACGTTTGATCTCCCGTCATTCCGGGGCGCGCGTGAAACGCGCGAACCCGGAATCCAGACGCAAGCTCCGAATCCGTTTCTGGATTCCGGGTCCGGCCTACGGCCGTCCCGGAATGACGGCCCCTCTCCGTTCGTCCCCGCGAAAGCGGGGACCCAGTGCTGCGTTCAATCGGATACATCGTGAGGAGCGCAGCGAAGCCGAACGCCGAGAAAACTGACGTGCTCCCATTGGGAATTTTCCGCCGGGGCTACCCTTCGCCGGCGCTCCGGATTCCCTAAATTCTGCCAGAGGCTTACGTCGAATGTGACGGCAAGGACCCGGAACCGCCGCCTTGAGAGGGTTTCGGCGACGTTTCTTTCTAACAGAAGGCCGCAGTCGCCTTAGGTCGTAGCTACTTAAGAAGTAGCTCAACAAATCAAACACTTACTTAGCAGGCGGTAGGAATTTCAGAAACCGCCAAGGAAGCAAACCCATACCCTCAGACCAACGTAGCCGAAAATAAATTGCTCAAGAAACGTCCTCGCGTATTTTCGAAGTAACAGCACGCGAGACAGCCATGAAAAACCCCAAGCACGCCATTTTCGTCAGATACGGAAAGTTTGAAGCGCTCATCGTTGGCCCCATAGCCGTCGGCCTAGTGCTCGCCGTCATCACTTCCCTTGTCTCACAGCCGTCGCTGTGGTCGAGATTCTTCGGATACTAAAGACCTGAATTATAGTAACGACTACCTCATGGCCACAAACCATGAGGAATTTTGCAAAACGGTTGATGTCGAAAGATCAAGGCCGTCCGAGAGTGGCGGCAGCAGAATGAGGTAGACACGATGTCGGACACATCTACTCGCCCACTCATGCTAAACGACGGCGATGTCGAACGCTTTCGCAGCCTTTGGGATGCCGGTATCGCCAGCGGCTGCGCCGACGAGGCCGACTTCCCCGCCCTACGCGCCGAAGCGCGCAAACGGCTTGCAGATGAAAAAAGAAGTCCCGACAATTAGGGCCAGTAGCCCGACTTATATTTATGAATCTGCTTGCGCCTGTTATCGAGAGGACGATTGTGACTAAGACTCAAACACCCCCAGCGAACGATCCTCAACAGAAAAAACTTCTCGATATTCTAGTCAACAGCACTTCATTATCACCCAACGATCTCAAATCGCTATTGGGGGCAATGGACAACTTCGATGTAGTCGCCAAAGTTTTCTTGCTCGAAGGCGTTCCGTTTGTTTTTGCCAGCAGCCCGATGAAGTATTTAATATTTAGAGAGCAGGTGGCAGATCGGTTCGAGATCGGCTATCAAGACGTCTGCATCGTTGGAAGCGCCAAGCTCGGATTTAGCCCGTCACCACACAAGTTTGGGCGAACATTCGCAGAGACGTCCGACGTCGATGTCGTTATCATATCAAGCGCCATGTTTGACCGCGGCACGCATGAATTATTTAAACACTTAAATCACGTCGGACCGGCTCTAGATTTCCATAATCACAAACCAGTTAGCGTTGATGCGCGTGACTGGCGTCTCCACAGGGAGGCTGTACGAAATTTCGTCTACGAGAACTTCAACCCTGCACACCTCCCGGAAAACAATGCGCTTCGGAATGAGATTTTCTCTAGCATCTCTTCGACCTCTGCTTTGTTCTTGGCTTTAGAGCCACAAGTATTTGTCTCAAAAATACGCTGTCGGATATTCCGCCATTGGCGCGCAGCCGAGGCTTACTACATCAACACATTACGGCAGCTTAAACGACAACTCGCCGCAGGCGACAAATCTGACCCATCAGCGAGCGGGGTCGATATCGAATTAGATGACGACGATATAGAGGTTCCCGAAAACGCCTAAGACAACGCCGATCGGTATCAAGAAACCATATTGATTACCCACACCTCCTCAACACCGCCGTCTTCGCCCCACTCCGCACCGCGACGCCGTTCTTCACGCGCACGCCATCCTCGCCGCGGTTGAACATGGTGCGCCGCGTATCGGCGCCCTTCGCCTTGCCGATGCGCAGCACCAAAATCTGCGCGTCTTCGCTCTCGGTGCCGGGGCGGAATAACGCGCGCACTTCCACGTCGCGCTTGTCGACGCGGCGCGCGGCAACGACGTGATAGAGATTGGGCGCGAAGTCCGCGCCGACGTCGTGGTGTTCGACGATCAGCCCGGCACCCGGCGCGCTGACATTGACGTGCGGGTTCGCCGGTGACGCCGGTCTGTCGCAATCGACGGCCCAGTTACCCAGCAGATTGAGGTCGCGGAACACCGGCTCGGCGGTGAATTGCGGCGTCGCCAGCGTGTCCGGCTGAGGCACAGGATCGGTCGCAGCGATGGCCGGGACGACGGAAAGCGCGCCCAGCAACGATAATACCGCGAACGATTTTGCGAACAAACGTCGACTCCGGCTGACTCGCCTTGATTGGTCAGCATAGCAACGGCCGGCGCGGCGACAATCTGCGCCAGATCAAAGTCGCAGTTTTTTTGTGCGCTGTGCCGCCGCGCTCAGAACGGCCAGCCGTAGCGCGGTACTTTTTGCAGATAGCCCCGGTAGGGCGCGCCGAACTTCGCCGCGAGATAGCGCTCCTCGCGCAGCACGACGCCGAAATGGATCGCCGGAATGAAGACGACAATGGTCAGAACCAGCATCCAGTCCGATGCCAGCAGGACAGCAAGCCCGGCGAGGATCAGGATCATCCCGACATAGATCGGGTTGCGCACGTAAGCGTAAAGGCCGCCGGCCACCAGCGCGGTAGACGGCTTCCACGGCTCGACATGCGTGCCGGCCGCGCGGAACGCCCGCATGGCGATGACGATCAGCGCCGCGCCACCGCCGATCAGTTCGAGGCCGAGCAGAATGCGCGTGCCCCAGGACAGCAACACGCTCAGCAGGTACGCCGGCAACAGCCAGTCCAGCAGCAGGCCGGCGACGAGCACCGCCAGCGCGATCAGCGGCGGCGGCGCGATGACGCCGGGATTGTCGCGCACGGTGCTCATACGATTTCCTTTGCCATGCTCACGATTGGAGCCATGCGGCCAGCGCCTGGTTGACGGCGTCCGGCTGTTCGAGCGTGGACAGATGCCCGCAGTCCGGCACGATGACAAGCTTCGATCCGGCAATGCCGCCGGCGATCTCGCGCGCCAGCTCCGGCGGCGTCAGTTCATCGCCATCGCCAACCAGCACCAAAGTCGGGCATTTGATCGACGACAACAGCGGACGTGAATCCGGCCGCCCCATGATCGCCCTCTCCTGGCTCACGAAAGCCTCGACCCCGGTCTCGCGCGCCATGGCACGAACGATGCCTTTCAACCGCTCGTCGCCGCCGTGGTTCCGGTGCAGGAACTTCGGCGTCAGCGTGTCGACGATCTCCATCAGCTTGCCGTCTTGCGCCATGCGGATGAATTTCTCGCGGCCGGCCTTGCCCTCCTCGGTGTCGGGCCGCGCCGATGTATCGAGCAGCGCGAGGCGGTCGATACGCTCGGGCGCCAGCCGCATCATGGCGAAGGCGATGTAACCGCCCATCGACAGGCCGGCGAGCGCGAAGCGCGGCGGCGCATTGTCGAGAATGCGCTTGGCGATCGCCGCGACATCGTCGTCACGCCGGTGATCGGCCACCGTCACCGGGCCGTTCGGCCACAACGCTTCGACCTGAGGGGCATACAGCCGGGCGCTGCACAGGAGGCCGGGGACCAGCACGAGGGGGAGCGAAGTTGCCATTTCAGAGCCTCCAGAGGGCAAAAAGCCCGAAAAATCAGCCAAAATTAGCCATACCGCGCTGCGGAAGGATTGACTTTACGGCCGTCCACCCTATGTTCCGGGCAGCCGGTCCGAGCACCCATCAGATTCGACCGTGCTCCCGCGCATTGTACCCGGTTTTGACAACTGGTTTTACGTCCGGCGCGGCGCTTGGCGATTGTTCGCCCTTTGAGGTTTCATGAGCTCTTCTGAAATCGGAACAAGTTTTTCTGAACTTGGACTCTCCGAAAAGGTTCTCGGCGCTATCGAAGCGACCGGTTACAAAACACCCACCCCCATCCAGGCCCAGGCCATTCCCCACGTTCTCGCGCGCCGCGACGTTCTCGGCATCGCGCAGACGGGCACCGGGAAAACCGCCGCCTTCGTCCTGCCGATGATCACCATGCTCGAGAAAGGCCGCGCGCGGGCCCGCATGCCACGCACGCTGATCCTCGAGCCGACCCGCGAACTCGCTGCGCAGGTTTATGAAAGCTTCGAGAAATACGGCAAGAACCACAAACTCAACGTCGCCCTCCTGATCGGCGGCGTTTCTTTTGGCGACCAGGACACCAAGCTCGTTCGCGGCGTCGATGTGCTGATCGCGACCCCGGGCCGCCTGCTCGATCATTCGGAGCGCGGCCGCCTCTTGCTCTCGGGTTGTGAACTCCTGATCATCGACGAAGCCGACCGCATGCTCGACATGGGCTTCATCCCGGACATCGAGCGCATCGGCAAACTGGTGCCCTTCACGCGCCAGACCTTGTTTTTCACGGCGACCATGCCGCCGGAAATCCAGCGCATCGCCGACAACTTCCTGCACAATCCGGTGCGCGTCGAAGTATCGAAGCCCGCCACCGCCGCCGCCACGATCACGCAATTGCAGGTCGCCGTCGGCCGCGAGGATTACGAGAAGCGCGCGACCTTGCGCCATCTCATCAACACCGCCGAGAACTTCAAGAACGCCATCATCTTCTGCAACCGCAAGCTCGAAGTCGCGGCGCTGCATAAATCGCTGGTGAAGCACGGCTTCAATGCGGTGGCGCTGCATGGCGATCTCGACCAGTCGACGCGCACGGCCGCGCTCGATGCCTTCCGCAAGGGCGATGCCAAGCTGCTGATCGCATCCGACGTCGCCGCCCGCGGCCTCGACATCCCGGCGGTGAGCCATGTCTTCAACTTTGACGTTCCCCATCATCCGGACGATTACGTTCACCGCATTGGCCGGACGGGCCGTGCTGGCCTGACCGGCACTGCGATCTCGCTCGTAGCGCCGTTCGACGCCAAGTCGGTTGCGACGATCGAGAAGCTGATCGGGGCTCCCATTCCGTGGATGGGCGAGCCGGTTGTCGTCGGCGCCGACGACGCCAATGGTCGCCCGCGCCATCGCGGCGGCCAGGATCGCAGCGCCAGCCGTGGACGCGGCGGCCGCGGAGGTCGCAGTGGTGGTGGTCGTGGCCGCGAAGGCGGACGTCAGGAAGGCCGTGGCGACCGGCAGGAACAGCCCAGGCAGGAGCGCGCGCCGCAGCGCGTCGAGAGTTCGCCGCCGCCGGTAGCCGCAGAGTCACAACCTTATCGGGAACGTCCCAGCCGCGAAACCGCCGATACGGATGGCAGCCATTTGCCGGCGTTCCTGTTGAGGCCGGTAAACATCAAAGCTTGAGCATCTTTACGCTGTTTCCAGCGTTAAGGTGCAGACCTACCACCTTAACTGGTTCCGTATTTACCCCTCATTCATATCCCTCGCATACCGTTCCGGTCGGGGGACGCGACGCGGCCACGAAGCGACGCGCCATAACGCCCACAGGCAACGACGCCTCCAGGGGGTTTTTTACGGATGAGCGGGCACAGCGACGAACACGAACGCACGATGGCGTTCTGCGATATCGCGCTGAGCCAGATCAAGGCTCTGCGTCAGCCCGCGACACCGCGCAATTATGAAATCTGGTATTCCTACGCGACGGGCTACCAGCCGTCGCTCAATCAGAAAATCAACGAGACCCTGAGTCAGAACGGCACCCTGTCGGAGGCCGATCTCGACAATGTCTATGAAACTTTCCTGGCGCCGAGCCGGCTGACCGATCGCATCAACACCGTGGGCTCCAAGGTGATGGGCGAGATCGAGCAGGTCATGGCGATGATCGACGCCGCCGCCGGCAGCGCCTCGACCTATACCGAGAGCCTGGCCGACATGAGCGAGATGATCGGCGCCTCCGATCGCGAAGGCCTGCGCGCCATTGTCGAAGGCCTGGTGGCGACCGCCAAGGAAATGGAAGAGTCGAACCATAAACTGGAAGAGCGCCTGTCGGCTTCCAAGAAGGAAATCACCGAGCTTCAGGTCAATCTCGAAGCGGTGCGCACCGAGAGCCTGACGGATCCGCTGACCCAGCTCGCCAACCGCAAGTTCTTCGATACGACGTTGCAGGACGCGATCGCCTTCGCGCGCGATACCGGCGAGCCGCTGTCGCTGATGCTGACCGACATCGATCACTTCAAGAAGTTCAACGACACCTTCGGCCATCTGACCGGCGATCAGGTGCTGCGCCTCGTTGCCATGTCCGTGAAGCAGAACGTCAAGGGACAGGACACCGCGGCACGCTACGGCGGCGAGGAATTCGCCGTGATCCTGCCCAACACGGTGCTGCGCGCCGCCCTCACCGTCGCCGACCACATCCGCCGCGCCGTGATGACCAAGGAACTGATGAAGCGCTCCACCGGCGAGCATCTCGGCCGGGTCACCATTTCGATCGGCGTCGCCTCCCTGCAGCCCGGCGATACCGCGGCCGCTCTCATTGAGCGCGCCGACAACTGCCTCTATGCCGCCAAGCGCCACGGCCGCAACCGCGTGCTGTGCGAGGCCGATCCGGAAGTCCTGCCCGAACAGGCGATGCAGGTCGCCTAGCGGCGATCCCTCGCCCTCCCCGCTACAGCTCGGCCGACACCGACAATGTGCCGATATACGAGCGGCCACTGTTGCCGCTGAAATACCCGGCAAAGCCGTTCGGCTCGATCGCGATATCGACATAGCCAAGCTCGACGCCAAATTTCAGGTGGGCGACCGGCTTCCAGTAGAGATTGACCGCCGTGCGGAAGGTGTCGCTTTGCGGCTTGGCGGCCAGAAGCTCGGCCTTGACCGAGACAAAGCTGGCAAAAATGTTCGACTCGAATTGCTCCGACCATGCGTGGTGAAAGGACGCCACCGCGCTCCAACCCTTGGTCGGGCCGAGCGAGCGCACGATGCTCTGATAGACGACGAGATCGTTCGTGGTGCCGAGATAGGATGAGGCGTCGACCGCATAGGTCGCCTGAAAACTAAACTCATCGTCTTCGGCGATGAACGGCGTCGGAATCTTCATGCCGGCGCTGAGGGCCCAGCCGGTGCGGGTCGCAGCCGTGTCCGGCAGGAACGGCAGCAAAGGCGAGCGCGAAAAGTCGGCGCGGCGCAGTACGCCCGACACATGCGTGGTGAAGGCGTCGGTCTCGCGCCGCCAGCGCATCGCGTAGACCGGGTTGGAGAAATCGAAACTCCAGATGTCGGTGCTGGCATTGGGCGAGGTCGGCAAACTGGATTCGATGCCAACGGCGATCTTGTTGCGCTCATCCAGCGCGTGCTCATAGACGACGGAGGTCGCAGAACGCCCCGGCGAACTGGCGCTGGTCAGAAAGCTGCCCTCCCAGAAGCCCATCAGTGTGCCGGTGTAGCCAACCGTCAACCCGGCCAGACCGACGCTCCAGCCGGTGAAATAGGCGCTGCCGCTGGTCGTGCCATCGTCGGTCGACTTCGACCATTCTCCGCCGATGGTGGACTTGAATTCGCCGAGCGACGTCTGGCGTCTGACTTCGAGACCAGTGCTGGCGGTCGCCGTCCGCGACACCGTATTCTGCGACACGGTGCCGTTGCGGTTGACGAAGCGCGGCACGCCCGCGCTCTGCTTCGCCTGCTGGTAGGTGTAGGAGATGCTGCCGCTGACCTTGATGCAATTCTCGCCAATGGCGAAATAGGCACCGCTGTCATCATTCTCCGCGGCATCCTGGCAGAACCCGGGCGCCCTTGGCGTGACCGGAACTTCCGCGCGAGCCATGCCGGCCGCGCTCATCGCCAGTGACGACACCACCCCAACGGTCCGGACGACTGCCCGGGCAGTCCCACGCCACGCCATAACGCTTCCAGCCCCCGAAATCCTTGCCATTCCGCGGGCAAAGCCGTGAGGGAGTCAAGCAGGTCTAGCGGCGTTTCACCGGACGGCTGCGCGCCTTGGCCGGGACTTTCTTGCGACCTTTGACTTTCTTGGCCGGCTTGACCGTCTTGAGTGACTTGGTGGCCGGCTTCCTGGTCGCTGGCTTTTTCTTGCTCGTGGATTTCTCGCGCGTAACGTCCTGCGCCACCCTCGCCGCGGCGCGCGCCCATTCCGCCAGTTCGCCCGGGTCGTCGTAAAGCCGCTCCGGCAAGCGCCAGTAGGAGGTCACCATGCGCTGGCCGCTCTTCTTGGTGAAGGTCAACGGCTTGGTGTTTTCGCGCGCGTAGGCCTCGCGCGTCGTCTCATCGGTTTTGAAATGGATGGCATCGTCGCTTGAGACGATGCCGAAGATCACGCCGCGGGCGTAAATCCCTCGCCCGCTGAACATGCGTTTGATCTCGATCGCGCCGAACTCGGCGAACAGGTCATGGAGAAAATCATTGTCCATGACCGGCGCTTTCTCTAATGCGCGGCGGCTTCGTCGCCCGCCTTGGCCGGCGTGAGCTGGACGCTCTCGCCGCAGCCGCAGGCCGAGGTCTGGTTCGGATTGTTGAAGACGAACTGCGACGACAGCTTCTCGGTCTTGAAGTCCATCTCGGTACCGAGCAGGAACAGCACGGCCTTGGGGTCGATCAGAATCTTGACGCCCTTGTCCTCGATCACCTCGTCGGTCGGCTTCACCGCATCGGCATATTCCATGGTGTATTCCATGCCGGCGCAGCCGCCATTCTTGACGCCGACGCGCAGGCCCGCGACCGGCTTGTCAGCGTTGGCCATGACTGCCTTGATGCGCGTCGCGGCAGCTTCGGTCAGCCGCATCACCTGGGGCCTCGGTCTCGGATTGGCAGTCGCCATAATTGTCCTCGTCAGTTGACCCTTATCTAAGCACCGATTCCTGAATTTTAAACTCACCACATGTTGAGAACGAGGCGAGCCTCGTCCGACATGCGGCTGGGGTCCCACGGCGGGTCCCAGACCACGGAAACCTTGGTTTCCTTGACGCCGGGCACCGCGGACACCGCATTCTCGACCATGATCGGCAGTTCCTGCGCCGACGGACAGTTCGGCGAGGTCAACGACATATCGACCTTCACCGTGCGGTCGTCGCCGATGTCGATCCGGTAGATCAGGCCGAGCTCGTAGACGTCGGCCGGAATTTCCGGGTCGTAGACGGTCTTGATGCCGGCGATAATCTCGTCGGTCATCCGGTTGAGCTCCTCCTGCGGCAGCGCAGAAGACCCGCTCACGGCCGCGTTCGGGTCGCTGATTTCCGGCGCCACTGCAATGGGCGCGTCCTGCTTCACGGTGTCGTCGCTGGTGTTGTCAGTCACGCGAAGAACTCCTGCGCCTTGATCAGCGCACTGGCCAGAGCATCCACCTCGGCCTTGGTGTTATAGAGGCCGAACGAAGCCCGGCACGTCGCTGTAACACCGAACCGCGCGAGCAGCGGCATGGTGCAATGGGTGCCGGCGCGAACGGCGACGCCGGAGCGGTCGATCACAGTGGCAATATCATGAGCGTGTGCGCCTTGCATCTCGAAAGAGACGATCGGGCCTTTATCCTTGGCCGTGCCAATGATGCGCAGCGAGTTGATCTGGCCCAGCTTCTCGTGGGCATATTTGAACAATTCCAATTCGTGAGCGCGAATGCGCGCCTTGCCGATCGATTGAATGTAATCGAGTGCAGCGCCCAGGCCGATCGCCTGAACGATAGGCGGCGTGCCGGCCTCGAACTTGTGCGGCGGTTCGCCATAAGTGACGCGATCCTCGAACACCTCACGGATCATCTCGCCGCCACCGTTATACGGCCGCATGGCCTCGAGGTGCTCCATCTTGCCCCAGAGCACGCCGATGCCGGTCGGGCCGTAGAGCTTGTGGCCGGTCATGACGAAGAAATCGCAGCCGATGTCCTGGACGTCGATATCCATATGTACGGCGCTCTGAGAACCGTCCACCAGCACCGGAATGCCGCGCGCATGGGCAATACGCACGACCTCTTTCACCGGCACCACAGTGCCGAGCGCATTCGACATCTGTGTGATCGCCACGATCTTGGTGCGCGGCGTGAGCAGCTTCTCGAATTCATCGAGGAGGAAATTGCCCTCCTCATCCACCGGCGCCCACTTGATCACCGCACCACTGCGCTCGCGGTGGAAATGCCACGGCACGATGTTGGAATGGTGCTCCATGATCGAAAGGACGATCTCGTCGCCCGCATTGAAACGCCCGGCGCCGAAACTTGAGGCCACCAGATTGAGCGCCTCGGTGGCGTTGCGCGTGAAGATGATCTCTTCCTTGCGCGGCGCGTTGATAAACTTCTGAACCTTCTCGCGCGCGCCCTCGTAAGCCTCGGTCGCCTCATTGGCAAGATAATGCAGGCCGCGATGCACATTGGCGTATTCACGCGTATAGGCCTTCATCAGCCGGTCGAGCACGGCCTGCGGCTTCTGCGCCGAGGCGGCGTTGTCGAGATAGACCAGCGGCTTGCCGTAGACCTGCATGGCCAGCGCCGGGAAATCGGCGCGAATCTGCTCGACGTCGTAGGTACCGTTGGTAACCGCTGGATGCATGGTCATCCCCGCGTCTCCAGCCAGGCGAGCGCCGCGGTCATGATGGCGTCGCGGAAGCCCTCATCCGCGATCTCTTCCACGGTCTCGCCAATGAAAGCCTGGATCAGCAGCGCCTCGGCCTGCTGCTCGTCGATGCCGCGCGACATCAGATAAAATTTCAGCATGGGGTCGAGCGCGCCGGCGGTGGCGCCATGGCCGCAAACCACGTCGTCGGCAAAGATTTCCAGTTCGGGCTTGTTGTCGGCCTCAGCGTCGTCGGACAGCAGCAGTGCCCGCGTCATCATCTTGGAGTCGGTCTTCTGCGCGCCGGGCTTGACCACGATCTTGCCCTGGAACACCGAACGGCTTTCGCCGTCCAGCACCGCCTTGAACTGCTCGCGGCCGGCGCAATGGGCGGCGACATGCTCGATCAGCAGCGTGTTGTCGACATGCTCCTTGCCGCGTACCAGATTGACGCCGCGCATGGCGCCTTTGGAATGCTCGCCGGCAAAGCGAACGAAGCTCTGGTTGCGCACAATGCCGACATCCTGATTGAGCACGAAGGTGTCGAAGCGCGCGTTCTTGCCGGCGCTCAGCAACAAGCTACCGAGATGAATGCCGCGATTGGCGACCACCTTGTAGTAATCGACTTCCGCGCCGTCGCCGACGATCAGCTCGAGCGCCGTGTTGACCTGAGCGGCAACGCCTTCATGGCTCTCCGCGATGACCGCCTTCGCGCCCTTCTCCACCACGACCAGCGAGCGCGTGAAGGATGAGGCTTCGCTCTGCGTCACGAAGACGAGATGCAGCGGTCGCGTCAGCACCGTATTGGCAGCGACGCGGATCACCACGCCGTCGCCCATTAGCGCCGTGTTGAGCGCGACAGCGATGTCGTCGGTTTCAAAAGTCTGGCCGAGCTTGGCCGTGACGTCGGCATCGCCCTTGGTCAGCGCCTCGGCCATCGAGCCGATGGACAGCCCCGCTTCCGGCGACAGGTCGGACAGTTCCGGCACGAAAGCGCCGTCGACGAAAGTCAGCTTGCGCGGCTTTAACGCCGCGAACACGGCGCCGGCGTTCTTCGCATTTGCCTTCGCTGCCGCATCCGGCGGCGCAGCAAGCGGCAGCGCCTCGCGCAAACCGGTGCGCAGGTCGGTGTATTTCCACGCCTCGACGCGGCGCGTCGGCAGGCCTGTGGCGTCAAAGCGCCTGAAAGCGTCCTCGCGCAGCGACGCGACCGCGCCCTTGCCCGGCAGCGTGCCGCGCGCGCTATCGAAGGCGGCTGCGATCGCCTGCTCGGCGGGGGTCCTGATGGGAGTTACATCAGCCATCGTGCGTTCCTACGCCGCCTCGTCCGTGTATTGCGCGTAGCCCTTGGCCTCGAGTTCGAGCGCCAGATCCTTGCCGCCCGAGCGCACGACGCGGCCCTTGGCCATCACGTGAACGACATCCGGCACAATGTAGTCGAGCAGACGCTGATAATGCGTGATGACAATCATCGAGCGCTCCGGCGAGCGCAGGCGGTTGACGCCTTCCGACACGGTTTTCAGCGCGTCGATATCGAGACCGGAGTCGGTTTCGTCGAGCACGGCAAGGCTCGGCTGCAGGATCGCCATCTGCAAAATCTCGGCGCGCTTCTTCTCGCCGCCCGAGAAGCCGACATTGACGCCGCGGCGCAGCATGTCCGGGCTGATGCCGAGCTTGTCGGAGGTGTCGCGCACCATCTTTATGAATTCCGGCGTCGAGACTTCGTTCTCACCGCGCAGCTTGCGCTGGGCGTTGAGCGCGGTGCGGAGGAACGTCATCGTGGCAACGCCCGGCACCTCGACCGGATACTGGAAGGCGAGAAATACGCCCTTGGCGGCGCGTTCGTTCGGCTCCATCTCGAGAATGCTTTCGCCGTTGAGCAAAACGTCGCCCTCGGTCACGGCATAACCGGGCCGGCCGGCAAGCACGTAAGCCAGCGTCGACTTGCCGGAGCCGTTCGGCCCCATGATGGCGGCGACCTGGCCCTTCTCGATGGTCAGATTGAGACCGTTGAGGATCTTCTTGCCCTCATTCTCGATCTCAACATGCAGGTTCTTGATCTCAAGCAGTGACATTTTCTTCTCTCTGACTCTCTTAACCGACCGAGCCTTCAAGGCTGATCGAAATCAGTTTCTGCGCTTCCACCGCGAATTCCATCGGCAGCTGCTGCAGCACGTCCTTGACGAAGCCGTTGACCACGAGCGCGGTCGCCTCTTCCGCCGACATGCCGCGGCTCTGGCAGTAGAACAGCATGTCCTCGGAGATCTTGGAGGTAGACGCCTCATGTTCGAACACGGCGGAGGAATTCTTCGCTTCCATGTACGGCACAGTATGCGCGCCGCACTTGTCGCCGATCAGCAGCGAGTCGCAATTGGTGAAGTTGCGTGCGCCGGTGGCCTTGCGGTGCGCGGTGACGAGGCCGCGATAGGTGTTCTGCGACTTGCCCGCGGAGATGCCCTTGGAGATGATCCGGCTTACGGTGTTCTTGCCGAGATGGATCATCTTAGTGCCTGAATCGACCTGCTGGTGGCCGTTCGAAATCGCGATCGAATAGAACTCGCCGCGCGAACCGTCGCCGCGCAGGATGCAGCTCGGATATTTCCAAGTGATCGCCGAGCCGGTCTCGACCTGCGTCCACGAGATCTTCGAGTTCTTGCCGCGGCAGTCGCCGCGCTTGGTGACGAAGTTGTAGATGCCGCCCTTGCCGTTGGCGTCGCCGGGATACCAGTTCTGCACCGTCGAATACTTGATCTCGGCGTTATCCAGGGTGACCAGTTCAACCACGGCGGCATGAAGCTGGTTCTCGTCGCGCATCGGCGCGGTGCAGCCTTCGAGATAGCTCACATAGGCGCCTTCGTCGGCGATGATGAGCGTGCGTTCGAACTGACCGGTGTTCTGCTCGTTGATGCGGAAGTAGGTCGACAGCTCCATCGGGCAGCGCACGCCCTTCGGCACGTAGACGAACGAGCCGTCTGAGAACACGGCCGAGTTCAGCGTCGCAAAGAAATTGTCCGAGGTCGGCACCACCGAACCCAGGTACTTCTTGATGAGGTCGGGATGCTCCTGGATCGCTTCCGACATCGGCATGAAGATCACGCCGGCGCGCTTGAGCTCTTCCTTGAAGGTCGTTGCCACCGACACCGAGTCGAACACGGCATCGACCGCGACGCGGCCGGACGAGCGCATGCCTTCCAGCATGTCGCCATCGAGCGTCGACGGCTCGTTCTGCTTGCGGACGCCGGCAAGGATCTCCTGCTCTTTCAGCGGAATGCCGAGCTTCTCATAGGTGCGCAGCAGTTCGGGATCGACGTCGGCCAGCGACTTCGGTGCCTTGAACGCCTTCGGCGCCGAGTAATAGTAAGCGTCCTGATAATCGATCTTGGGATAGTGGACGCGCGCCCAGGTCGGCTCCTTCATCGTTAGCCAACGACGAAAGGCGTCGAGCCGCCACTGCAGCATCCACTCCGGCTCGTTCTTCTTGGCCGAGATGAAACGGACGGTGTCTTCGCTGAGGCCCTTGGGGGCCTTTTCGGATTCGATATCGGTGACGAACCCGTATTTGTATTGGTCAACGTCGATCTGTCGGACCCGATCGACGGTCTCTTGTACGGCCGGCATTCTTCCCTCCGCTCACGGTTTCAAGGACCGCGGGTTGGATCAGTCGGTTATGGTCGGTTCGCGTGTCTGGTCGCGATCGTTCCTGGTTGAGTTCGGTTCAAGCGGCGTGCGCGTGCCTTTTAGTTAGGGACGCAGACACCTTTTTCCAAGCATTTAGAAGGATTTCGACGTCGGCTTCGGTCGTGGTCCAGCCGATCGAGACGCGCAGCGCGCCGGCGGCCAGCGCCGGGTCTGCAGCCATCGCGGTCAGGACGTGAGACTGGGTCACCTTGCCCGACGAACAGGCGGAACCGGACGAAACGGCCACCCCGTTGAGATCGAAGGAAATTACGGCCGTTTCGGCTTTCAGACCGGCAGCCGAAAAATAGGTGGTGTTGGGCAGGCGCGGAACTTCGGCGCCAAACACGACCGCGTCGGGGGTCGCGCGCGTCAACTGGGTCTCGAAGCGATCGCGCAAGGCCGACATGCGCTGCGCGTCGACCTGGTAGCCGGCAGTGGCGGCTGCGGCCGCGGCGCCGAAGCCGGCGATGGCCGCGACATTTTCGGTGCCGGCGCGGAAACCGCGCTCCTGCCCGCCACCTTTGATCAAGGGTGTCGCCGGTTGCGGACCGTTCAGCACCAGCGCGCCGGCGCCCTGCGGGCCGCCGATCTTGTGCGAGGAGATCGTCAACATATCCGTGCCGAGCGTCGCGATATCGCAGTCGATCCGGCCGGCCGTCTGCACCGCGTCGACATGGAGAATGCCGCCGGCTTCGTGGACCAGCGCAGCAATCTCCGCGATCGGCTGAATGACTCCGGTCTCGTTGTTGGCGTGCATCACCGACACGAGCGGCCGCCCGCCCTTGGTCAGCAGACCGCGCAGAGCGACAAGATCGACCACGCCCTCCGCCGTCACCGGCAGACGCTCGACCGCTTCGACCGGAAACCGGCCACCGCTGAGCACCGAGGCATGCTCGATGGCCGACACGATCAGGCGGTCGCAGGTCACCTGCTTGCCGAGGACGACCAGGTGCGGCGTCAGCGCCAGCATGTTGGCTTCGGTGGCGCCGCTTGTGAAAATGACCGACTTGGCCTCGCCCCCGACCAAGGCTGCCACATGAGCGCGGGCTTTCTCGACCAAGGCGCGGGCTGCGCGGCCTTCGGAATGAACCGAGGACGCCGCCCCGGTCAGGTCCAGGGCAGCGAGCATCGCGCCCCGTGCCTCAGGCCGCAGTGACGCAGTCGCATTCCAGTCGAAATAGGCACGCGCGCTCATGAAACCTTCGTGTACCTGAATACCTTTTCAGCCCGCACCGGGTGCTAGGCCTCGCAAAAAGCTTGCTTTTCGCCCTGGCGCCTGTGTTAGAAGCCGCCATCCACAAGGGCCACTTATAGCCATTGTTGCGGCGCTGACCAGCGAAAACCATATAATTAGAACAATTCTAAAGAGGTATTGTTCGGTCGCGAGCGACGTAAAATATCACGATGCCGCAAAGGCTTGAGCCGCGGCTTTGAATTAGAGGTTGACCATCATGCCTGAGGTCATTTTCACCGGACCAGCCGGCAGAATTGAAGGCCGGTATCACCCGGCGCGGCAGAAGAACGCCCCGATCGCCATCATCCTGCACCCGCACCCGCAGTTCGGGGGCACGATGAACCACGCCATCATCTATCAGCTCTACTACGCCTTCGTGCACCGCGGCTTCTCGGCGCTCCGCTTCAACTTCCGCGGCGTCGGCCGCTCGCAGGGCTCCTTCGACCACGGCACCGGCGAACTGTCGGACGCGGCTGCCGCGCTCGACTGGGCACAGACCATCAATCCGGAAGCCAAGAGCTGCTGGATCGCCGGCTTCTCGTTCGGCGCGTGGATCGGCATGCAGCTTCTGATGCGCCGCCCGGAGATCGAGGGCTTCATTTCGATCTGTCCGCCGGCCAACCTCTACGATTTCTCGTTCCTGGCGCCCTGCCCGTCCTCCGGCCTCATCATCCACGGCGACAAGGATGCCGTGGTGCCGGCCAAGGACGTCAACACGCTGGTCGAGAAGCTGAAGACGCAGAAGGGCATTGTCATCGAGCAGAAGGTCGTGCCCGGCGCCAACCACTTCTTCGACGGCAAGGTCGACACCCTGCTGGGCTCGGTCGAGCAGTATCTCGACAAGCGGCTGAAGGCCCCTGAGCGCAAGCCGGCAGCGTAAGCCACCGGCGACATAACGAAGTCGGTCATCATCCGCGAAAGCGGATGATCCAGGACTCACGGTTGTCCGCTATTTCATGGGATGCGTTCCTGGACGCCACGCCTTCGCGGAGCCTGACGGCAACGCAGTTATGGCGTTGCGATAACGCCGCCGCTCATCGCCTGCGGCGCGCCGGTGGTCTGCGGGAACGTGATCGGCAGTCCGCCCAGCGTGCGCATCGCCAGATAAGCGAAGGCCTGCGCCTCGATCGACTGCGACGACCAGCCGACCGCGTCGGCTGTCTCGACGGTGGCGGGCGCAAGGCGCTGACTTAGCATTTTCATCAAGGTCGGATTGCGGGCGCCGCCGCCGGCGACAATCCATGCTTTCGGCGCTTGCGGCAGCCGCGCGACCACGCGCGCCACCGACGCCGCGGTCAGTGCCGACAATGTCGCGGCACCGTCGGCAACCGAGAGCTCCGGCAGCCCAACATTGGCCAGCGCAAAATCATTGCGATCAAGCGACTTCGGACACGGCTGGTCGAAGAACGGATGCTTGAGCACGCGGGCGATGAAGTCTTCATCCACCCTGCCGCGCGCAGCCTGGTCGCCGTCGCGATCGAGCGGCGCGCCGGTGGTGGCGCGCATGAAATCGTCGATCAGCGCATTGCCCGGCCCGGTGTCGCAGGCGACCGGATCGCCACCGTCTACCCAGGTGACATTGGCAACGCCGCCAATATTGAGCACGGCAATCGGATGCGGCCGCTCGATGCTGCGCGCCAATGCTCGATGAAAGATTGGCACCAGCGGCGCGCCCTGCCCGCCGGCCGCAACATCGGCGGCGCGGAAATCGTAGGCCACGGTCAGGCCGAGGCGCTTGGCCAAAGCCGCGCCGTCGCCGATCTGCACCGTCAGTCCGTCGCCCGGCCGGTGCAGCACGGTCTGGCCGTGGAAGCCGACAATGGTGACGGCCTTGCGGGCGATGCCTTCGGCGTCGAGAAACGCCTCGACGGCCTCGGCATGGGCGCGGGTGATGAAGGCTTCGGCTTCGGCCAGTACGCCCGGCCGCGCGGTGCGCGACGTCAGCGCCCGCGCGTCCATCAAGGCCTGCCTCAGCAGGGCCCGCTCGTTGTCGGCGTAAGCGCGGTAACTGGTCGGCCCGAACGCCATAATGCGTTCGCCGTCGGTCTCAATGGCGGCGACATCGACCCCGTCGAGCGAGGTGCCGCTCATCAGGCCGATCGCCAGCCCCCTGTTGCCGCTCGCCAAGGCCCCAATCCCCTTGAGTTGAATCCAATGCCGGACCTGTTACACCACGCCAGGCGAAGCGCAAACAGGCCCCCTATGAGCACCTATAAGTCTGATTTCCTTAACATTCTCAGCGAGCGCGGCTTCATCCACCAGATCTCGGAGCCGGACGCTTTGGACGCCAAGGCGGCCGAGGGCCGGATCACGGCCTATATTGGCTATGACTGCACGGCGCCCTCGCTGCATATCGGCCACCTGTTGCCGACCATGATGCTCTACTGGCTCCAGCAGACCGGTCACCAGCCGATCGCACTGATGGGTGGCGGCACCACCCGCGTCGGCGATCCGTCCGGCAAGGACGAGAGCCGCAAGGTGCTGACCGAAGAGGTCATCAACGAGAACCTCGCCTCGATCCGCAAGACCTTCTCGAAATTCCTCAAATTCGAGAGCGATGGCGGCAATGCCATCATGGCCAACAATGCCGACTGGCTGAACACGCTTAATTACATCGACTTCCTGCGCGACGTCGGCCGCCACTTCTCGGTCAACCGCATGCTGTCCTTCGACAGCGTCAAGCTGCGGCTCGAGCGCCAGCACGAATTGTCGTTCCTCGAATTCAATTACATGATCCTCCAGGCCTACGACTTCGCGGAGCTGAACAAGCGCTACGGCTGCACGCTGCAGATGGGCGGCTCGGATCAGTGGGGCAATATCGTCAACGGCATCGATCTCGGCCGCCGGCTCAACAACGCGCATTTGTTCGCGCTCACCGCGCCGCTGATCACCACGGCCTCCGGCGCCAAGATGGGCAAGACTGCCGCCGGCGCGGTGTGGCTCAATGCCGATCTGCTGGCGCCCTACGGCTACTGGCAGTTCTGGCGCAACACCGAGGACGGCGACGTCACGCGCTTCCTCAAGCTGTTCACGATTCTGCCACTCGATGAGATCGCGCGGCTCGGCGCGTTGCAGGGTGCCGAGCTTAACGAGGCCAAGAAGGTACTGGCAACGGAAGCGACCGCGCTGATGCACGGCCGCGCCGCGGCGGACGAAGCCGCCGAGACCGCGCGCAAGACCTTCGACGAAGGCGCCTTCGCGGAAAATCTGCCGACCGTCGAGATCGCGCGCGACAAGCTCGCGGCCGGCGTCGGCGTGCTCGTCGCCTTTGCCGAGATCACCGCCCTCGTTTCCTCGAATGGCGATGCACGCCGTCAGATCAAGGCCGGCGGCCTGAAAATCAACGACGCCAACGTCACCGATGAAAAGATGACGCTGACGCAGAAGGATCTGACGCCTGAAGGCGTCATCAAGCTCTCGCTCGGCAAGAAGAAGCACGTGCTGCTGAAGCCGGTGTAACCGTCGCCCGGCCTCATAGCGAGGAGCAGCGCGAAGCGCTGCGTCTCGAACCATGAGGCCGGATTACTGCGGCGCCGGCATGAATTTCGGATCGAACGTGCCCGGCGAGGGAATGAACTTGCGCAGCAGCCCCGGCGCGATGGCGCTCACCGGATTGACGGTGATGCGCGGCGCGCCCGGCGCGCCGGTCGCCTCATAGGTAATGCCGAGCAAACCCTCATTGCTGCCCCCAAGGAACAGGCCGACGATCGGAATCTGCCCGAGGCCGAAGATGTTGTTGAGGCCGTAGAGCGGCACGAAGGTCCCGCGCAAATGAAGTTCGCTCCGGGCAAAGTCCACCTGCCCTTCCACCGTCGCGCCGACCAGCGGACCACGCACCACGCCGTCGCGCACCGACATGCGGCCCGGCGATTTGGTGAAGCCGGCGCTCGCCTCGGCAAAGCCGATGCCTTGCGGACCGCTGGCGCCACTGGTCGCCACGATGCGGTCGAGCGCGGGCTCGCCGCGGATCACGAAATCGCGCACCACAATAGTGCCGACCTGCGGCTTCTGTTCCTGCGTCGGCGGGTCCATCGCCAGCCACATGCGCCCGCCGAAGATGCGCGGATAGGTGTCGGTGAAGCGGAACAGGGCGCCCGCATCGTCGGTCTCGAGATAGACGACGCGGTGATTGTCGCGCGCCCGCATGCGCAGGTCGCCTGACAGCGGCGTGTCGCGGCCGATTTTGGCGTTGAGATTGAATGTCCGGATCTGCCCGCCCCGGCGCGACAGCTTCAGGTCCAGCCCGCGCAAGGTCTCGCCATTGTGCCCCGCCACCGCGCCGATGCGGATATCGAGGTCGAGATCCATCTGCTTGCTCTTGGGGTCCTCGTCGGCGCCCGCCAGCGACGACTTGACGAAATTGCGCCCGTCATAGACGTCACCGCGCATCAGCACTTTCAGTGCGCCATTGTCGCCGCGGTCGACCTTCACCGACAGCTTGTCGCCATCGGACAGCGCAAAGGTCGGGAAGTTGGCCAGCAACAAATTGCCGTTATTGTCGATCTCGACCGTGCCTTTGACACTGGCGCCGGCGCCCTCGATGCTCAGATCCTCAAATCGCGTCCGGTTGGCGCTCTTGATCATGGCGTAGGTTGCGCGTGCCGGCTTGCCGGCCGGCTTGACCCAGCCCGGCAAGAGACTGTCGATCTTCACTGGCGTGAGATCGGCATCGATATTAAGCCGTTCGTCCTTGATGTTGTCGCCGACCGCGCCGGTCGCCTTGATCGGGATCGTACCCGTGACCGATGCGCCGAAATCGAAACCGAGCCGCCGCCGCGCCGCTTCGTCGATCGACGCGGTCATGGAAAGTTGGGCGCTGTCGTCGCCCTTGCCGCGGCGCAAATCGATCTTCGCTGCGGTACCGTTGACCTTGACGTCGCCCTTGATCGAATAACCGGTGTTCGAGGCATTCACCTTGAGCGCCTGGGCTTCGATCTTCTGACCGAGCAGCAACTTGTCGGCGGCAAAGTTCTGCAGATCGGCATCGACCGAATAGCTGGTGGCATCCGGCGGAATTTGTTTGGCCAACGGCAGTTTGATCGTCACTTGTGCCGACATGGTGCCCCGGCTGGTCGCAGGGTCGATGGTCAGTCCCATCTTGTCGCGCAAGGTATCGGACGCCAGCAGCGCCGCAGCTGCCGGTACCGTCCCGTCGGCGCGAAACGTCGTAGTCGATGGCGACGGCTTCAAATGCGTATTCGGAATCGAGAACACGCCGCTGGCAACGTTCAGCTTGCGGCCACCCGCAACTTCGACCGTCCCGCGACCGAGATTGACCGTGGCAGAGGCGCCGGTGACACGGACGGTGAGATCGGCGTCGCGAATTTCCGGCAGATCGTCAACCGGCCGCAGCGTCGTGCCGCTGGTTTCGATATCGACCGACAAGCCATCCTCGGGCGTCGGCGGACCGCCATCCTTGAAATTGCTCATCGGCGCATTGCCGGCGACGACGACGCGCTCGACGATGCCGCTGCTGATGTGGCCGTCGACCCATTCGCGGACCTCGCGGGCGGCAAAGATCGGCCACAGCTTCATCATGGTCGGCAATTGCATGCGCGTACCGGCAACGCCGAAAGCGATGTGCGGCTCGCCTGAAAAATCCAGGCTGCCCGTTACTGCCACAGCGACATTGAACATGGGACGGCTGTCGACGCGGCTGATGTCGCCCTGATCGAGATCGAAGCGCTTTTTCGCCGGGTCGAAGCGGCCGCGGATATTGACGCGGTTGAGCGCCAGGCCGTCATTGGCCTTCGGACTACTTGCGCCGAGAATGACCGGATCGATCACCGGATCGCCGCGCGTCACGTCGAGCCGCCAGACCGCGTCGTTGGGCGCCGGCGGCTCGAGGGTCGCACGCAAGGTGAACTGGTTGGATCCCGCATTGATCTGGAACGGCACGATCAGATTGCCGCGCCGCGCGTCCCAGTTGAACCGCGCATCGATGCGATCGATGTCGTAGCGAACCGTCTCCTTGCCATGGTCGATGATGGTGCCGGGGTCCGAGAAGAATTCACCCTGCACAACACCGGGCTTTCCGTCGGCACCGACCTCGGCCCGCACCGAAGCGGAAATCGGGAGGTTGACCTCAACCCCGCTGGTATCGAGGCGAGCCGCCAGCATGAGGTCGCTTGTCGACACCTTGCGCGCTTCCAGGCCGAGCGCGCGGACACCATCACCGAGCGGCCGCATGGCGGCGCTGATGATCCACGGCCGCTCGGGATTGACCGATTCAAGTCGGAAGACGACGCCGCCCTGCTCCGGTCGCGTCAGGCTGGCATTGATGCGGTCGAAGGTCAGACGCTTGCCGGTGCGGCGGTCGTCGACCATCAGGCTGCCGTTCTTGAGACCCACCTCGCGCAACTCGTGGCCGTCGAGACCACTGGCGCCGACATTGTCGATCCACGTCATGATGCCGGCGAGATCGGCGAAGGCAGCGCGGGGCGACTCGATGGCAGACGCGTCCTGCGGCGGTGCGTCACTCTTCGGTGCCACCGCAGGCTCCAGCGTTGGCGGCGCGGACATGATGGGGCGTCCTTCGCCGCCGGCGAAAACGGTAACGCGACCGTCGGTTTCGATCCGGATCGACATCGCCGCGCCGACCAGATTGAGGCTCTGCGCGCGCACGCGGCCATACAGCAAACCGAGACCCGAGAGGCCGACCTCCGCCTTGGGTGCGCTGGCGACCACGACGCCTTCGGCGTTGCGCACCTCGATATCGCGCAAGCGCAGCGAGGTGCGCCCTCGCTCGTCGCGTTCGATTTGCGTGCCGCCGACCGATACCTTGTCGCCGGCGCCGAAATTCTCCTCGATCGCCTGCTTGAGCCACGGTGTGGCGATGTCGAGTTCGATGGGGCCGGAATTGAGCCGCCACCACAGGCCGGCGGCAGCAACCATGATCACCGCCGTCGCCAGCGTCAGGCTCCAGAACAGCCGGCGGAACGTACGATGGCGTAACACGCGCGCGACACTGCGGCGGAGCCGGCTCCAGCGCCGCCTGACGCTCCGCTTGCGCCGGTGTCGACCCGTCTTTGACGCATCCTTGGCCGGCCTCACATGGGCGAGATCGTGGCCATGGCGGTGCCGCTCGGCGTGATCCTTGTGAGCCTTGGGCGCATGATCGTGGCGAGCGCGAGCGGCCGCATCATGCGGCTCGATCTCCTGCGCGGCCCGCGGGCCGGGATGATGCGGCTGGCTGCTCATGCCCTCATGAAATATCCGTGGAAAGGCGTCGGATGATCGACTCGGGCCGCGCCTCCCCTGCCACGGCGGTATGCCATTCTGTGAAACCGGCGGCCACTGGCACGCACCGGCCTTGTCCCCATGCGCGAGGGCCGGTTGCAGCCGCCCGACGCAAATGGCATGGCCGAGAATGACCGCGCGAAAGCGACGAAAGGAAGGCACATGCCCACGAAAAAGTCCGTCAAAGCATCTGTGAAAAAGGCCGCCAAACCCGCTGTGAAGAAGACCGCGAAATCTTCTGCGACAAAGCCCGGGCTTGCACCCGGCGACAAGGCCCCCGCCTTCAAATTGAGCCGCGACGACGGTAGCGCAGTGTCGCTATCCAGCTTCAAGGGCCGCAACCTCGTCCTCTACTTCTACCCCAAAGCCGACACGCCCGGCTGCACCCAGGAGGCCATGGACTTCTCCCGGCTGCGGACCGCTTTCGCCAAGGCCAATACCGACATCCTCGGCGTCTCCGCCGATCCGGTCGTCGCACAGGCCAAATTCAAGGCCAAACACAAGCTCGGCGTCGCGCTTGCCTCGGACGAGACAACCACAATGCTTCAAGCTTACGGGGCGTGGGGCGAGAAATCGATGTACGGGCGCAAGTTCCTCGGCGTCATCCGCAGCACCTTCCTCATCGACGGCAAGGGCCGGATCGCCGGCGTCTGGCCGTCGGTGAAGGTCGCCGGCCACGCCGAGGCGGTGCTGGAGGCCGCGCGCGCTTTGGTCGCGGACTAAGCCCATGACGATGCGGCACGAATCCAGCCCCTGACATCATCTTTTTACCGGATTCTTAACCATGTCGGGCTGATATCGGGGCATGGTCCCGACCCACGCGGCGGCGGCCTCGCGTGGAGCGTTCATGTCCCAAGTCGCCTATTCCCAGTACGACCACCCCGGCCAGTCCCGGACTCCGTCGGCAGAATCGGTTTCGCGACATCTCCATCGCGCGCACGCGGCCAACAAGGGCCACGCTCACGACTATACGCTCGTCCATCATGGCCGGCAGGTACGTGTCGGCCCGGTAGCGTTCTGGATCGTGGTTGGCACCCTGGTGATCATGGGCGTCTGGTCGATCGCGACCGGCACCTATTTCGCTTTCCGTGATGACGTCTTGACCGGTCTGATCGGGCGCCAGGCCTCGATGCAGTTCGCCTATGAGGATCGCATCGCCGAACTGCGCGGCCAGATCGATCGCATCACCAGCCGGCAACTGCTCGATCAGGAACAATTCGATCAGAAAGTTCAGGCGCTGCTGCGCCGCCAGCAGCTGCTCGAACAACGCACCGCCGCGATCGCCGGCGACGTCGTGACCACCGGCTCGATCAAGCCGGCGCGCGTGCCGGAACTGCGCAACGCGCCCGTTAAGCCCTCGCCCATCAGCGACACCGTGATCTTCACCGCGCCACCCGACCGCGAGGCCCGCCTGCAGTCGCGCGAAGGCACCAGCGGCAACACCAGACTCGCCGACGCTGCCAATTCCGCCGGCATGGACGGCATGCTCGCCCGCGTGTCGTTGTCGCTCGACCGCATCGACCGCAAGCAGACCGCCACCCTCACCGACATGGAAGAGAAGGCCGACAGCAAAGCGCGCGCCATCGGCGGCGTGCTGTCCGATCTCGGCATCAGCGTGCCGAAGGTCTCGCCCGCAGCGCCGAGCGCGACCGGCGGGCCCTACATTCCCCTCAAAGCGCCGAAAGGCGACACCAGCGCCTTTGCGCGCCAGCTTTATCGTATCAATGTCGCCCACGCGCAGATCGACCGCTACATGCGCACGCTCACCAATGTGCCAGTGCGCAAGCCAGTGGTGGGCTCGATGGACATGAGCTCACCTTTCGGTTCGCGCATGGACCCCTTCCTCAGGGGGCCGGCGATCCATACCGGCATCGACCTGCGCGGCGATACCGGCGACCCGGTGCGCGCTACCGCCAGCGGCCGCGTCGTCACAGCGAGCTGGCAAGGAGGCTACGGCAATATGGTCGAGATCGACCACGGCAATGGCCTCTCCACCCGCTACGGCCATATGTCGAAGATCGAGGTGAAGGTCGGTCAGCAGGTCGCCATCGGCCAGACCATCGGCCGCATCGGCTCAACCGGGCGCTCGACCGGCCCGCATCTGCATTATGAAACACGCATCGACGAGCGCCCCGTCGACCCGCAGAAATTTCTGCGCGCTGGCCTGCGCCTCGGCTCCGGCGTGCTCGGCTCGAATATCTGAGGCATCCCTAAACGGCCCGATAAAACAAAAGCGGCGCCCGTCTGGCGCCGCTTTTGGCATTCGCTCGTCACTCGCAATCAGTTGATCCTGATCACGCGGACGGTCTGTTCGCCGGTTTGCCCGCCGGTGCAATTGAGATAGGGCCACGGCTCACCCGCGCAGGATTTCGCTGCGGTCTGCACCGCTTCGGTGCCGGGGGCCATGGCAAGGCGGCTGCCCGGCGCGGTCGCGGCGGTGAAGATGCCGGCAATGAGCGCGGCCGTTATCACGGCATAAGCGGCGTTGAAGGATCGGGTCACTTTGAACACGACACTCTCCTGTTATCTGACGGCCGCACTTCGTCCAGCGGCCCTTGTTATTTGTCAGACTAAAGAGGCTCCCGCGGTCCGGCTGTGCTGGCCATCACGCTTTCGCCGACGGTCAGAAAAGCCTCTCGGCGGGTCTAACGTTCCGTCACGACTTCTTGACTCCCTATTATTCCTTATAATACCATTTTAAAGGAATAATATGGAGCAATTAATGGCACGCGATCTCCTTACTGTGGATGCCGCGGCGGAGCGGCTGAAGCTGCACGTCAAGACCGTGCTGCGCTTTATTCACGACGGCCGCCTCCGCGCGACGAAGATCGGCAAGCAATATCGGATCCTGCGTTCCGATCTCGACGCCTTTGCCGGAGCGGGTTCGGCACCGAAGACATCAGGCACCCGTGTCACAGCGGTCATCGATGTGCCTGACGTTGATCAGGAGCTTCTGCGCCGGCTCACGTCGGTCGTGCTTGGCGCTGCAACAAGCAGCGAGCAGCATCCTGACGCCTTATCGATTGACATCGCGCATGATCCGATACGACGCGCCGTCAAGGTGATCGTCGTCGGAACGCCCTCGGACGTGAGCGGTCTCCTTAGACTCGTCGACGCGTGCGTGGAGGCCTGACCCATTGGCATCAGTCTTCAAATCCCCGCACGGCCAACAGATCGTCCTCGAACGCTATAAAGAAATCCTGGAACACTGGCCGGTTGCGCATCGCCAGCACCGAATTGCCACCCGCCACGGTGAAACATTCGTCGTTGAGAGCGGTCCCGAAAATGCGCCGGCGTTGATATTACTGCATGGGACAGCGGCCAACGCCGCAAGCTGGACCGTCGACATTCCGATATGGAGTCAACATTTTCGCGTTTTCTGCGTCGACATAATCGGTGATGCGGGCCTCAGCGCACAGATTCGGCCGCCCTACGATTCCGATGCGCATATGGAATGGTTTGACGATGTCTTGAATGGACTCTCCCTCGCTACTGCCGCCCTTGTCGGCATGTCGCTGGGAGGCTGGGTGGCGCTCGACTATGCCACCCGCAGACCCGAACGCGTAAGCAAGCTCGTGCTACTCAGTCCCGGCGGTGTGGGCAAAGCCAAAAACATCCTGCTTTGGGCAATCCCACTGCTGCTACTCGGACCTTGGGGGCGACGCAAAATGCTTGAACGTATTGGCGGACGCATGGACGAACCTTTGCCGCCATCTGCTGCCGCAATTGTTGATCTCTCCAACAAGATATTCACGCACTTTATCCCGAGGAGATCGTCGCTTCCTCAGTTCAGCGACGAAGCGTTACAACGGCTAAAGATGCCGGTTATGGCCATCCTTGGCGGGAAGGATGTGTTCATCGACGCGCGGGACACACGGCACCGACTGGACCAGAACGTACCCGACCTCACAATGCGCTATCTCCCTGATGCACGGCATTTCATTCCCGGGCAGACTGAGACGGTTCTGCAATTCTTGCAGGGCGCAAGTGACACCGGCGCGGCGGCGCAGTAGCTCAGCCGCCGCAACAGCGGCACCGTGGCCACAGATCGGCCTTTCCGCGCCGAGTTTACTCCACGTCCTCGACGCTTTCCGGCCCGCCGCCGAACGCCTTCTGCGCCAGAGCAGCCTGCATGAAGGGATCGAGGTCGCCGTCGAGCACGCCCGAACTGTCGGACGTCGACACGCCGGTGCGCAGGTCCTTCACCATCTGATAGGGCTGCAAAACGTAAGATCGGATCTGGTGGCCCCAGCCGATATCGGTCTTGGCGTCCTGTTCCGCTTCCGCGACAGCCTCGCGCTTCTTGACTTCGCGCTCGAACAGCTTGGCGCGCAGCATGTCCCAGGCCATGGCGCGGTTGCGATGCTGGGAGCGGTCCTGCTGACACTTTACCACGATGCCGGACGGCTCGTGCGTCAGGCGCACCGCGGATTCCGTCTTGTTGACGTGCTGGCCGCCGGCGCCGCCCGAGCGCATCACGTCGGTGCGCACGTCCTTCTCGTTGATCTCGATTTTGATGTTGTCGTCGACCACCGGATAGACGACGACGCTGGCGAATGACGTGTGCCGCCGCGCATTGGCATCGAATGGCGAGATGCGCACCAGACGGTGAACGCCGTTCTCGCTCTTGAGCCAGCCATAGGCGTTGTGACCTTTGATCTGCACGGTCGCCGACTTGATGCCGGCGCCCTCGCCTTCGCTCTCTTCGAGCCAGTCGACCTTGTAGCCCTTCTTCTCGGCCCAGCGCACATACATGCGCAGCAACATGCCGGCCCAATCGTTACTCTCGGTGCCGCCGGCGCCGGCGTGAACTTCGAGATAGCAGTCGTTGGCGTCGGCTTCTCCCGACAGGAGCGCCTCGAGCTCGCGCCGCGCCACCTCGCCCTTGAGGCCCTTGAGCGCCACCTCGGCATCGGCAATGGTCGCAGCATCGCCCTCGGTCTCGCCGAGTTCGATCAGCATCAGATTGTCTTCGAGGTCCTGCTCGATGCGGGCCAGCGCTTTGAGCTGGTCTTCCAGCGCGTCCCGCTCGCGCATGGCTTTCTGCGCCTTGATCGGGTCGTTCCAGAGATTGGGGTCTTCGGCCGCCTTGTTCAGTTCGGCCAGACGTCGTGTCGCGGCATCGACGTCAAAGATGCCTCCTCAGCAGCCCGACCGACTGCTTGATCTCATCGACGAGATTCTGGGTTTCCGCGCGCATAACTGCAAATTCCGTGCTCGATTGCGTTGCGCATGTAGCCTCCCCGGAGGAGTCCCGCAACCCCGGCAGAAAATCCGTCGTATTCAGGCGCAATGAACGCGTTTGAGCGCGCGGTAGACGGTGGCCCGGCTAACGCCGAGGCGCATGGCCGCGTCGGCGATGCCGCCGGGCTTGCCATCGGTTTCGGAGATCGCCGCGATGACCAGCCCGTCGTCCAGCTTGCGCGGACGCCCGACATGGCGGCCCCGCTGGCGCGCCGACAGCATCCCGGCCTTTGTCCGTTCGGAAATCAGAGCGCGTTCGAACTGCGCCAGCGCCGCCATGATGTGGAACACCAGCACGCCGCCCGGCGAACCGGTATTGATCGCTTCCGACAGTGAAACCAGGCCGATACGGCGGCGGTCGAGTTCACTCACGACCTCGATGAGATGCGGCAACGACCGGCCCAGGCGGTCGAGTTTCCACACAACCAGGTCATCGCCTACCTTCAGTTGTAAAAGGCATTGCCCCAGACCGGGTCTATTGCGACTGGCGCCAGAATACGCCTCATCTTTAAATATAAGATCGCAACCGAAACGTTTCAATGCATCGACCTGTAAGTCGATCGACTGTCCATCTGTAGATATGCGCGCATAGCCGATACGCATGACCACGCTTTAACACCCGCTATACAGAACTCTATACTTAGCACCCCTTATAATATCTAATAAATACAACAATATAATATAATATTACTGTCTCAAAAGTGTTCCTTTTTAGAACACGCCTTGTGGATGGCGTCAAGCGCGAATTGCATCCGAGCGTCGACCCGTGCCTAATCACAACCTTGGGTTACAGCGCGCTTTCCCATCCGACGGACGGCCGTCCAACGGCCGACGAGCGGCTCACGCCTCCTCCGCAAAAGGGAACGCTTTCGGTCCGGCAACGAACATAGAGCTGCATCCGCCGCTCCCGGTCCCCAAGCAGCAACCCCGCGCTCAAGCGCGGCCCTCAACGTCAAGGAGACGAAATATGGCTGCCCAGAATTACACGCTTCGCTTCAAGAACCGCAGCGGAAGCCAGCACGACTTTCTCTGCTATCAGCAGGGCATCGACGTCAACACGCCCTACATCTACACGCTGGCCTGGTTTGCCAAGCCGGTGGCGAACGGCGTCGACGTCGATTTCACCTGGTCGATCGACTACTCGTTCGTCTGGTCCGAGCAAGGCACGCTCAAGCCTGGCATCACCTTCAAGGCTCAGCAGGTGATTCCGGCCGACCTGACCACGGCCAATCTCACCACCTTCACCGACAGCGCCGGCGCGTTCCAGTTCGGCAGCCCGACCGCAGGTGGCACCGCCGGCTCGCTCACCGTCGATTGCGACGGCACCATTCCGAAGGGCGCCGCGACCGTGGGTATCGGCATGTCGGGCCAGGGCACGCATGTGGTGGCGGCCGAGCCGAACTTCGCCGCGGTGTTCAGCGTCCATCCTGAATACTGGATCTCGTTCGGTTCGTTCGAGCCCGGTCAGGTGGTCGATACCCAGACCATGGTGAACTCCGAGCAGGTCGACTTCCCGGTCAATGTCTACGGCATGACCGCCACGCTCGACAGCGGCAACAACTGGGCACTGGCGCAGGGCCTCGTCTGACGAGACCGACCGTGATGCGAGCGCTGCCTCCCCCGGGCGGCGCTCGCCGCGAGCCCCCGCGCTGCAAGGTGCGTTGTAGCGCGGTGGGCTCGCACCTTCCCCCATCGGATCAAAGGAGCTGCCCTATGTCCCGCATAGGAAGTCTGTTCGCCGCGATACTGATATCCGGCACCGCTGCCCTTGTGCCCAGCCTTGTGCAGGCTCAATGCGTACCCGCCGCCTTCGGCGCCGGATGGCTCAATGCTCAGGAAGCCGCCGGCGGCCACACGATCGCCCGACACGTCAACCAGCCGCTGGCGCAGATGATCAATCGCCTCTTCCTTGCCGGAGTGCCTGCCGTCGGCAGCTACCCGACGACCGCTGGCGCGCAGGCAACGATCACGGCCGCGCTGGCCGCGAACGCTGTTGCGATCAACACCTGGCGCGCAACCGGCGGCCTCGCCGGCGGCCCCGTCAATGTCGGCACCACGCGCGCCTTCGACTACGCCAATGCAGCGAACATCGGCACCGTGGCCTTCACGGTCGGCAATCCGCCCAACGCCATCGGCTGGAGTCAAACTTGCGCCTTCCGTGTTGTGCTGCGGGCCACCGGCGGCAATAATTGTCTGCTGCTGACGTCGTTTCCGCGGCCCGCCACACCGGAAGATCATTGCCCGTGAGCCATCCTGACGCCTTGTACGGCTATCTGGCCGGGCAGTTCGCCGACGCTGATCTCGCCGGCCAAACCGACGAGCAAGCGGCCGTCAACGGCCTCACGCCTGAGACGCGTGCGGCTTACGAGGACGTATTGCAGCAAGGCCGTACCGCCCTCGCCTCGGCTTCGTTCGATTGGACGAAAATTGCCGACTTCGCCAATCGACGTTTCGGCAATGAAGGCCAGGCGCGCCGCTGGCTGACCCGCATGATGGACGTGCTGGAAAAGGCGCTCAGGAACAGCTGAACCCGGGCATCACGGCTGATCGCACGGCGGTTTATTCCTCCCTGGCCGCCGTCGATCACGCGAGCCGCCTGACCATCCCCCTCGCGCCAGGCGGCTCGCGACAAGCTTTAAACGCGCCCGACCGGCTCCGGCCTACTTCAGCCCCATGCAATTGGCGTAGAAAGTCACCGTCGCCGGCCAGTCGGAGAAAATGCCGACAACGCCGACCTCCCGCGCCAGGACGTCCACCACTTCGTAGATCACGCCGTCATTGTTCACGACGCTGTTGATCGACTTGTAGTAATAGCCGCCGCCCTTTTGCAGTGGGCCGGAGCGCTCCAGCGACCAGGTAATGATGTTTAGCCCTGCGGCCTTGGCCTCCTTGGCGTAGGTCGACGGCACAATCTTGCCGTTCTCGACCGTGACCAGCAGCGGCATTGACGGCGCAATATAATTGACGCCCTGCGCCTTCAATTCCTTCATCGACGGCTTGAAGGTCGCGGCATTCATCGGATCGAACGCCTTATCGGTCTCATCGCGATCGTCGAGATAGACGGCTTGCTTGCCGAATTCCGGCTCGGCTTTGATCCAGTACAGCACGTCGGCCAGCCGGAATGATTGCGCAAACACGTCTGCGGCCGGCACGCCTGCGGCTTTATATTCGTCGATCATCGCCTGCGCATATTGTTCCTGCGTCCAGCCTTCATAGGGCATCGCCACCGATGGCGTCTTCAGTTCAGGCGTAAACTTGACGCCCATCTTCCTGCCCATCGCAATGTATTCGGCGTGCGTCATCAGCGTGCCGCCGGCCGCCGCATAGAGATCGGTGCGCCAGCGCGCGGTGCCGTTCATGTAATCCGCGACATTCGTCGCCTTTGTATCGGCGGCGTCCATCTTGCCGGTCAGCGTCTTGAACTCGGCCAGCGTGATGTCGCTGGTGCGGCATTCGGCGGAGGCCGGCTTGTCGCCTTCGGCCGGCGTGAACGGCTTGGTGCATTTTGCGGCGAGAGGGGTGCCAAGGATGTTGGTCGTCGTATGCAGGTCGTTCTGGGCGTGACGGCAGACCAGCTTCTTGTCTTTGGTGAAGGCAACGTCGCATTCCTGAATGCCAGCGCCCATGCGGTGCGCGGCGACATAGGATTCGGCGGTGTGCTCGGCAAACTGCAAGGGCGCGCCACGATGCGCGATGGAGAACAACTTGCGCTCCAGCGGTCTGTCGAGACAGGCTTCGAGCTTCGCCTTCAAATCCGGATTGCGGATCTGGCGGATCAGGAATTGCGGCCGCACGCCAACTTCGACCGGCGCAGCACCGGCAGCGCCGCCAGCGATCACCCCCAGAACACAGGTCAAGGACATTAAAGACCGCATGAAAAACTCCTTCGCAGGACACCCGACAGCCTCGACGCCACGCCGAGGTTTGACTAGGAGATGAGGCTAGCGGAGCTCGAATACCCCTTGATGACATTGGCCCCGAACGCCACCGGCGACATACCGCCCCTGCCGGTCGACCGTCTGCTGCGGCGGGTTTTAGCCGCGGGCCTTGTGGCCATTGCCCTCGTTCTCCTGCTCCAGCCTTTGTTTGTCGGCCTGCTCGTCGCAACGCGCAGCGCCTCCGACCTGCCGGCCATCCGCGGCCATATCGTCCAGGCCTTCGCCGACGGTTATCTGGCGAACGACGAGCAGCCGACGCGGTTCATGCATGGCGGCGGCCACCAGTTCACCGAATGCGCCGGGCTTCTGGTGGCGATCGACCCCGAATCCGATCCGTTGATTGCGGCGCTGCGGCCGGTGATGCATTCGCCCTATGTCGGCCCCTGCGGCGAAGTCGAAAGTCTCGCCAAAGGCGTCGCGACCGACAAGCGCACCGATTATGCGCGCTACTGGCACGGCTACCGCGTCTATCTGTGGCCGATGCTGAGCGTGTTCAGCCTCGAGACCGTGCGCATGATCAACCTCGTACTCCTCTATGCGGCGACGGCGTTCTATTTCATCGGCATGCGTCGCGCGATCGGCGCCACGCCGGCGCTTGCATTCTTCATCGTGCAGATGAGCCTGACCGACATCTGGCGCATGTGGAACATCACCACGCATACGCTGAGCACGATCCTGATCCTCGCCGGCGCCGGGCTGTTCGCCTTCCTCTATCCGAGGACGCGCAATCTCACGCTGGCCATTGTCATGGCGGCCGCGTTCGGCGCGGTGTTCAATTTCGTCGACTTCCTGATCAATCCGCCGCTGATGCCGATGCTGCTCGCCTTCATCGTCATCGCGACCGAATTGAAGAGCCCAATGCCGATCGCCAGGCAGACGGTTATCCCGGCCCTGCTGATGGCCGGGTTCGTCGCGCTCGCATGGTTCGGCGGCTACGGCGTGACCTGGGCCACCGAATGGCTGCTCGCGGTGTGGATGTCGCCGGACGGCCAGCAGGCCGGCCTGTCCATCATCAAGCAGATCGCGCTGCGTCTTTACGGCGTCGAGGCCGACTCCGTCGTGCCGATGTATCCGCTGATCCCGACGCTGACCATGATCCTGCAATCTTTCATCTCGGTCGGCAGCGTCGTCGTCGCCGCACTCGCCGCCGCGATGTTTGTCTTCCTGCGTGCGCATTGGCAGGCTTTCGACTGGCGGCGCTTTTTGCTGCTGAGCTGGCCGACGCTCATTGCGATGGCGTGGTTCGAGATCCTCAACAATCACACCCAGACGCATTCGCACTTCACCTATCGCAGCGAGTCCGCGGCCATCGCCATGGTGTTCGCGGCGGCGCTGCTGGCGACGAACGCACAAGCGACGATAAAGTCGCTGTTCGGCGATCTGTGGCGCGTCATAAGACAACGGCCGGCGCAAGCGCCGGCCGCGTAAGCGTCATCGTATGACGAGAGGCTAATACAACCCGCCGGTGCCCGAACGCACGGCGCGGCCCGATTCCGGCGAAATGCGCTGGCCGAAGAAGCCACCACCGCCCGGCTGACCGCCCTGCCCGTTGTCATAGCCAACCGTCGCATAGCCATCCGGCGGCGCGGTGCCGGGCTTGAAGGCTTCGAGGATCGCCTTCTGCGTATCGGGGCCGGCGCGCACGCCGGTCTTGACGTCGACGCGGATCAGCTTGATGCCCGGCGGCACGCGGAACGGAGCGCCCGGCTTGTCGGCGAGCGCATACTTCATGAAGTCCTTGACCACCGGCGCGGCAAGCTTGCCGCCGGTTTCGCCGCGCCCGAGCGAGCGCGGCTTGTCGAAGCCGAAATAGACGCCGACAGTGACATCGGTGGTGAACCCGACGAACCAGGCATCCTTGTAGTCGTTGGTAGTGCCGGTCTTGCCGGCGACAGGCTTGCCGACTTCCTTCTGGAAGCCGACGCCACCGGCGGTTCCGCGCTGCACGACACCTTCCATGATCGAGGTGATCTGATACGCGGTCATCGGATCGAGCACCTGCTGGCGCCGGTCGATCAGCGACGGCTCCGGCTGGTTCTCCCACTTGGCCGCGACGCAGCCGATACATTCACGCTCATCGTGACGATAGACGGTGTGGCCGTAGCGATCCTGGATGCGGTCGATCAAGGTCGGCTTTACCTTGCGGCCGCCATTGTCGATCATCGAATAGGCCGTGACCATGCGCAGCAGCGTGGTCTCGCCGGCGCCGAGCGAGAACGACAGATAAGGCGGCAGGTTGTCATAGACGCCGAAGCGCTTCGCATATTCGGCGATCAGCGGCATGCCGATGTCCTGCGACAGGCGCACGGTCATCACGTTGCGCGAATGCTCGATGCCGAAGCGCAAGGTCGAGGGACCGAAGAAATTGTTTTCGTAGTTTTCCGGCTTCCACACGCCGAGGCCGGGACCCTGGTCGAGTTCGATCGGCGCGTCGAGCACCACCGATGACGGCGTATAGCCGTTGTCGAGCGCGGTGGCGTACACCAGCGGCTTGAACGACGAGCCTGGTTGACGCAGCGCCTGCGTGGCGCGGTTGAACTGGCTCTGGTCGTAAGAGAAGCCGCCGACCATGGCGAGCACGCGCCCGGTCCACGGATCCTGCACGACAATGCCGCCTGAGACTTCCGGCACCTGGCGCAGACGGAACGTGCCTTCCTTCTTGGCGTCGGCCTCGACATAGATGACGTCGCCCGGGTTGAGCACCTGGCCGACCTTGGCCGGCGCCTTGCCGGACACCCTCGCCCACTTCATGTTGTCGAGCGGCAGGATGCCGATGTCGCGCGCGCGATCGACGCGGCCGGCCGGATCGCGGCCCGGCTGCAGGCCGACGCGGGCTGACTGGTCGCTGACCTCGAGCACCACGGCGCCGCGCCATGGCGCGATGTCGTTCAACGTCTTCACATCGGCGAGCTTGGTGCCCCAGTCGCCGGAAATATCGATCTTGGCAAAGGGCCCGCGATAGCCATGCGCCTCGTCATATTTGACGAGGCCGTCGGTCAGCGCCTTGCGCGCGATCACCTGCATCTTGGGATCGAGCGTGGTGCGCACCGACAGGCCGCCTTCGTACAGCTTCTTTTCGCCGTAGCGCTCGTAAAGTTCGCGGCGCACTTCCTCGGCGAAATATTCGGCCGAGAATGTGTGCGCGACGCTGGTCTTGGTGGAAACACCGAGCGACGTCTTCTTGGCGGCTTCGGCGTCGGCGGTCTTGATGAAGCCTGACTCCGCCATGCGGTCGATGACCCAGTTGCGGCGCTCCAGCGCGCGCTCGCGCTGGCGGAACGGATGATAGTTGTTCGGCGCCTTCGGCAGCGAGGCAAGATAGGCGGCATCCTGGATATTCAGTTCACCCACGCTCTTGTCGAAGTAGACCAGCGAGGCGGCGGCGATGCCGTAAGCGCCGAGACCGAGATAGATTTCGTTGAGATAGAGCTCGAGGATCTTGTCCTTCGAATAGGTGCGCTCGATCTTGAGCGCCAGCAGCGCTTCCTTGATCTTGCGCGTCATCGACAGTTCGTTGGTCAGCAGGAAGTTCTTGGCGACCTGCTGTGTGATCGTCGAGGCGCCCTGCGGGCGGCGGTTCGAGCCGAAATTCTGGAGGTAGTTGAACCCGGCGCGCGCAATGCCGGTGAAGTCGAGACCGCCGTGTTCGTAGAAGTTCTTGTCTTCGGCGGCGAGGAAGGCGCTGATGACGAGCTTCGGCACCGCCTGGATCGGCAGATAGAGGCGACGCTCGCGTGCATACTCGCCGACCAGCGAGCCGTCGGCGGCGTGGACGCGCGTCATCACCGGCGGCTCGTAATCGCGCAATTGCGAATAGTCCGGCAGATCCTTGGAGTAGTGCCACAACAGGCCCGACACCGCGGCTACGCCGACGACGAACAGGATGGTGCCCGCCGCAAACAGAAAGCCGAGGAAGCGCAGAAGAAATTTCATGAGCGAGCGATGCAACGGCCGCCCGTGGCGGCGCTGTCCCCTGAGGTTTCGGGCATCGACATCCCGGACTTTGCGGTCACGGCGGTCAAGTCCATGGCAAGACTGACACTTTGACCGCTTTTATGTTGAAACTGAGGCCGATTTCCAGCGCAAAACCTGTCATTTGGCGTCATCAGTTGGCCCCCGCCTGACCGCGTGCCAGCCGCGGCCCGAAGAAGTTATCGATGGCCTGCGCCACCGCCCCCGCCGTCTTGGTCTGCCAGGCATCCGAGATCATGAGCTTGAGGTCGTCCTTGGTGGACATGTAGCCGAGTTCGATCAGCACCGAAGGCACGTCCGGCGCGGTCAGCACCTTAAAGCCGGCCGACTTCAGGGGCTGCTTGTGCAGCCGCGCCGCAGTTTTGAGTTCGCCGACCACTGAACGGGCAAACTTCATTGAATAGGTTTTGGTTTCACGCTGCGCGAGGTCGAACAGGATGCTGGCAACGTCGTCCGGCTCCGCCGTCAGATCGACGCCGGCAATCGCATCGGCCTTGTTCTCGGCCTCGGCCAACCGCGCCGCCTCGGCGTCGGAGGCGGTTTCGGACAGGGTGTAGATCGTGGCGCCTTCCGCCTGGCCCTCGCCTTTGGGCAGCGCGTCGGCGTGAACCGAGATGAACAGCGCCGCGCCATTCGACCGGCTGAATTTCACCCGGTCGGTGAGCGGGATGAATGTGTCGTCAGTGCGCGTCATGGCGAGGCGGTACTTGCCGGTCTTCTCCAACCGGGCGCGCAGGGTTTGCGCAAATTGCAGGACCAGGTCCTTTTCCAGTTGGCCGGTCTGCGCCCGCGCGCCCTGATCGATCCCGCCATGCCCCGGATCGAGCACGATCAGCGGCCGGCTGTCATTGTCGGCTTTGGGGGGCATTTCCGGCATCTTGCCGGTCAACCGCCGCTCGGGTCCATTGTCGAGCGTGAGAGCCCGCATGAAACTGGCGCGGTCCGTGACAGCCAGATCGATGACCAGACGGGCCGGCTCGCCGGCTTCGGCCTCCAGCACGAAGGCCTTTTCGATCTTCACGGGGCCGGCAGTGTCGAGCACGACCCGGGAGCCGCCCTGCATGATCAGGCCGTAGCGGAACGCCTTGACCAGCCCCCGGCTCTGCTCACCGATCTTGTCCGGCAGGCGGAAGGCGACCTGCGGCATGTCGACGACCACCCGGTACGGGTTGGCGAGCGCGAAAGCCGCGACATCGATCTTCTGGCTCAAGTCCATGATGAACCGGGTCTTTTGGCCGTCACCTCCGACCCGGACGCCAGTCACGGCCGGAAGCTGGACGGTCTGGGCCATCGCCAGGCCAGCCACCATCCAGCCGCCTGCGAGGGCAGCGATAAACGCCAAAATTGCAGTTTTCCGACGTGCCACCGAATCCGACCCTTCCGGAGACGCGTTTTACCCCATTAGCGGCTGCGCCGGTTAATGGAAGTTGAGTTTTCGGCCGTCTTTGGCGTCATTTCCCACGAAGGTGTGACGTTTGCGACCCCGGCCGGCAACCCCTTGCTTGCCAACAGCAGATTCCGGCCGTACATAGGCAGGGCTGACGGTTTAGTTCCGGTTGTGCCGCGTTCGGGCATCCCGGCCCGCCAGTCCAGATCGGTCCCCCCAAGGAGGCAGGCCGATCGGACGGCGAAGCGAGCCGAAACCCTTGGTGCCAAGTTTCTTCAAGATTCTTGGTGCAAGGACACCCGGAACAGCGATTGGCCCCGTATTGGCCACCCGCGCTCCAGCCGGTCAGCGATGAGAAATCTCGGCAGCGCCCTGTTTTTGGCGTCGCCGCAAGCGCTACGGGTCGCACATTTATGCTGCCAAGGTCGCAGCACAAGCCATTCGAAGTCCATCGCTTTCGCGAACCCATCGTGACGGCACGCTACTGCTTGGGCTTCAGCCGGCTTCGCGGCCTTGACCTGTTCCGGCGTGAAAACGCGCCCCACCCTTCAAACCCCCATCAGGCATCCTCCCCGCGCCGCCGATCCGTTCTTCGGGTCGCGCCCCGGCTCGCGCCATCGTTGCGCGAACCGGCGGGCCGGACGGCCTCAGTGAGATATTCCAATGCCCGACAAAATGTTGATCGACGCGACCCACCCGGAAGAAACGCGGGTGGTCGTGCTGCGCGGCAATCGCGTCGAAGAATTCGACTTCGAGTCCGCTAACCGCAAGCAGCTTCGCGGCAACATCTATCTCGCCAAAGTCACCCGGGTCGAACCGTCGCTGCAGGCGGCCTTCGTCGATTACGGCGGCAACCGCCACGGCTTCCTCGCCTTCGCGGAAATCCACCCCGACTACTATCAAATCCCGGTCGCCGACCGGCAGGCCTTGCTCGCCCAGGAAGAGCAGGACGCCCGCCAGGCCGAAGCCGAGCACGAAAACCGCGCCAGCCGCGGCGGCCGCCGCAACCGTCATCGCCGCTCCGACCGCTCGCGCGACGCCAGCCGCTCCGAGGCGGTCGCTGAAACGTCGAACGAGACGACGGGCGAAGTCTCCAGCGAGGCGATCGCCGAAGCCGCGCTCGGCGGCATCTCGCCGACCGAGAACGATCGCACCGAATTTCCGCTGTCCGACGCTCCGGCTTCGGCCGACGTCGATACATCCGCTGAAGCACCTGCCGACATGCAGCCGCTGCCGACGTCGGAGGAACTTGACCTGCCGCCGCTGCGGCAGTCGCATATTGAAACGCCGGCCGCCGTCGAGACGGCTGACGAACAGCCGGTCGCCGTCCAACCCGAAGGCGGCGACGATCACGCCGAAACCGCCGACGAGGCTCTCTTGCCCGACGCGCAGTCGATCGTTGCCGACCATAACGGCGACGAACAGAACGGCGACGACGAGCACGACGACAACGGTCAGAGTGATGGCAATGGCGACGATCATCACGACGACGAGCCGGAGCAGGTCGAATCCGTCGGCGGCGCCGATGCGCTCGAAGAAGTCGAAGACCGCAAGCCGCGCTTTCGCCGCAACTACAAGATCCAGGAAGTCATCAAGCGCCGCCAGGTGATGCTGGTGCAGGTCGTCAAGGAAGAGCGCGGCTCCAAGGGCGCGGCGCTGACGACCTATCTGTCGCTCGCCGGCCGCTACTCGGTGCTGATGCCGAACACCGCGCGCGGCGGCGGCATTTCGCGCAAGATCACCTCCGGCGAAGACCGCAGCCGCCTCAAGGAAATCGCTCAGGAACTCGAAGTGCCGGAAGGCATGGGCGTGATCCTGCGCACCGCAGGCGCCGCCCGTACCAAGATGGAGGTCAAGCGCGACTTCGAATATCTGCTGCGGTTGTGGGAGACGGTGCGCGATCTGACGCTCAAGTCGATGGCCCCCACCCTCGTCTACGAGGAAGGCTCGCTGATCAAGCGTTCGATCCGCGATCTCTATTCCAAGGACATCGACGAGATCATCGTTGCGGGTGAAGCCGGCTATAAGGAAGCGCGCGACTTCATGCGCATGCTGATGCCGACGCATGCCAAGAACGTGAAGCTCTATTCCGATGCGCAACCTCTGTTCACGCGCTACGGCATCGAGAGCCAGCTCGACGCCATGTTCCAGCCGACCGTGCAGCTCAAGTCGGGCGGTTACATCGTCATCAACCAGACCGAGGCGCTCGTCGCCATCGACGTGAACTCCGGCCGCGCCACGCGCGAGCATCACATCGAGGACACCGCGCTCAAGACCAATTGCGAAGCCGCCGACGAAGTGGCGCGCCAGCTTCGCCTGCGCGATCTCGCCGGTCTCATCGTCATCGACTTCATCGACATGGACGAAGGCCGCAACAACCGCACGGTCGAGCGGCGCATGAAAGAGGCGCTCAAGCACGATCGCGCCCGCATCCAGGTCGGCCGCATCTCGCATTTCGGCCTGCTCGAAATGTCGCGCCAGCGCATCCGCACTTCGGTGCTGGAGAGTTCGACCGAGAAATGCCCGGTGTGCGGCGGCCTCGGCCACGTGCGCTCGGTATCGTCGGTGGCGCTGCAGTTGCTGCGCGCGATCGAGGACACGCTGAACAAGGGCGGCACGCATAACCTCACCGTGCGCACGCGCTCGGACGTCGCGCTCTATGTGCTCAATCACAAGCGCGCTCATCTGCGCGCGCTGGAAGAGCGCTTCCGCATCACGATCACCGTCTCGGCCGATCCGAATGTGGCGCCGCAGGTCTCGTACATGGTCGAGCGCGGCGAGCAGATCCACAGCATCGAACAGGCCAAGGCCATTGCCGCCGCCGCGCCGCCCTTGACCATTGCCATCGAGGAAGACGACTTCGTCGCTCCGGAGGAGCCGGAATACGAAGACGAAATCATCGCCGCCAGTGAGGACGAGGACGACGCCGCCGAGGACGAAACCGAAGCGGAAGGCACGGAAGACGGCGAAGCCGAGCGCGATGGCAGCCGCCGTCGCCGCAAGCGTCGGGGGCGTGGCCGCGGTCGCGGTCGTGGCGGTCCGCGCGACGACCAGCAGCCACCGCAGCAGCAGAATCTCGGCGAGCACACTGTCGCGCATGAAGATCATGACGCCGGTTCGCCGGAGGAAGATTTATCCGCTCCCGAACAGGAAGGCGAAGAAGCCGCCACCGAAGGCAGCGAAGCCAATGGCGACCCGCGCCGCCGCCGCCGTCGCGGACGCCGTGGCGGACGCCGCAACCGTCAGCGCGGTGACGAAGGCGTTCAGGGCAACGGCCGCGAGGCCGGCGAGCAGAACGGCGCGTTCGCCGAACGGGGCGTGCATGAAACCTCGGAAGGCGCGCCGCATCCGGTCCTCAGCGATGAGGATGCCGGCCTGATGGCGCCGCCCTTCCCGCAGCCGACTCCGGTTCACCAGGCAGCACCGGCGCCTTCGCCGACCACACCGGCTGCGAGCGAACCGACATCGGAAGCGGCACCACGCCGCCGTTCGACCATCCGCGAACCTGCGCCCGTTGGGACGAGCGAATCGACGGCGACGGCTGCACCGGTCCCGCCGGCGCCCGCACCAACGCCGATCCTTTCGTCACCTGCGGCGGCGGAACCGCCGAAGCGTGGCTGGTGGGCCAAGCGCTTGCTCGGCGACAAGAGTTAGCCGCAATCGGCCACCACATCGGACCCGCGGCGGAATCGCCGCGGTGCGCGAGGCCAGCCGGACTCGGTGAAAGCGTGCTATAATTATTTATGTTCCGCGCGCAGCGTGGAACCCGACGCGAAGGGACGACACCCATGCTCAAGATCTTGCCGCAGCTCAAGATCACCACGCTCGCGCTGGCGAGCCTTCTGCCGCTGGCTTTGGCCGCGCAGCCTGCCGCTGCCGCGACCAAGCAGGAGAAGATGGAAACCTGCAAGGCCGGCGCAGAACACGACAAGCTGACCGGCGCCAAGCGCGATGCCTTCATGAAGAAGTGCATGGGTGCCGGCAACTACGAGCCCAAGGCGCGTCAGGATGCGCTCAAGCAGGCCAAGTCCAAGAAGCCGGCGGCGACGCCTGCCGCTGCGCCGCCCGCGGACGAAGAGACCGAAGAGAAGGCGCAGTAATCCGGTTTATCGGGACTGCTTCAGTCTCCGTGCGTTCCCGCGCGCAAGCGGGAACGCAAAATGCGCAATCCCCGATCTGACAGTTGCAGACTGTATCGCCCGCTACGCCGCCTTCGGCGCCGGCCGTTCGAGTGGCGTTACGTCGAATGAACGCAACTGTCCGCGCCGCAGCACGTCGAACGCAACCGACCGGCCAATGCGGTCGCCGTTGAGAATGCGGATCAGATCGTCGACGCCGGTCACGGCTTCGCCATCGACACGCACGATGGTGTCGAACGACATCAATCCCGCCCGCTCCGCCGGTCCGCTTTTTTCGAGACCGGACACCATCGCGCCGGTGCGGTTTTCGATTTCCGCGTTGCGTGCGTGCCGCCGCGGCACCTCCACCGTCTGACCCGAAACACCGATGTAGCCGCGCCGCACGCGGCCGTGCTGGATGAGTTCGGACAGCACGAATTGCGCGGTGTTGGCGGCGACGGCAAAGCAGATGCCCTGCGCGCCGCGGATCACCGCGGTGTTGATGCCGATTACTTCACCGCGCGACGACACCAGGGGGCCGCCGGAATTGCCGGGATTGAGCGCCGCGTCGGTCTGAATCACGTCCTCGATCAGCCGGCCGTTGCGCGCGCGCAGCGAACGGCCGAGCGCCGAGATGACGCCGGCGGTCACCGTCGATTCAAAGCCAAGCGGATTGCCGATGGCGACGACCAACTGGCCGCGGCGTAGTAATTTGGAATCACCGAGTGCGGCGTGCGGCAGGTCCCGCACCGCGCCGGCGCGCAGCAGCGCCAGATCTGTGTCAGGATCGACGCCGATCGTACGGGCTTCCATCACCCGGCCCTCGGTATCGAGCAGCCTGATCTCCTTGGCGCCTTCCACGACGTGGCAGTTGGTGAGCACCAGGCCGTCCGGCGCGATGGTGACGCCGGAGCCGGTGCCACCGGGCCGGTTACCGGCGGCGCGCGTTTCGACGCGCAGCACGGCCGGTCCGACGGTGTCGGCAACTGAAGTCACCGCCCGCGAATAGGCATCGAGAAGGCCGGCGTCCGATTCAAACTCTTGATCCAGCGCAGGAGCGGCCGCGGCCGCACCCACGCCAGCGTCTTCCTCAGGGGAAGGAGGCGTGAAGTCGAGCATGTTTGCATTCTTGTATTGAGGGTCGGACCGAGATGTAGGTACCGGTCACGGTAATGGAAGAGCCCCGCCATCGGGTCCGCTGCGCGCCCCGGTCGGGGCCTCAACCGGCATCAGATGCGACGAAATAGCAGCCAAATACAGCTTTAAGGCGAAATTAACCATCCCGCGTAATCCTATACCGTAATGATGGGGACGAAGCTCAAGGCGACATCGCAATCGCGAGACGGTCAGGCTTTGCCTGATGTCTCGATGCCGGTTGTCGATTCCCCGCTACTCGCCGCCGAACAAGACGCCGCAACGGCTGCCACCGCCGCTTCCGTGCGCGAGACCATCGATCTGATCGAACTCGATCTCGGCGCCATGATCCGCGACGTGGCGCAGGCGGCCGAGGCCGTCCATTCCGGCACCAGCGCCTCCGCCCGGGCGCTCGCTTCGATCCGCTCCCGCAGCGAAGACCTTGCCGCCCAGTCGCAGGACGCCCGGCGCGATGCCGGCCAGGTTGCCGAGGCCACCGTCGAACTGGCGCAGTCGGCCGGCGAAATCGATCAGCGCGTCAAAGCCGCCGGCGCTCTGACCGACGATGCCGAAGCCGCCGCCAGCGCCGCCAACAAAAGCGTCGATGAACTCAAGTCCTCGATTGGCGACATCGGCAAGGTGGTCAATCTCATCGCCAATGTGGCGCGCCAGACCAACCTGCTCGCGCTCAACGCCACCATCGAAGCGGCGCGCGCCGGCGCCGCCGGCCGCGGTTTCGCTGTCGTCGCCGCCGAGGTGAAAGAACTGTCGGTCCGCACGCAGGCCGCCACCGAGGACATCACGCGCAAGATCGAAACGCTGCAGAAGGCCGCGGCCGCCTCCATCGCCGCCGTGCATCGCATCTCCGATGCGACAAAGGCGGTGCGGCCGGTGTTCTCGTCAATCGCCGAGGCGGTGCAAGCGCAGGTGCAGACCACCGATGGCCTCTCGCGCAATGCCAACGAAACCTCGGCCTTCATCGGCGCCGTCGCCGATGGCGCCGGTCAAATCCGGCAAGCCGCGGCGGATGCCACCGCGCATGGCGACGCCGTCGATCGTTCGGGCCAGGAAGCCGGCCACCTCGCCGAGAAGCTGAAGACGCGCTGCGTCATTTTCCTGCGCCTGACCGATATCGGCGACCGCCGCCAGCATGAGCGCCTGCCCTGCGAACTCGACGTCTCGCTTGACATCGCCGGCGTGGCGCTGCGCGGCCAGACGGCCGATATCTCAGAGGGCGGGCTGCTGGTGCGGCTGTCCCAGCCGAAAGAGCTTCGCACCGGCACTGTGCTGAACGCCGAGATCGCCGGCGTCGGTCCATGCGAAGTTCACCTCGTCAATCAATCGCCGCTCGGACTGCATTTGCGGTTTGGGGCCCTGGCGCCCAGCACCAAAGTCAATCTCGAAGGCCGCCTCGCCGCGATCCGTGCTGCCAACAAGGAATTCATCGCACGCGCCATCGATGCCGCGGGCCGCATCTCGACCCTGTTCGAGAATGCGGTGAACGCCGGGCGTATCGCGCTCGACGACCTGTTCGACAATAACTATCTGCCAATCCCCGGCACCGAGCCGCAGCAATATCGCACGCGCTTCCTGTCGCTGTGCGAGGCGCTGTTGCCGGGCGTACAGGAGCCGCTGCTGGCGAGCGACCCGCGCATGGTCTTTTGCGTCGCGGTGGATCGCAACGGCTACCTGCCCGTCCACAACGCCGAATACTCGCAGCCGCAGCGGCCGAACGATCCGATCTGGAATGCCGCACACAGCCGCAACCGCCGCATTTTCGACGACCGCGCCGGCCTGTCGGCCGGCCGCGTGGTGCGCCCCTACATCATCCAGAACTACCCGCGCGATATGGGCGACAGGGTTGTGATGATGTGGGAAATCGGTGCGCCGATCCGCGTTTTCGGCAAGAAATGGGGCGGTTTCCGCACCGCCTATACCCTCTGATCGCGCCCGTTCCGGCGACGGAACTTTCCCTAAAATTTGAGGCAAGTTCTTTAAGCGACCGCAAGCGGCGGGGCTTAAGGTCCAAGGCTAACGCCGGTTTACCCGGCCGTCTGGAATTGTCCGGTCTGGAATTGTCATGGCCACCGCCCGTCTGGTGCGACCCCACTTACGCAAGCAGCTTCGCGCGACCGACATTGTCGGCCTCGCCCTCGGCGCCGCGTTTCTCGTGGGCATGCTGTCGGTGCTCGTTTTCGTCGTACCGAAACTCCGGCCGGCGCAGATCGAACTGTCCCAGGAAAAAATCGCCGAGGACGCCCGCCAGGCAGCGCTGAAGGCTGCGCTCGCGCACCGCCAGGGCACGATCCTCTTCGTCGATCCCGAGATGTGCCAGGAGCACTCCTTCGACAACTGGACCGGTGCCATCGAGTACAAGGAACATATCGACTGCGACGCAAGGCTGGCCAAGCTGCGCAAGTCCGATTCCGAACGCGCGGCAGAACGCGTGCGCAGCGTCGTCGAAGGTTTCCGCCGCTAAGGCGATTACGTCGAAAGACATACATCCCCGCCCTGCTCTCATTCCGCGCCGCGCGCCCGGAACCATTCCGCACAGCATCGGTTGACGCGCCATAAACGTGGCAAGCCATTTCATTGGCCACGTCAGTGGAGAGCTGGGCTCATGTCTATGACGGAAATCGATATCGTGACCGCCCCCGAAGATGCCGGGGCAGCGGTGAGTTGGCATGCCATCATTGCAGGCGCGGCGACCGCGGCCGCTATCACTCTCATCCTGGTCGCGTTCGGTGTCGGCGTCGGCTTTTCGGTGATCTCGCCGTGGAGCGGCCAGGGCGTCTCCGCATCGACCTTCACCATCGGCGGCGGCATCTTCCTGATCGTCGTCGCCATGCTGTCGTCGACCATCGGCGGCTACATCGCGGGCCGGCTGCGCCCGCAATGGGGCGCGGTGCATTCTAACGAGCGCTACTTCCGTGACTCTGCGCATGGCCTCGTCACCTGGGCGGTTGCGACCCTCGCGGTGGCCACCATCCTTGGCGGCGCCATGACCGCCATCGTCGGCACCACCGGCGCTGGCCTTGCGGTCGCCGGCTCGCAGCCCGCCGACATGTATGTCGATGCGCTGCTGCGGACCAATCCGGCCAATGAGCGCCCGGCCACCGCCGTCCCTGCCGATGCACAGCAGCAAGCCACGACGCCGGTCGAGAACAGCCAGATTGCGCCGACTCTGCAAGGCGGCCAGTTGCCGGCCCGCACCGGCATCGCGGTCAACCGTGCATCGATCGCCCGCCTCATCGCTCCGGCGATGATCAAGGGCGGCAGCATCACCGATCCCGATCGCACTTACCTGACCCAGCTTGTCGCCACGCAAACCGGCCTGCCGGAAGCGCAAGCCCGTCAGCGCGTCGATCAGATCATCACGCAGGCGCAGACTGCGGCCGACAAGGCGCGCAAGTCGTCCGCCGCGGCGGCCTTCTGGCTGGCCTTCGCCCTGCTCGCCAGCGCGCTCGCGGCGTCACTGGCGGCAATCGAAGGCGGCAACCTGCGCAATCGCGCATGGTGGACCGATGCGCGCGGCCGCGTGCACACCGCGCCCGCCGAATAACTCAACCTGGCAATAGAGGAGAAAAACTCATGCCTATTCTGTTGTGGCTCCTCGGCGTTCCGATCAGCCTCATCCTCGTGCTGATGCTGCTCGGCATCACCTGACGCCAACGCAAAAAGAAAGCCCGCCGGTTTCGCGACCGGCGGGCTTTTTTTATTGGCGGCGAGCCTAAGGCGCCGACCACGCAATGTAGCGATCGTGCCGGTGGTTGATCCAGATCACCATGTTGAGCGCGCAGGCGCCGATCACCGAGGCCAGCAAGGCCATCGGGCTGACGATGAAGAACGACGCGGCAAGCACGGTGAGATCGACGACAAGCTGAAACTTTCCGGCGCGGACGCCGTAGCGGTCCTGCACATAGAGCGCGAGGATGTTGACGCCGCCCAGACTGGCTTGATGCCGGAATAGCACGATGAAACCGACGCCCATCAGCAGGCCGCCGAACACGGCAGCATAGAACGGGTTGACGTCCGTGATGTGGATGAAACGGATGTGCAGCTCGGTCATGACCGAGGTCAGCGCCACGGCAACGAAAGTCTTCGCGGTGAAGCGCCAGCCCATGCGCAGAAAGGCGAGGATGTAGAACGGCAGGTTGATGACGAAGAACACCGCGCCGAACGGCAGACCGGTCGTGTAGAAAACCAGAAACGCCACCCCGGCCGTGCTGCCGGTGAGCAATCCGGCGAGCTTGAACACGGCAAGCGCGAACGAAATGAACAGCGTGCCGGTGATGATCGCCAGCACGTCCTCGTAGACCGTGTGGCGCGGAGCTGGAAGGTCGGTATCGGTCAGCTCAGTCGCTCTGCAAAATGACGTTCTTGACCTGCGGATAGATCTGGTTCTGCCAGCTCTTGCCGGAAAAAACGCCGTAATGGCCGACACCGGCCTGCATGTAATGCCGCTTGCGATAGGGTCGCAGCGACGTGCACAGATCATGCGCCGCGAGCGTCTGTCCCACCGCGCAGATGTCGTCGCGCTCGCCTTCGACCGTAAACAACATGGTGCGCTTGATCGCCGCCGGCTCCACCTTCTGACCCTGATAGGTCAACTGGCCGAGCGGCAGCGTATGCTCCTGGAACACCAGTTGCACGGTCTCGAGATAGAATTCGGCGGCAAGATCGAGCACGGCGAAATATTCGTCGTAAAACGCCTTGGTCTGCTCGGCTTTCTCGGTGTTGCCCTTGGCGATGTTCTCATAGAGCTCGCGATGCGCCTTGAGATGCCGGTCCATGTTCATCGACATGAAGGCCATCAGCTGAACGAAACCCGGATAAACCCGCCGGCCCGCGCCGGCATAGCGCGCCGGCACCGTGGCGATCATGTTCTCTTCGAACCATTTGATCGACTTGCTCTTGGCGAGCTCATTGACCTTGGTCGGCTGGATGCGGGTGTCGATCGGCCCGGCCATCAGCGTCATAGACCGCGGCTGCGCCGGATGATCGCCTTGCGCCATCACGCTCGCCGCGACCAGCGCCGATACGCAAGGCTGACACACCGCCATCATATGCGCGCCCGGCCCGATCTTGTCGAGGAAGCGGATGAGATGCGCCGTATAATCCTCGAAGCCGAAGTCGCCGGCCGACAAAGGCACGTCGCGCGCATTGTGCCAGTCGGTGATGTAGACGTCGTGCTCGGCCAGCATGGTGCGCACGGTCGCACGCAACAGCGTCGCGAAATGCCCGGACAGCGGCGCGATGATGAGCACGCGCGGCTGGGCCTGATCGATGTCTTTCTTGAAATGAAGCAGCGTGCCGAACGGCGTCACATCGGCCGCCTCTTCGGTGACCGCGACTTCCTGATTACCGACGGTGACACTGTCGATGCCGTAGCTCGGCCGGCTGTGAGTGAGAGTGGCGCGTGCGATCAGTTCATAACCGGCGCCGAGATTGCCCCAGAACGACGGCCGCAGCGCGCCGTTGAGCTGTGCCCCGACGGAGTCCGCAGCCAAAGCCGCAAATTTGCGCAATGGATCGAAGAAATCCGACTGCGCTTGATAGGTTTGATAGAGCATCCAATCCCCGGAGGACCCCGGCGAGCCCTCTATTTATCGACGCTAGTTCATTTCATGCTGCGCTGCGAGATAAATCTTGGCAAGGGCCAAACGGCCCCGGTACCGGCCGCCATGGGGACAATCCTTGGCTGCGGCCGGCAAATCGGCGCGGAAACGATTGATTAGCCTGCACTTTCGTCTAAGCTAGCGGTGCCGGGCTGCTTATCGATGAGGACATCGTATTCCCATGGATTCGTTCGCGCCTGCGAAAGCCACCCTCACCATCGCCAGCAAGAACTACGGTTCGTGGTCGATGCGCGGCTGGCTGTTGTGCAAATTCGCCGGGCTCGATTTCGACGAGCAGCCGGTGGGCAGCGACGATCCCTCGACGCGCGCCGAACTCTTGCTGCTGTCGCCCTCCTTCCTGGTGCCGGCGCTGACACATGACGGCGTGAAGATCTGGGACACGCTCGCGATCGCCGAATATCTCAGCGAGAACGTTCCGAACTGCACGCTATTACCCAATGACCGCGCCGACCGTGCGCATTGCCGTTCGGTCAGCGGCGAGATGCATTCCGGCTTCACCAATCTGCGCTCGGCGCTGCCGATGAATCTGAAAGCCCGGCACCCCGGCTTCAAGGTCTGGGTTGGCGCGCAGGCCGACATCGAACGCGTCATCTCGATCTGGCGCGAGTGCCTGGCCAAAAGCAAAGGCCCGTTCCTGTTCGGCGACACGCCGACCATGGCTGACGCGATGTTCGCGCCGGTGGTGACGCGCTTCATCACCTACGACGTCAAGCTCGATTCCGATTGCGCTGCCTATTGCCAGGCGATCATGAACCTGCCGGCGGTGAAGGAATGGATCGAAGGCGCGCTGGCCGAGCCGGACGAAGTGGTCGAACTCGACGTCGAGTTCTGACACTCGCACTGACTTCGTCGCAAAGCATGGCGTCGCGCTGCTGCCACATTGCTGCGGCGTGATCGCGGCCTGCCTGATACGTGCGAGGAAGCGACTTGAAATTCGCCACGACGATGACGGCCGTGCTGGCTGTCGTAACAAGCACATTGACCCCGGCCGCACTTGCTGCCGCCGAAGCGCCCGAGAAGCTCGCCGCAACGGTCGAGCGCACCATCCGTCCCCTGCTCGCGCAACATGACGTGCCCGGCATCGCCGTCGGCGTGACCGTGGGCGGGCAACAATACTTCTTCACCTATGGCGTCGCCTCCAAGGAGTTGCAGACGCCGGTGACGAAGGACACGCTGTTCGAGATCGGCTCGATCAGCAAGACCTTCGCGGCGACGCTGGCCGCTTATGGCGTGGTGACCGGCAAACTGTCGCTGGACGACCACCCCGGCCAGCACATGCCGGCGTTGAAAGGCACTGCCGTCGACAAGGCGACCATGCTTCATCTCGGCACCTACACCGCGGGCGGTTTGCCGTTGCTGTTTCCCGGCGCCATCAAGTCCGAAGCCGATGCAACGGCCTTCCTGCAAAAGTGGAAATCGTCAGCGGCGCCCGGCACGCAGCGGCGCTATTCCAATCCGAGCCTCGGCCTGTTCGGCCATGTCGCCGCGCTGGCGATGAAGGGCGACTATACCGACCTTGTCGAACGCGAGATCCTTCCCAAACTCGGCCTCGCCCATAGCTACATCCGCGTCCCGCAGGCGGCGATGGCCGACTATGCGTGGGGCTACGACCGCACCAACAAGCCGGTCCGCGCCGGCACGGCGCCCTTCGCGGCGGAAGCCTACGGCATCAAGGCCTCAGCCGCCGACATGATCCGCTACATCGAGGCCAACATCCGGCCTGACAATCTCGACCCGTTGATACGCCGCGCCATCGAAGGCACGCATGTCGGCTACTTCAAGGTCGGCGATATGGTGCAGGGCCTCGGCTGGGAGCAATATCCCTACCCCGTCCCGCTGGAGCGGCTTCTGGCTGGCAACAGTGACAAGATGATTTTCGAGCCGAATGCGGCCACGGCACTCAAGCCGCCGCGCGCGCCGTCAGGCCCGACCTTGTTCAACAAGACCGGATCGACCCGGGGCTTCGGCGCCTACGCCGCCTTCGTGCCGGAAAAACAGATCGGCGTCGTCATCCTGTCCAACCGCAACATGCCGATAGCGGCGCGCATCGCGGCGGCACATGCGGTGCTCGAGGCCATTGCCGACGGAAAGTAACAAGAGCAGGCGGGCCGCTCGCTCAGCGATTGAGCCACGCTCCGATCCGCTGCACGGCCTCGTGCATCTCGGGCGTCGAGCCGGCGTAGCAGAAGCGCAGATAGTTGTGGCCGTTGACCGGATCGAAGTCGATGCCCGGCGTCGCCGCAACGCCCGCCTCGTTCAGCATGCGCTTGGCGAAATCGAGGCTGTCATTGGAGAAGCGTGACACATCGGCATAGAGATAGAACCCGCCATCGACAGGAAGAAACTTGTCGAGGCCGGCTTTCGGCAAGCCATCGACAAGAACCCGCCGGTTCGCTTCGTAGACATGCTTGACGGCATCCATCTCGTCGCGGCCGTCGAAAGCCGCTTCGGCGGCAATCTGCGACAGCGCCGGCACCGAGATGGCAAAGTTCTGCTGCAGCCGCTCGACCGAGCGCGTCAGCGCTTCCGGCATCACCAGCCAGCCGACGCGCCAGCCGGTCATGCAGAAATATTTCGAAAACGAATTGATGATCACGGCGTGATCGGTGAGCTTGGCCGCCGTCTCCGCAGCGAAGGCATAATCGAGCCCGTGATAGATCTCGTCGGAGATCACCTTGATGCCTTCGGCTTCTGCCGCAGCGATGAGGCGCCCCAGACTCTCCTTGTCCATCATCGTGCCGGTCGGATTGGCCGGGCTTGCGATCAGGAGGCCAGCGAGCGGCTTGTCCCGGTGCGCCGCGAGCAGCGCCTCCGGCGACATGACCCATCGGGTCGCGGCAGAGGTCTCGATCAGCACCGGCTCGCAGCCGAGCGCGGTGAGGATGTGGCGGTACGGCGGGTATCCGGGATTGGCGAGCGCCACCCTGTCTCCAGCCTCGAACAGCGACAGAAAGGCCAGCATGAAGCCGCCGGATGAGCCGGTCGTGACCACCACACGCGCCGGATCGAGATCGAGGCCGTAGGTGTCGGCATAGTGACGCGCGATGCGGCCGCGCAGCGACGGCATGCCGAGCGCCTCGGTATAGGCGATGCGGCCGGAAAGCGCCGCGCGCGCCGCTTCCAGCGCCGTCTTCGGTGCCGGCTGGAATGGCTGGCCAACCTCCATATGGACGACGTGGCGGCCCTGCGCCTCGACCTGCGCCGCCGCCGCCATCACATCCATGACGATGAAGGGCGGCACGTCGCTGCGCCGTGACGGCAGAATGAGGTTTTTCGCCTTGTCGAGCATCAGCTTAAGCCCTGCCGGGATACGGGTCCGCCCCGCTGCTGCCGTATTCGGCGGCTTGCTTGGGGCCAACGGATTTCGCCGTGACTCGCGGGCTCAATATCGCCAATTCGTGATGGCCGGTCGCTGCAAAGGACAGTGGCGTCGCGCCAAATCGGCTTAGATTGACCCGGTTCGTCCGTGTCTCTTAAGTTCCGCGCCAATCGCAGGGCTAAAAACTGGCATCGTTTTCGACCATGGAATTGACGGGCTTACCTAACAGGACCGTTTCTCCCGCGCCAGCGGGCGCTCGCCGCCACCTTCGGCGGGCCCTCGGCCTTGTGACCGCCGCTGCGCTCGCGCTGGCCGGAGTCGGTCCCGTGGCACCGCCGCCTGCGGCCGCACAACAGCGCGGCGGCGGCCCGTCCGTCATTCGCGACACCGAAATCGAGAATCTGTTGCGCGACTATGCCGCGCCGATCCTGCGCGCGGCCGGGCTCACCCAGCAGAATGTCCGCGTCATCGTACTCAACGACCGCTCCTTCAATGCCTTCGTCATGGACGGCCGCCACATCTTCATCAATGCCGGCGCCCTGTTCGACGCCAAGACGCCGAACGAAGTCATCGGCGTGTTCGCCCATGAAACCGGCCACCTTGCCGGCGGCCACCTGTTGAAACTGCGTGAGCAGCTGGCGCGCGCGCAGACCGCCTCGATCATCGCGCTGCTGCTCGGCGCCGGCGCCGCGGTGGCGGGCGGCGGCAATGCCGGCGCGGCCGCGATCATGGCGCCGCAGGCGGCGATCCAGCGCTCGCTGCTTGCTTATGTCCGCACACAGGAAGACCAGGCCGATCATGCCGGCGTGAAGTTTCTCAACGCCTCGCACCAGTCGGCGCGCGGCATGATCGAACTGTTCAAGCGGCTGTCGAACGATGCGCTGTTCAACTCGCGCTATGTCGATCCCTATTTGCAGACCCACCCGATGCCGCAGGAACGCGTCGCGGCGCTGGAAGTGATCGCCAAGCAGAGCCCCTATTTCGACGTCAAGGATCCGCCGGCCCTGCAGGCCCGCCACGACATGATGCGTGCCAAGCTCGCGGGCTTTCTCGAGCGGCCCGACACCGTGGCGCGGCGCTATCCGTCGAGCGATCAAAGCATGCCGGCGCGCTATGCCCGCGCGATCGCCGCCTATCGTCACGCCGATTTGCGCAATGCGCTGGCCCAGATCGACAGCCTGATCCAGGCGCAACCGGCCAACGCCTATTTCTACGAACTCAAGGGCCAGGCCTTGCTCGAGGCCGGCCGCGGCACAGAGGCGATCGCACCGCTGCGCCGCGCCGTGCAACTGGCGGGCAGCGCGCCCCTCATTCAGGTGATGCTGGCGCAAGCCCTCATTAATACCAATAATCCCGCCACCGCCGAGGAAGCGGTCGGCCTTCTGAACACGGCGCTGGCCCGCGAACCGACCATTCCCGAGGCCTATGACCAGCTCGCCATGGCTTATGGCCGCAAAGGCGATCTCGGCCGCGCCGATCTGGCCGCGGCGCAAGCTGCCCTTAACCGGGGCGATCTAAAAACAGCCCGGCAGATCGCCGCCCGCGCCAAGGCGCGGCTGCCGGTCGGCTCGCCGCCCTGGGTCCGCGCCAACGATATTACCAATGACAAGCCGCAATCCGCCAATGCCCGCAATTGAACCCCGACAAGGACATAACCCGATGAAAACCGGAAGCCGCCTCGCCGCCATCTGCGCCGGCCTGTTTGCGCTCGCCATGACGCAGCAGGTCTCCGCCGCCGAATTCACGGCCCCGCAGCGCGACGAGATTGGCGCGATCGTGCGCGAATATCTGATCGCCCACCCGGAAGTCCTGCAGGAGGCGATGGCCGAGCTCGAAAAGCGCCAGCAGACCGCGGAGGTCGAGAAACACAAGGCCGCCGTGAAGGAGCATGCCGAAGCGATCTTCTCGTCGAAGCGGCAGGTCACGCTCGGCAATCCGAAGGGCGACGTCACGCTCGTCGAGTTCTTCGATTACAACTGCGGCTACTGCAAGCGCGCCATGGAAGACATGATGGCGCTGCTGAAGGATCCAAACCTGAAGGTCGTGCTCAAGGAATTCCCGGTGCTCGGACCCGGCTCGGTAGAGGCGGCGCAGGTTGCGGTCGCAATGCGCATGCAGGATCCGACCGGCAAGAAATATCTCGACTTCCATCAGAAGCTGCTCGGCGGCCGCGGCCAGGCCGACAAGTCGCATGCCATGGCCGCCGCCAAGGCCGCCGGCGCCGACATGGCGCGGCTGGAGAAGGACATCGCGAGCCAGGAAGTGCGCGACACGCTGCAGGAGAGCTTCAAGCTCGCCGAGGCGCTCGGCATGAATGGCACGCCGAGCTACGTCATCGGCAGCGATGTCGTCATCGGCGCCGTCGGTCTCCCTGCGCTGCAGGAAAAGGTCAACAACGCGCGCTGCGGCAAGGCGACGTGCTAAAGACGGCGACGTGCTGAGACTTTGAGTCTGCCGCGGCGCACTGCGGCAATCCGCATCTGAACAAGAACCGCCGGGCCGCTGGTCCGGCGGTTTTTTACATTTAGGATACGCGGGAACCCGAAACGCCGGAGCGGGTTGTCGCGCGCATGTATACGATCGGGCTGGAAGAGGAATTCTTTGTTTTCGATGCGTCGACACGGCGTGCGGTGCGCCGTCTCGACAAGCGTTTCCTTGCGCGCGTGAAACAGACGCTGGGCAAATCCGTCACCACCGAGATGCTGCAGTCGCAGATCGAGACGGTGACGCCGGTGTGCGAAACCTTGAGCGAAGCACGCGCGCATCTGTCGAGGCTGCGGCAGGGGCTCGCCGATGCCGCGCGCGAGCGCGGTCTCGGCATTGCCGCCATGGGGACCTTCCCGCTCGCCTTCTGGCCGGAAATGACGCCGACACGAAAAGAGCGCTACGGCCCAATCATGGACGACCTGCAGATGATCGGGCAGCGCAATATGATGTGCGGCCTGCATATCCATGTCGCGGTGCCCGATCTCGACACCCGCATCAATCTCATGATGCGGCTGACGCCGTATCTTCCGGTCCTGCTAGCGCTGTCGACGTCGTCGCCCTTCTGGCAGGGTCACCTCACCGGCCTAACCGGCTATCGGCTGGCGGCCTACGACGAACTGCCGCGTACCGGCTTGCCCGAACTATTCCGCACCAACCAGGACTACGACGAATATATCGCGGCTTTGGTCGGTGCCGGCATCATCCCGGACGCCAGTTACATCTGGTGGGCGATCCGGCCTTCGGTGGCGCACCCGACCCTCGAACTGCGCATCGCCGACAGTTGTACGCGGCTGGAGGACGCCATCGCCATTGCCGCGCTGTTTCGGTGCCTCGTGCGCGCGCTCGATCGCGACCGCGGTGTCAATGCCGGCTTCGACCGGGTCGGCCGCGCCATCACCGCCGAAAACAAATGGCACGCGCAGCGCCACGGCATCGCCGCGACCTTCGTCGAGCCGTTCTCGCGTCAGCCGATCACCCTGGACCAATGGCTTGCCGACATCCGCACGCTCATCGGGCCGGACATCGAGGCCTTTGGCTGCGGCGCCGAAATCGCCCATCTCGACCGTATCGTCGCCGAGGGCACCAGCGGCGACCGCCAGATTGCGATGTTCAAACAGGCGAGCGCCGCCGGCCGGCCCCGCCTCCATGCCATCCGTGCGGTCATCGACTGGGCAGCCGCCGAAACCCTGGCGACGGGAGAACTCGCCTCCGCGGCCTGATTTCTCTTTATTTTACTGTTATTTAGTCTGTCCCACGGGGATTGGGCGGCGCTCTTCCCCTCGCCGCTCCGGCCACCTATAAAGCGGGCCGGCCGGTTCGCGCCTCTGCTTGAAGGCCGCGCCGCCGCCGATCACTGCCGGAATCCTTCAATGGCCCAGACGATCTACGTCCTCAACGGACCCAACCTGAACATGCTCGGCGTGCGAGAACCGGCGAAGTACGGCTCGGCCACGCTCAAGGATGTCGAGAGCCTGTGCGCCGACACCTGCAAGCGTTTCGGCCTCGACATGGTGTTCAGGCAATCGAACATCGAGGGCGAGCTCGTCACCTTCATTCAGGAAGCCCGCATCAACAAGGCGTCCGGCATCGTCATCAACCCGGCCGCCTATACCCACACCTCGGTCGCCATCCTGGACGCGCTGACGCTGACCGAGCTTCCGGTGATCGAAATCCACATTACCAACGTCCACCAGCGTGAAAGCTTCCGTCACCACTCCTATGTATCGAAGGTGGCGCGCGGCGTGCTTGCGGGCTTCGGCGTCCAAGGCTACGCGCTGGCCATCGAAGGCCTCGCCGGCATGATCGGCGCTAAGGAACGTTAAGAACTCTTACGCTATGCGCTTGTCCCCGGCCACGCCGGGACGCGCCTCAACTCGGAACCGTTTGAATGGCAAAACCGCCGAAATCGCCACTGGTCGACCGCGAGCTCATTCAGGAGCTGTCGAAGCTGCTCGACGAGACTGGATTGACCGAAATCGAGATCGAGCAGGACGGCCAGCGCATCCGCGTCGCCCGCGGCAGCGTCGCCGTGTCCGCCGCGCCGGCGCCGCGCGCGGTGGCCGCCGTGCCGCAGCCGATCACTGAATCCGTTTCGAAGCCGCTCGATCCCGCCAAGCACCCGGGCGTCGTCGCCTCGCCGATGGTCGGCACGGCCTATGGCGCGCCGGAGCCGGGCGCCCGGCCCTATATCGAAGTCGGCGCCAAGGTGAAGTCCGGCGAGACGCTGCTCATCATCGAAGCGATGAAGACCATGAACCAGATCCCGGCGCCGCGCGCGGGCACGGTGACGCAGATCCTGTTCGAGGATGGTCAGCCGGTCGAGTTCGGCGAACCGCTGGTGATTATCGAGTGATAGCTTTGCGACCGCGCGCACCTCTTACTTGTCCCGGGCGCAGCGCAACACGCAGTGGTGCGCTGCTGAACCGGGACCGCCACAGGTTGGAACGGTCCCGGCTCTGCGCTGCACCGCTCCGCCATAGCGCGTCGCAGACGCGCGTAACCGCGCTTATGGCTGCGCGCTGCACCGCGTCCGGGACAAGAGAACCCCATGTTCGATAAAATCCTCATTGCCAATCGCGGCGAGATCGCGCTCCGCGTGCTGCGCGCCTGCAAGGAGCTCGGCATCAAGACGGTCGCGGTGCATTCCACCGCCGACGCCGACGCCATGCATGTCCGCTTCGCCGACGAAAGCGTCTGCATCGGGCCTCCTTCGGCCAAGGACTCCTACCTCAACATCCCCGCCATTCTCGCCGCCTGCGAAATCACCGGCGCCGATGCCGTGCACCCTGGCTACGGCTTCCTGTCCGAGAATGCGCGTTTTGCCGAAATCCTGGCCGACCATGGCCTGCATTTCATCGGCCCGAAGGCCGAGCACATCCGCACCATGGGCGACAAGATCGAAGCCAAGCGCACTGCCAAGCGCCTCGGCATTCCGGTCGTGCCCGGCTCCGATGGCGGCGTTACCGACGACGCCGAGGCCGTCCGCATTTCGCGCGAAATCGGCTTTCCGGTCCTGATCAAGGCCGCGGCCGGCGGCGGCGGCAAGGGCATGCGCGTCGCCCACACGGAAGACGAATTGTCGCGCGCCCTGTCCACCGCGCGCTCCGAAGCGAAAGCCAATTTCGGCAGCGATGCCGTCTATATCGAGAAATATCTCGCCAAGCCGCGCCACATCGAAATTCAGGTGCTCGGCGACGGCCGCGGCAACGCCATCCACCTCGGTGAGCGCGACTGCTCGCTGCAGCGCCGTCACCAGAAGGTACTGGAAGAAAGCCCCTCGCCCGCGCTCAATGTCGCCGCGCGCGACAAGATCGGCGAAGTGGTCGCGAAAGCGATGCGCGAGATCCAGTATCTCGGCGTCGGCACCGTTGAATTCCTCTACGAAGACGGCGAGTTCTATTTCATCGAAATGAACACGCGCATCCAGGTCGAGCATCCGGTGACCGAAATGATCACCGGCATCGATTTGATCTTCGAGCAAATCAGAGTCGCCGCCGGCGCCGAACTGACGATCAAGCAGAGCGACGTGCAGTTCCTCGGCCACGCCATCGAGTGCCGCATCAACGCGGAAAATCCGGTGTCGTTCAGGCCGTCCCCCGGCAAGATCCTGCACTATTATCCGCCGGGCGGTCTCGGCGTGCGTATCGATAGCGCGGTGTATCAGGGCTACACGATCCCGCCTTATTACGACTCCCTCGTCGGCAAGCTCATCGTGCACGGCAAGACCCGCCCCGAAGCGCTGATGCGCCTCAAGCGCGCGCTCGACGAAATCGTGGTCGACGGCATCGAGACCACCTTGCCGCTGTTCCGGGCACTGGTGCGCGAGTCCGACATCATCAACGGCGACTATCACATCCATTGGCTGGAGCAATTCCTCGCTCGGGGTGGCATGGAAGAAAGCCAGCCGCTGTCCTCGTGACAGCGGCGCGCCTGCGCGCTTCCACGAAATACCCTGCTTCGACAGTGCTTTTGCGCGGACTTCGGTGCGCCACCGCGAGCCGCGCGGAACAAAACTGAACACCTGGGGATTGGAACCCCCGCCCGCGACATTTGCGGCGCCGGGGCGGACGGGTCCACTGTGCCGTCTGCCGTGCTATACGGCCCCGGTGAAACGGAGAACCGACACATTGCCGATTGCCCTGCCCCGCTGGCGGTTTCTCAATCTGCAATCGCTCCTGCTCGGCATCGGCTTTCTGGTGCTGGTCGGCATCAGCGCCGCGACCATTTACCTGGTCGAGCGCGCGGCCACCGACAGCCGCGAACTGGCGACGACGCTCAGCGTCGAGGACAAGCTGTCCGACATCCTGCTCACCATCCGCCGCGCCGAAAGCAGCCAGCGTGGCTACCTGCTGACGAACGATGCGGCCTATCTTGACGACTTCCGCGACGCCGAGCCGGAAACCCACGAAACCATCAATGAACTGCGCAGCCTGTCTGTCGCCAGTGCCACCCGCAAATCGACTCTCGACCGCGTGGCCGAGCTGGTCGATGGCAAGTTTCGCGAAATGCGTCGCATCATCGAGCTGAATGAGGGCGGCCGCCGTCCCGAAGCCTTGGCCCAGGTGCGCGAAGGTCAGGGCCGCCGCCTCATGATCCAATTGCGCGACGTCATCGAGGAGGCCATTGAGGCGGAAGGCGAACTGGCAGGCGTCCGTGCCGAGACGTCGCGCCGCACGAATAGCTGGCTGCTGATCGTGTCGCTGGCCGGCGCGACCCTCATCGTCGGCATCGGCGCCATGTCGATGTCGCTGGTTCAGCGCAATTACCGCCGCGCCGAAATTGCCCGCCAGGAACTGGCCGGGACCAATGCCAATCTCGAGCGCATTGTCGAGTACCGCACCGCCGACCTCACGGAGGCCAACGAGGAAATCCAGCGCTTCGCCTACATTGTCAGCCACGACCTGCGTTCGCCGCTCGTGAACATCATGGGCTTCACCTCCGAGCTGGAGGCGCTGCGCCAGGACATTTTCCAACAGGTCGAGAAGCTGCGCGCCGAAGTCGCCACCCTCAAGGGTGAGGCCGAGGCGGCCCAGGAGACCGAAGCCTCCGTCCAGTTGGGTCGCGATTTCGACGAGGCCATCGGCTTCATCAAGTCGTCGATTGCCAGTATGGACCGGCTGATCACCGCTGTGCTTCGCCTGTCCCGGGAGGGCCGCCGTCAGTTCAACCCCGAGCGGGTCGATATGAATGGCCTGATCAGCGGCATTATCGAAACCGTCAGCCACCGGGCGACGGAACTTAATGCGACTTTGCGCGTTGAGGAGCTGCCGCCGGTTGAAACCGACTTGCTGGCAGCACAGCAAATTTTTGGCAATCTCATTGATAATGCTTTGAAATATGGTCGCGATGACGCAAACCTTGAAATCCACATACGCGGCCGTCTGACCGCCGCCCATGCCATTTACGAGGTCCAGGACAACGGCCGCGGCATCGAGCCAGCCGATTTTCAGCGAGTTTTCGAGCTGTTCCGCCGCGCCGGCAAACAAGACCGGCCGGGCGAAGGCATTGGCCTGGCCCATGTCCGCGCGCTGGTCCGGCGTCTGGGGGGAACAATGGGGTTGACGTCGGAACCCGGCAAAGGGAGCGTCTTTATCGTGACGCTGCCGCGGCGCTGGGTGGGGGATAACAGGAGTACTGCATGAATAGCCGTACGGCGGAGCGTCCCGTCGAAATCGTCATGATCGAAGACGATGAGGGCCACGCGCGCCTGATCGAGAAGAACATTCGCCGCGCCGGCGTCAACAACCCGATCATGCCGTTCAAGAACGGCACCGACGGTATCACCTATCTGTTCGGCGCCGACGGTTCCGGCCTTGCCAGCAAGGGCAAGCCCCTGCTGGTGCTGCTCGACCTCAACCTGCCCGACATGACCGGCATCGAGATCCTCGGCCGCATCAAGTCGAACGAACACATGAAGCGTGTGCCGGTGGTCGTCCTCACGACGACCGACGATGCGATCGAGATTCAGCGCTGCTACGATCTCGGCTGCAACGTCTACATCACCAAGCCGGTCAACTACGAGAATTTCGCCAATGCCATTCGGCAGCTTGGCTTGTTCTTCTCGGTCATCCAGGTGCCCTCACCCGAGTAAGCACCATGCCCCGCAAGGTTCTCTATATCGACGATGATGAAGGTCTGCGCCGGCTGGTCGCGCGGAGCCTCGGCCGCGATGGCATCGAGGTCCTGACCGCCGGCGACGGCGAGACCGGACTGCGCCTGCTTGCCGAACATTCGGATTTCGACATCGTCGCGGTCGATCTTTACATGCCCGGCATTTCCGGCGTCGAGCTGACCGAGCGCATCAACGCTATGCCCAATCATCCGCCGGTCATCGTCGTCACCGGCGCGCAGGACTCGCGCATGGCGGTCGCCGTTCTCAAGGCCGGCGCGTTCGACTATGTCGTCAAGGACGTCCAGGGCGAATTCATTTTCCTGCTCAAGGCCGCGTTCCACACCGCCGTCGACGCCATGCGCATGCGCCGCGCCAAGGAGGCCGCTGAAGCCGAAGTCCGCGCCGCGCGCGATCGCTTCGAGGCGCTGGCGACCGAACGCGCGCTCCTCATGCGCGAGGTCAACCACCGCGTCGGCAACAGCCTTCAGCTTATCGCTTCGCTGCTCACCATCCAGTCAAACGCTGCTCACAATGCCGAGGTCAGCGAAGCCTTGAGCGATGCCACCGGCCGCGTGATGGCCGTAGCGCAGGTGCATCGCCGGCTCTACACCTCGGACGACGTCCAGGCGGTTGCCATCGACCTTTATCTCGAAGCCCTGGTCGAGGATCTGCGCCGCTCCGCCGAAGACGGCGCGCTGGCGCAGCTGGCGCTCCAAGCGGAACCGATCGCGGCGACACCCGATCACGCCGTCGCCATCGGCATGATCGTCAATGAACTCGTCACCAACGCGCTGAAATACGCCTATCCCGAAGGCAAGGGCGTGATCCGCGTCATGCTGCGCAAGGACGGCGAAAATCGCGGCGTCCTGACCGTCGAGGACGACGGCGTCGGCATCGCGCCAAATGGCGGTCCGAAATCGACCGGCTTGGGTCAGCGCATTGTGCGCGCCATGGCCGAGAAAATTCGCGCCACCATCGAACAGGATCGCACCCATCGTGGTGCGCGCATCGTCCTGACCTTCGATCTGTCTCCCACGCCGGCGCACAATCCCCCTCCCGCGGCTCCCGCCGCCGCACCGCGACCTGCCGCCTGATCACCGCGACCGGGTCAATGGACCGGCTCGGTTAGCCGCGCCAGCAGCGCGCAGATATCGGCGGGCTGATACGGCTTCGGCACGAACAGCGAGCGCGTCACCATGCCCTCGAGGCCGAAGGCCGAATAACAACCGGAGGCATAAACGATCGGCAGGTCTGGCCGCATGGCGCGGGCGCGCACCGCCAGTTCGCGGCCATCGACCTCGCCGGGCAGACTGATATCGGTGAACAGGATGTCGATGCCCGGCTCGGTTTCGAGCCAGGCGATCGCCTTTTCGCCGGTGCTCGCTTCCTGGACGACGAAGCCGTCATCACGAAGCTTGTCGGCCACAAGGGAGCCGATCACGACATCGTCCTCCACCAGAAGCACTTTGATCGGCTGCGGCCCACGACTCATGGCGATACTCGCGATCGAGTTCAGCTCGCATGACAACGCCGTGCGGCAGGCTAATGTTCGCGCCGTCTGACATTTTGATATGTATGGTAAGCGGCATCTTAACGTCGCCGGAACCGCGCATTCTGGATTAAGATCAGGCTATGGCCAGCCGCGACAATGCCCCGTTCGAAATTACGCCCGACGTGCTGCTCAAGGCCTATGCCTGCGGCATCTTCCCGATGGCGGAGAATGCCGACGATCCGGCGCTGTACTGGATCGAGCCAGAGCAGCGCGGCATTATTCCGCTGTCCGGTTTCCATGTGTCCGCACGGCTGGCCCGCACGGTGCGCACCACGCCCCTCACCGTTCTTGTCGATCGCGATTTCGATGCCGTGATCGACGGCTGCGCCGCGCCGGCGCCCGATCGCGACCGCACCTGGATCAACGATCGCATCCGCAAACTCTATCGCGGCCTGTTCGACCGCGGCCATTGCCACACGGTCGAGGTCTATGACGGCGAGCGTCTGGTCGGCGGGCTTTACGGCGTGTCGCTCGGCCGCGCCTATTTCGGCGAGAGCATGTTTCACACCGTGCGCGATGCGTCCAAGATTGCGCTGGTGCATCTGATTGCGCGGCTGAAGGCCGGCGGCTTCACACTTTGCGACACGCAATATGTGACCGAACATCTGCGCAGCTTCGGCGCCGTCGAGGTGCCGAAAAAGCGCTATCACAAGCTGCTCGAAGAGGCGCTGATCGGCACCGCCGATTTCGCCGCGCTGCCGGCCGACCGACCGATCAGCGGCGCGGAGGCGCTGGCCATTCTCGATAATGGATCGACGCGGTAAGGCCGATCAGCGCAGCGGCGGCAACAAATTGCCGGCGGGCTGTTGCGTACGCGGCTGCGTTGGACGCGGCTGCGGCGCGCGTTGAGCGGGCGCGGCGGCGGGTGCCGGCTTCTTGGCTTCGGCGGCGTCCGCGACGTTCGGATTGGTGCCGCCTTTGCAGTCGGTCAGCCAGACGTCATAGGTCGGATGCTCGACCGCGTTGAGGCCGGGGCTCGCCGCAAACATCCAGCCGGAAAAAATACGCTTGATCTCGCCGTTGAGCGTCACCTCATCGACCTGGGTGAAAGCGTCGGTGTTCGGCGTTTCGGTCGGCGGCCGCGAATAGCACACCCGCGGCGTCACGCGCAGCGCGCCGAACTGCACGGTTTCATCGATGGCGACGTCGAATGAGATGATGCGGCCGGTGATCTTGTCGAGACCGTTGAACACCGCCGTCGGATTGGCGATGCGCTGCGGCGGTGGCTCGACCACGACTTCGTCGCCCGGTTGAAGCGCGGCGTCGGTCGGCGTTCCCGGCGGCTGACGCTGGCCCGGCGGCAGGCCGGGCAGTGTCTGCACCGGATTCGGGCCGGCATTCTGCGGCTGCTGGCCCGCCGGTGCACTCGGTGCAACCGGTGTCATGGGAGTCAGGTCGCCCGGCCTCGCATTGGTGCCCGGCAGTGGCGCCAATTCGTCGGACTGGATGCCGCCGCGGCCCGGCCGGCTGGACGGCGGCAGGTTCATCGGTGCCGGCAAAGGCTGTGCGGGCGGCAGATCCGGATTGACCCAGTTCCCCGATTGCGTGGCCGTGGCGCCGCTCTGAACGTCGCGGCCGCGGCCGAGGTCGGCCGGCGCAACATTCGGTGCCTGCTGCGGAGGCTGGCCGCGCGGCACATTGCCGGGCGGACGCGGCGGGCCGTCGCTGAAAATGTCGGTGAACTGGGCCAGCGCCGGACCCGCGCCGAGCAGCACCATCATCGCTATCGCTGGAAGCCGGACCCGGGCCATAAATGTCGCTTGATCAGGGAGTTTCAGGCGCCCGCGCGCGCGGATTCGCACGCGCCGTATGGGGTCCGGTTAACACGGTGAATGCGGCGGCGGAAGGGCGGCCCAGAAGGCCGCGATCGGCATCAGCCTTCCGGAGACCAGGCCTTGTAGTCGCCGGTCGCCTTGGGGCGGCGGCCCGATGCGAGAGTCGAGCCCTGCGGCCGGTAGGCGCCGGGCGTCCCCGTCATGTTCGGCCGATGCGGCTTCTGCCATTCACGCGGGACGTAAGTTTCATCGGTCGGCGGCACGTCGACGGTGTGGTGCAGCCAGCCGTGCCAGCCCGGCGGCACGGTGCTCGCCTCGGCATAGCCGTTATAGATCACCCAGCGGCGTTCGAAGAGCAGCGTCGGATCGATCTTGCCGCCCTTGGTCCGGTAATAGGTGTTGCCGAACTCGTCGGTGCCGACCTTCTCGCCGTAGAGACGGGTCCACAAATCGGTACCGAAGGTGGAGGAGTTCCACCAGGTGAAGCATTTCAGCAGGAAACTTTTCATCGCCGACGCGCATTTCTGTTGCGATGGGCGCGTTGTGACACCCCGGCACGCCCGTGTCCAGCATGCCCCCGGCGCCATTCATCACATTTTTCACGCATTATCGGGGGACTTTCGGCACATATGGACTCGCTCAGATCGGCGCTCAACGCCCTCGCCCAGTGGCTGGCCTGGCTGCCCGACCAGATAGTCGCGATCGTGATCGTGGCCCTTGCCGTCGCCATTGCCTATTCGCTGCACAAGACCGCACGGCGGCTGCTGCGCAAGACGCTGGCGACGCGCTTCCCCTACGCGCTGACCGTCGTGCAGCAAATGCGCGGCGTCACCCGTCTCGGCCTGATCATTCTCGCGCTGTCGATCTCGGTGCCGGTGGCCCCCTTCGACTCCCAGACCGCGGAATGGATCGGCCGCTTCATGCTGATCGCGGTCATTGCCATGATCGGCTGGGCGGCGATGACGGCGCTCAAGATCGCAGCGGACCTTTACCTGCTGCAATTCCGCATCGACAGCGACGACAACCTGCTCGCGCGCAAGCACTACACGCAGGTTCGCGTGCTGCTGCGCGCCCTCGACGTGCTCATCATCATCTTCACGATCAGCGCGGCGCTGATGACTTTCGAACCGGTGCGCCAATACGGCGTCAGCCTGTTCGCTTCCGCGGGCGTCGCCGGTCTCGTTGCCGGTTTTGCGGCACGGCCGGTGCTGTCGAACCTCATTGCCGGCGTCCAACTGGCGGTGACGCAGCCGATCCGCATCGACGATGCCGTGATCGTCGAGAACGAATGGGGCTGGGTCGAGGAGATCACCGCGACTTACGTGGTGTTGCGGCTCTGGGACTGGCGGCGCCTCATCGTGCCGCTGACCTATTTCATCGAGAAGCCGTTCCAGAACTGGACGCGCGAAAACTCGGAGCTGATCGGCACGTCGATGCTTTATGTGGATTATCGCGCGCCCGTGGCGGCGATCCGCGCCAAGCTTGAGGAAATCGCCAAGGCCTCGCCTTTGTGGGACGGCAAGGTGGTCAATCTCCAGGTCACCGACTGCAAGACGGACACGCTGGAACTGCGCTGCCTCGTCAGCGCGCGGTCGGCACCCCGGACCTTCGATCTGCGCTGCGAGGTGCGCGAGAAACTCATCGACTTCCTGCAGCGCGAACACCCCGAGGCGCTGCCGCGGCGCCGGGCCGATGTGGCGATCGACAGACAACAGATCTGACCGCCCCGGTTTGAGCAGGTCGCCAGAGGCGCACGACGGCGCCATTGCCATTGCCCAGATTCTGGAGTTATCGTGCTCAGGAATTCAGCATTTGCGCGCTGGATACGAGATGACAGTGCCGGGAAATAAGAAGGCGGGCCTCTCTGAGGTCCGCCTTTTTCGTAGGCCCCGCCATGCGCGGTGGCCGAACGATTCCTTGGCGTCGCCTTAAGAACCTCGCCCATGGCGCGATTCACAGCGGTGGGTGTCCTTATCCCGCTGGTCAGTCTGCCGCACCCACAGGCTAAGGGCCTGACCTCTAAACGAGAATCAGCGACTCTCATCCCGGTTCCCGGGTGGTTATCCCGCCTTTATCCCCGTCCGGCCAAGACCGAAAAGAAGCTGTGGGTTGTCGGCAAGCCCCCATTTTCGGTCATTTTTCTATCACGGGACTAGGCAGGAAAACCTAACTCGACGGCGAAGAAAAATGGCTTCCCGGTTGGGCTTGAACGCCCATACTGGGCCCAATCTCGAACACCAGCTTTTGACGTAGGGAGTGGCGACCGACACAAGACTTAGTGATTTGGTTACCAATACCCCACAAGCTGTTGTTGACGATGGGGAGTGAGTCCCCTAGATTTAGTGCCAGTACGGTGGGTTTGAGTTCCCGTTTTGCGTTCCTGCCGGAACCTCCAAACCGACGCGCTGTGGCGTTTTGAGCCCTGAAAGCCCTCTCAGGCGTTTTCAGGGAACGGGTGAGCTTTGCGTAACCGGGTCGGACAAGGACCCGGAGGTACCGGGTGCCGATTTACGAGCTCCGGACCGCTGAGGTGGGTCTCAGACAGAGTTTTTGAGTTGTCAGAAGGCGGACAGGGACAGGTCCGTCTGGAATAATCGTCGGCGGCCCAGGCCGCCCGGAATTTTGGGGACTGAGAAGATGCGGATTGAACGACGCTACACCAAGGATGCGGGTCAGGCTTACGCAGGAATCGATTTCCGTCTGACCACGTCCGAGATCAAGAATCCGGATGGCTCCGTTGTCTTCAAGCTGGACAATGTCGAGGTGCCGGAATTCTGGTCGCAGGTTGCCTCCGACGTGCTGGCGCAGAAGTATTTCCGCAAGGCCGGCGTCCCCGCCCGCCTGAAGAAGGTCGAAGAAAACTCCGTCCCCTCCTTCCTGTGGCGCTCGGTGGCCGATGAGGCCGCGCTCGAAGCCTTGCCCGAGAAGGAACGCTATATCGGCGAGACCTCGTCGAAGCAGGTGTTCGATCGCCTGGCCGGCACCTGGACTTACTGGGGCTGGAAAGGCGGCTACTTCAACAGTGAAGACGACGCCCAGACCTTTTACGACGAGCTGCGCTTCATGCTCGCCAAGCAGATGTGCGCGCCGAACTCGCCGCAGTGGTTCAACACCGGCCTGCACTGGGCTTACGGCATCGACGGCCCGGGCCAGGGCCACTATTACGTCGACTTCCAGACCGGCAAGCTGACCAAGTCGAAATCGTCCTACGAACACCCGCAGCCGCACGCCTGCTTCATCCAGTCGATCAGCGACGACCTCGTCAACGAGGGCGGCATCATGGATCTGTGGGTGCGCGAGGCGCGCCTGTTCAAATACGGCTCCGGCACCGGCACCAACTTCTCGAATCTCCGCGGCGAAGGCGAGCGCCTGTCCGGCGGCGGCAAGTCGTCGGGCCTGATGTCGTTCCTCAAGATCGGCGACCGCGCTGCCGGCGCCATCAAGTCGGGCGGCACCACGCGCCGCGCGGCGAAGATGGTGATCGTCGACGCCGACCATCCGGATATCGAGAAGTACATCGACTGGAAGGTACAGGAAGAGCAGAAGGTCGCCGCCCTCGTCACCGGCTCCAAGATCAACCAGAAGCACCTCAAGGCGGTGCTGAAGGCCTGCGTGAACTGCGAAGGCTCGGACGACGACTGCTTCAACCCGGACAAGAACCCGGCGCTCAAGCGCGAGGTCAAGCTCGCCCGCAAGGCCTTTGTGCCGGACAACCTCATCAAGCGCGTCATCCAGTTCGCCAAGCAGGGCTACACCGACATCGACTTCCCGACCTATGACACCGACTGGGACAGCGACGCCTATCTCACCGTGTCGGGCCAGAACTCGAACAACTCGGTGCGCGTCACCGACCAGTTCCTCAAGGCGGTCGAAGCCGACGGCAAGTGGGATCTGACGTTCCGCAAGAACGGCAAGGTCGCCAAGACCGTGCAGGCGCGCGATCTGTGGGAAAAGATCGGCCACGCCGCCTGGGCCTGCGCCGATCCGGGTCTGCAGTTCCACACCACCGTGAACGACTGGCACACCTGCCCGGCGTCGGGTGAAATCCGCGGCTCCAATCCGTGCTCCGAGTACATGTTCCTCGACGACACGGCCTGCAACCTCGCCTCGCTGAACCTCCTGACCTTCCGCGACGGCAAGACCGGCGCCTTCGACGTCGAGAGCTACGAGCATGCGGTGCGGCTGTGGACCGTGGTGCTGGAAATCTCGGTGCTGATGGCGCAGTTCCCGTCCAAGGAAATCGCCCAGCTCTCCTATGAATTCCGCACGCTCGGCCTCGGCTACGCCAATATCGGCGGCCTGCTGATGACCTCCGGCATGTCCTATGACTCCGATGAGGGCCGCGCTTATGCCGGCGCCCTCACTGCGATCATGACCGGCGTGTCCTATGCCACCTCGGCCGAAATGGCCGAGAAGCAAGGTCCGTTCCCGGGCTACAAGAAGAACCGCGAGCACATGCTGCGCGTGATGCGCAACCACCGCCGCGCCGCCTACGGCGAACGCCAGGGCTATGAGAAAATCTCGCAGGCCCCCGTGCCGCTCGATCACGCCTCCTGCCCCGACCAGAAGCTGGTCGCGCATGCCAAGGCGGCGTGGGATCGCGCCATCGAACTCGGCGAGAAGCACGGCTATCGCAACGCGCAGTCCACCGTCATCGCGCCGACCGGCACGATCGGCCTGGTCATGGATTGCGACACCACCGGCATCGAGCCCGACTTCGCGCTGGTGAAGTTCAAGAAGCTGGCCGGCGGCGGCTACTTCAAGATCATCAACCGCGCGGTGCCGGAAGCCCTGCGCACGCTCGGCTACTCGGAAGCGCAGATCGCCGAGATCGAGGTCTTTGCCGTGGGCCATGGCTCGCTGGCGCAGGCCCCGGGCATCAACCACACCACCCTGAAAGCGAAGGGCTTCACCGACGAGGTGATCGCCAAGATCGAAAAGGCGCTGCCGACCGCCTTCGACATCAAGTTCGCCTTCAACAAGTGGACCATCGGCGAAGCGTTCTGCCGCGACGTCCTTGGCATCTCGGTCGAGCAACTGGCGCTGCCGACCTTCGACCTCCTCGCCGCGCTCGGCTTCACCAAGCGCGAGATCGAGGCCGCCAACATCCACGTGGCCGGCGCCATGACGGTGGAAGGCGCGCCGCACCTAAAGCTCGAGCACTATCCGGTGTTCGACTGCGCCAATCCGTGCGGCCGCACCGGCAAGCGCTATCTGTCGGTGGACAGCCACATCAAGATGATGGCGGCGGCGCAGCCCTTCATTTCGGGCGCCATCTCCAAGACCATCAACATGCCGAACGAGGCCACCGTCGAGGACTGCAAGGAGGCCTATCTCCTGTCCTGGAAGCTGGCGCTGAAGGCCAACGCGCTGTACCGCGACGGCTCCAAGCTGTCGCAGCCGCTGAACTCGCAGCTCATCGCCGATGAGGATGACGAGGAAGACCAGATCGAGGCTTTCCTCGAGAAGTCGGCGGCGGCCCGCGCCACCGGCCTCGCCGAGAAGGTGGTCGAGAAGATCGTCGAGCGCGTCACCGTGCTGCGCGAGCGCGAGAAGCTGCCGTCGCGCCGCAAGGGCTACACGCAGAAGGCCGTGGTCGGTGGCCACAAGGTCTATCTGCGCACCGGCGAATATGACGACGGGCGTCTCGGCGAGATCTTCGTCGACATGCACAAGGAAGGCGCGGCGCTGCGCTCTTTGCTCAACAACTTCGCCATCGCCATTTCGCTCGGCCTGCAATACGGCGTGCCGCTCGAGGAATATGTCGATGCCTTCACCTTCACCCGCTTCGAGCCGCAGGGCCCGGTGCAGGGCAACGACTCGATCAAATACGCCACCTCGATCCTCGATTACGTGTTCCGGGAACTGGCGGTGTCGTATCTCGAACGTTACGACCTCGCCCATGTCGACCCGAGCCAGGGCTCGTTCGACGCGCTGGGCGCCGGCGAGAGCGAAGGCAAGGCGGCGCCGAACTTCGTGTCGAAGGGCCTGACGCGCTCGCTGTCGGTGGTCGCCTCGCCTGCCGCGCAGGCGGTGTCGACCGCCAACGTGACAGCCTTCTCCGGCGGACACGCGGCCACCGCGCTCAAGGCCGAGCCGGAGATGAAGCTGTCGCCCGCGCAGCAGCTCGAAGTCGGCCACGCAACGGCAGCCGTCGCCGTCGCGCAGCCATCGGCCAAGGCGCTCGCTTCCGAGCGGCGCGCCGAAGCCAAGGCCAAGGGCTACGAAGGCGAGATGTGCGGCGAATGCGGCAACTTCACTTTGGTGCGCAACGGCACCTGCATGAAGTGCGACACGTGTGGGTCAACGAGCGGGTGTTCGTGAGGCGTTAGCCGCAAGCACAAAACGTCATGACCGGGCGCAGGCTCGGCCAGCCACGACTAAAAGGGCGGCCCAGTGGGCCGCCTTTTTGCTGTTTACTTGCAGTTGAGCGAAATATACCCTCTCCACAACCGCCATCAAATGGCGGCTAAGGGGGGATTACAAAATGAAGACTCTGCTTCTCGCCGCCATGGCGCTTGTCTCGGCCGTCGGCACGGCGAACGCGCAATATTATAATTCAAACCGCGGCTACAATTCCGGATACGGCTCATACGGCACGGGCTCGAATCCGAACTCGCACTATGTTGCGCCACACTACAATAGCAACAGCGGCGGCTACACAGGCGGCCACTATCAGACCAATCCTAACAACACGACGCTCGATAACTACGGCACGCGCGGGAATTACAACCCGTATACCGGGCAAACGGGACGGCGGAATCCTTGGTGATAAAAAACAAGCGCTGGCATGATATTTAAAAACAACACGTTTCTTGTCGCAATATTCGCAGCTGGGGCATTTTTGATTTCCGAAAGTGGCGCAATGCTAATTCCACCATTTTTTGTGAATAGTGTCGTTGCCATTGGCGATATGCAGCCCACGTCATTACCGGGTCAACCGCCTCGCGTTGAATGGCAAACCAAAGGAACCGGATTCTTCTACGGAAATCTTATAAAAGACGACCTGGACCTAACCAAAAAAAAGGATACGAAGTATACCTTGTAACAGCCCGCCACGTCATCGAAGCGCATCGAAAAAGCGGTAAAACCGAAGTTCAAGTTCGCATAAATCCAAAGGATCCAAAAACGCCAATTCAGCAGTTCAAAATTCCCGACAGACCGAATCCTGGAGAGGCGACTTGGTTCTTTCATCCCGACAACGACATCGATATCGCCATTGTCCGCGTTAATTTCGAAGCGCTCTATCCGCTTGGATACGAGCCGAGTTTTTTCCTTGGCGACACTAATGCTCTGACAAAGGCCCGCCTTATCGACAGACAAGTTTCTGCTGGTGACGGCACCTTTGTGCTCGGCTTTCCGATGAACTTGGCAGGCTCTCAGAAGAACCACGTCATTGTGCGCCAGGGAGTTATTGCGCGCATTTCTGAAATGCTAGAAGGCGCCTCTAAGACATTTATGATTGATGCGTTAGTCTTTCCGGGCAACAGCGGCGGGCCCGTCGTACTCCGACCAGAAATTGTCGCCATCGACGGAACCAAGTCGCAACCAAGCGCGAACTTAATAGGTGTCGTAACAAGTTATAAACCCTACACTGATGTCGCAGTCAGCCCACAAACTGGCCGCCCAAGAATCGCTTTCGAAGAAAATTCAGGGTTGGCTGAAGTTTTGCCCATAGACTATGTCGATGAAACGATTGACGCTTGGCGAAAATCTCAAGGGTTAGCAAAAGGCCAATTGGCACCAGCCGCGCCGATCGAAAAAAGATAGTAAGCTCGGAGGACGGATTAGCGGAGCGTAATCCACTATCTTCATTCCCGGTCAAATCCGCTCGGCGGGTTACGGCTGCGCCTAATCCGCCCTACGTCCACGGCCGTCTCGCGGTGTGCCGCACGTGGATAATCTCGACGGTCTCGTCGCCAACTGCCGCATAGAAAATCTTGTAACGATAACGCCCGACCGTCTTGGCACGAATGTCAGGGAGTGACGTCGCCTGCCACGCATCAGGATTGGCGCCTATCTCGTCGATCGCGTCGGCGATAGCCGAGAGCACATGGAGCGCGCCGGACGGGCTGCGTTCGTTCAAATACTGGAAAATCTCGTCAATGTCCGCCTTCGCCCGTGGCCGGTAGCGGACCTTCAACGGACGCCGTGGCGCTTCCAGAACTGCGCCATCTCTTCATCGGAGACAAAAGGTTCGCGCCGAGCCTCGGCTATCGCCGCTTTCTCCTCATCGCTCAGCACATAGACGCCGGTGCGCCGCGCCTCAATCTCGCGGGCGAGCGCGGCCAGTTCGTTCTGGTCCTCTTCGGGCCAGGTTTCGACCTTGCGTAGAATGTCCCGGGTCGCGGCGTTCATCAGATAAATATAGCACAGATGCCCATGCGCTCCACCACCTGCCATCACCGGGCATAGCCCGTCAAAGACGGGTGTAACGCCCTTATGTCCCGGTGATCCCGCTTAGGGACGCACTGTGCCTGCCTCAGCGGGATGGCCGAGACAAGCCCGGCCATGACGGTGTATTGATCAACGCATGAGACTCGCACTCGCCGGACTTGCCGCCCTGCTTCTGGCCGCGTCGCCTGCCCTCGCCTCATCCGCGTCGTCGGACCCATCCGCGCAAACCGTCCCCAAGCCCGCCAAAAAGCACGTCACCAAACGCCACATCCCCCGCGGCACCGGCTTCCTGCCCGGCTATCGCACGCCGGCGCAGATCGAGCGCGACCGGTACATGGAGATCCAGCGCGAGCGACGCGCCTATTACCGCGCCGGCGGCCCGCGCATCGCCTATTGGGGCTACTCCGATCCGCGCTTCTATCGCGGCCGCTGGAACGGCGGCTCCTTCGGCCCGTGCTGGACCACGACGCCGATCGGCTATCAGTGGAATTGCGGCAAATAAGGGCGACTCAAGCGGCGCCGGACATCGCGGCGCTGGGCGCTTTCGCGCCCCGGGCCCAGCGCGGCGCCGCCAAAAACACCCTGAAACGGCCGTTTTCGCGCGCTTTTCACCCCTCATGCGGGTAACGACTCCGCTTGAAGTATGGTACATTCGACCAGTGGTTGTTGCCGGGCGCCGAGCCCCCACAACAGGAGGTCTTGCTGAACAAATCCATCAACGCATCGTCGCCCAACGACGCCGGCGCCAAGCTGAAAAGGCGTCAGGATCAGGCCCGCGACGGTCTGAAAGCCGCCGCCGAATATGAGGCGGCCGCGATCTCCATGCGCGCCAAGACCGCCAAGCTGCGGGCCTTGCGACTCGCCAAGGAAGCCGAGGACGCCGCCAACCCGCCGGCCGAACCGGCTGTAAAGCCGAAGTCCAAGAAGAAGAAAAAAGCCGCGCCTTAAAGCGTCGCGGGGCCGCTGCGTCACCGTCAAGGCAGCGCCTTATTCCCCCGTTACGCTTTCGCAATGACAACACCGATCGCCTGGAATTACGACCGCGCCGAGACCATTGCCGATGCCGTCGTGCATGCGCTCGGCATTGCGCTGGCCATTGCCGGCGCGGCGGTGCTCCTGGTCATTGCCGTTCATCACGCCAATGTCTCGCAATTCGCCGCGATCACGATCTATCTCTGCGGGCTGATGGCGATGATCGGCTTTTCCGCCGCCTACAATCTGTGGCCGCTGACGCCGGTCAAATGGTGGCTGCGCCGGCTCGATCATTCGGCGATCTATCTTTTGATCGCCGCGACCTACACCGCCTTCGTGCTGCCGATGGGCGGCGAGGCGCCGGTCGCGATCCTCATCGTGCAGTGGGTCTGCGCCATCGCCGGCATCGCGCTCAAGCTGCTCTTCCCGGGCCGCTTCGATCGTCTCTCCATCGCGCTGTATCTGCTGATGGGCTGGAGCGGCCTGTTCGTGATCGGGCCGATGGCCGCCGCGCTGGGGCCCTTGACCCTGGCGCTGATCGCCGCCGGCGGCATCCTGTATTCCGTCGGCGTCATCTTCCACGTCTGGCGCAGCCTGCGCTTCCAGAACGCGATCTGGCACAGCTTCGTCCTGTCGGCAGCCTTGTGCCACTACGGCGCGGTGCTGACCTCGGTGGCGTAACGCCGCCTCACCCATTCCGTCATTCCGGGGCGCCTTCTCTCTCCGTCATTCCGGGGCGCGCGTGCAACGCGCGAGCCCGGACTCCAGACGCCGCAGCATCTCATCGGCCTCATCCTGAGGAGCCCGAGCGCAGCGAGGGCGTCTCGAAGGATCGAGGCCGCCCCATGGTTCGAGACGGGCGCAAGCGCGCCCTCCTCAGGATGAGGACGGAATTTATTCAAAATGCCGCTTGACTGTATTTAAGCCTAGGTCTATATTCCCCTCCATCCCGCCCCTTCTGCGAGGGGTGTCTGTACAGCATCTTCAGATGCGGGGCGGGGAGCGGTGGCCGGGCACGGGGCGTCGGAGATGCGGCGCAGCTTTCCCCTCCCGGCGGTCCAAGCCGCGCCGGGATTCCTGCACGCCTGCCGCGTGCCGGGGCCCTGACGGCCGGTACCCGGTCCTGAGTCAGAACAGGACCGGCGAGTTGCCTGCCCCTTCGGTGGAGCGTTGTCGGGCTGTGAACAGGCCGATGACGAACGGACGACCACCGGGAACGGCGCGGAGCAAACCTAGAAACACCGCGTGCGGAACGCCGGAAGTCCGGCAATTTCCGTGGCGACGACGTCTGTGCGCACTACCAAACCAACACGCGCACAGAGTCATGGGGTTGTTGGGCCCCGGCGTTCCGCGCGCCCTCGTCTTATCGAGTGCGCACTTGGAATGATGTTCAGGACTGCGGCCTGCCCGGGGCCGACCAAAGAACGCGGGCGATGAGTCATGTCCGCTCGTCATTCCGGGCGCGAACGACGTGAGCGAAGCCGGAATGACGACGAGAATATCGCGGCTTGAAAAGCGAGCCGGCTACGCCGCCTCTTCAACCACGCGGTTCCGCCCGTCGCGCTTGGCGCGGTACAGCGCCTGGTCGGCGCGCTTGAGCATGGCCGCGGCGGTGTCGCCGGCGCCGCCCAGGGCCGCAATGCCGATCGACAGCGTGACGTCGAGGCTCTTGGCGCCCTGCTGGATCGAGAAGGCCTCGCCGGCAATGCGGCGGCGGATGCGCTCGGCCACCATGCCGGCGACCGCGAGGTCGGTTTCCGGCATGACGATGACGAACTCCTCGCCGCCATAGCGGCAGGCCAGATCGATGTTGCGGATGGCCTTGCGGATGCGCACGGCGAATTCGCGCAACACGTCGTCGCCGGCATCGTGGCCGTGATTGTCGTTGATCGACTTGAAGAAGTCGATGTCGAGGATCAACACCGCCAGCGGCTTGCCGCGCTGCGCCGCCTGTTCGGTCAGCGCGCCCAGATGCGTTTCCATGTAGCGGCGGTTATGCAGGCCGGTCAGCGCATCGGTGATCGCCATCTCGATCGACGCGGCGAAATTGTCGCGCAGCCGGTCGGTATAACGCTTGCGCTTCACCTGGGTGCGCACGCGCGCCAGCATCTCGTTCTTGTCGATCGGGCGAATGAGATAGTCGTTGACGCCGATTTCGAGCCCGCGCACCAGGCGGGCATTGTTGTCCGGCTCGGAGATGGCGAGGATCGGCAGGCCGCGGGTGCGCTCGAGCGAGCGCACCTGGCTGCACAGCCGCAAGCCGTCGAAATCCTTGAGGCCGAGCGACACGATCATCAGTTCGTAGTCGCCTTCGGCGGCGCGGAACAAGGCCTCCTTCGGATCGCTCTGCACGTCGACCGTCTGCTCGGCCGACAACGTCTGCGCGATGCGCTCGTAGGAGGACTGCCGGTCATCGACGATGAGAACCTTGCCGCCCCGGCCGGTGTCGGTCACCGCCTCGCGCTCGGCGCTCTGGATGCCGATCTCCTTGGAGGTCAGCGCGCGCATGCGCAGTTCGTCGGTGATCATCTTGAGCCGCGCCAGCGAGCGCACCCGCGAAATCAGCGCGACGTCGCTCACCGGCTTGGTGAGGAAATCGTCGGCCCCGGCTTCCAGGCCCTTGATGCGGTCGGAGGGCTGGTCCAGCGCGGTCACCATCACCACCGGAATGTGATGCGTCGCCGGGTTGGACTTGAGCCTGCGGCAGACCTCGAAGCCGTCCATGTCCGGCATCATCACGTCGAGCAGCACGATGTCGCATTCGGCGCGGTCGCACAAAGCCAGCGCTTCGGCGCCCGAATAGGCGGTGGCGACATCGAAGTATTCGGCGGACAGCCGCGCCTCCAGCAACTTCACATTGGCTGGAATGTCATCGACGACGAGTACGCGGGCGGTCATTGCAAATTCCCTTCCTGGCAAACCCTAAATCAGGCAGGTCCCAGAAAATGGCGGACGGTTTCGATAAACTTGCCCACCGAGATCGGTTTGGAGAGATAGGCTTCGCAGCCACCCTCGCGGATGCGCTCCTCGTCGCCCTTCATGGCAAAGGCAGTCACGGCGACCACCGGAATGGCCTTGAGCTCGGCGTCGTCCTTGAGCCATTTGGTGACTTCGAGGCCCGACACTTCCGGCAACTGGATATCCATCAGGATCAAATCCGGCCGGTGCTTGCGGGCGAGGTCGAGGGCCTCGATGCCGTTGCGGGTGCCGACGACGTCATAGCCATGCGCTTCCAGCAGATCGTGGAAGAGCTTCATATTGAGTTCGTTGTCCTCGACGATCAGGACGGTCTTCGCCATGCTCCGCCCCGTTGTCCCCAAATACTTCCAATGGCTAGCGCCTCACCCGGTGCTGCGGCGCCTTGCGGCCGCCCGCGTGAGGTATGATCCACACACGACGTTAGTGGTGATTTCTTACGGAAAGGCAAACTCGTCCGGTGAAAGCCCCCCGCAGCATGCCCCCAGAGGCCGCCGAAGAGCTGGCAATTCAAGCACTTGGCTTCATTGCGGGGGATTCGGAAAGGTTAACCCGCTTCTTTGGGGTGACCGGCCTCGATCCGTCCGGGATTCGCGACCAGGTGGGTGAGCCCGGGTTCCTCGCCGGCGTGCTGGCCTACCTCGCCTCCGACGAGCAACTCGCGAGCGAATTCACGGCGCATGCCGCCTGCCGGCCCGAGGACATTTTCCGGGCTCATATCGCGCTTGGGGGCCAGCCCTGGGAGCGCGAAATCCCGTGACCGCCTTCTGCCGCGATTGTCTCAAAGACACGGCCGATACGGCCAAACGCTGTGCCGCCTGCGGCTCGCCGCGACTGGCACGCCATGCCGACCTCGCGACGCTGACCATTGCCCATATCGACTGCGATGCCTTCTACGCCACCATCGAGAAGCGCGACGACCCTGCCCTCGCCGACAAGCCGCTGATCATCGGCGGCGGCAAGCGCGGCGTGGTCTCGACCTGCTGCTACATCGCCCGCACCTACGGCGTGCGCTCGGCCATGCCGATGTTCAAGGCGCTGGAGCTTTGTCCGCAGGCGGCCATCGTCAAACCGAACATGCGCAAATATGCCGAAGTCGGCCGCGAAGTCCGCGCCGCGATGCTGGCGCTGACACCGCAGGTCGAGCCGTTGTCGATCGACGAAGCCTTCCTGGATCTGACCGGCACCGAACGCCTCCATGGCATGAGCGCCGCCAAAGTGCTGGCGCGGTTCGCGCGCGACATCGAGCGCGATGTCGGCATCACGGTGTCGATCGGCCTGTCCGCCAACAAGTTCCTCGCCAAGATCGCCTCCGACCTCGACAAGCCGCGCGGCTTCGCCGTGATCGGTCAGTCCGAGGCGATGACCTTCCTCGCCCCGCGTCCCGTCGGTTTCATCTATGGCGTCGGCGCCGTGAGCGCCGGCAAGCTTGCGCAAGACGGCTTCCGCGTTATCGGCGACCTGCAGCGCGCCGACGAGCACGACCTCATGCGCCGCTATGGCGAGGAAGGGCAAAGGCTGTGGCGACTGGCGCGCGGCATCGATACGCGCAAAGTAGACCCGGAGCGCGACACCAAGAGCGTCTCGTCCGAGACCACGTTCAACACCGACATCAGCGATTTCCGCCCTCTCGAACAAACGTTGTGGGAATTGACCGAGAAGGTGTCGGCACGGCTCAAGGCGGCGCAGCTTGCCGGCTCCACAGTGACGCTCAAGCTCAAGAGCGCGGATTTCAAAACGCGTACCCGCGCCCGCTCGCTCGCTGCTCCGACGCAACTTGCCGGTCGCATCTTCGCCGAGGGCCGCGACATGCTCAAAAACGAGGTTGGATCGACGCGCTATCGCCTGATCGGCATCGGCGTCAGCCATCTGGTCGAGTCGGACGGCGAAGACCTGTCCGATCTGCTCAACCGGCGCGGGGCGCTGGCCGAACACGCAGTCGACAAACTGCGCGAGAAATTCGGCAAGGCCGCGGTGGTGAAGGGTCTGGCGATTGAGGAGGAGTGAGACTGCACTTGTCCCGGGCGCGGCGCAGCGTGGAGCGAAGCGTAACGGTGCACCGCAGAACCGGGGCCGCCCCAGACCCAGCATTTGTAAAGGTCCCGGCTCTGCAATGCACCGCTTCGCGCTGCACCACGTCCGGACAGATCATCACTGGCAAACCTTCGCCTTCTTCATCTCCAGCGAACTCAGGTCGCCCTTGATGGTGAAGTCGTTGTAATCGAGCACAAGCGCCCGCGAGATACCGTTCTCGTAGAGTTCGAAAGCGATGGCATAGACCGGGGTCTGCTCGCCGGTGCGCTCGCTGTCTTCGCTCTTCTTGTCGAAGTAGCTCACCGTCACCGGCCAGCGCAGCATGCCGGCCATCGCCGGGTCCTTTCCGGTTACGTCGTCGGCCGGCTTCTGCGCCGGATCGATGGCGGCACCGATCACCGTCAGCGTGTGATAGAGCTTCTCGCCGCCGTCGGAGCCGTCATAGACCGGGAATTCGAGAATGGTCTTGCCGGCGCGCGCCGCTTCGATGATGCGGCGCATATGCTCGGTCGGAAATACAACATCGGCCGGGACATTGAAGGTCTTGCTGGTCGGCTTGTTGAGACCCACCTTGACGCCCGAGGCGCCGCGCTCGGCGCTGCCATCGACTGTATCGGTGACCTTGTCGTTGAGCAGGTTCTCCGAGTTGAAGCGGAATTTGCTGGCGTCCGTATTCTCCCAGGTGGTCGAGCGCAGGTCGCTGAGGATGGTCTTGCCCTCGCCGGAGTCGAGTTGGGACACCTGGCGGAAGTGCAGTTCGTAACCATCGCAGGCGCTGCCCGAGAAGTCGTACAGGATGCGGCCCCGCGCTGCCTGGATACCGCGGCTGCCGCTCGATTTGGCGAGCTTGAGATCGTAGACGGCGCGGTGCGACGCCAGCACCACGGGCTTGGCCTTGGCCGCCTCGCCCGGCGGCACCGGCGCGGCAATCGGCGCAGCCCGAACCTGACTGTCGGTCGTGCCGGTCAGGAGGCCTGCCGCAAGGGCAGCGAGAACCGGCAGCGCGAGGCCGAATGTGATTTGTTTCATGACAACCCTGGCAAAGAATCCGGCGCTATCTGACGCAATGATAGGGGCAAGAACGAGGCGTGTCTTGCGCCCGGCCGCCTTGCGCTCCCAGGCCCAATCGGCCATGACTTTCGGCCAATACGACCCGCAACGACACGACATACGGAGATAACTCATGGCCGGCGCCATCGAAAAGAAGCTGAACGACCTCGGAATTACGCTGCCGACGCCGGCCGCGCCGATCGCCAACTATGTCGGCGCCGTCCGCAGCGGCAATTTGCTCACGATCTCGGGGCAGCTTTGTTTTGGTGAGGATGCCAAGCTGGTGGCGACCGGCCAGCTCGGTGCCGGTGTCTCTATGGAAGACGGCCAGAAAGCCGCCCGCGCCTGCGCCATCAACCTGCTCGCGCAGGTCAAGGCCGCCATTGGCGACCTCGACAAGGTCGTGCGCGTGGTGCGGCTTGGCGGCTTCATCAATTCCGCCCCCGGCTATGCCGACGGACCGAAGGTCATGAACGGCGCTTCCGACCTGATGGTGGAAGTGTTCGGTGACAAGGGTCGCCACGCCCGCTCGACCGTCGGCGTCTCGGCGCTACCCGCCAATGCGGCCGTCGAAGTCGATGGCATGTTCGAGGTCGCCTGACGCGCGGGAGCGCCCATGCCGGATCTGGATTGGCTCACGGCACGTCCGATCGCTCACCGCGGCTTGCATGATGCCGCGGCCGGCATCGTCGAGAACACGGCCTCGGCGTTTGCAGCTGCGATGGCCGGTGATTACGGCATCGAATGCGATGTCCAGGTCAGCGCCGATGGCGAGGCCATGGTGCATCACGACGACGCGCTCGGTCGCCTCACCGAAGGCAGCGCGCCGCTAGCAAACCTCGACGCCGCCGCTTTAAAGCAGGTCGCCTTCAAGACGACGGCGGACCGCATGCTGACGCTCTCCGAACTGTGTGAACTCGTTAGTGGCCGCGTGCCACTCGTTGTCGAGATCAAGAGCCGGTTCGACGGTGATCTCCGGCTCACACGCCGCGTCGCTGACGTGCTGGGCCGCTACAAGGGCCCTGCTGCCGCCATGTCGTTCGATCCGGAGCCTGTTGCCACGCTGCGCGAAACGGCACCGGCGCTCACGCGCGGCATTGTCGCCGAACGCCACTACCGCCACCACGAATGGGACGCCTTGTCCGCGGCGACCAAACGCAATCTCGCCTTCCTGCTGCATGCACCGCGGACGCGGCCGCATTTCGTCGCCTGGTCGGTCAAGAACCTGCCGGCGCTGGCGCCGCTGGTGGCGCGGACCATCTTTGGCCGGCCGCTCCTGACCTGGACGGTCCGCAGCGCCGAAGACCGTGCGACAGCTGCGCGCTATGCCGACCAGATGATTTTCGAAGGGTTCCGCGCGCCTTGAACGCTGGCGCCGCCGGAACCATCTGCGAGCCAGAACGGTTATTTTGTCATGCGCATCATCCGCACCATGACCCTTCCACTGGCTCTGGCCTTTGCCGTGACCATTGCGGCGCCCGTCTCCCCGGCAGCCGCGCAATCGTCGCAGCAGGTTTCAAAGCCGACCAAGAAGATTGTGAAACGGCCGGCGCGGTCGGCACCTCGGCAGATCGCGTGCACCGCTTTCGGCTGTCATCCAATCCCGCCGAATTGCCGCCCGCAGACCGGCTACCGCTGGGATGGCATACCGAGCGGGTTTGACGTCGTGGTCTGCCGCTAAATTTGCGGAACTGCTCATCGAAAAACGCCGTGGTCGGCCGAGCGACCGGTACCTACATGCCCCGCCAAGGGCAAGAACGCATCGCGTCACACGGCGCGGTGCGGCGTTTCAATCCAATCCAAGAGAAATCGAAAATGCCGAACCTGTTCCATGGCGCCTTCCGCGCCAACGTTATCGCTTTGTCTGCGCTGACCCTGTCCGCGGCGTTTGCCCTGCCTGCCCCCTCTGCTTACGCCGCATCGACAAAGAAACCGACCCACCGAAGCGAAGCCCTGCGGGCTCGCGCTTCGACTCCGGAGACCATCGCCTGCACCACGCATGGCTGCGAAGTCGTGCCGGTCGGCTGTCGAGCCGTCGCCCAACCGGGCCAGACGCCGGGTTACCAGATGATAACCTGCCCCTGAGGCGATACACGTCAGCACTTCGCAGCGCGCCCGGTTCCCGGGCGCGCTGCATTGTGTCTGTGAGTTAACGATGGCAACGGTGCAGGCAGCTCGGCCTGTCGTCAATGCGGCGCCGGCGTGCGACACTGAAGGCCCGTTCGGCGGCAGCTGTTTGTCCACAAAGTCCGCTGTCGCCATCCACAGGCTCCGTCCATAGCGTCCCATCCTGTCCCCATGAGCGACGACGAAATCCGCATTCGAATGGCGCAGAGCCTCGCCGAGATTCCGGCAGTACAATGGGACGCTTGCGCGGGACAAAGCGGCGCTGGCGCAGCAAAGTTTTCCCCAGACGGGATAACATTTCCACAAGCGCCTCCGGCCGCGCCCAGACCGGACGAGGACAAGCCCCGATCTCATGTGAACAATGAGGATGACTTATCCCCTGAATTATCAACACGAGGACATTTAGATAACCCATTTGTTTCACACAGCTTTCTGTCCGCTCTTGAACAGGCCTCCTGCGTGGGGGACCGCACCGGCTGGCTGCCGCGCTACCTCCTGGCCGAGGCCGCGGATGGCACCCTGCTCGGCGCCGCGCCCTGCTATGTGAAAACCCATTCGCGCGGCGAGTATGTCTTCGATCACGGCTGGGCTGATGCCTTCGAACGGGCCGGCGGCGCCTACTACCCCAAGCTCCAGGTCTCGGTGCCCTTCACCCCGGTCACCGGACCGCGTCTGCTCGCGCGACCCGGCCCGGGAGCCGCAGGCATCCGCGACGTACTCGCCGAGGCCTTGGCCAAGCTGACGGACGCGAACGACCTGTCGTCCGCGCACGTTACCTTCTGCACCAAAACCGAATGGGACCTGCTCGGCGAGCGCGGCTACCTGCAGCGCACCGACCAGCAGTTTCATTTCAAGAACCCGGGCTATGCGCGCTTCGAGGATTTCCTCGGCGAACTATCGTCGCGCAAGCGCAAGACCATCCGCCGCGAGCGCAAGGAGGCGCTCAGCCCCGGGATCGATATCGTCTGGCTGACCGGCACAGACCTGACCGAGGAGGCGTGGGACGCCTTCTTCACGTTCTACATGGACACCGGCTCCCGCAAATGGGGCAGCCCGTATCTCACGCGCGAATTCTTCTCGGCGATCGGCGCGACCATGGCCGATCGCATCGTGCTGATCATGGCCAAGCGCGCGGGCCGCTACATCGCCGGCGCCATCAATTTCCTCGGTAGCGACACCCTCTACGGCCGCAACTGGGGCGCCATCGAGCATCACCCCTTCCTGCATTTCGAGGTCTGCTACTATCAAGCGATCGACTATGCGATCGCGAAGGGACTGCGCTGGGTCGAGGCCGGCGCCCAAGGCGAGCACAAGCTGGCGCGGGGCTACCTGCCCCACACCACCTATTCGGCGCATTACATCGCCGACGCCGGGCTGCGCCGCGCCGTCGCCCAGTATCTCGAGCGCGAGCGGGCCTATGTCGAAGCCGCTTCCGAGGAGCTTGCGGAGGCCGCGCCGTTCCGCAAGGATTTGGACGAACAAGAGTAGCTGCCCTCATGGCCGGGATTGACGGCCGTCCACCGGAGTCCCCTATGCCGAGCTACGATCCGAACAACATCTTCGCCAAGATCCTGCGCGGCGAGCTGCCCTGTCACAAGGTCTATGAGGACGACAAGGCGCTGGCCTTCCTCGACATCATGCCGCGCGCGCCGGGACATACTTTGGTGCTGCCGAAGGCAGCCGCCCGCAACCTCATCGACTGCCCTCCCGACGATCTCGCCCATGTCGCCAAAGTGGCGCAGAGGATTGCGCAGGCCGCGATGGGCGCGCTCGGCGCCGACGGCGTGACGGTGCAGCAGTTCAACGAAAGTGCCGGCGGTCAGGTGGTGTTCCACCTCCACGTTCACGTTATCCCGCGCAAGACCGGCATGCCGATGAAGCCGCCCGCCGCCGAGAAAGAAAAGCCAGAGGCGCTGGCCGAGATGGCGAAGAAGCTGAGCGCGGCGCTGGGCTAACGCTCACTGCGCGAAGAAATAGCCGCCGATCAGCAGCGCCGCCTCGCCCGCCAGCACGCCGGCCAGCGCCGAGCGGCGGATCAGCAGGAAGGTCGCAAAGCCGATGGCGACCGCAGCCATGCGGACACTGAGCGGAATGGTGGTCAGCGCGCCATTCGAGAACACGATCAGCTTGGCGACGACGCCGGCCAGGATCGCCGTCGCCACCGCCCGCGACCACAGAACAATCTCCGACTCCTCGTTAAGCCCGCGCGCTAAAACCAGGCCGAGCGCGCGCCAGGCCTCGTTCGGCAGGAAGCCGACAACGAGAAGCACGAAATAAGGCCACAGCTCCCCGGTCATACACGCGCCTCCCCGCGCGCCTTCAGCACGCGATGCACGACATAGGCCAGCGTGCCGCCGCCGACGCCGGACCACATCAGATCGAACTCGACGTTCAGCGCCGCGAGCGAGGAGCCGAAAACAATGCCGAGCCCCAGCGCAACGCGGTCCAGCAAGGTCACTGCGCTGCGCGCGGTCGAGATCAGAAACGACAGCGGCGTAATGAACAGCAGCGCCGCCGCGAACAAGGGTGGCAAGCCAGCCGCCAGGAAGAAGCCCACCAGCCCGGAAGTCGCCGCCACGCTGATATAGGCGACCGACAAACCATTGCAGTACGCAAGACGGTTTTCGGCCGCGATGCCGGGCAGCGTGTGCAGCGACTCGATCCACATGCTGACTGAGGTGAAATGCGCCGGCAGCACCAGATCGATTGTGCGTGTCGCGCGCGTGCGCAACAGCGGCAGCAGCGCGACCACCATGGGAAACAGGCGGATGCCGCTGAGGCTCACGGCAATGGCCACCTCGATCAGCGCCGAGCCGGTGCCTATCCCCGAAATGAGGATGACCTGGGCCGGCCCCGCCCAGACGAACAATGTCGATGCGGTGAGCCACCATGCCGACAAGCCGTAGTCATGCGCCAGCGCCCCGAGGCCGATATAGGTGCCGGCCATCACCGGAAAGAATACCGAAGTGAGCGCGCGCTTGACGCCGCCAAGAAACGCTGCGGACGATGTGGGAAAGGACCTGAGATCCGGCATTAGCATCCGGTTTCTCACACGGCCCGGTCGTCCGCAACCGGCAATGCGCGCAGTCCCCTTCGTCGGGCGCATGCACGCTCTGCGAAATCAAAAAGGCCGGGCGTGAGGCCCGGCCTTTGTTATTGCGTTGCGGTGGTCGCTCTTAGGCCTTCAGCAGTGGCACCTTCGGCACCGAGCCCTTCTTGCCGCCGCCCTCGCCGCCGTCGCCCTTCGGCTTGTTGGGACGGGGCTTCGGTGACGCGCGGCGCTTGGCCTTCGGCTTGACCGCCGGCAGCTTCTCCGGCTTCGGCGTCACCGGGCCGTCGAGGAACTGGAAGCCGAGCTTGTCGCGGCCGTTCTCATCCTTGTCGACGATGACGCGGACATGGCCGCCATTCTTCAGATGGCCGAACAACACCTCATCGGCCAGCGGCTTCTTGATGTGCTCCTGGATGACGCGGGCCATCGGCCGCGCGCCCATAAGTTCGTCGTAGCCATTGGCGATGAGCCAGCGCGACGCTTCGTCCGACAGTTCGATGGTGACGTTGCGGTCGCCGAGCTGGGCCTCGAGCTGCAGCACGAACTTCTCGACCACCTGGGAGATGACCTCCTGCGGCAGATGGCCGAAGGTGATGGTCGCGTCGAGACGGTTGCGGAATTCCGGCGTGAACAGCCGGTTGATCGCGTCCTGGTCCTCGCCTTCCCGCTTGGTGCGGGTGAAGCCATAGGCCGCCTTCGCCATGTCGGACGCGCCCGCGTTCGTCGTCATGATGAGAATGACGTTGCGGAAATCGACCTGCTTGCCGTTGTGGTCGGTGAGCTTGCCGTGATCCATGACCTGCAGCAGCACGTTGAACAGATCCGGATGCGCCTTCTCGATTTCGTCGAGCAACAGCACGCAGTGCGGGTGCTGGTCGACGCCATCGGTCAGCAAGCCGCCCTGGTCGAAACCGACATAGCCCGGAGGCGCACCGATCAGGCGCGAGATGGTGTGCCGCTCCATGTATTCCGACATGTCGAAACGGATCAGTTCGACGCCGAGCGACAGCGCCAGCTGCTTGGCGACCTCGGTCTTGCCGACGCCGGTCGGGCCCGAGAACAGGTAGCAGCCGATCGGCTTCTCCGGTTCGCGCAGGCCGGCGCGCGCCAGTTTGATCGATGCCGAGAGCGCCTCGATCGCCTTGTTCTGGCCGTAGACCACGGTCTTGAGCGTCTGTTCAAGATGCTTGAGCACCTCGGCATCGTCCTTCGACACGGTCTTGGGAGGAATGCGGGCCATGGTCGAGATCGTGGTCTCGATTTCCTTGACGCCGATGGTCTTCTTGCGCCGTCCCTCGGGCAGCAGCATCTGCGCCGCGCCGGATTCGTCGATCACATCGATCGCCTTGTCCGGCAGTTTGCGATCGTGGATGTAGCGCGACGACAGCTCCACCGCCGCCTTGATGGCGTCATTGGTGTATTTGAGCTTGTGATACTCCTCGAAATACGGCTTGAGCCCCTTGAGGATCTCGATCGCATCCGGCACCGACGGCTCATTGACGTCGATCTTCTGGAAGCGGCGCACCAGCGCGCGATCCTTCTCGAAGTACTGGCGGTACTCCTTGTAGGTGGTCGAGCCGATGCAGCGGATGGTGCCGGAGGACAGAGCCGGCTTGAGCAGGTTCGACGCGTCCATCGCGCCGCCGGACGTCGCGCCGGCGCCGATCACGGTGTGGATCTCGTCGATGAACATGATCGCGCCCGGATAGGCCTCGATCTCCTTGATCACCTGCTTGAGGCGCTCTTCGAAGTCGCCGCGATAACGCGTGCCGGCAAGCAGCGTGCCCATGTCGAGCGCGAACACGGTCGCGCCCTTCAGCACGTCCGGCACCTCGCCATGGATGATGCGGCGCGCCAGACCCTCGGCGATCGCGGTCTTGCCGACGCCGGCTTCGCCGACGAACAGCGGATTGTTCTTGGAGCGGCGGCACAGCACCTGGATGGTGCGGCTGATCTCCTGATCACGGCCGATCAGCGGATCGATCTTGCCGTCCTTGGCCTTCTTGTTGAGGTTGACGCAGTAAGCCTCCAGCGCATCGCCCTTCTTCTTGGGCTCGTCGCTGCCACCGCCCTTGGCGTCGGCTTCCTCGTCCGCGCCGCGCACCGGGCGCTGCTCGGTCAGGCCCGGACGCTTGGCAATGCCGTGGCTGATGTAGTTGACGGCGTCGTAGCGCGTCATGTCCTGCTCTTGCAGGAAATAGGCGGCGTGGCTCTCGCGCTCGGCGAAGATCGCGACCAGCACATTGGCGCCGGTCACTTCCTCACGGCCCGACGACTGCACATGGATCACCGCGCGCTGGATGACACGCTGGAACCCGGCGGTGGGCTTGGAGTCTTCGCCGCCATCGGTAATGAGATTCTCGAGTTCCGACTCGAGATAGGAAACCAGGCTGCGGCGCAGCTTCTCCAGATCGACATTGCAGGCCCGCATCACAGCGGAGGCGTCCTGATCGTCGATCATCGCCAGCAGCAGATGCTCCAGCGTCGCGTATTCGTGATGCCGCTCATTCGCGAGCGCAAGCGCCCGATGAAGCGATTGTTCCAGGCTGCGGGAGAATGTCGGCATTCAGTGTTCCAGTCCCGTTATGTAGAAGCGTTTGTCAGTCGTCTCGGCGAAATCGTCCCCCACTCCCCGAAGCCTACTTTTTTTCCATCACGCATTGCAAAGGATGCTGATGTTTGCGCGCGAAGTCCATGACCTGCGTCACTTTGGTCTCCGCGACCTCGTATGTATAGACACCGCACTCACCCATGCCGTGATGATGCACATGCAGCATGATACGTGTCGCCGCCTCGTGATCCTTGCTGAAAAACCGCTCGATCACGTGAACGACGAACTCCATCGGCGTGTAGTCGTCGTTCAATATAAGCACGCGATACAGATTCGGCCGCTTCGTTTGCGGCTTGGTCTTGGTGATGACGGCGACGTTCGGCTCCCCGCCGGCCGGCGCCTTGCCCTTGCGGTCATCGTCGGCCAGGCGCGGCGCCATGAAGCCGGCCATGCGCCGCTGCATGCCTGCGCTGCGCTCCGGCGCGGCGGCAGACCGGCGAGAGAAAGAGTCGAGCGTCACATTCCTGGTCATGGTCAGTCAGAATTCACGTCCGAGCAAAAGCCGTTTCAGCACCGCGGCGGTATCCCAGGGCACTGATACACCAGCACAAGCGTTGCATCCGCGTGCCCCCGCCGTCACCCCCACAAGGGCCTTTATTCACCATCATAAGGACGTCGGCGCCGTCATTCCAAGCCGCGAATTGCGTTTCAGGCGGCCGCTTTCAGGGCTTTCCGCTCGGAATTGGCCGTCCTCTGCGTCAGATAGCCATTGAATGGCCCTTGGCAAGCCACCCGACCGCTCCGAATCGGCACATTACCTTTGGAATTGGACCGAATTGGCGCCGGTGCGATCCGCCCGCGGCCGACGTACCAAAGCGGCTCCGGAGCACGCGGCCGGGTCACTCCGGCTCCGGCGCGGCATTCCGCCAACGAGCCGTTAAGGACGTCGTCTAAGAACTATTCGGCATTCGTCCGGTCCCAGGGAAGGCTGGTTAACCATCGAACCCTTTGAACCGACGACATTTGCGTCGCGGTGCCCCCAGAGAGGTTTAGGAAAAGCCCCCGTTTTTCGTGCGCGCCGTATACGCGCAGTTTAACAGCACCGTTTATGACGGCAGGCAGACACAAAGCGTCTGGTGGGTTGTCATGAACTCGATCTGGAATCGTCTGTCCAACCGTCTGTTCCGCAGCATGGCGGCTTTCCGTCGCGATCGCGGCGGCAACGTTGCCATCACCTTTGCCATGGCGACGCTGCCGATCGTCGGCGCCGTCGGCTACTCCGTCGATTACAGCCACGCCAACAACGTCAAAGCAGCGCTGCAAGCCGCGCTGGATTCAACCGCGCTGATGCTGGCGCGCGACGCGGCCAGCTTGAGCGACACCGATCTCGACAGCAAGGCGTTGAAATACTTCACCGCGCTGTTCAACCGGCCTGAGGCCAAGAGCGTTGCCATCAACGCCACCTACACCACCACGGGCGGCTCGAAGGTCGTCGTCAATGGTTCGGTGTCGGTTCCGACCAACTTCCTCGGCATCATCGGCTACGACAACCTGACGGTCAGCGGCTCATCGACGACGGCCTGGGGCTCGACGCGCCTGCGCGTGGCGCTCGCGCTCGATAATACCGGTTCGATGGCCTACGATGACAAGATGACCGCTCTCAAGTCGGCGACCAAGAATCTGCTGACGCAGCTCAAGAATGCGGCTTCGACGAATGGCGACGTCTATGTGTCGATCATCCCCTTCGCGAAGGACGTCAATGTCGGAGCCAGCAACTATAACGCCAACTGGATCGACTGGACGGATTGGGACAACGACAATCAAACCTGCAGCGGAGGCGGCTGGGGCGGTGGTTGGGGCGGCGGCTGGGGCGGCGGCGGCGGCAGCTGCTCGGCGGCCAATCACAACACCTGGAATGGCTGCGTTACCGACCGCGGCCCGTCCAGTGCCCCCGGCACCTCGACCTGGGACCAGGTCGCGACGCTGCCCAACACCACGGCGATTTCGAAATGGCCAGCCGAGCAATACAATGCCTGCCCGGTCGCCATGAAGGGCCTGACCTATGACTGGACGGCGCTCAACAACCTTGTCGATTCGATGCAGCCCAACGGCGCGACCAACCAGCCGATCGGCCTTGTCTGGGCCTGGCAATCGCTGGTCGGCGGCGGACCGCTGACCGCGCCGGCGAAGGACTCAAACTATCAGTACCAGGACATCATCATCCTGATGTCGGACGGTCTCAATACGCAGGACCGCTGGTACGGCAACGGCTCCAACACCAGCACGGCCGTCGATAACCGCATGTACCAGACCGGTAACGGCTCGGGCACCTGCGCCAACATCAAGAACTCGGGCATCACGATCTACACGATTCACGTCAATACCGACGGCGATCCGACCTCCACCCTGCTGCAGAACTGTGCCGGCTCGAAGGACAAGATGTACGACGTGTCGAAGTTCTTCACTGTCACCAGCGCCAGCGGCATCGCCAAGGTGTTCACCGAGATCGGCACCAACCTGACCCAGTTGCGCGTCGCCCAGTAACGCCGCGCACGGCCCAAAAAAAAGAGCCCGGCGCATGCGCCGGGCTCTTTCTATTTCAGATCGCCTGTTGGGCTCAGCTTGCTCGAAACCTTACTTGGCCTTCGCCATCAGGTTTTCGAACGGCTTGTAGGTTTCCTTGGCGAGGGCCGAATACATTTCGCCGAGCTTGGTGGTTTCGGCGACGAAGCCTTCATAGGCGGCCTTGGCGTATTCGCTCTGCACTTCGATCGCCTTCTCCAGCGACTTCACGCCGAACAGCTTTTCGATGAGGGCGGTGCCTTCCTCGAAGGACTTCTTCGAGTAGTCGGCCAGTTCGGCCGCAATCGCCTGGGCGCTCTTGGAAACGTTGCCCACCGACTTCACGGCGAGGTCGATGTTTTCTTTGCTGGCTTGCTGGAATTCGTCAAAATTCTTGACCATGGTAATTCCCTTCCCGGCCGCTCCGGCGGCGCTTCCGATGAATGAATGACCCGGTTCAAACCGGGCTTGGTTTATATTTATAGTGCGCTGCACAATAAAGTCAAGCAACCTTTGTTGCAATGCAAAATTTACCACAAAATCATAGGCATAGATTAGGATTTTGGTAACGACGTTTGCCTAGCCTGCGCCGTTCAAGCGCCAAAGATGCGCTATAATTTTTCGACAAATCGAAGTAAGGCGGGACGTGGTCCGACGGGGTGTGGGAGGTGCAATGACGCGGCGAGACAGCAACCGCCAACGCTTGATGCGTTGGAGTTCTCTCGGCCTCGCCGTGATTGTGGCGGTCGCTGCGATCAGCGACAGCGCCGACGCCCGCTCGCGCAAAGCGCGGCACAAGCCTGCGGCGGCGAGCACCTATAGCCCCCCAACCGCCTCGATCGTCGTCGATGGCAACACCGGAACCGTTTTGCACGCCAGCAACGCCGACGCCATCCGTCATCCGGCTTCGCTCACCAAGATGATGACTCTCTATCTGCTGTTCGAGCGTCTGGAATCCGGCAAGGTCAAACTGACCAGCGACATGCCGGCATCAGCTCACGCCGCCGCGCAGGCCCCCTCCAAGATGGGCCTCAAGCCCGGCAACACCATCAAGGTGGAAACCGCGATCAAGGCGCTGGTGGTGAAGTCCGCCAACGACGTCGCCGTGGTCATCGCCGAATATCTCGGCGGCGACGAACCCAGCTTCGCCCGCATGATGACCGCCAAGGCGCGGGCGCTGGGCATGACTCATACGACCTACCGTAACGCCTCCGGCCTGCCGGACGACGATCAGGTCACCACCGCGCGCGATCAGGCCCTGCTCGGCCGGGCCCTGCAGGACCGGTTCCCCAACTACTTCCGCTATTTCAACACCCGCTCCTTCGCCTATGAAGGCCGGACCATTGGCGGCCATAATCGCCTGCTCGGCAGCGTCGATGGCGTCGACGGCATCAAGACCGGCTATATCCGCGCGTCCGGCTTCAACATCGTCACCTCGGTCAACCGCAACAATCGCCATCTCGTCGCCGCCGTATTCGGCGGCCGCACCGCGAGAGCGCGCGACGCCTTAGTGCGCGGCCTGATCGACAAGACCTACAACGTCGCGGCCGCCAAGCGCACGGCGCCGCCGGTGGCCGAGGGCACCGCCGTTGCCGAGATCAAGATGCCGGCGAAGCCGCCGACGCCGGTCGCCGACCCGCGTCCGGAAGACGTTGCCGCAAACGACAATCCCGATGTCGGTTCGACCGAGCCGATCAAGCCGAATGCGGTGAAGACCGTGCTGGTCCGATCCGGCAAGACGCAGATGGCTGCCCTGTCCGAATTGCCGCCGGCCGGCCGCGCGCTGATGCCGCCGCACGCCAAGCCGACCACCGTCAGCACCATTGCCACGGTGAAGAGCGATCTGCCCCCGCCACCGGCTGATGCCGGTCCCGGCATTCTCGGCACGCTGCCGGCCAAGCCCGTGCCGCAGCGGGTCGCCTCCGTCGGCGTCTCGGTCCCCGTTCCGGCGCCCGCGTCCGCGCCGGTTCAGGAAGCGATGGGATCGGCCAAGTCGCGCAGCGGCTGGATGATCCAGGTCGGCGCCTTCCCGGAAGAAACCGCGGCCAAGGAGCGGCTCGAAGCCGCGCAGACCAAGGCCAAGGCCCAGCTCGGCCAGGCCGAACCCTTTACCGAAAAGGTCGCCAAGGGTGAGCGCGCGCTGTTCCGTGCCCGCTTTGCCGGCCTCGATAAGTCCCAGGCCGAAGCGGCCTGCAAGAACCTTAAGCGCAGCGAAATACCTTGCCTGCTAATGAAGAACTAACCCGTCGGCTGTAAACGGGCGCCAATAATAACGTGGCGACGGCAAGTGACGCCGATCGTTACGGCGATAACAGGAAGCATCGAACGACAGGAGCCGCTGGTGATGTTGCGTTTGGAGAGCATCAGCGATGTCGGCGAAGCAGCGTTTCCTTGGCCTCGTTAATCCGGGCCGCGAGATACGTCGATCCCCCTTGGTCGGGATGAAATTTCTTCATCAGGGCGCGATGCGCCCGGGTGATGTCGCGTTCACGCGCGCCGGGTTCCAGGCCAAGGACCTGATAGGCCTCCTCGTCCGTCATTTTGGCAGTGCCCGGCGCAGCCCGCCCCGTTGCCGCGTCACCTTGCGCGTGTTCACGCCAAGCGGGATCCCGGCGGTCAAGATACGGCATCAATAGCGCTCGGGTTTCGTCGTCGGCTTCGGTGAGCAGCGTCACCAGCGCCTCGGTGTTCAGGTCGTCCAGTCCGCGGCCGGCATAGCGCCCGGCGAGCACCGTACCGCTCATGGCGCCGGTGTCGTGATCGAGGGTCATTTCGATATAGGCGGTGCGCACCCGCGACACCTGCCCCGCCGACCTGCGGGTCCGGGCGCTAAAGCCCGCCGGACCGATCCAGCCCAGCAATCCGAGCCCGAAGGCGCCGAGCGGGATGGCGATGAAGAGTTCGCCGCGCAGGCCCAGGAACGCCGCCATCCCGATGGCAATGAGGCCGCCGCCGGCCTTGAGAATGCGGGCGCCGACCTGCGGGTCGATCTTGGAAATGACGCCGAGCACCCACAGGGCGCCGAGCAAAATCAGAATGCCGAAAATGAGTGTGGGCATGTCAGCCGCTGAGTTGCGCGAGCAGGCGCTGCGCCCCGCCCGGCTGGCGGTTTGACAGAGCCGCGAGCGCTTTCATGCCGCCGGCGGCATAAGCGGCAACGGCACGCAGCAACTCGGCCAGCTGGTGCGCCGCGCCGGTATCGAAGCGGCCATAGGCGCCGCGCGATAGCCGCGCGATCTCGCGAAAGGCGTTCTCCGCCACCGGATCGCGGCCTTCCTGGAACATGAACACCGGCACGCCGAGCAGGCCCAATTCGCCGGCCGCGGCGGCCAGATCGTCGACCGCCTCTTCCATCGCGTCGCCGATATAGACCAGCGCCTGCACAGGCTGCGCCTTGTGCTCGTTGCGGGTGTGGCTGAGCACCTTGGCAATCTGGGTGTGGCCGCCCTGGCAGGCGATACGCGACATCAGTTCGGCGAGCCGCTCGCCATTGGCAACGAAAGCCGAGGCGCGACACTCGGCCATGCCACGGAAATAGACGAGCTGGATATCGAGGCCGCCGATCTGGGCCGCCTCGCGGAACATGTCGGCGGTGAGCGACTGCGCCGTGTCCCAGGTCGGCTGGCGGCTCATGGTGGCGTCGAGCGCGAACACCAGCCGGCCGCGCTTGCCAGCGGTGACGGCGGGCCCGAGCGATTTCACCTTGGTCAGAAAGGCGTCGATGTCGGCGCGCGAGGAGGTCGCGGGCGCAGTATCGGTGCCTTTACGGGTCGGCGTGGTCATGGGGGAACTGTACACCGTTTCGAGCGCGATTCCGGCAACAGCTAATTACGCCCGACCGCCCGCGAAAGCGGGCCAGCGACCGGTAACGTGCGACAAAATGGAAGGAGGCCTCAGGCCAGCAGGTCGTGGACCTGCAGCGGCTGATCCATGACCGAGTACCATTCGGCGCGGGCGGCGGCGCGGCGGCGGCCGTTTTCCGACATCGGCAGGCGCAGCGCGTTGAGGAGCCCGATGACTTCCTCGCGCGCGGTCAGGTGCGACATGTTCGGGCGCATGCCGAGGGTCTGCTCGTCGAGATCGTCGAAGGCGGTCAGGCCGCGCGGGAAGAATTCGCGGTAGACGACGCGCTCGGCGAAACCGTCGACGGCGCGGAAGCCCATGCGCTTGGCGAGTTCCTGAATGCCCTCGCCAACCAGCTTCTTGTTGCGCGAGCCGAGCGCCGACAGGCGGTTGCGCACCACGATCCAGTCGGTGAGCTTGCCGTCGACCAGCCGGCGCTGGCGGCGCGCTTCGCGCACCATCTCGGCATAGTGGCTTTCGCCAGTGACGGTGAAATTGGTCTGATCGATCTTCGCCAGCACGTCGAAATCGACGAAGCTGTCATTGAGCGGCGTCACCAGCGTGTCGGCCAGCGAATGGGCGAGCCGCATCATGTAAGTGTCGTTGCCGGGCGTGTCGATGATGACGACGTCATGCGTATGCTCGATCGCGGCGATGGCGCGCGAGAACGAAGCGAACTCGGCCGCCTCATTGGCCTCGACCGAATTGCCGTCGGCGCGCGGCACGCAATAATGCGTCGGCAGCTCGAGGCGAATGCGGGCGCGCTCGGCCCAGTCGCGGCGGTTCTGGATATAGTGGGTAAAGCTCTGCTGGCGCGAGTCCAGGTCGATGGTCGCGACCTTCTGGCCGGCCTTCATCAGGGCGACGGCAATATGCAGCGCCGTCGTGGATTTGCCCGAGCCGCCCTTCTCGTTGCCGAGCACGACGACGTGTGCAGACTGCGGTTTAGGATTGATTGGCTGGACCAACATCTATGCGTCCCTTACTGGGGCAATACTCGATGACCGATAGGGCTTTCGTCAAGTTTGCGGCAGTTTAACCATTAACCGGCGCGGTCGTTGTTCACCATGACGTGGCGGTTTTAACCGCGATTGACGACAAACCGCCGACAAGGCCATAACGCGGGCCGCCGCCGGAACCTTTTGACATGGCCGACAGACCGAAAATCCTCAGAACCGTCACATCGCTGCGCCGGACGCTCGAGCCATACCGGCGGGCGCGCCAGGCGCTTGCCCTGGTTCCGACAATGGGTGCGCTGCACGAAGGCCACCTCAAACTGGTGCGCGAAGCCCGAAAAAAGGCACGCCGCGTCGTGGTGTCGATTTTCGTCAATCCGACCCAGTTCGCGCCGACCGAGGACTTCGGCAGTTATCCCCGCACCTTCGACGCCGACGTCAAGGCGCTGGCGGCCCTGAAAGTCGACGCCGTATGGGCGCCGACCGCGGCCGAGATGTATCCCGAAGGCTTTGCCACCCGCGTGGCGCCGGAAGGCGCAGCCCTGGCCGGGCTCGAAGACAAGTTTCGCCCGCATTTCTTCGGCGGCGTCGCCACGGTGGTGACCAAGCTGTTCACGCAAGTGCGGCCCGACATCGCCCTGTTTGGCCAGAAGGACTACCAGCAACTCCGCGTCGTCACGCAGATGGCCAGCGACCTCGACCTCGGCGTCAAGGTGATCGGCATCCCGACCGTGCGCGAGAAGGACGGACTCGCCCTGTCGTCGCGCAATGTCTACCTGTCGGAAGCCGAGCGCGCCGCGGCGCCGGTGCTCTCGCGCGTGCTGAAGGCCTGCGCTGCGCGTATCAAGCGCGGCGAGCCGATCGAGATGGTGATGGAAGAAGGCGCCAGCGAAATTTCCCGCGCCAGCTTCAAGCTCGATTATCTCGAAGCGCGTCACGCAAAGACCTTGAAGCCCATCGCTTCGGCCAAGGACGGCCCAATCAGGCTGCTGGTTGCGGCGAAGATCGGCAAAACGCGGCTGATCGATAATCTGGGGGTGTGAACCTTCCTCGTCATTCCGGGCCTCGCTGATGCGAGCGCCCCGGAATGACAAACACAGCGGGTGGTTGCCACCCGCTCAATTGCTATACTGCCCGCCAACGACAGCCGGGGTTTGGGAGTTCACGCGATGGGGAAAGCACTTCAGGGCTGGATGGACGCGCATGGCCTGCCGGCGATCGCCGCCGCCGTGGTGACGATCATCGTGGGCCTCGCCCTTTTCCTGGTTCTCGGCGGCTACTGGCTGGCAGCGCCTTAAGAACCCGGCTGAACCGACCCGCCAACAAAGCCTTACAGCAACCCCAACTGCATCAGCTCGCGCCGCAACTCCTCGGGCATGTCGAGCGCGCCCTTGCCCATCTTGCTGAGGTCGCGCGGCGTTTCCTTATCTTCCAGATAGCGCCAGCCCTGAAAGGCGGCACGCGGGCGCGGCTCGACCGGAATGCATTTGGGATCGAGCACCAGCTTGCAGCGGTGGATGCCGTCCTTGTCGGTGAAGGGCCGCACGTCGAGGATCAACTCGCGGCACATGATCTGGCCCTTGATCACCCAATAGATCGAGCCGCCGTCTTTGAGTTCATTGGCGCGCTTGGGCACCATGCGCGTGGTGTGGATGCGCTCGGGCTTTTTGACGCCGCGCTTCTTCTGCGCCTTGATCTTGTCGTCGATCCAGCCTTGCAGATCGGCGATGGAGTCGGTCCCGACGGAGAGCTTGATGAGGTGAAGGGGCATTGTTGACTCGTGACTGACTAAGCGCCTTCCGCCGGCACAATCACCATCACCCGAGCGCCTTCGGCAATCTGCGAACCGGCGGAGGCCGCGATCTCGGCCACGGTGCCATCGAGCGGCGCGGTGAGCGTGTGCTCCATCTTCATCGCCTCGATGATGGCAAGGCGCTGGCCGCGCGCGACCGACGCGCCCTGCTCCACCAGCACCGCCAGAACCTTGCCGTGCATCGGCGCGCGGATCGTGCCGCTGCCGCCCTCCTCCGCGCCTTCCGCGAGGCTGAGATCGCGCGGCGCCAGCCTGGTCTGGCGGCCGCGGCGCAGAACATAGACCGCGTCAGCGGTCGCGATCGCCGTGGCATCGAGCGCGGGCGCGGCGCCCTCGACGCTCACTTTGGCCTCGCCGCCAACGAAGGCGACTTCGGCATTGAGGTGATGACCTTCGGCGATCAGCGGCACGATTAAACGCCGCGTGCCAGAAAGCTGGAAACCGTCATCGGCATCCCACGGCGAGTCATACCCGTCGCCGCGTTCCGCCAGACGATCGCGCTCACGTGCGACCAGCGCCTGTGCGCCGAACGCCACCGCTTCATGGTCGAGAGCCTGCGGCCCGGCGCCGAGTTCGGACAGGTGCGCGTCGATAAAGCCGGTGTCGAAGGCGCCGATGCAGAAATCGGGCGCGCGGACCAGGGCCGCCAGAAATCCGGCATTGCTGCGCGGGCCGATGACGACGGTGGCGTCGAGCGCGGTCGCCAGCCGGTCGAGCGCGGCCTCGCGCGTCTCAGCCTTGGCGATCAGCTTGGCGATCATCGGATCGTAGAACGGCGTCACCTCGTCGCCGCTCTCGACGCCAGTGTCGACGCGAAGACCTTCGGCTTTCGGAAATTCGAGCGCGATCAGCCGGCCGGTCGATGGCAGGAAGCTCTTCTCCGGGTCTTCGGCATAAAGCCGCGCCTCGACGGCATGCCCGTGAAGCGGCACCTCAGCTTGCGTCAGCGGCAGCGTCTCGCCATTGGCGATGCGGAACTGCCATTCGACCAGATCGAGGCCGGTGACGGCCTCGGTGACCGGATGTTCGACCTGCAGCCGCGTGTTCATTTCCATGAACCAGAAGCCGCCGCTCTTGAGGCCGCCCGCGCCGTCGGCAATGAACTCGATAGTGCCGGCGCCAACATAGCCGGCGGCCTTGGCGGCGGCCACCGCCGCAGCGCCCATCTCGGCGCGCAAGGCGGCGCTCATGCCGGGCGCCGGCGCTTCCTCGATGACTTTCTGATGCCGCCGCTGCAATGAACAATCGCGCTCGTTGAGATGAATGGCGTTGCCCTGCGTGTCGGCAAAGACCTGCATCTCGATGTGACGCGGCGCCGTGACGTATTTCTCGATCAGCACGCGGGCGTCACCAAACGAATTCTGCGCCTCGCGCATCGCGCCTGAGAGCGCGTCGTCAAAATCGGCATGGCGGTCGACGCGGCGCATGCCCTTGCCGCCACCGCCGGCCACCGCCTTGATCAGCACCGGATAACCGATCTCATAGGCCTTGCGCTTGAGAAGCGCCGGGTCCTGGTTGTTGCCGTGATAGCCGGGCACCACCGGCACGCCGGCTTTCTCCATCAGCGCCTTGGCGCGATCCTTCAGCCCCATCGCCTCGATGGCGGATGGCGGCGGACCGACGAAGACGATGCCGTTATCGGCGCAGGCTTTGGCGAAAGCCGTGTTCTCCGAGAGGAAGCCGTAGCCGGGGTGAATGCACTCGGCCTTCGCCGCTTTCGCCGCGGCGATGATGTTGTCGATCACCAGATAGCTTTGCGCCGCCGGCGCCGGCCCGATGAGATGCGCCTCGTCGGCAAGCTTGACGTGCAGCGCCTGCGCGTCGGCCTGCGAATAGACCGCAATGGTGCGCAGGCCCAGGCGTTTGGCCGTGCGCATGATGCGGCAGGCGATTTCGCCGCGATTGGCGATCAGGACGGACTTGAACATGCGGCGGACGGCCCCGGCTTTATCGGCGTCATGCCCGGCTTTGCCCCGGGCGCAACAACTATAGCCTAGCGCACCGGGGCAATGTCCGCCGGTTCATTCGCCGCCTGTGGACGCCGCGGCGGCACCGGGGTGCGCTCCGGCTGCGGCGGCGCCGGTGGCGCGCGGTCGCCCAGCGCCGCGCCCTGCGCGGCGACGGCCTGTCTGGCGTCGGCCGCTTCCTTCGACAAGGCCGGCTCGGCATTCATGATGCTGACCGGCGGGATCGAGGCGGCCGAGGGAAAATCATATTTCGACGACACCGGGCGCGGCTCGCTCGCGGCAACCGCCGGAGTCGGCAAAACCGGCACCACCTGAACCGGCGGCTGTGCCGACGCCACCGGCTTGTCTGCCGCGGCCGGCGCGGCGTTCCAGTGCACGGCGTGGCGCGAGACATACTGGTCGAAGGTGCGCGCCTTCAGGTTCGAGCGCAGCATGCTGGAGTCGGTCACCAGCGCAAAGCCGGTGCACTGTGCCGCCGAGCAGCCGTCGCGCTGGCTCATCACCTGCGCGGCGATGCCGAAACGATCGAGTTCGATGGCACGGCGGGTGGCGGCCAAGCGCGGCGCGAGCGCCGGCATGTCGCGGCCGTCGGCGAGCAGCGCCATGCGCGCGCCGATATAGGCGACGGCGGCGGCGGTGGCCTGTGGCGAACCGAACACCGCGGCCTCACAGGCCGTCTCAGTGGTATCGCCGGCCGCGGCGTCGAGACAGGCCAGCGCCGAACCGGGCGCCATGGCGCGTGCGGTGAGTTCGTCGCTGCGCGCGATGACTGCGCGCTCATGCGCGGCGCGGCGGTCGGCGCTCATCTGCTCGGCGAGCGCGAAGGCGGCCACACCGAGGCCCAGCAGCACGGCGAGCGGAGTGGCATAGCGGGCGAACAAGACGGACATGGTGACGCGGCCTAGCATAACGCTCTACCGACAGGGCAATGGTGGCGGCATCAAGGTCGGCACCTTCGTTCGTTTACAGCCCGCCCGGCGCGCGAAAGCCCGGGGCGATATCGCTGGCCGCCGCGAAGGCGCCCTTGGCCTCGATCGAGGTCATGGCCACCGTCGTTTTGAGATCGGTGACGCCGGCGCTGCCACCCGCCGCCAGCAACGCCGCCGCCATTTGCGTGTTGTCGGGCGCTTCCGCGACCAGCAGGAAATCGTAGTCGCCAAAGGTGACGTAGTAACCGATCAGCTTGCCGCCCACCTTGGCCAGCAGCCGCTGCACCGCCTCGGCGCGGTCCTCGGGCTTGACCAGCATGCCCTTGATGGCCTCGCGCGTGTAGCGCCCCTGCGTGATGTAGATCGGCATAACGTTGACTTCCCCGCGACGAAAACGATTCACGAGGTGCGACTATAGGGCAAAGCGGCAACACGCGCGCGAGCCAAGCCGGCGAAGTCCGGTGCAGGCCAGCTCAGATGCGCTCGAGCTGGCTTTCCTTGGCGACGCGCTCAAACGCCTCGACCGAACTCTTGATCCGGTACTGACGGTCCTCGCCGTCGGACGGCAGCACCTTGATCACCGTATAGGTGCCGCTGGCGGCGGCGCGGCCGAAGCTCGGCGAGGTGAAGTACACCGCATCGCCGACCTGATATTTGTGCGACGCCTTGGCTGGCGCCGCCTCGGGCGCCTCGACCGGCTGCATCGGCGGCGAGAAGGTGCGGATCATGCTGAGCGCGGCGAGTTCGCTCTCGGACAATTCGATCTTGTCGGTCTTGTCGGCCTTCTCGATCCTAGCAGCGCCCGGCTTGGTCGCGGCCGCTTTGCTCGGAGCGCTTTTGCCGAGACCGTTTTTGGCCTTGATCGCTTCCTTGGCCGCAGCCTTGGCGGCGATATCGGCCGCGATGCGCGACACCTGCTTGGCGACAACCTTCGAGGCCGACTTTTCGGCCGACTTGCTCATCGGCTTTTCCGCCGCTTTGGCGGCCGAAGCGACAGCCGGCTTCACCGGGGCCTTGTCGGCCGGCCGGGCAACCGCCTTGATGGCGGCCTTCTCGACCTTGGCGACGGTCTTGCTCGCCGGCTTGGTCTTGCTGACGGCGGCCTTGGCGGGAGCGGATTTGATTGGCGCGGATTTGGTCGACGAAGCCTTGGAAGCGGCCCGAGACGAACGTGCCGTCGCCCGGGCCCGCGACGACTTCGCGGTGCTCCCGGTGTTGCGGGTGCTCTTGGCGGTCTTTTTGACGTTCCGCCGGGTCGACTTCTGGGAGGTCCGTCCGGCGGCCTTGCGCGACTGTGTAGGCATATTTGTAATATAGCAGAATTTTTGCCCGGGGGGCGACATTTTTTGATGATTTAACTTAGGTATTTCAATCGTTTAAGCAATTACTTGGGGCGACCTGTATTGTTTTTACGCAAATACCGCAGACCCGCCCGCAGCGCCCGCCCGGACCGCCGGGACGGCCCCCTGCGTACCGCCAGAGACGGCCCGGACCCTGCACGATGGAACTTTTACCGGCCCAGACCGTTCGTTAGCCGGGAAATCGGGGGCATACGCTTCCAGGGACGGAGAACACGTCATGCGACTTCTGTTGGGCATCATTCTCGGCGCCGCACTCACCATCGGCGGCGCCTATGTCTACGACAGCTCCCATGCCGGCAGCGCCAGCAATGACGGCACCCTCACCGCCGAACGGCCGATGGTGAACTGGGATGTCGTCGGCGTGAAATGGCGCGACCTGAGCGAAGGCGCCAAGCAGCAATGGCACCGCGTCACCGCCAATATCCAGCCCGACAAGGCGACGCGCGCCAACTAGCGCCACCCCACCACACGTCAAAAGCCCCGCCGGACCGGCGGGGCTTTTTTTTATTCTGGTCCGCACACACGCGGCACGGCAGATGTCACGCCGACCGCGCGAACGGAGCGACGCTGATCGCAGCGCCGATGGCGCGGCGATCGAGCGTGGTGCCGTCATCGCCTTCGATCGATAACGCAACCCTGCCCTGCTTGCGCAGATGGCTGGCCCACCACAGCGCCTCGTCCATCGACATGAATTCCTTGTAGAGCACGCGCTGCTTCTCGAGCGGCGAGAGATCGGGTGCGCCCTGCGGGCCGCTATAAACACGATAAGTCATGCGTTTTCCTCCGTGAGCCGTCGCCCCCTACGATCACCATTCTAATCGGTGTTCCGTCTGTGAAAACGTCGTCACGCTTGTTCAAGTTCCGCGATGCAGGCATGCTCAACTGCATCACGAAGAGGAAACAACATGCGGGCTTGTTACTATGACGATATCGGCGCGGCGCGTGATGTGCTGCGCACAGGCGATGTGCCGACACCGGAATGCGGACCGGGGGAAGTCCGCGTCAAGCTCGCGACCTCGGGCGTCAATCCGGTCGATGTGAAAGTACGCGCCGGACGCAAGCAACCCTGGCCGCGCATCATCCCGCACAGCGACGGCGCCGGCACCATCGATCAGGTCGGCGATGGCGTCGACAAGAAGCGCATCGGCGAACGCGTGTGGATCTGGAACGCGCAGTGGAAGCGGCCGTTCGGCACCGCCGCCGAATACGTCGCCCTGCCCTCGGCGCAGGCCGTGGCGCTGCCCGACAAAGTGAGCTTCGCCGAAGGTGCCTGCCTCGGTATTCCGGCGATGACGGCTTTTCATGCCGTCGAGCTCGCCATGCGCTCCGGCAAGACGTTGCTCGTTTCCGGCGGCGCCGGCGCGGTTGGCCATTACGCCATCCAGTTCGCCAAGCTCGCCGGCGCGACCGTGCTGACCACGGTCTCGTCGCCCGAAAAGGCGAAGATTGCCAAGGAAGCCGGCGCCGATCATGTCATCGATTACAAGACGGAGAATGTCGGCGACCGCGTCATGGCGCTGACCGACAAGCGCGGCGTCGACGCGGTGGTCGAACTCAACATCACCGCCAATGCCAAGCTGCTGCCGACGGTGCTGCGGCCCAAAGGCAGCGTCATCGTCTACGGCATTGCCGGGCCCGACTTGTCGCTGCCGGCGCAGTTCCTGCTGTCGAACGCCATCGGCATCCAGTTCTTCCTGGTGTTCGAACTCGATGCTGCCGAGCGTGCCCGCGCGGTCAGCGGTATCGGCGCCGCACTGGCCCAGGGCAAGCTGATCCACCGTGTCGATCCGCGCCAGTTCGGGCTCAACGATACCGCCGCCGCGCATGAGGCGGTGGAGCAAGGCGCGAGCGCCAAGATCGTGGTCACCATCTGATGACGACGCCATGAGCCCGAGCGCGCCCGCAACCGTCATTGCGTTGCGCACGGCGACGATCGCGCACCTGTTCAGTTCGCTCGATCCCTCGCCGTTCAGGCAGAAGGATCTCGACGCCGGCGTCGAGGAATTCATCGCCGGCTGGGTGCGCGAACTGCCGGCGGCGGAGGCTTTTGAAATCGTCGTCCACTTGCCGGAAAGCGAGGCGGCCAAGCCCGACGCCGCGCGCATTCCTGAAGCCTTCGCGCATTATTTCACCGACCGTGCCATCCACGCCGAGCAGGAATTGCGCGAACTGTTCCGCCTTGGTCGGCGCTTCCTCGGTATCGGCATTGTGGTGCTGATCGGCTGCCTGACGGCGAGCCAGATCGCCGCCGCCATTATTCCCAACAAAGTGGCAGCGCGGGTGCTGGAGGAAAGCCTGATCATTGTCGGCTGGGTCGCCAACTGGAAGCCGATCGAAATCTATCTGTACGATTGGGTGCCGATCCGCCGTCGCATCAATCTGTACCGGCGCATGGCCGCCGCGCCGATCCGGGTAAGCGCCGACTAAAGCGCAATTGAAGTTGATCGACACGGAGGTGCCCGCCCTGTCAGGCCCCATAAAAGCGGGGCATCCAGCAAACGCCCCAAGCAAAGCTGACGCGCTCTAGCTTTCCAGGGGCGCCACCGCGGCGTCGACGAAGCCCGCGGCATCGAAGGCGCGGCGGACCAGACCGTTCGTCTTCGCCTCTTCGATGAGCGCACGCGCGAGCACCAGCGCGCCGGGCCGGCCCGGTGGCACCGCGACGCCGATGCCGGTCTGCTGAAACTGGCCCGGCAAAATGCGCGCGCCGGGAATGCGTGGCAACAGGCCGGCGAAGGAGTCATGCGATAGCGCGAAGGCGTCGGCCTCACCGCGCTGCGCCATCGCCGTCATGAGTTCGACGCTTGGCACTTCCTCGACCATTGCCAGCGGCGCGGTGCGCCGAGCCGCGCGCGCTGTCGTGGTGTTGGCGATGGCGACGATGCGGATGCCCTCGCGGTTGACGGCCTCGATGGTGAAGATCTCCGAGCCGGCCGGCACCAGATACGTGCTGCCCATCAGATAGAAGGACGGGCCGAAGGCGACGCGCGCCTCACGCGCCGCATCGCGCGGCATGAAACCGATGTCGCAGCGGCCTTCGGCAATGGCGTCGGTGAGCTGGCCGGAATTGGGAAATTCGGTCAGCGCCAGTGGCACGTTCAGCAGCGCCGCAAAGCCGCGCAGCAGATCGACGGGCACCCCCTGCACCGCGCCGTCGTCACCTGTCGTGGCAAATGAAATGGATTTGGCCGGCGCGACGACAACGCCGCCGCGCAAGGTGCCGGCGGGAGCGAGAGATTGGAGGTGCTGAGTGTCGATCATGCCCGAGGTTTATCGGCCCGCGGCGGCCATGAAAAGCCTTGCGGCCTGTCATTCCGGGGACGCGCATCAAAACGTGCGGACCCGGAATGACGGACGCTAGAACTTCTCCACCCACGGCCGCAGCTCGACTTCCAGACTCCAGGCATTACGCGGCTGCCTGAGGACCTGCATATAGGTTTCGGCAATGGCGTCGGGATCGAGAGTCGCGTCGGGCTTGGCCGGATCGGGCGGGCGGCGCACACTGCGAATGCCGCCGTCGATAACAAAATGAGCGACATGAATGCCCTGCGGGCCGAGTTCGCGGGCGAGGCTTTGCGCCAGGCCGCGCAGCGCGAACTTGCCCATGGCGAAGGGCGCCGATTGCGCATAGCCCTTCACCGAGGCGGACGCGCCGGTGAACAGCAGCGCGCCCTCGCCTTTCGGAAGCATGCGCCTGACGGCCTGCTGCGCGACGAGGAAGCCGCCGAAGGCGGTGATCGCCAGCGTCTTCTCGACCTCGACCGGATCGAGATTGATGAGCGGGCCGCGCACCCGGTAGCCCGGATTGTAGACGACAACATCGGGAGTGAGACGGGCGGCGTCGAGATCGTCGAACAGCTTGCCGACGTCGTAGGCCTGCGCCGCGTCGCACTCGAAGGTCCGCGCGCCGGTGGCGTCGGAGAATTCCCTGAGCTTCTGCGGCGACCGCGCGGCGAGCGCGACCTGCATGCCATCCTTGAGCATGAGCCGCGCGAGCGAGGCGGACAGGCCGGAACCGGCGCCGACGATGAGAGCGGAGGTGTGTTTCATGAGGCCCTTTTTATGCCGCTGCCTGTCTTGGTTGAAAAAGTGTAGCCCGCATGGAGCCAAGCGCAATGCGGGAATATCTCGGTTCGTCAATCCACGCCCCGCCCTCATCCTGAGGAGCGGCCATAGCAGGCGCAGCCTGCACAGACTTGGCTGCGACGGCCGCGTCTCGAAGGATGGGGCGGCCCACCCGATCTCGGGTAAACCCGAGATCGGGCATGTTATCACGCAAGTCGGCTAAAGCCGACTTGCGATGGTTCGAGACGCGCTCCTGCCGGAGCGCTCCTCACCATGAGGCCTGCCTCCTAAATTTCCGCGTCCGAGCGGACCACCGCAACAACCTCGAACTGGTCCTTGTCGTCGTCGCTCTTGGCATAGGCGTTGAGTTCATCGCGCGCCTTGGCGATCGCCTCCTCCGGTGTCCAGCAGCCGGTCACCTCAAGGCTGTCATCCTCGCCATCTTCGAGATAGCGGATGAAGACTTCCCAATCGTGACCGGGCGGTTTTTTGGGGCGGGAGGGCATTGCGAAGGTTCACGGGTTACCGGAGAATAACGACGAGGGGCGGCGGAAGCGAAAGAAACGGCAACTACGCATCGCTGTCGCCCCCAACACTCACCTGCAATCCATCAAAGAGCACGCCATGGCAACGATCGCTGAGGTAAACTGGTGGCGTGCCACTGAAATTCCGCTGACCGAGTCTGACTGGCGCAACATCATATTGTATTGCAGCGGAAGCAACGAAGTGTGGGATTGGAAAAATTCGATATACTTCATACGTCTCGGGCCTCCTTATCAAATTGCATACGACAAGGACGACAGTCCGCTAATCTATATCGGCAGAGGCAGCATAGCGCAGCGCTGGTCTTCTCATCGACAATGGCTGGAGCCGCTCGGACGCACTCTTCCCAACGCTCGTTATGAAGTCTGGGCGTTCGACGACGCGCGCTGCATAGACATTGAAGCCAACGCCTTGAATCTATTTTTAGACGCATACGGCCGCATACCGCTTGCCAATCGAAATCGGCCCGGATCAACGAAAGTGAAATATGTTTATGACAACATGTTCACTCAAGTTGCTGCTGGCGATCGTCGGTACTGGTGGTCAATTCGACCAACGCACCCTGACGTTCAAGAATACTATGACCGCGGCCGATCTAAAGACGACTGACGAAATTAACCCATTTCAAGCCCTCACATCCTGAAAACCCCAAACCTCGTCTCCGGCACCGGCGCGTTGAGCGCCGCGCTGAACGCCAAAGCCAGCACGCGGCGGGTTTCCGAGGGCGCGATGATGCCGTCGTCCCATAACCGCGCCGTCGCGTAATAGGGATTGCCCTCTTCCTCGTATTGCTCGCGGATCGGCGTCTTGAATTCCTCTTCCTCGATCTCGCTCCACTTGGCCCCGCCGGCTTCGATATTGTCGCGCTTGACGGTGGCGAGCACGGACGCCGCCTGCTCGCCGCCCATCACCGAGATGCGCGCATTCGGCCAGGTGAACAGGAAACGCGGCGAGTAGGCCCGGCCGCACATGCCGTAATTGCCGGCGCCGTAGGAGCCGCCGACGATGACCGTGATCTTCGGCACCTGCGCGCAGGCGACCGCGGTGACCAGCTTGGCGCCGTCCTTGGCGATGCCGCCGGCCTCGTAATCGCGGCCGACCATGAAACCAACGATGTTCTGCAGGAACAGCAGCGGAATGCGGCGCTGGCAGCACAGCTCGATGAAATGCGCGCCCTTGAGCGCGCTCTCCGAGAACAGGATGCCGTTATTGCCGAGGATGCCGACCGGCATGCCGTGGATGCGTGCGAAGCCGCAGACCAAAGTGGTGCCGTAAAGCTGCTTGAACTCGTCGAACTCCGAGCCGTCGACCAGACGCGCGATGACCTCGCGGATGTCGTACTGCTTCTTGAGATCGACCGGGACAAGGCCGTCCAGCTCGGCGGCGTCATAGAGCGGATCGCGCGGCGTCTCGATCGCGATATCGACATCCTTGCGGGTGTTGAGATTGGCGACAATCCGGCGCGCGAGGCTGAGCGCATGATGATCGTCCTGCGCCAGATGATCGGCGACGCCGGACTTGCGCGCATGCAGGTCGCCGCCGCCGAGATCCTCGGCGCTGACCACCTCGCCCGTCGCCGCCTTCACCAGCGGCGGGCCGCCGAGGAAAATGGTGCCCTGATTCCTGACGATGATGGTCTCATCCGACATCGCCGGCACATAGGCGCCGCCCGCCGTGCAGGAGCCCATCACCACGGCGATCTGCGGAATGCGCAAGGACGACAAAGTCGCCTGATTGTAGAAGATGCGGCCGAAATGCTCGCGGTCGGGAAACACCTCGGTCTGGTGCGGCAGGTTGGCGCCGCCACTGTCGACGAGGTAGACGCAAGGCAGCCGGTTCTCGCGCGCGATCTCCTGGGCGCGCAGATGCTTCTTCACCGTCATCGGGTAATAGGTGCCGCCCTTGATGGTGGAATCGTTGCACACGACCATGCATTCGCGGCCCTCGACGCGGCCGATGCCGGCGATCATGCCGGCGCCGTGAATGGCATCGTCATACATGCCGTTGGCGGCGAGCGGCGCGATTTCGAGAAAGGGCGAACCCGGGTCGATCAGGTTCATCACCCGGTCGCGCGGCAACAGCTTGCCGCGGCCGACATGGCGCGCCCGCGCCTTCTCGCTGCCGCCCAGGGCGGCCTCGGCGCGCCGGGCGTGCAGTTCCTCGAGCAGCACCCGCATGCGGGCGGAATTACCGGCAAATTCCGGCGATGAAGCATCGATCGCCGATTTCAGGACCGTCAAAGCTGCGCCTCCCCGGCGGCGGAATCGCCGGCCGTCTTGTCATGCGCGGCCAAGGTGCCCCGGCTGGAACAGCAAGGCAATGGAGGGCGGAACGCGCGGGCGCGCCGCCGCGTTGACAGTGCGGAAGCGCCCGTTCGGGGCCGCCGCAGAGGACCGTGATGACCCCAACCCCGCTCCTGATGTCCGCCGCTCTGGCCTTTGTCCTTTCCACGGCCGCCGCCGGCGCCCAGACAAACGATGCACCGCCCGAGCCTGCTGCCGCGGCGCAGCAGAACGCCCCGCCCGCCAAGATCGCGCCGCCGATGAATGCCGGCGAGCGCAAGGACGGTCGTCCCGAGACCAGCAGTCAGGCGCCGCGCAAGCCGGGTCTGTCGGATGACAAGGGCAAAAAGCCGCTACGCCTCACGCCCGATGATCGCATCGACGGCCACGGCAACGGCGCGCTTGCGAACTCCACGCGGTGACGGCGCGACGCTGCGACTCTTTAGTCGCGCTCAACTGCAAAGAATCGCGCCGGTTCCCGGAACGCTCAACTTGTTACGTCCGTTGTCCTTGCGTGTTCGGTAGCAAACCGGAACCCATTAAATGTTTCACAGGAGGATGACCATGAAGACGCTCACCACTTTGACGGCCGTTGCCGCACTCGTCGCCGGCATGTCGATCGCTCACGCGCAGACCATTACCAACAGCGGCACGACCGCCAACCCGTCCAGCCCCAACGCCGCACCGGCGAACGATGGCAGCATGAGCAAGAGCGGCACGCAGTCGCCGGCCACTGCCGACATGCCGGCCGCGACCGGTTCGCGCACGACCACCGGCAGCGGCGCCTCGAGCACGGTCGACCCGAAAGACAAGGGCACCGAAAATGGCAAGCTCAAGGCCAAGGATCTGAAGTAGCACCCCGTCATCTCGATGAGGCAACTGAAGCCCCGCGTCTGCAAGGACGTGGGGCTTTTATTTTGAGACAGCACCCTCGGTGGAACGTCCCGCGGGGATTGCGCGTTGTCTTGATGAGCTTCACGACAGGACAAAGGGAACCATCATGAACAAAGATCGCATTGAAGGCTCGATGACGCAGGCCAAAGGCAAGGTGAAGGAAGTCGCCGGCAAGGTGACAGGCGACGCCAAGCTGGAAACCGAAGGCCACGCCGATCAGGTCAAGGGCAAGATCCAGAACGCCGTTGGCGGCGCCAAGGACAAGCTCAAGGAAGCGCTCGACAACTAACAGGGCAACAAGCCCGCACGCTGACGAAAGCCCGGTGCGAACGCGCCGGGCTTTTTGTTGGTGCTGTCATCAAACATCCGGACGCAGATCGGCGATCACCGGCAGATGATCGGACAGCGTGCGCGCGCTGCGATCGACGAAGCTGCGCAGCAGCGCCGCGCGCGGCCGGCAATAGATGCCATCCAGCCGCAGCAGCGGAAATGCCGCGGGGAACGTACGGAAGCGCGTGCGGCCGGCCAGAATGCGCGACAGGACACCCCGCACCGACCCCGGCCAGAACCAGTCATTGAAATCGCCCACCACCACGGCGGGGGCATCGCCAGCGGCGAGTTCGATGAGCATGCGCGTCTGACGGCGGCGCTCGCCGATACTCAGGCCGAGATGGGTCGCCACCACCGTCAGAGGCCCGAATGGCGTCTCGAGTTCGGCGCGGATGGCGCGGCGCGGCTCGCGCTCGCCAAAGGAAATATCGCGGATCTCATGACTCCGGAGCGGGAAGCGCGAGATCAGCATCTGCCCGTAGTCGCCGTCGGCGCCTGTCAGCGATTTGGCGCCGATGCCATAGAGACCGACAGCCCCTTTGAGATACTCGAATGGATTGGTGCCGTCGGCCAGAGCACGGCGGGAGTCGACTTCCTGCAGCGCGACGACGTCCGGGTCCCAGCGGCGGATGAGATCGGCGACCCGCACCAGATCGAAGCGCGGATTACGCCCGAGCGTACCGTGGATGTTCCAGGTCATGACACGGACGCTGTTCGCCCGCTCTTCATCTCCCCTCACCGTTCAGCGCCCCCAGTAGCGCGTGACGACCACTTGAACGCCGATCGACAGCGCCACCCAGGCCCCCACCGCCAGCACCAGCGCGGCAATATCGAACGGCGTCGGCGATGTCATGATGCGGGCGAACTGGTTGCCGACCGCCGAGATCATGATCAGGCCCGGCACCATGCCGATCACGGTGCCGGCCATATAGTCGAACACCGGAATGGCGCTGGCGCCGGCCGCCAGATTGACTACGGCGAACGGCGCCACCGGCACCAGCCGGATGGCGGCAATGGATATGACGCCCCGTGAAGCGATCTTCTGGCGAATACGATTGAGCTTTGGCCCAAGTAAGTCCTGCACCGTGCGTTTGCCGATCGCCGCGCCAATGGCATAGGTCGTCAAGGCGCTGGCCAGCGCGCCGGCGAAGGCATAGGCGAAGCCCGTCCAGGGTCCGAAGGCCGCCGCCGTGGCGGCGATCAGCACGGTCACCGGAAACATCAGCGAGCCGGCAATGACGAAGCTGCCGATCACCACGAGCGGCGCCCAGCGGCTGCCGGCAATTTCGCTGAAGGCTTCCTTGACCGACTTGGGATCGGCGAGCGGAACGAACTGCCAGGCCATGGCCAAGGCGAGAATGACCAGACCCGCGGCCACCACCTTGAGCACGGTCGAATAACTGCGGGCGGGCACATATCCCCCAAACATGTTGCTGATGAATTCTTCGGCGCCGATGGGCCGTTCCGGATCGGCCACGCCCTCAATGAAGGAGAAAGCCTCGGACGACGACGCAGGATCGTCCACGATCGGCTTCAGGCTGTGGCCATTGCGCTTTAGCGCCCGCGCTGTCTTGACCAGCGAGCCATCATTTTCTGCCACGGCCTTGGCGACCTCGTCCGTCGTGGCGCCGCAGTGATCGCCGATCAAGGTGTCACGCAGTCGAACCACGGCGCGGCGTTGTTCGTCGCTGTCGGCGACAACGACCAGATCGCACTCGGTGTCGGTGCCCATCGAACGGTTGTTGAGATTGGCCGAGCCGACACGGATGATCCGGTCGTCGACCACCATCACCTTGGAATGCACCATCGTGTTGACGCTGGCGCCGGCAGCCTCGACCTGCGGATACAGCAGCGCGACGCGCTCTTCCGGAAATTCGCTTAAAGCTGCGGCAAAGCGCGCACGGCCGGAGCGCATGCTCTGCGCCTCAAGCCACGACACATGCGTCTGCGGCGATACGATCAGCGCCTCGAGTTCGGGCCGCTCGCGCAAACGCGCGGCCAGCCGCTCAGCGACCGGCAGCGCAGTGAGAAACTGGTTCTCGATATAGACGGCACTTTCGGCGGCATCGATCATGTCCAGAAACAGCTTCTCGACCTCGCGCGCCTCTTCTTGGCCATCGAAGCGCGGCTCGGTGCGCGATATGCCGATATCAGTGTCGGTGAAGTCAGGCTTGACGTCGTCAGGCCACGGATCGCCGCCGCACACCACCGCTGCGACCTCTTCCGATGCTGCGCAAGCCCAGCGGCTGCGCAGCAATTCGCTCAGCACACCGGCGGCATCGCCATCGACCACCATCTGCACGTCATGAAAAGGATCGTAGGGCTTGCCGGCCGGATCGACGCGATGCGTATCTCCCGGCATGTGGGAACAGGTGTCCCAGCGGCGAATGGTGATGTCGAGGCCGCCCGAGAACGCGACCTTGTCGTCGATGGTCACCAGCTTCTGGTGCTGTGAGGAGCCGACCGGCACGCAATCGTCGAGGCAGAAGCGGATATTGTGTGGTGTGCTCCATTGCAGCCTTGCCGTCGGAAACGGATCGCGTTCGCCGGCGTAGAGCACCGAGAAATCCCACAGCAGCAGCCGGATTTCGAGTTCCGGCTTCTTGGCCACCAGGGCGGTGAGAAACTCGGCGAAGGTTTCGGGATAGCCGTCATCGGCACGGCAATCCGGTCCCACCAACCGCGTCTGGCTGTGGATGTCCCAGCCGGCGATCAGGATCGAGCGCTCGGCCTTGATCATGGCGCTGCGCACCGCACCGAAATAATTGGCGGCGTCGATCAGCATCGAAGCGCGATTGGCGCGCGCAATGCGCCAGACGTTGTGATCCGGTTTGAGCAGCATGTATTGACCCCGCGTGAAGGCCATGGAACCCGAACGCGGGTTCCGCCTTCAGCTCATGTCAACGCATGATTGGAACTTTGGTTTCGGCCGCGGCGCGCCGCGTCAGGCAACTTTCACGCCGCGCACCAAGGGCCAGTCCGGCTCATTGTGCTGCAGGACCCAGGTTTCCTTCATGGCCGCGTCGTACCATTCCCTCCAGGCGGGCGTTGCCCTCACCGCGTCCATGTAGGCTTTGGTTGCGGCCGACACCGGCAGACCGTAATTGTGGAAACGCGCCACGACCGGCGCATACATCGCATCGGCATTGCCGAACTGCGCCCCGAACAGGAACGGCCCGCCCTGCCCGTACTGCGCGCGGCACTCGGCCCAGATGGTCTCGATACGCTTCATATTGGCGATGACCTCATCCGGCATCGGTCGCGGCTTCGGCGGCAGCCAGAGATTCATGGTGCAGTGCTGACGCAACGCCTGGAAGCCGGAGTGCATTTCGGCAGAAACCGAGCGCGCTCGAGCGCGCGCCTGCGCATCCGAGGGCCACAAATGCGCATCGGGAAATTTCTCAGCGAGATATTCGACTATGGCGAGCGAGTCCCAGACCGCGAAATCGCCGTCATGCAGGATCGGCACCTTGCCTGCCGGCGAGTATTTCAGGATCTGCTCGGCGCTGCCCGGTGCATAGAGCGGGATCAGAATTTCCTCGAAGGCGATGCCGGCCGCCTTCATGGCGATCCACGGCCGCATCGACCATGACGAATAGTTCTTGTTGCCAATTACCAGTTTGAGAGCCATGGCTTGTCTCGCTCGCTCGATATGTTCGATCAATGCGCGTCGGCGCGGTGAACGTCAGGCCAGTCCACCTCATCCTCGGCGAAGAGCCACGGCTCGGCAATGCCGGCGGCGGTCCAGGCCTGATACGCCGGCAGTGCCATCACCGCGTCCATATAGACGCGGGTGCCGGGCGTTACGTCGACAGCGTAAGTATGGAAGCGCGACACCACCGGCGCGTACATGGCGTCGGCGTTGGTGAACGCACCGAACAGGAAGGGGCCGACCTTCTCTGCCTTGACGCCGAAGCGGGCGCGGCAATCCGCCCACAGCGATTCGATGCGGCGGACATTGTCTTTGACCGCTTCCGGCAGGTCGCGCTTCATGACGCGGCGGGCGAAGTTGACCGGCAGGTGGTTGCGCAAGGCCTGGAAGCCGGCATGCATCTCATTGGCGACAACGCGCGCATGCGCGCGCGCCGCGGCGTCCTTCGGCCACAGACCGGCATCGGGGAATTTCTCGGCCAGATATTCCAGGATCGCCAGCGACTCCCAGACGCGGATATCGCCGTCAACCAGCACCGGCACCCGCCCCGAGCCGGACACGGCCGGCACGATGGTGCGGAAGTCTTCGCTTTCAAAGGGAATGAGCTCTTCGTCGAACGCAATGCCGGCCGCCGTCATGGCGATCCAGGGCCGCAGCGACCAGCTCGAATAGTTCTTGTTGCCGATGATCAGCGTCAGCGCCATTGCGTCCCCTTCTGACCGGATTCGGGCGGCATGGTGCGGAAGCATCTCCATAGCGGCAAATGAATTTTGGCGATACCGGCCAGCAGCGAATTTGATCGGTCGGCGGTGGCCGTCAATCCTTGAGGCTCAGCTTTTGGCTTCCGGTGCCTCGACCGGGCCGCCCTGCTTGGTCCAGGCACCGAAGCCGCCGCGGATGTGGGCCACGGGCTTCAGCCCCATGCGTTGCGCCGTCTGCGCGGCTAGCGCCGAACGCATGCCGCCGGCACAGAAGAACACGAACTTCTTGTCCTGGCCGAACACCGGTTTGTAATAGGAGCCGTTCGGATCGATCCAGAACTCCAGCATGCCGCGCGGACAGTGGAAGGCGCCCGGCATCTTGCCTTCGCGCTGCAGTTCGCGAATGTCCCGAATATCGACAAAGACGACATCGTCGCGGCCGGCGAGCTTGATGGCGTCGGCGGTGTCGAGGGTCTCGATCTCGCGCTCGGCCGCCGCGCAAAGCTCTTTATATCCGATGGTGATATTCTGCGGCATCGTCCGGATTTCCCTGTTCGGCCACCACGCTCGGCCGTTACAATGCCGGTGTAACGGAACGGCGACATTGCGACAAGCGCACCGCCGCCACGCGGGGACCGGATTGCCATGGTGTCACTGAACCTGCCGGACGCGCTCGCGCTCGGCCTCTTCCTCACCGCCTGGATCGGCTACTCGATCGTCATCGAGAAAACCGCTCACGGCGGGCGCAGCCTCAATTCGCTGATGCATATTTATCGCGATCAGTGGATGAACGAATTGCTGGCGCGCGAGATTCGCATCGTCGATTCCCAGGTCACCGCGGCGCTGCAGAACGGCACGGCGTTCTTCGCCTCCACCAGCCTGATCGCCATCGGCGGCGCGCTGACGCTGCTGCGCGCGTCCGACGAGATCGTGCATGTGATGGGCATGCTGCCGTTCAGCGTGCCGAACACGCCGGAGATGTGGCAGGCCAAGATCGTTGGGCTGTCGGTGATCTTCGTCTACGCCTTCTTCAAGTTTGCCTGGTCGTACCGGCTGTTCAATTATCTCGCCATCATGGTCGGCGCCGCGCCGCCCCATACGCAAAAGGACAGCGAAGCGGCCCGCATCTTCGCGCATCGCGGCGCGCGGCTGTGCGAGGACGCCGGACGGCAATTCAACCGCGGCCAGCGCGCTTTTTTCTTCGCGCTTGGCTATCTCGGCTGGTTCCTCGGCCCGATCGAACTGGCGCTCACCACCATCGGCGTGGTGATCGTGATGTGGCGGCGGCAGTTCGCCTCGCCGTCACGCCGCGCCTTCGATGCGGACCCGGCCTGATCCAGCCCGGCATTTCAGGCGCGCGCTAAGCCATGCCCATCAGCAGCGCGACCGCGGCGACGATGGTGATGCCCAGCGCTGCGGCCACTGCGGTGATGACGCGCTCGCCCCAATGGGCACTCAGGCCGAAGTCGTCATAGAAATCCGCCGCGTCGGTCTTAGACGGACGCAAAGCGGGCACCTTTTTGGCAGCCATTGCGATTCCCCTTGTGTTGAAGGCATCACGCGGAAAAAACACGCGGATGGTGCTCGAGAACGCTGACGCGCACTCGGGCGCACGAATCGCCCACTGTGAGGAATCGTAACGGTCGCTCGCAGGCATCACAATGTTTGCTGCGCGTGAGGAGCGCGTCAGGGCGCCGGAAACAGCGCCGAGCTCCGGCCGGTTGCCCAATAGGCGATCAGACCGACCCACTCATTGGTTGCCCGGTCAAGGCGCGCCAGATTGTGGCCCACCGTGAAGCCCGGTCGCAGCCGCAATTGCCGTTCGACCTGATACGCCACCGGATAGGCTTCGACCGGAAAGCCCGCGGCCCGAAAGGCCCCGACCGCGCGCGGCATATGTTGCGCCGACGTGACCAGCAACCAGCGCTCGCCCGGTTTTGGCTGCGCCATCTGCCTGCTGAACACCGCATTCTCCACGGTGTTGCGCGAGGCCGGCTCCAGTTCGACACGGGCGCGCGCCAGACCGAAATCGTCGAGCAAGGGACCGATATAGTCGGCCTCGCGCGGCTTGTTGCCAAGCAGACTGCCGTCGCCGCCGGAATAGATGATGCGCGCGCCGGGAAAGGCGCGGGCCAGATGCGCCAGGGCCAGCACGCGTCCGGCATCGCCATTGACGGCGGTCAGACCCGTTTGCTGCGACAGCAGCGGCGAGACGGCGCCGCCGAGCACGACAATGCCGGTCGGCGCACCGCGCGCCGGACCGCCGCTCTGCTCCCACAGCGGAAAGCGGCGTTCGAGCACATGAGTCATGTAGGCGCCCAGCGGCAGCAATCCGGCAATGAACAGTAGGATGACGCTGGCAACCACCAGCCGGATACCAGCGCGCCGCCAGCGCATCAGCATCAGTGCAAGACCCACAACCCCGATCAGCAGGATCAGGTTCGACGGCTGCAACAGCACCGTGACGGTTTTTGACATAATGAAGAACATGACGGCCGGCGAGCGCCCTTTCCGGCCGTCACCGTATCACACCGGCCGGGCACCGCGTCTTGGCGCACATCGTCGCGGAAGTCGCTAGCGGGACTTCTTCCAAGCCTCGTAGCGCTTCTTGTTCTCATCATTCGGCGGATAGAGACCGGGCAGCCTCTCGCCCTTCTCAACTTCCTGCACCAGCCAGCTTTCCATCAGCTCATGCTCGGCGCCTTCATGCGCGACGAACTCGACCAGGTCCCGCGGGATCACCACGGCGCCGTCATCGTCGGCGACAATGATGTCGTCGGGGAAGATGGCGCTGCCGCCGCAGCCGATCGGCTCGTTCCAGCCGACGAAGGTCAGCATGTTGACCGAAGCCGGCGCCGCCACGCCCTGGCACCACACCGGCAGGCCAGTGCCGAGCACACCATGCTTGTCGCGCATCACACCATCGGTGATCAGCGCCGCAACCTTGCGCTTGACCATACGCATGCAAAGGATGTCGCCGAAGATGCCGGCGCCGGTCACGCCCATGGCGTCGGCGACGCAGATGCAGCCTTCCGGCATGGCCTCGATGGCCGACCGCGTCGAGATCGGATTGAGCCAACTCGCCGGCGTGGCGAGATCTTCGCGCACCGGCACGAAGCGCAAGGTGAAAGCCGGACCGACGATGCGCTTGCCGGTGAAACCGAACGGCATGGCGCCTTTCATCCAGGCATGCCGGATGCCCTTTTTCAGCAGCATCGTGGTCACGGTGCCGGTCGTGACGGTGCGCAGGAGGTCGAGGGTCGCCGCGCTGATCGTCGCGGTGGACGGCGACGTCATGGTCATAGGCTGGCTTGCGGGCTTGGTCATGGATGTCTCGCTGAGGTTTATACGGGGGCCAGTCCAAGGCGAGCGTCACGGCGGCGAAGATAGGCCACCAGCGGAATGGCAAACAGCACCATCCAGCTCTTGCCGACCACCTGCCCGATCAGGAAGTCAAGCGAGCCGAAGGCCAGCCACAGGAAGACGATGGAGTCGATCACCAGACCGATCATGCTGGAGGCGACCACAGCGGCCACCAGACGGCGTCGCGCCAGCGGTGTGTAGACGGCGAAATCGGCCAGCTCGGATATCAGGAAAGCGGCGGCCGAGGCCGTCACCAGCGCCGGCGGCGCGATGGCCGCGGAGATGCCCGCGCCCGCCACGATCGCGGCGATACCGAACTCGACGCCAAGGCGGCGCTGCACCAGATCGCGCAGCACCAGCGCCGCGCCGATCATCAGCACGCCGGACGGCGCCATCAGATGCGGCGCCACCGGGATCAGACATGGGCTGCCCGGCGGGCACACCGTGCCGACATTGCCGATCATCCAGTTGGCGGCCGGAATGGTGAGACAGAACAGCACGAGAAAGATCGCGCCTTCGACAGACTTGCGTGTTTCGATGGTCATCGCTGGAAAGCTTCAGTTCGGGTGGCTGACGAGAAATTTGGCGTAGCCCTGCCGGCGCAGGTCGCAGGCCGGGCAAGTGCCGCAGCCATAACCCCATGGATGGCGGTGCGAGCGGTCGCCCAAGTAGCAGGTGTGACTATGTTCGACAACAAGGTCGAGGAAGGCCTGCCCGGCGATATCGCGCGCCATCTCAAAGGTTCCGGCCTTGTCCACCCACATCAGGGGCGTGTGGATGGTCAGTTTCCGGTCGAGCCCGAGGCTGAGCGCGACCTGCATGGCCTTGATGGTGTCGTCGCGGCAGTCCGGATAGCCCGAATAATCCGTCTCGCACATGCCGGCCACGATGTGGCGGGCGCCGCGCCGGTAGGCCAGCGCGCCGGCGAAAGTGAAGAAGATGAGATTGCGCGCCGGAACGAAGGTGTTGGGCAGGCCGCTGTCGGCAACGGCAATCGCGGTTTCGCGGGTCAGCGCCGTGTCGGATATCGCCGCCAGCGCATCGAGCGACACCATGTGGTCGTCACCGAGCCGGGCCTTCCATTCGGGTTTGAGCCCGGCGATCAGGTCGCGCAACCGCGGCCGCACCTCAAGCTCGACCGCGTGGCGCTGGCCGTAATTGAAGCCGACCGTCTCGACGCGCGCGAAGCGCTCAAGCGCCCAGCCGAGGCATGTCGTGGAATCCTGTCCGCCCGAGAAAAGGACGAGCGCAGCGTCATTGGCGATGGTCATGGCGTTGTTCATAGCGCCAGCCGAGGCCGACGTCCGCCCTAAACTTTCGTTCAATCCCACTCCGGCGACCACGCCAGATTGACGATCCGTTTCTGCGCCGCCGACAGTGCGGCGATCTCCGCCATTTCCGCCGGCGACAGAGCGAAGTCGAAAATCGCGACATTTTCTTCCAAACGCTCGCGCTTGCTGGTGCGCGGAATGACGACGATGTCCTGCTGCACCAGCCAGCGCAGCGACACCTGCGCCGCTGACTTGCCATGGGCCCGGCCGATACGCTCAAGCACCTCGTTGCCGGAGGCCGACCCGCGCGCAATCGGACTATAGGCGACGACGGCCATGCCGTGCGCCTTGGTGGCCGCTACGACCTTGGTCTGGTCGAGGAAGGGGTGATATTCGATCTGATTGCAGACCAACGGCTCGTCGGTTGCCTTCACCGCTTCGTCCAGCAGTTTGACGGTGAAGTTGGAAACGCCGAGCTGCTTGACATAACCGACCTGTTTCATCTTCGCCATCGCGCCGAGCGTTTCGGCAAGCGGTATGCGTTCGTTCGGCCAATGGATGATCAGAAGGTCGATTTCATCGATGCGTAGCTTGCGCAGGCTCTCTTTCACCGAACGCTCGACGTCCTGCGGCGCCATGTTGGTATGTGCGACCTTGGTGGTCACCATCACGTCCGACCGCCGGCCGGAGTTGCGCACCCCCTCACCGACCTCGGCCTCGTTGGCATACATCTGCGCCGTATCGATATGGCGGTAGCCGAGATGAATGGCCTGTTCGACCAGGCGCGCGCAATCGCGGCCACGCAACTCCCAGGTGCCCAGTCCGATGATCGGGATCATGAAGCCTTTGGCTTCGACGGTCTGCATGACGACCTCCTCGACGTGTGCCCCTGTTGCGGGCGGCCCGGTCGGGCCGCGAGCATGCCGTTCCGGCAAGGGCCTGCCAACCGCCAAAGACTACAAGGCCGCTCCACAGTCCTCATTGCCGAGATTTAATGCTGCGCCGGCCCGCCGACATTCCCCGTCCTGTCAGGCATTTGGCCGCTTTGTCTTGGTTAGAATATTTCCAAACAAAATTAAGCACTTGCGCCCTAAGCAAATCCTGGTTTTGTGGGTGCGACAATTTGTACAGCCGGGGAAACCATGCGCCACCTCTTCGCCTTTACCGCCCTCGCCGCCCTGCTGGTTGCCGCTCCGCTCACCGCGAAGGCCGCCGACGAGTTCACGCTGACCATCAAGGACCACAAGTTCTCGCCCGCCGAACTCAAGGTGCCGGCAAACAAGCGCGTCACCATCACGGTCATCAACAGCGACCCCACCCCCGAGGAGTTCGAAAGCGAAAGCCTCAAGGTGGAGAAGATCATCGCCGGCAATGCCAAGGCCACGGTTCGCATCGGCCCGCTCAAGCCTGGCCGCTACGGCTTCTTCGGGGAGTTTCACGAAGACACCGCCAAGGGCGTCGTGATCGCCGAATAATCAGACACGAAACAGGCCTCTCATGCTCGGCGCTCTCGTCATCGTCTTTCGCGAAGTTCTCGAAGCCGGTCTCATCATCGGCATCGTCATGGCGGCGACGCGCGGCGTCGAAGGCCGCGGCCGCTGGGTGGCGATCGGGGTCGGCGCCGGCATTCTCGGCGCGGCGATCGTTGCCGCTTTCGCCGGCGTCATTGCGGAGGCTTTCGAAGGCATTGGCCAGGAGCTGTTCAACGCCGGCGTGCTCGGCGCCGCCGTCGTCATGCTGATGTGGCACAACGCCTGGATGGCGCGGCACGGCCGCGAGATCGCGATGGAGATGAAGCAGATCGGCAGCGCCGTCAGCGAAGGCGCAAGGCCCCTTACCGCGCTCGCGGTCGTCGTCGGGCTTGCCGTGCTGCGCGAGGGCTCGGAAGTCGTGCTGTTCCTCTACGGCATCTTTGCGCAGGGCACGTCGGGTCTGTCGCTGCTTACCGGCGGCCTGCTCGGCATTCTTGCCGGCGCGGCCTTTACCGGCCTGACTTATGCCGGCCTGCTCGCCATTCCGCAGCGTTACATCTTCGCGGTGACGAGCTGGCTGATCGCCCTGCTCGCCGCCGGCATGGCCGCGCAATCGGCGCAGTTCCTGTACGCCGCCGGCGTCATCAATCATCTCGGCGAGACGGTGTGGGATACCTCGTGGCTGCTCACCGAAAAGAGTCTGTTCGGGCAGCTGATGCATACGCTGGTCGGCTATGTGGCGCAGCCGACGGCGTTGCAGGTCGTGGCTTACGTGGCCGCGCTGGCCGCGATGTTCGTGCTGATGCGCATCGCGCGCTACCGGCCGCAGGCGCGGCCGGTCGAAGCCTAGCGCCGGCCGCCGAGCGCGGCGAAGGCGGCGTCGGGCGAACGATCGATCACCTTGAGCAAGGCTCGCGCCGGCCCGCGCGGATTGCGCTTGCCCTGCTCCCAGTTGCGCACGGTTTCGATCGGCACTTCGATCTTCTCGGCAAAGGCAGCCTGGGTCAGGCCGCAGCGGGCGCGCACCTGGCGGACGAAGGCCGCCGGATCGCGATGCTCGACCGCAACTTCGCTGCCGTCCGGGGCGATTTCAACGAGGCGCCCATCCGCCTTCAAGCGTACCCGCATCATGGCTTAGCGGCTCCCATGGTTGGCTCGTCCAATGGGCTAGCCGATTCGGCCAACGCAATAGTTAATGCCGCCGGCGGCGGCCACCCCCGTTACTGGGGTTTTTTGACCGCCATCAGCAGGTTCGACTCGCCCGTGCGCCAGCGATAGCCGAGGCCGAAGTCGATCTTGGCGGCCTTGCCGAACACCTCGCGGGCGATCTTCGACTGCCGGCCTTCGGGAAAGATCTCCAACGGCTCGTGATATTTGCCAAAGGGATACAGGTCCCAGACTTTCTGGTCGAAATAGCGCAGCGGGATTCCGCTGTCGTCCTGGACGATGGTTTTCGTCTGCGACAACACGAAAGAGCGTATCTGCGAGAAGTTGTCCTTATGCATCAGATAGGACGCGCTCTTGTGGAAGGCGTCGGCGGGACCGAGCTTGCCGGCAAACTTCAAGAAACCGCCGCGCTGGACGCCGCCATTGGCCAAGTCTGTGGTGAAGTAGTAGAACGTGCGCAGGCGGCCATCCAATCCGGCGAAAGTGATTTTAACACCACGCGCCGAGGTCTTGCCTTTCTTGTCGTCGGGCTTCACCTCACCATTGTCATCGATCATGACCAGACTGGCGTCTCGGACTTCCATGCCAGAACGCGCAAGGAAGATGTAGATGATCGGAATGGTGCCCTGAAGGTTCGAGCCGCCGAGATCCTCCCGCATGTCCTTGGTGATGAAAAAACTCACCGCCAGCAGCGTCCGCATCGAGCTTTCCAGACGACCAAGGCCGGCCACCTCGCCGCGCCGCTGCATCCTCATCAGGTCGGGAATGTCGCCGGCCGGCTCGAGACCGACCAGCAGATAGGTCGATGCATCGGGGAAGAAGGCGTTGGCGAACAGGAAGTCCGGCCCGCCGAACATATAGAGCAGCGTCGGTTGCGGCGACTTGACGTTGTCGCGCGACCAGACGCGGATTTTCGACAAGGTGTTCTTCTCGACCGTGGCAAAGGCCGTATCCATCGCCTTGGCATGACTGCGCCAGTGGCCGCTCTTGGTCAGCGCCTCCAGCGGCGAACCCGCCGACGGCGGCATACCGGCGAGGAAGCGTGCGGTGTCGGCCTGGGTGACGTCGTCGCTGCGGGCGGGCGTGACGATGACGCCGAGCAAGCCGGAGACAAGCGCGGCAACAAGAGCAATACGATTCATTTAATGACCGTGGCCTTATCGGCGGCCGGCACGGCCGCGTGGTGTTGCACAATGAAATAGATGACGAGTCCCACCAGCATCAACGCCACGCCGGCAAGCGCCTGGGCCGGGCGGCTCACCAGCAGGTAGTACAGCATGAAGCCGGTGACGGCGAGGAAGATGAGCGGCGTGACCGGATAGCCCCAGCAGCGATAAGGCCGCGGATGATCGGGCTTGGTAAAGCGCAGCACGATCACGCCCGCGACCGCGCAGAACGAACACAAGGTCAGGCTGAACTGGGTGAAGTCCAGCACCGCCTCGAAGCTTTGCGTCAGCAGCAAGAGGCTTGCCACCACGAGCTGGAAACCGATGGCGAAGGACGGCACGCCAAAGCGCGAGCGCCAGGCGAACAGGCGCAGCAGCGGGAAATCCTCGCCCATCACCATGGTGACGCGCGGCCCGATCCACATCATGGCACTGATCGACGACACGAGCCCGATGCAGATCAGAGCGCCGACCAGAGTGCCGCCGAACGCCCCGAAGACATGCTCGCCGATGATCGTCGCCACCTGAATCTGGCCGGCGAATTTCTCGACCGGCGTGGTGTAAAGAAACACCGCGTTGAGCGCAACATAGAGCACCAGCACCACCGATACGCCGAAGAACAGAGCGAGCGGCAAGGTGCGGCTCGGGTCGCGGATTTCGCCGATGATGTAGGTCGATGCGTTCCAGCCCGAATAGGCGTACATGACGAAAGCAAGATTGATGGCGAAGGCCGCCGTAAAGATGCGGCCGAGATCGCCGGCGGCCGGCGCAAATGAAATCGGCTGCGGCTGGCCATAAGCGATCCCGGCGACGATGAAGACCACGATCAGCACGAGCTTAATCACGGTGGCGGCGTTATGAAACGCGGCGCCGGTGCGCAGGCCCGCCAGATGAAAGGCCGTGGCAATCCAGATGACGCCGAGACCAAGCGTGAGCGGTGAAATGCCGGGCAGCAGAGGTTTAGCGTATTCGCCGAAAGCCATGGCCGCGAGCGCCACGGGCGCGGCAAAGCCGACGGTCGCCGACAGCCAGCCAGCAATAAAACCGAATGCGGCATGGTAGGTGCGGTGCAGGAAATTGTATTCGCCGCTCGAGCGGGGAAACATCCCGGACAATTCGGCGTAACAGGCTGCGCCGCACATCGCGACCACGCCGCCCACAACCCAGAGCAGGATCAGGGAAAAGCCGGAGCTGAGCGTCTGGACCTGGAAGCCGAGGCTGGTGAAAACACCGACACCCACCATGTCGGCGATGACGATTGCCGTCGCCGCGAACAGCGTGATTCCCGCCGGCGCGGCCGATCCCCCTTGTGACTCCACCGAGAAACGCCCCCGCGCCCGCTCAAGCCGTTAATTATTTGTTGATCATATTGATATGACCTGACGGACGGCAACACCCAAGATGGGACATGCGGCCGTCCTTGCCCGTGCCGCAATGTCGGCCAAGACTCGTTGCGTGGCGAAACGCCGGCGCTGTCCCGAACGGACACAGCGGCGGGCCTGCGCGGCAGGCGATACCGGAGACCATCCCGCCTTGCGTCAGCCTCGCGCAGGTTCCGACATCCGCAGGAAACGCCGGCGCTGGATGCCGCTGGTGCTGACGGCCGGCGTGCTCACCTGCGGCAGCGCCTCGTCACAGACAGCCAACGATGTATTCGCCGCGCGCTGGCCGGCCAATGATGTCACGGGCACTATCGGTGTCCGAACCGTTCCCCTGCCCACACCGCGCCCGCAGCCGCGCACGGAGCGCCAGGCCGCGCTCACACCGCCGGCACTAAGCCCGCCACGGCCAGAGCCACGCACCGCGCTGGTTAAATTCGCGTCGGCGCCGTTCCCGTACAATGGCACCGTGCCGACGACTGGCGAGCCATTCCTCAACGTCACAGAGAATGGCCGCAAGGGCCACCGCACCTCCCGCGGCGGCGTGCTGTGGGAAAGCACCACCTTCGGCGACAACCGCGTGCTTCTCCACATTCCGCGCGGCTTCGATGTCACCCGACCTGCCGTGATGGTGGTGTTCTTCCATGGCCATGGCGCCGAGCTGACGCGTGACGTGCTCAACCGCCAGAACGTGCCCGAGCAGATTACGGCCTCCGGCATGAACGCCGTGCTGGTGGCGCCGCAATTCGCGGTCGATGCTGCCGACTCCAGCGCTGGGCGCTTTTGGGAGCCCGGCGGCTTCACCCGTTTCGTCAAGGAAGCAGGCGCCAAGCTCGCTGCCCTCGACAACAGACCGGCCGCCGCAGCACGTTTCGGCAATCTGCCGGTGATCATCGTTGCCTATAGCGGCGGCTATGTGCCGGCAGCCTACGCCATTCGCCAGGGAGGACTGGGCAAGAAGCTCAAGGGCCTTGTTCTGATGGACGGACTCTATGGCGAGATGGACGACTTCATCCACTTCATCAGGAACTGGAAGTCGTCGTTCTTCATCTCGTCCTACACAGCATCGACACGCCGGCAGAACATGTCGCTGGCACAAATGCTGAAAGCGCAGCACATCCCCTACGACACCGAAATCCGCAAGAACCTGTGGCGGCGCGGCGGGGTCGCGCTGATCGAAACCGAGAACACGGTGCGCCACCGTGACTTTGTCACCGAAGCCTGGACCGGCAACCCGATCGCCGATATTCTCGACAAGCTGGATTGAGCACGCGGCCTACCGCGTCTTCTCGAAGATCTCGCGCCCGATCAACATGCGGCGGATTTCCGAAGTGCCCGCGCCGATCTCGTAGAGCTTGGCGTCGCGCAGCAAGCGTCCCGTCGAGAAGTCATTGATGTAGCCGTTGCCGCCCAGGCACTGGATCGCTTCGAGCGCCATCCACGTGGCTTTTTCGGCGGCATACAGGATGGCGCCGGCGGCGTCCTCGCGGGTGGTGCGGCCGTCGTCGCAGGCTTTCGCTACGGCATAGACATAAGCCTTGGCCGCATTCATCGACACATACATGTCAGCGAGCTTGGCTTGGATGAGCTGGAAACGGCCGATGGCCTGGCCGAACTGATGGCGGTCGTGAACGTAGGGGATCACGACATCCATGCAAGCCTGCATGATACCGAGCGGACCTGCCGCCAGCACAACGCGCTCATAGTCGAGACCCGACATCAGGACGTTGACGCCATTGCCTTCGACACCGAGCACATTCTCTTCCGGTACTTCGCAATCGGTGAACACCAGTTCCGACGTGTCGGAGCCGCGCATGCCGAGTTTGTCGAGCTTCTGCGCCGGCGCAAAACCTTTAAAGTCCTTCTCGACGATAAAGGCCGTGATACCGCGCGCGCCCGCGGTGCGATCGGTCTTGGCGTAGATCACCAGCGTATCGGCTACCGGGCCGTTGGTAATCCACATCTTCGAACCATTGAGCACGTAGCGGTCGCCGACCTTGTCGGCCCGTGTTTTCATCGACACGACATCGGAGCCGGCCCCCGGTTCCGACATCGCCAGCGCGCCGACATGTTCGCCGGACACCAACTTCGGCAGATACTTCTTCTTTTGCGCCTCGTTGCCGTTACGGTTGATCTGATTGACGCAAAGATTGGAATGCGCGCCGTAGGACAGGCCGACGGCGGCGGATGCGCGCGAGACCTCTTCCATGGCGACGCAATGCGCCAGATAGCCGAGATCGGAGCCGCCGTACTCCTCGCTGACTGTGATGCCATGCAGACCGAGCGCGCCCATTTCGGGCCAAAGATCGCGCGGAAACACATTGCTGCGGTCGATGTCATCGGCCCGCGGCGCGATCCGGTCGCGCGCGAAATCGGCAACCGACTGGCGCAGCATGTCGGCATCTTCGCCGAGCCCGAAATCGAAGCCCGACCAGGCATTGGGAATCATGGCACTGTCTCCGGCACGTTGGAGCGGCAACTGTAGTCACAATCGACGTTTCAGCGAAACGGTGATTACGCCGGAGTTTTATCGTGTCGCATATCCCGGCCGCAAACCGGTATCCGCTTCGTCCTGGAACGCGCCAACGGAAGAAAGTTAGGCGGTCAGCGCCTCACCCTCGTTTCCGCCCGACGCTGGCAGTGCCTTGCCGCCATTCTGCTTCTGCTGCGCCAGCAGCCGGTCGATCGTTGCGGCCGGCGCCGGGCGGGCGAATAGGAAGCCCTGCATCTCGTCGCAGCCGGCGAGACGCAGCAGCACACGCTGCTGTTCCGTCTCAACGCCCTCCACCAGGATCGACAGACCGAGCGCACGGCCGAGCGCGACGATAGCCTGGATGATGACGCCGCCATTGGCGGAAGTGCCGAGTGCGGTGACGAAGCTGCGATCGATCTTGAGCTTGTCGAGCGGGAAGCGCTGCAGATAGCTCAGGTTCGAATAGCCCGAACCGAAGTCATCGAGCGCAACGCGCACGCCGAGCGCATGCAGGTCCTCGATACGACGCACCATCTCTTCCGGATTGTCGATCAGCACGCCTTCGGTAATTTCCAGCATCAGCCGCGACGGCGGCACGCCGCTCTCGGCCAGCGCCGCCCGCACGGTATCGACGATCGACCCGTCGCGCACTTGCAGCGGCGACAGATTAACGGCGACGTAGAGATCCGGCCAGCGCTTGGCTTCCTGCAATGCGCGGCGGAGCACGAAGGCGCCGATCACATCCATCAGCCCCATCTGCTCGGCAATTGGAATGAACACAGCGGGGCCGATCGGTCCGCGCTGGGGATGTGTCCAGCGTAGCAAGGCTTCGACGCCAATGATGCGGCCGCCATGAGCGGCGATAATCGGCTGGTAATGCAGCTCGAGTTCGTGCGCGCTGACGGCGCGCGGCAGTTCGCGCTGAATGAACTTCTGGTCGGTCGAGATCGTGTCCAGCGGAGTCTCGAACGCGACCCATGCGCCCGGCCCCTTCTTGACCGCGGCGCGCAGCGCCAATTCAGCGCGGCGGGTCAGTTCGCCACGGGTTGCCGCATGATGCGGCGCCTGGGCAAAACCGGCATGGGCGCTGACGCGCACCACGGTTTCGAACCAATGCGGTCGCGCAAAATTCTCGATCACCGATGCGATGATCTTGCCGATATCGGTGGCGTCCGGCGCGGTCAGCAGCATGGCGAATTCGTCGCTGCCAATGCGCGCACACACCGCTCCGTCGGGGGTCGCTTCGCGAATGCGGTCGGCCAGCGCGATGATCAGTTCGTCGCTGCCGAGCACGCCGAAATTGGCGGTGATATCCGCTATGCCATCGATTTCGAACACGGCAAAGGTCGTGGTCTCGCCAGGCATGCGCTCCGCCAGAGCCAGATCGAGGAGCTCCAGCATCTTGGCGTGATTGGGGAGCCCGGTGATCTTGTCGACGTCGGCGGCACGGCGCGCCAGCGCCTCGCTTTCGCTAAGCTCGCGGCTTGCACGCCGCAGGTGCCATACGGAAAATCCGGCGAAGCCGGCCAACGCCATCGCCAGCGCCGCAACGAAAGGCATGACGGCCTTCGCCGTAGCGGCCATCGGCGATGTTCTTTGCCAGGTGAAAAAGCCGGTAATGCGGCCTTCCGTATCGAGGACGGGCTGAATTTCTCGGCCATCATCCGCGGGAGCCACTTCGAACTGCAGATTCTTCAAGCGGGCGCTTTGCTCGACCATACGAACGAACCGCGGATCGATTTCGCGCTCATGCCCGAACAGTGCGCGGAATTCGGCAACGGCATTGCGCAAGGCGGTGCGCTGCTCCATCGCCAAGGTTTCGTCCTGATGCCGTGCGACCTGATATCCGACGCCAGTGCTCACCATGGTGGCAAGAAGGACCACCAACGCCAGCAGCACAATCATACGTGACGACGACAGGCTGGCCCGCGCCGGCGCACGGTCGGCTGTTTGTGCCGCGGTGGCCGGACGCAAATCGCCGGTTTCCACGCCGAAGTCCGGCAGACCTGTGTCAACTTTACGCAACACGCAGCACTCCCCCGCGCAACACCTGCGGCGTTCCGGTACAGGCTTAGCGGGACAGCCTTAATGGCGGGTCAGCAAATACGGTGAACGAAGCGTAACCATGCCGATAATTATGCAAATAACCACAGCAATTCCCTGCATTTAGCACACCCCCGTCGGCTACGCGCTTGACGCGCAGGCGGGCACGACCCTAAACGCCTGACGCGTGGTGCCGGCTCCCCCTCGCCTTCGCCAAGGACGAATACCGATGCGCCGCTTCGCCGCTGTTCTGATAGTCGCCGTGGCGACCTTGAGCCTGCCCGCGGCAGCGGCCGCCGACTGCCCTGGCCACCCGGATGCTCTCGGGACCTTTCGCGTGCTTGCGGTCAGTGCCGCGACAACGCCCCGCGTCGGCCGCAAGCATTTCCCGGAAACACTGCCGCTCGCCGACAAGGAGTTGGTCCTCACGTTCGACGACGGCCCCTGGCCAACGACCACGCCCCGCGTGCTCGATGCGCTCAAGGCCGAGTGCGTGCGCGCAACGTTCTTCCTGCTCGGCCGCAACACCGACGCCCATCCGTTGCTGGCGCGGCGCGCTTTGGCGGAAGGTCACAGCATCGGTCACCACACGTATTCGCACCCGCTGCTCAGTCACCTGCCTCTCGCCAAGGCCGAGGCGGAGATCAATCGCGGCATCGCGCGTGATGAATTTGCACTGACCGGCGTTGCCCGCAGCACGCCATCAACGCCGTTCTTCCGCTTTCCGGGCTTCGCCTCGAGCCAGCCCTTGCTCGACCGGCTGCAGGATCGCGGCATTGTCGTGTTCGGCGCCGATGTCTGGGCCAGCGATTGGGAACCGATGTCGCCGGACGTGCAGTTGCAGAAGTTGATGCAGCGCATCGAGCATGTCGGGCGCGGCATCGTGCTCCTGCACGACACCAAGGCGCAGACTGCGGCTATGCTGCCCCGACTGCTGCGCGAGTTGAAGCTGCGCGGCTATCGCATCGTCCATGTCGTACCGGCTTCCGCCTCTGTCACGAACTGAGACATAGTTGTCCACCGAACTGTTCCATTTTTGCCGCACCGTCCAAAAATACATTTGAAAACAAGGCCCGGCACAGCCGCTATGGTTGATTTTCGCTTAATGCGCCCACGCGGTAACGTTAAGTTGCCGCCCGCCCGCGTCCGACGCGCTTCGAAGAAAGCACGCACGCGGCGCACAGGGTTCTCGGGGGCGTGCCTTCCATGTTGCGTTTGCGTACTGCGCTGCTGCTGGTCTGCGGCGCGATCACAGGTCTTTCCGGCTTCGTAACGGCGGCAAAGGCCGAGGCTTGCACGAATACGAACGCGCTGGGCACCAGCCGTACCGTGACCGTCGACAGCAACGACCTGCCGCGCATCGGCACGATGCAGTATCGGCGTACGCTGCCGCTCGACGATCATGAAGTGGTCATCACTTTCGATGACGGCCCGCTGCCGCCCTACACCAACCGTGTGCTCGACGCGCTCGCTACCGAATGCGTCAAGGTCACCTACTTCCTGGTCGGCACCATGGCGCGCGCCAATCCCGACCTCGTGCGCCGCATCTACAATGCCGGCCACGTTATCGGCACGCACAGCCACCGGCATCCCTTCAACATGGATCGGATGGAGCGGGGGCGCGTCGTCAGCGAAATCGACAGCGGCATCGCCGCGGTGACGGCGGCCCTCGGCGACGAGCGGGCGCTGGCGCCGTTCTTTCGCGTTCCGGGACTGGCGCGCTCGCAACAGATCGAGACCTACGCGGCATCGCAGTCGCTTTCGGTGTGGAGCGCCGACGAGGTCGCCGACGACTGGCACCGCGGCATTACCGCGGAGCAGATCGTGCAACGTGCCATGAACCGCATCGAGGCCAAGGGGCACCGCGGAGTGTTGTTGCTGCATGACATTCATCCGGCCACTGCCCGCGCCGTGCCGATGCTGCTGAAGCGCCTTAAGGCCGGCGGCTACCGCATCGTGCAGGCCGTGCCGACGGGCGACCGCCCGGCGTCCGTGCCCGAACGCAGCCCGGTTCAGGTTGCCGCCGCTGAGAAACAGGGCTGGCCACGTGTCGTTCAGCCGGCGCAGCGGGCTGTTGGGAAGATCAAGGTGGCCGCCGCGAAGAAGGACACCGCGCTGCGCGCCAAACTCGCCAGTCGCAAGACCAAGACCGTCGTCGCCACGTCCGGTTTCAGCACCCTGTTCAACCGCTGACGGTGCCGTCCGGCGGATTGTCAGCCGGCGCCGGCCGGTGCAGCATCGCGGCCAGAACTGGCCCCCAGGCCTTTTGAGACCGTATCAGGAGCAATCAATGGACAAACTTCGCATCACCGCCGGGTCGTTCGTGTTCGATGCCAAGTTCGAAACCGAACTGGCGCCCAAGACCGTCGCGGTGTTCAAGAAGCTCCTGCCCTACGAGCAGAAGGTCATCCATGTGCGGTGGAGCGGCGAAGGCGTCTGGGTGCCGCTCGGCGAGCTCGACCTCGGCCTCACTTACGAAAACCACACCAGCTATCCACATCCGGGCCAGATGATCGTCTATCCGGGCGGCATCAGCGAAACCGAGATTTTGCTGTCCTACGGCGCCGTCCACTTCGCCTCGAAGCTCGGCCAGCTCGCCGGCAACCATTTCATCACCCTGACGTCGGGCCTGGACCGGCTCTACGAGTTCGGCCGCGCCGTGCTGTACGAAGGCGCCAAGCCGATCCGCATCGAGGCGGCGTGAGGCACGAAACCGCTGCCCGGCTAACGGATTGACGGGACGGCAAAATTTCAGGGACGAAGGCCGGGGAATGTCCCTTCGGCACTTGTGTGTCCGGACCCTATTTGATAGAGGGACCGCCGCTGAGGGTGACTTCGGTCCCCTTCACAATGCGGCCGTGGCGGAATTGGTAGACGCACTGCCTTGAGGTGGCAGCGGGTAACACCGTGGAAGTTCGAGTCTTCTCGGCCGCACCAAAATCGAACAATCGGTTTTGCTAAAGAAAAGCCCCGCTTGCGGGGCTTTTTTCGTCGGTGAAAGCGGTTCGAAGGCTCGTTACCGCATATCCGGCGAGCGCGGCAGCAACTCGCCCACCTCGACCGCAATACGGTTGCCATTGACCACGACGGTGCCCTGCGCCACCGGCATGTTGTTGGCGAGCACCTTGACGGCGTCGTCCTCGGTGGCGTCGAGTTCGATGATGGCGCCGCGGCCGAGCCGGAGCACCTGATGAATCGGCATGGTGGTCGTGCCCAGCACGACTGTGATGTCGACCGAAACCTTGTCGAAAGTGGCCAAGTTCCCAAATTCCTGTATGTCGTTTTGTGCCCGTCCCCTGTGACCGGGCTTGATCCAAGGTCACCCCAGTATGGTTAACCGGTGATTAACGCGCGCGATCTCATCGAAATCGGCATGCCGGTGGCGCCAGGCGCCCCGGCGGTCGAATGGCGGATTTCCGAGGGTTTGACGCCTTATCCGGAGGCCGTGGCCTTCATGGAGGCCCGTTCCGACGCGATTAGCCAAGGCAAAGCCCCGGAGCTCGTCTGGCTGGTCGAGCACCCGCCGCTCTACACGGCGGGCACCTCCGCCAACCGCGCCGACGTGCTCGACGCTCGTTTTCCGGTGTTCGATTCGGGTCGCGGCGGGCAAATGACCTATCACGGCCCTGGCCAGCGGGTCGGCTACGTCATGATCGACCTGCGCCGGCGTGGGCCGGACGTGCGCCGCTTCGTCGCCACGCTCGAGGAGTGGATCATCCGCAGCCTCGCCACCTTCAACGTGCGCGGCGAACGGCGCGAGGACCGCATCGGGGTCTGGGTCAGGCGACCAGACAAGGGAGACGGTTTCGAGGACAAGATCGCCGCGCTTGGCATTCGCGTCCGCAAATGGGTGACACTGCATGGCGTCGCCATCAATATCGAACCCGACCTCTCCCACTTCGGCGGTATCGTGCCCTGCGGCGTCTCGGTGCAGCGTTATGGCGTCACCAGCCTTGCCGATCTCGGACACACGACGACGATGCCGGAATTCGACATCAGCTTCCGGCAGGCGTTTGAGGAATTGTTCGGCGTGACGGCACCATCCAACGCCCAAACTGTCGGCACCGAAGTATCCCGATAGGGACATCATGACATCGCTGTCATCACTTGCGACAGATCAAGCCGCAGGAAATGGCGGCGTCTAGCGTTACTTCGCTGAGGCAATTTCTGCTCATCGAGGTCTCAATGCTTAGGTTCTGGCTGCTGCGCTTTCACCGGTGGATCGCGCTGGTCCTTTCCATTCCCTTCGCCGTGGTCATCGTCACCGGCCTGGTCCTGTCTTTCGAGCCGATGGTGATGGGCGCGGGCAGCCCCGCCGTCACAACGGCATCGATCAACGCGGCGCTCACCAAGCACGATCCCGACGGCAAGGCGCGTTCGATCGCGATCCGCGCCTATGACAGCACCTTGTCGATTGGCGGCGCTCAGCGCAGCCAGGCCACGATCATCGATCTGGCCAGCAACGAACGCGCCGCTGCACCGGGCATGCTCGCGAGTCTGTTCGGCTCATCGCGCCGGCTGCACGAGAACTTCATCTACGACCTGCGCTGGGTAGTTACTGCCTCGACCATCGCCATGCTGGTCATGATCCTGCTCGGCATCCTCATGGGCTGGCCGCGCATCCGCAACACGGTATCGGGCTGGCACAAGGGCGCCGGCTGGTTCGCGTTGCCGCTGGTGATCCTCAGCCCGCTGACCGGCCTTGCTCTGGCGTTCGGCATTACCTTCGCCACGCCGGCCGCGCGCCCGGCGGGCCCTGCTCCGTCGCTGAGCGAAGCGCTGGGTATCGTCGGTACGCAATACGACCTGTCGCGCATCACCTGGGTGCGACCGCTCGGCGGCGTGCTCGCAGCGCGCATCAACGACAATGGCGAAATGCGGGTGTTTGCGGTGACACGTGACGGCCTCGTGCCCTTCGCGCGCAACTGGCCGCGACTCATCCACGAGGGCAACTGGAGCGGCATCGTCGCGCCGCTGCTCAACGTCATCACCTCGATCGCGCTGACGATCCTGATGGTGACCGGCTTGTGGATCTGGGGGCGCCGGCAATTCCGCCAGCGCCAGCCGCGCGAGCGCTGCGTTCAGATCGTCGGCAGCACCGAGAACGCCTGACCGGCCATGCACTCCTTCAGCGCCGAGGCATGACCGGCCGAGCGGTGGATAGCATCGACGCGCGCGCCGGAAGGGCCACGCCGGCAGGCCGCGATCATGTCTTCGACCACCGGCGCGTCACCCATGAGCAAAGCCTCGACCGTACCATCGCCGCAGTTGCGCACCCAGCCGCGCAGGTCGCGTGAACGTGCCTCACGCTCGACGAAAGCGCGATAACCGACTCCCTGAACCCGGCCATGCACAACAAGATGGATGATCACCTCATCGATCATCAGGCTTCTCCCCGCGCCATCCACCGGCTGCCCGTCCACCGCGATATCGACCACCGCGCGATGACACGGACATGACGTTCCGGCAGGCGCCAGTCGCGGGCGGCGGCGGCGCACATTTCGGCATAGCCGGGCTTGGGCCGCCCTGTCCGGGCGCGCCGCAGAAGATAGACCATGGCCCGCACCATGCGCGGGCCGACGCGCAGCGGTAGATGGCTTACGACGTAGACTTCCTTGTGCAGCAATTCGTAGGCATGCAGCGCGGCCATGTCGCGTGGCGTCAGCCGCCACAGCACGCCATGCACGGTCTTGCCCGGCGCACGGCGCACCGAAGCCCAACCATCGAGGCCGATGAAGAATTCACAGCCATCGAGTCGCGCCGGTCCCAAGGCGCGCGCACCCGGACAGCGCGCCATCATGGCAGCGCGGTGCATGTTGGAGCCGTAGGCGAAGTAGAGCGTCACGCCTCAAGAATAGCAGACGTCCACCGTTAGTGGGTGGTCTCCTCGTCGCTCTTGTCGAATTCGTCGACCGGCCCGTCGAACTGATCGATCTCGCGCTCGAAGTCTTCCGGCGCCGGATCCTCGTCGTCCTCGTCATGGACGGGATGCTGGGCGTTGCCGCCGTCCGCGGTCGGCGAGAAGCCACCGCCCGCTGGCGTCTCCTCGCCTCGCTCCACCCGCTCGCCGAGCGTATCGGGCCGCGTCTCCGGCAGGTCGCGGCGGCGATCCTCGTCGATGAGGTCCGGCGCCGTGTTACTTTCAAGATCGGTGTTGCGTGGCGTACGGGGCGGAGGCATAGGCCATCTCCTTGAGGATTATTGTCGGGCCGACAACGCCCGCCGACGACGGGCGGTTCCTGTTCAACATCATTCGCCGAATGGCGCGGTTGCCATATGCGGCCGGCGGACCTAGAGATTTACAAAGACAGCACGCGCCCCGCCCCTGTCGTCCGCGACCTCACGAGCTCGCACCCGATGTTTCCGATCCGCTCGGCCCGCCGCTTGCGTCTGATCAAGGTCTTTTCGGCGCGCTGGCAAAGGCGCCTGCTGTTCGTAATGGGCGGCATCGCGGTTGGCGCGGCCGCCGTTCTGCTCGCCGTGCTGGCGGACTGGGCGCAGCACGCCTTCGCAATACTGCTCGGCTATTCCCACTATCTCGCGCTGGCCGTCACGCCGGCCGGTTTCGTGCTCGCCGTACTGCTTACCCGCCAATACTTCCCAAACGCGCAGGGCAGCGGCATCCCGCAGGCGATCGCGGCCCGCCAGTTGACCGATCAGGGCGCCCGCGCGCGATTGCTGTCGATCCGCGTCGCCATCGGCAAAGTGCTGCTGACCCTGCTCGGCCTTCTGTGCGGCGCATCGGCGGGCCGCGAAGGCCCGACCGTGCAGATCGGCGCGTCCATCATGTTCGCCGCAGGTCGGCTGTCGCCACGCCGGCAACCCGGCCTCGTGCTGGCTGGCGCGGCGGCCGGCGTCGCCGCGGCCTTCAACACGCCGCTGGCCGGCATCGTGTTCGGCATCGAGGAGTTGAGCCGCAGCTTCGAAACACGGGCCAGCGGCCTCATCATCGCCGCCGTCATTGCCGCCGGTCTCACAACCCTCGCCCTGGTCGGCAACTACACTTACTTCGGCAGCACGCCGACGATGTTGCAGCATGGCGCCGACTGGCTGGCGGTGCCGATCTGCGGTGTGATCGGCGGCTTGTGCGGTGGCCTGTTCAGCCGCTTCGTCATCGCCATGGCACGCGGCGTGCCCGGTTTAGCAGGCTCGTTTCTCAAGAAGCGTCCGCTTTTGCTCGCCGGCCTCTGCGGCCTCGGCGTCGCATTGTGCGGCCTCGCCTCGGGCGACCTCGCCTACGGCACCGGTTACGAGCAAGTGAAGACCGCCCTGGAAAGCGGAACGCCGCTGCCGGAAAGTTTTGGCCTGCTGAAATTTGCGGCCACGGCACTGACGGCCATCAGCGGTATTCCCGGCGGCATTTTCGCGCCGTCGCTCGCGGTCGGCGCCGGTATCGGCAGCAACGTTGCGCAATTCTTTCACGGCGCGCCGATCGGCCCCATTATCATTCTCGGCATGGTGGCCTATTTTTCCGGCGTCGTGCAGGCCCCGATCACAGCCTTCGTCATCGTCACCGAGATGACCGGCAATCACGCCATGGTGCTGCCGGTGATGGCCGCTTCGCTGATCGCCTATGCGTGCTCGCGTCTGGTCTGCCCCGAAGGCATCTACCATGCGCTAGCCAAGAGCTTCGTGCAGGCCAATTCTGTGGTAAAACACTGATCAGGCGAACTCGATAATCACCGCATCCACCGCCAGGCTGTCGCCGGGCTTGGCGTTCACCTTCTTCACGGTGCCATCGATCTCGGCGCGCAGCACGTTTTCCATTTTCATGGCTTCGACCACGGCCACGGTCTCGCCGGCCTTCACTTCTTGCCCTTCGGCCACCGCAATGGAAACGACCAGACCCGGCATCGGGCACAGCACCAGTTTAGCCGTATTGGCCGCCTGCTTCACCGGCATCAGCCGCGCATAAGCGGCCTCGCGCTCGGTGAAGACATAGACCTTCGCTTCGACACCGCGATAGGCCAATGCGAAGCCGTTCGGAATGGTGCGCACCTGCACGGCGACCGGCTTTGAATCCATCGTGCCGGCCCACAAGGGCTCGCCCGGCTTCCAGCTCGATTCCAGATGACGTACGGCATTCTTGTTGCCATCTTTACCATCGAAGCGGACGCCGATCGTGCCGTTCTCTCGTTTAACCTCGAGACGATACTCGGTATCGCCGAGCCACACCGCGCGATTGGCCTCACGGGTCACAACACGGCCAGTCATCTGGCCCGAAATCTGGCGCTTGCGCTCGCCGAGAACATGATCGATCGCCGCCGCGACGGCGGCAATCACCTCGGCGCGCTCGCCGTCCGGCACTTGCGGATGGAAGCCTTCAGGGAATTCCTCGGCGATAAAGCCGGTCGACAGCTTGCCGGACTTCCAGCGCGGATGCGCCATTAGCGCCGACAGAAACGGGATGTTGTGGCGGATGCCGTCGATGACGAAGGCATCGAGGGCATCGCTCTGGGCTTCGACCGCTTCGGCGCGCGTCGGTGCATGCGTCACGAGCTTGGCGATCATCGGATCGTAGAACAGCGAGATCTCGCCGCCCTCATAGACGCCGGTGTCATTGCGCACGGTGACTCCGTCAATGACGCGCTCGACCGGCGGACGGTAGCGCGTCAGGCGCCCGGTCGATGGCAGGAAGTTGCGATACGGGTCCTCGGCATAGACGCGGCTCTCGACAGCCCAACCCTTCAGTTTCACGTCGTCCTGCTTGATCGACAGCTTCTCGCCGGCGGCCACGCGGATCATCTGCTCGACCAGATCGATGCCCGTGATCAGTTCGGTCACCGGATGCTCGACCTGCAGACGCGTATTCATCTCGAGGAAGAAGAAGCTGCGGTCCTGTCCGGCGACAAATTCGACGGTGCCGGCGGAATCGTAACCGACGGCTTTGGCCAGCGCGACGGACTGGTCGCCCATTTTCTTGCGCGTCGCCTCATCGAGCAGCGGGCTTGGCGCTTCCTCGATGACTTTCTGGTTGCGGCGCTGGATCGAGCATTCGCGTTCGCCGAGATAGATGACGTTGCCGTGCTTGTCGCCGAGCAACTGAATCTCGATGTGGCGCGGATCGACGATGAACTTCTCGATGAACATGCGGTCGTCGCCGAACGACGATTTGGCTTCCGAGCGCGACCGGGCAAAACCTTCGGCGACTTCCTTCTCGGACCAGGCGATGCGCATGCCCTTGCCGCCGCCGCCGGCGGAGGCCTTGATCATGACTGGATAGCCGATGTCGTTGGCGATCTTCACCGCCTCCTTCTCGTCGGCGATGACGCCAAGATGGCCGGGCACGGTCGAGACCTTGGCGGCGGCCGCCGCCTTCTTGGATTCGATCTTGTCGCCCATGGCGGCGATGGCCCGGGGGTTGGGGCCGATGAAGACGATGCCGGCGGCCTCCAGCGCCTTGGGGAACGCCTCGCGCTCGGACAGGAAGCCGTAGCCGGGATGCACCGCCTCGGCGCCGGTCTCTTTGCAGGCGGCGATGATCTTCTCGATAATCAGATAGCTTTGCGCCGCCGGGGGCGGCCCGATGAGCACGGCGGTATCGGCCATCTCGACATGGAGCGCGTCCTTGTCGGCCTCGGAATATACCGCGACGGTCTCGATCCCCATCTTGCGGGCGGTCTTAATGATCCGGCAGGCGATTTCGCCGCGATTGGCGATCAAAATGCGCTTGAACATGTAGGTCGATGGTCCCCGCCGCTAAACCAAAGCACTCTGCGGCACTGCAATAAAATGTCAATGCGGGACGGCAAACCCGGCCGAGACCGCCAGCCACAGGCCGGCAGCGCCGACGAGCCAGCACAATACCGTCATGGCCGCCACTTCAGCGGCGAAGCGCGCGCGCCCCATGACGGCGGCCAGCACAAGCTTGCTGGCGGTGTTGGCGACGACCGCGACCAGGATCGTCTGGCTGGCGGCGAGCCATCCGAGCGGCACCGGCACGAGCCGGCTTGTCGCCGCCGTTACAGCGTCGACATCGCCGAGACCAAGGACGACGGCACCGATCAGGGTGCCGCCGGCCCCAAAGGCTTCGGCAACGACCCTGCCGACAACCATCGCGACACCCAGCAACACGGCAAAGCCGACCACCGGCCAGAAGCTGAAGGGATTATTGAATGTGTCGGTGGCCACCCCTTCTCCGCCATCGGCGCCGCGCCAATACACGGTGATGATAGCAAAGCCTGCCGCGACCAGCGCGGCGGGAACGAGCGCGGGCGCGACGAGGACCAGCAGACCGGGCTGCAATGCCGCTACGATGGCGGCGACGCGCAGGAACGACAGCGCCGTGGCGATCGCCACCCCGGCGGCGAGCAGCCCCACCGAGCCCTCGCCCGCGGTCGAACGTCGGGCATTGGCCAGGGTCACCGCCGTCGACGATACGAGCCCGCCGGCCAGTGCGCTGACCAGAACGCCGCGTTCGGCGCCGAAGACCTTGACTGCGGCGTAGCCCAGGAAGGACACGCCGGCGAGCACGATGGCGATGAGCCAGACCTCACGCGGATTGACACCCGGGGCAACACCGATGGCCATATCAGGCATCACCGGCAGGATGATGAAGGTCATCGCCAGCAACACCAGCGCCGAGCGCAGTTCCGGCCAGGTGATGCGCTCAATCCAGCCGTGGACCTCGGTGCGGATCGCCAGCACCCCGGTCATGGCGACTGCAGCGGCGGCAGCCACCCGACTGTCACCGGCCACGGCGAGCGCGCCGAGCGCGAAGGTCAAAAGACCGGCGAGAATCGTCGTCGCGGAGAAGCTGCCGGCGGCGCGATCGGCGTCACGCTGCAGGACGGTGAAAACCGCGGCATAAACGGCAAAGCCCAGCCCGATGACAAGGCCGGCGCCGAAACCCGGGCCGGCCAGTTGCGCCAGCGTGGCAATGACGCCGCCGAGCAGACCGCACAAAGTAAAAGTGCGGATGCCGGCCGCGCGCGAACCCGGCGCCATGGTGCGCGTCTTCCAGCCGCGTTCGAGGCCGACCAGCATGCCGATACCGAGGGCGATGGTCAGACGAAGGAGAAGATCGTCGATGGTCATTGCGAATCCCGGCTTTTGGGTCGCTTGCGCGACGGATGAATATGCTGCCGCAGAGCCGCCATGTAAAAGCGTTATTCTGTATCGATCGGGGGCGCGGGTGAAATCTCCCTTTTCGCACCTGACCTGTTTCAGCCGGAAAGCTCACCTTATATAAGATGCGACGAATTCTAACCCGAACCGTGTTTGGAGACTGAAATGACCTTGGCAATCGGCGATATCGCGCCGGATTTCGAAGCGGACACCACCGAAGGCAAGCTCCGCTTTCACGAATGGCTAGGCGATTCCTGGGCCGTGCTGTTCTCGCATCCGAAGGACTTCACGCCGGTCTGCACCACCGAGCTCGGCACCATGGCGCGGCTCAAGCCGGAGTTCGACAAGCGCAACACCAAGATCATCGGCCTGTCGGTCGATCCGGTGGACAACCACGCCAAGTGGTCGGTCGACATCAAGGAGATCGTCGGCTTTGCCCCGAATTACCCGATGATCGGCGACACCGACCTGAAGGTGGCCAAGCTCTATGGCATGCTGCCGGCTTCGACCTCAGGTACCTCGGAAGGCCGCACGCCCGCCGACAACCAGACCGTCCGCAACGTCTTCGTCATCGGCCCGGACAAGAAGATCAAGCTGATCCTGGTCTATCCGATGACCACCGGCCGCAACTTCGACGAAATCCTGCGCGTCATCGACAGCCTCCAGCTCAACGCCAAGCATCGCGTGGCGACGCCGGCAAACTGGAAACAGGGCGAGGACATCATCATCACCGGCGCGGTGAGCGATGAGGAAGCCAAGAAGATCTGGCCCGGTGGCTACAAGCAACCCCGCCCCTATATCCGCATCGCGCCGCAGCCGAAGTAAGTGGCAAAATAGGCCGCGACAGCCCGAAGCGGGTTTGGCTATAGATCGAGGGCGCGGGACATTTCCGCGCCCTTTTTCTTTGCCCTGCGGAGCCCGTGCATGTCCGACGTCAACGAAGTCGCCTTCAAGCAGCCGCCCTTTGCCGAACACCTCGGCCTCAAGGTCACCCATATGTCGGCCGACAAGGTCACGGCGGAATTGCCGATGCGCGAGGAACTCAACAACCGCTTTAACATCATGCATGGCGGCGCGATCATGGCGCTGGCCGACAATCTCGGCGGCACGGCAACCTCGGCCAATCTGAAACCCGGTCAGACCACCACAACGGTGGAGAGCAAGACCAATTTCTTCGCCGCCATTCCGATCGGCGACACCGCCTATGCCGAATGCACGCCGCTGCACCGCGGCCGCACCACCATGGTCTGGCAGACCAGGATCACGCGCAATGATGGCCGTCTGTGCGCGCTGGTGACACAAACGCAATTAGTGATGGAGAAGAAGTAGCGGCTATTTATCGGAGGTCGCCGCAGCCGGCTGGGCCGGCGCGCCGCGATTGACGATGAGCACGCCGGCGGCGCACACGACCATGCCGAAAATCGATAGCGCGTCGAGCTTCTCGCCGAACAGGCCATAGGCCATCAGCGCCGTCGTCGCGGGCACCAGATAAAACAGGCTGGCAAAGCGGGTCGCAGCCGAGCGGCGGATCAGCCAGTACATCAGGCCGATGGTGGCGACCGACAAGACGACAACAAGCCAGGTCAGTGCGACAATCAGCTCGCCGGTCCAGTGAATGACGCGGGTCTCGAATGCAAAGGCGATGAGCCAGAACGCCACCGCAACGCCGAAATACTGAATGGTGTTGCCGCTGCGCCAATCGATGCCGCCGCTGAAGCGCTTCTGATAAAGCGAACCGAGCGTGATGCCGATCAGCGATACGACGCTGGCGACCCAGCCAAGCACGCTCGCTTCGGCCAGCATCTGCCGGTCGTGCAGCACCAACGCGACGCCAACGAGACCGAGCACAAGACCCGCCCATTGCAGCGGCGACACCTTCTCACCCATGAAACGATTGGCGATGGTCGAAGTGAGGATCGGCTGCAGGCCGGGGATAAGCGCCGAGATGCCGGCCGGGACCCCCTGGCTGATCGCGAGAAACACACCGCCAAGATACACGCCATGGACCAGCAGGCCGGCGACGAAACTGTGGCCTATGCCCGCTTTGTCCGGCAACCGCGCGCCGCCCACCACGGCGATGATGGTCATCAGGACAACGACGGCTGACATCCGCACCGCGAGAAACGTCATCGGCTCGATATAGGGCAAGCCCAAGCGGGTGAAGATGAAGCCCGTGCTCCACAGCAGCACGAACAGGATCGGTGCCGAGGTGATCGCCAAATCCGGCAGGCGCTGTGTCGATGGACGCATGGCAGGCATGTTGTGAAGAGAACCCGGCGGCGAGTGGCCCAGCATGGGCCGGAACCGCGCTATACCATTTTGCACGCGCGTAACCCAACATTTGTTCCGTCGGAACCGACGTGTCCTCCTGTCTCGCCGCTGCAACTTTTGCGTCGGGCAAACGTTCTTCTCAGCAAGCTACCGTGCGAGGCATGGAACCAGGAGGAACTGCCATGAGCGACCCCCGTCTCAACGATCCGCGTTTCGACACCCGCCCAACCGACCCGACGTTGCGAGATCCGACATTGCGCGACCCGGCATTGCGCGGCAGCGCCGGTTCGAGTTCGACATGGGCTTGGGTCGGCGGCATTGCCGCTGTGGTCCTGATCGCCATTCTGGTGCTGGGTAACTGGCACAGCGGCACCGACACCAGTACGCCGGTGACGGCGAATGATCCGGCCGTGACGGCACCCGCCGGTGCACCGCCCGTGCGGAACGTAACGCCGCCGAGCACCACGGGCTCGGGCGCCACGTCGCCGACGCCGATGACGCCGGCGCCCGCGACGCCGCCGGCTCAGAACAACCAGTAATCGAGCCGCGACACCTGAACAAAGCCGTGCCCGCCCGGGCACGGCTTTTTTTATGGACTGAAGATCAGAACCAGGAAGGTCGCGAACACGACAAGGTGGACGGCGCCGAGCAGAATATTGGTCGGCGCGCCGGAAAACGTCATTTGCGCAATCAGCAGCGTCAGACCGAGCAGGATCGCATCGGCCGGCGCCAGACCGAGTTGCAGCGGCGTGCCGGTAAACAGGCTGATCACCAGCATCGCCGGAATGGTGAGGCCAATGGTCGACAACGCCGAACCGAGCGACAGATTGACCGAGCGTTGCAGATGATTTTGCGACGCCGCCTTGAACGACGACAGACCTTCCGGCGACAGCACCAGAATCGCGATGATGATGCCGCCGACGGTTGCCGGGGCATGCAGCTTATCGAGCGCGAAATCGACGATCAGCGCCAGCGATTCCGCCAGCAGCACCACCGGCATCAGCGTCAACAGCAGCAGCAGAGCATGCGCCCAGGCCGGATAGGCCGGCGCGCCGCCGGCCGCATGTCCGCCCTCTTCCACTGCGTCAGCCTCGATGAAGAAGGTGCGATGGCGCATGGTCTGGATCATCAGGAAGCCGCCATACAGCACCGCGGTGAGCACGGCGAAGGCAACCGCCTGCATCGGCGTCACCGAACTGTCGGGCGTCGACCTGGTGAAGGTCGGAATGATGAGCGAGATCACCGCCAGGCTGGTGATCACCGCGAGGAAGGCGACCGCGCCCTGCAGGCTGTACTGCTGCTGCTTGTGGCGCAGCGCGCCGGCGATGACCGACACGCCGACCATGAGATTGAGGACGATCATCACCACGGCATAGACCGTGTCGCGCGGCAAGGTCGGGTTCGGATCGCCGGTCAGCATGACCGTGGCCATGATCGTGACCTCGATCGCCACCACCGAGAGCGTGAGGATCAGCGTGCCATAAGGCTCGCCGCAGTAATGCGCCAGCGCTTCGGCGTGGCGGACCACGCCGAAGGCGCACCAGATCATCACCGAGAACAGAACGACGAAAACCGCTGCCGTGAAAGCCAGATTGGAAAAATCACGGATGGCGTCATGACCGAAGACGAAAACAACGGCTGTGACGGCAAGGCCGGCGATCATCGGCATTTCGGCGCGCAGCATGGCGGCCGGCGAGGGCTTCGCGGCGTTGGATTTCACAGCATCGGCGTGGGCGGTCATGCGGGTCCAGAATTTGCGAATCGTCGACGAAGGTCCGGTGTCGTTATCTTAACATGCCCGCCGCGTGCCCACGTCGCCGTCCCACGACCGACCCGCGCAAAATAACGCGGCCCAATCGTTGGGCATTGCGCGCCAAGCACCGCGCCGCAGCATGTAATCGTCATTCCCTGCCCCGCCAGCGCGCGCTAGCCTCACGGCGAGAACAATGAAGGCCGGACGCCATGTTCGGCCACCAGGGAGGCTACCCCATGCGCGCTGCGTCTTCGCGGCTGTCTTCGCTCTGCAATTGCGGTCAAGTCCACGGCGCGTTCAGCCGCCGCGCCTTCCTTGCCGGCGGCGCCGCGGCCTTCGCCTGCGCGACAACGCCGCTCGCCGGCTTTCTGCCAAAGGCCTACGCGCAGGCCAAAGGCAGCATCATCGATGTGCATCACCACATCTCGCCGCCGACCTGGGTCGACGCGCTCAAGAGCATCAAGCAGGACTCGCCGCCGGTGAACAACTGGTCGGTGCAGAAGACGCTCGAGGACATGGACAAAGGCGGCGTCGGCGTCGCCATCACCTCGCCGACCACGCCGCAGGCTTCGCCCTTCGACGCGCCGACCGCCGCGCGGCTCGCCCGCGAGTCCAACGAATTCGCCAAGAAGCTGGAGACGCAGCATCCGGGCCGCTTCGGCACCTGGGCGATGTTGCCGCTGCCGCATGTGAACGAGAGCCTGAAAGAAATCGAATACGCCTTCGACACGTTGAAGGTCGACGGTGTCGGCGTGATGACAAGCTATGGCGACAAGTGGCTCGGCTATGCCGAGTTCGAGCCGGTATGGGCCGAACTGAACCGCCGCAAGGCCACCGTCTACACGCATCCAACCGCGGCCAATTGCTGCGTCAACCTGGTGCGCGACATCGACCCCGCGCTGATCGAATTCGGTACCGACACGACGCGCTCGATCTTCACCGTCATCTTCTCCGGCTTCGGCGAGAAATATCCCGACATCAACTGGATCTGGTCGCATGGCGGCGGCTCGATCACCGCCTTCTACGAACGCTTCACGGTGCAGTCCATCGCAAGGCCGCCCTTTGCCGGCAAGGTGACGCGCGCGCAGATCGACAAGCAGATCGGCCGTTTCTATTACGACACCGCGGCGATCCCGAACGAGGTGACGCTGTCGGCGCTGGCGAAAATGGTGCCGGCCTCGCAGATCGTGTTCGGCTCCGATTATCCGTATCGCCGCTCGGAAGAATACGTTCAGCCGATCGACAAGTTCTTCAAGCCCGACGAAGCGGCGGCAATCAAGCGCAGCAATGCGCTGAAGCTGGTGCCGAGACTGAAGACGGCGTGACGGCTTGTAGCTCTCGTAGTCCGGGTGAAGCAAAGCGCGGCCCGGGCTACGATCACTTGATCCCTGCCGGACAGGCACGCTCTGCCACGCGCGTGTCGCAGACGCCGACCTTCTTCAGATACAGCGTCCAGGTCGCCGTCTGCTCCTTCGACGGCGTCGCCTTGAACGCCTTCTGCACGACGTAAAAACTGTCCTTGCCGGCGATGGCCTTCATGAAGGTGAACTCCGGCTTGCCGGTGTCCTTGTTAAGCGGGCATGACGACAGCCACATCGTCATCGCATAGCCGTTCTCGACCGCGCTGGTGATCGGCGCGCTTTCAGCGCCGGGACAGGATTTCGCCCACAGCCCGGCGATGCGATCGCGAAACTGCTCCGGCGTGGCTTTCAGGCCGTTGAACACCTGCACCGTCACCATCTCGGTCCAGGCGTTCACATTCTCGGCCTTGGGCACCATTTCGGTGATCTGCGCATTGCCCTGCTTCTTCTGGAAATCGACCTTGTAGCCGTCGGGCAGCGAGACCAGCAGGTTCTCGCCCTCAAAGGCAAAGGCCGGCGCGGACAGCGTCAGCAGCAGAACGATGGCAAACAGGCGAAGCATGGCGGCGGTCCAGGCGTGGTGAGTCGAACGATGCATGTTAGCCGAAGCCAGCGGGCGGACATGCGTCAGCGCCCGTATTGTTTGATCGGCGCCGGGTGCGCCGGACTTCCCCTGCCTTTTTCCCTCATCGCCCGATGAGGGAATGGAGCGCCGCGAGGCGCCCGTTGAAGTTCGCACCTCGTGGGTGCGAGGTTTCTCCTTGCGATCGGAGAAACCTGCGCCCCGCGGCGCTCCATGGCGGTGTCTTGACGGCGACCGGGCCGCGCTTTCGGCGGCTGATCTGCCTTTCGGCAGGTAGCGCACACCGTCAGCGAGCTCCTCGCGGGGGGTCCTAGTGCCCCCGGGCGGAACCCCGGCGCCGCCCGAGCGCTGGAGGTGCGTTTCCTCCAGCCCGCGGGCACCGCATTCCACCCCGCTTCCACGACGCCTCATGACAGCGCCCCTCGACGGATGGAACGGATATAGGATTATAGGCACATAGGACGAAAGTCAAGAGGCGCTGCGGCCCAAAAATCGCGCGGCCGGAGCGCCGACAGGCCCGCTCAGGTGAGGCTCAGCAGCGTCATGCCGATAACGGTGACGACGCGCGCCAGATCGGCCCAGCGTCGCTCGCCGTCATAGTGCGCGGCGGACCGCCAGACCGCGACCGTGATGAAAACGTTGTAGGGCACCGAGAACGCATAACCCGCGACGAAGGCCGCCAGAGTGTAGCCGTGAAGGAGCAGCGTGAAGAACAGGATCGTGGTCAGCCCATTGACCGCGATGCCGCCGAACACGGCCCCGTTCCAGAACACTTGCGGCAGCGGCACCTCGCCGTGCCAGAGGCGATGACGGAGGGACATGGGAGGAAGGCTCCAGTGGCGTTGATGGCCGGATCGATCATGTCAGCTTCCGACGACGCGGGAGCCCCCGGCACGGGAGGTTGTGCTATTTTAGTGAGAAGGAGAAGCGCCATGCCTGACATTGTCGTTGAGGTCGATCCCGATCTGCACGCCGCCCTTTCCAAGTGGGTTTCAGAGCAAAACCGCCCATTGACCGCCCTCGCCCGCGACATTCTCGCGGCAGGACAGCATGCGCGCGATGTCTACGACCCGAGAATTTCTCAAACGACTCGCTGGATTCGCATGAACCGCGACGGCGGCTGCGGATTTTGCGACCGGTTCGAACCGCTATTTGGAGGCGGCAAGACGCAAGCGCCGGTTTATCGTTAGCGGAGAGCGTTACGCCTGAGACGGAAATTTCGGATTACGTCTCGCCAGCTAGCGTATGACCTCACGGCCTTGGCGAGAAACTTGATAGTACCGAGCCAACAAATTAAAACTCCTATGAGATAAATAACACGAGGCAGAATTGTGGACGATTCGCTAATTAAAGCGGGCCTAGCCATTGGCGGCGCCATTGGCGGCGCCATCATAGCAGGATTAGCGAATGCCTATGCGGCACGCCAAAGAATCCGAGAGATCGAAATTTCGTACTCACACAAACTGCGCGACGGCTATCTAGAGAATGCCAGAAAAATGGCCGCGGATGTGTACATCCCGATAAGCATCGCGATCGGACAACTACTGAAATCCTATGATCAATTTAGAGCAAACATTGACTTCGATAACAATCAGGTCCCGACAGGTTCACGAAACAGCTTCTTGGGTCAGTGTCGCAATTATCTGCTAGAAATTGACAGATTGTTCTCGCGCGGCGCAGACGCCTACCTTACAAACGAACTTGATAGTACGCTGAGAAAATTTAATTCATTCGTAAATCAGTCACTCAACGAAACTGCGGTTTCACAAAAAATTATTCTGGAAGCATTCGCGCAAATTCCATTCCTCGGAAACTTCTCCACGGGAAAAGTGGAGCGCACCATACCGCACCGCACTCTGACACGATTTTTGCCAACAGTGTCTACGACACTAATTCCTGGCATCAGTATTTCATATGCCAGCGAAACACTGAGCGCCCCACTCCACTCCCGCGAATTTGAAGAACGGTTTCAGACCGAAGCAATAGAGATCAAAGCCCTAATAAAGGAGGTGATCTTAGGCTCGCACAGAGCAACATGAGCAGGTGTAATATCCTGTATACGGAGCAAGCCAGCTGCGGAGCCCCCGCGAGGCGAGGCCACTCCCCGCCTACGCGCCACTATTTAGCACCTCCACGTCAGCAGCATTCGAAGTCGCGACAATTAGACTCTCGATAAGCCGCCTAACGTACTTTGAATCAAAAAAAGCTTGGCCTTCGATACCGTTTATTTCCAACCAAGCATCGTCAATGACTTCGATTTCGATCCTGCCGAAATCTCTAAGCACATCGAGACATAATTTATTAATACGCAGATTTGTCCATTGGGTAGGACCGGGATTGCGATAACCTCTGAAACGAACCTCAAAATCACGCGTTTCGCCCACATACCGTGAACGAACGCCGTCAGCCCTCACTATTGAAATGCGATAGACTTGACTACCGGTTGCAACTGGAAACCGCAACTTTCCTTTGAGGTCCAAACGGACTGTGCCAAGCGTTCGCCAAGTTAACCTGACTCGCGCCGCTAGCATCCGCTACACCGGCAAATTATCGTGCTTCCTTCGCGGCACCTCGGCCGTCTTCCCCTTCAGCATCGCCAGTGCCCTTGCGATGCGGCGGCGCGTCGAATGCGGCATGATCACGTCGTCGATATAGCCGCGCTCGGCGGCAACGAAGGGTGACAGGAAGCGGTCTTCGTATTGCTTGGTCTGCGCCGCGATCTGCTCCGGGGTGCCGCCGCGGAAGATGATCTCGACCGCGCCCTTGGCACCCATCACCGCGATCTGCGCCGTCGGCCAGGCATAGTTCAGATCGCCACCGACATGTTTCGACGCCATCACGTCATAGGCGCCGCCGAAGGCCTTGCGCGTGATGATCGTCACCAGCGGCACCGTCGCCTGGCTGTAGGCGAACAGCAGCTTGGCGCCGTGCTTGATCAAGCCGCCATATTCCTGGTCCGTGCCGGGAAGGAAGCCCGGCACATCGACGAAGGTGACGATCGGAATGTTGAAGGCATCGCAGAAGCGCACGAAGCGCGCGGCTTTCCTTGAGGCATCGGAGTCGAGCACGCCGGCCAGCACCATCGGCTGGTTGGCGACGAAGCCGACGGTCGAACCCGCCACGCGGCCGAAGCCGATGACGATATTCTTGGCGTAAGCCGCCGACAGTTCGAAGAAGTCGCCCTCATCAACAACCTTCGTAATCAGCTCCTTGATGTCATAGGGCTTGTTCGGATTGTCGGGGATCAGCGTGTCGAGCGATTCATCGATCGCGTCGATGTCGTCGAAGGTCGGCCAGCTCGGCGGGCCGGCCTCGAAATTCGACGGCAGGAAGTCCATCAGCCGGCGCATCTGCAGCAGACAATCGACGTCGTTTTCAAATGAACCGTCGGCGACGCCGGATTTGGTGGTGTGAACCGAGGCGCCGCCGAGTTCTTCGGCGGTGACGACCTCGTTGGTCACGGTCTTCACCACGTCCGGGCCGGTGACGAACATGTAGGAGGTGTCGCGCACCATGAAGATGAAATCGGTCATGGCCGGCGAATAGACGTCGCCGCCCGCGCACGGTCCCATGATGACGCTGATCTGCGGGATCACGCCCGAGGCCATCACGTTGCGCCTGAACACCTCGCCATAGCCGCCGAGCGCGGCCACGCCTTCCTGGATGCGGGCGCCGCCGGCATCGAACAGGCCGATGATGGGCGCGCGCGCCTTCATCGCCATGTCCTGCACCTTGATGATCTTCTGCGCATGGGTCTCGCTGAGCGAGCCGCCGAACACGGTGAAGTCCTTGGAGAACAGATAGACGATGCGGCCGTTGATGGTGCCCCAGCCGGTGACGACGCCGTCGCCGGGGATCTTGGTCTTCTCCATGCCGAAGTCCGACGAGCGGTGCTCGACGAACATGTCCATTTCCTCGAACGAGCCCTTGTCGAGCAGCAGCTCGATGCGCTCGCGGGCGGTCAGCTTGCCGCGCTTGTGCTGGGCCTCGATGCGCTTCTCGCCGCCGCCCAGGCGGGCTTCCGCGCGCCGCTCTTCCAGTCTGTCGAGGATGTCTTTCATGGTGGTCTTCTGGCCCCTGCCCGATCTTGTCTCGGCCGCAGAATGTCACAGCCTTGGGTGCGCTGCAAAAGGGGACCGACCCTCATGGTGAGGAGGGCCGGAAGGCCCGTCTCGAACCATGAGGCCGCCCCATCCTTCGAGACGCGGCCTGCGGCCGCTCCTCAGGATGAGGGCGGAAAAGGGAGTCTTGGAATCCCAGCCAATCCCCCCTAGAAGCGCGGCCATGACCGATCCGAATGCCACGCCGCAAACCATCGCCCAGATCCTGCAACAGGGCCTTTTCCACCACCGCCAGGGCCAGCTGCGCCCGGCGATGGAGCGGTATATGGAGGTGCTGCGGATCAATCCGGAGCACGCCGAGGCGCTGTATTGCTGCGCCGTGGTCGCCTGCGCCGAGGGCCAGTTCAAGGAAGGCGTCGAGGTCGTGCGCCGGGCCATCAAGTTCGGCCCCGCCACCGCCAAGATGTACAATGTGCTGGGCCAGGCGCTGGACCGGCTCGGCGAGCCCTTGGAGGCCATCAAGGCCATCGACCAGGCCATCGCGCTCGACCCCAAGCTCGCCGCCGCCCATGGCAACCGTGCCAATATCATGGTCGATGCCGGCATGCCGCTGGAGGCGCTCAAGAGCTTCGACAAGGCCATCGACCTCGATCCGGCCTCGGTGCCGGACCTGATCAACCGCGGCGCGCTTTATGAAAGCATCGGCCGCCCAGCCGAGGCGCTGAAGGATTACGACAAGGCGCTGATGGGCTCGCCGGGCGATCCGCGCATCCTGATGAACCGCGGTGCGGTGCTAAAGGATCTCGGCCTTCTCGATCTCGGCGGCGGCGCGGAGACCTCGCCGCGCTTCAAGGAGGCGATCGCTTCCTACGATCAGGCCATCAAGGCGGCGCCGCGCATGCATGAGGCTTTCGCCGCGCGTGGCCAGATCAAGATGATGCTCGGCGACTGGCCTGCGGGCTTTGCCGATTACGACCATCGCGGCCAGTTGCCGGAGCCGACCTACAAGGCCCTGCCCGAGCCGCGCTGGCATGGTGAGGAGCGCAAGGGCGAGCGCATCGTGCTGACGAGCGAGCAAGGTCTCGGCGACGCCATCCAGTTCTCGCAGCTCGCGCCGTGGCTGGCGGCGCAAGGCCATGACGTCACCCTCATGGTGCGGCCGGGGCTGAAGGCTTTGCTGTCGACGCTGGAAGGCGTCACCATCGTTACCAGCGAAGACGAGTTGCGGACGAGCGACAAGCCGATGCGCTGGGCGCCGCTGATGAGCGTGCCCGGGATCATGGAGCTGACGCCGGACGAAATGCCGTGCCAGGCGCCTTACCTGAAGGCCGAGCCGGCGCGCGTTGCCAAATGGCGCGACACGCTGGGCGAGCGCAAGGCATTCCGTATCGGCATCAACTGGGCGCCGGGCCATGCCGACCGCACCGTGACGTCGCGGCGCGATATTCCGCTCGCCGCCTTCAAGGCCATCGCCGACCTGCCCGGCGTCGAACTCTATGCCTTGCAGAAGGGCGCGCCGCTCGAACAGATCAAGGGCGTGTCGTTCCGCGAGCAGATCAAGGTGCTCGACGCCGACAACGATCCGAAGGCGCCGCTCTTCCTCGACACCGCGGCCATCATCGACAATCTCGATCTGGTGATCGGCTGCGACACCGCCATCGTGCATCTGGCCGGCGCGCTGGGGCGTCCGGTCTTCACCGCGGTGCCGGTGATTTCCGACTGGCGCTGGATGATCTCGCGCGACGACACGCCGTGGTACCCGACCATGCGAGTATTCCGCCAGGACTCCAGCGGCAACTGGGCGGCGCTGATGGCAAGGGTCGCGGCGGCGGTAGCCGAATTACGCGGCTAGGCAAACGGGCATAGCCGACCGTCATTAAGTCGACATGGAACTTTGCCGGTTCCAACCTATTATTGGCATATCCCTGCCAACAAAGGATTTGCGTCATGGCCCCTCCTGCCACTCCGCGTTTGAAAACCCCGAGCGATCTCGGCGACAATGCCCGCAAGGACATTGCCGGCGCCGTCAATGCGCTGCTCGCCGATGCCTTCGCGCTCTATATCAAGACCAAGAATTTCCACTGGCATGTCAGCGGCCCGCATTTCCGCGACTATCACCTGCTGCTCGACGACCAGGCCGCCGAAATCCTCGCCACCACCGATGAGCTGGCCGAGCGCGTCCGCAAGATCGGCGGCAACACCATCCGCTCGATCGGCGACATCGCCAAGAAGACGCGTATCGCCGACAACGACGCCGCCTATGTGTCGCCGGAAGATATGCTCGCGGAGCTGCGTGACGACACCCAGCGCGTCATCACCGCCATGCGCGAGACCCACGATTTGTGCGACGAACATAACGACGTCGCCACTGCGAGCCTGCTGGAGAACTACATCGACGCCGCCGAAAAGCGCGTCTGGTTCCTCTACGAGATCGGCCGCAAGGGCTCGCCCGACGGCCACTAAGGGCCAATTGAACAAATGAACGAAACCGGGTCGGCTACCGGCGTCCCTCGGCTCCTGGTGCGGGCCGAGGGCGCGGCATTGCTCGCGATCGCCGTCCTGCTCTACGCGCGAACCGGCGAGTCGTGGTGGCTGTTCGCCGCGCTGTTTCTCGCGCCCGACCTGAGCTTCGCCGGCTATCTCGGCGGCCCGCGCCTCGGCGCTATCGCCTATAATTGTCTGCACACGCTGATTGCACCGGCGGCGCTCGGTGTCGCCGGCTTGCTGCTCGCCAAGACATTGGTCATCGCACTGGCGCTGATCTGGGCCGCGCATATCGGTTTCGACCGCGTGCTCGGCTATGGTCTGAAATACGCCGCCGGCTTCGGCTTCACTCATCTCGGCCGCATCGGGCGCGACGCTAGGCCGACGCCATCCGCCGATTGAACATCCACAGCCCGTAGGCGATCACCAACATCAGCACGCCGGCGAGCAGCACCGAGAAAGGTGTGGCGCCAAGGCGCTCGAACCACTGCGTATAAAAGTGGATGGCGCCGAAGGCGGCGGCGATATTGACGAGCCAGCGCCGGTTCACCGTCACCGCCCAGAGCGCGGCGCCGATCAGCGCCAGCGCCCAGCCGCTGCTGAAGACGTAATCCGGAATGACGATGCTCCGCATCATCTCGGCCGGATTGTGATCCTTGAAACCGCGCAGCAGAAACAACGGATCGCCCCACAGCGAGCCGACCCAGAAGCCGAAATTGACCAGCAGGATCGACGTGCGCGCCACTATGACGGCGAGGCGCTCGTCATCGGCCTTGAGCCGCAGCGAACCCCAGTAAGCCAGCAGCGCCAGCGCCGCGAACAGAACGATCGTCAATGTCGGCTCGAAGATGGCCAGCGAATACATCGCATGGCTGTAGCCGGTGCGGGCGCCGAGCGTCGCCGACAGCGCGATGACGGCCAGCGCAGCCAGAAGACTGGAGCGTGCGGCAAGCGACGCCGCGGCCAGCGCTGCAGTGACGATCAGCATCGAAGCGACCGAACCTTCCATCTCGCCGATGACGCCGCCGGCAAACATCAGCGCACCGGTGACCAGACAGATCTGTCCGAACACCGCCCATTGCGTGACCTTGTTGAGCACCACAGCGAGGCCGAGCATGAACAGGAGAATGCCGACGGCGATCACCGTCGCCGCGCTCGGCAGCAGCGCCACTGCCCCGGCAGCGATGGAGATGACGCCGAAGCCGATCAGGATATTGACGCCGAGCGAGCCGGTCTCCTGCGAGGCCAGCGCCTTGAGACGTTCAGCCTCCTCGGCCGTCAGCTTGCCGTCCTCGACGAGCTTGGACAGATCGAGCGTGATTTTCATAGGTGCCCCCCGGAGAGTCGCGATCATATCACGGACGTCGACTACGCCGTCGCGTCCCAATACGGCCTGTCGCCGCCGAAGCGTTCGGCGAGGAAATCGACGAAGGCGCGCACCTTGGGCGAGAGGTGCCGCGCCGTCGGATAGACCGCGTTCAAGGTCAGGTCCTGCGCGATATAGGGTTCGAGCACGCTGATCAGAGTCCCGGCCTTGAGGTCATCACCGACAATGAAGGTCGGCAGATGCACGAAGCCATGGCCGTGCAGCGCCGCCACGCGCAGCATGTCGCCACTATTGGCATTCATGCGGCCCCTCACCTCGACCGGCCATGGTGTGCCATCGTCAGGATGAATGAAGCGCCATTCGCGCGTGATGTTGATATTGGTGTTGCTGAGGCAATCGTGGCGTTTCAGATCGTCCGGTGTCTGCGGCACGCCGCGGCGTTTCAGATAATCCGGGCTGGCACAGAGCACGCGGCGAATGCTCGCGAGCCGCCGCGCCACCAGGCTTGAATCGGTCAGGCTGCCGATGCGCACCGCGACATCGACGCCCTCGTCGACCAGATCGACGAAACGGTCGCTCAGCGTGACGTCGAGCTCGACCTCCGGATAGCGGGCGAGAAAGTCCCCCAAAGCCGGGGCGAGATGCAGAAAGCCGAAACTCATCGGCGCATTAACCCGCAGGCGCCCGCGCGGCGCGGCCTGAAGTTGGCTGACTGACGCGTCCGCCTCCTCCAGATCGGCAAGGATGCGGCTGGCCCGCGCAAAGTAGTCGCGGCCGGCTTCGGTGAGGGTCAGCGAGCGCGTGGTGCGGTGGAAGAGCCGGGCGCCGAGACCGGCCTCCAGCGCCGCCACATGACGGCTAACAGCCGATTTGGACGACCTAAGGCGTCGGGCGGCCTCGGAAAAAGACTGTGTTTCCGCGACCTTGGCGAAGGCTTGGAGGGCGGCGAGCCGATCCATGATTGTCCCGAATATTGCAACAGTATTGTTACAATATCATAGATTGTTGCATCTTGGAATGGGCTCTACATCTGCGGGCACAGGCCGAGGCGATCCCGCCCGGCCACGCGAATTTCACCCCGATCCGAACCTTGGAGGCGACCATGTCGAATGCGACCTACACCACCGCCCGCCCGCTGATCCCCGCGCTGGCCCCTGTCACTAATGCCCTCGCCCCGCTGGGCGAGCCGCTGACCCGCATCGCCGCCGGCCTGCTGCTAGTGCCGCACGGCGCGCAGAAGCTGTTCGGCGCTTTCGGCGGCTACGGCGTCGAGGCCACCGGGCAGTTCTTTGCCACCAAGCTCGGCCTACCCGCCTCGTTCGCGCTGATTGCCGGCCTGATCGAGTTCGTCGGTGGCCTGTTCCTGGCGGCTGGCTTCCTCACCCGCCCGGTCGCGGCGCTGGTGGCCGGACTGATGATCGTCGCCGCAGTGAAGGTGCATCTGCCGGCCGGCTTCTTCTGGACCGACGGCGGCTACGAATATCCGCTGCTGTGGGGCATCGTCGCGCTGTCCTTCGTGCTGCGCGGCGGCGGCCGTTACTCGGTCGATGCGGCGATCGCGCGCGAGTTCTAAAGCGCGGGTTGCGAACATCGAGCTGACGACAAAGGGCGGCTGCGAAAGCATCCGCTCTTTTTTCTCTACCTGTCATTCCGGGACGCGCCTTTAGCAGCGCCCCGGAATGACGATCCTTTCAAACCAGCTTCAACACCTTTGCCGCGGCCTCATATTCGGCAAAGCGCGCGGCGCGACGTTCGATCGCCGCTTCGTAGCGGCCCCACTGCGACATCTGGAAATCCTCATCGACATGCGCGGCCGCCCAGAGCGCATCGGCGCCGAAGGCGCCGGCATTGAGCGCCAGCGCGATCAAGGCCGAGCCGGTGATGGTGGTCACCGACGCCATGGCGCCGAGGCGCCAGATATTTTTCAGATCACTTGAATCGACGGGTATGACCTTGCGCGCGGCTTCAATCGCTTCCCTCGGCTGTTCGGCAAAGACAATGCCTTCTATCAGCACGAAGCGCGCGCCGAGGTCATCACGCGCCCAGTCAAGCACCGGATTCCACAATTCGTTCTGCCGCGCCACAAGACCGGCCGGCTCGTGGGCGCGATAACACAGAAGGTCAGAACCGAGATATTTGCCGATCTCGTCGGCGACCGCTGCCGGTGCGGGCACGATGCCATCAACGATGACGTTGGCGAGCCGCGTCAGCGGCATGCGCGCCGGATCGATCTCAATCTCCTGCGCCTGCCATTCGCCCGCCAACGCGTCGGCCAGCACGGGCGACGGTGCCAGCAGCGGCCGCCGTGCCGGCGTCATCACCGGCTTGCCGTCGAGCAACAGCGGATGGCCCTGTTGGCCTGCCTCGCCGGCCCGCGCTTCCTTGTAGAAGCGCTTGCGTAAAGGCGTCTTGGCGCCCTGCCGGGCCGATACCATCGGATCCTTCGGCTGGTTCTCGAAAATGTCGTTGAAAATATCGCGCATTCACATCTCGGTTATCGCATCCGCCAGGGCGGCATTATCGCATCGCAACAGCCCGGAAATCCGGCGTGTCAGTACTGGTTTTCCGCCGGCTTCTTAGATGGTTATGCCGCGTTGCGAAAGGCAGGAGGCACCGCTTATGGAGCCCCCTGCGCCACTGCGGCCCGTAGCCTAAATTTATTCTAAGTCATATGATCACCTTCAAGAGTCGAGCCTGAGCTTAGAAAACAGGCCGATTTGGGGGACTGGTCGCGATGAGCGGCCGTACGCGAAGCGCGGCGCCAGAGTGCCGTCGTGTCACTCGCGGTCGAGGAAGCAATGAAGAGTACGGACATTTCCGACCCGCAGTACTTCCACAAGGTGGTGGACTGCCAGTATGCTTGCCCGGCGCATACACCCGTTCCCGAATATATCCGGCTGATCGCACATGGGCGGTACTCCGACGCCTACATGATCAACTGGCAATCGAACGTGTTTCCGGGCGTGCTCGGGCGCACCTGCGATCGCCCGTGCGAACCGGCCTGCCGGCGCGGCCGCGTCGAGGAAGAGCCGGTCGCGATCTGCCGCCTCAAGCGCGTGGCCGCCGATCTCAAGGACGACGTAACGGCTCGCATGCCACCGAAGCCGCAGCGGAAGAACGGCAAGCGCATTGCGCTGGTCGGCGGTGGTCCCGCCTCGCTCACTGTGGCACGCGACCTCGCCCCGCTCGGCTATGAATGCGTGGTGTTCGATGGCGACCGCAAAGCCGGCGGCATGATCCGCTCGCAGATCCCGAAATTCCGTTTGCCCGATAGCGTCATCGACGAAGAGACGGGGTACATTCTCAATCTCGGCGTCGAATTCCGCGGCGGCACCGTTATCTCCTCCATGAAGAAGCTGCTGTCGGAAAACTTCGACGCCATTTTCGTCGGCACCGGCGCGCCGCGCGGACGCGATCTCGACATTCCCGGCCGCAAGGAAGCCGCCGCCAATATCCATATCGGCATCGACTGGCTGTCGTCGGTGTCGTTCGGCCATATCAGCAAGATCGGCAAGCGCGTCATCGTGCTCGGCGGCGGCAACACCGCGATGGACTGCTGCCGCTCGGCGCGCCGTCTCGGCGGCGAGGACGTACAGGTGGTCGTACGCTCCGGCTTCGAGGAGATGAAGGCGAGCCCCTGGGAAAAGGAAGACGCCCAGCACGAGGGCATCCCGATCCACAATTACCTCGTGCCGAAAGCGTTCACACACCAGAACGGCAAGCTCACCGGCATCACCTTCGAGAAGGTGAAGGCGGAATTCGACGCCAAGGGTCGGCGCAAGCTGGTGCCCGCCGGCGAGCCCGATCAGCATTTCCCATGCGACGATGTGCTGGTCGCGGTCGGCCAGGAAAACGCCTTCCCCTGGATCGAGCGCGACTGCGGCATCGAGTTCGGCGACTGGGACATGCCGAAGGTCGATCAGGTCACCTTCCGCTCGACGCATCCCAAGGTGTTCTTCGGCGGCGACGCCGCCTTCGGCCCGAAGAACATCATCTGGGCGGTGGCGCACGGTCACGAAGCCGCGGTGTCGATCGACAAAATGCTCAATGGCGAGGACATCGCCGACCGCCCCCTGCCCGCGGTCGAGGTCATCAGCCAGAAGATGGGCATTCACGAATGGTCGTATGACAATGCCATCGAGCCGGACCTTCGCTTCAAGGTGCCGCTGCGCGATCTGGGCACGGCGCTGAAAGACATCAAGGCCGAGGTCGAACTCGGATTCGACGCCAAGCTGGCGCTGAAGGAAGCCGGGCGCTGCCTGAACTGCGACGTGCAGACGGTCTTCTCCGCCAACCTGTGCATCGAATGCGACGCCTGCGTCGACATCTGCCCGATGGACTGCATCACCTTCACGCCGAACGGCGAGGAGAAGGAGTTGCGCCAGCGCCTCCTGGTGCCGGCGCTCAACCTGACCCAGGACCTTTACGTGCAGGACGGTCTCAAGACCGGCCGCGTCATGGTCAAGGATGAGGACGTCTGCCTGCATTGCGGCCTGTGCGCCGAACGGTGTCCGACCGGCGCCTGGGACATGCAAAAGTACTTGCTGGAAATGACTCACGCAGGATCGTCATGCCGACCGCCACGCCGCTCAGCCGCGTAAACGACTTCGTCGTCCGCTTCGCCAACGTCAACGGCTCGGGTTCGGCGAGCGCCAACGAGATGTTCGCCCGCGCCATCCTGCGTATGGGCATCCCCGTCGCGCCGCGCAACATCTTCCCGTCGAACATTCAGGGCCTGCCGACCTGGTACGAAGTCCGCGTCACCGAGGACGGCCATCTCGGCGCCCGCGGCGGCACCGACCTGATGGTGGCGATGAACCCGCAGACCTTCGACAAGGACATCGCCTCGATCGAACCCGGCGGCTACCTGCTTTACGATTCCACCAAGCCCTACCCCGCCTCGAAATTCCGCGATGACATCACCGTGATCGGCGTGCCGCTCACCGCCATCTGCAACCGCGAATACACCGACCCGCGGCAGCGGCAGCTGTTCAAGAACATCATCTACATCGGTGTCCTCACCGCACTGCTGGAGATGGACGTCAAGGCGGTCGAGACGCTGATCGCCGAGCAGTACAAGGGCAAGGACAAGCTGATCGCACCCAACGTCAAGGCGCTGCATATCGGCCGCGATTACGCCGTCCTCAACCTCGCGCACCCCATCGGCCTGCGCCTGCGCAAGGCCGACAAGGTCGGCAACAAGATCTTCGTCGAAGGCAATGCCGCCGCCGCGCTCGGCGCGGTCTATGGCGGCGCCACGGTCTGCGCCTGGTATCCGATCACGCCGTCGTCGTCGCTGGCCGATGCCTTCACCAAGTGGTGCGCCAAGTACCGCGTCGATCCAACAACCAAGAAGGCCAAATACGCCATCGTCCAGGCCGAGGACGAACTGGCCTCGATCGGCATGGTGATCGGCGCCGCGTGGAATGGCGCGCGCGCCTTCACCGCAACCTCAGGGCCCGGCATTTCGCTGATGCAGGAGTTTATCGGGCTCGCCTATTTCGCGGAAATTCCGGCGGTGATCTTCAATGTGCAGCGCGCCGGCCCCTCGACCGGGATGCCCACGCGCACGCAGCAATGCGATCTCATCTCCTGCGCCTATGCCTCGCATGGCGACACCAAGCACGTCATGCTGTTCCCGGAAAACCCGGCGGAAGCCTTCGAGATGGGCGCCGAGGCCTTCGATCTGGCCGACCGACTGCAGACGCCGGTTTTCGTCATGCTCGATCTCGAGATCGGCATGAACCACCATCTCACCCGGCCGTTCCAATGGGACGACAACCGCACTTATGACCGCGGCAAGGTGATGACCTACGAGGAACTGGAAGCGGGCAAGGATTTCGGCCGCTATCTCGACGTCGATGGCGACGGCATTCCCTACCGCACCTATCCCGGCACGCATCCGACCAGAGGCTCGTTCTTCACCCGCGGCACCTCGCGCGACCGCTACGCCAAATATACCGAGGAAGGCGGGCCTTACGTCGACAATATGCAGCGCCTGCTGCGCAAGTTCGAGACCGCCAAGGACATTGTGCCGAAACCGCTGATCGCCAACGCGGCCAAGCCCTCCAAATACGGCGTCATCTATTTCGGCTCGACCGCGCCGGCGATGGACGAAGCGATCCACATGATCGAGGCGCGCGGCCACGGCATCGACCGGATGCGCCTGCGCGGCTTCCCGTTCCATTCCTCGGTCAATTCCTTCGTTGCCGACCACGACTTCGTGTTTGTGGTCGAGCAGAACCGCGACGCGCAACTGCGCTCGCTGATCGTCAACGAATGCGGCATCGACCCGGTGCGGCTGGTGCCGATCCTGCATTTTGACGGCACGCCGATCACCGCACGCTACATCGCCAAGGCGATCGGCGACCACCTCGACCAGATGACGATGAAACCGGCCAAAGTGACATCATGACCTATCTCGCCAAGCCAAAATTTCACCATCCGGGTCTGCCGAAGAACGAGCTCGGCTACACGCACCGCGACTACGAGGGCACGATATCGACCTTGTGCGCGGGCTGCGGCCACGACTCCATCACGGCCGCCATCATTCAGGCCTGTTTCGAACTGGCCATCGAGCCGCACCGTGTCGCCAAGATTTCCGGCATTGGCTGCTCGTCGAAGACGCCGACCTATTTCCTCGGCAATTCGCACGGCTTCAATTCGGTGCATGGCCGCATGCCGTCGGTTTTGACCGGCGCAAACCTCGCCAACCGCGACCTAATCTATCTCGGCGTTTCCGGCGACGGCGATTCAGCCTCGATCGGCCTCGGCCAGTTCGCGCACTGCCTGCGGCGCGGCGTCAACATGACCTATATCGTCGAGAATAACGGCGTCTATGGCCTGACCAAGGGCCAGTTCTCGGCCACCGCCGACCGCGGCTCCAAGTCCAAGCGCGGCGTCATCAACACCGACAATTCCATCGACATGGTGGCGATGGCGCTACAACTCGGCGCCACCTTCGTCGCCCGCTCCTTCTCCGGCGACAAGGAGCAGCTGGTGCCGATCATCAAGGCGGCGATCGCGCACAAGGGCGCGGCCTTCCTCGATGTCATTTCGCCCTGCGTCGCCTTCAACAATCATGCCGGCTCGACGCGGAGCTTCGACTTCGTGCGCGAGCACAATGAGGCGGTCAACCGGCTCGACTTCATCTCGACGCGGATGCCGATCGAACTGAAACAGGAGCCCGGAACCGTGGAAATCGTCGAGCAGCATGACGGCTCGACAGTCGCCCTGCGCAAGCTGTCCGCCGACTACGAGATACATGACCGCTCTGCCGCGCTGGGATTCCTCCAGCATCATTCGGCAAAAGGGCAGATCGTGACCGGCCTGCTGTTCGTCGAGAAAGAGGCGGAGGACCTGCACGCGCATCTGCATACGGTCGACAAGCCGCTCAATGCCCTCGGCACTGCGGACTTGTGTCCCGGTCAGGCCGCACTGGACCAGTTCAACGCCAGCATGCGGTAAGCGCAAGGCCTCTTCACGCCCACCGACATTGCCGGGCCTCATCCGGCATGACACGTTGCGCCGCACGCAACGAAGGACAATCGCCATGCAACCTCGCCCCCTCGGCCGTTCCGGCCTGTCGATCGCGCCCTTGATGCTTGGGGGCAATGTGTTCGGCTGGAGCGCCGACGAGACGATGTCGCACCGGCTGCTCGATGCTTTCGTCGATGCCGGTTTCAACGCCATCGACACCGCGGACAGCTATTCGCGTTGGGTCCCGGGCCACAAAGGCGGCGAGTCCGAAACCATCATCGGCCATTGGCTGAAGACGTCCGGCAAGCGCCGCAAGGTCGTCATCGCGACCAAGGTCGGCTCCGACATGGGCCAGGGCAAATGCCTCAAGAAGGACCACATCCTGCGCTCGGCCGACCAGTCGCTGAAACGCTTGCAGATCGACACCATCGATCTCTACCAGAGCCATTTCGACGACGAGGTGACGCCGGTCGAGGAAACGCTCGAGGCCTATGCCCAACTCATCAAGGCCGGCAAAGTGCGTGCCATCGGCGCCTCGAACCTGTCGCCGGCGCGGCTGAAAGCGTCATTCGAGGCGAGCCGCACTCACGGTCTGCCGCGCTATGAGACGCTGCAGCCGAACTACAATCTCTACGACCGCGCCGTCTATGAGAAGGATTACGAGCCGATCGCCACCGCCGAGAAAATCGGTGTCATTCCTTATTATAGCCTCGCCTCCGGCTTCCTCACCGGCAAGTACAAGAGCAAGGAAGACGCCGAAAAGAGCCCGACCCGCGGCGGCAAGGTAGAGAACTATTTCGATGCCCGCGGTGTTGCGATCCTCAAGGCACTTGATGAGATGGCGGGTGCAAAGTCGGCCACGCCGGCGCAAGTGGCGCTGGCCTGGCTGATGGCACGGCCGAGCATCACCGCGCCAATCGCCTCGGCAACCAAGCCCGACCAGCTCGCCGACATTCTCGGCGCGGCGAAGCTGTCGCTGACGAAGGACGAGGTCACAGCGCTGGACAAGGCCAGCGCGTATTAGCGCATCAGTAGCTGTCCCGTAGATCGGCGTCGGTTCCGGCGACGGAACTCCGGCCTGTTTCCAGCGTTGTTGGCCGCCCCCTCACGGACGGACCGGCGACATGGCGAAGCGGAAATCACCGGCGGCGAAGAACGGTCGCGGCATTACCGATGCCGAAGTCCGCGATGTCGAGGAATTGTCGACGCCGCGCGTACCGGTGATTTACGAGATCGTGCGCCGCCTGGGCGAAGAAGAGATGGAACGCCCGGCGTCCTCGTTGTGGTGGTCGGGCATAGCGGCCGGGCTGTCGTTGGGGTTTTCCGTACTGGCGGAGGCCATTCTGCTCATCCATCTGCCGGATGCGCCGTGGCGCCCGCTCGTCGCCAATTTCGGCTACAGCGTCGGTTTTCTCATGGTGATCCTGGCGCGGCAGCAACTGTTCACCGAAAGCACCATCACCGCCGTACTACCGGTTCTGAAGAACCTGACGCCGCGCATGCTGGGACAAATGGCGAGGTTGTGGGCCATCGTGCTTGCCGCCAATCTCATCGGCACGCTGCTGGCGGCGCTGTTCTATGCCTATACCCCCGTGCTCTCCAGCGAACTCTATGACGGCATGATCGCGGTCAGCCGCTCGTTGCTCAAGCTCGATGCCTCGCACATGTTTTTCGCCGGCATCTCGTCCGGCTTTCTCATCGCCACGATGGTATGGATGATCCCGAGCGCAGAGAGCGCGAAGTTCGTCGTCATCACCTTGATCACCTACCTGATCGCGGCGGGCGACTTTACGCATATCGTCGCTGGCTCGCTGGAGGCTTATCTGCTGGTGATCGCCGGCGACTGGACCGTGTGGCAGGCGCTTTTCACCTTCGCCCTGCCCGTACTGGCCGGCAACATTGTCGGCGGCACCGGACTGTTCGCAGTACTGTCCTATGCGCAGGTCAAAGACGAGATCTGAGCGTTATTGATTGACGCAACTGCCGAGATAAGCCGCCGGATTACCGGCATCCGCACCGTAAGCACCGAGTTGGTGGGCGCAGCGCATGGCGCGGTCCTGCCCAGTCTCGGTGCCATTCGGGCCTGACGGCGACAAGGTCCGCATATTCGGCAGCACACGCCCGGTTTCCGGCACCATGATCGCCGGCGGCACATCCACCCGCGGCGCAGCCGGCAGTTCCGGCGGCGGCGCACGATTGAGCCTTTCGCTGCGCGGCGTTTCGTATTTCGGTGGTAGCCACGGCTCCGGTTTGGGCTGCGGCCGCCGGCCCGGCTCCGGTGCAATGATGTTGTAAGGATCATCGAGCGACTGCGCCCGCGCCGGAAGCGCGAGATTCGGCATGGCCATCGCAATCAACAGGACGGTTACGACACGGCGCTGCATCACGTATATCTGGCGTCGAAAACGGTGCCGGGCCAGTACCATCACCGCCTTGTGTTCAATCCTCATCGGGCGCATCGACGATGGGGTCGAAGCGCTCTGCGTCGAGTCCGAGCAGGTTCCACGACTGCTGCATATGCGGCGGCAACGGCGCCGACACATCGATGGTGCCGCCGCGCGGATGCGGCACGACAATGCGGCGGGCGAGCAGATGCAGCTTGTTCTGAATGCCGCCAGGCAGTTCCCAATTTTCGATGTTGAAGTATTTCGGATCGCCGACGATGGGCGAACCGACATGCGCCATGTGCGCGCGGAGCTGATGGGTGCGGCCGGTGACCGGCTTGAGCGACACCCAGGCCAGCTTCTGCGCCGAGGTCTCGACCACGGCGTAATAAGTCACGGCATGGACCGCGTCCTTCTCACCGTGTTTGGCGACACGCATGAAGCTGTCTTCTTCCATCTCCTGCTTTACCAGATACGTCGAGATGCGGCCCTGCTTCGGCTTTGGCACGCCGGCAACCAGAGCCCAATAAATCTTGCGCGCCGAGCGTGTGCGGAAGGTCTTGGCCAGTGCCGCGGCGGCAAAGCGCGTCTTGGCGACAAGCAGACAGCCCGCGGTGTCCTTGTCGAGACGGTGCACCAAGCGCGGTCTTTGCGCATCGACGCCGGGACCGCGCAGCGCTTCGAGCAAGCCGTCGACATGACGCGTGGTGCCGGAGCCGCCCTGCACGGCAAGGCCCATCGGCTTGTTGAGCACCAGCACGTCGTCGTCCTCGGCCAGAGTGATCGACCGCAGATATTCTCGATCCTTCAGCACCTGTGGCGAATCCTCACGCACCCGCGGCGCCGCGAGCTGCAGCGGCGGAATGCGGATCTCCTGCCCCGCTTCGAGCCGCGATTTGGTCTCGGTGCGCTTGCCGTTCACGCGCACCTCGCCCTTGCGGACGATGCGCTGAATGTGGCTGAACGACAGCCCCGGAAAGCGCGCCTCAAAGAAGCGGTCGACGCGCATGCCATTCTCGTCCGGCGTCACCGTGACGGTCTGCACCTTCGTGGCTGCGGCGAGCGCGGGCGAAATTTCCGGCTCAGCCTTGCGCAACGGCTGCTCGGGCTCATGACGGAGCGTCACACGCGGTGGCCTCTCCCCCTCATCCCGAGGGGGACGGCGCAGCCGGCCTTCGGAAGACGGACGGGTACCTTCGCTACGTCTTACGCCGTCGCCCTTCGCGAGCCGGCGCCTTGGCTCGTCGAAGACACGCGCCGACGCGCTTTTTGCGCCGCGCGCCTCAGGGTGACGGGCCAAGGACAGCGGCCGGCCAGCTTCGTCACGCCGCGCCGCGTCAGGCTTCCCGCGCGGGCGCTCACTGCGTTCCCCACCAAATTTGCCCGCAGACTTACCGGCAGACTTGTTGGGAGGCCTGCCACCAAACTTGCCGCGCTCGGCGCGTTCGTCGTCGAGGCGGGACTTGCCGCCGCGACCGCCGAAACGATCCTTGCGCCCGCCGCGCCCCTCGGGAGTCCGGCCGCGCGGCCCTTGTCGCGGGCCCGCCGTCTGCTTGCCGCCGCCCGGCTGACGCGGACCTTTTCTGCCACCGCCACGTTTCATGCGACACCATTGGTTAGACGCGCCAGCGCGTCATCGAGACCGTGAAGACCATCGAGCTTGATGCCGAACAAGTCGGCAAGCGCATCACGCAATTCATCCGCGCCGAGCGCGCGTTTGTCGCTGCCGCCGTTCATATGATGCACCGTCAGCATGTTGTTGGACAGCGCATAGCGCTTACCCGGCAAGGCGCGCGCACCCATCAGCTGCCGCGTGAAGATCGATTGCGGGTAGGTTGAGACGAACCAGTTGCTCTGCACATGGTCCTCGTAAATCTGTTCCGACAGATCGAAGCGCAATAGCTTCAGCCATTCGCCGCGCGGATTGAACTCGATGGTGTAGTCGCCGCCGTCGCGCACGATACGGTAAGGTTCGTGTGGCGTCTGCTGCGGCCCTGAGTGGTCAAGCAGCAACGGCGCAGTCAGCACATTGCCGCCGAAGCCAACGTCGGCGACATAACGCGCACCCTCGATATCGACGAGTAGCAGGAGATGAGAGCGCTGCGTGCGCACGCCTTCCGGGCGGTTCCACAACACGCGCGCCGTGTGCTCATGGATCGTGTAACCCAGCGCTCGCAGCACATGGGAAAAAAGCAGGTTCTGTTCGAAACAGTAGCCGCCGCGCCCGGCATGGACGAGCTTGTTCTCGAGCGCCTCCCGGTCGATCGGCACCGGTCGACCGAGCAGCGGATCGAGATTCTCGAAAGCGATGGCAATGGGATGCAGCCGATGCAGGTCGCGCAAGGTCTCAAGCGTCGGCGCGCGCGGGCCGTCATAGCCGATGCGGGCCATATAGGCGTCGAGGTCGATTGTATCGGTCATCATCGCCTCACGGACAGCGCCTGAGCTCGGCGCGGTGCGCGCGATCCCAGGTCACCGAAAGCTTGCCGCCATGCGGGCGCAACGACACCGGGATGGAGCGCTCGCCGGCCATGTCCCAGCACCAAGCCTGGATATGGACGGTATCGCCGGTCTTGTACATGCGGCCGACGCGGCAGGAATCGCCCTTCCAGCGCACCGCGTAGTTGCTGACGGTCAGCGGCGCATTGTCGGAAAAGAACATGGCGCTGCAGGAGGCGTCGTCGCCCCAGCGCCCGTCGATAACGTCGGCCGCAACGGCCGGCGTCGCCACAAACATCAACGACACAATCAGAAGGCCCCGAAACCTGGTCATTCCCCGCTCTTCTCCCGGCGCAACTTCGCCCAGTAATCGAGCCGCTTTTTGATTTCGCGCTCGAATCCGCGCTCCGGCGGGTTGTAGAACTGCTGGCGTGGCAGTGCATCGGGAAAGTAGTTCTGTCCCGAGAAAGCGTCCTCGGCATCGTGGTCATAGGCATAGCCGCGGCCGTAGCCTTCCTCTTTCATCAGGTTTGTCGGCGCATTGAGGATGTGTTTGGGCGGCACCAGGGAGCCGGCCGTCTTGGCAACCTGCCGCGCCGCGCCATAGGCCTTGTAGCCGGCATTGGATTTCGGGGCGGTAGCGCAATAAATCACGGCCTGGGCGATGGCGAGTTCGCCTTCAGGGCTGCCGAGAAAATCGAAGACCTCCTTGGCGGCGTTGGCGATGACCATCGCCTGCGGGTCGGCGAGCCCGATATCCTCGATCGCCATGCGCACGACACGCCGCGCGATATAGAGCGGCGGCTCGCCGGCGTCGAACATGCGCGCCAGATAATAAAGCGCCGCATCGGGATCGGAACCGCGCACCGATTTATGCAGCGCCGAGATGAGATTGTAGTGCCCATCTTGCGACTTGTCGTAGATCGGCGCCCGGCGCTGCACGATCTCCTGCAATTTCGCGCTGTCGAACACTTCGCCCGGCCGCGCGGCACGCCAGACCTCTTCCGCCAGCGTCAGCGAGGCCCGGCCGTCGCCATCGGCCATCCCGGCCAGCATCAGCCGCGCGTTATCGTCGAGCGGCAGCGGCTTGCCTTCGGTGTGCTCGGCGCGCTCGAGCAGCTTTTCGACCGCATCCGGGCCAAGCGATTTGAACACCAGCACCCGCGCGCGCGACAGAAGCGCGGCATTGAGCTCGAAGGACGGATTCTCCGTGGTGGCGCCGACCAGCACGATGGTGCCGTCTTCCATCACCGGCAGGAAACTGTCCTGCTGGGCGCGGTTGAAACGATGCACCTCGTCGACGAACAGCAGCGTGCCCTGCCCCAGTTCGCGGCGGCGCCGCGCCTCCTCGAACACCTTCTTGAGGTCAGCGACACCGGTGAAGATCGCCGAGATCTGCTCGAAATGCAGGTCGGTCGCCTTCGCCAGCAACCGCGCCACGGTGGTCTTGCCGGTGCCCGGCGGACCCCAGAACACCATTGAGCCGAGCGAACGCGTCGACAACATGCGCGTGAGCACGCCATCGGGACCGAGCAGATGGTCCTGCCCGACGACCTCCTCGAGCTTTTGCGGACGCAGCCGGTCGGCCAGCGGCCGCGGCGCATCGCGCTCGAGCCCGGCGGCGGCGAACAGTGAAGGACCGCTTTGCGTGCCGCGCGCGGCCATCATTACCCCCCGAACATCGCGGAGATCTTCTGCCCGCGCCGCAGAATCACGATACGCCAGCCATTGCTCGGCGTGCGCGACAGGCGATCGAGATCGCGCGTTTTGTCGACGCGCGTGCCGTTAACTTCCTGGATCACGTCGCCGCGCTGGAAGCCGAGATTGCCGGCGACCGAACCGTCGTCGGTGCCGACGATGACCACGCCAGTATCGATGTTCTGCAATTGCAGTTCGTCGGCCAGCGCCGGCGACAAATTGGCGACGCGCGCGCCGGAAAAGGGTGAGCGCGATTGAATCGTGATTTCGTCGCGCGGCGCATCCGGCGCGGTTTCAAGCGCGATCGTCGCTGCCATCTCGCGGCCGGCGCGCATGACGCCCAGCTTGGCGGAGCCGCCAAGCGGCTTCGTTGCAAAGCGATAATCGAAGGCGTTGCTGTCATCGACATCCTGGCCGTCGATCGAGACGATCAGATCGCCGGCTTTAAGGCCGGCCTTGGCGGCGGGCCCATCGCGCATGACGTTGGAAATCAGCGCGCCAGCCGGGCGCTTGAGATTGAGGCCGTCGGCAATCTCCGGCGTCACGGTTTGCAGCGTGGCGCCGAGCCACGGCCGCCGCACCGCGCCGCCGCCGCCCTTGGCGGACGCGACAACGACCCTCACCATGTTGGCCGGGATGGCGAAACCGACACCCTGCGAGCCGCCCGAGCGCGAAAAAATCGCCGTGTTGATGCCCACAAGCCGGCCATTGATATCGACCAGCGCGCCGCCGGAATTGCCCGGATTGATCGCGGCGTCGGTCTGGATGAAGAACTGATAATCGGAGACGCCGACCTGCGTGCGCGCCAGCGCCGAGACGATACCGTGCGTCACCGTCTGGCCGACACCGAACGGATTGCCGATGGCCAGCACCAGATCGCCCACTTCCAGCGTGTCGGAGTTGGCGAATTCGAGGAATGGAAATGCTGCGCCATCCTTGATACGCATCACCGCAAGATCGGTGCGCGGGTCTTTCAGCACCACGGTCGCTTCAAACTCGCGCTTGTCGGCGAGCGACACCTTGATCTCGTCGGCACCTTCGATGACGTGGACATTGGTGACGATCAGCCCCGTCGGATCGACGATGACGCCGGAGCCGAGCGAGCGCTGCACCTGGTTCAGTCCGCCCGGCCCGCCGCCGAAGAAACGGCGGAAGATCGGATCGTCGAACAGCGGGTTGCGCGTCTGCACGGTTTTGGCCGCGTAGACGTTCACCACCGCGGGCGCGACGTGCTTGACGATCGGCGAATAAGACAGCCGCACCTCATTCGTAGTCGGCACGCGGCGATCCTGTGCCGGTGCGGCGACGGCGGAGGCAACGACAAAAACAAGAACGGCAGCTATCGAGCGGATCATGTGAAGTTCCGACAATGCGATCGATGATGGCTTGATCTACAAAACCTGTTGGCCGAAAAAAGGCCGTTACAGCCGCGCCTCGTCGGCTGGCATGGCGTTGATCGGACCGGCTTCGCCGCGCTTGCGGCCTTTAAGGTAGGTCTCACCCCAGTTCTTCAGCGTTTCGATGACCGGCTGCATGGTCTCGCCTAGCGGCGATAACCGGTATTCAACCCGCGGCGGCACCTCGGCATAGACCTGACGCAGGATCAGCCCGGCCTGTTCCAGCTCGCGGAGCTGTTTGGTCAGCATGCGCTGGGTAATGCCATGGAGGCCACGGCGCAGGGCGTTGAAGCGCACCGGGCCATCCTGAAGATGAAACAGAATGACGCCCTTCCACTTGCCATCGATCAGTTCGAGGGTCGCCTCGACCGGACATCCGGCCGCGCAGTCATAATCGCGGGGTGGCTTCGGAGCCTTCTTCGGCAGGCGTTGCGGGGGCATCAACATCACGTAACCTCTTGATTCGTCGCAAAGGTACCTTTTCAGGCACTAGATACAATAAAAATCCATACTTGCAAGGTTGCATCCAATCGCAGATGTGAAAGGTCTCAATTCCGGAGACCGCCATGAAAGCCGTCGGCTACCTCAAGTCCCTGCCCCTCACCGATCCCAAAGCCCTCGTCGATTTCACCGCCGACAAGCCCAGCCCCGGCCCGCACGACCTGCGGGTGGCGGTCAAGGCCATCTCGGTCAATCCGGTCGACACCAAGGTGCGGATGCGCGCCGAACCGAAAGCCGGCGAGCCGCCCAAGGTACTGGGCTATGACGCCGCCGGCGTGGTCGAGGCGGTCGGTGCGGACGTCACTTTGTTCAAGGCCGGCGACGAGGTGTTCTACGCCGGCTCGATCGCCCGCCCCGGCACTAACAGCGAATTTCATTTGGTCGACGAACGCATCGTCGGCAAGAAGCCCACGTCCCTCACCTTCGCGCAGGCAGCGGCACTGCCGCTGACCAGCATCACCGCCTGGGAAATGCTGTTCGACCGCCTCGGCGTGAAGCCCGCCAAGACACCGGACGGCCGCGCCGTGCTGGTGATCGGCGGCGGTGGCGGCGTCGGCTCGATCATGATCCAGCTCGCGCGCCGGCTCACCGGGCTCACGATCATTGCCACCGCCTCACGGCAGGAAACGCGCGACTGGTGCCTCAAGCTCGGCGCCGATCACGTCATCGACCACCACAAGCCGCTGGCCGAACAATTGAAGGCCATCGGCCATCCGCAGGTGGCAATGGTCGCCGGCATCACCGGGACCGACCAAAGCGCGCCGCAACTCGCCGATATTATCGCGCCGCAGGGCCAGTTCGTGCTCATCGACGACCCGAAAAGCCTCAACGTGATGCCGTTCAAGCCGAAGTCGATCTCGGTTCACTGGGAATCGATGTTCACTCGCTCGGTATTCGGAGCCGCGGACATGATAACCCAGCACAAGCTGCTCAACGAAGTATCGGCGATGGTCGACGCCGGGCTGATGATCACCACGGCCGCTCAGGAGCTGTCGCCGATCAATGCGGCGAACCTGATCAAGGCGCATCAGCAGGTCGAAACCGGCACGACCATCGGCAAAATTGTGCTTTCTGGTTGGTGAGCTCCCTGACAGAATCTCACCGCCAACACGGCATCGCACGCGACGCCTTCTGCTGATCGGTGAGACCTCGTTACGTCTCGAAGTAGATCTCGCGATCAATATCCGGCAGGAGCTTCGGCCCTGCCGGATTCCACTTGAGTTCGGCGCGCGTTTTCGCACTCGAGGCCGGCATGTCCGCCGATGCGAAATGGATGAACCAGCCGAAATGCGCGGCGGCTTCGTCTCGCGTCTTGCTGACGACCGGCACATTCAAGCGACGGCCCGTCACCTCGGCGATATCGCGGAACGGCACGCCCTCTTCCGCAACAGCGTGATAGCGGAACGCCGTGCCCTTCTCGAGCGCCAGACGATAGACCGGTGCGGCATCGAAACGATGCACCGCTGGCCAGCGGTTCGAACCATCGCCGATATAGACCGCCTCGCCTTTCTCGCGCGCGAGATTGATGGTGAGCGGCACGAAGGCATGATCGCCATCGCCATGCACCTGCGGCAGACGCACGATCATCGCCCGCACGCCGCGTGAGGCTGCGGCAGCGGTGGCGTACTCCGAGGCCGCGCGGGGATGCTGGCCCGGCTCGCTGTCCTCGGTGGCAAGGCCGTGAACAACGCCGGTGCCCGACGTGACGATCAGCGTCTTGCCGGTGCCGACCAGCGCATTGCCCATCGCCTCGACGATACGGCGATCATCCTCGCAGCTCTGCACGAAGCGGGTGAAGTCATGATTGAACGCGGTATGGATCACGGCATCCACGGCTTTGGCGCCGCGTATGAGGCTGTCGAGATCCTCGAGCGAGCCCTGATGCACCTCGGCGCCTGCCGCCCTGAGTTCGGCCGCGCCCTTGTCCGAGCGCGTCAGGCCGAGCACGGAATGGCCAGCTCCGATCAGATCCTGGACGACGGCGGCGCCGACAAAGCCGGTCGCGCCGGTGACGAAAACACGCATGGGAAGCCTCTTTTCATGGCGCGTGACAACACACGCGATTTGTCTGGAGGCCAATCTAGGCGTATAGATATCCGGGTAAATAGGTGACCTTATCCTATTATAATTTCTAACAGGATGCGAGATGCCGGCGGCCGCCAACGACGAGAAACAACTCGGTCTTTATCTGAAGGACCGCCGGGCAAAGCTTGATCCGGCCGCGTTCGGGCTGCCGCTCACGCGACGCCGCACGCCGGGGCTGCGCCGCGAGGAGGTGGCGCAGCGCGCTCATGTCAGCGCCACCTGGTACACATGGCTCGAACAGGGCCGCGGCGGCGCTCCGTCCGCCGATGTGCTCGACCGCATCGCCCGCGCGCTGATGCTGACGCAGGCCGAGCGCGAGCATCTCTTCTTCATCGGCCTCGGCCGTGCGCCGGACGCGCATGCGCATGTGCATGCCGATCAGGGCGTGTCGCCCCGCCTGCAACGGCTGATCGACTCCATGGAGCTGAACCCTGCCGTGGTGAAGACCACGACTTGGGATGTGGTCGCCTGGAATAAAGCCGCAGCGGCGGTGCTCACCGATTACGCAAAACTGCCGCCCAACAATCGCAACATCCTCCGTATTATTTTCGCCGACCCGTACAGCCGCGCACGACAAAAGGACTGGCACGCCGTCGCCCGTTTTGTCGTCGCCGCATTTCGCGCCGATGCCGCGCGATCCGGTGCATCCGACAAGGTCAAGGCACTGGTCGATGAACTGAGCGCGGCCAGCCCTGACTTCGCGGCGATGTGGCGCGAGAACGACGTGCGCCATTACGGCGAAGGCACCAAGAATATCCGATCGCCCAAGGGCGACATGATCGGCCTCGAATATTCATCCTTCGCCGTCGACGGCCGGCCCGATCTCGGGCTGGTCGTCTACACGCCAGCGACCGTGGCGGATGCGGCGAAGGTGAAGATGCTGGTGAAGGGCAAGAAGAAAAAGCGGTAGCCGTCACTCCTTGGCCGGCACCATGCGCAGATAGGCAATCATCGCGTCGATATCTTCGCCGGTCATGCGCGCATAAAAGGGATACCCCATCGGCGGCCTGAGCTTGTGGCCGTCCATGGACACGCCTTGTGTGATCGCGGCTCTGATCTGCGCGTCGGTCCAGTCGCCGAGACCCTTGGCTTTGCTCGCGGTAATATTGGCCGACACCGACTTGCCCCAGGGCCCCGGGAATTCCATGCCGCCCTTGCCGAGATCGCCGACGAAGTCCTTGCCCCTGGCGCCGAACGGCGTGTGGCACTCCATGCAGTGGGCGATGGTGGCGAGGTAGAAGCCATTCTTCACCTTGTCGCTCAGCATCGCTTCCGTGTAGGGCTTTTCCGCTCCGGGGAACGCGTGATGCGGGATCTGCATCTTGTAGACCGGGTCCGGCACCTTGTTCTTGACCGGCTTGACCGTGCGCAGATAAGCGACGATGGCGTCCATGTCGCGTTCGGTGATGATGCCGTAGAAGGCGGTGGGCATCACAGCGGCAATCTGCACGCCATTCGGCCGCTGTCCGGTGCGCAGCAGATGCTTGATCTGGGCATCGGTCCAGCTGCCGATGCCGGTTTCCTTGTCCTGCGTGATGTTCGAGCCGGTCACCTTGAACGGCGGCTCGTCGAACAACAACCCGCCCGACAACGCCCGGGAGAAATCCGGGCCGTTCGGCCCCATGGGCGTATGGCAGTTGTGGCAGGTCATCACGGTGTTGACGAGATAGCCGCCGCGCGCGACCAGATCCCCATTCGCCTGCGCGTTGGCGGCGGTGCCGGCCAAAGCGGATAATACAAACAAGGCGGCTGCGCCAAACGCACGCCGCGGCATGACTTTGAACATGATTGTCCCCCGAGGTGGAATTCGCTTCTTGTGTGGCGCCCGAATATCACAATACCGGGACCCCGATGTGACCGCCATCACAAGCGCAGCGTTATCAAACACCGGCTATCGCGCGCCGGCCGTTTCCAGGATCGCAACGATGGCGGCATAGCCGCGGCGGCGGGCGTGGGCGAGTGGGCTGACGCCCTCGCGGTCGGCGATAGTTACACTTGCACCTGACCGCACCAGATCGCGCACGATCTCGGTATGTACCGGCCCGCCATCCCCCAGCACGATGGCTTCCAGGAGCGCCGTCCAGCCAAGTTTGTTGACGTGGTCCTTGTCGATCGCGGTGCGCAGAAGAATGCGCACGGTTTCCGGATGGCCATGGTGGGCGGCCGGGATCAAGCCGGTGCCGCCATAGCGGTTGGTGCTCTGGAGGTCGGCGCCGGCCGCCAGCGTCATGCGCAGGATGTCGTTGCGGCCTTCGGCAGCGGCGTAAAGGTAGGGCGAATCCTGGATCGCGTCCTTCGCGTTGACGTCGGCGCCGGCCGCAATCAGCAGCCTTGCGGCCTCCGTCCCGACGCCCGGCGGAGCATGGGTCGCAGCGAGCAGCGCCGTGCGGCCCTGCCCGTCGCGCGCCCGAACGCTGGCGCCCTCGGCGATCAGCCGGCGCACGGCAATGCCATCGCCGCGGCCTGCGGCCTCGATCAGGGCCTGGTCGGCTTTTGTATCGCCCATCGCGCGACCTGCCATCCCGGCAGCGACCAAAAGAAAAAGGGCGGTGCCAAGCACCGCCCTTGTTATCATTGTCAGCGCGAAGCGCATCGCTCCTTAAGCGTTTTCGTCTTCGGCCTGCTTGGCCTGCACTGGGCCCGAATCCAGGCCCTTGGCATCGACGTCGCGATCGACAAACTCAATCACGGCCTGCGCCGCATTGTCGCCATAGCGAAAGCCGGCTTTCATGATGCGGGTGTAGCCGCCGTGACGATCCTTGTAACGCGGCGCCAGCGTGTCGAAGAGCTTCTTGACCATGTTGGCATCGCGCAGCTCGGAGATCGCCTGGCGGCGGGCCGACAGATCGCCCTTCTTGCCGAGCGTGATCAGCTTCTCGACGATCGGACGCAGTTCCTTCGCCTTCGGCAGAGTCGTGACGATCTGCTCGTGCTTGATCAAGGAAGCGGCCATGTTGGCCAGCATCGCCATGCGATGCGAAGAGTGCCTTCCCAACTTGCGATAGACTTTACCGTGACGCATCGCGTAACTCCCTGCCTCTATCCTGTTTGCCCCGGACCATTCCGGAGCGCCGCGGAAGGCGGCTAAAAGCCCGAACCGGGCGGCGCCCGGTTCGAGTATTTCTAGTAATGATCCTCGAAGCGCTTGGCGAGCTCTTCGATGTTTTCCGGCGGCCAGCCCGGCACTTCCATGCCGAGGTGGAGGCCCATCTGCGCCAGCACTTCCTTGATCTCGTTGAGCGACTTGCGGCCGAAGTTCGGCGTGCGCAGCATCTCGGCTTCGGTCTTCTGAACCAGATCGCCGATGTAGACGATGTTGTCGTTCTTGAGACAGTTGGCCGAACGCACCGACAGCTCGAGCTCGTCCACCTTCTTGAGGAAAGCCGGGTTGAAGGCGAGGTCCGGGATGGTTTCCGCGGCCTGCTCCTTGCGGGGCTCCTCGAAGTTCACGAATACGTTGAGCTGGTCCTGGAGGATGCGCGCGGCATAAGCCAGCGAATCTTCCGGCGTCACCGCGCCGTTGGTCTCGATGGTCAGCGTCAGCTTGTCGTAGTCGAGGATCTGACCTTCGCGGGTGTTCTCGACCTTGTACGACACCTTGCGCACCGGCGAGTACAGCGAGTCGACCGGGATCAGACCGATCGGCGCATCTTCCGGACGGTTACGCTCGGCGGCCACATAGCCCTTGCCGGTGTTGACGGTGAGCTCCATGCGGATCTCGGCGCCCTCGTCCAGCGTGCAGAGCACGAGATCGGGGTTGAGCACCACGACATCGCCGACGGTCTGAATGTCGCCCGCGGTAACGGTGCCCGGACCCTGCTTCTTCACCACCATGCGCTTGGGGCCTTCGCCCTGCATCTTGATGGCGATGTCCTTGACGTTGAGCACAAGGTCGGTGACGTCCTCGCGCACGCCAGCGATCGAGGAGAACTCATGCAGCACGCCGTCGATGTGGACGGACTGCACCGCCGCGCCCTGCAGCGACGACAACAAAATGCGCCGCAGCGCATTGCCAAGCGTTACGCCAAAACCGCGCTCGAGCGGCTCGGCGATGACGGTCGCAAAGCGCGCCGGGTCGGACCCCGCCGTCACCTGGAGCTTGTTCGGCCTGATCAGTTCCTGCCAATTTTTCTGAATCACGTGTTCACCCGTTATGAGCGTCGCTCGTTAGAGGAGCGCATCGCTGAGCCTGCCCAGCGCACCCCACCCGCCGCGTGTGGGGTCAATGAACGGCGGCGGCGGACGCGGGTAATCCCGAGCGTCCGCCTTACGAAATCAATTACACCCGACGCCGCTTGCGCGGCCGGCAGCCATTGTGCGGGATCGAGGTCACATCACGAATTGACGTGATGGTGAAGCCGGAAGCCTGCAACGCACGCAACGCCGACTCGCGACCCGAACCCGGACCGGACACTTCCACTTCGAGGGTGCGCATGCCGTGCTCCTGCGCCTTCTTCGAAGCGTCTTCCGCGGCCATCTGCGCCGCATAAGGCGTCGACTTGCGCGAACCCTTGAAGCCCATCGTACCGGACGACGACCAGGCGATAGCGTTGCCCTGCGCGTCGGTGATGGTGATCATGGTGTTGTTGAACGACGCGTTCACGTGGGCGACGCCCGACGCGATGTTCTTGCGCTCGCGCCGGCGGACGCGGGTGGTGGCTTCCTTCGCCATAGTCAATCAGTCCCTTCAAAGCCCGCCTGCCGTCATGCGGCGCGGGCACGTTCAGCTCGGTTAGGCAGTCTTCTTCTTGCCGGCGATGGTCTTCGCCGGGCCTTTGCGCGTGCGCGCGTTGGTGTGCGTGCGCTGACCGCGGACCGGCAGGCCCTTGCGGTGACGCAGGCCGCGGTAGCAGCCGAGGTCCATCAGACGCTTGATGTTCATCGACGTCTCGCGACGCAGATCGCCTTCCACCAGATATTCCTGGTCGATGAGTTCGCGGATCTGCAGAACCTCAGCGTCGGTGAGCTGCGACACGCGGCGCTCGGCCGGCAGGTTCAGCTTGGTGACAATATCCTTGGCGATCTTCTGACCGATGCCATGGATGTACTGGAGCGCGATGACAACACGCTTATTGGTGGGCAAATTGACGCCCGCGATACGAGCCACGGATGCTCTCTCCTGTTACCGGCCAGCCGCTGTAAGGCGGCAAATTCTTGTTTCCCTGGAAGGGGTTAGGCAAAACGTAAGACGACACCCGTTCCCGCCCTCTTGGGGGAACCGGTATCGCGCCAAACTCTTGGATACGCTCTCTATTAAGGGATTCATGAGGGCTTCGTCAACCTCTGCTAGATGGTCTTAGATGGTTTCAGGATACCATCTAGCGCAGCGGTTACCTGGTCTACCGGGGCCATGCCGTCGACGCTCCTCAGCATGCCCTTGGAATCGTAATAGCCGGTCAGCGGCGCGGTCTGCGCCCTGTAGGCGTCCAGACGGCCTTTGAGGACCTCCGGTTTGTCGTCCGAGCGCACTTTTTCGCCCCGCGCGGTCATTTCCGCGACCCGGTTCTCAATGCGTTTGATCAGGATGCCCTCGTCGACCTTCAGCTCGATCACGGCGTCGAGCTTGAGGCCGCGATCAGCCAGCAGCTTGTCCAGCGCCTCCGCCTGCGGAACGGTGCGCGGGAAGCCATCAAGTACAAAGCCCTTGCTGGCATCGGGCTGGTCGATTCGGTCGGCGATGATCGCAACCACGACCTCGTCCGGCACCAGCTGCCCGGCTTCCATGATGCTCTTGGCTTTCAGGCCGACCGGTGTACCGGCCGCGACGGCTGCGCGAAGCATGTCGCCGGTCGACAGCTGCACGATGCCGTGCTTGTCGACGAGTCGCTGCGACTGCGTGCCCTTCCCCGCCCCCGGCGGGCCGAGCAGGATCAATCTCATCTATTGCGCCCCCGCAATTTGGATTTCTTGATCAGGCCTTCGTACTGATGCGCCAGCAGATAGCCCTGCACCTGCGCAACGGTGTCCATCGTCACCGAGACGACGATGAGCAGCGACGTGCCGCCGAAGTAGAACGGCACCGCGGCATAGGAAATCAGAACTTCCGGGATCAAACAGACGATCGACAGATAGATCGCACCAACGATCGTGATTCGCGACAGCACATAGTCGATGTATTCGGCAGTACGCTCGCCAGGACGGATGCCGGGAATGAAGCCGCCGTGCTTCTTCAAATTCTCGGCCGTCTCAGTCGGGTTGAATACGACTGCGGTGTAGAAGAAGCAGAAGAACACGATCAGCGCCAGATACAGCACCAGGAACAGCGGCCGGCCGTGACCGAGCAATGTCGTCACCGTGGTCAGCCATTCGGGCCCCGAGCCAGCGTTGAAGTTCGCGACCGTCGTGGGCAGCAGCAGCAGCGACGAGGCGAAGATCGGCGGAATGACGCCCGAAGTGTTGAGCTTGAGCGGCAGATGCGAGGACTGGCCCTCGAACATGCGGTTGCCGACCTGGCGCTTCGGATACTGAATCAGCAGGCGGCGCTGCGCGCGCTCCATAAACACGATGAAGGCAATAACAACGACCGACATCACGATGACCAGCAGGATAAAGCCGGTCGAGATCGCACCCTGACGGCCGAGTTCGAGGGTGTTTGCGATGGCAGCCGGCAGTTCGGCGACGATGCCGGCGAAGATGATCAGCGAGATGCCGTTGCCAATGCCGCGCGCGGTGATCTGTTCGCCGAGCCACATCAGGAACATGGTGCCGCCGGTGAGCGTGATTGTGGTCGAAATCAGGAAGAACAGGCCAGGCTGGCTGACGACATTGCCGGCGCCCTGCAGACCGACGGCGATGCCGTAGGACTGGAACAGCGCCAACACCACGGTGAGATACCGGGTGTACTGGTTCATGACCTTGCGGCCGGCCTCGCCTTCCTTCTTCAGCGCTTCAAGCTGCGGCGACACCGTCGTCATCAGCTGAATAATGATGGAGGCCGAGATGTAAGGCATAATGTTCAAGGCGAAGATCGCCATCCGGTGGATGCCGCCACCGGAGAACATGTTGAACATGCCGAGAATGCCGCCCGACTGACTGTTGAACAGCTGCGCCCAAGCGGTGGGGTCAATGCCCGGCAGCGGAATGTAGGTGCCGAGGCGATAAACCAACAGCGCGCCGATGGTGAACCAGATGCGCTTCTTAAGCTCATCGGCCTTGGCGAGCGCGCCGAAATTGAGATTGGCTGCCAGTTGTTCCGCTGCCGAAACCATTCGCTCGCTCCTGCCGACGCCTGAAAGCCGCTCCCCGGATCGCCGGCTTGCTTGACGAGGAGTGGCGCGGCGCCTTCTTCACATAGGCCCCGCCCCTGCCACCCTAGATAGGGTCTGGCGTGCGGAACCGGTAGTCGTCGCAAAGGCCCCGCCTTTTGGGCGAGGCCTTAAATTCCAATCGGCGCTCAGGCTTGCTTGGCGGCCTTGCGCTTGTTCTTGCCGCGCGGCTCGTCGTCTTCCTCGACCACCGGCTTGAGGATCTTAACCGATCCGCCCGCCTTTTCGATCGCGGCGACGGCCGTCTTGGTCGCACCGTAAACAGCGACATCGACCTTGGCCTTCAGTTCGCCGGTGCCGAGCAGCTTCACGCCGTCCTTGGCTCGGCGCATCAGGCCAGCCTTCACCATCGCCTCGGCGTCAACCGTCGCCTTGGCGTCGAGCTTGCCGGCGTCGATAGCGGCCTGTAGCTTGCCGAGGCTCACCTCGTTGAGGCGCGCCTGGAACGCAGTGTTGCGGAAGCCACGCTTCGGCAGGCGGCGATGCAGCGGCATCTGGCCGCCTTCGAAGCCCTTGATGCGCACGCCGGAACGCGCGGTCTGGCCCTTGCCGCCGCGGCCGCCGGTCTTGCCCATGCCGGAGCCGATGCCGCGGCCGATGCGCAGGCGGTTCTTGCGGGCGCCGGGATTGTCGGCGATCTCGTTGAGTTTCATTGCTCTCGTCCTTTGATCGTCCCTCGCCGCTCAGACCGCGACGATGGATGAAATCACTTCGTCTCTTCGACGATCCGCACCAGATGCGGCAGCTTGCGGATCATGCCGTGGGTTTGCGGCGTGTCCGGCAATTCGCTGACGCGGCCGACCTTGTTCAGCCCGAGGCCGATGAGGGTCTGGCGCTGATCGAAATGGCAGCGCAGCGGGCTGGCGATCTGCTGCACCTTGAGGGTCTTCTTCGCGGTGGCCATGGCCTTAATTCCTTATCTGTCAGTCGGCCGCGACTTCGTCGGCGCCTTCGCGGCGGCGCGACTGCAAGGTCGAAACCTTGAGGTTGCGGCGACCGGCGACCGAGCGCGGCGAGTCCTGGTGCTTGAGCGCGTCGAAGGTTGCGCGCACGACGTTGTACGGGTTCGACGAACCGAGCGACTTGGCGACAATGTCCTGCATGCCGAGCGTTTCGAACACGGCGCGCATCGGGCCGCCGGCGATGATGCCGGTGCCGGGAGGCGCCGCGCGCAGGTAGACCTTGCCGGCGCCGTGGCGGCCGAACACGTCGTGATGCAGCGTGCGGCCTTCGCGCAACGCGACGCGGGTCAGCGAACGCTTGGCCGCATCGGTCGCCTTACGGATCGCTTCCGGCACTTCACGCGCCTTGCCGTGACCGAAGCCGACGCGGCCCTTCTGATCGCCGACGACAACCAGCGCGGCGAAACCGAAGCGCTTGCCGCCCTTGACCACCTTGGCGACGCGATTGATATGGACCAGCTTGTCCGTGAACTCGCTATCGCGCTCTTCACGACCGTGGCCGCGCTCGCGGTCTCTGCGGGGTTCTTGTGCCATCTAATAAATCCGTTCGTCTGTACGAATACGTTTAGAAGTTCAGCCCGCCTTCGCGGGCGGCTTCGGCCAGGGCCTTGATGCGGCCGTGATAGATGTAGCCGCCGCGGTCGAACACGACGTCCTTGATGCCCTGCTTCTTGGCACGCTCGGCAATCAGTTTCCCGACCTGCTTGGCGGCCTCGATATTGGCGCCGGACTTCAGGCTGCCACGCAGATCCTTCTCGAGCGTCGAGGCGGACGCGACGGTAACGCCCTTCTCGTCGTCGATGAGCTGAACGTGCATGTGCTTCGACGAGCGGAACACCGACAGACGGGCGCGACCGGTTGACACGGCCTTGATCTTGCGCCGAACCGACGCCGTCCGCCGCGCGGTGCGGATATTGGCTTTCGACATGGCTCTCGCCCCTTACTTCTTCTTGCCTTCCTTGCGGAAGATGAATTCGCCGGCGTACTTGACGCCCTTGCCCTTGTACGGTTCGGGACCGCGGAAGGCACGGATTTCGGCGGCGACCTGGCCGACGACCTGCTTATCGATGCCGGTGATCACGATTTCCGTCGGCTTCGGCGTCGCAATCGCGATGCCGGCCGGGATCGGGAACACCACGTCGTGCGAGTAGCCGAGCTGGAGCTGCAGGTTCTTGCCCTGCACCGCCGCGCGGTAACCGACGCCGTTGATCTCGAGTTTCTCTTCGAAGCCCTTGCTGACGCCGGTCATCAGATTCGAGACCAGCGTGCGCGAAGTACCCCACAGCGAGCGAGCGCGCTTGGATTCATTGCGCGGCTCGACCTTCACGGCGCCCTTGTCGAGGGACAGCGCAACGTCATCCGGGAAGGTGAATTGCAGAGCGCCCTTGGCACCCTTCACCTTGACGGTTTGGCCTTCGACGTTTGCGGTGACGCCCGACGGAACGGAGATCGGTTTTTTGCCAATACGGGACATCAGAACACCGTGCAGAGAATTTCGCCGCCAACATTGGCGTCGCGCGCGGCGTGGTCCGCCATGACGCCCTTCGGCGTCGAGACGATGGCAACGCCGAGACCGTTGTTGATACGCGGCAGGTTCTTGACCGACGCATAGACGCGGCGGCCAGGCTTCGAGACGCGCTCGATTTCGCGGATCACCGGAGCGCCGTCGAAATACTTGAGTTCGATCTCGAGCTCGCTGCGGCCGTTGGCATGCGCCACCACGGCATAGCCGCGGACGTAGCCTTCGATCTTGAGCACTTCGGCAACGCGCTCGCGCTGCTTGGAGCCCGGCATCGAAACCTTGGACTTGTTACGCATCTGCGCGTTGCGGATGCGCGTGATCATGTCGCCGATCGGATCGTTTACCATCTCGGCCTCCTTACCAGCTCGACTTCACAAGGCCTGGAATCAGGCCCTTGTTGCCGAGGTCGCGCAGCGCAATACGGCTGAGCTTGTGCTTGCGGTAAAAGGCGTGAGGACGGCCCGTCAGCTCGCAGCGGTTATGGATGCGCACCTTCGCGGAGTTGCGCGGCAGTTCTGCCAGCTTGAGGGTCGCTGCAAAGCGCTCCTCCATCGGCAGTTCCTTGTTCTGCACAATCGCCTTCAGGCGCGCACGACGCGGCCCGAACTTCTTCGCCATGCGGCGACGGCGCTTGTTCTTTTCGACCGAACTCGTCTTAGCCATCTAATTGCTCCTTGCGGTTCCGCGTATGAAAGACGGGAAATCGTCTCTCACTGCCGGAACGGGAAGTTGAATGCCGCCAGCAGCGCCCGCGCTTCTTCGTCGTTGCGAGCGGTGGTGCAGACGGTGATGTCCATGCCCCAGGTATCGGTGACCTTGTCGAAGTCGATTTCCGGGAACACGGTGTATTCCTTGATGCCCAGGCTGTAGTTGCCGCGGCCATCGAAGCTCTTCGGGTTGAGACCGCGGAAGTCGCGAATACGCGGCAGCGCGATGTTCACCAGGCGGTCGATAAAGTCGTACATGCGCGCCTTGCGCAGCGTGACCTTACAACCGATGGCCTGGCCGTCGCGAAGCTTGTAGTTCGCGATCGACTTGCGCGAGCGGGTGACGACCGGCTTCTGACCGGCAATCAGCGCCAGATCGGCAGCGGCGTTCTCGACCTTCTTGCGATCCGCGACGCCCTCGCCGATGCCCATGTTGAGCACCACCTTGGTGATCTGCGGGATCTGCATCGTGTTGGCATAGCCAAACTGGGTCTTCATCTGCTCGCGCACGACCTTGTCGTAGTGCGTGCGCAGACGCGCCGTGTAATCGGACGGCACCTTGGCCTTCTTGGCCTTCGGGGCTTCGTCGCCGGCGGGCTTGGCAGCCGGCTTGGCCGCCTTCGGCTTCTTCTGTTCAGTCTGCGTATCAGCCATCGATCTCTGCTCCCGAGCGCTTGGCAACGCGCACTTTCTTGCGGTCAGCGCCCTCGCCGATGAATTTGAAACCAACCCGGGTCGGCTTGCCGTCCTTGGGGTCCGCGAGCGCGAGATTCGACAGGTCGACCGCGCTCTCCTTGGAAATGATGCCGCCCTGGACCTGCGCGGTCTGGCGCTGGTGGCGCTTGACCATCGCGATGCCGCGCACCAAGGCGCGGTTCTCGGTCGGACGAACCTCGATCACCTCGCCGGTGCGACCCTTGTCGCGGCCGGTGAGCACGATCACCTTGTCGCCTTTGCGGATCTTGGCAGCCATCACAGCACCTCCGGGGCGAGCGAAAGGATCTTCATGTGGTTCTTGGCGCGCAGCTCGCGCGGCACGGGCCCGAAGATACGGGTACCGACAGGCTCGGCCTGGTTGTTGATCAGCACCGCGGCGTTGCGGTCGAAGCGGATCACGGTGCCATCGGCGCGCTTGATGTCCTTGCGGATGCGCACGACGACGGCCTTCATGACCTCGCCCTTCTTCACGCGGCCGCGCGGGATCGCTTCCTTCACCGACACCACGATGGTGTCGCCGATGGTCGCGTATTTCCGCTTCGAGCCGCCGAGCACCTTGATGCACATGACGCGGCGCGCGCCGGAATTGTCGGCGACGTCGAGGTTGGTTTGCATCTGAATCATGATGCGGCTCTCGTTCCTTGCGGGCGGCGGCCTTTTAAGACCACGGCCCCATTAATTTCTATTCGTCTTCATCGGCGAAGCGCTTGGCGGCGCTTCGCGTCAAACCTTGATCGTCAGACCTTGGCTCTCTTTTCGCCGCGGATCACTTCCCAGCTCTTGAGCTTGGAGAGTGGACGGCGCTCTTCGATCCACACCTTGTCACCGACCTTGAACTCGTTCTTTTCGTCGTGCGCGTGGTATTTCTTCGAGCGGCGAACAACCTTGCCCATGGTCGGATGGGCAAAGCGCCGGTCGACCTGAACGACAATGGTCTTGGCCTGCTTGTCGCTGACGACGACACCCTGAAGGGTACGCTTCGGCATCTTTGACCCCTTACTTCTTCTTCGTCTTGTTGGGCTTGTTGGCAATCGCGCGCGCCGGCTCACGCGCCGGCGACGGACGCGAAGCCTTCAAGCGGCGCGACTTCGCGACCGGCTTGGCGGACTTCTGAGCCTCGGCCTTGACGACCGGGGTCTCGCCTGCCCGCTTCTGCGAGGCGATCGTCTTCAGCCGCGCGATGTCGCGGCGGATGACGCGCACGCGCGCGGTATTCTCGAGCTGACCCGTGGCCCGCTGAAAGCGCAGATTGAACTGCTCCTTCTTGAGCTTGAGTACCTCATCGTCGATCTGGTCGAGCGTCATCACTCGGGCGTCGCTGGCTTTCATGGTCGTCACTCGGCGATACGTTCGATGAAACGGGTCTTGACCGGCAGCTTCGCGGCGGCGAGCGCCAGCGCTTCCTTGGCGATGGCCGGGCTGATGCCGTCCACCTCAAACAGGATCTTGCCAGGCTTGACGCGCACGACCCAAAGCTCGGGCGAACCCTTGCCTTTGCCCATGCGCACTTCGATCGGCTTCTTCGACACCGGCACGTCCGGGAACACGCGGATCCAGACGCGGCCGGCGCGCTTCATGAAGCGGGTCAGCGCGCGGCGCGCGGCTTCGATCTGGCGCGCGGTGACGCGTTCCGGCTCGAGCGCCTTGAGGCCGAACTGACCGAAGGCCAGGGTCGCGCCCGAAGACGCGACGCCGTGGATGCGGCCCTTGAAGGCCTTGCGGAACTTGGTTTTCTTTGGCTGCAGCATGACTTTATCTCTTACGCGGCGTTATCGCGGCGCGGACGACCGCCGGTATCGCCTTCGGCGAGCTTCTTGTCCTGAGCCATCGGATCGTGCTCGAGGATTTCGCCCTTGAAGATCCAGACCTTGACGCCGCAGGTACCGAATGTGGTGAAGGCGGTGGCGACGCCGTAATCGACGTCGGCGCGCAGGGTGTGCAGCGGCACGCGACCTTCGCGGTACCACTCCATGCGCGCGATTTCCGAACCGCCGAGGCGGCCCGAGCAGTTGATACGGATGCCTTCGGCACCCAGGCGCATCGCCGACTGCACCGCGCGCTTCATGGCGCGGCGGAAAGCGACGCGGCGCTCGAGCTGCTGCGCGATCGACTCGGCGACCAGCTGCGCGTCGAGCTCCGGCTTGCGGATTTCGACGATGTTGATGACGACGTCGCTGTCGGTGAGCTTGGCGACGGTCTTGCGCAGCTTCTCGATGTCGGCGCCCTTCTTGCCGATCACGACGCCCGGCCGGGCCGAGTGAACGGTTACGCGGCACTTCTTGTGCGGGCGCTCGATGATGATCTTGGACACCGCGGCCTGCTTGAGCTCCTTCATCAGAGCTGCGCGGATCTTGATGTCCTCGTGCAACAGCGTGCCGTACTCGGTCTTGTTCGCGAACCAGCGCGAATCCCAAGTGCGGTTGATGCCGAGGCGCAGACCGATCGGATTGATTTTTTGACCCACTGAAAGCCTCCTCAGGCTTCGGCCGCGGCTTCGACCTGACGAACGATGATCGTCAGATGCGAAAACGGCTTCAGGATTTGACCGACGCGGCCACGGCCGCGCGGGGAAAAGCGCTTCATCACAAGCGATTTTCCGACGTGAGCCTCGGCGACGATGAGATCGTCGACGTCGAGGTCGTGATTGTTCTCGGCGTTGGCGATCGCCGATTCGAGGCACTTGCGCACGTCTTTCGCGATGCGCTTGCGCGAGAATTCCAGGTCGGCGAGCGCGCCCGCGACCTTCTTGCCGCGGATCATCTGCGCGACGAGATTGAGCTTCTGCGGCGACACCCGAATGTTACGGGTCACAGCCTTGGCTTCGTTGTTCGGGAGATCCCGATCGCGTGAACGCTTGCCCATTTCTCTATCCTCAGGCCTTCTTCGCCTTGCGATCGGCGCTGTGGCCGTGGAACGTACGGCTCGGCGAGAACTCGCCGAACTTGTGGCCCACCATTTCCTCAGTCACCTGCACCGGAACGTGCTTCTGACCGTTGTAGACGGTGAAGTTCAGGCCGACGAACTGCGGCAGGATGGTCGAGCGCCGGCTCCAGATCTTGATCATCTCGTGGCGGCCCGACGCGCGCGCGGCTTCCGCTTTCTTGAGCAGAAAGCCGTCGACGAAAGGGCCTTTCCAGGCTGAACGGGTCATCGCTCTAAATCCTACTGCTGCTGCTTCTTCTTACGGTCATGACGGCTGACCATAATGAATTTGTTGGTGCGCTTGTTCTTGCGCGTCTTGGCGCCCTTGGTCGGCTTGCCCCACGGAGTGACCCAGTGCTTGCCGCCCTTGGTACGACCGCCGTGCGGATGGTCGACCGGGTTCATCATGATGCCGCGGTTGTGCGGCATACGGCCGCGCCAGCGCTGACGTCCGGCCTTGCCGATCGTCGTGTTCATGTTGTCCGGGTTTGACACGGCGCCGATGGTGGCCATGCAGCGGCCGTGTACAAGGCGCTGCTCCGACGTCGACAGACGCAGGATCACGTAGTCCTGGTCGCGACCGACGATCTGCACATAGGTGCCGGCCGAACGCGCGAGCTGACCGCCCTTGCCGATCTTCAGTTCAACGTTGTGCACGATGGTGCCGACCGGAATGGCGCCGAGCGGCATCGCATTGCCCGGCTTCACGTCGGCCTGCTCGGCCGAGATCACCTTATCGCCCGGGGCCAGACGCTGCGGCGCCAGGATATAAGACAGCTCACCGTCCTCGTACTTGATCAGTGCGATGAAAGCGGTGCGGTTCGGATCGTACTCCAGGCGCTCGACCGTCGCGACCATATCCATCTTGGCGCGGCGGAAATCGATCTTGCGATAGGCCTGCTTGTGACCGCCGCCGCGGAAGCGCGACGTGATGCGGCCGTGGTTGTTGCGGCCGCCGGTCGAGTGCTGACCTTCGGTGAGCGCCTTAACGGGCGCGCCCTTGTAGAGGGTCGTACGATCGACGTTGACCAGATGACGCTGGCTTGGGGTCGTCGGATTGTATGTCTTGAGTGCCATCGCCGACCTCTTACAGACCCGTGGTCACGTCGATGCGATGGCCCTCTTCGAGGGTCACGACCGCGCGCTTCACGTCGGACTGCTGTCCGAGCCTATTGCGGAACGCCTTGATCTTGCCCTGACGGACCAGCGTATTGACGTTCTTGACCTTCACGTCGAACAGCTTCTCGACCGCTTCCTTGATCTGCGGCTTGGTCGCGTCGCGACGGACCTTGAAGGTCACCTTGTTGAACTCGGACGCCATGGTCGCCTTTTCGGTGATCACGGGCGACAGAATGACGTCGTAATGACGGGGATCGCTGGTGCTCATTTGAACCGCGCCTCCAGCGCGTCGACGGCGGCCTTGGTGAGGACCAGCGTCTTACGCCGCATGATGTCGTAAACGTTGATGCCCTGGATCGGCAGCACGTCGATGTTCGGGATGTTGCGCGCCGCGATGGCGAAGTTCGCCTCGAGCTCGGCGCCGTCAATGATAAGCGCATTGGCCAGCGACAGCTTGCCGAACTGCGCGATGAGCGCCTTGGTCTTGGCTTCCGCCAGCGACGCCTTGTCGACGATGACAATGGCACCATCCTTGGCCTTCGACGACAGGGCGTGCTTGAGCGCCAGCGCCCGCACCTTCTTCGGCAGGTCGATGGCATGGCTGCGCACGACCGGACCGAAGGCACGACCGCCGCCGCGGAACTGCGGCACGCGGGCCGAGCCGTGACGGGCGCCGCCAGTGCCCTTCTGACCGTACATCTTCTTGCCGGTACGCCAGATCTCGGAACGATCCTTGGTCTTGTGCGTACCGCGCTGACGACGGGCGAGCTGCCAGTTGACGCAGCGCTGAATGATATCGGCGCGCGGCTCGAGGCCGAAGATGTCGTCCGACACCTTCACCGAACCGGCTTCCTTGCCTTCGAACGTGGTGATCTTGAGATCCATATTATGCGCCCTCCTTCTCGGCGGGGGCCTCGGTGGCCGGAGCCTCGGCGCTGTCAGCCAAACGGAACTTGCCAGGCTTGGCGGCTTCCTTCGGCAACTTCTTCTTCACCGCATCGCGCACGGTGATCCAGCCACCCTTGGAGCCCGGCACCGCGCCTTCGACCATGATCAGGCCACGCGCGACGTCGATCTTGGCGACTTTGAGGTTGAGCGTGGTGACGCGGTCGGAGCCCATGTGGCCCGCCATTTTTTTGTTCTTGAAGGTCTTGCCCGGATCCTGACGGCCGCCGGTCGAACCGATCGACCGGTGCGAGATCGACACACCGTGCGAGGCGCGCAGACCGCGGAAATTCCAGCGCTTCATACCGCCGGCAAAGCCCTTACCGACCGAAATGCCGCAGACATCGACAAACTGGCCTTCGATGAAGTGATCGGCCGTGATTTCCGCACCGACCGGGATCAGCCCGGCTTCGTCGACGCGGAATTCGGCAAGTTTGCGCTTCGGCTCGACCTTCGCCTTGGCGAAGTAACCACGATCGGCCTTGCTCATATTGCCGGCGCGACGCGCGCCCGAACCGAGCTGCAGCGCGACGTAACCGTCCTTGTCCTTGGAACGGTGGGCGACGACCTGGCACTCCGCGAGGCGGAGCACCGTGACCGGAACGTGCTCACCGCCATCGGTGAACAGCCGGGTCATACCCAATTTTTGTGCGACGACACCCGTGCGCATCTTTTTAATCCCTCACCCGGCCTTAAAGCTTGATCTCGACGTCGACACCGGCCGCCAGGTCGAGCTTCATCAGCGCGTCCACGGTCTGCGGCGTCGGATCGACGATGTCCAAAAGGCGCTTGTGCGTGCGCATCTCGAACTGTTCACGGCTCTTCTTGTCGACGTGCGGCGAGCGGTTCACGGTGAACTTCTCGATGCGCGTCGGAAGCGGAATCGGCCCACGCACCTGCGCGCCGGTGCGCTTGGCGGTGTTGACGATCTCGCGCGTCGACGCATCGAGCACGCGATGGTCGAACGCCTTGAGCCGGATCCGAATATTCTGGCCGTTCATTTGTCTGTCTCTCTGGACTGTCATCATCCGTTCAAACGGATGATCCAGTATTCGCTATCGACTCGTTGTCCCTGCGCGGAAACGGGAAAGATCGGCCCCCGCCTCCAGTCAGGATTGCCGAGCCCCCGCCCTGTTCGGACGGGGGCCCAAGCGACTTGCTTACTCGATAATCGACGCCACGACGCCGGCGCCGACGGTGCGGCCGCCTTCACGGATGGCGAAGCGCAGCTTCTCTTCCATGGCGATCGGCACGATCAGGTGAACTTCCATGGCGACGTTGTCGCCCGGCATCACCATTTCGGTGCCGGCCGGCAGGTGCACAACACCGGTCACGTCGGTGGTACGGAAGTAGAACTGCGGACGGTAGTTGGTGAAGAACGGCGTATGACGGCCGCCCTCTTCCTTAGTGAGGATGTAAGCCTCAGCCTTGAACTTGGTGTGCGGCTTGACCGAACCCGGCTTGCAGAGAACCTGGCCACGCTCGACTTCTTCGCGCTTGGTGCCGCGGAGCAGCGCGCCGATGTTGTCGCCGGCCTGGCCCTGATCGAGCAGCTTGCGGAACATTTCGACGCCGGTGACGGTGGTCTTCTGCGTCGGCTTGATGCCGACGATTTCGACTTCTTCGCCGACCTTGACGATGCCGCGCTCGACGCGACCGGTGCAGACGGTGCCGCGACCCGAGATCGAGAACACGTCTTCGACCGGCATCAGGAACGGCAGGTCAACCGGACGCTCCGGCTGCGGGATGTAGGCATCGACCTGCTTCATCAGCTCGAGGATGGCTTCTTTGCCGAGCTTCGGGTCCTTGTCTTCCAGCGCCATCAGGGCCGAGCCCTTGATGATCGGAATCTTGTCGCCCGGGAACTGGTACTTCGACAGGAGCTCGCGGACTTCGAGCTCGACGAGCTCGAGGAGTTCCGGATCGTCGACCATGTCGCACTTGTTCATGAACACAACGATCGCCGGAACGCCGACCTGGCGGGCGAGCAGGATGTGCTCACGGGTCTGCGGCATCGGGCCGTCGGCAGCCGACACGACCAGGATCGCGCCGTCCATCTGCGCGGCGCCGGTGATCATGTTCTTCACATAGTCGGCGTGGCCGGGGCAGTCGACGTGCGCGTAGTGGCGGTTCGTCGTCTCGTACTCGACGTGCGCGGTCGAGATGGTGATACCGCGGGCCTTCTCTTCCGGCGCCTTGTCGATCTGGTCGTAGGCCGTGAAGGTCGCGCCGCCAGTTTCGGCGAGCACCTTGGTGATCGCGGCGGTCAGCGACGTCTTGCCGTGGTCGACGTGACCGATGGTGCCGATGTTACAGTGCGGCTTATTGCGGTTGAATTTTTCTTTGGCCATGGATCTCTCCGTTCAGAAACTTTCTGATTCCCTGTCGCTGCTTAAGCGAACTTCTTCTGCACTTCCGCCGACACGTTCGCCGGCGTTTCAGCATAGTGATCGAACTGCATCGTGAACGTCGCGCGCCCCTGCGACATCGACCGCAGCGTGTTGACGTAACCGAACATGTTGGCAAGCGGCACCATCGCGTTGATGACGTTGGCGTTGCCGCGCATGTCCTGGCCCTGGATCTGGCCACGACGGGAGTTCAAATCGCCGATGACCGAGCCGGTGTAGTCTTCCGGGGTCACCACTTCGACCTTCATGATCGGCTCGAGCAGCGCCGGCTTGGCCTTCTGCATGGCTTCGCGCAGAGCGGCGCGCGAGGCGATTTCGAAGGCGAGCGCCGACGAGTCGACGTCGTGATAGTTGCCGTCCACCAGGCGAACCTTGAGGTCGACCACCGGGAAGCCGGCGAGGATGCCCGAGTTCAGAACCGACTCGAGACCCTTCTCGACACCCGGGATGAATTCCTTAGGCACCGCGCCGCCGACAATCTCGTTCTCGAACGTGAACGGCGTGCCCGGCTCGGTGGGCTCGGCGATGATCTTGACGCGGGCGAACTGGCCCGAACCGCCGGTCTGCTTCTTGTGGGTATAGTCCACTTCAGCCGACTTGGTGATCTTTTCGCGGTAGGCAACCTGCGGCGCGCCGATATTGGCGTCGACCTTGTAGGTGCGCTTGAGGATGTCGACCTTGATGTCGAGATGCAGTTCGCCCATGCCCTTGAGGATGGTCTGGCCGCTCTCCTGGTCGGTCGACACGCGGAACGACGGATCTTCGGCGGCCAGCTTGGCCAGCGCGACACCGAGCTTTTCCTGGTCGGCCTTCGACTTCGGCTCGATGGCGATTTCGATGACCGGCTCGGGGAATTCCATCTTTTCCAGGATCACCGGGGCCTTGGGATCGCACAGCGTGTCGCCGGTGCGGGTTTCCTTGAGGCCGGCCAGCGCGACGATGTCGCCAGCATAGGCTTCCTTGATGTCTTCGCGGTTATTGGCATGCATCAGCAACATGCGGCCGATGCGCTCTTTGCGCTCTTTGGTCGAGTTGATGAGACCGGTGCCGGAAACGAGCGTGCCCGAATAGATGCGGCAGAAGGTGATGGTACCGACGAACGGGTCGTCCATGATCTTGAAGGCGAGCAGCGACAGCGGCGCGTCGTCCTTCGGCTCGCGGATCGTCTCTTCGTTGTTCTTGTCCGGGTCGATGCCCTTGATCGCCGGCACGTCGAGCGGCGACGGCAGATAGTCGACGACGGCGTCGAGCAGCGGCTGCACGCCCTTATTCTTGAAGGCCGAGCCACAGAGCACGGGATAGAAGGCGCCGGTGATGACGGCCTTGCGGATGAGCTTTTTCAGCGTTTCGAGGTCCGGCTCCTTGCCGTCCAGGAACGCGGTCAGCGCGTCGTCGTCGAGCTCGACGGCGGCTTCGATGAGCTTCTCGCGGTATTCCTTCGCCTTGTCGGCGAGGTCGGCCGGGATGTCGACGGTGTCGAACTTGGCGCCGAGCGCCTCGTTGTTCCAGACATAGGCCTTCATGATCACCAGATCGACCATGCCGGTGAAGTTGCTTTCCGCGCCGATCGGCAGCTGGATCGCAACCGGCTTGGCGCCGAGGCGGTCAACGATGTCGTCCAGGCACTTGTAGAAGTCGGCGCCCGTCTTATCCATCTTGTTGGCGAACACGATGCGCGGCACGCGATACTTGTCGCCCTGACGCCAGACGGTCTCGGTCTGCGGCTCAACGCCCTGGTTGCCGTCGAGCACGACGACAGCGCCGTCGAGCACGCGCAGCGAACGCTCGACTTCGATGGTGAAGTCGACGTGGCCGGGGGTGTCGATGATGTTCAGGCGCTTGCCGTTCCAGAAAGCGGTCGTCGCGGCCGACGTGATGGTGATGCCGCGCTCCTGCTCCTGCTCCATCCAGTCCATCGTCGCGGCGCCTTCATGCACCTCGCCGATCTTGTGGCTCTTGCCGGTGTAATAAAGAATCCGCTCAGTCGTCGTCGTCTTGCCCGCATCAATGTGGGCCATGATGCCAAAGTTGCGGTAATTCTCGATTGCGTGAGCGCGAGCCATAGTCGTCGTTCCTGAATTCGTGCGCCGCTGTTACCAGCGGTAGTGCGAGAAGGCGCGGTTGGCTTCCGCCATCTTGTGCGTGTCTTCGCGCTTCTTCACGGCGTTACCGCGATTGTTCGACGCATCGAGCAGTTCGGCCGAGAGACGCTCGGTCATGGTGCGCTCGTTGCGATCACGGGCCGCGTTGATGATCCAACGGATGCCGAGAGCCTGACGACGGGTCGTGCGGACTTCGACGGGAACCTGATAGGTGGCGCCACCGACACGACGCGACCGCACCTCGATCGAGGGCATCACGTTGTCGAGCGCCTGCTGGAACACGGTCAGCGGGTTCGCCTTGGTCTTCGCTTCGATGGTCGAGAGCGCACCATAGACGATCGACTCGGCGACCGACTTCTTGCCGTCGTACATGACGGCGTTCATGAATTTCGAAACCACAATGTTCCCGTACTTCGGGTCCGGAATGATTTCGCGCTTCTCTGCGGCGTGACGGCGGGACATGTGCGGACCCCTTACTTCGGACGCTTCGCGCCGTACTTCGAACGGCGCTGCTTGCGGTTCTTGACGCCCTGCGTGTCGAGCACGCCGCGCAGGATGTGATAGCGGACGCCCGGCAAGTCCTTGACGCGGCCGCCGCGGATCATGACCACGGAGTGCTCCTGAAGGTTATGACCCTCGCCCGGGATGTAACCGATGACTTCGAAGCCGTTGGTCAGACGAACCTTGGCGACCTTACGAAGCGCCGAGTTCGGCTTCTTCGGCGTCGTCGTATAGACGCGGGTGCAAACGCCACGCTTCTGCGGGGACGCCTGCAACGCCGGCACCTTGTTGCGCGCCTTGAGCGGGTGGCGCGGGTTCGCAATCAACTGATTGATCGTCGGCATCGTTCGCCTTCGTTACGTGTTGAACCTTTGCAGGTCCGGAATTGTTGTGAGCCCAACCCATTACAGGTTTGCGCCCGGCATCGTCGTCGTGCGGCCCGCGAAGGCCGCGCGTTCTCTTTCCGTGCGTTCTCGGCACGCAAAACGAAATCGCGCCATCCGCTTTCAATCAGCGGGGGCGCTTTCCCGTTCTGACGAACGCATGTCATCGCGAGATGACGAGCATCCGTTCACGTCTGAACTGACAGTGGCTGTCAGCGACAGCGTTTGAGCTTCTTTGATCGAGGCGAAGGCGCCGGAAACCCGCGAAAACCTGTAGGATTTTCAGTGGATGGCCCGGGCGGCCGTTCCGATCAGACGAAGCTCACCGCCTGTCGAAAAGTGGGTGGTGTGTATCGGCCAGGTCATTTGAAGTCAAGGCGAAAAAGCCCCGAAAACCTTAAGCCGGCCGCAGCTTTGCGTCGCAATGGCCTCACCCGCGGCAACATATGATGAGCCCTTCGTTCGGACGCAAGACGACGCGGCCGGCGACCGCCTCGCCTTCGCGGTCTGGTGCCGTTCCGAGCACCACGGTGCCGGCCCAACACCCTGATTCAACGGGTAATTCTGCACCGCGGCCGCCGAGGTCGAGCGCCACGACCAAACGATTCCCATCGGTCCGGCGCTCGAAGGCCAGCGCCCCGCCGGACTGGGCCACTGGCCTATAGGTGCCGCGGCTGAGCGCCGGTTGGGTCCGCCGCAGGACGATCAGCCGCCGGTAGAGGCTGAGTAAGGAGCCAGAATCGGTATCCTGGGAAGCGACGTTGCGAATCTCCGCGTCAGGAATGAGCGGCAGCCAGGGCTCGGCATCGGAGAAACCGCCGAACCGCGAACCGTCCCAAGGCATCGGTGTCCGGCAGCCGTCGCGGCCACTGCCCGGCACGTTGATGCCCCAGGGATCGCGCACCCGGTGGCTCGGGATAGAGACCTGCGGCAGCCCCAGCTCGTCGCCGTAGTAGAGCGTTGGCGTGCCCCGCAGCGTCAGCAGCAGCATGGCCGCCACCCTCGCCTGCGCCTCGCCCACGCGGCTGGCCAGACGTGGCCGATCGTGGTTGCCGAGCACCCAATTCGGCCAGGCGCCGACCGGCAAGGCCGCTTCATAGCGCTCGATCAGCGCTGCGATGGCCCTCGCCTCCCACGGCGTCTCAATGAGCGCGAAATTAAACGGCAGATGCGCGCCGGCCAGTCTTTCATCGCCGTAGTAAGCGACCAGCTTCTCGACCGGCAGGTAGATCTCGCCGATCAAGACGCGATCCGGATACTCGTCAATCACGGCGCGTAGTCCGCGGACGACGTCCTGCACCTCGGGCTGGTCGGTCGAATGGAGCGGCAACAGACGGCGATACGCCGCCTCGCCTTCCTGCCAATCCGGATTTGTCGGGTTGTCGCGAAACGCCGCGTCCTTGATCAGATGCCACATCACATCGACGCGGAAGCCATCAACGCCGCGGTCGAGCCAGAATCGCATCACGTCGTGCATGGCCGCGCGCACCGCGGCGCTGCGCCAGTTGAGGTCCGGCTGATCTTTCAGGAAGGCATGGTAGTAATATTGATCCGTCGCCTCATCGTACTGCCAGGCGGAGCCACCAAATTCGGACAGCCAGTTGTTCGGCGGACCGCCTTCGGGCGCGCCGTTACGCCAGATATACCAGTCTCTTTTGGCCGCCTGTCGCGACACCCGGCTTTCCATAAACCACGGATGCCGGTTCGACGTGTGGTTGGGCACGAGGTCGAGGATGACCTTAAGTCCGAGCTCGTGCGCACGCTCAAGCAGCGCGTCGAAATCCTCGAGCGTGCCGAACAAGGGATCAATCGCCGTGTGATCGGCGATGTCGTAGCCGAAATCCGCCATCGGCGAGACAAAGACCGGTGACAGCCACACCGCGTCGACGCCGAGCCCGGCGACATAGTCGAGCCGGCGCGTAATGCCCTTGAGGTCGCCGACGCCGTCGCCGTTTTCGTCCTGAAACGAGCGCGGGTAGATTTGATAGATGACGCCTGTCTGCCACCAGTGCATGAGCCGGTGTACCGGCCCATGCGTAACTGGCGTATGACAGATCCCGAAGGCGGACTAGCGGCCCTTCCAGCCCGCCTGGGTGGAGCAGGCTTCCATCTCGCGCTTGTTTGCTTTCTCCCACTGCGTGATCGAGCGCGTCTCGTTGGACGACATCTTGTTGTTCATGCAGGTGCAATAGGACGTAATCACCTCGACCGTCTGGCCTTCGTCCTTGTTGTCCTTGACGCACTGCGCCACCCACTTCGCGTCGTCGGAATCGGCGCGGGCGGGACCGCCGGCCAAAATAAGGCCGAAGGTCATGGCAGCGGCAAGGGTGAGGATCGGCAGCTTCATTGCGAATCTCCTGTTGGAGCCGCACCACTCCGCCTTTTCCGTTCGGAAGTCCTGAGAGCCGGCCTGATATTTTGGCAAAGGTTCTGAGGATTTTCTGACGCCCGAGATGTGTCGCAGCGGTCACCATGACCCGAACAGGCACAAAAAGGCCGCCCCGGAGGGCGGCCTTTGATCTTGTCGCGTCGGGCGAAGCCAACCGTCTGCTGGCTTATTCCACGGACGGCATCGGCAACGCCGGGGTTTCGACCGGAGTCGCAGCCTGCTTGGCGGCCGACTTCTCGCGTTCGTCCAGGATGAGCGCGTCGCGCTTCATGGCGACTTCGCGGAGCTGGTTCATCATGGCGCCGGTACCCGCCGGGATCAGGCGGCCGACGATGACGTTCTCCTTGAGGCCGTCGAGCGTATCCGCCTTGCCGTTGACCGCGGCTTCGGTGAGGACGCGCGTCGTCTCCTGGAACGAGGCCGCCGAGATGAACGACCGCGTCTGCAGCGACGCCTTGGTGATGCCGAGCAGAACCGGGTGACCGACGGCGGGCTTCTTGCCCTCCTCGGCCGCCTTGGCGTTGATCGCGTCGAAATCGCTGCGATCGACCTGCTCGCTGGCCAGAAGATCGGTCTCGCCGGCGTCGGTGATCTCGACCTTCTGCAGCATCTGGCGAACGATCACCTCGATGTGCTTGTCGTTGATCATAACGCCCTGCAACCGATAGACCTCCTGGATTTCGTTGACCAGGTAAGCGGCCAGTTCCTCGACGCCCTTGATGGCGAGAATGTCGTGCGGAGCGGGATTGCCCTCGACGATGTAATCGCCCTTTTCGAGCACGTCGCCATCCTGCAAGTGGATGTGCTTGCCCTTCGGGATCAGGTACTCCTTCGGCTCGAGCGACTTGTCGGTCGGCTCGATGGTGATGCGGCGCTTGTTCTTGTAGTCCTTGCCGAACCGCACCGTGCCGCCGATCTCGGCGATGATCGCCGCATCCTTCGGCTTGCGCGCTTCGAACAGCTCCGCCACCCGCGGCAGACCGCCGGTGATGTCACGCGTCTTGGCGCTTTCGGTCGGAATACGCGCGAGAATGTCGCCCGCCTTCACGCTGCTGCCGGGATCGACCGAGATGATCGCGTCGACTGCGAGCAGGTAACGTGCCTCGCCACCGCGAGCCAGCTTGAGGATGCTGCCATCCTTGCCCTTGACGACCATGGCCGGACGCAGGTCCGCCTGGTTACGCGACGAGCCCGTGCGCCAGTCGATGACAACGCGCTTGGCAATACCGGTCGATTCGTCGAGCTGTTCCGACATCGACAGACCATCGACCATGTCCTCGAAATCGACGGTGCCGTCGACCTCGGTGAGGATCGGGCGGGTATAGGGATCCCACTCGGCGATACGCTGACCGCGCTTGATCTGATCGCCCTCATCGACACGCATGCGCGCGCCGTAAGGGATACGATGATGGGCACGCTCGGTCCCGTCGGGGTCGACCACCGCCACAACCATGTTGCGAACCATGCCGATCGACTGCCCTTCGGAGTTACGGGCAATGTTCTTGTTCTTGATGACGATCTTGCCGTCGAAGTTCGACTCGATGAACGACTGCTCGTTGATCTGAGCGGCGCCGCCGATGTGGAACGTACGCATCGTCAGCTGGGTGCCCGGCTCGCCGATCGACTGGGCGGCGATGACGCCCACCGCCTCGCCCATGTTGACCGGAGTACCACGCGCCAGATCGCGGCCGTAGCACGCGCCGCAAACGCCGATCTTGGTTTCGCAGGTGAGCACGGAGCGGATCTTCACCTCCTGCACACTCGCCTTCACCACGCGATCGACTTCCGGCTCGGTGAGCAGCGTGTTGGCCTTGATCACCACGGCGCCCGTGTTCGGGTCCTTGATATCCTCGGCCGTGGTACGGCCCAGGATACGGATGGCCAGCGGAGCGACCACCGTGCCTGCGTCGATGATGGCGCGGACAGCGATGCCGTTGGTGGAGCCGCAATCGGCCTCGGTGATGATGCAGTCCTGCGCCACGTCAACGAGACGACGCGTCAGGTAGCCCGAGTTCGCAGTCTTCAAGGCGGTGTCGGCCAGACCCTTGCGGGCGCCGTGGGTCGAGTTGAAGTACTCGAGAACGGACAGGCCTTCCTTGAAGTTCGAGATGATCGGCGTCTCGATGATCTCGCCCGACGGCTTGGCCATGAGGCCGCGCATACCGGCGAGCTGACGCATCTGGGCCGGCGACCCGCGCGCGCCCGAGTGGGCCATCATGTAGATCGAGTTGATCTGCATGTCGCGGCCGTCCTTGTCCTTCTTGACCGCGGAGATCTCCTTCATCATCGCCTCGGCGATGGCGTCGGTGGACTTCGACCAGGCGTCGACGACCTTGTTGTACTTCTCACCTTGGGTGATGAGGCCGTCGTTGTACTGCTGCTCGAACTCCTTGGCGAGTTCGCGTGTCTTGTCGACCGTGGCCCACTTAGAAGCCGGCACCACCATGTCGTCCTTGCCGAACGAAATGCCGGCCTTGAACGCGTGATAGAAGCCGAGCGCCATGATGCGATCGCAGAAGATCACCGTCTCCTTCTGACCGCAGTGGCGGTAGACGGTATCGATCATCGCCGAGATCTCACGCTTAGTCATGAGCTTGTTGACGATGTCGAACGGCGCCTTGACGTTCTTGGGCAGCACGTTGCCGAGCAGCACGCGGCCCGGCGTGGTCTCGTACCACTTCTTGATCAGCGTGCCGTCGGGGCCAAGGCCCTCCCAGCGATACTTGATCTTGGAGTGCAGCGAGATCGCCTTGACGTTGAGCGCGTGCTCGATGTCGGCCATGTCGCCGAAGATCTTGCCCTCGCCGGGCGAACCTTCGCGGATCAGCGACAGGTAGTACAGGCCGAGCACGATGTCCTGCGACGGCACGATGATCGGCTGGCCGTTCGCCGGATGCAGGATGTTGTTGGTCGACATCATCAGGACGCGCGCTTCCAGCTGCGCTTCAAGCGACAGCGGAACGTGCACGGCCATCTGGTCGCCGTCGAAGTCGGCATTGAACGCGGCACAGACCAGCGGATGCAGCTGGATCGCCTTGCCCTCGATGAGCACCGGCTCGAAGGCCTGGATGCCAAGGCGGTGCAACGTCGGCGCGCGGTTGAGCAGCACCGGATGCTCGCGGATCACCTCGTCGAGGATGTCCCAGACTTCCGGCTTTTCCTTCTCGACCAGCTTCTTGGCCTGCTTCACCGTCGTCGACAGGCCCTTGGCATCGAGCCGCGAGTAGATGAACGGTTTGAACAGTTCGAGCGCCATTTTCTTCGGCAGGCCGCACTGGTGCAGCTTGAGCTCGGGACCGACCACGATCACCGAACGGCCCGAATAGTCGACGCGCTTGCCGAGCAGGTTCTGGCGGAACCGGCCCTGCTTGCCCTTGAGCATGTCGGCGAGCGACTTCAGCGGACGCTTGTTGGCCCCGGTGATGACGCGACCGCGGCGGCCGTTATCGAACAGCGCATCGACCGCTTCCTGCAGCATGCGCTTTTCGTTGCGGATGATGATGTCCGGCGCGCGCAATTCGATCAGCCGCTTCAGACGGTTGTTGCGGTTGATGACGCGGCGGTAGAGATCGTTGAGATCGGACGTGGCGAAGCGGCCGCCGTCCAGCGGGACCAGCGGACGCAGGTCCGGCGGGATCACCGGCACCACGGTCAGGATCATCCACTCCGGCTTGTTGCCGGACGCGACGAAGGCCTCGATCAGCTTGAGGCGCTTGGCGAGCTTCTTCTTCTTGATGTCGCTATCGGTCTCGGACAGCTCCGCACGCAGTTCGACCTGGAGCTTCTCCAGGTCCATGCCCTTGAGCAGCTCACGGATCGCTTCGGCACCGATCGCGGCGGTGAAGGAATCCGGGCCGTACTCTTCCTGCGCCTTGAGGTACTCGTCCTCCGACAGCAACTGACGATCCTTGAGCGGGGTCAGGCCCGGCTCGAGCACGACGTAATACTCGAAGTACAGGATGCGCTCGAGATCCTTAAGCGTCATGTCGAGCAGCATGCCGATGCGGCTCGGCAGCGACTTGAGGAACCAGATATGCGCCACCGGCGCGGCCAACTCGATGTGGCCCATGCGCTCGCGGCGCACGCGCGATAAGGTCACTTCGACCGAGCACTTTTCGCAGATGATGCCCTTGTACTTCATGCGCTTGTACTTGCCGCACAAGCACTCGTAGTCCTTGATCGGCCCGAAGATGCGAGCGCAGAACAGGCCGTCGCGCTCGGGCTTGAAGGTCCGGTAGTTGATCGTCTCGGGCTTTTTGATCTCGCCGTAGGACCACGACAAAATCTTCTCAGGGCTCGCGATCGAGATGCGGATCTGGTCGAAGACCTGAGCCGGCGTCGTCGGGCTGAAAAGATTCATGATCTCTTGGTTCATATTCTTCTCCGCTATGCCGGCATGCCGCCGGCCGCAAATTCAAAACAAAGGCGTGAACGCCGGGCCGCGTCCGTGACGGGCCCGGCAATCGCTCTTGTTATTCGGCGGCTTCCGCCGTCGGTCCCTGGCCGAGACCCGGGGCCTTGGAGTTGTGCAGGTCGACGTTGAGGCCGAGCGAACGCATTTCCTTGACCAGCACGTTGAACGACTCGGGGATACCCGCTTCGAACGTGTCGTCGCCGCGCACGATCGCCTCGTACACCTTGGTGCGGCCGGCGACGTCGTCCGACTTCACCGTCAGCATTTCCTGCAACGTGTAGGCGGCGCCGTAAGCCTCGAGCGCCCAGACCTCCATTTCGCCGAAACGCTGGCCACCGAACTGCGCCTTGCCACCGAGCGGCTGCTGGGTAACCAGCGAGTACGGACCGATCGAACGGGCGTGGATCTTGTCGTCCACGAGATGGTGCAGCTTCAGCATGTAGATGTAGCCGACCGTGACGTTGCGATCGAAGGCCTCACCGGTGCGGCCGTCATAGACGGTCGACTGACCCGACTGGTTCTGGCCCGCAAGTTCGAGCATGCTCTCGATGTCGCTTTCCTTGGCGCCGTCGAACACTGGCGTCGCAATCGGAACGCCGTGACGAAGGTTGTTGCCGAGTTCGATCAGGCCGTCCTCGTCGAGCGACTTGATGGTCTCGTCTTCGCCATAGACCTTCTTGAGCATCTCCTTGAGCGGCTTGGCGTCGTGCTTGAGATTATAGGCATCGACCGCCTGCCCGATCTTAAGACCGAGCCCGGCGCAAGCCCAGCCGAGATGCGTCTCGAGGATCTGACCCACGTTCATGCGGCTCGGCACGCCGAGCGGATTGAGCACGATATCGACATGCGTACCGTCGGCGAGGAACGGCATGTCCTCGATCGGCACGATGCGCGACACCACACCCTTGTTGCCGTGACGACCGGCCATCTTGTCGCCGGGCTGGATCTTGCGCTTCACCGCAACGAAGACCTTGACCATCTTCATCACGCCGGGCGGCAGCTCGTCGCCACGCTGCAGCTTCTCGACCTTGTCGAGGAAGCGCTGCTCGAGCAGCTTCTTGGACTCGTCGTACTGCTTCCGGATCGCTTCGATCTCGGCCATCAGCTTGTCGTTCGGCGAAGCGAACAGCCACCACTGCGAGCGCGGATACTCATCCAGCACCGCCTTGGTAATCTTGCTGTCCTTCTTGAAGCCCTTCGGACCCGCAATGCCCTGACGGCCTTCGAGCAGTTCAGCGAGACGGCCGTAAACGTTACGGTCGAGGATCGCCTGCTCGTCGTCGCGGTCCTTGGCGAGACGCTCGATCTCCTCGCGTTCGATGGCGAGCGCGCGCTCGTCCTTCTCGACGCCATGGCGGTTGAAGACCCGCACTTCGACGACGGTACCCTGCACGCCCGGAGGCACGCGGAGCGAGGTGTCGCGAACGTCAGAGGCCTTCTCGCCGAAGATGGCGCGCAGAAGCTTTTCTTCCGGCGTCATCGGGCTCTCGCCCTTCGGCGTGATCTTGCCGCAGAGGATGTCGCCGGCGTGGACTTCCGCCCCGATGTATACGATGCCGGCTTCGTCGAGGTTCTTCAGCGCTTCTTCCGAAACGTTCGGAATGTCACGAGTGATTTCCTCGGGGCCGAGCTTGGTGTCACGCGCCATCACCTCGAACTCTTCGATGTGAATGGAGGTGAACACGTCTTCCTTCACGATCCGCTCGGAGAGCAGGATCGAGTCTTCGAAGTTGTAGCCATTCCACGGCATGAACGCGACGAGCACGTTGCGGCCGAGCGCGAGTTCGCCGAGGTCGGTCGACGGACCGTCCGCGATGATGTCGCCCTTTTCGACGCGATCGCCGACCTTCACCAGCGGACGCTGGTTGATGCAGGTCGATTGGTTCGAGCGCTGGTACTTCATCAGCCGATAGATATCGACGCCCGGCTTGGTCGGGTCCATCTCGCCGGTGGCGCGCACAACGATACGCGTGGCGTCTACCTGGTCGATGACGCCGGCGCGGCGCGCGGCAATGGCCGCGCCCGAGTCACGGGCAACGACGCTTTCCATGCCGGTGCCGACGAACGGCGCTTCGGCGCGAACCAGCGGCACCGCCTGGCGCTGCATGTTCGAGCCCATCAGCGCGCGGTTGGCGTCATCGTTCTCGAGGAACGGGATGAGCGCCGCAGCGACCGACACGAGCTGCTTCGGCGACACGTCCATGAAGTCGACCTTCTCCCGCGGAACCGGGTGAACGTCGCGGTTCGAACCGTCGCGGCAGATAATCATCTCGTCGGTGAACTTACCCTTGGCGTCGACCGGAGCGTTCGCCTGGGCGACCGAGTAACGGCCCTCTTCCACCGCCGAAAGATAGATCACCTCGTCGGTGACGCGGCCGTCCTTCACCTTGCGATACGGCGTCTCAACGAAGCCATACTTGTTCACGCGCGCGAAAGTCGCGAGCGAGTTGATCAGACCGATGTTCGGACCTTCCGGCGTTTCGATCGGGCAGATGCGGCCGTAATGCGTCGGATGCACGTCGCGCACTTCGAAGCCTGCACGCTCGCGCGTCAGACCGCCCGGGCCAAGCGCCGACAGGCGGCGCTTATGGGTGATCTCGCTGAGCGGGTTGGTCTGGTCCATGAACTGCGAGAGCTGCGACGAGCCGAAGAATTCGCGCACCGCGGCGGCGGCAGGCTTGGCGTTGATCAGGTCCTGCGGCATGACGGTGTCGATATCGACCGACGACATACGCTCCTTGATCGCACGCTCCATGCGCAACAGACCGATGCGGTACTGGTTCTCCATGAGCTCGCCGACCGAGCGCACGCGGCGATTGCCGAGATTGTCGATGTCGTCGATCTCGCCCTTGCCATCGCGCAGGTCGACCAGCGTCTTGATGACCGAGAGGATGTCTTCCTTGCGCAGAACGCGCATGGTGTCCGGCGCGTCGAGCTCGAGGCGCATGTTCATCTTCACGCGACCGACGGCCGAAAGATCGTAACGCTCGCTGTCGAAGAACAGCGAACGGAACATCGCCTCGGCGGTGTCCACCGTCGGCGGCTCACCCGGACGCATGACGCGATAGATGTCGAACAGCGCGTCTTCGCGCGTCATGTTCTTGTCGATCGTCAGCGTGTTGCGGATGTAGGCGCCGACATTGACGTGGTCGATGTCGAGCAGCGGCAGTTCCTTGTAACCGGCTTCAGTGAGAACCTTGAGGTTCTTCTCATCGAGTTCGGAGCCGGCTTCGAGATAGATCTCACCAGTCTTCACGTTGACGAGGTCTTCGGCGACGTAGTGGCCGATCAGCTCCTCGTCGGCCATGCGCAGCGCCTTGAGGCCTTTTTCCGCAAGCTGCCGAGCCTGACGCACCGAGAGCTTCTTGCCGGCTTCGACCACAACCTTGCCGGTGTCGGCGTCAACGAGATCGTTGACCGCCTTGTAGCCCTTCATGCGGTTGGCATCGAAGGGCACACGCCAGCCGTCCTTGGTGCGCTTGTAATTGACGTGCTTGTAGAACGTCGCGAGGATCGCCTCGCCGTCGAGGCCGAGCGCGTAGAGCAGCGACGTCACCGGAATCTTGCGGCGGCGATCGATACGCGCATAGACGATGTCCTTGGCGTCGAATTCGACGTCAAGCCAGGAACCGCGATACGGAATGATGCGGGCGGCGAACAGCAGCTTGCCCGACGAGTGCGTCTTGCCCTTGTCGTGATCGAAGAATACACCCGGCGAACGGTGCATCTGCGAGACGATGACGCGCTCGGTGCCGTTGACGATGAAGGTGCCGTTCGACGTCATGAGCGGGATATCGCCCATGTAGACATCCTGCTCCTTGATGTCCTTGACCGACTTGGCGCCCGTCTCTTCATCGATATCGAACACGATGAGGCGCAGCGTCACCTTCAGCGGCGCGGCAAAGGTCATGCCACGCTGGCGGCACTCGTCGACATCGTACTTGGGCTGTTCGAACTCGTACTTGACGAATTCCAGCATCGACGAGCCGGAGAAGTCCGAGATCGGGAAGACCGAACGGAACACGGCCTGCAGACCTTCGTCGAGACGACCGCCTTCCGGCTCATTGACCATCAGGAACTGGTCATAGGAAGCCTTCTGAACCTCGATGAGGTTCGGCATCTCCGCAACTTCTTTGATCGACCCGAAAAATTTGCGTACGCGCTTGCGACCGGTGAACGTCTGCGCCATCGTTTGTTTCTCTCAATTGTTTTCGGGGTAAGCGCGGGCGCCTCTCCGAAAAGCCGCATTCCATCGCGGCAATCAGGACAGGCGTCGGGGGCTACCCGGTTCTCTTAAGCGATTCGGAAAGGACGTCCGAACCGCACTCACTTCACAAAGTCAGGAACCAGGACCACTCTTAAGGGCGGCTCGTGGCGGCTGAGCCCGGATCGACCTTGCGGTCGAGGCTGGCCCGGCTCTTTTAAGTCCGACATCCTCGGGCGTAACTCCCGGGAATATCGATCGTTTGTCGGAAATGGCGGGCTCTTGGTAACCCGGCACTTCCCCTAGATAGTCAGCCTTCGATCTTTTACGACCCCCGGACCGGCTCGCGCCGGCCCGAGAATCGAAAACTGCAGCAATCCCCGGGTATCGCTGACGCTCGCCCGGGGATTTCGCCCAAGTAACCTAGGGTTACTTGAGGTCAACCTTGGCGCCGACCTTCTCGAGCGTGGCCTTGATCTTCTCGGCCTCGTCCTTGGCAACGCCTTCCTTGACGGTCTTCGGCGCGCCTTCGACCAGGTCCTTGGCTTCCTTGAGGCCAAGACCGGTGAGAGCACGCACTTCCTTGATCACTTCGATCTTCTTGTCGCCAGCCGAGGCGAGAACGACGGTGAACTCGGTCTTCTCTTCGGCGGCAGCGCCACCGGCGGCGCCGGCCGGGCCAGCAGCCACGGCAACAGCAGCGGCAGCCGAGACGCCCCACTTCTCTTCCAGCATCTTCGCCAGATCCGCCGCTTCGAGGACGGTCAGGCTCGACAATTCGTCGACGATCTTCTGCAGGTCAGCCATTTTCGTAGTTCCTATCGGTTTCGAACCAGTTGGGTTGTTTCAGTAGGCCGTCAGGCCGCTTCGCCCTTGGAGGCATATGCCTGGACAACGCGCGCGACCTTGGCCGCGGGAGCGTTGGTGAGCTGCGCGATCTTGGTCGCCGGCGCCACGAGGAGGCCGAGGATCTTGGCACGCAGTTCGTCCAGCGACGGCAGCGAGGCGAGCGCCTTCACGCCGTTCTGGTCCAGGGCAGTCTTGCCCATCGATCCGCCGAGGATGACGAACTGTTCGTTCGCCTTGGCAAAATCGGATGCAACCTTCGGCGCAGCGATCGGGTCCTTGGAATAAGCAAGAACCGTCGGCCCCTTCAGAAGGGGCGCGATCGAGGCGACGTCGGTGTCCTTGAGAGCGATTTGGGCGAGACGGTTTTTCGCGACCTTCACCGAACCACCAGCCTGCCGCATCTGCTTACGCAGCTGCTGCATCTGGGCGACGGTGAGGCCGGCATAGTGAGCCACGACGACGACCGACGAGGTCTTGAAGACCTCGGTCAGCTCGGCGATGGACTCCTTTTTTGCCGCTCGATCCACTGCAAGCTCTTTCCGGTTTGGCGGCTTCCGCACGTTGCGGGAACCACCGGGTTACGTCCGGCCATCCCGCAATCGGCGCCACAAGTGGACGCAGTTAGGCAGGACAACCACGAAGCCTGCCCCCGAACATGAACTTCGGTCATGAATCTGACCGCCGTCATGCATCGGTATCCGAGGTTCGAACCGATCCGGCGCCCTGCATAGGAACGCAAAATCAGTGTCTCATCCCCGTCTGTGCTGGTCCCGTCGCGGGGATTAAGCGTCAGGCTCAAGAGGAGCCATCGGCACCGGCAGTCTTGGACAGGTCCGCGCTCTTTTTTCTCAGGTGACGTCACCGAAATGACGCCGGAACCCCTTCCAGAAGACCATCAGGCTTTCTAAAAGGACTGTTTTCCGATCACCATTGAGATTGAGAGACGCGCAAAGGCATGCCGACAATTGGGCCGGCACGCCCTCGGGGACACGTTTAGTGTCTTCCGCCGCCCTTGCCAAGGGGGAATTTTACGGAAATTCCCTCAGTAGATCAGGCCTGAGGCACCAGGAAGCCGCCGAAATAGGCCGAAAGCTCCCCGAAACCGTCCAGCGGCAGCACCTGGCCAACATATTGGTCCGGTCGGACCACGACCAGACAGCCGCGCTCCCGGTCGATGCCGCGCCGGTCGAAAATATCCCGGCCGCCCTTCAAGTCAGGAGCAAAGGCCTTTTCGTAGTCGGTCAGCCCGAATTTGCCCTTGGCCGGACGCAGCAGCGCGGGGAGCCCGCCAACGTCGATGTCGCGGTGGCCCTGCTGAAACACGGCGCGGAGGTCGATGACCGCGTCAATATCGGCGCCCTTTGGCGTGTAGTGACGCACCGGCGAGTCCGGCGAGCCGCCCAGAAACTCGCACAACGCCCGGATCGGGCCACCGGCCTGCCCGGCATCGCCCTTCGGCGCAAAGGCCAAGAGGCGCCAGCGGCCATCGGCCTTCACCGTGTGCCCGAGTTCGACCGCCATGGCGTCGGCGACGCGGATCACCGGCGCCGAGTGAAATCGCATTCCGATGGCGAAGCCCTTGGCGAGATACTGATGCGTCGCCTCGCCGGTGAGCAGCACCGGCCGATAACGGGTTGCAGTGCCGGCGGTGTAGCGGCCGTGCTGAACGAAATAGCGCTGCGTCTCGGCCGGATCGGCGCCCTTGGACGACGAAATGACCTGCGCCCATTCGCGGTCGAAGTCGATCAGCTCTTTGGCAACGGCGTGCCGCTCGGCGGAATAGGTTTTGAGCAGATGCGGTGCGGCGCGCTTGCGCAGCACCGCGGCGAGCTTCCAGCCGAGATTGAAGCCGTCCTGCATCGATACATTCATGCCCTGCCCGGCTTTCGGTGAATGGGTGTGGCAGGCGTCGCCCGCGATGAAGACGCAGGGCACGGCGTCGGCGCCGTCCGCGACATCGTCGAACTTGTCGCAGAGGCGCTGGCCGATCTCATAAACCGACCACCACGCCACTTCTTTCACGTCGAGCGTATAGGGCCTGAAAACGCGCTGCGCGGCCGCGATCACATCCTCGGCCACGATCTTGCGATCGGATACGCGTTCGTGCTCGGCGAGCTTGTCCATCTCGACATAGATGCGGAACAGATAACCGCCCTCGCGAGGGATAATGATCACCGAGCCATCCTTCGCCGACTGGATCAGGCACTTCATGCGCACATCGGGGAAATCGGTGCCCGCGAGCACGTCCATCACACCCCAGGCATGATTGGCGGAGTCGCCCTGCAGGGTGCGCCCGATCGACTTGCGCACCGCGCTGCGGGCGCCGTCACAACCGACGACATAGCGCGCCTGCACCGTTTCGATCTCCGGATACTGGCCTTCCTTCATGTGCTCGATGCGCGCGGTGACGCGATGCGCATCGGCATCGTTGCTATCGCTTATTTCGAGGTCGACGAGGCGGCGCGAATAGTAAGGCTCGATCTTCGCGGCCGACCGGCGCATGACATCGAGATAGAAGTCATGGACGCGCGCCTGATTAAGCACGACATGGGGGAATTCCGACAGGCCATCCTCGACATCCTGGATGCGGCCCGAGCGCACAATGTGCGCGGGCTGCTTGTCGTCCGGCCGCCAGAATGTCGTCTCGTTGATCCAGCAGGCTTCCTTGAGAACGCGCTCCGAGAAGCCAAAGGCTTCGAACATCTCCACGGTGCGGCAGGCAATGCCGTCGGCCTGGCCGCGCAACAGCGGCCCGGGCTTCTGCTCCACAATGCAGGTCTTGATATCGGGGAACGCCGACAACTGAGCCGCAAGCGTCAGCCCAGCCGGGCCGCAGCCGACGATGAGTACATCGACTTTCCTCGGCAGCGCGCCCACCGAGCCGGCCGGCGGCAAACGCAACTCCGGATCGGCAATCGAAGGATCGCCCGGCTCGAAACCGTTGAGATGAAACTGCATGACGCCTCCCCGGCCCTGAACTTTGCCCTGCCGCCTTGTTGGCGCGGCGGTCGCTTTTGATATTGATCAGTATGCTGATTATCAGTATACGTGTCAAACCGGCGGAGGGACGGCTGTGAGCGAACTCAATGAAAAGCCCGGCCATCTGGCGCGACGCTTCCAGCAGATCGCGGTCGCCGTGTTTCATGCCGAGGTGGAAGCCGCCGGCTATGATCTGACTCCGGTGCAGTATGCGGCGCTGGCGGCGATTTCGATGCGCGCCGGCCTCGATCAGGCGACTTTGGCCGGCCTCATTGCCTATGACCGCACCACCATCACCGGTGTGGTGGACCGGCTGGTGCAGAAGGGTCTGGTGGTCCGGCAACCGAGTCCGCGCGACCGGCGCGCCCATGAATTGCAGATCACGGCCACCGGCAAGAAAACCTTGCGGGGCATCGAGCCCGCGGTCGTCGCGGCGCAAAAAAGCATGCTGCGCGGGCTGACCGCATCGGAGTCCAAAGAACTGATGCGTCTGCTGCACAAGGCGATCGACGCCGGCAACGAACTCAGCCGTGCACCGATGCGCGAAATGGCTACTGCGAAATCCTGATCAGCGCAGCCCTTGGCTACTGACCGCCAGGTCGATCCGGCCGCCGCACCGCAATCGGCTGGCGCGCCAGTTCGCGCGTCGCCTCGGCAACAACCGCAGCGCCAAAGCGATGGCGCGCAACAGACCACAGTTTCGAGGCAATGCCGGTGGCCGTCAGGCGCAGCAGGTTCTCGTGGTGGCGCATGCCCTTGCCGCCCGGCACGAGGCCGAGCGGACGAACGAGGCAGTAATCCCCGTTCGACATACGCACGAGTTCAACATCCTTGAACTGTCGCTTGAAGACTTCCGGCAGACGCATGGGGCTGCATGAAATTCATTGCGGCTGATTCGGTCAATTGACTGAAGTGCAGTCACCCGGCGCCTGAGAGAACAAAAACAGACCGTAGCGCCGCCGCTTACCACGCATACCGCAAGCTGCCCTTGCCCGCGTAGCTTGCCGTCGTACGCGAGAACTCGCCATCGAATGCGGCGCCGGCCGACCAGCCGCGACCAAGAGCGATGTCGGCACCGAACGAGATGAGCGCGGAATTTGCCGCCGGCGCCGCGCCCTCGACGGTGAACGTCGCGCCAGGCAGTTGCTGAAACGTCGCGGTGGCCGCCGGACTGTTATTCCAGTCGTGCGCCCAGGCCAGCTTGCTCTTGAGCACGATCGGCTTGTCGCCAAGCATCGCCGCCTTGTCGAAGCGGGCGCCCAGTTCGCCGCGCGTCGCGGTGAACGAACGCGCGCCGTAGGACAAGGCAAACTGATTGCTGCCGCTCACCGCGCTCTCGGCATAAGACGGCATGAAGAAGGTTGTCGATTGCAGGCCGGCATAAGGCGTCACGCCCATCCAAGACGTGACAAAGCGATAGCCGCTTTCAACTCGCGCGGCGAAAGTCTGCGCGTTGAAACTTGCCTCGAGCCTGTCGGTGCCCGACACCGTGACCGTGCGGTCGGTGGTGACCTGCTGCCAGCCGTAGCCCAGCGCGCCGGAAACATAAGCCGCGCCGGCTTGATGGCGCATGTAGACGCCGGCCTGGAATATGTCGGCCCGCCCGCTGCCGCCGGACACGCCGAAGCTGGACCCTGCCCCGCCCATCGCAAAGCCGGCGACCGTGTCCGCCGCAAATCGATACTCGGCGCCGGCGGCAAGACCATATACCCGGCTGGTGGTGTCGCTCGAACCGGTGCGGGCATCGCCCTTCACCGTCGAACTGCCGCCATAGCCCGCGCCCCACGCGCTCCAGCGCGAGTTGAAGTCCGGCATGCGACGGTCGCGCGGCGTCACGGCTGCGTAAGCGTCGGCCGCGCGCGGGTCGAGCTTCACCTCCGCCGCATAGCCGCTGGCTCCGCCACCGCCCGCCGATCCGCCGCCCTGCACGACCAGCAGATTCATGAACTGGTTCGACGCAGCAAGGCTGGCCTGCAACGGCGCCGCGCCGATCTCGCCGGAGAGCTGCGTCAGCGCCCCCAGCAGCGCATCGCCGGAAAGATTGAATACATAATCGAGACCGGAAGGCAGCGTTGTGCCCGCCGCGACCACACCGTCCATTGCCTGCGCGACGGCGCGCTGGTTGTCGGTCGCATTCGACGGCAATGCCGGCGCGAGCTGATAGGCATCGACCGTGAGCAACACGTCGCCCGCCGTGTAGGTGAGCACCGGATTGCGTAACGCCATCGCATAGGTGACGGCGTTAAAGGTACTGCCGCCGAGACCGCCGCTTTGCACCAGCGTGTAGGTTGTGCGGATGCTGTTGTGGCCGGTGATGACCAATGTGCCGCCCAGTGTCGTGCCGCCGCCGCTGGCATTGATCCGGCCGGAGGACGAACTGCGCAGACCAATGCTGGTCGTCACGCCCGCGGTCCCCGCATAATTGCCGGTGTTGAGCACGCTGCCCGCGCCGACCGTGACGCTATCGCCGTTGAGCGTGTTGCCGGTGACATTGACGATGCCGCCATCGGCGATCGCGAGCGCGCCGGTACCTACGCCGCCCAGTCCGACGATCAGACCGCCGGTGAAGGTCGCGGTCGAGCCCGCGCCCGAGACGCTGACGACACCGCTTGAACTGGCATTGTTGCCGATGATGCCGTTGACCGCCGTCACGGCCGCGCCGCTCCGCACGTTGAGAATGCCGGTGCCGTTGTCGCCAACCGTCAGATCGCCGGTGGCGGTCAGTGAAGCGCCGCCGCTGACGTTGAGCGTGCCGCTGGAGCCGTTGCCGAAACCGACATAGATGTTGGCCGCCGTCGCCGATCCGCCATCCTGCACATTCAAGGTGCCGATGCCGAGGCTGCCGACCTGCAGATCGCCGGTGGCGGTGACCGACGTGCCGGCGCCCGTGATGGTCATGACAGCGGTGCCGCCGGCGGCTTCGCCGACGGTCCAGTTATTGCCGATCGTCACGGTCGATCCGCCGCTGACCGTCATCGTGCCGGACGAGCAGTTGCAGGTGCCGATCGACAGATCCGTGTTAACGGCGAAGGTGGCGCGATCAAGAATATTGACCGTGCCGATGCTGTTCCAGCCGACGAAGACGTTGTTGGCATTCCACGTCGAGCCGAGACCGGTAACAGTCACCGTGCCCCGGCTTCTATTCGTGCTGTCGTTGCCGAGAATGACGTCGCCGCTGTTCAGCGCGCCACCGTTGCGCACCGTGATCGTGGCATTGCCGCCGGCCGTAGTGCCGTCATTGCCGCCAATCACCAGACCGGAGCCTGTGTCGTTCCAGGCCGAGCCGGTGCCATCGATGATCACCGTGGCGGTCGCGCCGGCGCTGTAGCCGAAATAGGCCACGCCGCTGGTCGTGTTGACCTGACCGCCGCTGGTGACGTTCACCGTGCCAGAGCCGACAAGCCCGACGAACATCTGGTCGTTGGCGGTGTAGGTGCCACCGTTGGATACGTTGAGCGTCGCGGCACCACCGATGCCGGGCGTTCCGACACTGCCACCGAGGACTGTATAGCGCGTCGTGGTCCAGACCGAGCCGGCACCCGAAATGTTGATGGTGCCGCTACCCTCGGTGTTGGCGCCGATAACGGTATCGTGGCCGACGTTCACCGTGCCGCCGTTTGAAAGATTGAAGACGCCGGTGCCAAAATTGCCGATGAAGCTGTCGTGACTGTTGGTCCACGTGCCGTTGTTGACGGTGACGGTGCCGCTCGCGCCTTGCAGATGGCCGACATAGCTGTCGACCGACGTCGCCGCCGCACCATTCTGGACGGTGAAGGCGCCGGTCCCGGTCGCACCGACGACGACCATGCCACCGGATGTCGGCGCTCCGGTCACAGTGAAGGTCGTGCCGGCACCGTCGAGGATGACCGTGCCATTCGCACTGGTGGCAGGGCCGGACATTCCGCCGCCGACGACGGCAATGTTGTTGGTGATGGTGACACTGGCGCCGTTGTTGACGGTCAAGCGGCCCGTCGCCGTGAAGCCGACATTGAGGCCGTTGAGATCGACCGCCGAATAACCGCCGGCCGCGCCACTGAGCACGGTGGAATTCGGCGTGACGGTGTCGAGCGTGGCGCTGTCACCGGCCACAGGCGCGGTGGTGCTGTCCCAGTTGCCGGCGGTGAACCAGTCGGTGCTGGCGCTGCCGTTCCAGGTCTGGGCGGTCTGGGCGGCCGCCGGCCAGACGGCCACAGTCAGCGCCGCGCCGGCCAGCCATGCGTGACGCAGCCGGTGCGCGGCATGACCGCACACAGCTCGGGCCGACTTCCCGCACGACTGTCCCAACACCGCAACGTCTCCCAACGCGCGGTCAGCGCGCGAACCTCAGGAAAACGATTAGAAAGCAAGAGCGCGGCGCCCGTCTCGGTAAAGGGCTGATTTCAGAAAAATTTAAGAAATGGCGCGGCAATCGCTCAAAAAAAGGCCGGGCACAAGGCCCGGCCTTTCAATCTGGTCGCTCAAAGCCGCCTTACGCCTTCGGCGCCGACAGCGTCGCGGTATCGACCTTCACGCCCGGGCCCATGGTCGAGGAGACCGAGACGCGGTTGATGTAGGTGCCCTTAGCGCCGGCCGGCTTGGCCTTGTTCACGGCATCGACGAACGCCATGATGTTCTGCACGAGCTGTTCCTCGCCGAACGACGCCTTGCCGACGCCGGCCTGCACGATGCCGGCCTTCTCGACGCGGAACTCGACCGAACCGCCCTTGGACGCCTTCACCGCATTGGTGATGTCCATGGTCACGGTGCCGACCTTCGGGTTCGGCATCATGCCGCGCGGGCCGAGCACCTTACCGAGGCGGCCGACCAGCGGCATCATGTCCGGGGTGGCGATACAGCGATCGAAGTCGATCTTGCCGCCGTTGACGATCTCGAACAGATCCTCGGCGCCGACGACGTCGGCACCCGCGGCCTTGGCCTCTTCCGCCTTGGCGCCGCGCGCGAACACGCCGACACGCACGGTGCGGCCCGAGCCGTTCGGCAGGTTGCACACGCCGCGCACCATCTGGTCAGCATGCTTGGGATCGACGCCGAGATTCATCGCCACTTCGATGGTCTCGTCGAATTTCGCCTTGGCGCGCTCCTTCACGAGCTTGATCGCCTCGGGCAGCGAATAGGCCTTGGCCGGATCGACACCCTGCTTGATTGATTCAGTACGTTTGCCTGCCATGACCGTTACTCCGCCACCTTGAGGCCCATCGAACGGGCAGAACCTTCGATCATCTTCATCGCAGCTTCGATGTCGTTGGCGTTGAGGTCCTTCATCTTCTGTTCGGCGATTTCCTTGACCTGCGCCTTGGTCACCGAACCGACGAAGTCGCGGCCCGGGTTCTTCGACGCCGATTCAAGCTTGGCCGCCTTCTTGAGGAAGTAGGAGACCGGCGGGGTCTTCAGTTCGAAGGTGAACGAGCGATCCTGATAGGTCGTGATGACGACCGGGATCGGCATGTTCTTTTCCATCTTCTGGGTCTGCGCGTTGAACGCTTTGCAGAACTCCATGATGTTGAGGCCGCGCTGGCCCAGCGCCGGACCGATCGGCGGCGACGGGTTGGCAGCGCCGGCGGGCACCTGCAGTTTGAGGAATCCAGTGACTTTCTTAGCCATATACTCTCTCCATTAGTGGTTCGGATTTTGACAGCTGGCTAAGCCGCCTCACCTCCCACGTCTCTATGCCCCGGCGGAGATTTCCGCCGGAGATAAACGATCAGACCTTTTCGACCTGACCGAATTCCAGTTCGACCGGCGTGGCGCGACCGAAGATCGACACCGCGACCTTGACGCGCGAGCGCGCTTCGTCGACTTCCTCGACCGTACCGTTGAACGAGGCAAACGGGCCGTCCGACACGCGGACCTGCTCGCCGACTTCGAAAGTGACCGACGGCTTCGGCCGCTCGATGCCTTCCTGCACCTGCTGCAGGAGGCGCATGGCTTCGGCGTCGGAAATCGGCATCGGCTTGTTGTCGGCACCGAGGAAGCCGGTGACCTTCGGCGTGTTCTTGATGAGATGGAAGACCTCGTCGGTCAGCGCCATCTTCACCAGCACATAGCCGGGATAAAACTTGCGTTCCGAGTTGACCTTGCGGCCGCGGCGCACCTCGGTGACAGTCTCGGTCGGAACCAGGACGTCATCGACGAGGTCTTCGAGGCCGCGCTGCTTGGCCTGCTCGCGGATCGACTCCGCGACCTTCTTCTCGAAGTTCGAATAGGCATGCACGATGTACCAGCGCTTCGGCCGGGTCGTGATGGTGGTGGCGGTATCTGTCATCGCTGCAATGGCCTTCAGCTATCAGCCGTCAAATCTCAACCGCCAAGCCCGAGCACGAAACTCACGGCAAGACGGATCACTTGATCGGCGACCAGAAAAAAGATCGAGGCGATCATGACCATGACGAAGACCATCGCCGTCGTGATCATGGTTTCCTTGCGCGAAGGCCAGGTGACCTTGCGCGTTTCCTCACGCACTTCCTGAAGAAACTTGAACGGAGACGTTGCCATTCAATTCAATCCTGACATCAAAGTCGCAGGCAACCCGCTTTATTCAGGGTCACCGAATGATCTAAGTACGCGGGAGCGAAATTGCCGCTCTAATCCGTCGCTCGCAATTCCCTCGCCCGAAGACCGTTTCCGTGTGGACCTGCCGGCGTCCGGCTGCTTCTGGCCTGGATAGCCAAAACAACAAGCCGGGCCGCCTTGGCAGGGGCGGCAGGGTTCGAACCCGCGACCCCCGGTTTTGGAGACCGGTGCTCTACCAGCTGAGCTACACCCCTCCGGAAGCGGAAGCGGCGGACCATAGAAGGGTCCGCCGCCGCGACTTCATGCATGATAGTGCGCGGCTTTGCAAGAGCTTAAGAGGCACCCCGATCCGGGCGGAATCCGGGCGAAATGGCCTAGCCGAACCGGTTTCCCGGACATTTAAGTACGGCGGTGGAATGAGGGCTTGGAGCGGGTGAAGGGAATCGAACCCTCGTATTCAGCTTGGAAGGCTGCTGCTCTACCATTGAGCTACACCCGCGCCGAGGCGGACAGATGAACCGTATCGGCCTTGCGCTGTCAACCCAAAGCGCGCTCCCCGCCGGTTCAACATATTGATAGGCCACTGTTTTCGGTCAGCAACGGACCTCCGCCCAGGCCGGACGCTGGCGCACCAGGATCGGGCCATAGGTGGCCCCGAACAACGCAAAGCCGCCGATCCACAGCAGGCCCGCCAGTTCCAGCACCGCGGTGTGGCCGGAGAGCGCCGCGGCGACGCGGAGGACCGCTCCCGCGAACACCAAACCGTAGATCGCTTGCGTTGCCGGTCCGGCATGGAGGGGGTGGCCGGTGTGGCCCAATGACGCCCGAGTCATGACCGCCAGAGTCATAAGTCCGATCGCCCCTGCTCCCCAGGCGTGGATACCGGCCCCCGCCGGCAGGTCGGTGACGAGCGCGAGCCCGGTCAGGACGAAGCCGAGCGGCACGAAGGCATAGGCGACGTGCAGCACCAGAACCAGACTGTCACCCGCCGCCCGGTAACCGGCCCAGCGGGCGAGCCGCACCGTCTGCATGACTCCCGCAACCAGCAACGCAATGCCGGCCCGTTCATCGGTCGGCGCGACGATCCATGCCCCCAGCGACACGATCGACACCGCAAGTGTCATTCCATCGTAGCGCGAGAACGGCACGGGCATGCGGCCGGGATTATTCCGCGCCAGCCAGTTGTTGGTGAAGCTCGGCACGATGCGCCCGCCAATCAGGCAGACGAGAACGATGACGGCCGAGAAGGCCAGTCGCAAACTGTAGTCGGCGCCGCCGATCACATAGACCTCGGCATGAAAGAATATGTTCGCTGCCGTCAGCGCCGCGATGATGACGAGCACACGCAGGTTGCGCCAGTTCTTGCCGGCCACGATCTCGCGGCCACAGACGAACCCCAGCGTCGCCAAAAACGACACATCAATCACCGCCGTTACCAGGGGACCGAGGCTCGACGACGCCAGAACCGCGATGCGGCCGGCAAGCCACAGAGCAGCGAGACCGGCGAGCGGCCAACCATTCACCGGCAGCCGGCCGGTCCAGTTCGGGATCGCGGTCAGCAGGAAGCCGGCAATCGCCGCTGCGGCATAACCGAAAATCATCTCATGCACGTGCCAGTCATGCGGACCGAAAGCGGTGACGAAAGGCACCCAGCCGAGATAGATCGGCAGCCAGATGAACACACCGAAGGCCGCCCACACTGAAGCGGCGAGAAAGAAGATACGGAAGCCGTAGGAGAACAGTGCCGGACCGGCGTAGCGGCGGCGGCGACCCAAAGCTGGATTTGAATTGGCGTCATTCGACATGAGCATGATCCCGGCTGGCGTGGCGCCGGCACCGTGACGCTTCATCCGCGACGATGCGTTGATAAATGTCAGAGCCGCGTCAGTCGGCTTCGATCTTCGACGGCTTGGCGAATTCGGCAAGACCGGCGGGATTGTTGATGGTGATCAGCGCGCCATGAGTGCGCACGCCATGCTTCTCGAGCGCCGCGACGCTGCGCGAATAACTCTCCGGCGTCATGCCGAGAAACGACGCCAGCTTTCGCTTCTCGAGCGGCAGCTCGAACTCGTTGCTGCCCGAGCGCTGCGCCATGCCGAGAATCCAGATGGCGAGCCGTTCGGTCGAGGAGCGCATACGGTCATTTTTAAGAACCCGCGTCACGGCGCGATAACGCTTCGCCAGTTCATCGACAATACCGCGTGCGAAGGCCGGATCGCGACTGAAGGCGTCGCGCACCACCTGCGACGGAATCATCAGGATTTGCGAGGGCGCCAGCGTTCGCGCCGACTTAAGATAAGGCTCGTCGCGCATGACGGCAGCCAGAATGAAACTCGATGAGGGATATACGATGTCAATCGTCGTCTCTTCGGCATCGCGGGTGGCATAGAGATCGACCGCACCCTCGACAACGATATAGAGAAAGTCCGGCAATTCCCCTTCCCTGATCAGTTCGGCGCGCGCCGGAAAGCGCTGCAGCATCGACTGCGCCATCAAGTCGGCGAAAGCCTGCTCCGACATTTTCTGGAACATCGGCAAGACCCGAATCGATTGCACATCGGATGGCCGCACCGGCATTTTCGTTATCCCCCGACTCGTCACGCGAACGACATGATGCATGACATGCTCACGACTGCATCTATCAAGCTACACGACTTGATGAACATCAATCGATAGAAACAGTTTCATCAATCATAGTCTTCGCAAATATCAATACTAGTCGAATTCCACACTATTACCAGTCGAGTTGATCAACCTCAAAGTATCATCGTTTTCGGTGGGGCTTCCTGCTCGCGACAATTCAATCGCGAACGGAGAGCGTCATGCCGACGGACACTGCGAAATCTACAGCGGGCCAGGCTCAAGCCCTGTGGATGTCGACCATCGCCTTCACGGTGTGCTTCGCGGTCTGGACGATCTTCGCCATCATCGGCGTCCAGATCAAACAGCAGCTCAATCTCAACGAGACGCAGTTTGGTCTGCTGGTCGGCACGCCGATCCTCACCGGCTCGCTGATCCGTATCTTCCTTGGCATCTGGACCGATCAATACGGCGGCCGCCGCGTCTACACGGTGGTCATGCTCGCGGCCGCGCTTGCCACCTTCCTGTTGACTTACGCGGAGACCTACACAGAGTTTCTGATTGCCGCGCTGGGCGTCGGCATCGCCGGCGGTTCTTTCGCGGTCGGCATCGCTTACGTGTCGCGCTGGTATCCACCGGAGAAGCAGGGCACGGCGCTCGGGATCTTCGGTGCGGGCAATGTCGGCGCGGCGGTGACCAAGTTCATCGCGCCTTTCGTGATGGTGGCCTATGGCTGGCAGGTCACCGCGCAGGTCTGGGCCGTAGCCATCGCGCTGATGGGCATCATCTTCTGGTTCTTCACAAAGGAAGACCCGGTCGAGATGGCGCGCCGCGCCAAAGGCGCGCGCCCGCGAAGCGCATGGCTCGAGCTTGACGCGCTCAAGAATATTCAAGTCTGGCGCTTCTCGCTGTATTACTTCTTCGCCTTCGGCGCCTTCGTTGCGCTCGCACTATGGCTGCCGCGCTATCTTATCGGCGTCTATGGCCTCGACATCACAACCGCCGGCATGATCGGCGCGGCCTATTCGGTGCCGGCAAGTCTGTTCCGCGCCTATGGCGGCCACTTGTCGGACAAGTATGGCGCCCGCCGCATCATGTACTGGATGTTCGGCGTCTCGGTGCTGGTCACCTTCATCCTGGCTTATCCGCCGACAACCTACACGGTGGAGGGCATCAAGGGCCCGATCACCTTCCATATGGCGACCGGCGTCGTCACCTTCACGGCGCTGATCTTCGTGCTCGGCTTCTTCATGAGCCTGGGCAAGGCCGCGGTCTACAAGCACATCCCGGTCTACTACCCGCAGAACGTCGGCGCGGTCGGCGGCCTCGTCGGCATGATCGGTGGTCTCGGCGGCTTCGTGCTGCCGATCACCTTCGGTGTGCTCAACGATCTCACCGGCATCTGGACCTCATGCTTCATGCTGCTGTTCCTGATCGCCGCCATCTCGCTGGCCTGGATGCATTTCGCCATCCGCCGTATGGAGCGCGAAGCCTTCGAACCGACCCTGCGCAAGCTGCCGCAGTTCCCGGAAATGCAGCCAATCCACGAGGAGAAGCACGTCGGCGCGCTCTCCGGCCACGTGCTCGACGAATGGAAGCCGGAAGATCCGGCGTTCTGGGAAGCCAAGGGCCGCGCCATCGCCCGCCGCAATCTGTGGATCTCGATCCCGGCCTTGCTGCTCGCCTTCGCGGTCTGGATGGTGTGGTCGGTGGTCGTCGCCAAGCTGCCGGCGGTCGGCTTCAAGTTCTCGACCGACCAGCTGTTCTGGCTGGCCGCCATGCCGGGCCTCTCCGGCGCGACGTTGCGTATCTTCTACTCCTTCATGCCGCCGATCTTCGGCGGCCGCCTATGGACGTCGATTTCGACCTGGTCGCTGATGATCCCGGCGGTCGGCATCGGGCTTGCGGTGCAGAGCCCGGATACGCCCTACATCTTCTTCCTGACGCTATCGCTGCTGTGCGGCTTCGGCGGCGGCAATTTCGCCTCATCGATGGCGAATATCAGCTTCTTCTTCCGCAAGGCGGAGAAAGGCAACGCGCTCGCACTCAATGCCGGGCTCGGCAATCTCGGCGTCAGCGTCGTGCAGTTCGTCATCCCGCTGGTCATCACCGCAGGGGTGTTCGGCTGGTTCGGCGGCGAACCGCAGGTGGCGAACGACGGCACCAGGCTCTGGCTGCAAAATGCCGGCTTCATCTGGGTGCCGTTTATCGCCATCTCAGCGACCGCGGCCTGGTTCGGCATGAACGACATCGCCGACATGCGCGCCTCGTTCGCCGACCAGGCGGTGATCTTCAAGCGCAAGCATAACTGGCTGATGTGCTGGCTCTATACCGGGACCTTCGGCTCGTTCATCGGATACTCGGCGGGCTTCCCCCTGCTCGCCAAGACCATGTTCCCGCAGGTCGACTCGCTCAAATTCATCTTCCTCGGGCCCCTGATCGGAGCGCTGTCGCGCTCGGCGACCGGCTGGCTGTCCGATCGTTATGGCGGCGGCCGCGTCACCTTCTGGGTCTTCACGCTGATGATCGCGGCGGTCGCCGGTGTGCTGTACTTCCTCGGCATCAAGGATCAGCCGCACGCGTTCTGGGGCTTCTTCGCGATGTTCATGCTGTTGTTCTTCGCCACCGGCGTCGGCAACGCGTCGACCTTCCAGATGATCCCGGCGATCATGCGCGCCGAACTTGTCCGGCTGGAGCCCGGCATGAGCATCGACGTGCGCCAGAAGCAGGCCGAGATGGAATCGGCGGCGATCATTGGCTTCACCTCTGCGGTGGCGGCTTACGGCGCCTTCTTCATCCCGAAGAGCTACGGCACCTCGATCTCGCTGACAGGCGGACCGGAAATGGCGCTGTGGGGCTTCATGGGTTTCTACGTCACCTGCGTCGCCATCACCTGGTGGTTCTACACCCGCCGCGGCGGCCTGCTCCACGACATCGAGCATGGCACGTCACTGCCACCCTCCGCTCCGCGCCCGCCCGTCGCACCGCAACCGGCCGAATAAGGAAACCGGACGATGAGTCATTTTCTCGATCGACTGACATTCTTCAAACGGGGCGACGAGCCCTTCTCCAACGGGCACGGCATCGTCACCCACGAGGACCGGCGCTGGGAGGACGGCTACCGCAAGCGCTGGCAACACGACAAGGTCGTGCGCTCGACGCACGGCGCCAACTGCACCGGCTCGTGCTCGTGGAAGATCTACGTCAAGAGCGGCATCGTCACCTGGGAGACGCAGCAGACCGATTATCCGCGCACGCGCCCGGAACTGCCGAACCACGAACCGCGCGGCTGTTCGCGCGGCGCCAGCTATTCCTGGTATCTCTATTCCGGCAACCGCGTGAAATATCCGCTGGTGCGCTCGCGGCTCCTGAAGCTGTGGCGTGAAGCGCGCGTGCTGCGCACGCCGGTCGCCGCCTGGGCCTCCATCGTCGAAGACGCCGGCAAGCGCGAGGCCTATACCAGCAAGCGCGGCCTCGGCGGTTTCGTGCGCGCGGCCTGGGACGAAGTCACCGAGATCATCGCCGCGGCCAACGCCTATACGGTGAAGAAGCACGGCCCCGACCGCGTCATCGGTTTCTCGCCGATCCCGGCGATGTCGATGGTGTCTTATGCCGCGGGCTCGCGCTATTTGTCGCTGCTCGGCGGCGTCTGCATGTCGTTCTACGACTGGTACTGCGACCTGCCGCCGGCCTCGCCGCAAACCTGGGGCGAACAGACCGACGTTCCGGAAAGTGCCGACTGGTACAATTCCGGCTTCCTCATTCTGTGGGGCTCGAACGTACCGCAAACGCGCACGCCGGATGCGCACTTCTATACCGAAGCGCGCTACCGCGGCGCCAAGAGCGTCGTCATCTGCCCGGACTATTCGGAAGCCTCAAAATTCGCCGACATGTGGATCTCGGTGAAGCAAGGCACCGACGCCGCGCTCGCCATGGCCATGGGCCATGTCATCCTGCGCGAATTCCATCTCGACCGGCAGGCCAAGTATTTCCAAGACTATGTCCGCCAGTACACGGATATGCCGATGCTGGTGGAGCTCGTGAAGCAGGACGGCAAACTGGTGCCTGGGCGGCTCCTGCGCGCCTCCGACTTCACGGGCGACCTTGGCGAAACCAACAATCCGGACTGGAAGACGGTCGCCTTCGACGAGGCGAGCAAGAGCATCGTCGCGCCGCGTGGCTCGATCGGCTTCCGCTGGGGCGAGAAGGGCAAATGGAATCTCGAGGAGAAGAAGTCCGACGGCGAAGCGACCAAACTGCAGCTGACCTTCGCCGAAGATCGTGACGAACTGGCCGAGGTCGCCTTCCCTTACTTCGGCAACCGCGAGCACGATCATTTCGCCGGCACCGATCACCCGAGCGTGCTGGTGCGTAAGGTGCCGGCCAAATTGGTGGCGCTGAAGGACGGCGAGAAACTGGTCGCGACCGTCTACGACCTGTTCGTCGCCAATTATGGTCTCGACCGCGGCTTCGGCGGCGATCACGTCGCCACCTCCTATGACGCCAACGTGCCCTATACGCCGGCCTGGGCGGAAAAGATCACCGGCGTGCCGCGTGACCAGATCATCACCACGGCGCGCGAATTCGCGCTCAATGCCGAGAAGACCAATGGCCGCTCGATGATCATCATCGGCGCGGCGATGAACCACTGGTATCACTGCGACATGAACTACCGCGGCGTCATCAACATGCTGGTGATGTGCGGCTGCGTGGGTCAATCGGGCGGCGGCTGGTCGCATTATGTCGGGCAGGAGAAACTGCGGCCGCAATCCGGATGGCTGCCGCTGGCCTTCGGTCTCGATTGGGGCCGGCCGCCGCGCCAGATGAACTCGACATCGTTTTTCTATGCGCACACCGACCAGTGGCGTTACGAGACCGTCGGCGTCGAGGAAATCCTGTCGCCGACCGCGCCGGCCGGTCCCTGGGACGGCGCGCTGATCGACTACAACGTGCGCGCCGAACGTATGGGCTGGCTGCCCTCGGCGCCGCAGCTCAAGCAGAACCCACTGGAGATCGCCGCCAAGGCGAAAGCGGCCGGCCTCGAGCCCAAGGACTATGTGGCGAAAGCACTGAAGTCCGGCGAGTTGCAGATGTCCTGCGAGGACCCGGACCATCCCGACAACTGGCCGCGCAACATGTTTGTGTGGCGCTCCAACCTGCTCGGCTCGTCCGGCAAGGGCCACGAATATTTCCTCAAGCACCTGCTCGGCACCACGCATGGCGTGCAGGGCAAGGATCTCGGCGAAATGGGCCACAAGAAGCCGCGTGACGTCGCCTGGCACGACGACGCGCCGAAGGGAAAGCTCGACCTTCTGGTCACCCTCGACTTCCGCATGTCGACGACCTGTGTCTACTCCGACATCGTGCTGCCGACCGCCACCTGGTACGAAAAGAACGACCTCAACACCTCCGACATGCATCCCTTCATCCACCCACTCACCTCGGCGGTGGACCCGGTGTGGGAGGCGAAAAGCGATTGGGAGATCTACAAGGCTATCGCCAAGGCCCTCTCGCGCGTCGCGCCCGAAGTGCTCGGCGTCGAGAAAGACGTCGTGCTCACGCCGATCCAGCACGACTCCCCCGGCGAAATCGCCCAGCCTTTCGACGTCAAGGATTGGAAGACGGGTGAGATCGACCCGATCCCCGGCAAGACCATGCCGGCGGTGACGGTGGTCGAACGCGACTATCCCAACATCTACCAGCGCTTCACCGCGCTCGGGCCGCTGATGCAGAAGATCGGCAACGGCGTGAAGGGCATAGCCTGGAACACCGAGCACGAAGTGGACTTGCTCAAACGCCTCAATGGCGAGGTGACCGAGGAGGGATCGACCAAGGGCCTTGCCCGCATCGACACCGACATCGACGCCACCGAAGTCATCCTGTCACTGGCGCCGGAGACCAATGGCGAAGTCGCGGTCAAGGCCTGGGCCGCGCTGTCGCAGACCACCGGCATCGATCATACCCATCTTGCTCTTCCGAAAGAGGACGAGAAGATCCGCTTCCGCGATGTGGTGGCGCAGCCGCGCAAGATCATCTCGGCGCCGACCTGGTCGGGTCTGGAATCCGAGAAGGTCTGCTACAACGCCGGCTACACCAACGTCCATGAACTGATCCCGTGGCGCACCCTCTCCGGCCGCCAGCAGCTCTATCAGGATCATCTGTGGATGCGGGCCTTCGGCGAGGCGCTCTGCGTTTATCGCCCGCCGGTCGATCTCAAGGCCGTCAAGCCGGTAATCGATTCAAAGCCGAACGGCGAGAAGCAGATCGTCCTCAACTTCATCACGCCGCATCAGAAGTGGGGCATCCACTCCACCTACACCGACAACCTGATGATGCTGACGCTGTCGCGCGGCGGGCCCATTGTCTGGATCAGCGAGAACGACGCTCGCAAAGCCGGCATAACAGACAACGACTGGATCGAGGCCTACAACAGCAACGGCGCCTTGGTCGCCCGCGCCGTGGTTTCGCAACGCGTGAAGGACGGCATGTGCATGATGTATCACGCACAGGAAAAGATCGTGAACGTGCCCGGCTCGGAAGTGACCGGGCAGCGCGGTGGCATCCATAACTCGGTCACGCGCATCGTCATCAAGCCGACGCACATGATCGGGGGGTATGCCCAGCAGGCCTACGGCTTCAACTACTACGGCACGATCGGCACCAACCGCGATGAGTTCGTCATCATCCGCAAGATGGTCAAGGTCGACTGGCTGGACAAGCCGGCCGCCGATCAACCGGAACCGCTCACCGTCGCCACATCGACCAAACTGGAGGCCGCAGAATGAAGATTCGCGCGCAAATCGCGATGGTGCTGAACCTCGACAAGTGCATCGGGTGCCACACCTGCTCCGTGACGTGCAAGAACGTCTGGACCAACCGCGAAGGCATGGAATACGCTTGGTTCAACAACGTCGAGACCAAGCCCGGCATCGGCTATCCCAAGGAGTGGGAGAACCAGAAGCGCTGGAACGGCGGCTGGCGGCGCAAGAAGAACGGGAAGATCGAGCCGCGCATCGGCGGCAAGTGGCGCGTGCTCGCCAACATCTTCGCCAATCCCGACCTGCCCGAGATCGACGACTACTACGAGCCCTTCACCTTCGACTACGAGCACCTGCAGAACGCGCCGGAGCTCAAGGCTTCGCCGACCGCGCGACCACGCTCGCTGATCACCGGCGAGCGGATGGAGAAGATCGAGTGGGGCCCGAACTGGGAGGAAATCCTCGGCACCGAATTTGCCAAACGTTCGAAGGATGTGAATTTCGAAGGCGTGCAGAAGGACATCTACGGCCAGTTCGAAAACACCTTCATGATGTATCTGCCCCGGCTGTGCGAACACTGCCTCAACCCGACCTGCGCCGCCGCCTGCCCCTCGGGCGCCATCTACAAGCGCGAAGAGGATGGCATCGTCCTGATCGATCAGGACAAATGCCGCGGCTGGCGCATGTGCGTGTCCGGCTGCCCCTACAAGAAGATCTATTACAACTGGTCGAGCGGCAAATCCGAGAAGTGCATCTTCTGCTATCCGCGCATCGAGGCCGGCCAGCCGACGGTGTGCTCGGAAACCTGCGTCGGCCGCATCCGCTATCTCGGCGTCGTGCTTTACGACGCGGATCGTATCGAGGAAGCCGCCAGCGTGCCCAACGAGCAGGACCTCTATGAAGCTCAGCTCAGCATTTTCCTCAACCCGCACGATCCTGCGGTGATCGAGCAGGCCCGCCGCGACGGCATTTCCGAGAACTGGCTGGAGGGCGCGCGCCGCTCGCCGGTCTACAAGATGGCGATGGAGTGGAAGGTCGCCTTCCCGCTGCATCCCGAATATCGCACACTGCCGATGGTCTGGTACGTGCCGCCGCTGTCGCCGATTCAATCGGCCGCCGCCGCCGGCAAGATCGGCCATGACGGCGACATGCCGGACGTGCGTTCCTTGCGCATTCCGCTGCAGTATCTCGCCAACCTACTGACCGCCGGCAAGGAAGAGCCAGTGGCGCTCGGGCTCGAACGGATGCTGGCGATGCGCGCCTATATGCGGGCCAAAACCATCGACGGCGTCATCGACGAGGCCATCGCCAAGCGCGTCGGCCTTACCGGCCAGCAGATCGATGACATGTACCACATCATGGCGATCGCCAATTACGAGGATCGCTTCGTCATCCCGACCGCGCACCGCGAGATCAACGAAGACGCCTACGACATGCGCGGCTCCTGCGGCTTCTCGTTCGGCAACGGCTGCTCGGGCGGCGAAACCAGCGCCAACCTGTTCGGCTCGCCGAAGCGCGCCAAGAACCCGATGGAGATGGTCTGATGGGCCGCACTCTGAAAGCGCTCTCGGCGCTGCTGACCTATCCCACTGCCGACCTGGTGCAGGCCGCGGGCGAGATCAGCGAGATACTGGACAAGGACAAGCGCCTCCCCGCCTCCGCCCGCGATCAGTTGCACCGCCTGCTCAATGAAATGGCGACCGGCGATCTTTACGACCTGCAGGAGCGCTACGTGCTGCTGTTCGATCGCACGCGATCGCTGTCGCTGCACCTGTTCGAGCACGTCCACGGCGAAAGCCGCGACCGCGGCCAGGCCATGATTGACCTCAAATCGCAATACGAAGACGCTGGTCTCTTTATGGATGTGTCCGAACTGCCGGACTTCCTGCCGTTGTTCCTGGAATATGTGGCGACACGGCCCGCCGTTGAAGCGGCCGAAAGTCTCGGTCAGCCGGCGCATATCTTCGCCGCCATCGCCGAGCGGTTGCGCAAGCGGCGCTCGGCCTATGAGGCCGTGTTCCGGGCGCTGGTGGCGATCGCCGCTGCCAAGCCGACAGAAGAAGAAGTGTCCGCCCTGCTCCAGCTACCGGACCCCGACCCCAACGACCTGGCCGCGCTCGACGCCGCCTGGGAGGACGAGCCGGTGAATTTCGGTCCCGGCTCCGGCGACGGCTGCAAGGACAATCTCATCGCCCGGGTGCGCGGCTCCATGCGGCCCGCGCCCGACATGCCTCAGCGCCCGCGTTCGTGAGGACCACACCATGCGCGACATGATCAATTACATCGTCTTCGGCTGGTACCCCTACCTTTGCCTCACCGTATTCCTGCTTGGCAGTCTCGTCCGCTTCGATCGCGAGCAATACACTTGGCGCTCGGGCTCGAGCCAGTTGCTACGCCGCCGGCAACTGACCTGGGGCTCGAACCTGTTCCATGTCGGTATCCTCCTGATCTTTGCCGGCCACTTCGTCGGCTTGCTGACGCCGATCTGGGTGTTCGACACGCTCGGCATCTCGCACACCTTCAAGCAGTGGCTGGCGATCGTCATCGGCGGCGTTGCCGGCATTGCCTGCTTCGTCGGCATGACGCTGCTCATTCACCGCCGCCTGTTCGACCCGCGCATCCGCACCACCTCGTCATTCGGCGACATCGCCATCCTGCTCATTCTCTATGTGCAGCTCATCCTCGGGCTGAGCACCATCTTCGTCTCGCTCGGCCATCTCGACGGCCACGAGATGGTGAAGTTCATGACCTGGGCGCAGGGCATTCTCACCTTGCAGCCGGGCGTCTCGGCGGCCATCGCCGACGTGCATCCGATCTTCAAGGCGCACCTGTTCCTCGGCATGACCATCTTTCTGTTGTTCCCGTTCACCCGCCTCGTCCACATCTGGAGCGCGCCGGTCTGGTATCTCGGCCGTCGCGGCTATCAGGTGGTGCGCACGCGGCGTCCGATGATCCCGGCGGAGTGAGCATCATGGCTGTTTCCATCGAAGTTCGCTTTCCGTCGTCCCCTGCTGCAAAGCCGGTCAAGGTCAGCGTCAACGGCATCACCATTCCGCGCGACGAGATCGTGCGCGAAATGCAGAACCATCCGGCCGACAAGCCCTTCGTCGCATGGCTTGGGGCGGCGCGCGCGCTGGTCGTGCGCGAGCTGCTGCTGCAGCGCGCGAAGGCGCTTGGCCTGACGGCGGAGCCGCTCACGCAAGACGGCCGCCGCGAGACCGAGGACGAGGCGCTGATGCGCGGCGTCGTCGAGCGCGAGGTGCTGGTGCCGGAACCGGACGACGAAACCTGCCGGCGCTACTACGACAACAACAAGACCCGCTTCCGTTCGCCGGACATTTATGAGGCCTCGCACATCTTGTTCGCGGCGCCGGTGGACGATACGGAAGCCCGCGCGCAGGCCCGCGCCGACGCCGAGGGCGTGCTGGCAACGCTGCAGGACGATCCGGGGTGTTTTGCCTCGCTGGCCCGCGCCTATTCGCGCTGCCCCTCCGCAGAACATGGCGGCAATCTTGGCCAACTTACGCAAGGCCAGACGACGCCGGAATTCGAGCGCGCGATGCTGGCAATGACTCCGGGCGAGGTTTCGTCGGAGCCGATCGCAAGCCGCTTCGGCTTTCACATCATCCGGCTCGACCGCAAGGTCGAGGGCCGGACGGTGCCCTACGAGGCCGTCGCCGAACAGATCGCCAACTATCTGCGCGACAGCGTGATGCACCGCGCGCAGGCGCAATATGTGGCGCGGCTGGTGTCGGCGGCCGAGATCGACGGCATCGAGTTGGCCGGCGCCGCCGAGCATCGGGTTAACTAGGGAGGCAAAGCCATGCTGCTGGGTGACATGATCCGCCGCCTCACCGACGACGCCGCCGCGACCGAACTCATCGTCGGCCTCGGCGATCTCACTTTGCTGCAAACGATGAGCGAGCGTGCCGACGGCGAAGGGCTCGATCTGGCGACCTTCAGCCAGGACGCGGTGCGCTCCTATGCCGCCCGGGCGTCGGAAGAAGAATGGGTCACGCTGCTCGGCCAGATCGGCAAATCGGCCGATCCGGCGGCAATCTTCATCAAGCGCGCCTTCGCCAGCGCAATTCAGCCCGCATGTGAAATCCATGGTCGTTAAAATGTCATCCAATATCCTTGCGGTGCTGTATTCCGATGGGCTCGCCGCCGACCGATTGCTCGCGGATATCGCCTACCGGCTGCGTGACGACGGCCTGAGCGTGGCCGGGCTGGTGCAGCTCAACACATTCGTGCGCGATCGGACGAAGTGCGACATGGCGGTGGAAGAACTCTATTCGCGCACCGTCTTCCAACTGTCAGAAGATCGCGGCCCCGCCGCCAAAGGCTGCCGGCTCGATCACACGCGCCTGATCGAGGCGGCCGGTCTGTTCGACGAAGCTCTCAAGGAAGAAATCGATCTCGTCGTGCTCAACAAGTTCGGCAAGATAGAAGCCGAAGGCGGCGGCCTGCGCGATGCGCTTGCCCGCGCGGTCGCGCTCGAGGTCCCGCTCATCGTCGGCGTGCCCTATCGCAATCTCGACCAATGGCGCCATTTCGCCGGCGGTCTGGCGGACGAGTGTGATGTGTCCGCGCCGAACATCCTGCGCTGGCTGGCGGCCAGAGGTTTCGCCACAGACCTGCGCAACAACGAACACGCCGCGAGCGACAATCTGCGGCCCTGATCCGGACGGCTTTGGTTTCCCATGTGCCTCGATCACCTGTTCGATCGCAATGTCGCCTGGGCGCAGGCCAAGACCCGCGACGACCCCGGCTATTTCATCCGCATGGCCGGCATCCAGAATCCGAAACTGTTGTGGATCGGCTGCTCGGATAGCCGCGTGACCGCCAATGACGTGCTCGGGCTCGACCCCGGCGAGGTCTTCGTCCAGCGCAACATCGCCAACATGGTGCACACCAGCGACATGAACCTGCTGGCCGTGCTCGAATACGCCATCGACGTGCTGCACATCGAGCATGTCATCGTCTGCGGTCATTACGGCTGTGGCGGCATCCAGCGCGCGCTCGGTGACGAGCGCACGGCGCTGGTCGATCACTGGCTGCAGCCGATCACGATGCTGTACCGCAAGCACCGCAAGCTGTTCGACGCCATTCCCGATCCGGCCGCACGCATCGATCGCATGTGCGAACTCAATGTCGAAATGCAGGTGCGCCGCATCGCTGCGATCCCGACCGTCGAGAAAGCCTGGCTGCGTGGCCAGCCGCTGCATCTCCATGGCTGGCTCTACGGCGTCACCGACGGCCTGCTGCGCGATCTCGGCCCGCATCTGTCGTCGATCAAGGAGCGCGATGAACTGCCCAGCATCGACGATCGCGCCCGCCAGCCGGTCGAACCGGTGAGCGGCATGCGCCAGCACGCCATGGCGGCGTTCAACGCGCCCTAGCGGCCGGGAAATCGGCACAATTCGAGTGAGGCATCGAAAGGATGGTGGGCGAGGTAGGACTCGAACCTACGAAGGCATAGCCAGCGGATTTACAGTCCGCCCCCTTTGCCGCTCGGGACACTCGCCCCCAAAGTTCACATCCCCCGACGAACCTGCATTTGCGGGCGGGTCGCCGTCCTAGCACGTTGATCCCGATGAACAATCGGGGTTTCCGGTCCAGGCGGATCGCGGGAATGGCTGGGGTTATGAGCAGGCAAGCCGCCGAAGTCAATGGAGGACGGCCGGAAATTGCCCGGCCCGGCCGTTCCCCGACCTGCGATCCTTCCTGGCGCATGGTCTGGTCGGAAAACCGGTCCCACTTTTCGGGATCATGCGCTAAAGGTCCCGGTCATGAGCAAACGCCCCTTCCCCTATGCCGGCAGCGGCCCCGCCAAATCCGGCCCGAAGACCGCGAAACCCGGAGCAAAACCCGGCGCCACCCGCGAACAGGTCGAGCGCCGTGAGCGCTTCACGCGCGCCCGGCGCGAGGACCTCAGGGCGGCCACCGACGACGAACTCGTCATTCTCTACGGCTGGCACACCGTCGTCGCGGCGCTGCGCAATCCAACCCGGCGGCTGCGCCGCCTGCTGGTCACCGACAATGCCGCCCGCCGCCTGGAAGAAGAAGGTATCGCGCCAGCCATCGCGCCGGAGATCGTGCGACCCTCCGCCATTGACGAGCGCCTGCTGCCGGACGCCGTGCATCAGGGTCTCTATCTCGAGGCCGATCCCCTGCCCTCGCCACCGATCGAGGAAGTGCCGGCGCACGGCACCGTTCTGGTGCTCGACCAGATCACCGACCCGCACAATGTCGGCGCCATCTTCCGCTCCGCCGCGGCTTTCGCCGCCACCGCCATCGTGACGACGCAGCGTCATTCGCCGGATGCCACCGCGGCGCTCGCCAAGGCCGCCTCCGGCGCGCTGGAACTGGTGCCGCTGATTGCCGTGCAGAATCTCGCCCGCGGTCTCACCGCTCTGAAAGAACGGGGCTTCATGGTGGTCGGTCTGGATTCCGACGGCGAAGCCGACTTGTCGGACATGACGCTGCGCAAGCCGCTGGCGCTGGTTCTGGGCGCCGAAGGCAAGGGATTACGGCAGTCCACCCGCGAACTATGCGACAAGGTCGCTCGCATCGACATGCCGGGCGAGATCAAGAGCCTCAACGTCTCGAACGCCGCAGTGCTTTCGCTTTATATTGCCGGCCGCGCATAAGCACACGCTGCAAAAGCAAACGGCGGGCCCCCCAGCCCGCCGTCGCCGCCCACAAACTCTGAAACCGATCAGTTGAGGCGCGCGTTCTTGCCGCGCTCGCCCTTGCGGTAAAGCTGAATTGTCATGCGATCGGGACCGAGGATGGTGATCTCGGCATCGGCCTGGATGACGCGCTTGTCACCTTTGCCTGGCTTGTCGTTCTTCGTGGCGTGCGTATCGACCGGCGGCGCCTCGACCACGACCTTCTTGTCGCCACTGCTGTCATCGACGACGGTGTAGCGCTCGACCACGCGCGGCGGCAGATCGACGTAACGCTTCGTCTCCACCACCTTCGGCTTCATGTAGACGACCTTGGTCGTGTTGACGACAGTCGCGGGTTTGCCGGCGGCGCGCTGCCGCAACTCTTCGATCAGCGCTGGATCGTTCTTAGAGCGCGACGGCTTGACCTGCGGCGCAGGCGCGGCGCGATGGGCGCGGCGCGCGGAAGGCGCTCTCGCCTCACCCGGCCGGTGAATGACATAGGCACCCGGCGCGACTTCAACGGCGTAAGGTTGGCTCGCCGACCGGCCGGGCTGGGCATAAGGATAAAGAGGCTGCGGCGCGGGCTGCACCGAAGAATACCATTGCGCCTCCGCGCTTGCGCTGCCGAGCGCGGTAGCGGCGATGGCAAGCGCTGCAATTTTGAATGGCGACATCGTCATCGGATCACTTCAGCGGCAGGATGGGCGCGGACGGCGCGACGTCGGCCGGCGGCATGATCGCGTGTGGCGGATAGAGCGAAAGCGTCGACCACTCCTGGTAATAAGTGGGCGCCGGCGCCGCGATGCGGCGTGGTGCGTTGAGGTCTTCGTGGCGGCCAACCTTCGGCTTCTTACCGGTGAACGGGAAGTAGCGGCGGTTCTGCCATGGCCGCGCCCAGTAGGCGCGAATCTCGGTGCCCGGCTCGACGTCGTAGACGACGACCTGCGGTGCTCTGGACGGATACGATTCGTAATAGCCGGCCCGGCCGGACAGATCGGCTGCCTCAACCGCGGTCAATCCAAAAGTTCCCAACAGGGCGGCAATGGCAATCGAGACACGCATTGCAGGCGATCCATCCGTGATGTTCGCCTGCACAATATACGAACGATTTACGCGACCACCTTCAATCGCCGGGTAACATTAATCTCGCAGGCCCTCACGAGCGTGCGTCGGGCCTTGATTTCGGCACCGTCATCCGCGAAAACGACAGCGGGGCTCGACATCAAGGATCGCGGTTAAAGTTAATCGGAATGCCGAATCGAAATTCTTCCAGCAACCGCGCCGACAGCCCTGCGGCGCCCGAAACTTTCCGTAAGCGCTACGACAACGTCGAGAGCCAGCGCGAAGAGCTCCTTGCGCGACTAAATCGGCTCGGCGCCGTTGCGCAGGCCCATCCCGGCCACAAGCGCGCGCTCAAACTTCTCAACGATACCTTCCGCAAGGCCAAACTGGCGCAACGTCTGTCGGTATTGCACGCGGCGGCCTGGCTGATCGAAGTTCTCGAACGCGTAGCCGCCGGCGTCTGACGAACGGCATCATCCGGGTATCGACGTCGCGGAACTCGACGTAAAAGTTGCTGGACTGTTAAAAACCGCAACGCACCATCGCCAACCCTAATTTTTGATATAGTCATTAAATATCAATAACTTAAATAGTTGTCATCCGCCAAAAGGCGTAAGACGCGAGACGGACAGACGCGGTTGCTGGGCCGGGCGTATCGATACGCCCAAGGTGGCGCCGAAGACAATCAAGACAAGCAAGGCGTCGCCCGACACACGACCATAACGTGTCCATTAGGGGGTTACGCCTATGACAACGACGACCGTGTCCGGTCTCAAGGACCGCGGAATGACTGCCGAGGAACGGCGAGTCATCTTCGCATCATCGCTCGGCACCGTATTCGAGTGGTACGACTTCTATCTTTACGGCTCGCTCGCCGCGATCATCGGCGCGCAATTCTTCAGCGAATATCCGCCAGCGACGCGTGACATCTTCGCGCTGCTCGCTTTCGCCGCGGGCTTCCTCGTGCGTCCGTTCGGCGCCATCGTGTTCGGCCGTGTCGGCGACATCGTCGGCCGCAAGTACACCTTCCTTGTGACCATTCTGATCATGGGCCTGTCGACCTTCATCGTCGGCCTGCTCCCCGGCTCCGCCACCATCGGCTTCGCTGCACCCGTCATCCTGATCGCACTGCGTCTCGCGCAGGGTCTCGCGCTCGGCGGCGAATACGGCGGCGCGGCAACCTACGTTGCGGAACATGCTCCGCAGGGCAAGCGCGGCTACTACACCTCGTACATCCAGACGACCGCCACGCTTGGCCTGTTCCTGTCGCTGCTGGTCATTCTTTTCACCCGCACGATCGTCGGTGAGAAGGATTTCGCGGCCTGGGGCTGGCGCATTCCGTTCCTGGTCTCCGTGCTGCTGCTCGGCGTCTCGGTCTGGATCCGCTTGAAGCTGAATGAATCGCCGGTCTTCCAGCGCATGAAGGATGAAGGCAAGTCGTCCAAGGCGCCGCTGACGGAAGCCTTCGGCAACTGGTCGAATGGCAAGATCGTGCTCATCGCTCTGCTGGGCGGCGTGATGGGCCAGGGCGTGGTCTGGTACACTGGCCAGTTCTACGCGCTATTCTTCCTGCAATCGATCCTCAAGGTCGACGGCTACACCGCCAACCTGTTGATCGCATGGTCGCTCCTGCTCGGCACCGGCTTCTTCCTGGTGTTCGGCGCGCTGTCCGACAAGATCGGCCGCAAGCCGATCATTCTCGGCGGCTGTCTGATCGCGGCGCTCACCTTCTTCCCGATCTTCAAGGCGATCACCACCAACGCCAATCCGGCGCTGGAAAAGGCGATCGAGACCGTGAAGGTCGAGGTGGTGGCTGACCGTGCAGCCTGCGGCGACTTGTTCAACCCGGTCGGAACGCGCGTCTTCACCAAGCCGTGCGACACCGCCCGCGCCTACCTGTCGCAGCAGTCGGTCAAGTACTCGACCTCCTATGGCGCAGCCGGTTCGCCGGTCGTCGTGAAGGTCAACGGCACCGACATCCCGTATGCCGCGGCCGCCGACAACGCCAAGGTTCTCGCCGCCGTCCAGGCTGCGGGCTATCCGAAGGCCGGCGACGCCAACATCGTGAAGATGGCGCATCCGTTCGACATCTTCCGCGCGGCACCTGCCGCGGTCATCGGCCTGCTGCTCATCCTCGTGATCTTCGTCACGATGGTGTACGGCCCGATCGCCGCGATGCTGGTCGAACTGTTCCCGACCCGCATCCGCTACACCTCGATGTCGCTGCCCTACCACATCGGCAACGGCTGGTTCGGCGGCCTGTTGCCGGCGACCGCCTTCGCCATCGTGGCCTCGACCGGCGATATCTATGCCGGTCTCTGGTACCCGATCATCTTCGCGTCGATTACTGTCGTCGTCGGCTTCTTCTTCCTGCCGGAAACGAAGGATCGCGATATCACATCCTGATAGGGCATAATGGCGGCGCCGGAACCTGGGCGCCGCCGTATAGCCACTTCGACGAATGCGCCCTGCGGCTCACCAGGCCGCGGGGCGTTTTCATTCGTCCACGGCAAGGCTGACGATACCGGCCAAATTCCTCCTCTTTCGGCAATAAATTGGCCAACCCGGCAGCCTCGGGTGCGCGTCTGCGCCGGAGGCTGTCCTGCCCGTCCGACGCCATACGATTGATTTGTCAGGCCTAATCCGCTATCCGAGCGTCGCGACGGGAAGCGCCGGCTTAGCTCAGCGGTAGAGCAGCGGTTTTGTAAACCGAAGGTCGGGGGTTCAATCCCCTCAGCCGGCACCACGACCGCGCGAGGCCCGCCGCAATACGCCCAAAATTGAACCAATTGTCACAGTCGGCGGGCAATCGGAAAGCTTGTTCGGCGGTTCAAGACTGTGCCAAACTGGGGTGTTGCTACTCGTAATACTTCGGAGATCTAGCATGCCTCAGGGCACCGTAAAGTGGTTCAATCCGACGAAGGGCTACGGCTTCATCCAGCCGCAGGATGGCGGCAAGGATGTGTTCGTCCATATCTCGGCGGTGGAGCGCGCCGGACTTAGCACGCTGAACGAAGGTCAGACCGTGCAGTTCGAACTCGTCGAAAACCGCGGCAAGACGTCGGCGGAGAACCTCAAGGTTAAGTAGCCTCGAAGCCCGGGGACACTTTCGACCTTTGAATGAACAAAGCGAACCGTCGGGTCAGCCCGGCGGTTATTGGTTATTGGGCGCGCTGCACCAGCGGTTCACCTTGCGGTCCCTCTGTCAGCGCGTGAGCTTCTCGAGTTCGGTAAACGGCTCAAGCGGCACCTCCTTGCAGAGCGCGGCGACTTCCGGCGGCGTATCAAGAAAACGATCGAGCTTGCCGGACACGAAGACGGCAGCGCCGTCTTTGGGCGGCGCATAGGTGTTCGCCGATTTCCTCTCACGAAAGCGAACGCAGACGATGAAGCGATCGCCCTGCCCCACTTTCTTCAACAGCGGCTGCGATGCCTGCGCATTGCGCACGCCGACCGGCTCGTTGAGATAGGTGCGCAGGAATGCCAGCAGGTCGTTCTTGTAATTCTGCGGAGCGATGTTCTGGGCGTCCCACCGCGCCTGCAACTCCGCCGGGCTCGGCCCGACATCGTCTGAGGCGCAACCGGCGACGAGCAACGCCACACCGACAAACATCCACCGCATTAGCAACCTCACCGACACCTACAGCTTCGACAGTTTGGCGATATCGATCGCCTGAGCATAAGCCACCTTGCTCGCCGAGTCCGCCGTGCCCTGAACATTGATCAGGAACTTGTTGGCGACGATCATCATCACGTCACCATCCGGGTTCTGCACAGCGCGCTGGTTGCCGATCCGGATCAGCTTGCCGAGCGCGCCGGCCATCGCCGGATTGTTCAGCATCGGCGCAAACTGCATCAGCAGCGCCGAATCCCCGCTGATCGAAATCTCGACCGTGTCGCCCTTGGCATTGGTATAGGTGCGCGTGGCCGCCGAGACGCCACCGAACACAGCAGCGCCGACGGCGCTGGTCTGCGCCTTATCGGCCTTCCAGCCCGACAACGGCTCTGGCAACACCGTCGCATAGCCCTCCGCATTCTTTTGCGCGATCAGCTGCGAGGCAAGGTCAAGCGATTGCTTGGCCGCCGTCATATCACCGGACTGGTATGCTTTGCGGCCCTGCTCGATGGCATCGACAATGTCATCAGCCCGTGCCGGCGTCGTAGCGACGGCAACGAAAAGAAGGCCGGCGCTCAAATACGATCGCATCATGGTTCGCCCCTTGGAATCGTTTTCCCGGGGCGATCCTAGCGATTTTCAAAGGCGAACGCGTGGCCGGCGGACGGCCGCGCGTTCAGGCGTATTTGCCAGACTATAGGGTCGAGACCTTGATACCGCCGAAGACGCCGACGCCCGGCGCCTTCCAGCCGACCGGTACTTCGTAGCGCTTGTCGAACAGATTATCGACGCGTCCGAAGACCGTGACCTGCTTATTGACCGCATAATTCGCCGCGATATTGACCACGGTATAGCCCTGGAAGTCGCGGGCCGTCGTCCACAGGCCCTGGCGATCGAAATCCATCCAGGGGCCGACATAGAGCACGCTCGCCGACAGGCCGAGCGCCTCGGTCGCCTGATAGGACGCCGAGAAATTGGCCTTGTGCTTGGGCCGGCGCAACAGCTCGGTATTGGCGATCACATTGGTCGCGTCGGTACGGGTGTAATCGGCGTGAAAGCGCAGCCGGTCAGTGGCCTTGACATCGACGAAGGCTTCATAGCCCTCGGTCTTGGCCTTGCCTACATTAACGTAAGTATTCACCGGCGCGAACACGTTGTTGATCAGGTCCTTGATGTCGTTCCGAAAATAAGTAACTCCGAAACGCAGCCGGTCGCCGAACAGCGGCTGCTCGAAACCGACTTCCCAGCCCTTGCTGGTTTCCGGCTTCAGATTCGGATTGCCGACATAGTTGAAGTCGCCGACGCCGTAGAGCTCGTACAAGGTCGGCGCCTTGAATGCCGTGCCGTAGCTGCCTTTCAGTTTGGTCTCGCTGCCCGGCATGATGAAGGCCGGCGCAACGCGCCATGTCGTATGACTGCCGAACTTGTCGTCGTCATCGACACGGATGTTGCCGACGATGAAGAAGCGTTCGGCAAATTGCGACTGCATTTCGGCATAACCGGCGGTGTTGCCGTTCTTGGCAGAATAGGACAGCGGCGCGCCGCCGAACATGCCGTAAGTCTGGGTGTTGGCGCGTTCTTCCGAGCGCTCGGCACCCAGCAGGAGGGTATGGCCCTTGGCCACGGCGATCTCGCCGCGCCAGTTCACCGCAGTGCGCGTGCCGTCATTCGTCGTTGCCGGATTGGCGTTGGGGTCCTTGTTGGTGCGGCTGTTGTCGGCGACGTTGACACCGACGGTGTTGATGAAGCGGCCATTGAGTGCGGCATACACCGCCTCGGCGCGGCCGAAGAAGGCCTTGTTGCCGTAGTCGGACCGCGTCGCATAAGGCGCCGATGGAAATGTGCTCGGATCATCGTTGGAATATTTCAGCCGGATATCGACGTAGCGGCCGATCAGATTAACCCGGAGATCGTCTGTGATCTTGGCGCCGAGCCGGGTCGAATAGGTCATGTTGTCGTAGGAGTTCGGATTGGCTGACTGCCCGGCCGGCAGCACGTAGGTCGGCGTGACGTCGACATGCGACGAGCGCAGATGCGCGACGCTGAACGCATAATCGAAGCGATCCTTGGCGCCGCTGACCGCGGCAGACTGGTTGAAGGTGCCGAGCGCACCGCCCTCAAGTGTCGCTGTGGCTTTCGCCGGCCCCTCGCCTTTCTTGGTGACGATCGAGATCACGCCGCCGATCGCATTGGCACCATAGAGGCCGCCCTGTGGGCCGCGCAGCACCTCAATACGCTCGATATCGCCGGTGGCGATATGGGCGAGATCAACCGCGCCGTTCGGCGCGCTGACATCGCCCATGTCGATGCCGTCGAGCAGCACCTTGACGTGGTTCGAATTGGTGCCACGCATGAAGATCGCAGTCTGGCCGCCGGGGCCGCCGGTCTGCACCACATTGAGACCCGGCACATTGTTGAGCACATCCGGCAGGGTGCGGCGCTGGGTGCGGGCGATCTCCTCGGCGGTGATCACCGTCACCGAACTGGCGATCTGGCTCAGCGGCGTGGCAATGCCGGTGGCACTGACCGACACTTCCGGCAGTACGACCGGTTCAGATGCTGACTGAGCTTTGGCAGGATTGGACGCGGCCTGCACCGCCGCGATGACCGCCACCGCACTCGCGGCAGCCAGACGAAAACGAACCCCCATAACGCACATTCCTTCGATGGCGCCCGTCGATGACGGGCGCGCCGGGTGAAACCAAACCGGTGCGAGGAACATGCGAACGCAACGCAGACGACTGACGCCTCGAGACGCTCACCTGCCGATGTTCGTGGGACAATAAACTCCAACGGACCATCGCACCGGCATTGACGTCACCGCTGCGAAAGCGCCGCTCCGTATGGACCGCCCGTCCACCGGTTGGGTGACTGTGCTGGCAGGTCTCCTGGCTTGCGGGTCATGGCCCGTTGCGTCCGGCCTTCCCAGGCTCTCAAAGGAGAAAAGCTCTCCCGGGAGAATTCCCAGTGGCCGTGCGGACGCGGGCTCGCCGCTTACAGTTGCGGGGGCAGCCACGGAATGACGCAAGATCGCCGAAAGCGGCCTTGCGGGACAACCGTGTTCCCTCTTTCGTCCCCGGAGCGACCCGGGGAACCAGCACGGCTTCGATAATTCAATGGAACGTTAACGTGAGTCAAGCACCGCGGCCCATCGAGGAACCGCGGTGCCCGAAACTGTGAGTTCTGACGAGCGCCGGAATGGCGATCAGATGGCCTTCGGCTTGACGGTCTTGTCGGTCTTGACCTTGGCGGCCTTCAGCTTCGCCGGCGCTTTGGCGGTGTGCTTCTTGACGCTGTGCTTTTGCGCAACGTGCTTGTTCTTCTTGTGCTTGGCGACGTGCTTCCTGACCGCATCGCTCTTTTGGACAACTGGCTTGGCCGGCGTGGTCACCGGGGCCGTGGTGGCGGCGGTCGGGCTGGCGCTCTGAGCGAAGGCCGGCGCGGCGATCAGGCTGAGCGCAATAGCGGCGGCAGAGATGGTCTTGAACATCGAATTCTTCCTTTTTGGCGGGCGGCCGGCACCCTTGGGTTATCCCCGGCGAACCGGCGACGGGCCGGCTGATGGCACCCTTTCTAGGCCTCCGGCTCTGAATGCGATCTGAGACGGGCCGTTATCCGCCGTTCAGGTTGTCGGGTTCCAAAGAACCACCCTGCCGGCCTGGTGGCCGGATAAATTTCGTTTCCCGGCGGGACTAAACGACTTCACGAATTGTTTTTCCTGTTGGGCCGGCGACCTGGCGTAACCTGTCGCCGTGCCGCATCAACCACAGAGGTCCAACCGCCATGACCCTCATCCGTGTTTTACGTCACCTCCCTCAAATCGCCGCCGCGGCCTTGCTCGTCACCGCCGTTGGCCTCAAGCCGGTCTATGCGGCCGGCACCGATACGCCGACAGACGACAAGAAGAAGGACAAGAAAGGCAGCGCAATCGAACAGCCGGAGCAGCAGCTCGCGCAAGCCAAGGCCCATGAGAAATTCCTGCGTGACTATCGCGCAGCGCGTCAATTGATTCTCGCCGGCCAATACGATGCGGGCATTGCCGCGATGCATGCACTCGGCCGCGACAGCAACCCGGACGTTGCCAACTACATCGGCTATGCCAACCGCCGTATGGGCAACTATGAGCAGTCGAAGATCTGGTACGAGGCTGCGCTGAAAGCCGACCCGAAGCACACCCGCACATGGTCCTATTACGGTATGTGGCAGGCCGAACAGGGCAACCGCGTCAAGGCTCGTGAGTATCTGACAAAGGTCGCCTCGCTCTGCGGCAACACCAACTGCCAGGAGTATATCGAGCTCAAAGCCGTGATCGACGGCACCGGCACGTACTGATCGCCGGCTTGCTTTAACCGCACAATCGCACAAGCGACAAATTCTAACCGCCGGGCTCATATCACCCGGCGGTTTTTTTTGTTTCCGCCTCTCCTGGCGCCTCGTGCAACGAGCGATGCATTCTGATTCGCATTGCTCCGGCGCCAACCGCGCGCCATTCACTCTAGAAATTTCGTCATCCAATTTGTCGATCGCTTCGACGACGCTATCGCGGCAGCACGGCAACACGGCAACACGATGTATTTTCTCGGATTTTGCCGATACAGCGGCTCGCCATATACAGCCTATACGTGTATTAACAATATTTATTAACTATTTATATTATGAATAAAATCAATTTCAACTTAAGGTAAACACGGTATCTTATTACTACATGCTCTTCGTGTGATTTGATTCCGCGTCAGAGCGGTATGTTCGGCCAAGTAAAGCCGCGCATTTCGATGACTATTGCCTGTCGTAGGGACAATAAGGACCACTGGAATGTCGCAAGTTGTCGCACCCACACCCATCATTACTCAACCTAAGATTAGTATCAATACAACCAACGATTCCGAGTCCGCCGTCAACGGCACGGCGGCCTCGCACGTTACCGAGTTCATCAGCTTCGCCATTGGTGAGGAGCAGTACGGCGTCGACATCATGGCCGTGCGCGAAATCAAGGGCTGGTCGGACATTACCCACCTGCCCAAGCAACCGGACTATGTGCGCGGCGTGCTCAATTTGCGTGGCGCCATCGTTCCGATCGTCGACCTGCGCTGCCGTTTCGGCCAGGGCCTGACCGAAACCACGCCGCTGCACATCGTCATCATCGTGCAGATCGGCGACCGTCAGGTCGGTCTCATCGGCGATCGCGTGCTTGACATCGTGTCGGTGACGCCGGCGCAGATCCAACAGGTGCCGCGCACCAGTCACGCTCATTCGACCAGCTTTCTTGCCGGGCTGGTGTCGAACGAGGACGTCATGATCGCCTTGATCGATCTGCCGCACCTGTTGGCGGACCATGTCGCCAACGAACAGAAGACCGTCGTTCTCGACGCTTAAAAAATCTCATCGCGCCAACATTATCTAATCAGGAAAATGGGGATTTAGATGTCCATCCTTGCTCGCTTCAAAGTGCTGACCAAGATAGTTTCCGTCGTCATGCTGCTCGCCATGGTGGCGTCCGCCATCGCCTGGCTCGGCATCACCTCCCTCAAGTCGCTGAGCGAAGCGACCGACCGGATGGAGGTCGTATCCAGCCAGTCGACGATGGCTCAGCGTCTTGCCGTCAACCTTCTCGCCATCAACCGAGCCGAATTCCAGGTCTCGACCGATCCGCGCCCGGAAAGCATCAAGACCGCGCAGGATGCTGTCGCGTCGGAGAGCAAGCTGTTCCAGGAGCGCTTCCAGTGGCTCAAGGAGAAGGCCACCCGGCCCCACGTCAAGGCCAAGTTGGCGGAGCTTGAAGCCGACTGGACCACCTACCAGAAGGAGCTCAACGGCACCTTCCGCGCCGCCGCCGCAGTGACCAACTTCCAGATGACCGCCGAACTGGACCGGCTGCGCAAGGAGGCAATGTCGAGCGCAGAACTCGCCAACAAGGTGCGTGTCAATCTCCGGGTGCTGGCCGAAGGCTTGGACAAGGACGTCGAGACCGTTTCGAACGACGCCACCGCCGAATATCTCTATACGTCGAAACTGATGATGGGCGGCGCCGCCATCGGCATCATCCTTGGCCTCATCATTGGCTTCACAATCGGCCAGTACGGTATCGCCTCGCCGCTTCGCGCCCTGGTCGATCCGCTCGACAAGATCGCCGAAGGCAACTTTGCCATCAAGGTACCAGGTCTCGATCGCAAGGACGAGGTCGGCCAGATCGCCAACTCGGTCCAGGTCATGGCGGAGAAGGTCCGGACCACCATCCACGAGATCAAAGCCTCCGGCCGCGAAGTGACCAACGCCTCGGCCGAAATCTCGACCTCGACCACCGATCTCTCCCAGCGCACCGAAGAACAGGCCGCGAGCCTGGAAGAAACCTCCGCCGCCATGGAAGAGCTCACCTCGACCGTGCGCCGCAACGCCGAGAACGCCCAGGAAGCCAGCCGTTCGGCCAACGAGACCCGCGACGTCGCGGATCTCGGCGGCAAGGTGGTCGCCCGCACCGTCGAGGCCATGGCCAAGATCGAGGAGTCCTCGCAGAAGATCACCGACATCATCGGTGTCATCGACGAGATCGCCCGCCAGACCAACCTGCTCGCCCTCAACGCGGCCGTGGAAGCGGCCCGTGCGGGTGAAGCCGGCCGTGGCTTCGCGGTGGTGGCCTCCGAAGTCCGCAGCCTCGCCCAGCGTTCCTCGCAGGCGGCCAAGGATATCAAGGACCTCATCACCAACTCGAGCGTCCAGGTGAAGGAAGGCGTCGACCTCGTCAACCAGGCCGGCACCTCGCTCAACGATATCGTCACCTCGATCAAAAAGGTCGCCGAGATCGTGACCGACATCGCCAATGCCAGCATCGAGCAGGCCACCGGCATCGATCAGATCAACAAGGCGCTCACCCAGATGGATGAAGTGACGCAGCAGAACTCGGCGCTGGTCGAGGAAAATGCCGCCACGGCCAAGACCCTCGAGCATCAGGCCAAGATGATGGACGAACAGGTCGCGTTCTTCCAACTCGGTCAGGAAGAGGCCGCGATGGCCGGCCGGATTGCCAAGGAAATGGTGCCCAAGACGCCGGCGGCCAAGCCTGCCCGGTCGGCCGAAGCAAGGCCGGTGGACGCCAAGCCGGCAGTGGCGATCGCGAAGCCGGTCCCGGCCAAGTATCAGGCGGTGGTGCAGCTTAAGCAGACCGGCACCGGCGGCGCGGTCAAGAAGATCGAGACGGCCAGCGCCGACACCGACTGGAAGGAGTTCTAGGGCTCTCAGCGAAGTCCGATGGAGGCGATGCCATCGGCTCCGGGCGGCGCGGCGATCTCCCCTCGATCGTCGTGCCGCCCAATTTTTCGGACTCTGATCACAGACGAACGTCGCCAAGTGATTCGCGGCATCGCATCGACGACGTTGATAAACGCATCATGGATTCCCAGTCTGGCACTTGTTATTTATAAAATTCCGCCACGTCGACAAACGCAAAAATGCGATGCAGTTATTGTGTTTTTAAATTCTTCGCTCTGTCAGGTAACACATCTTACTGTCGTGATTTGAACGCATCTGCGCAAAGTAGATTAAGTTTAAATTCAATCGCGATTTAAAATTACGCGGGTATTCCTATCCCTACCCTCAAACGACGAATTGCCTCTGTCGAGAGCAATGCGCGGCGCTGCCGTCGCGCATGCAGGCGCTGTTTGTCGTAGGGTCAAGAGAAGGAAGCCTCAATGACTCAGATTGCTACATCACCTCCTGTTACGGCACAGCCCGTTGCCTCGGCGACGACCGCTCCTCTGACCGAAGCCGCCGCGGGGGCATCAAATGTCACCGAGTTCATCAGCTTCGCCATTGGCGAGGAGCAGTACGGTGTCGACATCATGGCCGTGCGCGAAATCAAGGGCTGGTCGGACATTACTCATCTGCCCAAGCAACCGGACTATGTGCGCGGCGTGCTCAACTTGCGCGGCGCTATCGTCCCGATCGTCGACCTGCGCTGCCGCTTCGGCCAGGGCCTGACCGAAACCTCACCATTGCACATCGTCATCATCGTGCAGATCGGCGACCGCCAGGTCGGTCTCATCGGCGATCGCGTGCTTGACATCGTATCGGTGACGCCGGCGCAGATCCAACAGGTACCGCGCACCAGCCACACCCATTCGACCAACTTTCTTGCCGGACTGGTGTCGAATGAAGACGTCATGATCGCCTTGATCGACCTGCCAAACCTGCTTGCCGACCACAACGGCATCGACTCCAAGACAATCGTCCTCGACGCGTAACGGGTCTCTGAGGGGGGACTCCGTAACTTTATCTGCGGTGACGAGCCGCAGTGACGTCGCATCTATCAACAGCTCTCTTTCCATCGCCAGGAGAAATCAATGTTAAAGCTTTCCAATATCAGCATCGGGCTCAAACTTTCAATGATGTCCGGGCTTGGTATTCTGTTCGCGGTCGGCCTCATCGTGGGGCAGATTATGGGTAGCAGCTCGGTCAGATCCTCGACCGACCTTGCCAACATGCAGGCCGACATCCTGCAAGGAGCTACCGCAACCGAGTCCAATTTGCGCAGCTTGCAATTGGCCGTCCGCGATGTACGCCTGTCCCGCAGCCTCGACCAAATGCAGGCGGCCGTGACGACTCTTGAGGAGCGCCGTAAGACCAGCCACGATCAGGCATCCTCTCTCTTGCCAAAGTTCGCCAAGCCGGAAAATCGGGCCCGATTCGAAGAAATCATTGCCACGCTCGATCAGTATGCCAAGGACGCTAAAGTCATCGTCGACTTCAGGAGGCAGATGATCGAGGCCCAGGCCAGACAAGACGCTGCACAAGCAACCGAATTTGACGGCAAGCAACTTGCCGCAGCCAAGGTTTCGCTGGCAACCGCAGAACGCATCAACGCGCTCGTCGCCGAGGCCAGAAAAGCCGCGGTCAAGACTAAAAGCGATCGGATGATCGAAGCTCAGGACACCGCCGATTTTGCCAACCGCATATCGGTCATATTGGGCGTGTTGACGATCTCGATTTTGATCGCCGCGGCATTGATGGGCGCGATGACCATCGCCCGCCCCCTTCGCGAAATGGTCAAGCCGCTCGACGAAATCGCTGCAGGTAACTTCACCGTCAAGGTCCCGAATACCGACCGCAAGGACGAAGTTGGCCAGATCGCTGCGTCGGTTCGGCAAATGGCGGAGAAAGTGCGCGAGACGATCGCCGAGATCAAAGCCTCCGGCCGCGAAGTGACTAACGCCTCGGCCGAAATCTCGACCTCGACCACCGATCTCTCCCAGCGCACCGAGGAACAGGCCGCGAGCCTGGAAGAAACCTCCGCCGCCATGGAAGAGCTCACCTCGACCGTGCGCCGCAACGCCGAGAACGCCCAGGAAGCCAGCCGTTCGGCCAACGAGACCCGCGACGTCGCGGATCTCGGCGGCAAGGTGGTCGCCCGCACCGTCGAAGCCATGGCCAAGATCGAGGAGTCCTCGCAGAAGATCACCGACATCATCGGTGTCATCGACGAGATCGCCCGCCAGACCAACCTGCTCGCCCTCAACGCGGCCGTGGAAGCGGCCCGTGCGGGTGAAGCCGGCCGTGGCTTCGCGGTGGTGGCCTCCGAAGTCCGCAGCCTCGCCCAGCGTTCCTCGCAGGCGGCCAAGGATATCAAGGACCTCATCACCAACTCGAGCGTCCAGGTGAAGGAAGGCGTCGACCTCGTCAACCAGGCCGGCACCTCGCTCAACGATATCGTCACCTCGATCAAGAAGGTCGCCGAGATCGTGACCGATATCGCCAATGCCAGCATCGAGCAGGCCACCGGCATCGATCAGATCAACAAGGCGCTCACCCAGATGGATGAAGTGACGCAGCAAAACTCGGCGCTGGTCGAGGAAAATGCGGCCACCGCCAAGACCCTCGAGCATCAGGCCAAGATGATGGACGAACAGGTCGCGTTCTTCCAACTCGGCCAGAATGACCGCACCACGGTTCGCAGCACTTCGGCTATCGAAACCGAAATAGGCGGCAGAGCACCGGCGGCCAAGCCTGCCATCGCCAAAGTGGTGCCTGCCAAACCGGCTTCAGCAAAGCCGACGGCCCCCAAGTCCGTCGTCCAGCTCAAGCACACCGGAACCGGCGGCGCGCTCAAGAAGATCGAGACGGCCAGCGCCGACACCGACTGGAAGGAGTTCTAGAGCACCAGGCGAAGGCCGATTGCCTGATCCCTTCCAAAGAACGACCTGCCCGGCGCCGCGGCGCCGGGCATTTGCACGCCGACGTCGCCAACTGTAGCGGCTATGCCAATCGCCGCATGGGCGACTACGCGCCGTCAAAGATTTTCTACAAGGCGGTGCTGAAAGCCGACCCGAAACGCGCCGCTCCTGTTCCGATTACGGCATGTGGCACGCCGAACAGCGCAACCGCGTCAAAGCCCGCGAGTATCTCACCAACGTCGCCACGCTCTGCGGCAGCACCAACTACCTGGAATATATCCAGCGCAAAGCCGCGATCGACGGGGTCGGCACGGACTGACATTGCCTTGCATTTACGCCAGAACACTGAGGTCGGCTCGTTAGCCGGCGTCAGTCTTTATTGATTAGAGAGGCAGCCACAAGCGATGGCGACTGGTGGCTCGGGAAGTTAGATATATTATGTACATATAAATTAAGCATATTTCAAACCGTCTTTTAGGACTTGTTTTTTAGAAAGAGCCTAGGCGCGGGACCCTCATCCCTTCGCGAGTGGCTGCCGCAATTATTGTGGCATTAGCGACTGTCCGCCACGGCCGCGGCGCCTAACAGACTTCCTCCAAACAACCTGGACGCCCAATGAACCTCCTGCTCAACTTGAAGATTGCACACAAACTCGCCCTGTCATTCGCAGCAGTAATTGCCGTTCTCCTGGCGTTGACTGCCATTGTTCTGAACAGCCTGTCAGCCATGGAGAAGGCGCAGAGCTGGAACACGCATACCTATCGGGTTCTTGAAGTCGCCGGAAAGCTTGTCAGCGACATGGTCGATCGCGAAACCGGATTGCGCGGCTATCTCATCGCTGGCGACGAGAAATTCCTCGAGCCAATGAAAGCAGGCGAAGCCAACTTCGCTCAGAATTTCAAAGCAATCAAAGCCCTAACATCGGACAACCCCGTCCAGCAGGATCGGCTCGACAAAGTAAAGGCGCTTGAGGAGCAATGGGCGACGCAGGTCGGCAAGGTTGAAATCGAACTGATGCGCAATCCCGCCACCCGCGAGCAGGCCCGGTCGATGGAGGCCGGCGGCGCCGGCAAGACGTCCATGGACGGCATCCGCAGCATTATGGCGCAGGTCGACAAAATGGAGCGCGACCTTCTGGCCGTACGCCAGGCCGCCAGCGATTCGGCGGGACGTTTCGCGACCTGGGCCATGGTTGGCGGCTCAGTGATCACGATTGTGTTCGCGATCTTTTTCGGGTTCTTCCTGACGAAGACTGTGGCAACCCCGATAGTTTCGGTCGTGGCCCAGCTCAAGAAGGTTTCCGAAGGCGACTTCAATGTCACGATGACCGGCCTCGGCCGCAAAGACGAAGTCGGCCAGATTGCCGGAGCCGGCGAAATGATCGTCGAGCGTTTTGGTGACACCATTGCCACGATCAAAGTCTCGTCCAGCGAGGTTACCAACGCCGCGGTTGAGATCGCCAACGCCACCACCGATCTCTCCCAGCGTACGGAAGAACAGGCCGCAAGCCTTGAGGAGACTTCATCCTCAATGGAAGAGATGTCTGCCACCGTTAAGAAGAATGCGGAAAACGCCAAGCAGGCAAGCGATCTCGCGGTCAGTGCCCGCGATGTCGCAAACCGCGGCGGTGCGGTCGTGACCAAGACGGTCGAAGCCATGGCCCAGATCGAAGATTCATCGACGAAAATCTCCAACATCATCGTCGTCATCGATGAAATCGCCCGTCAGACCAACCTCCTCGCTCTCAACGCGGCCGTCGAGGCAGCGCGGGCCGGCGAAGCAGGGCGCGGTTTCGCTGTCGTTGCTTCCGAAGTTCGCAGCCTGGCGCAGCGCTCCTCGCAAGCGGCCAAGGACATCAAGGACCTCATCAACAGCAGCAGCACTCAAGTGAAGGACGGCGTCGAACTGGTCAACAAAGTCGGCCAGTCGCTCGATGAAATCGTCACCTCCATTCAGAAGGTTACTGCCGTCGTTTCCGAAATCGCCAGCGCCAGCATCGAGCAGTCGACCGGCATCACCGAGATCACGAAAGCTCTTTCGCAGATGGATGTCGTGACGCAACAAAACTCGGCGCTGGTGGAAGAGAACGCCGCCACCGCCAAGACGCTCGAACAGCAGGCCAAAGCGATGTCGAACGATCAACGGATCGCGTTCTTCCGCCCGCGCGTGAAAGGTCACTCGGCAACGGCGCAGGTGGGGCAACATGCTCCTGCGCCGAGAGTCGAGCCGTCTGCCACGCCGGCGTCAAAGACCGTGCCGCAACGTACTCCCGCCGGCACTAAGGCTGCGCCAGCCCGGCGCACTGCCGGAACCGCGCGCGGCATGCAGACCGCACTCGCCACGGCCGTTAACGACGAGTGGCAGCAATTCTAGTTCGCCGCTCGATCGAAATACCTCCGAACCGTCCCGACTCGGCCGCGATGAAAAGAGATCGCATCGCGGCCAAGTCGGCGGTCTCCACACCCGCGACATCAGGATGATGTAAATGAACCTGCCTGCGACTGAACACAATGCAGTGGATCACCGTGTCGAACCGACATCCCGATCCACCGCGCCGGCCACAGCCACCGAATTCATCAGTTTTGCCATCGGCGATGAACAATACGGCGTCGACATCATGGCCGTACGCGAAATCAAGGGCTGGTCTGACATCACTCATCTGCCGAAGCAGCCGGACTATGTCCGCGGAGTGCTCAATCTGCGTGGCGCTATCGTCCCGATCGTCGACCTGCGCTGTCGGTTCGGCCAAGGTCTGACCGAAACCTCACCCTTGCACATCGTCATCATCGTTCAGATCGGCGACCGCCAGGTCGGCCTCATCGGCGACCGCGTGCTTGATATCGTCGCCGTGACGGCCGCGCAGATCCAGCCGGTGCCGCGCACCGGGCACGCTGATTCGACCAGTTTCCTTGCCGGCCTGGTGTCGAATGAGGACGTCATGATTGCCCTGATAGACCTGCCAAATCTCCTCGCCGATCACGATGGCAACGACTCCAGGACCGTCATGCTCGACGCCTGACGGAGACCGACTGAAAGGGAGTTCTAGGGCTCCAGGGTAAAGCCGATCGCCTGATCCTTGCAAAGGACGACCTGCCCGGCGCTTCGGCGCCGGGCTTTGGCCATCCCGCCTCGACAAAGCGAACCCAAGTCGTATAAAGGAGCGCCGGAAATCGAATGTCTGACAGGGACTTGCGCAAGATTCTCATTGCGCGGGACCGGTCTCTCAAGAGCCCCCGATGAGCCCCTCGGCCCCCTCATTCAAGCGCATCGCCTTTGTCGCCAGCCCGACGCCGGAGGCGCGCGCCGCCATTGCTCAGCTCGAGGCGCGCTACGACAATGCCGACCCGAAGGAAGCCGACGTCATCGTCGCGCTGGGCGGCGACGGCCTGATGCTGCAGACGTTGCACCGCTTCATGACCTCGGCCAAGCCGATCTACGGCATGCACCGCGGCACGGTCGGCTTCCTGATGAATGAATATTCGCTTGAAGGCTTGCATGAGCGCCTGGCCGCGGCGCACACGACCATCATCCATCCGCTGATCATGCAAGCGCGCGACGAAGCGGGCGTGATCCATGAGCGGCGCGCCATCAACGAGGTGTCGTTGTTCCGGCAGAGCGCGCAAGCCGCGCGTCTGCGCATTCTCATCGACGGCAAGGAGCGGCTCGCCGAGCTGGTCGCCGACGGTGTGCTGGTCGCGACGCCAGCGGGCTCGACCGCTTATAATCTATCGGCGCAAGGCGCGATCATCCCGATCAATGCCCCCCTGCTCGCGCTGACGCCAATCTCGCCGTTCCGGCCACGGCGCTGGCGTGGCGCCCTGTTGCCGGACAAGGCGCATGTCACCATCGAGGTCATGGAAGCCGACAAGCGCCCGGTTGCTGCGGTTGCCGATCACGACGAAGTGCGCTTTGTACGCAAGGTCAATATCAGCATGGATCACGCCATCTCGCTGAACCTGCTGTTCGACCCGGGCCACAGTCTCGACGAGCGCATCCTCACCGAACAATTCGGTTTCTAAGCCCTGTTCAGATCCGCTTTTGCGGATTTGTGATGGACAGGAAAAAGCCGCAAGTCGTGAACAGCGCCATCGCCATAAAGGCGGCGCGGAACGCGACCGTGATATCGCCCTGAATCTCCGATAGCTGAGACACTGACAAACCGGCGCCGGCATGCTTAGCGTGCTCGAACATCGCGGCAAAGACCCGCGCCGAATCCGGATTACGCAACGACAGCACCGCGAACAAAAGCGTCGCCACCAGCGCCGTGCCAAAAGCAGCGCCGATCGAGCGCGAAAACTGAACCGAAGCGGCGGCCTCGCCGAGCCGCAGCTGTCCGGCGGCGTTCTGCACGCTGACCTGCACCACGCCCATGACCGTGCCCATCGCGAGACCGTTGACGAGCAGCAGAATCGCGAGCGCGACGATATCGAACCTGTCGCCAAATAGCGACAACACCATGAAATCGAGTGTCGCGATGAATAGCCCGACCACGGGATAGATCATCAGACGCCCGGTGATGTTGACCAGCCGGCCTGTGACCAGCGAGCCGACACCGATGCCAACCGTGAGCGGCACCAGCACGAGGCCCGTCGCGGACGGCGAAAATCCGCGCACCACTTCGAGATAGACCGGCAGGAAGGTGATCAGCGATACCAGCGCGGCGCCGTGACAGGCCGCCATGGCGTCGCTGTGCCAGATCGCCGATTGCCGCAGCAGCGAGAGCGGAATGAGCGGCGAGGCCGCACGGTTCTCGTGCCAGACGAGAATAACAAGAGCGATGACACCGGCTGCCAGCAGCGCGGCACCGATCGGCAGGTTCGCCAGATCGGCACGCTGCACCTGTTCCAGCGCCAGCAGTGTCGTCGCAACGAAGATTGCAAACAGAATGGCGCCTCCCGGATCGGCGCGCCAGGCCAAGCGTTCGCCATGCGGAGGCGGCAACCGGGTCACCAGATAGAACGCGAATAGTCCAATCGGCAGATTGACCAGAAAAATCGACTGCCAGCCGAAGTGCTCGGTGAGAAAACCACCGGCGATCGGGCCGAAACTGTTGGCGCAAACCGCGACGGCAGCAAGATAACCCTGATAACGGGCGCGCTCGCGCGGCGGAATGGACTCTCCGATCAGCGCCTGTGACAAGGTCATCAGGCCGCCTCCGCCGAGACCTTGCAGCACACGCGCTAAGGTCAGCGTGAGGATTGTGGTCGATGCCGCGCACAAAACCGACGCGACCATGAAGATGGCGAGAGCGAAATACATGATCCGGCGACGGCCGAAGGAATCGCCGAGTCGGCCATAGACCGGCGCTGCGATGGTCGCGGCAATCAGATAAGAAACGACGATCCAGGACGCGCGCTCGACCTCGCCGGTCGCGGCCACGATCGCCGGCAACGCCGTCGCGATGATGGTCTGGTCCACCACCGCCAGAAACATCGGCAGCATGATGGAGGGGAAGATGGCGAGAAAGCCGGGATGCTTCGACACGCCGGGGGCTGGATTGGGGGTGTTGGGCAACGAATCGTCCTGCTTGTCTTCCCCCTCAGTGTGCCATCAACACCGGCACAGTGGCGTTGGCAAGAATGTGTCGCGTCGCGCCGCCGAAAATCATCTGGCGCAAACGGCTTTGCGTATAGGCGCTCTTCACCACCAGGTCGCAGCCGAGCGAGGCCGCATACTCCAGCGTGAGTTCGCCGATCGCCTCGCCTGATTGCCGGTCGCCGCGCTTGACGGAGACCGCCTCGGCCTTGACGCCGTTACGCCGCAGGTGCCGCGCCGCCTCCTCCACCGGTGGTCCGTCGGGCGAACCGCCCTGTACGAACAGAACCGTCACCTTGTCCGCTTGCCTGAGGAACGGCATGGCGAAGGCGTTGGTGTGGGCCTGTTCGGTCGAGCCGTTCCAGGCAATGAGAACATTACGGCCGATCCCGGCCGGCGTCTGCTTCGGCACAATCAACACCGGCTTGCCGGCGTCGAACAGCGCGGCTTCGAGCGGCGGCATTCGCGGATTTTCCGGTGCCGAGCCCGGCCGGCCGAGCACGATCAGATCGAAGATGCGGCCGTAGTTACCGATGAAGGCATCCTCCATCGCCTCAGCGCGCGGCCAGGCATAGGAATAGACCGCCGGCACTTCGGTGCCACCCAGCGGCACATTGCGACCCTGCATGAACTTTTCGAACTCGGCCTTCACCTTGGCCGTATCAGCTTCGAACACCCCGGAAATAGCCAGGCTCGACACAGGCTCGACCGTGACATAGGTGCCCGGCGACGGCCGCACCGCGAAGCCTTCCATGTAACTGTCGAAGGCCCGCGCGATCAGGCGTGCGCCCTCAAGCACCGCCGGCATGGCGTCATGGTCTTCGGTCGGGATCAGGATTGTCTTCATGGCGGGACCATTCCGTTTGCAGACGAACTATCGCGAGGCCACAGGGCCGTAGAGCCGCCCGGCGCGAGCGGTTGTTGGCAGCTTAGACGCCGGTACGGGGATGACCAGCCCCTCGGCGGTCGTTCTCGCCGACCTTTCAACCGTTGAAAAGCGACGAGAACCGGCGGGTTTCATCGGCCGAAACGCTCCATTAACCCTAAATCTGTAGGTTTTCCGCCTGTTTCGGCACATCCGAAGCGCGCGCGTGTTTCCGGGGCACAATGGTCCGCATCGATTTCAATCGGCTGCGCTTCCTCGTCATCGACGACAATGCGCACATGCGCCGTATTCTGCGCACCCTGCTCCATGGCTTCGGCGCTCGTGAGGTTTTCGAGGCGGAAGATGGCGCCACCGGGCTCGAAGCCTTCAACCACTTCGGCCCCGACATCGTCATCAGCGACTGGACGATGCCCATCTTCGACGGCCTGGAACTGACGCAAATGATCCGCCAGCCCGGCGCCAACGGCAACCCTTACGTCGCCATCATCATGCTCACCGGCCATTCGGAAAAGAAGCGCGTGACCGCTGCACGTGACGCCGGCATCACCGAATTCCTGGCCAAGCCGATTTCGGCAAAGGGCCTCTACGAGCGGATCGTCAATATCGTCGTCAATCCGCGGCCGTTTATCCGCACCCGAACCTATTTCGGTCCCGACCGCCGCCGCAGCACCGGCGCAGGTTACGTCGGCCCCGAACGGCGCAAGGGCGGCAAGGCCGATGTCATCAAGCACTCAACCCTGCTCGAAAAAGTTCGTACCCCGAGCTGACCAAGGCAGCGCAATATGCGGTCCAAAAAGAACTCAGTCGCGATCATGACCTACGGTGATCACGAGGTCATCCGGCCCGAGAACAAGTTGCGCAAGGCCGTCACCGACACGCCGCTCGCCGCGGGCGAAGACGATCCTGTGGCGCGGGCCGAACAGGCGCTTGCCGAATTGTCCAGCGAATTTGCCGGCTGGATGGAAGAGGAATGCGAACGCCTCGACAAGTGCCGGCAGACCATCGTCGCGCGCGGCGTCACTGAGAACGCGAAAACCGCTCTGTTTCACGCCGCCCACGATATCAAGGGCCAGGCCGCAACACTCGGTTTCCCGGCGGTCGCCGCCATTGCCGACAGCCTGTGCCGACTGATCGAATACACGCCACAGCCCAACCGCATTCCGATCAAGCTGATCAGCCAGCATGTCGACGCTGTGCGCGCCATTCATCGCGAATATGCCCGCTCCGACGCCAAGGAACTCGCATCGCAGCTCAACCACAAACTGCGTGATGTCACCGATCATTTCCTGGTCGAAGAGAACAAGACCCGGCCCGACATCATCGAACAAATCACGGGTTCGCCGCCTCTAACGCCGGCTTAAGCGCGTTGAATTCCGGCGCGTGCTGAAAGCGCGAACCCAAACTCCCTAACCGCTAAATTCGAGGTACGCCCTACGCGACCAGCCGGGTCTCGTGGATCTGCGGCATGTAGGGCATCGGCTCGTAAGCCACCAGATCGTCGCAGAACATGCGCGCTTCCTCGCGTGCAGCTTCGACCGCGAAACGGCGCAGCAGCGCGAGCAGCGAAGCCATATCGTCGCGGCGCTCGAGGGCGCATGCGTGCAAAACATGCTCGACCATGCGGCGTTTGAGTCGCGACACCCCGCCGGTCTCGCCGACCAGAATGCCGTCGCGCAAGGCGGCGATGGCTTCGCGGAAGGCCGGATAGGCGGCATCCGGCAAGCCGGCCTTGGTGTAGATCGCGCGGAAGCCGGAAACATGCTTGTCATTGATGTAGGCCGACACACGGTCGATGGACATGCCGGTCAGTTCGGCGATGGCCTCCTCGAACAGCACGACATTGCCGGACAACAGCGCCCGAAGAATCATGCCGGCGGTGAGCTGCCCGCTTTGGCGCAGATGCCGCATCAGTTCGGCGATTTCCTCGTAGGGCGTCTCGGCGGCAAGCGCGACGGTGGCCTTCTCGCAGGCCTCACGCGCGGCATATTCTGCGTGCTCGGAGCCGAGCCAATGCCGCGCCGTGACGAAACCCGCCAAAGTCTGCGACAGCTTGGCGAGCAGCGCCTGACGCGTCGCCATCGGCAGATCGCTGCGCGCGATCAGGTTCTCGCGGATCGCAGCAAGATGACCGAAGCGCTCGATGATGCGGTCGATCGAGAACAGCGCGATGTCCGCATCGGGGTTCTCGAGCAGCGCCAGACAAGCCTGCGCGCAACCGACTTCCGCGATAGCGGCGGCGACCGGCGTGGTCAGTATCGCCCGCGAAGCGATCGCCAATTGCGAATCCGGCTGGGCGGTGGCGAACAGATCGACGAGATCCTCGTCGCTCAAGAGCGGCGAACGCGACAATACGGGAATGGCGACTTCCGGCTGATCGGCGGCCAGCGCATGGACTACGATTGGCGGCGCTTTCTGCGCCGAAGCGAACACTTGCGCCAAGGCGCCGCGCACCAGCGGCGACGGATCGTCGAGCAACATGATCATCGCGCCTTCGGCGGCGGATAGATCGTCGGCTGATAAATCGGAATGGAGATAGGCTCTCGCCAGAGCGGAAGTCGCCTCGGCACGCTCACCGGGCGATGCATTACGCAGCCACTGCAGGAACTGACGAACAATCATGACACGACCGGACGCTACAAACACTCGCCAACACAACGGCGAACGCAGCCATCCTAGCCCGCGACACTTAACAAAGCGTTCAGCATAGTTCTTGAGAAGAGATTAACGACGTTGGCGCGGAATGTGCTGCAAGTCCCAGAATGGGCGCTAACCGCGCCCGGTAAAGAGCCCCCGCGCCCGCGCGGCGCTGTCGGTGAACAGGTCGTGCATCCGCACCGGCCGATCAGCCGAAGCGACCGGGCCCGGCGCCGGCAATGACGTGGCCCCGCTTCCCGCCCCCTCCGTATCCGACCAGAGTGACGTCACCGTGCGGCTCACCGCACCGCGCTCGCCATCGCTGAACATCGCGGCGAACAAAGGCCGCGACGGCACCGGCGGCGGACGATTGTCGGCCGCGGCCAGCACCTGGGTCATGCCCGCGGTATCGGGCACCTTGACCGGCGCCGCGACCGCTCGCGTCGCTGACGGCGCTGACGGCGCACTGTCGGGAGCTTGCGCCCCGAGGACATGACCGGTCCCCGGCTGGTCAATCGGCGCCGGCGGACGGTCGACATTCTGCACCAGCGCCAGGCGCGTATTATCGAATTTCGCCGTAAGCCGGTCATAGACCTCGGTCACCGTGCGGGCCGAACCATCGCGGTTGTAGAAGATCGGCCGGTTGGCCGCGGCCGCAGCGGGAAACATGGCGGCGGCATTAGCGTTGCCGCGCGAGTTGACTGCATTGATCAGCCGCCCCGCCCCATCCGGCCCGAGAAAATGCGCGGTGTAGAGTTCGCCCTCGGTCGGCACTTTGCCGGTGACGGCGGTGAGGTACTCCGCATTGGTCCGCGCCAGCGCGCCGGCCATCATGGCGCTCATCGCCGGATCGGTCCGCTGCTTGAGAATCTCGGACCGCATCGCCGGATCGGCGACCTCGTAACGGCCGCTGGCGGTCCTTGTGATGGCGTCGGCATACTGGCCGAGGCCAAGCGAAGCACCGTCCTGCTTGACGGTGGCAAGCCAGGTCTGGTCGATGAACTGGTAAAGGCCCTTGGCCGACGAGGTCGCGGCCTGCGCCTGCGGATTCAGGCTGGATTCGATACGGGCCGTGGTGAGCAGATACTGGAAGCTGATCCCGGTCGATTCCGCCGCTTTGCTGATCGCGCCGCTGATATGCGGTGCGACACCAGGGACAGCGGCGCTATTGGCGACGCGATCGACAGCCATCGGGTTGCCCTCGGGGTTGCCGGCGTTAAAAAGCCGGCTGCAAACGGCCAACAGGGCGGGAACTGCTCCTGGAGACCTTGGGTAATTATGGTAAACGAACGGTTAACGGCATTTGTAGCCGGCGTGCCGGGTTACCGGCCTCGGTGCAAAAAAACGAAAAAGTGCGGAGAACGGGACAATGGCGGAAACGGTGCAACGACATAAACGCGGCGGGCTCTATTTCGAGGACATGGAGGTCGGCAAGCTCTATGAGCACCGCTACACCCGCACCGTGACCCAGATGGACAACATGTTGTTCTCCAACATGACGCTCAATCCGCAGCCGCTGCATATCGACCGCCATTTCTGCGAGACCGAGACAGAATTCGGTCAGCCGCTGATGAACTCGCTGTTCACGCTCGGCCTGATGATCGGCATACAGGTGTCGGACATGACGGTCGGTACCACCATCGCCAATCTGGGCATGACCGACGTCCGTTTTCCCAATCCGCTGTTCGAAGGCGACACGATCAACTGCCAGACCACGGTCGTGAGCAAGCGCGAATCGAAATCGCGCGCGACCGCCGGTATCGTCGAGTTCCATCACCAGGCTTTCAAGCAGGACGGCACGCTGGTGGCCGAATGCAAGCGCAACGCCTTCATCATCAAGCGGCCGAAATAACGACCGGCCTCATGGTTCGAGACGCCGCGCTTTGCGCGGCTCCCCACCATGAGGGTCAACATTCCTCATCCTGAGGAGCGGCCGCAAGGCCGCGTCTCGAAGGATGAGGCCAAGGAGTCCAACCTACATGCGTTCCCTCCTCTTTGTCCCCGCCGACGCCGGCGCCAAGCTCGACAAGGCCATGGCCTCCGGCGCCGATGCCGTCATCATCGATCTCGAAGACTCGATTTCACCCGAGCGCAAGCCGGCGGCGCGTGAAGCCGCGCGCGACTATCTGAAGGCGCACACCGGCAAGGCCGAGCGCCCGCGCCTGTTCGTGCGCATCAATGGTCTCGATACCGGCATGACCGACGCCGACCTCGAAGCCATCGTGCCGGGCATGCCCGATGCGGTGCTGTTTCCCAAGGCTGAAGGCGGCACGAGCGTTATTCACCTCGACGCGAAGCTTACAGCGCAGGAAGCCCTCTCTGGCGTCGCCGAAGGCTCGATCAAGGTGCTGGCCCAGAATGTCGAGTCGGCGGCCGGGCTGTTTCTCGCCGGCACCTTCAAGGATGCGAGCCCGCGCCTGATCGGCATGACCTGGGGCCCGGAGGATCTTTCCGCCGAGCTTGGCGCGGAATCGAACCGCGACGACAAGGGTTTTCTCACAGAACCCTATCGCCTCGCCCGCTCGATCTGCCTGTTCGGCGCGGCGGCCGCCAAGCTGCCGGCAATCGAAACGGTCTATGTCGACTTCCGCAATTCCGAAGGCCTGCGCCAGGATACGATCGCCGCACGCCGCGACGGCTTTACCGGGCGGCTCGCCATTCATCCAGCGCAAGTGCCGGTGATCAACGAGGTGTTCACGCCAACGCCGGAGCAGATCGAGAAGGCCAAGGCGATCATCGCCGCCTTCGCCGCCAACCCCGGCGCCGGCGCCATCGGCATCGATGGCAAGATGTTTGATCGCCCGCATCTCATTCGCGCGCAGCGGCTGCTCGCCGCCGCGGGACAAACGTAGTCTCCGCCGTTATGCCCGGCCTTCTGCCGGGCACGACGAGCTTGGCGGCTCAGGCGGCCATCGGCCCTTCGCCTTCGGCGATCATGCCGGCGACGCGGAAACCCGAGCCGGCCCCTAACGTCCAACCGAGCGTGCCGTGGCCGGTATTGAGCCAAAGGTTGCGATATCGCGTGCGCCCGACATACGGAATATTCGAAGGCGTCGCCGGACGCAGGCCCGACCAGAACGTCGCCGCGTCGAAATTGCCGGCCTGCGGGAATAGTTGCTTCACGTTGTCAACGATCGCCTGACAGCGCGTGCGGTTGAGATCGCGCGTATAGCCCGACAACTCCGCGGTGCCGGCGACGCGCAGCCGGCTGCCATAGTTGGAATAGACAAGTTTGTATTCGTCATCGGTCAGGCTCGTCACCGGCGCCATGTTGGAGCCGTCGGTTGGAATTGTCACCGAATAGCCCTTGGCCGGATAGATCGTCAGATTGATGCCGTAGTTGCGCAGGAATGGCGCCGACCACGAACCCATGCTGACCACGATGTCGCGCGCCCGCAATGTCTTGTAACCGTCGGGGCCCACGACCTCGACGCTGCTCACATCGCCGGACGCGCGATCGGCGCCGAGCGCGGTCACCTGCGTGTTATACAGGAAAGTCGCGCCCATCTTCTCGCAAACCAGAGACAGATTTTGCGTGAAATTGAGCGCATCGCCGCTTTCATCCGCGGCCGTGTAGGTCGCACCCGCAATCTCGTGGCGCTTGCCGGCGAAAGCCGGCTCAATCTCGACCACCTTGTCGGCGTCGATCACGGTGCGCTCGCAGCCGTATCGACGCATCAGTTCGGCGACCGGAATCGCCGCCTCGAATTCGCGGGCGCTGCGATAGAAATGCAGGATGCCCTTGCTGCGCTCGTCGTAGTGGAAATTCTCATCGCTGCGGATCTGCTGGATCAGCGAACGGCTCTGCACCGCCAGTTTGACAATCTCTGTGGTGTGGCGATTGGCGCGATGCGGCAGGCAATCGACCAGGAAGCGCGCGATCCACAACCATTGATGAATGTCCATGCGCGGCCGAAACAGCAGCGGCGCATCGCTCTGCATCAGCCACTTGAGAACCTTCAGCGGCGCCGATGGATTAGCCCAGGGCTCAGCATGACTGACTGACACCTGCCCGCCATTGGCGAAGCTGGTCTCAAGCCCGGCTTCCGGCTGACGGTCGACGATGCAAACCGATTTGCCGTTTTTCAGATTGAAGTAAGCGGTATTGATGCCGACGACGCCGCCACCGAGCACGATGACGTCGAAATCCGTTTTGGATGAATTGGGGGACGCTTGGGGAGGCATGTCTCAGGCCCTTCTGACAGGTGCGCGCAATCGTCCGCAGACGTCTTGCGTGCCCCCTCTGTCATTGGCCTGAGAGCTTCATCGCGACAGCATCATTGCGTTCGCGATTTTCACCGTCGGCGGGAGCTTGAGGCTCCACTCTTCAGAGATCTAAATCCTGATGAACGGTTCTTTTGCCTGAGAGATTCCGGGGCGGTTGCTCCTTCGGCGCCGGCCTCAAGCGTGAGGCCGGTCTCTCCCGTTCATCGATAGAAATAATCGATTCATCGATAGAAGTCGAGCCAGTAATGGCGGCGCGACCGCTCTAACCTTTGGATGAATAAACCGCGTCCGGATCGAACACCTTCCCGGCGTTCTGGAATTCCAGCTTCACGGCGCCGGTCTGGCCCAGCGGCACCGCACGATAGAAACACGAGCGCCGCCCGGTGTGGCAGGCACCCTCGCCTTCCTGCACGACCTTGAGCCACAGCGCGTCCTGATCGCAATCGACTCGCAGTTCCTGGACGCGCTGGACGTGGCCCGAGGTCTCGCCCTTCTTCCACAGTTTCTTGCGCGAGCGGCTGTAGTACCAGGCCTCGCCGGTCTCGATGGTTTTGGCAATCGCCTCGGCATTCATGTGCGCGACCATCAACACGTCGCCATTGCCGGCGTCGGTTATCACTGCGGTCACGAGGCCATCGGCGTCGAATTTGGGAAGAAGGGTCAGGCCTTCTTCGATGTCGTGAGAGGAAGCCATGTCTAAAGTCTCGCTGAACGACAGACAGTAAATTGCCGGGGCAAGCCCGGCAATGAAGGCATCACGACTGCGCCTGAGAGAGCGCTACTTCCCGCGCAGCAGCGACATGAAGCGAACGAGTTCGTTCGGGTCGTCGCGGAACGTGCCGGAGAAATGCGTGGTCATCGTCAGCGAGCCCGGCTTGGCCACGCCGCGCATGGTCATGCAGGTATGCTCGGCTTCGAGCATTACCGCCACGCCCTTGGGCTTCATCACTTCTTCGAGCGCGGTGGCGATCTGCGCCGTCATGTTCTCCTGCGTCTGCAGGCGCTTGGCATAGGTATCAACAAGCCGCGCCAGCTTCGACAGGCCGACCACGCGATCCGTCGGCTTGTACGCGATATGCGCCAGGCCAAAGAACGGCATCATGTGATGCTCGCAATGCGAGTTGAAGGGAATGTCCTTGACCAGCACGAAATCGTTGTAGCCGGACGTTTCCGAGAAGGTGCGGTCGAGCGAGTCCGCCGGGACTTCGCGATAGCCCTGGAAGAGTTCATCGTAAGCATCGACCACGCGCTTGGGCGTATCGAGCACGCCTTCGCGGGTGGCATCGTCGCCAGCATAGGCGATGAGCGTCCGCACGGCCGCTTCCGCTTCCTCGCGGGAGGGGCGCGGCGCGCTGGCCGCAGGCGCGGTCCTGACATGGTCGGAAAGGCCCTGCTGCCAGGGCTTGATCACAGTATTCTTGGCGTCCATGGACGGTCTCCGTTCGACCGGGGCTCGCCTTCAAGGGACGGCACCGGGAGTGTCACCGGGGTGGCCGCGCAGTCCGCCCCTGGGGGCGATCGGACGCCGCAATCCCAAAGCCGCCCGGCTTTCCTCTTGATTTTCAACAGGTAACCCGGGCCTCAGCCGCCGAGAACCCCTTCTCGAACCGGCTGAACGATCCCTATATATTGCTTTGTACGACCGAGGCAATGTGCCGGATCTCCGGCGGCGTCGGGACGGCCGGGACGAAATGCATGCTGAATGACGTCTATAACGAGAAAATCCTCAACTTGGCCGGTAATATTCCCCGCCTGGGCCGGCTCGAAAAGCCGGACGCCACGGCCACCGCCCATTCTAAGTTATGCGGTTCGACCGTGACCATCGACCTCACGCTCGACGGCGACCACGTCACCGACTTTGCCCATGACGTGAAGGCCTGCGCCCTTGGCCAGGCCTCCTCCTCCATCATGGCCCGCCATATCATCGGCTCGACCTCGGCCGAGTTGCGCGCGCTGCGCGAGACCGTGCGCAAGATGCTGAAAGAGAACGGCGCTCCGCCGAAAGACGGAAAGTGGGCCGAGATCGCCTATCTGGAGCCGGTGCGTGACTACAAGGCGCGTCACGCCTCGACCCTGCTCACCTTCGATGCCGTGGTGAAGGCCGTCGACGAGATCGAGGCCAAGCGCAAGCAGGCCGCCGAGTAGCGCACGGCTTTTAACTATTTCGCCGAAGCCATGCCGCCGGTCTTCTGCACCAGCGACGCATCCGCCCGGTCGCCGGCCGGCTTCACGCAAGCCGAGGCGAGACGGGGAAAGTTCTGCGGCGCGCCGGTATTGCCGATGCGGATCATGGTGACCATGCCGCCACTGGTCGTCTCGACCACGAGCGAACGCCGGCCCTCGGCAAATCCCCGCACCAACTCGTCGGGCACCATCCCCATTGCCAGACTGCGCAATTCGCTCGCCTGATCTTTGCGGTCGCTCGACACAACTTTCAGCGTCGCCGCGGTTCGACCGACGCGCAGGCGCACATTCTCGAGCTGTTTCGGGATCGCGATGGCCTCGCTGCCAGTTCGGCGCTCGACATAGCTCATGTCGAATTTGCCGTCGGCGCCGCAGGACAACAAGAGATCGAAGCTGCCAATGCGGTCGCCTTTCAAGGTCAGCGGATGACGGCGGGCCAGCGCCGCCCCCTCATCGCGATTGAGCAAGGCCCAGCCGCGCTCGCTGATCGGTGTTGCCGCCGCGCCTTCGGTGAGCGCGGGGCGCTGCGGGCGCACCCCAGCCGACGGCGCCGCGGCGACCGGCGCCGTCGTGAGATCTTCGGTTGCCAGCCGCATCGCGACAATTTCCTGGCGCGACATGACATGCAGCGGCTCCCACGGCGGGATGCGTAGCGCCAGATCGAGCAGATCGATCGACGCCCCCATCTCTTCCGTGAAACGCGCCAACGAACCGATGTCGCGCTGCACGAGCACAAGGTCTTCAGCCGAATAGCTGGCTGCGGTTGGATCCTCGCGGCGGTCGCCGAGCCAGATCTGATGAACCATGACGCGGGCTTCGGCCGGCACGGTGCGCTTCACGCCACCGAGCACCACGAAGGCGCACATCGACTCGCAATCGGCGATCGGCGAGACTTTCGCGCGCTTGATGTCGCCGGGCACGGCCTCAGCCACTTCGGTAAGATCAACCACACGTCCCACAGCCGTCGACAGGCGCGCCTTGCGAATTTCGCGACCGAGCGCGATGGCGCCGAGCACCGAACCGCCGTCGGAATCCAGCACCACCGTGGCGTCGCGGAGATTGTCGCCGCGCGCCGTACCCGCTTGCATGAATTTGATGAAATCGCGCGGGCTGTCTGCCGTAATCGCACCGCTTGCGCCGATCAGGATTCGACAGTTGTCGCCGCATTGCGCGGCCGGACCTTCCAGACGAAGGGCGAAATGCATCGGCAGCGAGCGATCGTCGCCGCGCGCCGGAACAATCAGAGCCGAGCCGACCAGAGCCGGCGCGATCAGCAATGCGCCGATCAGGCTGCACATAGTGGCCAGGGAACGCCGCATCTTCCCCTTTCCGCTACCGACCCGGAAAATCCGCCGGCGGCTGGAACCGGAACCGATCCTCCGCATTGCATAAGCGGAGGAGTCCGAATTCTCACACCGGGTTTTGTTCGCACCGCGGCAAAAAGCGTTTGTGCGCGCTTTGAGCTATTGGCCGATCGAACACACCCCCGATGTGTATTTTTTAATTTGTCACATGGATTCCCGCTAGTGCAAAAAGGTCGCTACCCCTGCCCTATCGTGCTTGAAAGCTGAGCAGTTCCATTTCTCTGGAACTTTGCTATGGAACTTTATGCCGTGCGATGGCGGCGTTAGTCCGCGGCCGGAACGCACGCCAAGAGCGCAATGTCAGAACCCGAACAAGCTCCCTTTATTGTTCGCATACCGCGGCTCATGGGCCGCGGGCTGGTCGCGCTCTATCGCTACACGCTGTCGCCGTTTCTCGGGCCGCGCTGCCGCCACCTGCCGAGCTGTTCGGAATATGCCGACGAAGCCATCAGCCGCTTCGGCCTTTGGGCTGGCGGCTGGATGGCGCTGGCGCGCATCCTGCGCTGCCATCCGTGGGGCACGCACGGCCTCGACTTCGTGCCGAAAGCGTTGCCTCCCAGTTCGCAGTGGTGGAGACCGTGGCGCTACGGCCGCTGGCGCGACACCCAGACCGAGCCGTAACCGAAACGAACAGAAACCGGGTGGCGCCGTAGCGCTGGTCTGAGCACAGCCTGTGCCGACCCACGACGAACGGCAAAAGAGCGCTCATGGCCAACGAACCCATCCCAATGCACCGGAAGGATTGGCTGCTGCTCATCGCCTTGTCGGTGCTGTGGGGCGGCTCGTTCTTTTTCAACGGCCTGGCGCTGCGCGAACTGCCGCCACTGACGGTGGCCTTCGCGCGCGTCCTGTTCGGCGCTCTGTGTTTGCTGATTGTCCTCAAGCCGCTCGGCGGCTCGCTGCCGAAACGCGCCGTCGACTGGCTGCCCTTCGCAGTCATGGGCCTCGTCAACAACGTTATCCCGTTCTCGCTGTTTCTCACCGCGCAAACCACAATTTCCAGCGGTCTCGCTTCAGTCCTCAATGCGACCACGCCGCTGTTCGCCGTATCGGTGATGGCACTCACCGGCGAAGAGCGCCTGACCGGCCGACGGCTGGCCGGCGTGCTGATCGGCATTGGCGGCGTGGCGGTGCTACGCGGGCCCGGTTTGAGCGCCGAAAGTCAGACGATCGGCATCGTGCTCTGCCTCGGCGCCGCATTGAGCTACGGTTTTGCCGGCTATTGGGGCCGCCACGCGATGGCCGGCGTGCCGCCGCTGACCTCGGCAACGGCGCAGCTCATCTGCTCGACACCGGTGATGGCGGTGATTGCCGGCGCGGTCGAACGGCCATGGACGCTGCCTCTGCCCGGCCCCACCACCTGGCTGGCGATCGCCGGCCTTGCCACCTTGTCGACGGCGCTGGCCTATATCCTGTTCTTCCGCATCCTCAACCGCTCCGGCGCGGTGAATGTCGTGCTGGTGACGCTGCTCATTCCGGTGACGGCGATCCTGCTCGGCGTCTGGATCCTCAACGAGCCGCTTTCGGCCAACGAGGTGGCCGGGGCACTCATCATCGCAGCTTCGCTAATCGTCATCGACGGCCGGGCTTTTGCCTGGCTCAGGCAGCGGTATCGCCGTCCCTGAACCTGTTGCGCCTCACGATTCGCCTGCTATATCGCTCCTGAGTTCCACCGCTTACCCGCGCTCGTTCGCGGGAGTGAGCAACAGGAGAATATCCCATGGTCGCCCTGACCTTTCCCGACGGCGCGCGCCGCGACTATCCCAACGGCATTACCGGCCTCGACATCGCCAAGGGCATTTCGCCCTCATTGGCCAAGCGCACCGTCGCCATGGCGCTCGATGGCACCCTCGCCGACCTCGCCGACCCTATTGAGAAGGACGCCCGCATCGAGTTCGTGTCGCGCGACGACCCGCGCGCGCTTGAGCTTATCCGCCACGACGCCGCCCATGTGCTGGCCGAGGCGGTGCAGGAATTGTGGCCCGGCACGCAGGTCACCATTGGTCCGGTCATCGAAAACGGCTTCTATTACGACTTCGCGCGCAACGAGCCGTTCACGCCCGACGATCTGCCCGTCATCGAAAAGAAGATGAAGGAGATCATCGCCCGCGACAAACCTTTTACCAAGGAAGTGTGGTCGCGCGAGCAGACCAAGAAGGTGTTCGCCGACAAGGGCGAGCATTTCAAGGTCGAACTGGTCGACGCGATTCCGGAAGACCAGCAGATCAAGATCTACAAACAGGGCGACTGGTTCGACCTGTGCCGCGGTCCGCACATGACCTCGGTCGGCAAGGTTGGCAACGCCTTCAAGCTGATGCGGGTGGCCGGCGCCTACTGGCGAGGTGACAGCAACAATCCGATGCTGTCGCGCATCTACGGCACTGCGTTTGCCAAGCAGGACGACCTCGACGCCTACCTCAAGCAGATGGAGGAAGCCGAGAAGCGCGACCATCGCAAGCTCGGGCGCGAGATGGACCTCTTCCATTTCCAGGAGGAAGGCCCCGGCACGGTGTTCTGGCACGCCAATGGCTGGACCATCTTCCAGGAAATCATCGCCTATATGCGCCGCCGACTGAAAGGCGACTATCAGGAAGTCAACGCGCCGCAGATGCTCGACAAGTCGCTGTGGGAGACCTCCGGGCACTGGCAGTGGTATCGCGAAAGCATGTTCGCCGCACAGTCGGCCGGCGATGAAGCCGAGGACAAGCGCTGGTTCGCCATCAAGCCGATGAACTGTCCCGGCCATGTGCAGATCTACAAGCACGGCCTCAAAAGTTATCGCGAACTGCCGATCCGTCTTGCCGAATTCGGCATTGTGCATCGCTACGAGGCGTCAGGCGCGATGCACGGCCTCTTGCGGGTGCGCGCCTTCACCCAGGACGATGCGCATGTCTTCTGCACCGAGGAACAGCTCGCGGAGGAATGCCTCAAGATCAACGACCTGATCATGTCGACTTATGCCGACTTCGGTTTCGAGGGTGATCTCGTCGTCAAGCTCTCGACCCGCCCGGAAAAGCGCGTCGGTTCGGACGCGGCCTGGGATCATGCTGAGGGCGTGATGCAGAACGTGCTGGCACGCATCGCCAAGGAGAACAACCGCATCAAGACCGCGGTCAATCCGGGCGAAGGCGCGTTCTACGGTCCGAAGTTCGAATACGTGCTGCGCGACGCCATCGGCCGCGACTGGCAGTGCGGCACCACGCAGGTCGATTTCAATCTGCCGGAGCGCTTCGAGGCCTTCTACATCGCGCCGGATGGCTCGAAGCAGACGCCGGTCATGGTGCATCGCGCGATCTGCGGTTCGCTGGAGCGTTTCCTTGGCGTTGTGCTGGAGCATTACGCCGGGCATCTGCCGCTCTGGCTGGCGCCGAAGCAGGCTGTGGTCTGCACCATCACTCAGGATGCCGACGCCTATGCAGCCGATGTGATGGCTGCCGCGCGCAAGGCCGGGTTGCGTGTCGATGCCGATCTGCGCAACGAGAAGATCAACTACAAGGTCCGCGAACATTCGCTCGCCAAGGTCCCTGTTCTGCTCGTTGTCGGCAAGAAGGAAGCCGAGACGCGGCAGGTGTCGATCCGCCGTCTTGGTTCGGACAAGAGCGAGGTGATGAGCCTCGATGACGCGCTGAAGACCTTGACCGAGGAAGCGCTGCCGCCGGACTTGAAGCGGGCAAAGGCGGCGGCTTAGGACGCCGCTATTGCCCCTGCTTCTGGATATAGGCAGCGAGATCGGCCGCTTCACCGCGGCTGAGCGCCATGTCCGGCATTTTCGGATGGGGCAGCAGCAAAAACAGCGCCAATCGCGACGGATCGAGATCCGGCGTCTTGCCGATGGCCGAGAACGGTGGTGCCTGGCCATTGGCGCTCTGTTGGTCGGTCGAGACGACGTGGCATGCTGCGCACCAGCGCTTGGCCAGAACCTCGCCTTTGCCGGCATCGGCGGCAGCCGCAGACTGGCTCAGGGCAAGGATGGCGATCACTGGAACGAAGGCCACAAAAGGTCTGATCATCGCGGGAAGGCCTTTTCAATTTGAGTTCACAAATTGGCCGCTTGCCGCGACCTCGGCCATGACCTGTATCAAGTCTCGTATCAGAACTCGCGGCAAAGCCTAGGCCACCGCGCCCCCGCTGCGCCGGGCAGCCGGTCGCGTCTCGGTTTCGGCCGGCACATGCTCTTCAAGCCGCCCGAGGAAACGCTCTGCCCACTGCGTCAGGTCGTTCCGCGTCAGAGCAGCATAATTGGCCTGATGACGCATGCGCCGCTCCTCGAGCGGCATACCCAATGCGCGATTGATGGCGATCGCGACGCCTTCCGAGTCGTAGGGGTTGACCAGCAGGGCCGCGCTGCATTCGCGCGCCGCGCCGGCGAAGCGCGACAACACCAGCACGCCCGGATCGTCGGGATCCTGCGCGGCGATGAACTCCTTGGCAACGAGATTCATACCGTCCCGCAAAGGCGTCACCAGGCCGACGCGGGCGTAACGGTAAAGTCCCGCCAGCGAGCTGCGGCTGTGCGCCTTGTTGATGTAGCGCAGCGGGGTCCACGAGGCCTCGCCGAACGTGCCGTTGATACGGCCAACCGTTTCACCGACCAGACGGCCGATATCTGCATATTCGCGAATATCGGTGCGGCTACGCGGCGTAATCTGCAGATAGGTCACCAGCCCGCGCCAGTCGGGAAAATTGGCGAGGAAACGCTCATAGGCATTCAGACGCTCGGGAATGCCCTTGCTGTAGTCGAGACGATCGACGCCGATGATCAGCGCCCGATCCGACATGCTGGCCATCACGTCGCTGACGAACTGCGTACTGATCGCACGCCGCGCCAGCCGCGTAAAAGCTTCGGTCTCGACGCCAACCGGAAAGATGCCGATGTGGACGACGCGGTCTTCGTAGTAAAAGCCATCGTCACCCGCGCGCCTGAGCCCGACTTCGTTGGCCAGATAGCGCGAGAAGTTGTTGGCGTCGTTCTCGGTCTGAAATCCGACGAGATCGTAATGGCACAGCGCCGGGATGAGACGCTCGTGGTTCGGCAGGCCGGTCAGGATTTCCGGCGGCGGACAGGGAATGTGGAGAAAAAATCCGATGCGATTCTTGTGACCGCGCTCCCGCAGGATCTGAGCCAGCGGCATCAGATGATAATCGTGCACCCAGATCACATCGTCCGGACGCAGCACCCGTTCGAGGTTCTCGACGAAGTACTGGTTGACGCGGAAATAGCCGCCGAGATCGCGGCGGGTGAATTCCGCAAGGTCGAGCCGATAATGCAGGATCGGCCACAGCACGCGATTGGCGAAGCCGTTGTAGAACTCCTCGTAGTCGCCCTTGAGGAGATCGATGGTGATGTAGGAGACCTTGTCATGCTCGACGGTCTTGGCCGCGCCGGTTCTCTCCTCGGCCACTTTGCCGCTCCAGCCGAACCAGATGCCGCCGCGCTTTTTCAGCGCCGGCCGAATCGACACCTCAAGCCCGCCCGCGCGGGCGCTGCCGTCGGGGATACCCACGCGGTTGGAAACAACCACAAGTCGTGACAATGCTCTCACTCTCCCCGACTGAACGACGCCCCTGCCTCGCCTTCCAAAAATTTATGCGAATTTTATACCAGAGATGACGCCAAATTGCTGGCAAATAACGCTTTCGGCCGCCGAAAGTTCAGTGTTTTGCGGCCCATTCGCTGAGCGCGCGCCGCACCTGCTCGGGCGCCGAAAAGATGCCGCTTAGCCCCTCGAAAGCGCGATTGACGGAAAAACTTCTCCCGCCGAGCGCCGGGATGGCGGCAAAAGCCGCCTCATCGGTCACATCGTCGCCAATAAAGACCGGAATGCGCCTGGCAAACGGCTCATGGCCCATCAAGCGGCGAATGCCGGCCCCTTTGTCGATGCCGGGCCGCTTGACCTCGATCATCATCTTGCCCGGAAGAACTTCGGTGTCTTCGGCCGGGAATGCGGCCAGGCTTTCGCTGACATGCGCGCGCAGCCGCGCCTCGTGATCCGGCGCGCGCCGATAATGCAGCGCCACCGAGTAACCCTTGTCCTCGTACGCAACGCCGGAATCCGGATCGACCGCGCCGATCAGCCGCGCGCGCAACGCGGCCGGCAGGTCGGCGACATGCGACGCGGCCGTGCCCTCGGCAAGGCGCATCTCCGCGCCATGGCCGCCGACCGCGGGCAGCACGAGCGGCGCAAACAACCTGTCGAGATCATGGATGGGACGGCCGCTGACCAACGCCAAAGCGCCGCCGGTCAGTTCGAACAACCGCTCGAGAGAGCGCTTCAGCGTGTCGGAAACATCGACGGCAAAGGGTGTCGGACCGATGTCGATCAAAGTGCCATCGACATCGAGAAGAAGCGCAACCTCACGCGGATCGAGCGCGGTGAAGGCCCGGAGTGCTGCTGCATTGGCCTGTTCGGCCTGATGTGTAGCGCTCGCTGCTGCACTCACCACTCGTAACGTCTCCGCTCAGAGGCGCGTTTGTCTATCGCGCCTGCACCTCAATGTCGCCGTCCACGCCGGGAACGACCGTGAATTCGCGCTCGAAGACATTGCCGTCATTGCGCGCGATGGCGCGGTATTCGCCTTCCGCCAGCACCACGCGCGGAAACGCACCGATCGATTCCTTGATGACGTCGCCGCCGGGCGTCAGCACCGACCACGCCGTATTGGCTAACGCTTCGCCGCCTTTTTCGTTCACCAGCTTGAGCGTGATGATGGCCGCCCGATGATTGACGATGACGTCGGTCAGTTTTCCGGCCTGCACGCGAATGTCGGAGCGCACCACCGAATTGGCATCGCCGTAGTTTGACACGATGTAATAGGTGCCCTCCGGCACCACGACCACGGCGCCGCTGGCCACATGTTCGGCGATCGGCCGTCGGTCGCCAGGCTCGAACTGGCTGCCGCTGAACACATCGAACGATATCTGAGCCGCGGGAATGCGCGCATCGCCGACGCGGCCTTCGATGCGCAGCGCACCGGCGGGCAGATCGAATTCTTCCCGCACGGTGGCACCGCGCAAGGTCACAGGCTTGACCGCATTCGCCAAACCAAAGCCGACATGAACGATGTAGTTGCCCGCCGGCAGCACGACCGTCGGCGCCGGCGACTTGTCTTCACGGAGAAGCCGGTACTTGCCGCCCTGCTCGGCCTTGGCGGCATAGATGCGCCAAGTCAGTCCGCCGGTAATAGGGCTCGCCTGCGTGCCGAATCGCGCCGACAGCAAGAGCGCCACCTGCCCGGCCGGCACCATCGGGGCCGCGGCCGGCGGGATCGCAACGGGTGCCTGCGATGGAGGCCCCAGAACGCCACCGGCACCGCCGAAACCGTCGCCGCCGCGCGCTGGCGGCGGGGTAAAGGCGCCGAACGACGGCGTCGCCGAAAACAGCGAACTGGAGCTATTGGCCTGCGCCAGGGTCATCTGCGCAGCGGCGGGACCAATCAGGGCCACCCAAAGGGCCGCGAACACGACCAAAACCCCGCAATTATGCGGGGAAAGCCAGGCTTTCACGCGGCGATTGGCCGTTGGGTGCGCAGCGGTCATATCGGTGTGCTTTTCGGCCGAAATCGCGGCGATTTCAAGCCAATCCGCAAAGCAGAACGAGCAGCCAGAGGGGATGGCTGCTCGTCCCGAATGTCCCGGATCTGGAGCGAGCTCCGGGGTGCCACGCGCTCTGTGCGCTAGAACTCTTTCCAGTCCTGTCCGACCGCGGTTGCCAGAGACGCCTGCATCTCCCGGGCCGGCCCTGCGGCCCGAGCGACCGGCTTGGGCGCAACCTTGGCCACGGGTTTGCTGACCGGCCGCGCCGGTTCAGCACGCGCCGCCGGAGCTTGACCATGGGAGCCATCGTCGATCTGGAAGACCGAGACCTGCTCATCCATCGCCTTGGCCTGATGCTCCAGCGTCTTGGCTGTGGCCGCATTCTCTTCGACCAGCGCCGAGTTCTGCTGCGTCACCTCGTCCATCTGCGTGAGCGCCTTGTTGATCTGGTCAATGCCGGTGGCCTGTTCGGCCGACGCATTGGCGATCTCGGAGACGACCACCGCGACCTTCTTGATCGACTCGACGATCTCGGTGAGCGACTGACCGGCCCGGTTGACCAGGTCGACGCCATCCTTCACCTGACCGTTCGAGTTGGTGATCAGGTCCTTGATGTCCTTGGCGGCCTGCGACGAGCGCTGCGCCAGGCTGCGCACTTCGGACGCCACGACCGCGAAGCCACGACCGGCCTCACCGGCACGCGCCGCTTCCACGGCCGCGTTCAAGGCCAGCAGGTTGGTCTGGCGGGCGATCTCGTCGATGACACCGATGATGTCGGAGATCTTGCGTGACGAGTCCTCGATCTTGGCCATCGCATCGACTGCCTTGGCGACCACCTGCCCGCCACGATCGGCAACTTCGCGCGTCGCCGCCGCATCCTGGTTCGCCAGTTGGGCGTTCTCGGCGTTGCGGCGCACGGTGGCGGCAAGCTCTTCCATGGCGGCCGAGGTTTCTTCGAGGCTCGCGGCCTGCTCTTCGGTGCGCTGCGACAGATCGGTGGTCGAGGTCGCGATTTCGGCCGAGGCGTTGGTCACTTCGCGGCCCGAGGCTTTGATCTCGCCGATGGTGTGGCTCATCTTCTGCGCCATCGTCTGCACCGCTTCCGCAATCAGGCCGACTTCGTCCTTGCGGCCCACGCCTGGGACTTGCACGGTGAAGTTACCGGAGGAAACGGCTGTCAGCGGATCGACCAAGGCCCGCAGCGGACGGGCGATAGTGACGGCACCCACCAGCGCCGAACCGATCATCAGCACCACCGCCAGAGCTCCGAGCCCCAGGGCGACGTAAGTAGCAAGTTCTTCGGCGGCCTGGGCCTCGCTCTCGCGGTCGGCTTTGGCCTTGATCGCCACTTTGGATGCTTCTTCGATCAGGTGATCGATTTGCTGCGCCGTCGCCAGCGCGATTTTCGCCTCGGCAACCAATTTTTTATCCAGTTCCTCGACCAGCGCGGCGTCCTGCTTGGCCTGGGCGTCGAACATACCAGCCTTGATGTCGCCGATGAGCTTGGCTTCCTTGGCGTAATCGTCGACGAGGGCAGCGATTTTCTCGAATCGCGCCCGGTTTTCCGGCTTGGCGAATTTCGGCAAAAGCGCCGTCGCGCTGTCGTGGAACATCTTCTGCTGCGCTTGAACGGATTTGAACGCCGCCTGGAGCTGCTCCTTGTCGCGGGCAAGATGAGAATCCCGAACCGCGACCTGCATGGTGCGCAGGTTCACTTCGGTACCGGTCACCCCCAACACGATTGCAGCCTGCGCGTCGGCCAATTGGTTGGAGCGATGAACCGACGCGCTGCCGATCATCTCGCCGACGACGAGACCGACGACCAAAAGAATGCCTATGCCGGACATGAGGCCGAGTTTGATGGCGATACTAATGTTAGAAAGGCGAAGCATTTAAGTGTCTCCCGTTCTGGGCAAAATCTATCGTGGTTGCGAGATGCCGGCGTCCGAACCGTTTGATCCTTGTTCGTCGGCGTTCTTGTTTAGTGTTGACCTTCGTCGGCCTGTACGCAGACCAGATCCGGTAGATTGATCAGCGCGATCATGACGCCATCGTGCGTTACAAGCCCGGCAAGGAAATCGTTCTGCAGACCATTGCCCGTGCGCGGCACTTTCTGAATTTGCGATGTCTCGACGGAGACGATATCGAGCACACGGTCGCCAATCAGGCCGACCTGACGCCCGCCAATCTGCACGATGATGACGATGTGCAGCGGCGTGGTTTCGGTCAGGCCCTGACCGAAACGGCAACGCAGGTCGACGATCGGGACAATAGCGCCGCGAAGATTGAGAACGCCGCGCACATATTCGGGCTGCTTCGGCAGATGCGTGATATCGGACCAGCCCTTGATCTCGCGCACCGCCATGATGTCGACGCCGTACTGGTCGTTGCCGATGGCGAAGCTGATGAACTGGATTTGCGCCGCGCCGGTTGCATCGCTCGCAGCAACGCTGTTGGCCCAGTCACTAGATACCGCTACCGCGGCCTCTGAAGCAGATACCGCTGTTGCAGCGTCTGAAGTAGATGAAAGCTGGCTCATGGACTTTCTGTCTCTGCCTGGCGCTCGCAGTCCGTGCATGGCGGTTGTTTAAAACCAGACGGACTAGCAAGACGCGTGATGTGAGATCGCGATCACGACCTCGCATTAGAGATAACAGGCAGTTCTATTAAAATTGTTTATAGCGCCTCCATTGCCGAATGAATTTGCGTTTAGGATGGTGACTTCAGGTTTCATATTGGTCAGGCGCAACCACCAAAACTGTTTATTCCGGCATGTGACTACCACTCGTTCAAAAAAGAAGAACGGCACGAATTCCACATTATTAAACTACGATTCTTCTCGGGCGCACGGCGGCAGCAAAACGAATCACTTGAACAAATCGGATCGGTTCTCAGAGCTTGAATTCGTAGTGAACGGCATATTGTCGCAGTCGCAGACACGAACCATGATGCAGACGCAACCGGTTGCAGATCGAAGGCCATGAAGGCCGGTGGCGGACCGGCGCCTGTCGCGACGCGGCGGGAGACGTCTTCAACTTCTTGCCGGTATCTGGTTGCGGTAAAGCGCGGCGCCGACTATCTGGGTATTGCCCCTTAGCCACCGCACAACCGTCTTCACCCTGCGCTGTTTCTCGAAAGCCCCCATGCCCGACGCCTTAGAACTTCTCAAAACCCGCCGTTCCGTGAAGCCGATCGAAATGACCGGCCCCGGCCCTTCCTCTTCAGAAATTGAAACGCTGCTCACCGTCGCTTCGCGTGTACCGGACCACGGCAAGCTCGCGCCCTGGCGTTTCATCGTCTTTGCCGGCGATGCACGCCTCGCCGGCGGCGACAAAATTGCCGCCGTGTTTCGCGGCACCCGCCCTGATGCGACGCCCGACCAGATCGAATTCGAGCGCCAGCGCCTCGCCCGCGCGCCGCTCGTTGTCGCGGTGATCAGCCGCGCTGCACCGCATGCGAAAATCCCGGAATGGGAGCAGCAGATGTCCGCCGGCGCCGCTTGCATGAATCTGCTCACCGCAGCGCATGCCATGGGTTATGTCGGCAGCTGGCTCACCGAATGGTTCGCCTTCGACCGCGCCGCGATGAGCGCCCTCGGCCTTGCCGATCACGAGCGCGTCGCCGGCTTCGTCTATATCGGCAAGGCGGTGAAGCCACCGGAAGATCGCGAGCGGCCGAGGCTCGACACCATCGTGACCTATTATGGCGGGACGCCCGGCTGATGTTCTACGAACCGGACAAGCGCGACCGCAACATCCTGCCCCACGATCCATTCAAGGCGATCGTCGCGCCACGGCCGATCGGCTGGATCACGTCGATGAATGCCAAAGGCGAGATCAACCTCGCGCCCTACTCGTTTTTCAACGGCGTCAACAGCCGGCCCAATCTGGTGATGTTCGCCAGCGAAGGCCACAAGGATTCGGTCGCCTTCATCGAAGAGACCGGCGAGTTCGTTTGCAACCTGGCGACTTACGATCTGCGCGACCAGATGAACGAAACTTCGGCACCGCTGGCGCGCGGCGAGAACGAGATGATCCGCGCCGGTCTTGCCCCGGCGCCGTCGCGCATCGTCAAGCCGCCGCGCGTCGCCGCAAGCCCCTGCGCGCTGGAATGCAAGATGACCAAAATCGTTGCCATGCAGGACATCGCAGGGGCGGCCGTCGATTGCCACGTCGTTTTCGGCCAGGTCGTGGGCGTTTACATCGACGATCGCTTTCTCAAGGACGGCATTCTCGACACGGCAGCCATGCGTCCCATCGCCCGCTGTGGCTACAGCGATTATGCCGTCGTCGACAGCCTGTTTTCGATAACCCGCCCCACACGCTGACCCGATTTTTTGCCTTAAGCCCTTGAACCAATGAGGCGTCGCAGCATTGTTCCGGGCCGGCTCCTTAACCCTAAGGTAACGGCCCCGGCGCAGGCTTGCGATGTCACCGTTCTGTCATTCGACTCTGGCTGCCATATCGGCCCCGCCATTGTTTTACGGCCGGGCATTCACCAAATGCGGGGCAATGACTTGTCTCGCGACCCGAGCCGGCCCGATCATGAGGCCCGGATCTAAGGAGTTCAGGCTTGGTGTTTGAGGGATTCTTCGCACGGGCCCATAGCGGCGACGACCGCGCGGCCGACGCGACCGAGACGGCGGCGAAACCCGACAAGATCAGGCCGACGATCGGTCTTGCGCTCGGTGGCGGGGCCGCCCGCGGCTTCGCCCATATTGGTGTCATCCGCACTCTGGCCGCGCACGGCATCGTTCCTGACGTCATTGTCGGCACCTCCATCGGGGCCGTGGTCGGCGGCTGCCATGCGGCCGGCCAACTCGACAATCTGGAAACCTGGGCGCGCAGCCTGACCACGCGCAGCGTGATGAGCTATCTCGACATCAGCCTGTCGGGCTCGGGACTGATCGGCGGCAACCGGCTGGCCAGCAAGCTCACCGAAGGGCTTCAGGATACGCGCATTGAAGACCTGCCGATGCGCTTTGCCGCGATCGCCACCGAATTCAGCACCGGGCACGAGATCTGGTTGACGCGCGGCCGGCTGTCCAACGCGCTGCGCGCTTCCTATGCCCTGCCCGGCATTTTCCCGCCGGTAAAGATCGGCGGCCGCTGGCTCGTCGATGGCGCGCTGGTCAATCCGGTGCCGGTATCGGCGGCGCGCGCGCTCGGCGCCCGCGTCGTCATCGCCGTCAACCTCAATGCCGACCTGTTCGGTCGCGGCACCATCATCGCGGACCACGGCTCTGACGAGAAGGACGACCCGCCGCCGGTGCCTGAAGTGCAGCACGGCCTGCGGGCGCTGTTCGGACGTGAAGCCTCATTGCGGCGCAAGCTGTTCGGCGATCACGGCCGCCCCGGCATCCCGACGGTGATGGTGGAGGCCTTCAACGTAATGCAGGACCGCATCACGCGCGCGCGGCTGGCCGGCGATCCGCCGGACGTGCTCATCAGCCCGCGTCTCGGCTCCATCGGCTGGTTCGATTTTCACCGCAACAAGGACGCCATTGCGGTCGGCGTCGATGCTGCGGAAAAGGCGCTCGAAACCGTCACCGAGGCGATCGAGAGCCTGTCGCAGCCTTATGAAGCCGGCGTGAGCGGCGGCAAGTAAGCCGCCGCTGCTGGTCAGCGATCACGCCGTCTGGATGTAATCGCGCATCGCTGCGGCGTCGCTCTCGATTTCCTGCACGCGCGATTTGACGACGTCGCCGATCGAGATGACGCCGATCAGGCGATCAGACTTCAGCACCGGCATGTGGCGGAACTTGCCCGCCGTCATTCGCTCCATCAGGTCGGAAATAGAGTCGTTCTCGCCGCAGGTGATCACATTGCGTGTCATCACCTGCCCGACCGGAATGGCGAGCGCCGACGCGCCATGCTCGGCGACGGCGCGCACGATGTCGCGTTCCGACAGAATGCCGGACAGACGCCCGCCGGCGCCGCAAATCACGACCGCGCCGATACGATGCTTGCTGAGGAGTTTTGCGGCGGCCGCAAGATCGGCCGTCGGTTCGATGCTGATAATGTCGCCGCCCTTAGCGGCCAGAATCGTCTTCACGTTCATGGCAGCCTCCTGAATTCCCGAAAGCTCCAAACGCGAAGCTTCAAGAGCCTGGTCAGGCCAACCCGCTTGACCGCGCTCTCGTCGTCCGAGTCTCGGGTCCGATGTAACGATCAGGCCGCGACAGCTGTTCCGTCAAGCGGCGTGGCGTCGCAAGTTACGCTGCATTGCGACATAGTCTGTGCGAATAGCGGGAACCGCAGCAGCGATCAGCCTTGAATCAATGCAATGTGACGTCGTCGCGCGGCTCCACCTCGGATACGACCGGGTCGAACCACGAAAACAGCAGAAGTCCGGCGAGGAAACCGCCGATATGCGCCTGCCAGGCTACAACCTCATCGCTGCCGGTCAGTGGCGACGACCACAGGCCGAAGAGGATGTTGATACCGAACCAGACGCCGACAAACAGCAACACCCGCGGATCGCTGAACGCGCCGCTCAGCGACAGCGCCGGCACGCGATAGGCATCGTCGTCGGTATTGCGCCACATCCCGAGCGGACCGCCGCGCTGAAAGGCAAAGCGCATGGTCGCCGCCATCGCGCCGGAGATCGACGCCGAAGCACCGACCATCGGCGCGATCGAACCCGCATTGGTGACGAGATGCATCGCTGCGCCCGCCGCCGCGGTCACCGCGAAGAAGACCAGGAAGCGCACCGTACCGAAGCGGCGCGCCAGCGGCGAGCCGAAAGCCATCAACCACACCGCATTGACGGCGAGGTGCATCCAACTGCCATGCAGCAGGGCGTAAGTGACGAAGCTCCACACCTCGGCGCCTGAGCCGCCGGGAAAGACACCGCCTGAAACCGGCGTCGCATCATAGCGCGCCGGAATGAACGCGAAGTCGAGCAGCACCCAGATGTCCTGTTGCTGCGTGATAAACCATTCGCGCACGCCATGGATGAGCGCGAGCACACCCAACAAGCTGACGATGACGGTGGGGAGATTGAACAGCGGTTCGCGTTGTTGCACGAGCTATTTCCGTTACCAGCGCTGGAGTTAAGGCTTTCGCGAAGGCGCTGCAAGCACGCTTGCGGCGATTTTAACGCTAACGCACCGCACTTTAGCCAAACCGCCCGGCGCGGCACGCGCCCTGCTCAGAACATAGCGAGCGTGGCGTTTGGCCCCCGATCTGTCCCGAACGGGCACAACGGAGAAGGCCGGACGTCTCGCCACGGCACAGGGTGGCGCGTCATGAAGCACATATCATCGCAAGCGGTTTACGCTTACTGGAACGAAAAGCGCGGCGCCCGGCCGGCGCCGGAGCGCGGCGACATCGATCCCGCCGATATCCGCCGGGCGCTTGGCGACACGGTGATGCTCGCCGCCGACTTCGTCGATCGCTGGCGGTTTCGCCTCGCCGGCACCCGCGTCTGCGCCCTGTTCAATCGCGAGATCAAAGGCGAGGCCCTCACCACGCTGTGGCGCGAGGACGACCAAAGGACAATCGAGGCGCTCGCCGTCACCCTGACAGAGGAGCATGTCGGCGCCGTCCTGGGGCTCACCGGTCTTGCCGCCGATGGCGCCGAGGTCGATCTGGAAATGCTGCTCCTGCCTCTCGCCAACAAAGGCCATGCCCGTATTCGCGCGCTCGGCGTCCTGGCGCCCTTGTCTGTGCCGTTCTGGCTGGGCTCGAAACCGGTGACCGAACTGCACCTGACCACATTGCGTCATGTCGGCCCGGAGGTCGAAGCCTTTGCCAACGGACCGGCGCTGGCGCCGGCACAGGCCCCGATTGCGGGCGCCCTGCTGACAGAACCGACTGCCGCCGACTATCCGCTGGCCTTGCGCGACGGCGGCCGGATGCGCCGTGGTTTCGTTGTTTACAGTGGCGGCCGCGAAATCCCGCCGAAATCGAGTTCCGACTGACCGGCATTCGTCGGAGCGGGTTACCAGCTAACCGCGCATTAACGATACAGCCATAGGGTCATGGGCAGCGTGAGACACGCCCTCCTAGAGTCCATTCGCCCATGGCGTTGCCGTTGACCCAACCGAGAATTCTGCCGCTGGCCGACGAGCGACGGCGGCACCAGCGCGTCAAGGTCAACCTGCTCGGCCGCTATATGCTGGCCGACCGCAATGAATATCCCTGTCAGGTCGTGAACATGTCGCCCGGCGGCATGGCGCTGGTGGCGCCGGTCATGGGCAATGTCGGCGAGCGCGTCATCGCCTATGTCGATCACCTCGGCCGGCTTGAAGGTCAGATCGCCCGCCTGCTGGACAACGGTTTCGCCATGACCATCTCGGCGACCGCCCGCAAGCGCGACAAGCTCGCCGCCCAGCTCACCTGGCTGGCCAACCGGCAGATTCTCAATCTGCCGGAAGATCGCCGCCATGGCCGTTTCACGCCAAAGAATTCCCGCGCTCGCCTCATTCTGCCGAACGGCCAGAACATCACCTGCCGGGTCATCGACCTGTCGGCGTCGGGCGCCGCTGTGTCCGTACCGCGCGAACTCCTGCCGCCGGTCGGCTCCGCTGTCACCCTCGGCAAGACGCCGTGCCGCGTCGTCCGCCATATCGAGGACGGCTTCGCGGTCGAGTTCAGCCGGCTGCAGCACCCGGACTTCATCGAAGACAACGTCACCGGCGACTAAAACCGGGTTTTCCGAACCGTCCATCGACAAACGCCGTGGCCGCCGCCGCGGCGTTCGGCTTTTTGGCGCACCGCATCCGCGGCCTGAAGCGTTCGTTCTGGCGGCACGCCGACGGCATCATCGCGGCATGGTCAGCGATCAATGTTCGCAGCCGCTAAAATTGTGCGGATTTTAGCCGGCGCCGACAGCGGATTTTCCGCGTTCAAACGCGGGGCTGCTGCGGCCGGCCGGCCTCCGGCACGGTAAACCACGCCGCTTCGCGGCAGCAATTTCACCTGGTTTTGCTGGCCAAACGATCCTAATGCCTCAAGTTTTAGACAAATCGTATTCATTCGATTTTTATTCGAATTAGACTTCAGTTTTCAAAGTATTCGCATCTCATTTGACGACAACTCCATTTAATACTTAGAATTCTATTTCAGAGCGGCGAAAAACATCTTTGCGAATGTTGTCCCGGGACAAATGGGAAGGGACAACACCATGATTACATCAGGCAAAGGCTGTATTCGCATCGCCAATACTGTAGCGATCGCGGCCGCCGCGCTGACGATTTCATTCTCAGCCGGTTTTGCCGGCGACCGCGTTGCCTCGCTCGGCAACAGCGCTGCTGCGAACCGTCCGGTCTTCGCCACCGTCGGCGAAGCGACCCGCGCGCCGATCGGCTGGATCGACTTCTGCCAGGAATACAAAGGCGAGTGCGACACCAAGGCGTCCGCGCCGCGCGACATTGTACTGACCTCGAAGGCCTGGGACGACCTTGTGAAGGTCAACAACTGGGCAAACCAGTCGATCAAGCCGGTGACCGACATCGAACACTGGGGCGTGGTCGAACGCTGGAATTATGGCGAGGACGGCTACGGCGACTGCGAAGACTATGTTCTCGTGAAACGCCGCATGCTCACCCAGGCCGGCTGGCCGCGTGAGGCATTGCTGATCACTGTCGTGCGCGACAAGCGCGGCGACGGCCATGCGGTGCTCACGGTCAAGACCGATCGCGGCGAGTTCATTCTCGATAACCAGGAAGCGCAGATCCTGCCCTGGACCCAGACTGGCTACAAATTCGTCAAGCGTCAGTCGCAGGCCGATCAGAATGCATGGGTGTCGCTCGGCGAGCCGCGCAACGCACCGGCCACTGTCTCGGCTCGATAGAGGAACCCTTGGGGAAAGTCTGTCGTAACAAACAATCTCGGTGAGGATACGCGGTCCCGGTCACGTCCCCACCCCTCCCGTCCCCAGACCGGGAACGCGCGCGGCCAGGCTCCCCCAAGCCTGGCCGCAACTTTTTATAAACAGCGCAGCTCTCACCCGATCCGTTTCAGGCCCTTGGCATACTGCTTCGAGCGCTGGACGTAGTGGTCGGCGCCGCCGCGGATCATCGCCAGCATCTTGTCATCGAGCGTGCGGATGGCGCGCGCCGGGGCGCCGACGATCATCGAATTATCGGGGAAGCTCTTGCCCTCAGTCACCAGCGCGCCGGCGCCGACCAGCGAGTTGGCGCCGATCTTCGCGCCGTTGAGCACGACGGCGTTCATACCGATCAGCGAATTGTCGCCGATGGTGCAGCCATGCAGCATCACCTGATGACCGATGACGCAATCCTTGCCGATCGTCATCGGATAACCCATGTCGGTGTGCAGCGTGCAATTGTCCTGGATCTGGGAGCCCTCACCGAGCTCGATCCATTCATTGTCGCCGCGCAGCACCGCGCCGAACCAGACGCTTGAATTGCGCCTGAGCCGCACGCGGCCGATCAGCACGGCGGTCTCGGCCACCCAGTAGTCGCCCTCGGCCGGAAATTCCGGGGCCTGTCCGTCGAGTTCATAAATCGGCATGTCGCACTCCCTGTCAGGGGCGCGAGTTAGCCCGGAAGATCGCCGAAATGGAAGTGGCCGGCGCGTCGTTTCGCCGTCGTAAACGCAGCGTCAGACCACGCCGCAGGCGCGCAGACTCATCACCAGCACCTGCCCCGACATCAGGCTCCAGAAGCCGGCAATGATCGTGGCCAGGAAAACGAACTGGAACTGACGCGCCTCATGACGCGCGCCCATCAGCGTGTTGCGCATGATCAGGAACGGCGCGGCGACGATCAGCAGGGGCACGGCGGCGAGCGCCTGCGCGCTCGGGCCCTTGGCCAGCATGGTGAAGCTCGGCAGCCGGCTGGTCGCGAGCTGAAAGGCCGAACACGACAGCCCCGCCACGGCAAAGCCGAAGGCGAGGGCCAGAAGCATCTGCATGGATTCCGGGGTCATCGACGCCTCAACGCGATACGAGGCTTTGAAGTACCTCGCACCGCGCCGGACCCGCCAGCCATTCCTTAACGGATGGTTAACCCCTTTACGAAACGTTAACCAAGCCATGGCACTTCAGAGGACCATGGCCAGCATCGCGCATCACCCCGCATCCCGGCGTCGGCCGCACAAGCGCCGACCGCATGCCGGACCGCTCGTGGCGCCGGTGGCGGTGTTTGCCGCTGTCTGCGTCGTCGCCGCGGTTTACGTGGCCTATGTGCTGTGGCCGCGGTGGCCCGATGCGCCGGTCGCAACCGATGCGCCGTCTATTCCGATCACCATTGGCGGCACGGTCTTCAATATCGAGCCCGCCGCGGTGCGCATTCCGAGCCAGCGCCACGCCGGCTCGCAGAGCCGCATCGATGTCGCCTATCTGTGGCCATCGCTGATCCCGCCCGACCCGTCGATCAAGGTCATCGACGGCAAGCCGGTCGATCCCAATGAGCGGTTGTTCGCCCTCATCCAGCTCGATGATGGCGCACTGCCCCTCGCCGAGCGGGTGCGCAATATCTATCCGCGCTATCTGTCGAAATCGCAGGCGGCCGGCCCGGAAGGCCTGGTCGTTCATCCCTTCCGCGCCGACACGCCTTACGAAGGCGAAGACCTTGTCTACGATCAGGCGCAGATGGAACGTTTCCTCGCGCGCTGCTCGCGCCAGGGTGTCGCCAATGCCGGCACTTGCCTGCTGGAAAAACGCGCCGGCGCCGCCGACATCACCTTCCGCTTTCCGCGCGAATGGCTGTCCGACTGGCGAAATGTCGCCGCTGGCATCGACAAGGTGATGGCGCGCTGGCGGCCTAACATTTAGCCGTCATTCCGGGGCGCACTGAAAGCGCGAACCCGGAATCCGGAAACAAGCAACGCTGTCGGATTTGGCTGGATTTCAGGGTTCGCGAACGTCGTTCGCGTCCCGGAATGACGGCGAGATATTACTCGCCGGTGTCCTCGAGATCGAAATCGAGGATTGGCAGTTCGAAGATGTAGGACTTGCGGCCGCGTTCGGCTTCGAGGAACAGAACGCCGAGGAATTCTTCGCCGATATAGACCTCGAGCGAATCCATCTTCTTCGGCCGCGTCACGACGCGAATTTTGTCGTTGTTGAACTTGCTGCGCAGATAGGCATTCAGCGTCGGCACCGGCTGCATCGACGGGTCGTTCGAGACCTGGATGACCATGCGGAAGTTATACGACTTCTCGCCCTCGTCTTCATCGGATGTCAGTTCGCCGAGATCGTCCTCGCCGGCGAAGACTTCGGCCATGTCGTCGGACTTCGGCACCACGCGAATGGTCTGGTTGCCGAAGATCTTCTTCAGATAGGCGTCGAGCTTTGATACTTCCTGGACGTCCACCGGGCCGCTCCTTGAACAAATCGTATTGTCGCAGCTAGTTGCCCGATTGGACGCCGGAGCGCAACCCGTCAGGATGACGCCCGTTCAGCCATCCAGCATGATACCGGACAGCATCTGATCCATGGTCCGCGACGGCTCGGAGCAGCCGGCTTCACCGACCACCCGGGCCGGCACGCCAGCCACCGTAACGTTATTCGGAACCGGCTTGATCACCACCGAACCGGCGGCGATGCGCGCGCAGCGGCCGATCTCGATATTGCCGAGAATCTTGGCGCCCGCGCCGATCATCACGCCCTGACGGATCTTGGGATGGCGATCTTCGTTTTCCTTGCCGGTGCCGCCGAGCGTGACGTCGTGCAGGATCGAAACATTGTCGTCGATCACTGCGGTCTCGCCCACGACGAGCCCGGTCGCATGATCGAGGAAGATGCCGCGGCCGATCTTCGCCGCCGGATTGATGTCGCACTGGAACGCGGCCGACGACCGGCTCTGCAGATACAGCGCGAAATCCTTGCGGCCCTTGCCGAGCAGCCAGTGCGCCAGACGATGCGTCTGGATGGCATGGAAGCCCTTGAAATAAAGCAGCGGCTCGATGAGCCGGTTGGCGGCCGGGTCGCGGTCGATGGTGGCGACGATATCGGCCCTGAACTCTTCGCCGAGCGCCGGACGATCCTCGATGGCATCGCTGAACGCCTGGCGAATGAGATCACTCGACACGTCCGCATGCTCGAGCCGCTGGCTGACGCGATGTGCCACCGCCGTCTCCAGCGTGTCGTGGTGCAGGATGTTCTCGTAGATGAAGCTGGCGAGTTCCGGCTCGCGCCGCACGATGTCTTCGGCTTCGGTGCGAATGCGGGTCCAGACGGGATCGACGGAATTCAGGCCTTTGGGCCGGGTCTGATGCAGCGCCATAGAATATTATTCTCCGAATGCCTCTCAATCTCTCAGATATTCCTTAGCACACCCGGCGCCAGAGAACACCCGAAGAACAAGCCGGCTTTTTTGCGAAGCGCAGATGTGCGCCAAGTATCAAGGACGCAGGTTAAGGAACTCAAGAACACCGGCTTTGTAGACCTTGTCGCCGACCGCCAGCATGTGGTCGCGGTCCGGGATATCGAGCGCCTTCGCACCCGGGATCAGCGCCGCCAGATCATGCGCAGAACCCGCCACATCGTCCTTGGTGCCGATGGCAATCAAGATTGGCGGCTTCAGCGACGAGAACTCCTCGCGCGTCATGACCTGACGCGAACCGCGGATACAGGCGGCCAGCGCCTTACGATCCGATTTGGTCTGCTCCGCAAACGCACGGAAGACGCGGCCTTGCTTATCGGAGACATCGTCGAGCGACGGCGCTTCCAGCGCATCGGCAATGGTGGTCGGCAGCCCGACGCCGTCGATCAGGTGCATGCCAAGACCGCCCATGATGGCCGAGCGCACGCGCTCGGGATGCTTGAGCGCGAGAAATGCGGTGATGCGTGCGCCCATCGAGTAGCCCATGACGTCAGCACGCGCGATGCCCAGGTGATCCATCAGCGCGCGCACGTCGTCGGCCATCTTGGCCGTGTCGTAGTCGGCCGGATCGTACAGCTTCTGCGACGCGCCATGGCCGCGATCGTCAAGCGCGATGACGCGAAAGCCGGCGCGTGTCAGCGTCGTGACCCAGCCCGGATTGACCCAGTTGATTTCCTTGGTCGAGGCAAAACCGTGCACCAGCACGATCGGATCGCCCGCTCCTTCGTCGAGATAGGCGATGTCGACGTCACCGTTCTTGAAGCTGGGCATGTGCTGACAATCCTGGATCGTTTTCCGCCGGCGCTCCTTAAACCGGCTGCTCACGCTGCGCAAATCTCACACCGGAAAGGCCGCGTCGGCCTCACGCTCCATCCGCCGGCGCTTGCGATAGCGGAAGTAGCGCCGCGCCCCGCGCTCGGTCGCACTCTTGAGCGAAGCGATAAACATCGTAAGCGTGAACAGCGCGCTGACGATCCATGTCGTGAGATTGAAAGCAGCGAGCGACAGCGCGATGGCGCCGCGGCCTGCGGTCTTCAGGATCGCGCGCGTGCGGCTGCCTGTCTTCTCGGCGAGCTTGGCAACACGCGCCACCTCGGCCGGACTTTCCGCGATCTTTAGGCCGTCGAGTGCGGCTTGCGTGCCTGCTTTGGCCTGAACGCGCCCGACATTGCGCGCCATATCGACCAGCCCGTCGGCGCGTTCCAACTTCACCGCATCACGCGCCGCGCGCACGGCAAGCTGTGGCTCTGTGATCGAAAAGCTGGCGGCGGCCCGGCGCAACGCCGGCCCGTCGACGACGCCGCGCAGCATGCGCGACACGCGCGCGGCAAGCCCGGCGCTGAGGCGCCCCGTCTTACGCGCAACTTTCGCCACGGTGAGCCCGACCCGCGCCGGTGCGGCGAGGCCACCGGTCGCATAAGTGCCGGCGGTGATCGCCAGGCCGACGCAGGCCAGCCCGAGAATGAGTTCGTCGGCCTCCTGCCCGCTCGCCAGCCGCGCGCCTTCGCGCACCGCATCGCGGATGTCGCCGAAGACGAACAGATCGCCCAGGGCGGTGCCGGCAAGCCCCGGCATGTCGCTCGGCTCGCCGGTGACCAGACCGTAGGCGAAGCTCTGCGCCGCATGGCCCGCGCTTGCGTCCTCGGCAACCGCGACATTGACCTTGTCGGCCAGACCCGGCGCCAGTGTCACCTGCCGATCGGCGGCGAGATCGACAAAGCTCTTGGCGAGATCGCTGTCTTTGGCCGCCAGGGCCGATTCGATTTCGCGGTTCGCCAGATCGCTGTTGAAGCTGGCGGCCAACGCCCGCTCGGCGATCGCCTCCGGATCATCCTCGATCGAGAACAGGTGACCGGCCTCGAAGCCGCGCGGCACCACATAGACGCCGGCCGCCGCCAGCAGCACGGCGACAAGCAGAACTGGCGCCAGCCTGTGCTGGCGCAGCAGCCGCTTCTGCACATCTTGAGGGGCCAAACCTGCCGAGTCGCGCATGCCATCCGACCGAATGAAGTAACGGTAACGATGCCGCCTGGGGATTACCCGCCATGGTCCGGCGTCTTACGCCCTGATGCCGACGGAAAACCCAGCCGAATCAACACAGTTCCACCGAATCCCGCACCAAGCCTAACGAAGCATCACCGCTAGATATATGGTGGGCGCCTCGCTATGGTGCGGGCGCAAATCGGTTCCTTTAAGGCGACGGCAGAAGGCAAGAAGGCGAGGCGTTATGGCGGAGCACGTTGTCCCCCACTTCCAGAACGATCCGGGCGTCCCGGTGATCGAAGTCGGCGCCAAGGAGTTCATGTGCGTCGGCGCCACGCCGCCTTATGACCATCCGCATGTCTTCCTCGATATGGGCGCGGACAGCGAAATCATCTGCCCCTACTGCTCGACGCTCTATCGTTTCAACGCCTCGCTCGATCCGCACGCCGCGATACCGGCCGCCTGCGCCTATCGGCTCGTCGCGGCCTAACTCCGGATTCGCATCTTGGCGCCTTCGCGTCACGTCATCGTCGCAGGCGCCGGCATTGCCGGTCTGACCACCGCGATGACTTTGTCGCGCGCCGGCTTCCGCGCCACCGTGCTCGAACAGGCGGCGAAGCTGGAAGAGACCGGCGCCGGCATTCAGCTCTCGCCGAACGCCACCCGCATCCTCTTCGAACTCGGCCTGCGCGACCGGCTCGAGCCCCATGTCGTCAAACCGCAAATGATCCGCGTGATGTCCGGCGGCTCGGGCCGCGAAATCGCGTGCATTCCCCTCGGTGACCTCGCCGAACGCCGCTACGGCGCGCCGTTCTGGGTCATTCATCGCGGCGACCTGCAGGCCGCCCTGCTCGATGGCGCGCGCGGCATGATCGACATCGACATCAAACTCGATCATCGCTTCGACGACTTCGCCAGCCATGCCAACGGCATCACCGTGCAGGCGTTTCGCGGCAAGCAACTGGTTGACGAGCGCGGCGCGGCGCTGATCGGCGCCGATGGCATCTGGTCGGCGGTTGGCGACAAGCTCAAGAGCCACCGCAAGCCCGTCTTCGCACATCGCACGGCCTGGCGGACGCTGGTGCCCGCCGACAGCGTCCCCGACTATCTCCGCGCGCCGGTGGTTCATCTCTTTCTCGGCATGGATGCCCATCTCGTCGCCTATCCGGTCAAAGCCGGCGCCCTCGTCAATCTGGTCGGCATCGTCAACGACGATTGGAATGAGCGAGGCTGGAACGCGCCCGGCGACCGCACCGAGATTCTGCGGCGCTTTGCCCGCTTCACCTGGGCGGAATCGGTGCGTGAACTGATCGGCATTCCGCAGCGCTGGCTCAAATGGGCGCTGTTCGACAATGCCACCCCCTTTGCCGGCGGCGCCGGTGCGGTGACGCTGGTCGGCGATGCCGCGCATCCGATGCTGCCGTTCCTCGCGCAAGGCGCCGGCATGGCGATCGAAGACGCGGCCGTGCTCGCCGACACGCTGAAAAAACACAGCGAAAATCCGGCGGCCGGCCTGCGGGCCTATGAAAGGTTGCGCCGCGCCCGCACCGCGCGGGTCCAGCGCACCGCACGCCAGCAAGGCTCGATCTATGGCCGCACCGGACCCGAAGCGGTCGCGCGCAATCTTGTGATGCGTCTGATCGGCGGCGAACGCCTACTGAAGCGCTACGATTGGGTCTATAACTGGCGGCAGGATCAAGGCGCCGTTTAATAGCGCTGCAGAGGGAGGCGTCGATGCTGTTTCCGACCACCATTGCCGGCAGCTTGCCGAAGCCATCATGGCTCGCCGAGCCGGATAAACTGTGGCCGAAGTGGCGGCTCGACGGCGCTGACCTAGCCCAGGGCAAGCTCGACGCCACGCTGCTGATGATCAAGCTGCAGGAAGATGCCGGCATCGACATCGTCTGCGACGGCGAGATGTCACGCCAGCATTTCGTCCACGGCTTCCTCGATTATGTCGATGGCATCGATACCCAGAACAAGGTCGAGATGGGCATCCGTGCCGATCGCTACAAGGCGATGGTGCCGGTGGTGCGCGGCGCGCTGACGCTCAAGGGCCGCGTCCACGAGGCCGAGACCCGGCACGCCCGCACCCACACGGCGCGCAAACTCAAAGTCACCCTGCCCGGCCCGATGACGATTGCCGATACCGTCGCCGACGCCCATTACGGCGACAAGGTGAAAATGGCCTTCGCCTTCGCCGATCTTCTCAACGCCGAGGCCCGCGCGCTGGAGAAAGACGGCGTCGACGTCATCCAGTTCGACGAGCCGGCCTTCAACGTCTTCATGGATGAGGTGCCGACCTGGGGTATTGAGGGACTTCATCGCGCGATTGACGGCCTCAAATGCACGACCGCCGTCCACATCTGTTACGGCTACGGCATCAAGGCCAATATCGACTGGAAGAACTCGCTCGGCGAGGAATGGCGGCAATACGAGAAGATCTTCCCGGCGCTGGCGAAGAGCAAAGTCAATCAGATTTCGCTCGAAGCCATCAACTCGCGTGTACCGCTCCACCTTCTGTCGCTGCTCGAAGGCAAGGACCTGCTGGTCGGCGTCATCGATGTCGCGACCGACATTGTCGAGACGCCGGACAAGGTCGCCTCCGTCATCGCCGACGTGATGAAATACGTGCCGAAGGACCGCATCGTCTGCTGCACCAATTGCGGCATGGCGCCGATGCACCGCCCGATCGCCGAGGCCAAGCTCAAGGCGCTGGGCGACGGGGCCAAACTGGCGCGGCAGCGGTTCGGCTGACTTCTCCACAGCCTTCACGTCCGCGCGAGGGTTGATCCAGGTCAATACGGGTTCGATGGCGGAGATATATTCGTTTCTCCATATGTGATTGCGCGCCGCGCCCGCGCGTTGCCGATGGAGGATTCGCCATGCTCAGCCAGAAAGCCTGGTCGCCTTACCTTGCCGGCGTCGTTATCGGACTTCTGCAAATCCCCGCCTTCCTGCTGATCGAAACCGCGCTCGGCGCGTCGTCGTCCTATGTCAGCATTGGCGGCCTCATCGCTTCGTGGCTCGACCCATCCGCGGTGAAGATCGACTACATCGCCAAACACATCGCTGCGACCGGCAAGAACTGGTGGCAGGTCGCCCTCGTCATTGGTGTCGCCATTGGCGCCTTCCTGTCGATGAAGATGTCGGGCGCGAAGCGCGCGCCGATCTCGCCGATCTGGCGCCGCGCGCTCGGCAACTCGTCACCCGCCAAACGCTACGCCGTCGCCTTTGCCGGCGGCTTCCTGATGCTGGTCGGTGCCCGCATCGCCGACGGTTGCACCAGCGGCCATGGCCTCTCGGGCATGGCGCAACTTGCCGTCGGCTCGACCGTCGCCGTCGCCGCCATGTTCGCGGGCGGCATCGCCACGGCGATGCTGCTGCTCCGCCGTATCTGATTTTCAAGGAGATCAATCATGACTCTCACTTCCGCGATCGTCATCGGCATCGTGATGGGAATCGTGTTCGGCTTCGCGCTAGAGAAATCGCGCGTGTTCGAGCCCGGCATCATTGTCGGCCAGATGCAGATGCGTAACTTCATCATGCTCAAGGTATTCCTCACCGCCGTCGCGACCGGTGCGGTGGTGCTCGCCGTGCTCAACGGCTTTGGTTACGTCAAGCTCGCGCCGAAGGCGGCGATGTACTACGCCGACATCATCGGCGGTCTCATCCTTGGCGCCGGCATCGCACTCGCCGGCGCCTGCCCGGGCACGACGTTGGCACAGGTCGGCGCCGGCTATCGCGACGCTTTGTTCACGTTGGTCGGCGGGCTGTTCGGCGCCGTCGCCTATTCATACGCCGAGCCGACGCTGACCAAGACCTTTCTCGGCCAGTCGAGCGGCAAGCTGATCTTCAGCCAGCTCTTCGGCATCCCCTACTGGGCCGGCGCGCTTGGTCTTGCTGCCGTTCTGGTCGTGGTTCTCATCGCGCTCGAAGCCTGGCGCCCGTGGCGCGACGACATGGGCAACGATGTTGACGGCGACCTCGCTACGGAGCAGCGTGCGCGTCCGGACCTCCACGTCGTTCCTGCGGAATAGAGCGTACGAATTAACAAGGAGAGACCGTTATGGCTGCCAATGTCGGAATGATCGACCGCCTCGCGCGGGTCGTTGTGGGCATCGCCCTCATCGCTTTCGCGCTCGGCTATATCGCCCCGGGCACAAGCTGGGCCTGGGTCGGCTGGATTGGCGTGGTGCCGATTCTCACCGCGGTGTTCGGCTATTGCCCCGCCTACAGCATCGTCGGCTGCTCGACGAAGTAATGTAACTGATTGTCAGTCCGGGTTCGCGGCCTTCGGCCGCGCCCCGGAATGACGCGTCTCTACCGTCCCGCCCGGCCCATGACGTCCATCAACTCCGCGACCTTGCGGCGCTGGTCGGCCTTGTCGCCGGAGGCGATGGCGTGCTCGACGCAATGCGCGACATGCTCGCGCAGGATTTCCTCTTCCACCTTACGCAAGGCGGCGCGCGCGGCGGCGATCTGCGTGACAATGTCGATGCAGTAGCGGTCCTCGTCGACCATGCGCGCGATGCCGCGCACCTGGCCTTCGAGCCGGCCGAGCCGCTTCAGGGTGTCGGCCTTGTGGCTAGAACCGTGATGGGTCGCATGAGCGGACTTGCTGTGCTTTGCCATAGGCTCTATATACCCCCCTAGGGTATATCTTGCAAGGCACGCGCATATGAGCGACCACACCCATCACGATCACTGCGGCCACGATCATCATCAGGGGCCGGCCGCGAATTCCGCCATCGATCCGGTCTGCGGCATGACCGTCGACCCGCACACGGCCAAGCATCGCGCCGAGCACAATGGCCGCACTTATTACTTCTGCAATCCCGGCTGCCGGACCAAGTTCATCGCCAATCCTGAGAAGTATCTTGGGCCGCGCGAAGCCGAGCCCATCGTCGAAGGCGCCATCTACACCTGTCCGATGCATCCCGAGATCCGGCAGGAAGGCCCCGGCTCCTGCCCGATCTGCGGCATGGCGCTCGAACCCGAAATCGCCACCGCCGACACCGGCCCCAACCCCGAACTCCTCGACTTCACGCGCCGCTTCTGGATCGGTCTGGCGCTGACGCTGCCGGTCTTCGTACTCGACATGGGCGCGCATCTGTTCGGCGAACACAACTGGGTCGATCCAAGGCTGTCGAACTACATCCAGTTCGCCTTCGCCACACCGGTCGTACTGTGGGCTGGCTTTCCGTTCTTCGAGCGCGGCTGGCAATCGCTGGTGACGCGCAACCTCAACATGTTCACGCTGATCGCGATGGGCACCGGCGTCGCCTATCTCTACAGCGTCGTCGCCACCTTCGCGCCTGGCATCTTTCCCCAGGCGTTCCGCGGTCACGGCGGCGCCGTTGCCGTCTATTTCGAAGCCGCTGCGGTGATCACCGTGCTGGTGCTCGTCGGCCAGATGCTGGAGTTGCGCGCACGTGAGGCGACCTCCGGCGCCATCAAGGCTCTGCTTAACCTCGCGCCGAAGACGGCCCGTCGCGTCAAGGACGACGGCGGCGACGAGGAAGTCGCGCTCGACGCCATCGCCGCTGGCGATAAATTGCGCGTGCGTCCCGGCGACAAGGTGCCGGTCGACGGCACCGTGCTCGAGGGCCGCTCGTCGGTCGATGAATCGATGGTGACTGGCGAGTCGATGCCCGTCACCAAGGACAAGGACGCACGCGTCATCGGCGGCACCATCAATGCTTCCGGCTCCTTCGTCATGCGCGCCGACAAGGTCGGCCGCGACACGCTGCTCGCACAGATCGTGCAAATGGTCGCAACAGCCCAACGCTCGCGCGCGCCGATCCAGCGTCTCGCCGATCAGGTCGCCGGCTGGTTCGTGCCGGCCGTCGTCGCCATGGCACTCATTGCCTTCGCATCATGGGCGATGTTCGGCCCCGAGCCGCGCCTCTCCTATGGCCTTGTCGCCGCCGTAAGCGTGCTCATCATCGCCTGCCCCTGCGCGCTCGGCCTCGCCACGCCGATGTCGATCATGGTCGGCGTCGGTCGCGGCGCGCAAAGCGGCGTCCTCATCAAGAATGCCGAGGCGCTGGAGCGGCTGGAGAAGATCGACACCCTCGTCGTCGACAAGACCGGCACACTGACCGAAGGCAAGCCCAAGGTCGTCGCTGTGATCGCTGCCGAGGGATTCGATGAGACACAGGTGCTCACCATTGCGGCGTCCGTCGAGCGCGGCAGCGAGCATCCGCTTGCCGCGGCCATCACCAAGGCGGCCGCGGAGCGCCACCTCACCCTCGCCCCGGTGCGCGGCTTCGACTCGCCCGCCGGCAAGGGCGTCATCGGCATGGTGAGCGGCAAACGCATCGCGCTCGGCTCGCCTGCCTTCCTGAAAGAACTCAGCATCGACACCGCGCCGCTGCACGACGACGCCGAAGCACAGCGCCGCGACGGCGCCACGGCGATCTTCCTCGCCGTCAACGGCAAGCCGGCCGGCGTCATTGCCATTGCCGATCCGGTCAAAACCACAACGCCGGAAGCACTGAAGCGGCTGGCGGCTGACAATATCCGCGTCGTCATGCTCACCGGCGACAACCGCACCACCGCTGAGGCGGTCGCAAAGAGGCTCGGCATCACGGAAATCGAAGCCGAAGTTCTTCCGGATCAGAAGAGCGCGGTGGTCGAGAGGCTGACACGCGAAGGCCGCGTCGTCGCCATGGCCGGCGACGGCGTCAACGACGCCCCGGCGCTCGCCGCGGCCGCGGTCGGTATCGCCATGGCCACCGGCTCGGATGTCGCCATCGAAAGCGCCGGCATCACCTTGCTCAGAGGCGACCTCATGGGCATCGTCAAGGCGCGCGCGCTGTCGCAGGCCGTAATGCGCAACATCCGCCAGAACCTGTTCTTCGCCTTCATCTACAACAGTGCCGGCGTACCGATCGCCGCCGGCATCCTTTATCCCGTCTTCGGCCTGCTGCTCTCGCCCGTGGTCGCCGCCACAGCAATGGCGCTTTCTTCGGTCAGCGTCGTCGGCAATGCGCTGCGGCTGCGCGCGGTGAAACTGTAGGATCGTTGCTGAATGCGGATGCTGCGGGGGCTGCTTGTCGTTTTCTTGATCGCTCATGCCGCGGTCGCGCGCGCAGCCGAATGGCACGCCGAGGTCATCAACACGCCGGCGCGCGTCACCGCGATCGACACCGTTGACGGCAAGCCGCGCGTCCTCGCTGGCGGACTGTGGTACGACATCGACATGCGCGGCGGCAAACCGCGCCTTGTCTTCCTCGACGAGATGCGCCGCCCGCAACTCCCGGCCGACGCCCTGCCGGGTGGCAGTGTCGCCACCGGCACCCGCGACATTGCCCGCGCCTGGTTGGCCGCGCCCACGACGCGGTACAAGCACACCGTGCTCGGCGACGACATCGAGGCCGGCAGCATTGTGATCGAAACCGCTGCCGGCGTGCGCCACACCGTCACGCTTGGCGATGACGCAGTGTTCGAGGATCTGGCGCCGCGGCTCGCCGATCTCGACGGCGACGGCCGCGATGAAATCGTCGTGGTGAAATCCTATCTCAAGCGCGGCGCGGCGCTGGCTGTGATCGCGCAGCGTAACGGCCGTTACGGTATCGTCGCCGAGACGCCGCCGCTCGGCGCGCCGAACCGGTGGCTCAATCCGGCCGGCATCGCCGACTTCACCGGCGACGGCAAAATCGACATCGCGCTGGTGCGCCAGCCGCACGTCGTCGGTTCGCTGGAATTATGGACTTATGACAACGGCCGCCTGCGACAAGCCGCGAACCTCGGTGGTTTTAGCAATCATGTCGCCGGCTCGTCCGCACTGAACTTGAGCGCGGTGGCCGATATCGATGGCGACGGCACGCCGGACCTTGCCCTGCCCGCGCTCGACCTCGGCCGCCTGCGCATCGTGTCGTTCAAACCGGCGGCGCGCGAGATCGCCAGCATCCCGCTCCCGTCGACCGTCGCCGGCAATATCGGCGTCATCGCGCGCGAGCACGCGCCGCCGGCGTTCGCTGTCGCGCTCGCCGACGGCACGCTGGTTGTTGTTCGCAATGACTAGAAAACGGCCAGATATTTCAGCAGCGACAGCACGCCGATGATGATGACCACGATGCGCGCGATCTGCTTGGCGCGCCCGTCGATCGGCAGCATATTGATGAGATAAAGCACCAGCACGATCACCAGGAAGGTGATCAGGATGCTGATCAGCAGGCTGATAGCCATGGCAGGAGCCCCGTGTTCGGCGCCGCGTCAGTGCGGCGCTCACGGGCAACAAGTTCCGGTGCGGCGAAAAGTTCCGCCCGCAGGAACCCGCTCAGCGCCGTGCCCCCTGGCCGACACCAGGTGTGTAGACGTCCGGCATCAGGCCGGGCGGCGGCGGATCGCACTTCTTTTCCGTCACCTCGCGGCGCAACTCGTCGATATTGCCGCGCACCTGGCCGTATTCGCCGCTATAGGCCAGCGACGAGACGAGCTGACCACCCGGTGACGCCTCCGCCTTGGCCTTGGCTTGGCGCAGCTCCTTCTCGCGGTCGATATAACCCTTCGCCGTCTGGGCCAATTGGACGCAATCGTAAAGCTGGTACTTGCCCGGCGCGACCAGGAAATTGCCGAGCTTGTCCTCGCGCGGATCGTTGACGCTGCCGCAGGCGGCCAGCAGAAGCAGCATTCCGCCCGCGACTGCGAGGCGCACCGGAAGCTGTGGTTCGGACATTGTCATGCGGCAGTGTCAGTACAACAAAAAGGCTTAAACGAGACTTAGTCGGGCTCGACGGGCGCGCCAATACATCGCCATTGTCTACGCCTCCTCGCTGGAGCGATCGAGTCTCGCCACCATCTCCTGCGTCACATCCTCGACATGGTGCAGAAGCCAGACGATTTCACCGTCCGGGCTTCGGACCGGCGTATTGACCGGTTGCCAGTAGCGCGTCTGAAACGTACCGCTGGCATCCCTGATGTCGTAGCGCTGCACCGCCATAGCATGCGCCTCGCCCGTCTTGACGACGGTCGCGAGGGACTCGAACAGATTGGCCACACCATCGGCCAGCGCATCGTTGGGATTGTCGGGAAACACCTCGAACAGGGGCTTGCCGACGACCGCTTCACGGCTGATCAGGGTCGCGGCCGCATAAGCGGGGTTGATATCGACGATCTTCAGTCCCGGACCTGGGTCGATAATCATGTAAGGATGCGGCGAGCTGTCGAAATTTGGCTGAAAGAATTGTTGGGCATCCACCGCCTGCGGCTGTTGCCGGCGACGACGACGATAGGCATCGATATCCGCGCCGTCGGCTTCGGAAAGGGTGAGCGCAAGATCGCGTCGTGCGGCAAGGAGCAGCTTTTGCAGCGTACCGCAAAGAATCGGGTCTGCCGCCGCCTTGAGAAGATTCTCAAAATGAAAGACGTTCTGCTGGCAAATATAGCGTCGCATCTGGGCCCACGATTGCCATTGGCAGGCTTGCTGCACTCGACCGGTGCGAGATGGCGGTACGCCTTGCAGCCGTCAGTATACTATGTCGGTATGTCATTCGCTACTGTTTGACAATACCGGCCTGTTAATCCACTGAAAGCCGCCCCCGGCCGCTGCCGCGCCCCCGGCGCGCGCCATGCGCTTGACCTGCGAATAAACAAAATGGTGCGGACGGAGGGAGTCGAACCCTCACGGGCTTACGCCCAACGGATTTTAAGTCCGGTCTGTCTACCGGTTCCAGCACGTCCGCATCATTTCGTCATCCGCCGTCACGGCGGAGGACATCCGGCGCGAACGGCGGCGAGACGCTAGTTCTCTAATAACGAGCCCATGATTTTTGGCAGCGGGACGCGCCGCGTCACGCGCTGCTGCCAAGTGCCAAATCGATCAGCCAAAATCATCGGAAGCCTCTGTTGGCGCAACTATGGCACGGCACCTGGCGATTTGCCCAGCCGCCCCGCCTTTCGCCTCAAAAACGTCAATCGCCGCCGGCGCGGATCGGCGGCACATAGGACAGTCCGGTGTCCCACGGAAAGTAAATCCAGGTGTCCTGCGACACTTCGGTGATGAAGGTGTCGACCAGCGGCCGGCCCATCGGTTTGGCATAGACGGTGGCGAAATGCGCCGCCGGCAATATCTCGCGCACCACACGCGCGGTCTTGCCGGTGTCGACGAGGTCGTCGACGATCAGTACGCCCTTGCCCTGCCCGCGCATCGAAGTGATTTCCGGGCCGACGCCCTTCATCACCTTGATGTCGCCCTGGTTCTTGTAGTCGTGATAGCTGGCGATGCACACCGTCTCGATGATGCGCACATTGAGCTCGCGCGCCACGATCGCCGCCGGCACCAGGCCGCCGCGCGTGATGCAGACGATGGCCTCGAACGGCCCGGCCTCGTGCAACCGCCAGGTCAGGGCGCGGGTGTCGCGGTGAAACTGGTCCCAGGAGACGGGAAAGACTTTGTCGGGTCGCGGGGCGTCGCTCATCGTGTTCTCTTTGGATCGTTTCGCTCTGGGATCGTTTGCCTCGACCGTCTTCTGCGAGTCGATGTTTCGCTTCGTATTAGAACCGTTCCGCCGCTCAACCGGCGGCGAGCTGCGCGCGCACTCTCGTCAGCATCGCTTCGACCGCGGCCTTCACTTCCCCGAGACGCTGCGGATCGCGCGAGCGCACCACGATATTCGTGTTCGGCCCGCCTTTCTCGTCCATGAACGGGTAGCTGCCGATAATCGCGTCGGGATGGGCCTTGGCGATCAGGCCGAGTTCGGTGCCGACATCGCCTTCGCGCGCGTCCGCGCGAATGCTTTCCGACAGCATCTTGACGCCGGTCTTCAGTTTCGGCGCCACCTCGTCGAGCATCGCCTGCATCACCGCCGGAATGCCGGCCATGGTGATGACGTTGCCGATCCAGAAGCCCGGCGCGCCGGACACCTTGTTGTGCACCAGCGTCCCGCCCTTGGGGATGCGCGTCATGCGCATGCGCGCTTCATTGAGTTCGCCGCCGATCTTGGCGATGCGCTCTTTCATGATCGCAATCGCCTCGGGGTGGAACTCGAGTTCGACGCCGAAGGCCTTGGCGATGCAGTCGGCGGTAATGTCGTCGTGGGTTGGGCCGATGCCGCCGGTGGTGAAGACGTAATCGTAAGCGCCGCGCAGCGCATTGAGCGCCGAGACAATGGCGGACTCGTCGTCGGACACGACCCGCACTTCCTTGAGGTCGATGCCCAGCGCGGTCATATAGTCGGCGATGTAGCCGATATTCTTGTCTTTGGTGCGGCCAGAGAGAATCTCGTCGCCGATCACCAGCACGGCCGCGGTGACGATCTCGGCGGTCATGGAGGCTCCCTGCGGGGCGCACACCGATCAGCCGATGGCGCAATGTCTGCGGTTAAAGCACGAACCGCCGACCGCCGGAAGCGGCCGCCCGGCTTGTTCACCGCCGCTGTGGAGGACGCCTTGCGCCCTCAGGGGCGCTTCACCGGCTGCAGGATGAAGGTGTTCGCGCCGGCAACGATCCCGTTCCACACCGGGCCGGAGGCCATCGCCAGGTGCCAGAGCGCCCGGAAGGCGCCGGTGGCGTTGCTGTATTGCGCCGTCCACGCCGTCGCCGAATTGCAGCCCTCCCAGTTGACCGTGAAAGTGAGCGCGCCGCCCGTCCCGCCGGCATAGTACCAGCCGGTCATGGGTTGGGCCTTCTTGGCGCCGCAGCCGGATTGCGTCGTAACGGTGCCGCTCAGTTGCCCGCTGGGCGCCAGGCTCGTGACGGTCAGCACCGAGCCGTCTTCGTTCACCCAGGACAGCCCGGCCGCGAACTTGGTTTCGGCCTGCGCATGGGCCGTGCTCAGGGTCGCGGCCCCGAGAACCACCCCGATCGCCATTCGTCCGATACTCTTCAGGGCCATCGATCCCTCCCACGTCACCACGCCATAAAGGGCGAGCCTCGGCTCATTCCACATTCATAGGTCGTATAATGGTAACGGCGTCCGAAAATTTCCTGGTGCTCGGACAACCCAATGGCGCCCGCCATCGCCGCGTGCGACCTTAAAAAAATCGATCGGCGCCCGTGCACTGATCATAATGCTCAAGCGTTAGGCAGCCTGGAGCCTGCCGCACAGTTGCTGGCGTGGTTTTGGCGGTTGGCGCGAAGTTTGCTCTTAAAAGGGGCACGATGAGGCCGATGAGTAGAAGCTGGGGGAAGAATGGGTTTGGCCTTCGATGAAATGAGGGGCCACGACGGCACCGCGGTTCGCCCGGCCTATGGCGAGCTCGACCGCTGGCTCAAGGAAGTCCCGCCGGACGTCCTCGACTATCGCCGCCGCGAAGCCGAACTGATCTTCCGCCGCATCGGCATCACCTTTGCGGTCTATGGCGAAGCCGACGCCACCGAACGGCTCATTCCCTTCGACGTCATCCCCCGCATCATGTCGGGCAGCGAATGGCGGCAACTGGAAAAGGGCCTCACCCAGCGCGTCAACGCGCTCAACCTGTTCATCAAGGATGTTTACGGCGGCCGCGAGATCCTGCGCGCCGGGGTCGTGCCGGAAGACATGATCTTCCGCAACCCGGCCTTCCGCCCGGAGATGAACGGCCAGAGCGTGCCGCACGACATCTACGTCCACATTGCCGGCATCGACATCATCCGCGTCGATGCCGACACTTTCTACGTGCTCGAGGACAATGCCCGCACGCCCTCCGGCGTCTCCTACATGCTGGAGAACCGCGAGATCATGATGCGGCTGTTTCCCGAACTGTTCTCGCGCCACCGCATCGCGCCGGTCGAGAACTATCCGGACGAACTACTCGCCTCGCTCAAGTCGGTGGCGCCGCTGTCGACATCGAAGGAGCCGAACGTCGTTCTGCTGACGCCCGGCGTCTACAACTCCGCCTATTACGAGCACTCGTTCCTCGCCGACAAGCTCGGCGTTGAGCTGGTCGAGGGCCGCGATCTCTTCGTCAAGGACGAGGTCGTCTACATGCGCACGACGCAAGGCCCGCAGCGCGTCGATGTCATCTATCGCCGCGTCGATGACGACTTCATCGATCCGCTGGTCTTCCGCCCCGACAGCATTCTCGGCGTGCCCGGGCTGATGTCGGCCTATGCCGCCGGCAATGTGACGCTGGCCAACGCGGTCGGCACCGGCATCGCCGACGACAAGGCGATCTATTCCTTCATGCCGGATATCGTGAAGTTCTATCTCGGCGAAGAGCCGCTCCTGAAAAACGTGCCGACCTGGCGCTGCCGCGAGCCGGAACATCTTGCTTACGTGCTTGATCATCTGTCCGAACTGGTGGTGAAGGAAGTCCACGGCTCCGGCGGTTACGGCATGTTGATCGGACCTTCGGCCAGCAAGGTGGCCATCGAGCAATTCCGCGCCAAGCTCAAAAACGCGCCGGCCAATTTCATCGCCCAGCCGACGCTCGCGCTCTCGACGTCACCGACCTGTGTCGAGGCGGGCGTGGCGCCGCGTCACGTCGATCTGCGGCCTTTCGTGCTCACCGGCCGCAAGGGCGTGCGTATCGTGCCGGGCGGCCTCACCCGCGTCGCATTGAAAGAAGGTTCGCTGGTGGTCAATTCGAGCCAGGGCGGCGGCACGAAAGATACATGGGTGCTGGATGGCTGAGAGAATGACGCAGCGACACGGGTCTTCATCCTTCGAGACGCACCTTTCAGGCGCTCCTCAGGATGAGAAGACAATTTCCGGCCTCATGGTGAGGAGCACGCCGGAGGCGTGCGTCTCGAACCACGAGGCCGGCCACGGGACTTTGTAAATGCTCTCACGCACCGCCGATAACCTGTTCTGGCTCTCGCGCTATGTGGAACGCGCCGAGTACCTCGCGCGCATTCTCGACGCCACGCAGCGCCTCTCCGCTTTGCCGCTGGCTTATGTCGGCACCGGCAATGAGTGGGAATCCGCCGTCCTCACGGCCGGATGCGCCGGCTCTTTCTTCAAGACCTACGAAACCGCGACCGAAGAGAACGTCACCGACTACCTCGCTTTCTCCACCGCCAACCCGTCATCGATCCGCAACTGCTTCGAAATGGCGCGCGGCAATGCGCGCGCGGTGCGCACCGCGCTGACCGGCGAAATGTGGGATGCCATCAATGGCACCTGGCTCGAGCTCAAGCGCTTCGGCAACAGCCCGTCGTCGCGCGAAGAGACATCACGTTTCCTGCGCTGGGTTCAGGAATCCTCGCTGCGCTACGACGGCTCGGCCTACCGCACAATGCTGCGCAACGACGCCTACTGGTTCTCGCGGCTCGGCGTCTACATGGAGCGCGCCGACAACACCGCGCGCATTCTCGACGTGAAGTACCATTTGCTGCTGCCGGACAACGAACGCGTCGGCGGCCCGCTCGATTACTTCCAGTGGGCGGCGATCCTGCGCTCGGTGTCGGCGCTCACGGCCTATCACTGGGTCTATCGCGAGAGTCTCAAGCCGTGGCTGGTCGCGGACCTCCTCATCCTCAAGGAGGAAATGCCGCGCTCGCTGGCGTCCTGCTATGAGGCGATCGTGCGCAATCTCGATGCCGTCGGCGCGACCTACGGCCGGCAGGGCCCGGCGCAACGTCAGGCCCGCGGCATCCGGACCCGCCTTCAAAACAGCAAGATGGACGGTATCTTCCAGCGCGGGTTGCACGAATTCATCGGCGAATTCATTACTGAAAACAACCGCTTGGGCGTCGCTATCACCGAGCAGTTCCTGCAATGAGGCAAGGTCTTGCAGCCCGGGCCGCCGTGCTAGGGTAAGTCTTCCAACACCAGCGCGCCAAGCCAGGCCTCATGCGGATCCGGATCGCCCACACCACCAGCTACCACTATGACGCGCCCCCCAAGAGCGTCACGCAGGTGCTCCGCCTCACGCCGCGCAATCACGACGGTCAGTATGTCGTGAACTGGCGCATCGACCTGTCGCGCGATTGCCAGTTGCACCAGCGCGAAGGCGCCTTCGGCAATATCAGCCACGTCTTCACCGCCGACGGTCCATTCGACGAACTCACCGTCATGGTCGAGGGCGAAATCGATACCCAGGACACCAGCGGCGTCATCCGTGGCACGGTGGAGCGCTTTCCGCCGGCGCTTTATCTGCGCGACACGCAGCTCACCGAGGCCGACGCCGCCATCATCGCCTTTGCCGAAGAGACGCGCGCCGAGGCCGGCGGCGACACCTTGACGCTGCTGCATGCGCTGATGGCCGGCCTCAATGACACCTTCAGCTTCGACACCGAGCCGACCCATGCCGGCACCACGGCCGCGGAAGCCTTCAAGCTCAAGCGCGGCGTCTGCCAGGACGGCACGCACATCTTCATCGCCGCCGCCCGCCATCTCGGCATCCCGGCGCGCTACATTGGCGGTCACTATTGCCGTACCGACGAGGCCGCGCCGCAAGACGCCGGTCATGCCTGGGCTGAAGCCTATATCGACAAGCTCGGCTGGGTCGGCTTCGACCCAACCCATGGCCTGTCGCCAACCGAAGCGCATGTTCGCGTCGCCGTCGGCCTCGATTATCTCGGCGCCGCGCCTGTGCGCGGCTCGCGCATCGGCGGCGGCAAGGAGACCATGACGGTCACCGTCCGGGTGTCCCCGGCGCCCTGGCAACCGCAAAGCAGCTGGCAGTCGCAATCGCAGCAATAACGGCCTTGCGTGGCGGCGGGATTGACGACATGAAACGCACCGACGGACAGCCTCACGATCCCGCTCGCCGGCGGCATCCCCTCTCCTGACAAAAGATCGAGACCCATGACCTATTGCTGCGGAATTCTCGTGCGCGACGGCCTCGTCATGATCGCCGACACGCGCACCAATGCCGGCCTCGACAACGTCTCGACGTTCCGGAAACTGCATGTCTACAGCGAGCCGGGCGAACGCATCATGGCGATCGCCTCCTCCGGCAATCTGTCGCTGTCGCAGACTGTGCGCTCGATGCTGACCGAAGGCATTGAAAATCCGGAGACCGGCGAGCTGGAAACGCTGATGAACGCGCCGACCATGTTCCAGGCGGCGCAGCGTATCGGCAAAGCCGTCCGCCTCGTGCAGGGCATCGATGGCAAGGCGCTGGCCGAAGCGGCCATCGATCACGATGTCGCTTTCCTGTTCGGCGGTCAGGTCAAAGGCGGCAAGCTGCGCCTGTTCATGATCTACTCGGCCGGCAATTTCATCGAATGCACGACCGACACGCCCTATCTGCAGATCGGCGAGCACAAATATGGCAAGCCGGTGCTCGACCGCGCCATCTCGTTCGACACCGACGTCTATGATGCGCTCAAGATCGGGCTCATCTCGATGGACTCGACCATGCGCTCCAATCTCGGCGTCGGCCTGCCGATCGACCTGATGGTGGCGCGGCGCGACGAACTTACCGCCGAGGTCAATTACCGCATCGAGCCGGGCGAACCCTATTTCCAGGATCTGCGCGAGCAGTGGTCGAGCGCGCTGCGCGCCGCCCATATCGCCATCCCGCGCCCGCCCTACGGTAACGGGCGGTAGGCCTTTCGAGGCCGCGCCCCATTTCGCACTGCAACTGCGGCTGGCAGCGGCGGCACTTTTTTACCTCTGGTTAACGGCGCTGGCCGAATTGCCCTGGTTCGGCGCCCCGCTGTCCCCAAAACGTCCGAATGAAAGCGATTGGCAAGTTTTAACCCTTACCGTCCGGCCCAATTGTCCAATCGATAGGACGCTTTAGGGGAAGCTCCTTGCTGTCGCCGGCTCACCCGAGAACCACCGACGACCCGCAATACACCAATTGGGATCGCGCGCGGTTGAGCGTCGTGGTGCCGGTCGGCGTCATCGTCGCGGTGGCCATCGTCTGCATCGTCGTCGCCGTGCTGTCTTCAGCGCAGCGCGCGGACGAAGTCGCGCTGGCACAAGAGCGTCATCTCCTGTCGACGGCGCTGCAGAACTTCGGCCGCGGCGTCCTGCGCGAAACCGACAGCGTCGCCTCCTCGCAGGCCGCCTTCGATCACGTCCGGCAGACGTTCAATCCGGCCTGGGTCGAAGAGCGCGCCGGTTCCTGGCTCGGCAACTACTTCCACCACGATCTGGTCCTGATCTTCGACAAGACCGATCAGCCGATCTATTCACGACTCGGCCGCTTTAGCGTCGACGGTCCGCCGATCGATCTGCGTCCGCCCGCGATCATCGAGATTCTCGATACCATGCGCGGCCGCAACGAGCGCAAATCGAACGCGCTGTCCCTTTCCGACCAGCCGGCCACCGACGCCGGCGCTCGTGCGCATGTCGCCGAACTCCGGCTGGTCATGGGCCGGCCGGCTGCGGTCGCCGCGGTCGCTATCGGCGATGATCGGCTCGCCGCCGCTTACGACACCGAAGCGCCGATCCTGATGTCGGTGAAATTCCTCAACGCCGAAGTTCTCAACAGTATCGGCGCGCAGCTCGGCCTCAGTCATCTCCGCATCGTCGCGCGGGGTACGGTGCCGGCCGGCGATTATTTGTATCAGATCGGCGCGCCCGACGGCTCGCTCATCGTTGAACTTGCTTGGACGCCGAAGCAGCCCGGCGCCGAGATCGTCCGTAACGTCGTGCCGTTCATCGCGGTGGCGCTGGCCGGCTTCGCCCTGCTCGGCGCCTTCGTGCTGCGCTACATGCGCCGCACCGCGGTCGCCATCGCCGCAGGTGAGAACCGGCTGCGCCATCTGGCCTTGCACGATCCGCTGTGCGGTCTGCCGAACCGTATCTTTTTCAGCGAGCGCCTCGAAGCCGTGATCGAGGAAGTCGCCGCCACCGGCATGCCGGCGGCGCTGTTCTATATCGATCTCGATCACTTCAAAGACGTCAACGACACGCTCGGCCATCCGGTCGGCGACGAACTGATCCGCAATGTGACGCTGCGCCTGTCGCACACCTTGCGCGGCGGCGACATGGTGGCGCGGCTCGGCGGCGATGAATTCGCGGTGATCTCCTCGATCGGCGGCGACAGCGCCCTGCTGATGGCGCTCGGCCAGCGCATCATCAGCGCCATCTGCGCGCCTTACAGTGTCGGCGGGCAGAATATCGTGATCGGCGCCTCCATCGGCATCGCCATCATCGACCGCAATTGCGCCGGCGGCCCCGACATCATGCGCTATGCCGACATGGCGCTGTACCGCGCCAAGAACGAAGGCCGCAACCGCGCCTGCATCTACGACAATGCCATGGACGCCGACCTGTCGAAGCGCAAGCTGCTCGAGGGCGACCTGCGCGAGGCGATCAAGCACGGCCAGCTGCGCCTGCTCTATCAGCCGATCGTCGACAAGAGCGGCGATGTCATGCTGGGCGTCGAAGCGCTTTGCCGCTGGACCCATCCCACCCGCGGCGAAATCTCGCCGGCCGAATTCATCCCGCTCGCCGAGAATTCCGGCCTTATCGTCGAACTCGGCGCCTGGGTGCTGCGCAAGGCGATGCTGGACGGGCTTGCCTGGCCGAGCCTCACCGTCGCCGTCAACGTCTCGCCGCTGCAGTTCCGCCGCGCCGATTTCGCCGATCTGGTCGAGCGCACCCTCGCCGAAACCGGTTTCGATCCGGCCCGCCTCGAGCTCGAGATTACCGAGAGCGTGCTGATCGGTAATTTCGACACCGCCGAAACCAGTATGTTGCGGCTCAAGGCGCTCGGGGTGCGGCTGGCGCTCGACGATTTCGGCACCGGCTATTCCTCGCTGCTTTATCTGCGCCGCTTCCCCTTCGACAAACTCAAGATCGACCGCAGTTTCGTGCTGTCGATCGAGAAGGCCGCCGATGCCGCCGCCATCGTTCACGCGGTGGTGTCGCTGGGCCGCGGCCTCGGCATGAAGGTGACCGCGGAAGGCGTCGAAACCGCCGACCAGCACCTTTTCCTCCGCGCCGCCGGCGTCCACTCGATGCAGGGCTATCGCTTCGGCCGCGCCATGGCGCCGGACAAGATCGCCGCGCGCCTCGAAGCGCCGGAAGCCTTCAAGGTCTCGGGCGATCAGCCCACCTCGCTCGCGGGCTGACGCGGCCGCTGTCCATTGCCCACCGCCGCGACGGACGCCCCCCGCGCACCTCGCCCCCTGTGGCATCGATATCGATTGTGCTAGGCAGACCTCACAAGAAAACACACCCTCCAGGGAGGATTGCCTATGACGGCGAAGATTGCGCTGGTGACCGGCGCCGGAACCGGTGTCGGCCGTGCCGTGGCCATCGCGCTGGCCAAGGCCGGCTACAATCTGGTGCTCGCCGGCCGGCGCAAGGAGCCGCTCGACGCGGTGGCGACCGAGATCAACACCATCGGCCAGCAGGCTCTCGCCGTGCCCACCGATGTGTCGCAGCGCCAGTCGATCCTCGATCTGTTCGCCAAGACCAAGGCCAGCTTCGGCCGCCTCGACGTGCTGTTCAACAATGCCGGCATCGGCGCCCCGCCGGTGCCGCTCGAGGACCTGCCGTTCGAGACCTGGCAGAACGTCGTCAACACGAACTTGACCGGCATGTTCCTGTGTACCCAGGAAGCCATCAAGATCATGAAGGATCAGAACCCGCGCGGCGGCCGCATCATCAACAACGGCTCGATCTCGGCGCATGCGCCGCGGCCCTACTCGGTCGCCTACACCGCCACCAAGCATGCGGTGACGGGCCTGACCAAATCGACCTCGCTCGACACCCGCAAGTACAACATCTGCTGCGGCCAGGTGGATATCGGCAACGCCATCACGCCGATGACCGCGCGCATGGTGGAGGGCGAAGGCGTGCCGCAGGCCAATGGCACAACGATGGTCGAGCCGCGCATGAACGCCGACAATGTCGGCAACGCGGTGGTCTACATGGCGAGCTTGCCGCTCGATGCCAATGTGCTGTTCATGACGGTGATGGCCAACACCATGCCGTTCGTCGGGCGGGGTTGAGCGCCGTCCTGCTCCCCTGCACGGCTGGGGTTAAGGTCTGCCGGCGGGCGGCGGTGCTCACACACAATCATCTCCGCCACGCCGAGCACCTGCGTGACGGCTGCGATCGGCGGCGTCATGTCTCGGCCAGGCGTTACGCCCACTGGCGGGCGCGCGCCGTCGCCGCCTGCAGCTTGAAGCGCGCCAGGCATTCACGCAGCCGCGGCAGGTTGAGCGGCTTGGCCAGTATCTCGGCGTCGATCTCAAGCGCGCGCGACATCACCGACGTGGCGTCGAGAAGCTGCTGGGTTGCACCGCTGATCACCAGCACAGGCAGGCGATAGCCAACGCGCGCGATCACCGGCAACAGCAGCGCGCCGCTGCGGTCGCCCAGCCCGAGATCGAGGGTGACGCCATCGAACCTCAGCGATGTCAGGAGACCGTTCGCGGCATCGAACGTGGCGGCGGATTCGACATTAAAGCCGGCTTGCCCGCCGATCCGCGAGATGATCGTGCGCTGAACGCTGTCATCGTCAATGACCAGCAGATTAAACTCGGCCGGGGACGGCGCATTGTTCGTCAGTGTGTCGTCAGACGGCTTGTCGGGCATGGTCCATTCCTGTCGTCTGATTGGGTTCAGCGTTGGCTTGCTGCAAAATTCCGCCAAGTCGGGCTCGCGCAAGGACGGCAGCGGTCTCGAAAGCTGCGGCGATGCCTTCGACCTTCATCCGGAGCGCGGAGCGGGACAGGCTGGCGGCGTCACGCTCCAACGCCGCGGCGACGTTCGACAGCCGCATGAAGCCGATCGACGCCGCCGTGCTCTTGATCGTGTGAGCCTCAATCCTGACGGCGTCGCCGACGCCCTGCCGGGCGCCGCGGCGCAGCGCCGAAAGCCGGCCGGGCGTCTCCGCCAAAAAGACCTGCAGCACCGCAGTTATTCCATCGACGCCGATGGCATCGCGCAGGTCGTTGAAGATCCCCTTGTCGAACACCACCGGCTCATCGACGGCGACAGGTTCGGGTGCCTCGAATTCCGTGTCCCGGAGTCGGCGGTCGCCAGCGACCCAGTCGAGCCTGGCCGCAAGGTCGGCGCGCGTCACCGGCTTCGCCATGAAGTCGTCCATGCCGGCGGCCAGACAGGCCTTGCGGTCGGTCGCAAGGACGTTTGCCGTCAGGGCGACGATGCGCGCCGAGCAGAATGGCGGCGGCAGCTTGCGGATCGCTCGCGTTGCCGCCAGCCCGTCCATGCCGGGCATCATCACATCCATGAAGATGATGTCGTATAGCCGCTGCGAGCAGATCGCCAGCGCCTCGGCGCCTGTGGCGGCCACATCGGCGGAGTAGCCCAGCCGTCCGATGAGCGCGATGAATACCTGCCGATTGGCTTCATTGTCCTCGACCAGAAGGATACGCGTATCGCGCCGGTCGCCGGCATGGGGACGTGGCAGCTCGCCGTCGATTGACGCGCCTGGAACGACTGTGTCGATCCGGCAATCGATGGCGAAATGGAAGGTCGATCCCTTGCCCTCCTCGCTATCGACGCCGAGCGTGCCACCCATCAGCGCGACCAGTCGCCGGCATATCGCCAGACCAAGTCCCGTGCCCCCGAAACGCCGTGCGATCGAGGGGTCGAGTTGCGTGAACTCTTTGAACAGACGCGGAATGCCGGCCTTGGAAATGCCGATGCCGGTGTCGCGCACGGCAAACGCGAGCCGCACAAGGTCCGGCTGCGCCGGTGCGGGAGCAACGCCGACCGAGACCGTCACGCCACCTTTCTCGGTAAATTTCACGCCGTTGCCAATGAGATTGAACAACACCTGCCGCAGCCGCGCCGGGTCACCGACAATTCGGCGCGGCACGTTGGGCGCGATGTCGATCTCAAGCCGCAAGTTCTTCTCGGCGGCGGCCGGGCCCAGAATACCGACGCTGCAGGTGACAAGATCGTGAAGGTCGAACCCCAACCGTTCGACCTCGACCCGGCCGGCCTCCAGCTTCGAGAAGTCGAGCACATCGTTGATTAGGTGCAGGAGGTGCGTCGCCGAATCCCGCAAGGTTCTCACGAAACCCTGCTGCTGACTTGTCAGGCCGGCGTCCATGAGAACTTCCGACATGCCGACAACACCGTTCATCGGCGTTCGGATTTCGTGGCTCATCATCGCCAGGAATTCCATGCGGGCGCGCGTACCCGCCTCCGCGGCGTCGCGGGCCCGCATCAGCGCCTGCTGATAGCGCCACAACAGCACCGTCATCGCGGCCAGCCCCAACGAAATGAGTAGCGCCGCAATGCCAAGATCGGCGGTGATTTCCCGGACCTCGGCAAACACCGTGGCATGGCTCAGCCCGACGAGCACGACCAGAGGATAATCGCGGATCTTGCGATAGGCGATCAGCCGGTCGACCCCGTCGAACTTGCTGGCTCCCTCGTAGATGCCGTATTCGGCGCGCATGAACGCAGCGAACAGTCCGCTTTGCAGGAGAGATTGCCCAACGGTATCGTCTGCCTGTTGCGTACGGGCGCGCACAATGCCGTCGGTGCCAACCAGAGCCACCACACCGCCCTCGCCCAGATCGATCGACCGATAAAAGTCGGCGAGGTAATCGGTGCTCATGGACATGACGACGACGCCGCCAAAGCTGCCATCCGCCAGACTGATGCGCCGCGTGAACTGGATCGACATCTTCTTGCTGACGCGGCCGAACACCGGTTTGCTGATGAAAAGCTCATCCACGTTGCGGCTGGCGTGTATGCGGAAATGCTCGCGGTCGTGCAGATCGATGCCCGGCGAAGGTCCCGAGATGTTGCTGGTCAGCAGCCGGCCATCCTTGTCGACAACCGAAACCTGAAAGTAGAGTCCTGTTATAACGGGATTGTTCTGCGTCCAGAGCGATATGTCGAAATCGCCGGAGCTCCCGACGTACTTTTCGCGAACATAGAGCAACGTCTGGTCGATCGAGCGGATCGTCCGAATCAGCTGCTCCTCGAAGGCACTCGCGAGGTTCGTTGCATTTCTGAAAGCGGACTGACGTGCCTCTCGCTCTTCATAGGCGATGAAATAGTACGACGAGAACCAGATCAGAACGATGGCTGATAGCCCCAGGATAGGACCCGCCCATGCGCCGACCCTGCCGAGGCCGAAGCGCGCGGGGGACGATCGGGTTTCGAGCGATGAATGGTCCTGGTCGGCGGATGCGCGCACGACGGTGTCAAGCAGCATGACCGCCTGCCGTCTGCTGCACTTTCATGAAGCGCAGAACCCGCTGCGCCGCAGCAGCGTCGAGCGCCAGATATTCATCGCGCGTGGGCGGCGTCTGGTAGTCGTACAGGCCGGCCTTCGCCGCGCGCAGTTTGAGGAAAGCGTCGGCGACCGGCCAGCTCAGGCCCGCCGCGCGCATCAGCAACAGCGCCGACTGCGGACTGGGACCACTCAGAACGTTGAACGTGTAGTCCGCATCGAGCCCCAGCGCGGAGGCGAGCACCGTCGCGGCGTCATACAGCCGACGATGCGAGACGAGTTCGCCGACAATATCGCTGACCTTGAGATCGCCCTTGCGGATGCCCACGATCAAGGCCTCGGTGCGCTCCACACTCTTCTGCCGGTCTGTAATCCAGTCGGCCAAATGCTGCACCAGAGTCACTTCGGCGCCCTCAATCTTGTCACGCAGGCGCTTGGCCAGATCATCGGTGATGATCGGCAACAACCGCCCGATGGCCGCGAGCGACAGATCCTTGCGTTCGACGAGCCGCGCCTGCAGGTCGCCGTCGCCCTTGGCCTTGTCGATCAGCCGGCGCATACCGCGATCCGAGAACTGGGCGCCGGCATTACCGGCGAGAATGCCGACAACGGTGATATCGCCGCGCTCGACCACAACGTCGGAGACCGGGGGCGTCACCTGGGTCCGCCCGGCGATAACCCGCAGATGATCTTGCGAACCGGTCTTTGCGACGTCGATGAGGACCCGCTCGGGCATTGCGGCATAATCGCTGAGGATGGGCCGCGCGACGTCAACATCGGCGTCGGTCGCGAGCCTGCGCACCAGCCCGTCCGGCAGGCTGGGCATGGCGGCGAGTGTCGACGACGCGGCGGCGCGGTCCGGCCCGGCGATCTTGTCGATGAGCTTGGAGACGACTTCGTTAAACAGATATTGCTCTGCCGTCATGCCCGGCTCGGCGTGCGCGGCATAAGCCTCGGCAATCCGGCGCAACAGCTCGACACGCTTTGTCGATGACTTCTCACCGGCCAGCGCGGCAAGATCGTCGGCAAGCGCGCTCAGCGACTCATTTTTCGGCAAGGCTTCGCAAGGCATAATGGCGTTTCCCCGAACCGCCATATGACCGCAAAGCCTTTAAAGCACAGTGAAACGATGTGCGATGTATTCGGCATTTGATTTAGATGTTGCTTACCGCACGGGGCGCCATCCCGGTAATTCGATAAGGCGAATGGTATCCTGATCGCCTCGGGAGATCACGATACGGCGGAAACGTGCGCCTTGCGCTCGCGCGTAAAGGCCCAGATCGCCAGCGCCGTGCCGACGAACACGATACCCACCAGGCCGAGTTCAGGCAGCAGGCCGGCGCTGTACATGACGCCGCCGAGGCCGGAGCCGATGGCCTGGCCGATATAAACACTGCTGGTATTAAGCGCGACCGAGGCGCTCGCCAGATCGGGCGCCGTCTGCACCAGCCGCGCCTGCTGGATCGAGTTGCTGGGGGCAAAGCCGAAGCCGAGAAAGAACATGCCCGCGGCCATCAGAGCCAATCCACCGGCACCGGCGCCGGCGCTCCACAGCAACAGACCGATGAGATTGCAGCTCAGGAAGATCAGCGACGTCTTCCAGCCGCCGAGCCCGCCGACGATTCGGGTGGCGACAACATTGCCGAGAAAGCCCATCACGCCATACAGCGCGAACATCAGGCCAATGGTTTCGTGGCTGGCGCCGGTCAGTTGATTGAGCACCGGCCCGAGATAGACGAAAACCAGAAACTGGCCGCTGATGAACAGGATCGTGATGGCCAGCAGCATCATGATCTGGGCGTTGCGCAGCAGCGCCGTAAAGCTGCCGAGCGACAGCGGCGGCCCGACCAGCTTGCGCGGCAGGCCGATCGCCAGCAGAACGCACGGCACAAAAGAGGCGAAGGCCGAGAACGCAAAGCCACCGCGCCATCCGGCATAGGCCGCGATCAGCGTGACCAGCGGCAGGCCGGCAGCCACCGCCAGCGACCAGCCGAGAAAGATGAATGTGATGGCGGCCGGCCGGGCGCGGTCGGACACCATCAGGCCGACGGTGCTCGCAGCCTGCGGCGTAAACACCGCCGCGACCGCCAGCATCGCCAGCCGCAGCACCAGCACGACGTCGTAACTCGGCGCCAGCGCCATCGCCCCCTGCCCCACCGCCATGACGGCGAGTGTCGCAACCAGCAGCGTGCGCCGGTCCACGCGCGTCGTCAGCCACGCCATCACCGGCGAGCCGAAACACAGAATGATGGCGCCGAACGTCACCAGCAATCCGGCGTCGCGGATGCCCACATTGAGGCCGTCGGCGAGGATCGCCAGCATGCCGGCGGGCGCCAGCACCGACAGGCCGGTGGCGAAATTGCCAAGCAGCAGCCCGTAGCGCGAGAGTTGATGATGGAGGGACATGGTGCCGGGCGGGTTCGAGTGCGGTCGGAAGACATCACATGGCGACCTGTCGACCTCGTGACAAGCTTGCCTAGCACATCGCCGGCGCACTTTTACGAATGGCACCGATGACGTTTGCTGATGAAAGGCGATGCGGGGCGGAGCCCCTCCTATCAACCCGCGTACCCGCCCCCCGTCATTCCGGGGCCACGAAGGGGCGAACCCGGAATCCAGATGCCGCAGCACCGAACCGGCCTCATGTGAGGAGCGTTGCGAAGCAACGCGTCTCGAACCACGAGGCCGCCCATGGTTCGAGACGGGCCTTCGGCCCTCCTCACCATGAGGGCGGAATTTAATCAAAAAGCCGCTTGACTGCATTTAAGCCTAGGTCTATATTCCCCTGCATCCCGCCCTCGTTACGAGGGGTGTCTGATCAGCGTCTCCAGATGCTGGGGCGGGGAGCGGTGGCCGGACGGGGGCGTCGGAGATGCGGCGCACATTCCCCGCCCGGCGGTCCCTCGCCTCTGGTTTGGGCGCGACCTGGTGTCGATCGCCCCGCCGCCGAAGGCTTCTGCTCCCTTGGCACGCGCAGTTCCGCCCCAGTGGCGCGCGGCAAGGCGCGCCGGGAGCGAGCGGCTTGGGAAGCCACCCCGCCCGCGCAGGAAAGTCCCGTAGCGGTGGATAGCAATGGTCCGTCCACCGGGGGTCGAGCGGAGCAAGCCACGATGCTCGCGTGAATCTAACTCACACATCACGCGAGGCTGCGGGGCTGTTCGGGCCCCGGCGTTCCGCGCGCCCTCGTTCAAGGGGCGCTGATGGGAATGCAGACTGGGACGACGGCCTGCCCGGGGCCGACCAAACAATGCGGGCGATGCCGCGCGTCTGCAGCGCAGCGGAAGCCTCGTAGGGTGCGCCAAGGCGCGCAGCGCCGAGCCCACCGCTCATACAGATTTGAAGACACAGCAGGGGGGCTTCGCGTTGCTCAGCCCACCCTACAGGGAGATCCGGATTGACGGCCTCAATGCAGCACGAACTCGCCGTTCACCGTGCGCATCTCGGCCGGCTTGATCAGCTTGCAATGCGCGACCTGGACGGAGTGCAACGGGCCTTCCAGCTTGGCCTGCCAGAAATCGAGAAACCGCTGCAGCTCGGGAAACTTCGGAAACAGGTCGTAGGCCTGCCAGACATAGGATTGCAGGAGCCAGTGATGATCGGGGCGGCGGTACAGGATGTGCGCCGTGGTGAGCCCGTAGCCTTCGACCTGCCTGACAAAGTCACTTGAAACCGTCGAACCCATTCCGTCCTCCATTGCAAACGGACGATTAGTTTCCAGTCCCGGCGTCTCTCATTGCAAGCCCAATGGATGAACAAACTGTTTAAAATCAAAGCGTTAGCAGCAGATCGCCGGACCTGCTAACAGCCCCGTCCCGGCCCGGGCTGAAATCCGACCGCGGCCGTTAACTATTTAATTTCAGCCAGTTGCAGAGATTGTTGGCACTCCGCCAAGATGAGTGCTAAAAAATCGGCGAAGTCCCCTTGCGGGCAAAAAATCTCGTCCCATCTCGGCGTCAGGTGCCGGAGGGGAGATTTGCCGGCGCCGGGAACGTCAGAAAAGTCAGAAATCTTAGGAGGTTTGCCATGAAGTTCCGCCCGCTTCACGACCGTGTCGTCGTCAAGCGCATCGACGCTGAGCAGAAGACTGCCGGCGGCATCATCATCCCCGACAGTGCGCAGGAAAAGCCGAGCCAGGGCGAAATCATCGCCGTCGGTCCCGGCGGCCGCGACGAAAGCGGCAAGCTCACCCCGATCGACGTCAAGGTCGGCGACGTCGTGCTGTTCGGCAAGTGGTCGGGCACCGAGGTCAAGATCGACGGTCAGGATCTCCTCATCATGAAGGAATCCGACATCATGGGCGTCATCGAAGGCGCTGCGGCCGGCAAGAAGAAAGCCGCTTAACACATCGATCCTCATGGTGAGGAGCATCGCGCAGCGATGCGTCTCGAACCATGAGGCCCGAACCATAAAATTCATTGGCCTCATCCTTCGAGACGGCGCGTTCCGCGCCTCCTCAGGGTGAGGGTACAAATCGGAGCAAACTCACATGGCTGCTAAAGACGTCAAATTCTCCGTCGACGCGCGCGATCGCATGCTGCGCGGTGTCGACATTCTCGCCAACGCGGTGAAGGTCACGCTCGGCCCGAAGGGCCGCAACGTCGTGCTCGACAAGTCGTTCGGCGCCCCGCGCATCACCAAGGACGGTGTGACGGTCGCCAAGGAAATCGAGCTCGAGGACAAGTTCGAGAACATGGGCGCGCAGATGGTGCGCGAAGTCGCTTCGAAGTCGTCCGACTTCGCCGGCGACGGCACCACCACCGCCACCGTGCTGGCCCAGGCGATCGTGCGTGAAGGTTCGAAGGCGGTTGCCGCCGGCATGAACCCGATGGACCTCAAGCGCGGCATCGACCTCGCGGTCGAGGCCATCGTCGAGCACCTCAAGGCCAACTCGAAGAAGGTGACCTCGAACGAGGAAATCGCCCAGGTCGGCACCATCTCGGCCAATGGCGACAAGGAAATCGGCGACTACCTCGCCAAGGCCATGCAGAAGGTCGGCAACGAGGGCGTCATCACCGTCGAGGAAGCCAAGTCGCTCGAAACCGAACTCGACATCGTCGAGGGCATGCAGTTCGACCGCGGCTACATCTCGCCCTACTTCGTCACCAACGCCGACAAGATGCGCGTTGAAATGGACGACCCCTACATCCTCATCTACGAGAAGAAGCTGTCGGGTCTGCAGGAACTGCTGCCGCTGCTCGAAGCGGTGGTGCAGACCGGCAAGCCGCTGCTCATCGTCGCCGAGGACATCGAAGGCGAAGCGCTCGCCACCCTCGTCGTCAACAAGCTGCGCGGCGGCCTCAAGGTCGCGGCCGTCAAGGCGCCGGGCTTCGGCGATCGCCGCAAGGCCATGCTGCAGGACATCGCGATCCTGACCGGCGGCCAGGCGATCTCGGAAGACCTCGGCATCAAGCTCGAGAACGTCACCATCTCCATGCTCGGCCGCGCCAAGAAGGTGTCGATCGACAAGGAGAACACCACGATCGTCAACGGTTCGGGCAAGAAGGCCGACATCGAGGCGCGCGTGCAGCAGATCAAGGCGCAGATCGAGGAAACCACCTCGGACTACGACAAGGAAAAGCTGCAGGAGCGTCTGGCCAAGCTCGCCGGCGGCGTCGCGGTGATCCGCGTCGGCGGCGCGACCGAAATCGAGGTGAAGGAGCGCAAGGATCGCGTCGATGACGCGATGCACGCCACCCGCGCCGCGGTCGAGGAAGGCATCCTGCCGGGCGGCGGCGTCGCCCTGCTCCGGGCCACCGAGGCCCTGAAGAAGATCAAGACGCAGAACGACGACCAGAAGACCGGCGTCGAGATCGTCCGCAAGGCGATCCAGGCTCCGGCGCGTCAGATCGCTTCGAACGCGGGCGAAGACGGTTCCGTCATCGTCGGCAAGGTCCTCGAGAAGGATCAGTACGTCTATGGCTTCGACGCGCAGAACGGCGAGTACGGGAACATGATGACCAAGGGCATCATCGACCCGACGAAGGTTGTGCGTGCGGCGATCCAGAACGCGGCTTCGGTCGCGGGCCTGCTGATCACCACCGAGGCTATGGTGGCCGAACTGCCGCAGAAGAAGGGCCAGGGCGGCGGCATGCCGGGCGGCATGGGCGGCGGCGGCATGGGCGGCATGGACTTCTAAGTCCATTCGCCGGGAAGCGGGTCCCCGCGTCCCCGAATAAATAGAAAAGAAGGCCCGGGAGAAATCCCGGGCCTTTGTTTATTGGCGCCGTGCCTCGCCTTTGGCGGACGTCATGACTTGCGGCGGCAGACGCAGCCCGTAGTTCGGGAAGAGAACCGCATAAGGCCAGTTGTCGATCGGTTTCTTCGCGTCGACGGCGCCGGTGTGAACGCCAACAAGCGTCATGGCGCCGCGCGGCCCGCGCCGCAAGATTGGCCCGCCGCTATAGCCGTAGCGGGTCTGGCATCCGTGAAAGACGAAAGGCCGTTTCGATATCCGCGAGTAAACGAGGCTGCAGACCGGCGACGTATCCACCGCCGATGCGCCATTAATGACATCGTTCACACGCGCGCCATAGCCACTCATGACGGCGTCCGAGAGGACGGCGTCGTCCGGGAAGATCGCCGGTATCGCTATCTCGTCCCATTGCGCGGCGTCAGCAACGGGAAACGCCGGCAGCCCCGGTCGTTCCGGAGCGTCGATTTCCAGAATGAAAGTGTCCTTCTCGGGCGCGAACGGGAAGAGCTTCTTTTCCTGCTCGAACCCGGCTGCAAGCCGCACCGGGTAAAGCTTGTCCGGTTCGCCAAGCACCAGCGCTCGCGTCCCGCCCAGCGGGCCGTCGATGTCGATGAACGCATCCGGGTCGGAAGGCTTGTATCGATTGAGCATGAGCCCCACCTCGCCGGGCTCGACAAGACAGTGGCGCGCCGTCAACACATAGTTACCGACGAAATTGAAGCCGAGGCAATAAAGCGAGTAATGCCCCTGCAGCGTGTCTCTCCGCAGAAAGGCGACGATGCGGGCGCGCGCGCCGCCAAGCGATTCAAGTTTATCGCCATGGCAACTGTCGATGTAATGCTGATACAGCGCCCACATCAGTTCGCTACGCTGCTTGACAGAGGAAATATTCTGAGCGCGGCGCATCGCGACGAAGATCGATTTGCAATTGAAGAAGTCGTTGCCGGCGAGATACCGGGCGGTTTTGCTCCGCAACCGCGGCGGCGCCGGCCCGATGATGCCCTGCCCCGGTGGACGGTCGCGGCGCGACAGGAGCTGCGCCGGCGTGAGTTTGCGCAGCTCATTGCGGACCTGCGCCAGATACCTTGCAGCAGCAGCCCGCGCCGCCGCGTCGTTAACGCCATACACACGGGGGTCGCTGGACGTTCTGTCCGAAATGGCGACGCCGTCCCGGGCGATATCCTTGGCCGTCACGACACTGCCTTTCGATGTGCCTTCAAAACCGCTCTCGCCGCATCTTTCCGACATCAGACAACCGATCGGCACAAGGATGGGCACGGATCGCTGCGGCTTCGCCAGCAGTCTCGGGTGTCGGTCCGCGCCGAGAGACGCGTCGCAGAACAGCGTGAGCGCAACAGCGCCAAGAAAGGCGACACGGACCCCTGCGATGCTCACTTTTCGACCTTCGGCGCGCGCTTTCTGAGTGTGCCCGGGCAACGCGGATCGTTGAGACAATCTGTGCCGGGCCCCGGGTCAGCCTCCCTTTGCGGACGAAACAACCGATTTAAAAAACAAGTCCCTTTCAGGATGCACCAAGGGTCGCCCTCAACAGGACGCGGTTCAGGTTTGATCAACGCAGGCCGTGACGCATCTGGTCGGCAGGTTCCCCTACGGATGCAATCCGGGTCTGGATCGACCGGCTGCTCTATGACGCCTCGCTGCAACACCCGGTCCGACAGATCCGCCGCCGAAACAAGGGGCGACCATGCCGATACGACCGCCAGAACCAATGTCAGTTTCAGCCCCTGCTTCATGATCCCCCTCATAGGTATGACTGTTACTCGATCGGATACATCTTTCTCAGGAAGGCCCAATCCGCTTCGGACAGGACGTTATTATTCGCCGTCAGCAGGCAGCTCGCATTCGGCGATTTGAAGTAACGGGCCTGCAGGCGATAGTGCATGATCGACTTTGGATCGTACTTGATGACGTCGAGCTGATCTCTTGGATACGACTTCGTGATTTCCAGGATGTTGACCTTGATGGCGTGCTCGTTCTTCACCGGGTCCGGATCGAATGCAGGTGGCTTCCTGAACGCGTCAAGCCTGAATTCGTCCTTGCACTTGCTGTCGGGATGCTGATGCTCATGCGCTGCGCCTAACGCGTGCAGGAATTCGTGACGGATGGTTCCGTTGGCCTGCTCATCCCAAGACGGGCCTGAAAGACCGCACAATGCCATGGTCGGAATATTCACGTTCTCCTTGATGACCAGCAGCGCATCCTTGCCGTAATACGAGTAGCACTCGCGCTCGTCGAACTTGACTTGGATGTCCGCCTTGCGATCCGGACATTGCCGATCGGTGCGGTCGATCCGTAAATTGGTCTGTCGGACGATCTCCTCGAACACATCGAGGACGTGCCGCCGTGCGGAGGTACTGCCGTCGAAAAAACAAACGCGGAAACGATGGCCGGCCGGCCAAAGTGTGCTGCGGATATAAATTTGTTCGAAACTCGAAGGACCGCCCCCGGCCAATCCGAACTGCTCGATCAGGGCCTTCCGCTTGTCAACCTCCAGGCGGCGCGCTTCAAAATAGGCTCGGACCCGGGCCGCACTACGTTTGGCGTCCTTGGCGCGGAGCTCCTTGGCAAGCGGTGCGCTCAACCGCGCATATTGAGCTTGTATCCCGCCCGCATCGTGCGACCAGGCAGATGGTACGGCCGGCAAGCAGAGCATCGAAGCGATGATCGCGAACGGTGACAAGCGCATGCCTTCCCCCCGTTCCTCCGAGTCGATCTGTGGATTGATGCACTACCTTGGCTTGTCGTCAACAATATCTATCGTTTTTGGAGAGTTATAGACACCTTCCCCGACGGCCAGGAACGGCGGACCGCGACACCTCGGCAAGATGCATGCCTGCCGAGAACCAGGGCCGGGCGGCGCCCATGGGAACGGAAGATGCCTGCGGTTTGAACAGAAAACCTGGCCATATGCGTTGCGATCACGGTTACAGTCACTAGGCTGGAGCTTCGCGAGGTTGTCCCGCCTGTGATCGCTCTGTTACTCGCCGCCGCATGAAGCCGGACCCGTCATCGCATGCACTTTCCAACCTCGCTGCAGGACATCGATTTCGTCACCATCGTCGCTGCCGCAGCCGTCATCCTCAACATCATCGGCTATCTGATGAAGACGATGATCCCGCTGCGCATGGTGGCGATGGTGACCAACTGCCTGTTCATTACCTGGTCGGGTCTGGCCGCCGTCTATCCGACGCTGGTCCTCAACCTCATTCTGCTGCCGATCAACGCGCTGCGCTTCTATCAGATGAAGCGCCTGATCCGGCAGGTGAACGAGGCAACCGATAGCGACCTATCGCTGGACTGGCTCAAGCCCTTCACCGCCAAGCGTCACTTCGACGCCGGCACCACGCTGTTCCACAAGGGCGATCCGGCCAGCGAACTGCATTTCATCATGTCGGGTCGCTTCCGCGTCGTCGAACGCGGCATTGATATCGGCGCCGGAGGCATCATCGGCGAGTTGGGCCTGCTCGAACCCGGCAAGACTCGCACCGCCACCATCGAATGCATCGAGAGCGGCGAGACGCTCGCCATCTCCTACGACCATGTCATGCAGCTTTATTTTCAGAACCCGACTTTCGGTTTCTATTTTCTGCAACTGTCGACGGCACGGCTGTTCCACACCATCGGCACGTTGGAGGCTGAGAACGCGGCGTTGCGCGCGGCCAATGCCCGCCTCGGTTCGACTCCCTCGGCGTGACGCGGGGCGGCAAGAATGAGAAATCGGGTGGACGGCGACGGGATACGTTTTAATCTCGTCGGCATGACAGCCGAAAACGAAAACGACCACGGAAAAGATCGAACGCGGGTACATCCGCCGTCGCCGATCTCGTCGTGGCCGTCTGGGCGCAGATCGCCTGAGCAATCCGGCGCCGCTTGCCCTATTCTATAGACCCCGATTGTGTAGATAACGTGACGAAAACCTTAATGAAACCTTACCCACCAAAGGCTTACGTCGGCATCGGCGGCTGGACTTACGAGCCATGGCGCGGCGTATTTTACCCCAAAGGGCTGCCGCATGCCCGCGAACTTGAATACGCCGGCCAGCATCTGACCTCCATCGAGGTCAACGGCACCTTCTATTCGACAATGAAGCCGGCGACCTTTGCCAAATGGGCATCCGAGGTTCCGGATGGCTTCGTGTTCTCGCTGAAGGGCCCGCGCTATGCGGTCAATCGCCGCGTGCTGGCCGAAGCCGGTCCGTCGATCGAGCGCTTCCTGCAATCCGGCATTACGGAACTCGGGCCCAAACTGGGGCCCCTGCTTTGGCAGTTCGCGCCGCATAAGAAATTCGACGCCGCCGATTTCGGCGCCTTCCTCGATCTGCTGCCGGACAGATTCGACGGCGCGGCCCTGCGCCACGTCGTCGAGGTGCGCAACGACACCTTCAAGACGCCGGAGTTCATTGCGCTCGCGTGCAAGAAGGGCGTCGCCATCTGCTACGCCGAACACGAGACCTATACCGAGATCGCCGACATCACCGCCGACTTCGTCTATGCACGGCTGCAAAAGGGCGATGAAAAACTGAAAGCCGGTTATCCGCCCAAGGCGCTCGATCAATGGGCCGAGTGCGCCAAGGTCTGGGTGAAAGGCGGCGAGCCGGCCGATCTCCCGCGCGTCGACAAGAAACCGGCACCGAAGAAGCCGCGCGATGCCTTCATCTACTTTATTCACGAAGCCAAGGTGAAAGCACCCGCCGCCGCGATGGCACTGATCGAACGCCTGAAATAGACGCTAGCCCGCCGGGAACACCTGCCAGTGGCGCGGCAGAAAATGCAGGCGTCCCGCCAGCTCCGCGACGGCATCAACCGGCAGTTCGACCTCAATGCGATGCTTGCCGGTGCCAACCTCAAGCTCGACGCGCCGCCAGCCACCGCTGCGGCGCACGGCGACGACCTCGCCGGCGATGGCATCCGGCCGTGCCGTCACCACTTCGACGCCGTTGGGGCGTATCATCAGCCGCGCCGGTCCGTCAGCGACAGCCGTGTTTTCGATATCGATGGGCGCACCGTCGAAGCTGATCCGGCGGCCGGCGATCGTGACCGGCAATTCGCAGGCCTCGCCGATGAACGAGAACACGAAAGGCGACACCGGCCGATCGTAGATTTCGTCCGGCGTGCCAACCTGCTCGATACGTCCCTGGCTCATCACCACGACGCGGTCGGCAAGCTCCAGCGCTTCCTCCTGATCGTGCGTCACGAACACCGTGGTGTGCCCGGTCCGCTCGTGCAACTCGCGCAGCCAGTGGCGCAACTCACGCCGCACCTTGGCATCGAGCGCACCGAATGGCTCGTCGAGCAACAGCACGCGCGGCTCGATGGCAAGCGCGCGTGCCAGCGCCACGCGCTGGCGTTGCCCGCCGGACAACTGCGAGGGAAATCGCTTCTCAAGCCCTGATAGTTGCACGAGGTCGAGCAGGTCGCTGGCGCGTTTGCGGATTTCGGCGGACGGCGGCCGCGTGGCGCGCGGCCGCACCGTGAGCCCGAAGCCGATATTGTCGGCCACGGTCATGTGCTTGAACAGCGCATAGCTCTGGAAGACGAAGCCGACATTGCGTTCCTGCACATCGAGATGCGAGGCATCCTCGTCGCCGAAGTAGATCGCGCCCTCGGTCGGCCGCTCCAGCCCGGCGATCAGACGCAGCAACGTGGTCTTGCCCGAGCCGGACGGCCCGAGCAGCGCAATCAGCTCACCCGAATGGATATCGAGCGATACACCGTGCAGTGCCGGGTAGCGGTCGAATTCCTTGCGAACATTGACAATCCTAATATCCATACCGATACCCTAATGACGGCCATTGCTTGCAGCAATCTGATCGCCATACCGCCATTCGAGCAGAGCTTTCACGGCCAGCGTGAACAGCGCCAGCAGCGCAAGCAGCGAGGCCACCGCGAATGCCGCGGTGAACGCGTATTCGTTGTAGAGAATTTCAACATGCAGCGGCATCGTGTTGGTGAGGCCGCGGATCTTGCCCGACACCACGGCTACGGCGCCGAACTCGCCCATGGCGCGGGCATTGCAAAGCAGCACGCCATACAGCAAGGCCCATTTCACATTCGGCAGCGTAACGTACCAGAATGTCTTGAAACCGCTGGCGCCGAGCGACAGCGCCGCCTCCTCGTCGCCGGTGCCCTGCTCCTGCATCAGCGGAATGAGCTCGCGCGCAACGAAGGGAAACGTGACGAAAATGGTCGCCAGCACGATGCCCGGCACCGCAAAGATGATCTCGATGCCTTGCGCTTTCAGGAACGGTCCCAAATAGCCCTGCGCGCCGAACAGCAACACATAGACAAGCCCGGCAACCACCGGCGACACCGAGAACGGCAGGTCGATGAGGGTAATGACAAAGCTCTTGCCCTTGAAGTCGTGCTTGGCGATCGCCCAGGCCGCGGCGATGCCGAAGATCAGGTTGGCCGGCACCGAAATCGCGGCGATCAGCAATGTCAGATAAATGGCCGATTGCGTGTCGGGATCGGCAATTGCATTGACGAAGCCGCCGAGGCCGCCGCGGAACGCTTCGGCAAACACGAGCAGCAGCGGCAGCAGCAGAAACAGCACGAAGAACAGGATCGCCACGGCGATCAACGTCACGCGCAGCCCCGCGGACTCGCTCGTTGCCGAAGTCGCGGCCGCGTGACGCTCAGACGGCATGCCCGAACCTCCGGCGGCTCCAGGCCTGAATGAGATTGATGGCCAGCAGCATCGTGAACGATATCGCCAGCATCATCGAGGCGACCGCGGTGGCGGCCGCATAATTGAACTCCTCGAGGCGGATGACGATCAGCAGCGGCGCGATCTCGGAGACGAACGGAATATTGCCGGCGATGAAAATGACCGAGCCGTACTCGCCGATCGCCCGCGCCAGAGCAAGAGCAAAGCCGGTCAGGATCGCCGGCACGAGAGGCGGCAAGATGACGCGCCAAATGGTCTGCGCGCGCTGTGCCCCGAGCGTCGCCGCCGCCTCCTCCAGTTCGCGGTCGAGATCGGCCAGCACCGGCTGCACGGTGCGCACCACGAATGGCAGACCGACGAAAACCAGCGCGACCACGATACCGGCCGGCCGATAGGCGATGGTGATTCCGAGCGGCTCAAGCAGCGCTCCAAACCAGCCGTTCGGCGCATAGAGCGCGCTCAGCGAAATGCCGGCCACCGCCGTCGGCAACGCGAATGGCAGGTCGATCATGGAATCGATCAGGCGCTTGCCGGGAAAACGGTAGCGCACCAGCACCCATGCCAGGATCAGACCAAACACAGCGTTGATCACCGCCGCGATCAGCGACGCGCCGAAGCTGGTGCGCAGCGCGGCCAGCGTGCGCGGATCGAGCGCCAGCCGCCAGTATTCGTCCCAGCCGAGCGAGGCGCTGCGCACCACGAGGGCGCCGAGCGGGATCAGCACGATCAGGCTGAGATAGGCCATGGCAAAGCCGAACGTCATCCCGAAACCCGGGATGACGCTGGGTCGCTTCCAGCTCGATGAATCGGCGACGGTCATCAGGTCCGGATACTACTTCGGCAAGGTCATGGCGCTTACAGATTTATTTCGCCCGGTAGATTTGGTCGAACAACCCGCCATCGCCGAAATACTTCGGCTGGGCCGCTTGCCATCCGCCGAAATCCGCGATCGTGGCCAGTTTCAGCGTCCCAAATCGTTTCAAATCGTCGGGGTTGGCCAGCTCCGGCTTCGAGGGGCGATAGTAGTGCTTGGCGGCAATTCTCTGCCCGTCGGCGCTGTAGAGATATTCGAGATAAGCCTGCGCGACCTCGGTCGTCTTGCGCTTTCTGGCGTTGTCGTCGACGAGTGCAACCGGCGGTTCTGCCGTGATCGAGATGGTCGGCACCACGATCTCGAATTTATCGGGACCGAGTTCGTTGAGCGCAAGGAAGGCCTCGTTTTCCCAGGCGAGCAGCACGTCGCCGATCCCGCGCTGCACGAAGGTCGTTGTCGAGCCGCGCGCGCCGGTATCGAGCACCGGCACATTCGCAAACAGTTGCCGGAGGAAATCGGTCGCCTTGGCTTCGTCGCCGCCATGCTTGGTCCTGGCCCAGGCGAGTGCGGCAAGGACATTCCAACGCGCGCCGCCGGATGTTTTCGGGTTCGGCGTAATGACCGCAACGCCGGGCTTCACCAGATCGTCCCAATCCTTGATGGCCTTCGGATTGCCCTTGCGCACCAGAAACACGATGGTCGATGTGTAGGGCGATGAATTGTTCGGCAACCTGCTCTTCCAGTTCGCCGGCAGCTTGCCGGATTTCTCGGCAATGGCGTCGATATCGGCTTCCAGCGCCAAGGTAACAATATCGGCTTCCAGCCCGTCGATGACGGCGCGGGCTTGCGCGCCGGAGCCGCCATGGGACTGCTGCACCACGACGGTCTGGCCGGTCTTGGCCTTCCAGTGCGAGATGAAGGCAGCGTTGTAATCGCGGTACAGCTCGCGCGTCGGATCGTAGGATACGTTCAGCAGGCGCGTCTGCGCGGTCGCCGGCAATGCGGTCACGGCGACGGCCATCAGCGCGGCGCCTGTGATCGCCGCCTGGACGAGATTGCTGGGCAAAGCAAGGAAACGCATCCGATATGCTCCCGTTTGAGCGTTGTGCCATCGCACCATCACCGCCCGGGCCACAAACGGCAAGACCGCGCAAAAAGAAAAAACGAACTTGTCGAAATTTCGCGCTCAAGAGCAATGATGTGCTCGGCAAAGCTACCGAACATGCGGAAATCTACTGTTCATTTCCACAGTGACGGGTCCGCAGCAACAGGCCTTTCGCAACCCGCAAAAAAATCCCGCATATCCGCGCGATCAATGCCCTTGGAATAAATCGGCCCGTTTCATTCCGCGGGCTGCAGAGCGTGGCGGCTCTCGATATTCACCACCATCGCCGTGAGCGCCAACGTGGTGAGAAACATCACCAGCGCCACCGCGGCATTGGCGCCCAGCACGAGACCGAAGCCGCCGGTTTTGTGCAGCAGCGCGATCATGCCAATGGCGATGCCGGAAGAAATGAACAAGGTAAAATAACGCACCGCATAGACGCGGCCGCGCCAGGCGTCGGCGGTGTAACGCGCGAGAATGATGTCGTTGACCGTCACCTGCGCGTAGATCGCGGCGATCGCAATGGCGAGCGCGATCATCAGAGAAAATCCTTCGGCATAGGAGGCCCAGAAATTGCCGATGAAGCCGAGTCCGGTCACGACCGCGAACAGGTAATGCGGGGAGAAGCGTTCGACCAGACGGCCGATCGCAAGCTGAGCCAGCGCGCCGCACAGCAACACCGCCGTGGCAACGCTGCCGACCAGCACCAGCGGCACATCCTTCACCATGCCCTCGTCCACGATCTTGGGCAGCGCAATGGTGAGCACGTTGAACACGAGGCCGGCCGACAGCGCGATAACGAGAAACAGCCCGAACAGCATCGCCATCAGCTTTGCCGTCAATGGCACCGCAGGCTTGCTTTGCCGCTTGCTGGCATGGTGGCGATCGTCCGGCGTCATCTTGAGATAGACGATACCGGTGACGATCATGAACGCTGCCGGCACATAGAACGCCGCGCGCCAGCTGATCCACCAGGCAAGCGCGCCGGAAATACCGGCCGCCAAAGAGACGCCGAGATTGCCGCAGACGCCGTTGAAGGCCAGCGTGCGCCCTTTCGCGCCGGAGGCTTCGATCAGCATCGCCATGCCGACTGGATGATAGATGGCGGCGAAGATGCCGATCGCGAACATCGCGGCGGACAGAACGATCAGGTTCGGGGCCAGCGCCACGGCGATCATCGACAGGCCGCAGCCGAGATAGAACGCCACCATCATGTTGCGGCGGCTCCAGCGGTCGGCAAGCCAGCCGGCCGGAAGCGAAAACAGGCCGAAGGCCACGAACGCCGCACTCGAGAGCGCGATCAGTTCGCTGTAGGGCCGTCCATAGACCGCCTCGAGCCCGATCACGACCGTCGGATAGATCAACAGCACGTAATGGTCGAAGCCGTGCGCAATATTGAGGAAGGTGATGGAGCGCTGGCGGGCGGCCGCGTCGGCGGCTGTGGTGGCGGTCATGAAGAAGCACCTTCAGAGGCGTCGAATCTGAGAACGGCTTGCAATATAGGGCTTGCCATTTGGCGATGTTCGGCCGACCTTCGTCGCGTTCGGGCCAAAAGGAGTGGTCATGGCCGACGCCATACCAATATACCGTCCAACAAGGGACAACGCACCACGCCCGGTCGCCGTGCTGGCCCGGACCTGTGCCGCCACCGACCACATTCCCCTGCACATTCATCGGCGCGGTCAGTTGCTGCACGCGACCAGCGGGATCATGCGGGTCGAGACCGGTCAAGCCGCCTGGATTCTGCCTCCCGCACGGGCGATTTGGCTGCCTCCGCAACTGCCCCACAAGGTCACGATGCGCAGCAAGGTGGAGATGCGGACCGTCTACATCGACGAGGCCCTGTGCGCCGCGCTGCCCGGGCGGCCGGTGTTCGCAGCAATATCCGGCCTCCTGCGCGAGCTCATTCTGGCGCTTCTGGAAGAGCCAGCGGACTATGGCGAGCATGAACGCGGCGGCGCCATCGCCCGGCTTATCCTCACCGAACTGGGACGTCTTGAGGAACGACGCTATGACGTGCCGATGCCGCGCGACGACCGTGCCTTGCGTGTAGCGCGCGCCCTGCTCGACGATCCCAGCATCGACCGCGATCTCGACCGGTGGGCGGATGAGGCCGGCGCCAGCCGGCGAACCCTCGCCCGTCTTTTCCGTCACGAAACCGGCCTTGGTTTTGCCGAATGGCGGGCCCGCCTCCGCGCGGTGGACGGCCTGGCGAGGCTGTCAGGGGGCCAATCGGTTGCCGAAACAGCGGCCGCGGTCGGTTATGCTAGCGCCTCGGCGTTTTCTGCCATGATCCGGCGGACACTCGGTAACCCGCCGCGGCAGCTCGTCTACCACTTATCCGAGCATTAGACCTTTACAACCGTTTACTACTTAAGCGAGAATAATTAAGGTCCATAGACACGATCCCGCGAGCACGTGCTAGTTGTCCTTCGGTAGTATTGCGTACCGGGGCGGGGCCGCAATGGGGTACGGAAGCCGCGTAGGCGTAGCGATCTTGTTTGCTGCGGCTTTTGTCGCTTGCCCTGTCGCACCGGATGCGCGTGCCGGTGAGGACGAAGATCCAACCACCTTGCAGTTCTCGGGCCGCGACCTCTGGCGGAACGGCGTCTTCGCCTATTCCGGATTTGTGTATGCACCCGGCGGCTTCGATCGCGACGGATTCCTGCTCAAGCTCCTCGTGAACAGTGGGGTCTTCCGCTACTGGTCCGGCAGCCTGTACCGCCAGGAAGTCCGCGGCGCTGAATTGCAGACACAGGTGCTGCCCGGCTTCCGTATCAAGCGCGGCACCGCCGAGATGAAGTTCTTCTTCGGCCCGGAATGGCAGACGCACTGGCTGTGGCCTGACGACCCCGACAACAAGTTGCGCGGCCGGAATTTTGGTATGCGCTTTGCCGCCGAACTGTGGTCCGAGCCAACGCCCGACACCTTGATTGCCGGCGATGTATCGCTCGGCACGCTGGCGACCAGTCACACAGCGCGGCTCGCCTTCGGCTGGCGCATCAGCGGCGACCTGTTCAACGAGGACTTCTTCTATGTCGGTCCCGAAGTGCAATTCTTCGATAGCGATGGCTATCGCCAAAGCCGTATCGGCCTGCACATCACCAGCATGAAGACCGGCGACATCGAATGGTCCGCGGCAATCGGCTACGCCCGGGACTCCGACGGACAATCCAGCCCTTATGTCCGGCTCGGGCTGGCGCAAAAGCTCTAGTCCAGCGTGCGTCGGAAGCGCGTCACCGCAATGGTCATCGCGATCAGCATCAGCACCGCGAGCGCCGCCGCCTCGTAGCGCAGGTCGGCGATGGTTGCGCCTTTCAGCATGATGGCGCGGGTGATGCGGATGTAATGCGTGAGTGGCAGAATTTCGCCGACATACTGCGCCCAGCGCGGCATCCCGGCATAGGGGAACATGAAGCCCGACAGCAGAATGTTCGGCAACAGGAACATTACCGACATCTGCATCGCCTGCAGCTGGTTCTGCGCCACGGTAGAGAAGGTGTAACCGATCGACAGATTGGTCGCGACGAACAAGGTCGTCAGCAGCGCCAGCATCCCGAGGCTGCCGAGCAGCGGCACGCCAAACAGGAAGACGCCAATGCTGATGATGATCGCGGCCTGGACGAAGCCGGCGATGACATAGGGAATGATCTTGCCGAGCATGATCTCGATCGGCGTGATCGGCATCGCCAGAAGGTTTTCCAGGGTGCCGCGCTCGATCTCGCGGGTCACCGACAGCGCAGTAAAGATCAGCATCGTCATCGTCAAAATGGCGCCGACCAGACCCGGCACGATGTTCAACTCGGTCTTGGCGGCCGGGTTGTAGCGCGCATGGCTGCGAATCTCGAAAGCCGGCGTGCCCGCCGCCGGAATGGCGTAGTCGTGCATCAGCGCGGTCTGCGTCAGCCGGTTGAGCGCCGACAGCGCCGAGCCGGCGGCGACCGGGTCGGTCGCATCGGCCGCCACCAGCATCGCCGGCTTCTCGCCGCGGCGAAGCGAGCGTTCGAAATTGGCCGGGATTTCGATGCCGAACAGAACCTTGCCGGAGGCCAGCAGCCGGTCGAACTCGGCTTCGGTGCGCGGCAACTCGGTGACCTTGAAATAGCGCGTGTTGTTGAGCGCGGCCAAAATCGAGCGGCCGACGTCGCTCGATTCCTGCAGCAGCACGGCGGTCGGCAGATCGCGCGGCGTGGTGTTGATGGCGTAGCCAAACAGCAAAAGCTGAACCAGCGGGATGATGGCGATCATCGCCAGCGAAACGCGGTCGCGCTTGAGCTGGATGAACTCCTTGATCAGCATGGCCCAGGTCTTACGCAAGAAAGCCTTACGCAAGAAAGCCTTGCGCAAGAATCCGTCGCCTTTCACGCGCTGCGGCGCGTTACTGGGAAGGATCTGGTTCATTGGAAGTTGTCCTTCGCGCGGCCCATCAGGTCGATGAACACGTCTTCCAGCGAGGCTTCCGAGCGCTGCCAGTCCAGATCGCCGCGCTGGCGATAAGGCGCGATCGCCGCCTCCAGCGCAGCCGCGTCGCGGCCCGAGACATGCAGGCTGGTGCCGAACGGCGCCACCATGTCGACGCCCGCCTTGTGTTCGAGCTCCTGCCCGAGCGCCGGGATGCCGTCGCCGTTGCGCGCGCTCACGACATAAGTGGTGAGATTGGACGCCGCGATCACTTCAGCGACGCTGCCCCGCACCAGCAACTCGCCATAGGCGATATACGCGATCTCGTGGCAGCGCTCGGCCTCGTCCATGTAGTGCGTCGAAACCAGCACGGTGAGCCCCTCGGCCGCGAGCGCGTGAATTTCGTTCCAGAATTCGCGCCGCGCCTTGGGATCGACGCCGGCGGTCGGCTCATCGAGCAGCAGAAGCTGCGGGCCGGGCAGCGTGCAGGCCCCGAGCGCCAGGCGCTGCTTCCAGCCTCCCGACAATTCGCCGGCGAGTTGCCCCTCGCGGCCCTTGAGGCCGAGGCGCTCGATCGCGGCCCGCGCCGCTGCGCGCGGATGCCGCAGCCCGTAGATGCGGCCGATGAATTCGAGGTTCTCGCGCACCGACAGGTCCTGATACAGGCTGAAACGCTGGGTCATGTAACCGACCTGGCGCTTGATCTTGTCGGTCTCGGTGCGGATATCGTAGCCGAGGCAGGTGCCGGTGCCCTCGTCCGGCGTCAGCAGCCCGCAGAGCATGCGGATCGTGGTGGTCTTGCCGGAGCCGTTCGGCCCGAGGAAGCCGTAGATGGAGCCGCGCCGGACCTGCATCGAGAAATCGCGCACCACCGCGCGACCGTCGAAACGCTTGGTCAGGTGCGCGACGTCGATGACGACGTCGCGGCCGGCCGATTCATGACCGAGGGGCATGTTCACGGCTTGCCCCCGCGCGTCACCGTGACTGGCTGCCCCACGCGAAACTTCGATGGATCGTCCGGCCGCGCCTCAATCAGGTAGACCAGCTTGGCGCGCTCCTCGAGGCTGTAGATCACCGGCGGTGTATATTCGGCGCTGCGGGCGATGAAGGTCACCTTCGCGGTGAGCCCGGTCGGGCAACTGTCGCAGGACACGCCCACAACGTCGCCGATCTGGATAGCGACAAGCTCGCGCTCCGGCGAGAAAAAGCGAACCTTGAGATTCGCCGGCGGCAACAGTGCGACCACGGGTTTACCCGGCTGCACCGTTTCGCCCGGCCGATAATACACCTCCTCCACCGAGCCGGTGACGGGGCTCAACTGGCGACGGCGCGTTAGCCGCGTCTGCGACGCGTCGAGATTAGCCTGCGCCTGCTGCAACGCTGCCTTGGCATCGTCCATCGTCTTCTGCGTACCGGCCGCGGTCTTCAACAGTTCCTCGGCACGGGCATAAGACTGTTTGGCTGATGCCAAAGTCGCCTCGCGGACTTGCACGTCGGCGCGCTGCAGATCGTTGTCGAGGGTGAACAAGAGATCACCCTTGATCACCTTATCGCCCTGCCGCACTTTCAGGTCTTCAACGCGGCCCTGCTCGTCCGTCGAGACGAAGATCGTCTCGGCCTCGACCCAGCCCTGCAATTGCCGGTCGGGTCCCTTGTCGCAGGCGGCCAGTGCGAGCGCCGCAACGATCAGCGCAGCAAAACGGGTCATGACTTACTCCTCGGAGTAAACAAAATGTCGATGTGAGTTTGCATCATCTTGCGCACGTCGAGCGGCGCAACGTTGCCGAACAGACCGGTCCACACGATAGCGACGAGGCCCGGTGCAGCGATCAGGTGTGGAAACTCGGCCAACGCCTCCGGCACCTCGCCGCGCGCCGCAGCGCGCTTGAGAATGACGCGCAGCGCCTCGAAGATCCGGGAGAGCACTTCGCGATAATAAAATTCAGCGAGCTTGGGGAAACGCCGGCCTTCGGCGATCATCAGTCGGATCACGTCCTTGCGCCGCGTCTCGAACACCTCGTGGACGAAAACGTCCCGCATATGCTCGGCAAGCTGCTTGGCCGGCACATCGGCCTGCCCCAACGTTTCAAAGCCACCGACAATCGGCGTCAGCATCTCGCGCAGCAGTTCCTGAAACAACGTCTCCTTGTCGCGGAAATAGAGATAGATGGTGCCCTTGGCGATGCCCGCGCGCTTGGCAACGTCTTCGAGGCGCGCCGACTCGAAACCGCGCTCGGCGAACTCATCGAGCGCGGCCTCGAGAATGATCCCGCGGCGCTCGGCGCTGCGCGCTTCGCGACCCGCCGGTTTCGGCACCGGCGAGTTGGCCTGGCGAGCGCGCGCGGACCGGCCCACCGCCCTGCCGCTTTTCGCGGCGCCGGCAGCCCGGCCCTTTTTCCCAACGGCAACCTTCTTCGCCATACGTCAAACCAACAGAAATATGACTGACTGGTCAGTCAATTTATAGAACGGACGACTTGTGCTGGCAAGGAGCTTGCCGCTGCGCCCCACCGCAGCCGTTACATTCAAATTTAGTGGTTTTGAGCCCGGCAGCTGTCAGCCGCGGGCGTCGCAGAAGAACGTGCGGATGACGCACTCCTTGCCACCCTCACGGTAGCAGGCTTCCAGCGCCGCATTCTGCGTCACGCCGAGCTTGCCGCCCTGGCCCCAACCGAAGGCGCCACACGGATTGGCAAAATCGACGGCGAAGGCCGTGCAAGTGCGTTTCGACGTCGTCACCACCCGGCAGGCATCGCCCTGGCATTTCGCCAAAGCGCTTTCGTGCGCCGCCGCGACGGAAGCATAATCATAGGCTTCGCCGAAAGCACCACAGGAACCGACCGCCAGCGCGCCGGCGGCGCGTGCGATACTGACCGTGACAAACGTCATCGTCGCTATCGCGAACAGCAAGCTGGCGACAACGACAACCCGCGCGGCGGGCGTATAGGTTTCAGTCATCGGACCGGCCCCCGAAGGTTCCGCAGGAACTACCGCAGAGGATAAGCGGCGAGTCGCAGGCTCCGATCAATGATTCGAATCTCAGGCCCGTTCAATTTCAGCCTTGACCGCCTTCAGCGACTCGGGGGTATCGACGTCGGTGAGTGCCGCCTCGCCCGACAGCGGCACTTCGACTACGGCTTCGGCATATTGACCGATGAGATAGCGGGCGCCGACATCCCCGCTGACCGCCATCAATTCTTTAAAGAATCGCCGCGACCACACCACCGGATTGCCGCGCTTGCCGTCGATCGACGGCACGACAACCAGCGCGCCCTTCTCGGGATCGAAAGCGGTCAGCAGCTTGTCGATCAGACCACTGTCGACCTGCGGCATATCACCAAGACAGATGATCGCGCCGTCAGCCTCCGTCGGCACCGCAGCGATGCCGGCACGCAGCGACGTGCCGAGACCTTCGGCGTAATCGGGGTTGTATACGAAACGCACGGGCAGACCGACCAGCGCTGCTTCTACCTGTTTATTCTGATGGCCAGTGACCACAATGACCGGCTTGGCGCGCGAGGCCAGCGCCTGCTCGGCCGCGATGCGGACCAGCGACTTGCCCCCAATCTCGGCGAGCATCTTATTGAGTGCGCCCATGCGGGTGGAGCGTCCAGCGGCCAGCACCACGGCGGCGACATTGCGGCCCGCGGCAACTGCCTTTTCGTCACGCGGTCGCGGACGGGTGACGATCTCCATCAACAAGCCACCGACGCCCATGCCGGTGATATCGGCGCGCGAGACGGGAATCCCGGCGAGCAGACGCATCAGCACCCAATCGAACCCATTCTCCTTCGGCGAACGCGCGCAGCCTGGCGCGCCGATCACTGGTGCCCCGCCAATACGACCGATCAACATCAGATTTCCGGGGTCGACAGGCATGCCGAAATGTTCGATTGCGCCCCCGGCTCTTTCGATTGCCATCGGGATGACGTCGCGCCGGTCGGCAATGGCGGAAGCGCCGAACACGATGACGAGTTCGGCGCCGGCCTGACGCACCTCGGCAATGGCGGTGGCGAGCGCCGCCTCGTCATGCGGCACACGCCGCTCGGCGACAATGGTGGCACCGGCCGGCCCAAGACGTTCCTGAGTGATGCGAAGCGTTTTCTCAATCACCTTAGGCGCCAGCCCCGGCAGCAAGGTCGAAACCACGCCGACTTTGCGAATAACATAAGGTACGACGCGGACGACCGGCTCGGCCTTCTTCGCCGCCGCAACGGCTTTGTCACGGGCTTCTGCCGGAACGGCAAACGGAATAATCTTCACGGTGGCGATCATTTCGCCTTCGACCACGGGCTTGTAGGCGGAAAGTGTAGCCAGCGTCATTGCCTCATCGATGCGGTTCATGCGATCCACGGCATCGCGCTCGACGACGAGAATGCCGGCCGATTCGGCAAACAGATTGCAGCGGCCGGTGAAAGCCCCGTCCGTGCGTGTACCCGCGCCGGCGACCGCTGCGGCAATACTGGCTGCGGCTTCGTCTTCCGCTACGTCGTCCTTGTCGAGACGGGCAACGACGATCTCCTTCACGCCGGCCGCATCCAGAGCCGCAATTTCGGTATCGCCGATCACGGTGCCCTTCTTGAGCACGAGATCGCCTTGGCGGATGGAATGCACCGCTGTAGCGCCGCGCGCATCCTTCGGGGAAACCGGACCGAATTTCATGGAATAACTCCAGTCATTCCGGGGCGCGACAGCAAGGTCGCGAACCCGGAAGCCATAACCCCGGCCGCGGAGTATGGATTCCGGGCCCGCCATTGCATGGCGTCCTGGAATGACAATGCTGGGCTCATGCCGCTTCCGCCTTGTCCTGCTTCATGCGCAGACGGAGCGTAATCTCTGCCATGATCGCGACGGCGATCTCCGCCGGCGACACTGCGCCGATATCGAGGCCGATGGGCGCGTGAATGCGCGCCAGTGCCGTATCCGGCACCCCCTGGGCCTTCAGCCGCTCGAGCCGCCGGCCATGCGTCTTCCGCGAACCGAGTGCGCCGATATAGAAACAGTCGCGCGACAGCGCATGCAGCAGCGCCGGGTCGTCGACCTTGGGATCGTGCGTCAACGCAACAAAGGCGGTGTAACGATCGACATGGAGCGGCGGCAGCGCCACGTCCGGCCATTCGGCGATCACGTTAATGCCGGGAAACCGCTCGGGTGTCGCGAAGGCGGTGCGCGGATCGATAATAGTGACCGCATAGTTGAGCATCTGCCCGAGTGGCGCGAGCGTCTGCGAAATATGCACCGCGCCGGTGATAACCAGCTGCGGCGACGGCACGTGCACGGTCAGGAAGACGCGACCCTGCGCCGTTTCTTCCATGCCACTCTTGGCCATGCGCACACGCTTGTCGAGAACCTCAGCAAGCGGATCGGCAGCGATGTCTGCGGCCTTCACCAGCCGCTGCGAGCCGGCCTCGGTGTCGGTGACGATCACAACAGCGCGCCGCGCGGCGCGTTCGGCGTTGAGCGTATGCAGCAGGTCGAGTTTCACGTCAGCTGACCTTCTCGACGTAAACCCGGATGGTGCCGCCGCAGGACAGGCCCACCTTCCACGCCGTCTCATCGGCAACGCCAAATTCCAGCACCTTCGGCTTGCCGCTATCGATGACGTCAATGGCTTCAGTCACCACCGCCCCTTCGACACAGCCGCCCGAAACGGAGCCGAGAAAATTGCCCTCATTGTCGATGACCAGATTGGAGCCTACCGGGCGCGGCGCCGAACCCCAGGTCTCGACCACGGTGGCGAGCGCGACGCCGCGACCTTCCTTCGACCAGTCTTCGGCAGCTTTCAGAATGTCTTCATCACGGCCGAGCATGTGCATTCTCCTTGCTATGCCACCTTCCGCAGCATCGCCTTGGTATCGTAGCCCTTGTCCGGCGCGCCTGACAACGCGCGGACCAAAGCCGTCATGGAATCGAGATTGTGTATCGGGCGCAATTCGTCAACATGCGACAGAATGGTTTTCACGCCTTTGGCGCGCGGCTCGAAGCCGTCGAAGCGCAAGAGCGGATTGAGCCAGATTAGCCGCCGGCACGAGCGGTGCAGCCGATCCATCTCGAAGGCGAGCGTATCGTCGGCGTCGCGTTCAAGCCCGTCGGTGATCAGCAGCACCACCGCGCCCTGCCCAAGCACGCGCCGCGCCCAGTGCTTGTTGAAGTCGTGGAGCGACGTCGCAATGCGCGTGCCGCCCGACCAGTCGACGACATACGCGCCGCAGGCGGCCAGCGCCTCGTCCGGGTCGCGCTGGCGAATAGCGCGCGTCACATTGGTGAGCCGGGTACCGAACAGGAAAGTCGTGACACGCTTTCGCGCATCGGTGATCGAATGCAGGAAGTGCAGGAACAGCCGAGTATACTGGCTCATCGAGCCTGAAATATCGAGCAGCGCCACGATCGGCGGCTCCTTCACGCGCGGCCCGAGATATTTCAGGTCGATCAGCGCGCCGCCAGCCTTCATGCTGGAGCGCAAGGTACGGCGCATGTCGATGAGGCGGCCATGGCGGCTTGGCGTCATGCGCCGGGTCTTGACCTCGTCGAGCGGCAGCGCCAGCCGCGCAATCGCCTCTTTTGCCTTGGCGATCTCGGCATTCGTCATCTGCGCGAAGTCCTTCTTCTGCAGCACCTCGCGGTCGGACACCGTGAGCCGAGCGTCGATCTCGACTTCCTGCTCTTCGGTCTTGGCCTTGTTGCCGGAAAAAAGGGCTTCCTGAATGCGCTGCGCGCCCGCCTCCGGCGCCTGCGGCGCGGTCGGCAACGTCTGCGGCAACATCTGCGCGATCAGCTTGTCGATATAGCCACGGCGGCGGAAGAAAATGCGGAAGGCCTGATCGAACAGGATCGAGTGCTCGTGCCGCTTTACGAACACTGCGTGCAGTGTCCAGTAGAAATCGTCCTTGGTACCGATCCGCGCGACATCAACCGCCTGCAGTGCATCAAGCACCGCGCCAGGTCCTACCGGGAGCCCCGCCGTGCGCAGCGCCCGCGCGAAATAGACAATGTTCTCGGCGAGGCGGCCGCTTCCTTCTTCACCTCCCCCGCTTGCGGAGGAGGTCGGCCCGGCGAAGCCGGGACGGGAGGGGGAATGCGGTGAACTCATACGATTATGCGAGGGCACGAGCCCCTCCCTACCCCTCCCCCGCAAGCGGGGGAGAGAAAAGAAACTACTCCGCTGCCCTCAACTCCGACTTCACCTCGTCGAGCAGCGCTTTCACTTTGGTGCCGTCGAGCTTCGCGATGTCGTCCTGATACTTGAGCAGCACGCCGAGCGTGTCGGAGACTGTAGCCGGGTCGAGCGCCACGACATCGAGCTCGGTTAGCGCCCCGGCCCAGTCCAGCGTTTCGGCCACGCCGGGCGACTTGAACAAATCCTCCTTGCGCAGCGCCTGCACGAAGGCGACCACCTGTTGCGACAGCTTCTTCGCAATGCCCGGCACCTTGGCGCGCAGGATATTCAGTTCGCGCGCCGCGTCCGGATAGCCAACCCAGTGATAGAGACAGCGGCGCTTGAGCGCGTCATGCACCTCGCGCGTGCGGTTCGAGGTGACGATGACGATCGGCGGCTCCGCCGCCTTCACGGTGCCGAGTTCGGGGATGGTCACCTGGAAGTCGGCCAGCACTTCAAGCAGAAAAGCTTCGAAGGCTTCATCGGTGCGATCAAGTTCGTCGATCAGCAGCACCGGCGCGCCGGCCGGGTCCGGCTCCAGTGCCTGCAACAGCGGCCGCTTCACCAGATAACGCTCCGAGAAAACATCGTGCTCGAGCCGGTCGCGGTCGCCCTCACCTTGGGCCTCCGCCATGCGGATGGCGATCATCTGCGCGCCGTAATTCCATTCATAAACCGCGGCGGAGACGTCGAGGCCCTCGTAGCATTGCAAGCGGATCAGCCGCCGGCCCAGCGCCGTCGACAGCACCTTGGCGATCTCGGTCTTGCCGACACCGGCCTCGCCTTCAAGGAACAGCGGGCGGCCCATCTTCAGCGCCAGATAGAGCACCGTCGCCAGCGACCGATCAGCCACATAATTGGCCTTGGCCAGCATAGCCAGTGTGGCGTCGATGCTGTCGGGAAGTGGTGTAACGGCCATGCGTCAGTACCCTCGGTGACACTTTATCCCATAGGCGGGCCGGCTTACATCTAATGGCGCAGAGGCCGGCAAACCAGCCAAAATTGCCGGCCGAAGCGGCCAATTCCGGATGGCAGCCATAATTCCCGGGCAGAATGGACATCAGATCATGACCAGCGCCACCGACGCTACCACCGCCCCGCCGCGCTTCCCGACCATCGACGCTGGGGCCCGGATCGGCCACGTCCACCTCAAGGTGGCTGACCTGCAGCGCGCCCTCGATTTCTATTGCGGCGTACTCGGCTTCACCCTGACCACGACCTATCCCGGCGCGGCCTTCATCTCGGCCGGCGGCTACCACCACCATCTCGGGCTCAACACCTGGGAGAGCAAGGGCGGCTCGCCGCCGCCTCCCGGCACCACGGGCCTCTTCCACACCGCGATCCTGTACCCGACCCGCAAGGCGCTCGCCGATGCACTCAGCCGCCTGATTGCCGCCAAGATCCCCCTCGATGGCGCGTCAGACCACGGCGTGTCTGAAGCGCTTTATCTGCGCGATCCAGACGAAAACGGCGTCGAGCTATACTGGGACCGGCCGGAAGCTCAGTGGCCGAAAAAGCCGGACGGCTCGTTGCACATGTTCACGCGGCCGCTCGACCTGCATGATCTTCTGAAAGAGCAGGAGCGGTAGGCCACTTCGTCACGCCGGGGCGCGCCAACGGCGCGCACCCGGACTGACAAGGTTCTCTACGCCGTCGCCTTCGCCAGCGCCCGACGGGCCAGAACGCCGACGAGATGTGCGCGATATTCCGGCGTGGCGTGAATGTCGGAATTCATGCCGCTGGCCGGAATGGTCATGCCCTCGATCGACTTCGGCGAGAAACGCTTGGCCAGCGCCTCCTCGAACGACTTGACGCGGAACACGCCGTTCGAGCCGGCGCCGGTCACGGCAACACGGATATCCGGGCCGCGCTTCGAGACGAACACGCCGACCAGCGCAAAGCCCGAGGCCGGGTGCTTGAATTTCTCGTACGCCGCCTTCTTGGCGATCGGGAACGCCACCTTGACGATGATCTCGCCCTCTTCCAGCGCGGTCGAGAACATGCCGGTGAAGAAATCGTCGGCCGCGATACGACGCTTGTTGGTGATGATGGTGGCGCCGAGACCAAGGCACGCCGCCGGATAATCGGCGTTCGGATCGTTATTGGCAATCGAACCGCCGATCGTGCCGCGGTTGCGCACCTGCGGATCGCCGATCGACCCCGGCACCGAGGCAAGGCCCGGCAGCACTTCTTTGAGCACATCGGATTTCGCTACGTCTGCATGGCGGGTCATCGCGCCAATGACGACTGAGCGGCCTTTCACTTCGACGCCGGTCATGCCTTCGACTTGCGACAGATCGACCAGCGCCGAGGGTTGAGCAAGGCGCTGCTTCATCACCGGCAACAGCGAGTGACCGCCGGCGAGCAGCTTACCCTCAGGGTTGCGCGCCAGAAGACCGGCCGCCTGGCGTACCGTGGTCGGACGATGGAAGGTGAAATTATACATCGGTCTCTCCGTTCGAATTCTTACGCCGCCTTCGGCGTCTCTTGTTCTTATGCCGCCTTCGGCGTCGTGCGTTGCATGACCGTCCACACCGCATTGGGCGTGGCTGGCATGGCGATATCTTCCGTGCCCAGCGCGTCGGTGATGGCGTTGATCACCGCTGCTGGCGCCGCAATGGCACCGGCCTCGCCGCAGCCTTTCATGCCGAGCGGGTTCGATGGCGACTTGGTCTCGGTCAAGCCGACCTTGAATGATGGCAGGTCGTGCGCGTGCGGCATGGAATAATCCATGAACGACGCCGTGACCAGCTGGCCGCTGGAATCGTAGACGACGCCTTCGAGCAACGCCTGGCCGACACCCTGTGCGATGCCGCCATGAACCTGGCCCTCAACGATCATCGGATTGATGACGGTGCCGAAGTCATCGACCGCGGTCCAGTTGACGATATCGGTCTTGCCGGTCTCCTGGTCGATCTCGACCTCGCAGATATGGCAGCCGGCCGGGAAGGTGAAGTTGGTCGGGTCGTAGAACGAGGTTTCCTTCAACCCCGGCTCAAGTTCGGCGCCGGTGAACTTATGGGCGATATAGGCATTGAGCGCTACATCGCCGAAAGCCACCGACTTGTCGGTGCCCTTCACCGTGAACTTGCCGTCCTTGAAGTCGATGTCGCTTTCGGCGGCTTCCATCATGAAGCCGGCAACCTTCTTCGCCTTGGCTTCGATCTTGTCGAGCGCCTTGACGATCGCCGACATGCCGACCGCGCCCGAGCGAGAGCCATAGGTGCCCATACCGAATTGCACCTTGTCGGTGTCGCCGTGCACGATCGATACGCTGTCGAACGGAATGCCGAGGCGCTCGGATACGAGTTGCGCGAAGGTCGTTTCGTGTCCTTGGCCGTGCGCGTGGCTGCCGGTCAGCACTTCGACATTGCCGGTCGGATTGACGCGAACTTCCGCGCTCTCCCACAAGCCGACGCCGGCGCCGAGCGAGCCGACTGCTTGCGACGGCGCGATGCCACAGGCTTCGATATACGTTGAATAGCCGAGCCCGCGCAGCTTGCCCTGACGCGCACTGTCGCGCTTGCGCTTGGCGAAGCCTTTGACGTCGGCGAGCTCCATCGCCTTCTTCAGCGAAGCGTTATAGTCGCCGGCGTCATAGGTCATGATCACCGGCGTCTGGTGCGGGAAGCTCTTGATGAAATTGCGCTTGCGGAATTCCGCCGGGTCGAGGCCGAGCTGTCGCGCCGCGACCTCCACCAGCCGCTCGACGACGAAAGTCGCTTCGGGCCGCCCGGCACCGCGATAGGCATCGACCGGCACTGTGTTGGTGTAGACCGCATCGACCTCGCAATAGATCTGCGGAATATCGTACTGGCCCGACAGCAGCGTGGCGTAAAGATAGGTCGGGATCGACGACGAAAAGGTCGACATATAGGCGCCGAGATTGGCGATGGTCTTGGCGCGTAGCGCGAGAATCTTGCCGTCGCCATCGAGTGCCAACTCTGCATGGGTAATGTGGTCGCGGCCATGCGCGTCGGTGAGAAAGGCCTCGGTGCGGTCCGAGGTCCATTTCACGGGACGGCGCACCTTGCGCGCTGCCCAGAGACAGACGACCTCTTCCGGATAGATAAAGATCTTGGAGCCGAAACCGCCACCGACATCGGGCGCAATGACACGCAGCTTGTGCTCGGGCGTGATGCCAACGAAGGCCGAGATCACCAGCCGCGCGACGTGCGGGTTCTGCGACGTGTTCCAGAGCGTCAGATGATCGTTGCCGGCATCGTAGTCGGCGAGCGCGGCGCGCGGCTCCATCGCGTTCGGCGCCAGACGATTGTTGACGATGTCCAATTTAGTGATGTGCTTGGCGGCCTTGAACGCGGCCTCCACCGCCTTCTGCTCGCCGAGGTGCCACTGGTAGATCGTGTTGTTGGAAATGTCGGCGTGGATCTGCGGCGCGCCCTTGGCTTGCGCCTTGGCTGGATCAACCACCGCCGGCAAGACCTCGTAGTCGACCACGACCTTCTCGGCCGCGTCCTTGGCATGCCCCGTGGTCTCGGCGATCACCACCGCAACCGCGTCGCCAACGCAATTGACCTTGCTCGCGGCGAGCGCCGGATGGGCCGCCATCTTCATCGGCGAGCCGTCCTTGGAATGGATCATCCAGCCACAGATGAGATTGCCGACTTTGTCGTCGGCCAGCTGCGCCCCGGTGAGCACATCGATCACGCCGGGCATTTTCTTAGCCGCGGAGACGTCGATCTTCTTGATTTTGGCGTGAGCATGCGGCGAGCGCACGAACACCGCCCGGGTCTCGCCGGGACGGGTCACGTCGTCAGTGTACTGGCCCTGGCCAGTGATAAAACGGAAATCTTCCTTGCGGCGCACCGGCGCGCCGATCCCGGTTGCGGTCATTGGCGGCATCCTCCCACTGTCTTTATCGACGTTGTTCGGCAGCCAGCGTCACGCGGGCAAGTATCTACTTCGCCATCGCCCTCGCGCCAGCTTCGATCGCCTTGACGATATTGTGGTAGCCCGTGCAGCGGCAAATGTTGCCGTCCAGCTGATCACGAATGGTGTGCTCGTCGAGTTCATTGCCATTGCGGCGCACGATATCGAGCGCGGCCATGATCATGCCAGGGGTGCAATAGCCGCACTGCAGGCCGTGATGTTCGCGGAAGGCTTCCTGCATGGGGTGCAGCTTGCCGTCGGCCGCCAGCCCCTCGATCGTGGTGACCGACTGACCTTCGCACTGGACTGCTAGCGTGGTGCAGGATTTGGCGGCAACGCCGTCTATGTGAACGACGCAGGCGCCGCACTGCGAGGTATCGCAACCGACATGGGTGCCAGTCAGCCGAAGATTTTCGCGCAGAAATTGTACCAGCAGGGTACGCGGTTCGACATCACCGGTGACGGCCTTGCCGTTCACCGTCATGGACACTTTCGCCATGACTTCCTCCCGAATTAAGGGCCCAGCGCCCCTCACAAAACCGGCGTCACGCCTGAGACCGGCTCGCAGTATCGACGGCGGTCCGGATTGAGACCGGTTTCCGCATTTGAACAAGACTAACTTGAACCCCGACCGACCGGGCGGTCAAGCGATTCCATGCCAAAATCGACGCGAAGTAAGCATAGTTGCGATGCACAATTGTAAAGTGGCGCCGAAACTCGACGTTTCAAGCTTGCCGCGAAATCATGGAACGCCGCGAGCCTCACGAGGCTTAACGTCACGACCCTGTTTCACAAAAAACCGAAGGTTTGCATCATGCGTACGAAAATGACCGCCGCGGTCGCGGCACTCGCATTGGTCGCAACGACCATCGCCGCCGTGACGCCAGCCGAAGCACAATGGCGTCGCCACCACCATCGTGGCGGCTGGGGCGGCGGCGGGGCGGTCTTGGGTGGTTTGGCCGCCGGCGCCATCATCGGCGGCGCGCTGGCCGCCCAGCAGCGGCCCTACTATTACGATCGGGGCTATGCCTACAGCCCCGGCTACAGCTACGGCGGAGACGAAGTTTCTTACTGCATGAGCCGGTTCAAATCATACGATCCGCGCTCTGGCACCTATCTCGGCTATGACGGTTACCGTCACCCCTGCCCATAACGGCCACTATTGCGCAAAAAAGCCGCCCTTTAGGGCGGCTTTTTCGTTTTCAGATCCGACGCAATCAGGCTGAAGCGCCACCGACATTCGCCGCGAAATTCTTGAAGAAATCATCGGCGGTTTTCTTTGCCGCACCGTTGACTAGGCGCTGTCCGAGCTGGGCGAGCTTGCCGCCGATCTGCGCCTCCACATTGTAGGTGAGAAGCGTGCCGCCGTCCTTTTCGGTCAGCGTCACAGTCGCGCCGCCCTTGGCGAAGCCGGCAACGCCGCCGTCGCCCTCACCCGAAATCTTGTAGCCATTTGGCGGGTCGAGATCGGTGAGATGCACCTTGCCCTTGAAGCGCGCTTTCACCGGACCGATCTTCGTTACCGCAACGGCCTCGAAATCGGTCGGCGACGTGAGCGTCAGGGTCTCGCAGCCGGGAATGCAGGCTTTGAGCACTTCGGGATCGTTGAGCTTCGCATAGACCACCTCGCGGGTGGCCGGAAGCTGCACCTCGCCCGTCATTGTCATCGCCATGGCTGCCGTCTCCTTCTTGATGGCCGCACACCGTCGGCCCCGCGGGAACGACTTAAGCCTTCGCGCGCCCTCTGAAAAGGGCTTTGCAGCATGGGAGGACCGCTTTAAGCCTGTGCGGCACGCTGGTTCACTCGACCGACGCGTGCAAAACGATACACGGAGGAAACCTGCATGCCGACGATCACCGCCGACGATGGCTGCCCGATCCATGTCGAGCTCACTGGCAGCGAGGGCTCACCAGCGCTGATGCTGTCGAACTCGCTGGGCACCAACCTTCACATGTGGGACGACCAGGTCGGCGAATGGTCGAAGTACTTTCGCGTCATCCGCTACGACCGCCGCGGCCATGGCCAATCTGGCGCGTCAAAAGGTCCCTATTCCATGGAGCGGCTTGGCCGCGACGTCTTGAGCGTACTTGATGCCCTTGGGGTCGAGAAGACACACTGGTGCGGGCTCTCGATGGGCGGCATGGTCGGCCAGTGGTTGGGCGCCAACGCACCCTCGCGCATCAGCAAACTCATCCTGTCGAACACCAACTCGTACTATGCAGACAAGAAAATATGGGAAGACCGCATCCGCTTCCTCGATAGCAACGACCTCGACAAGCTGGTCGATCCCAATATGGAGCGCTGGTTCACCGCCGACTTCCGCGCCAGGGCGCCGCAAGCGGTTGCGCGCATGAGAGAGATCTTCCTGACCACCAGCAAGGAGGGCTATGTCGCCTGCTGCCAGGCCATCCGCGACATGGATTTACGCGCCTCCAATCCGTCGATCGCCGCCCTCACCCTGGTAATCGTTGGCGCACAGGATCCGGCGACGCCGCCATCCCAGGGCGAAGCCATCGCCCAGCAAATCAAGAGCGCGAAGCTCATCAGCTTCGAAGCTGCGCACATCGCCAACATGGAGCAGCCCGCGCCATATACCAAGGCCGTGCTCGACTTCCTCAAGTCCTGAAAGTGCTGACAATGGACGAAAAAGAACGTTACGACCTCGGCATGGCGAAGCGCCGAAAGGTGCTCGGTGCCGCCTGGGTCGATCGCGCCAATGCCAACAAGACGGCGCTCAACGAGGAATTCCAGGATTTCATTACCCGCGCCGCCTGGGGCGAAGTATGGACCCGACCGCATTACGACGATCGCACCCGGCGTATTCTGGTCATCGGTACCATGCTCGCGCTCGGCCACTGGGACGAATTCGTCATGCATGTGCGCGCGGCGTTGACCGAAGGCGGCTTCACGCCGGACGATATCAAGGAAATCATCTTGCAGCAGGCGATCTATTGTGGCGTGCCGGCAGCCAATCACGCCTTCAAGGAAGCAGCGACCGTCATCGCCGGCCTTGAGAAAAAATAGCCCGCCTTGCGTGATCGCGAGGCGGGCTCGAAGTGGAAGCTACCGAGTTGCTCAGACGGCGGTAGATTTTTTCGGATCGAAGCTCACCGCAACGGCGAGAGAACCTCGGCCCGCGGCAGCGTGGAAGCCAGCACCGGGCTGACCGCGCGACGCGAATAATTACGCTCGACCAGACACAGCGCCACGGCCACCGCCGCGAGGAGCAAATGCAGCACCTGCTCACGCAGCAGATCGCTGTTCTGTGTCCACGCCGCCGGGCCGGCGGCAGCAACGCTGATCGCGACCACCATGATCAAACCAGCCTCGAGCACGTCGGTGTTGGCCTTGCCGCCGGCGACGTGACGCAGGCGATCGACGATATGAATGGCGCAGGTCAAAGCGACCGCGAGTTTCAGCGCGCCGAAAAAGGCCGCGAGCTTCATCAGGCCCATGGGCTGCAGCTTGAAATAGCTACCGAGTCCGAAAACGTATTGCGAGCGCCACACATCCTCGAGGCCGTAGGTCGGCGATGTGAGAACACGCAGCGCTTCGTAACCCCAGAACAAGGTGAAATAGAGCGCGATGGCCATGATCATCGCAACACTGGCGCCGGATATTTTCCGCATGAGCCGCTCCCTTAAAAGTTGAGCGACCCTAGGCACTTCAAATGCAAGATTCAAAACAAACCAAAATTTTACCTTACCGGCAGGCGCGTTAAGTGTGCTCGTCAAGCTTAACGTTCGACCGAACGCAACTGGCGAACTTGCACAGCGGCACAAAAAGAGGCCCCGTCATGACAAACGGGGCCTCGTCTCGATCTCGGTCGGCATCCATCAGGATGCTGATCGCAGAACTAGCGGTCCTGCGGCTTGTCGCCCTGCTGCTGACCACCCTGTTGGCCGCCCTGCTGACCGGGGCGCGCCTGACCAGGTTGACCCTGCGACTGCTGACCGGGCTTCTGCTGGTTCGGATTCTCGTTCGGATTGTTGTTCTGAGCCATCGGATTTTCCTTTTGGTGCTTCGGTGGCGCTCCGTTCCGGATGCGGAATGGAACCATCGAATAAGCCCCTGCCTGCCTCATCAACTCGCCTGTGTGGCGTTCGTTCCGGCAATGGTGACTCCTCGTCATGCTGGAACCAGCCCCGCCCAATGCGACTTTTATCGGCATCGACTTCAAGGACTGAGGAGATGTTACGATGGGACGTTATCTGCTGCTCTGGATGCTCGGCATACCGCTGCCGATACTGGCTCTGATCTGGGTATTCGGCGGCCTGCATTAAATCCCGTTTATGCCTTCGCTAAACCGGCGAGCCGGCCAATAATTGGCCGGCCGCCGGCTCTCTTGCGTATTGCCGGGAGCGAGCTTCAGACCGCTCCCCCGTAAGTCAGACCACTCCCCGGTTACTCTGTTCGTCCACCCCCGCTCTTGGCACGGGGCTTGCGACCAACGGACTGTTAGCAGTCGCGGAACGCGGCGTTGCCGCGTGGGCCGCGCCCTGTTAAGCATTTGATCGAGGGGCCAGATGGACGGCGGCCCGCCGTCCTGTCGGGAGAGGTGGGCAAGAGCATGGAAGTATTTATCCAGCAGCTCATAAACGGCATTACGCTCGGATCGATCTACGGTCTGATCGCCATCGGTTATACGATGGTATTTGGCATTATTGGCATGGTGAATTTCGCCCACGGCGACGTCTTTATGGTGTCGTCTTTTGTGGCGCTGATCGCCTTCTTGTTCATCACCACCTGGATTGGTGTTCCATCCGTCGTGGTCGCGCTGCTAATCGTGTTGCTGGTCGCGATGCTGTTCACCTCGCTGGTGAATTGGGCAATCGAGCGCCTCGCCTATCGGCCGCTACGCGGCTCCTTCCGGCTGGCGCCACTGATTTCGGCAATTGGCATGTCGATCTTCCTGTCTAACTTCGTGCAGGTCACGCAGGGTCCGCGCAACAAGGCAATCCCGCCGATGGTGCATGGCGAAATGGTGCTGTTCTCGCAGAACGGCTACAACGTTACCATCTCGCTCAAGCAGGCAATCATCTGGGGCGTCACGGCGATCCTGCTCGTCGCCTTCTGGTATCTCGTCGCCAAGACCCGTCTGGGCCGCGCCCAGCGCGCTTGCGAGCAGGACCAGAAGATGGCTGCACTGGTCGGCGTCAACGTCGATCAGACGATCTCAATCACCTTCGTAATCGCTGCTGCGCTCGCTGCCGTCGCCGGCACGCTGTACCTCACCTATTATGGCGTGGTGAACTTCGCCGACGGCTTTGTGCCCGGCGTAAAGGCCTTCACCGCTGCGGTGCTGGGCGGCATCGGCTCACTGCCGGGCGCAGTGATTGGCGGGCTGCTGATCGGTCTCATCGAGACGATGTGGTCGGCCTATTTCTCCATCGACTACAAGGACGTTGCCGCTTTTTCGGTGCTGGCGATAACCCTGATCTTCCTGCCGCAGGGCCTGTTCGGCCGCCCCGACGTCGAAAAGGTCTGACCGATGCAGCAGGCATCTCCGGTCAATGGCACCAATGCGTTTGCCGCCTTCCGCGACGCGGCGCTCACCGCGCTGATATCGTTCGGTCTGTTCCTGCCGCTGATCGGGTTCGAGACCGTCGTCAATATCCGCAACGAACTAACGCTGGATACGCGCTGGTCACTTCTCTTCAGCATAGTCGGTTTGATCTTTGTCGGGCGGCTTGCTTACTCGCTTTTTGCGGCACCGCAGATCGCACAGCGCAAGCAGCGCGCTGCCGCTACGCCGGCTTGGCTGGGGACAATCGGCAAATGGTTCGTCCCCTTCGCCATCGGTTTCGTCATCGTCTATCCGGTGCTGGTCATGGGCACCGCCGGCTCCAGCGGAGCGCTCAAGTGGGTCGATAACTTCGGCATCCAGATCCTGATCTACGTCATGCTCGGGTGGGGTCTGAACATCGTCGTCGGCCTCGCCGGCCTTCTCGATCTCGGGTATGTCGCCTTCTACGCCGTCGGCGCATACTCCTACGCACTGCTCGCCAAGGAATTCGGCTTTTCGTTCTGGCTGCTGATGCCGCTCGCCGGCATCATGGCATCGTTCTGGGGCGTATTGCTCGGTTTTCCGGTGCTGCGGTTGCGTGGCGACTATCTTGCCATCGTCACGCTCGCGTTCGGCGAAATCATTCGCGTCGTGCTGATCAACTGGGTCGATCTGACCAATGGCTATGCCGGTATCAGCGGCATTCCGAGGCCGACCTTCTTCGGCATTCCGTTCACTGCCGGCGACGACGGTTTCGCGGCAGTGTTCGGCCTCGAGTTCTCCCCGATCTATCGAACGATCTTTCTCTATTATGTTATCCTTGCGCTGGCCTTCCTGACCGCCTTCGTCACGGTACGGCTGCGCCGTCTGCCCGTTGGCCGCGCCTGGGAAGCCTTGCGCGAAGATGAGGTTGCCTGCCGCTCGCTCGGCGTTAACACTACCAACACCAAACTCACTGCCTTCTCCATCGGCGCCATGTTTGGTGGTTTCGCCGGCTCATTCTTCGCCGCGCGTCAGGGCTTTATCTCACCTGAGAGCTTCACCTTCATCGAGTCGGCGACCATCGTGGCCATTGTTGTGCTCGGCGGCATGGGCAGCCAGATCGGCGTCGCGGTTGCCGCCGTCGTCATGATCGGCGGCACCGAGATCATGCGCGAACTGAATTTCCTCAAGCAGATCTTCGGCGAGTCCTTCGACCCGACACAGTACCGCATGCTGATATTCGGCTTTGCCATGGTGCTGATCATGGTGTTCCGCCCGCGCGGCTTCGTCTCCACACGGCAACCGACCGTGTTCCTGAAGGAGCGCAAGAGCATTTCGTCCGACCTGGTCGGCGAAGGTCACGGGTAGCCGCATGTCGACGTCACACGCCATGGCCGCTTTGTCGGACGGTGTCGTCGGCGCGCCGAAGATTGGCGCCAAGGGCGACACGCTGCTTCGCGTCGAACATCTGACCATGCGTTTCGGCGGCCTTGTCGCAGTCGATAAGTTGTCGTTCGAAGCCAAACAGGGCGATATCACCGCACTGATCGGTCCGAACGGCGCCGGCAAGACCACCGTCTTCAACTGCATCACCGGCTTCTACAAACCGAGCGAGGGCCGCATCGGTCTGGCGCATGGCCTGCCGGCGGTCTGGGACGAGATCGACGTGCTGACCGATGGCGGCCATCGCAGCATCACCACGGCCGAGGGCGCGCTCTATCTGCTCGAGCGCATGCCGGACTATCTGGTGACGCAGCAGGCGCGTGTCGCCCGCACGTTCCAGAACATCCGCCTGTTCCCGGGCATGACATTGCTCGAAAACTTGCTGGTCGCTCAGCACAACAGGCTGATGCTCGCCTCCGGATATACATTGCTCGGCATTTTCGGTGTGCCGTCCTACCGGCGCGCCGAGCGAGCTGCTCTCGATAAGGCGCAGCAGTGGCTAGATCGGGTCGGCCTCCTCCACCGCGCCGACGATCCGGCCGGCGATCTGCCCTACGGCGACCAGCGCCGCCTCGAAATCGCGCGCGCTATGTGTACCGATCCCGTCCTGCTGTGTCTCGATGAGCCTGCCGCCGGCCTCAATCCGCGCGAAAGCGCCGAACTCAACGAACTACTGTTGTCGATCCGCAACGACTTCGGCATGTCGATTCTGCTCATCGAGCACGACATGTCGGTCGTCATGGAAATCTCCGATCACGTCGTCGTGCTCGATTACGGCGTCAAGATTTCCGACGGCGCACCTGAAGACGTGCGCAACGACCCCAAAGTGATCGCCGCCTATCTCGGCGTCCAGGACGACGAGGTGGAAGAGGTCGAGGCGGAGGTGGGCCTATGACCGCCCTGCTTACGGTTCGTGGCGTCAAGACATTTTACGGCCGCGTCATCGCATTGAAGGGCGTCGATCTTGATGTCAATGACGGCGAGATCGTCACTCTGATCGGCGCCAATGGGGCCGGCAAGTCGACACTCATGATGACAATCTGCGGCAATCCGCGCGCGCGGGAAGGCACCATCACCTTCGCCGGCCAGGACATCACCAATCTGCCGACCCACGAGATTGCTCGTCTCAAACTTGCACAGTCGCCCGAAGGTCGCCGCATCTTCTCGCGCATGACCGTGCTCGAGAATTTGCAGATGGGCGCCATGGTCTCTGACGAGGCCAACTTCGCCGGCGACCTCGAACGCATGCTCACATTGTTCCCGCGGCTCAAGCAGCGCATCGATCAGCGCGGCGGCACCCTGTCCGGCGGCGAACAGCAGATGCTGGCGATTGCGCGGGCACTGATGGCGCGGCCACGACTATTATTGCTCGACGAGCCATCGCTCGGGCTGGCGCCGCTGATCGTCAAACAGATCTTCGAGGCGATCAAGACGCTCAACAAACTTGACGGCCTCACCGTATTCCTGGTCGAGCAGAACGCCTATCACGCGCTCAAGCTGGCGCATCGCGGCTACGTCATGGTCAACGGACTGATTACCTTGTCCGGCACCGGCAAGGAACTGCTGCAGCGACCGGAGATCAAACAAGCCTATCTCGAAGGAGGCGCGTGATGGAGCCAGCAACCGCCTCGGTCATGGGACTGATCTACGAAGAAGGCTCGCTCTGGATCTTCGTTCTGGTCACCATCATCCTCGGCGGCGGCGCCGCCTGGCTGGCCGGGCGCGCCGTGGCCGGAACCTGGCGGCCGGCGTGGCAGGTCTTTGTCTATTGTCTGATCCTGGGCTGCGCGGTGCGCTTTATTCACTATTCCCTGTTCGGTGGCACCCTGATCTCGCTCCACTATTACCTGATCGATACCACCGTCGTTATGGCTTTCGGATTCTTGGGCTTTCGGGCGGCCCGCGTGTCGCAGATGATCACTCATTATAGCTGGATCAACGAACCCGGCGGGCCTTTGCGCTGGCGCCGCCGCGGGCGTTGACGTAGGATTTGGCCAGGTGACATTCGCTGGTCCAACCCACCTGCCGTACTTGTTCACCAGTAAAGTTGAAGGGGAAACCGAATGAAAAAACTTACGACTCTCGGTCTTGCGCTCGGCGTCGCCGTTGCGATGTCCAGCGCCGCTTCCGCGCAAGTTAAATTCGCCGTCGCCGGTCCGATCACCGGCCCGAACGCCGCGTTCGGCGCCCAGCTCAAGAACGGATCGCAGCAGGCGATCGACGACATCAACGCCGCCGGCGGCATCCTCGGTCAGAAGCTCTCAGTTCAATTTGGCGACGACGTATCCGACCCGAAGCAGGGCGTGTCGGTGGCCAACAAGTTCGCCGGCGATGGCGTCAAGTTCGTGATCGGCCACTTCAACTCCGGCGTCACCATTCCGGCGTCCGATGTTTATCAGGAGAACGGCATCCTCGCCGTCACGCCATCGGCCACCAACCCGACGCTAACCGAACGCAAGCTCTGGAACATCTTCCGTACTTGCGGCCGCGACGACCAGCAGGGTGCCGTTGCCGGCGCCTACATCCTCAAGCACTACAAGGGCAAGAAGATCGCCGTCGTTCATGACAAGACCACCTACGGCAAGGGTCTCGCCGACGAAACCGTCAAGGCCATGGAAAAGGGCGGCATGAAGGCCGCGCTGTATGAAGGCATCAACACCGGCGAGAAGGACTTCTCGGCGCTGGTGTCGAAGATCAAATCGTCGGGCGCCGAGCTCGTCTACTGGGGCGGCCTGCACACCGAAGGCGGCCTGATCGTGCGCCAGATGCGCGACCAGGGCGTCAAGGCTCCGCTGATGGGCGGCGACGGCATCACCTCCGACGAGTTCGCCTCGATCGGTGGTCCGGGCGTCGAAGGCACGCTGATGACCTTCGGTCCGGATGCGCGTAACAACCCGGCCGCCAAGGACATCGTGGCCAAGTTCCGCGCCGCGAAGTTCGAGCCGGAAGCCTACACGCTGTACTCCTACGCCGCGGTGCAGATCATCAAGCAGGCCGCGGAATCGGCGAAGTCGCTCGAGCCGAAGAAAGTCGCTGAGAAGATGCACTCGGGCATGGTGTTCAAGACCGTGCTCGGCGACATCTCGTACGACAAGAAGGGCGACCGCACCAACCTCGACTACGTGATGTACATCTGGAAGAAGAACGCGGCCGGCAAGATCACCTACGTCGAGTGCCCCGGCAACGACTGCTCGAAGGCGAAGTAAGTCGGGTTATCGACAACGTTCTGAAAACGGAAAAGCCCGCCCTCACCGGCGGGCTTTTTCTTTTGGGCTACACGATCATTCCTGACGGCCGGCCGCCGAAGCCGGAATAACGGAGAAAATCACCCGATCTTGCCCAGCACCGGAAATGTCTCCAGCAGCCAGATGCTGAAGAGGTTGATGCTGCCCGTGAGAAAGGCGATGCCGGTCAGCACCAGCAACGCGCCCATCGCCTGCTCGACGCGGTGCATGTACTTTTTGAAGCGCGCGAGAAACGCCGCGAACGGTTCGATCGCCAGCGCCGCGGCAACGAACGGAATCCCCAGGCCCAGCGAATAGACCGCCAGCAGGCTCGCGCCCTTCGCCACGGTCTGCTCGGAAGCGGCAACGGCGAGAATGGCGGCCAGGATCGGGCCGATGCACGGGGTCCAGCCGAAAGCGAAGGCGAGCCCCATCACATAGGCGCCCCACAGCCCCACCGGTTGCGCAATCTGCGCCCGCTTCTGCCGGTACAACCAAGTGATCGGCGTCAGTCCGAGGAAATGCAGGCCCATGACGATGATGAGAATGCCGGCGACGATCGATAAAGGCTGCGCATAGGCTCGGATCAGCCCGCCGATGACGCTGGCGCTTGCACCCAGCGCCACGAATACAGTGGAGAATCCGAGCACGAACAGCACCGCCGCCATCACCGTTTCACGCTTAACGCGCGGTTCCGACTCGCGCGCCTCGAAGCGCTCGAGCGACGTGCCGGCCAGATAGACGAGATAAGGCGGCACCAGCGGCAGAACGCAGGGCGACAGGAACGAGACGATACCGGCGATCAACGCGGCGAAGTATGAAACGTCAGCATGCATGGAGGCGATATGCGCCCGACACCATGGCGATGGCAAGGGTGTCGTGACCATGCTTGCGGAGTTGTGATATGCGGGTGATTGGAATCAAGGAGGTGCCCGGTCATGCGCAATCTCATCACCGATGTCGCCGGCCTGCGCGTTGGCCATGCTCACGACGAAAAGCTCGCCTCCGGCAGTACCGTCATCCTGTTCGATCGCCCGGTCACGGCGGCAGTCGACGTCCGCGGTGGCGGCCCGGGCACACGCGAAACCGCCCTGCTCGACCCGGCCCAGACGCTCGAACACGCGGACGCCATCGTCCTGTCCGGCGGTTCGGCTTTCGGCCTTGATGCACCGTCCGGTACTCAGGCCTTCTTGCGCGAAAAGGGCCGCGGTTTCCGCATCGGCAGCGCCATCGTGCCGATCGTGCCCGGCGCAATCATGTTCGACCTGCTCAATGGTGGCGACAAGAACTGGGATCGGTACCCGCCCTATCGCGAGTTCGGCTACGAGGCCACGCGCACCGCATCTGTCGATTTTGCCCTCGGCAGCGTCGGCGCCGGGCTCGGGGCCACCACCGTCAATTTCAAGGGCGGGGTCGGCTCGGCTTCGGCGAAGACGCCCGGCGGCATCACTGTCGGCGCCATTGTCGTCATCAATGCCGTCGGCACTGCAGTGGTCGGCGACGGGCCGCATTTCTGGGCCGCACCTTTCGAGAAGAACGGCGAATTTGGCGGGCGCGGCATGCCGTCGCAGTTTTCGCCGAGCGATCTTGCCATCCGCGCCAAAGGCGGCCCGCAGGAAAACACCACGATTGCGATGATCGCGACCGACGCCAAGCTCAGCAAGGCGCAGTGCAACCGTCTCGCCGTTATGGCGCAAGACGGATTGGCGCGCGCGATCTATCCGGTGCATTCGCCGCTCGATGGCGATGTCGTGTTCTCCGCTGCGACCGGCGATAAGGAACTGGACGATCCGTATTACGGCCTCGCCGAGCTCGGCATGGTGGCCGCCAATGCGATGGCTCGCGCGGCAGCCCGGGGCGTGTATGAGGCCAAAGCACTGCCCTTCCCAGGCGCAGTACCAGCCTGGCGCGATCAATTCGGCTGAAACTGAAACCAATTCAGCGGCGACGACACTGGATGTCATGCCATCCAGTGTCGTCGCGAAGATCGCCTACGATGAAAAACTCAGCCGGCTGGTCGTGACCTTCGTCAGCGGCCGTGTCTATGAGTACTATCTGGTGCCGCCCTCGGTCGCGGATTCTTTCAGCACCGCCCCGTCGAAGGGAACGTATTTCAACGAACACATCCGCGACAACTACACGTGCCGCGAGATCACGTCGGCCACATCGTTCAGACGCAGTGGAACCTAGAGAAACCGTTCCGCGGCAAAGCCCTTCGGATCGACAAACGGTGTTTCGCCGCTCATCATCTCGCCGAGCAGGCGCCCGGTAACAGGACCGAGCGTCAGCCCCCAATGCGCATGGCCGACGGCCAACCACATGCCCTTTTGCCCCGGTGCGCGACCGATGACCGGCCGTGAGTCCGGGAAGCACGGTCGTGCCCCGAGCCACGTGCGGTCCTCCGCCGGCGAACCGATCCGGTAGAGTTCTTTCAGCTTCGGCATCAGACGATCGATCTGCGCCGGCGTCGCCGCGGCATCGCGCGGCGCAAATTCGGCGCCGGTCGTGAGGCGAATGCCCTGCCGCATCGGCGTAATCAGGTAACCGTAGTGAACGTCGACAACCGGTCGCGACAGCGGCGCGCTTTCTTCCGTCTTGAAGTGACGGTGATAACCGCGCTTGAAGCCCATCGGCAGCCGGATGCCGAAGTTCTTCAGGAGGTCCGGTGCCCACGGCCCCAGTGCGACAATCACTTCGGGCGCATCGATCGGGCCCTCGTCGGTCTCGACCCGCCAGTTGCTGCCCGAGCGATGCAGGCGGAGGGCGTCGCCTTTAAAGGTGAAGCCGCCCAGCGCGGCAAACCGCGCCGCATAAGCCTGGGTCAAGGCCAGCGGATCGCTGAGGCTGACCGCCGCCGGCCAATAGACTGCGTGCTTGAAGGTCGGATTGATCGACGGCTCGAGCTTGCGCACGCCATCCGGATCGAGAACCTCGACCGGGACATTAAATTCGCGGGCCAACTCGAATTCCCGCTTCATCCCGGTGATAGCCGCATCGTTGCGGTAGAGCTTGATCCAGCCATTGCACCGGAGCAACTGCGTTGCGCCGGACTGGAGCATCAGCTCCTCATGCTCCGGGATGGCCTGCGCAAAAAAGGGCCGGTTGATCCGCGCCGTCTTTTCAATGGCCTGCGGCTGAGAATAAGCGCGAAACTTGAGCAGCCATGGCGCCACCCAAGGCAGAAAACTCATGTGATAATTGGCGTCGCTCGCCTGCTTGAGAGCCACCCGCAACAGCGCACCGAAATCGCTCGGAAAGGCCGGCGGCATGATGGTCGAGCCTTCGATCACCCCGGCATTGCCATAGGAGGTCTCTTCGCCCGGCCTGCCTCGCTCGATGAGCGCCACACTCATACCGCGCTTGACGAGCTGCAGCGCGATCGAGGTGCCGACAATCCCGCCGCCGAGAACGATAACGTCAGTACGTGCCATGAAATTCCGCCTGCCCTTTGCACCTTTTGGCGCTTTATCCGCCGGGGTTCAACCCCGTCTTTTGCAGAGGCGATCTCCTCTTCCAATATGGATTGGGACGCCCGGGCGCGGTATCACATTCGGGCTCGCCGGGAGTGCGCTTCGGATGACATATTCACGCTGGCCACTGGCCGCGCTCGCCTGGCTCGGCCGGCAGGGGACCACCGCGCTTGCCTTGTCCATTTTTCTGGGCGTCGCCGTCCCGCAGCTTGCCGCTTATGTAAAGCCGTATCTGGGCGAAACCGTCTTCGTCCTTCTTCTGTTTTCCTATTTGCGCACCGACCCGGAGGCGCTCCGCCCCGTGCTGCGCTCGCCGCGCCTCATTGTCCTTGCCGCGCTCTGGGTCATGGTCGCTGTGCCGCTCTTTCTCGGCTCGTTTTATACGCTGATTGGTCTGCGCGACATCGCACCGGATCTGTTTCCGATCATGATCCTGCAATCCGCCATCGCACCCATCACGTCGACGGTGGCCTTCGCGGCACTGATGAGTCTCGATGTCGGGTTTTCGCTGGTAGCGTTGATCGCCTGTTGCGCCCTGTCGCCGCTCACGACGGTGGCTTTCAGCTACCTGTTTCTCGGCACATCATTGTTCACGCCGCTCGAGCTTGGCGGCAAGCTGTTCGTGCTGTTCTTTGCTTCGGGGTTTATCGCCTTCATTATCCGCCGCACCGTGGGCCAGCGGCGGATCGAGGAGCAGACACAGGTCCTCGATGGCCTCAACGTCATTGCCGTGTTCGTTTTCGCCATTGCGGCCATGGAGCCGGTGACGCGTCACGTCATGGCCGATCCGCTGCTGGCGCTGAAGCTGCTGGGGGTAATCGTGGCGATTGCCTGTGCCGTGATCGGCCTCAGCGCCATCCTTTTCATCCGCGCCGGCCTCGACCGCGCCATTGTCATCGGATTTCTGGCCGGCTTCCGCAATCTCGGCGCGGTGATCGGCGCGCTCGGCTCGGCGCTGCCCGACCTTGCATGGTTCTACTTCGCCTTGGTGCAGTTTCCGATCTACATTTTTCCGGCGTTGCTCAAACCGCTGGCGAAAAGGCTGCCAAAACGGCAGCCTTAATGCATACTATGCTACGGCCGACAATGTCGTGGTTGCGGCGCTCATCATTTGCCTTTGCAGTTGGGCTAACTGCCTGAACAGATCTGAGCCGCCATTCCCGGTCGGTGTCGACGTCGGATCGGCGCTGCCATCATTTGCCGTTGCGGCCGGCGGGCTGGTGGTCGAGGCTCGGCTGCCATCGGCGTAAGTAATCGTCGTCGTCACCGAGCCGTCGGCATTGGTCGTCGTGCTCGTCTTGGCACCGTTGCCGTCGCCGTCAGCGCTATCGCCGCCGCCGGAATCCCCCGCACCGATCTCTTTCTGATGATGTCCGGCGCCGGGGCGATCGGCCTTGGCCAGTTCGCTGTGGCTAATGTTGTCATCGCCGTCGGTATCGATCTTGGCGAATACGGCGTCCGAGATCGACGTTGAGACGCCATGTTTGGACGCCGCCGCCTCGAGTTCGGACTTGCTGACCGAGCCATTGCCGTCGGCGTCAAGTTTGGCGAACAGCTTGGCGCTGCCGGTGTCATGGGTGTTGGTGGTACCGGCGGTGCTGGCCTGCTGCTGCAAGGCGATCAACTGCGCCATCATGCCTTGGCCGAAGGGCAGGCTTGAGGAAGCCGAAATGCCGGCCGGCGATGCATTTCCGGTGCCGGGCTGCATCAGAGCGGCGAGTGGGTCGAAGGACTGGCTCTTGCCACCGCCCGCCCTGCCCGTTTGCAGCATTTGCTGCCAATTGGCGAGCGGGCTGGACGCAGCCGAGCCCACAGAGAGGGACATCAACGCTACTCCTTGAATGCGCCGGACCCGCCGGCGAAACCACCCTTGGGCTTTGTCACTTGCAAATTTCCGACCACGCCGCAGGCCGTTGAATAGCCGCGCCAGAACAACGACTTGTCCACAGGCCGTCGGCCAGGACGGCGGCGAAAACCGGCAAACTTTGCCGCCTGCCCGGTGCCGAATTGCCCGGCCCCAACCGCCGTGTTACCCGAACCCGACCCGGAGAAAGACGCCCCATGACCCGCCCGCTCCTCATCGCCCCGTCGATCCTGGCCGCGGATTTTGCCAAGCTCGGCGACGAGGTGCGCGCCATCGACGCGGCCGGTGCCGACTGGGTCCATGTCGACATCATGGACGGCCATTTCGTGCCGAACATCTCGTTCGGGCCCGACGTCATGAAATCGGTGCGCGCCGCCTCGAAGAAGGTCTTCGACGTCCACCTGATGATCTCGCCTGCCGACCCCTATCTCGAGGCCTTCGCCAAGGCCGGCGCTGACATCATCACCGTGCATGTCGAGGCCGGTCCGCATCTGCATCGATCGCTGCAGGCGATCCGCGCGCTCGGCAAGAAGGCAGGCGTGGTGATGAACCCCGGCACGCCCGCCTCGTCGATCGAAAGCGTTATCGACATGGTTGATCTCGTCCTCGTTATGTCAGTCAATCCCGGCTTCGGCGGCCAGGCCTTCATTCCCTCGGCGCTCGACAAGATCCGCGCCATCCGCGCCATGATCGGTGGCCGGCCGATCGACCTCGAGGTCGACGGCGGCGTCACCGCGGCCAACGCCGCCGACGTTGTGCGCGCCGGTGCCAATGTGCTGGTGGCCGGTTCGGCCGTCTTCAAGGGCGGTCAATACAAAGAGAACATCGCCGCGATCCGCAATGCCGGTGCGATCGCGCGTGGAGAGGCGGCGTAAGCCAAGCCCTTAGAAAGAAGACAGCATGATCCCCCGTTACTCCCGCCCCGAGATGACCGCGATCTGGTCGCCGGAAACCAAATTCCGCATCTGGTTCGAGATCGAGGCGCATGCTGCCTCCGCCATGGCAGAACTCGGCGTCATTCCGAAAGAAGCAGCGCAAACGATCTGGGCCAAGGGCAAGGATGCCAAATTCGACGTCGCCCGCATCGACGCCATCGAGGCGGAGGTGAAGCACGACGTCATCGCCTTCCTTACCCATGTGTCAGAGATCGTCGGGCCGGAAGCGCGCTACATGCATTCCGGCATGACATCGTCGGACGTGCTCGACACCTGCCTCAATGTGCAGCTCGTGCGCGCCGCCGACCTTCTGCTTGCCGACATCGACGCCCTGCTCGCTGCGCTCAAGCGCCGCGCTTATGAGCACAAGCTGACACCGACCGTCGGCCGCTCGCACGGCATCCATGCCGAGCCGACCACCTTCGGCCTCAAGATGGCGCAGGCCTATGCCGAATTCGCACGCGGCCGTGAACGCCTCGTCGCCGCGCGCAAGGAAGTCGCAACCTGCGCCATTTCCGGCGCCGTCGGCACGTTTGCGCAGGTCGATCCCCGCGTCGAGGCCTATGTCGCCAAGGCCATGGGCCTCGCGGTTGAGCCGGTGTCGACGCAGGTCATCCCGCGCGACCGCCACGCCATGTTCTTTGCGACGCTCGGCGTCATCGCGTCGTCGATGGAACGCCTTGCCGTCGAAGTCCGTCATCTGCAGCGCACCGAAGTGCTGGAAGCCGAAGAGTTCTTCTCCGAGAAGCAGAAGGGCTCCTCGGCGATGCCGCACAAGCGCAACCCGGTGCTGTCGGAGAACATCACCGGTCTCGCCCGCATGGTACGCGCCTATGCGCTGCCGGCGATGGAGAATGTGGCGCTGTGGCACGAGCGCGACATCTCGCACTCCTCGGTCGAACGCATGATCGGCCCCGACGCCACCGTCACGCTCGACTTCGCGCTGGCCCGCCTCACCGGCCTGATCGACAAGCTGCTGGTCTATCCGGCCAATATGGAGAAGAACCTCAACAAGCTCGGCGGCCTCATCCACTCGCAGCGCATCCTGATCGCACTGACCAAGGCCGGCGTTGCGCGCGAGGACGCCTATCGGCTCGTGCAGCGCAACGCGATGAAAGTGTGGGGCGGCGAGAACAACGACTTCCTCGGTCTGCTGAAAGCCGACCCCGACGTGAAGAAGGCGCTGAGCGACAAGGAACTCGAGGCTAATTTCAACCTCGATTATCACCTCGCTCACGTGGATACGATCTTCAAACGGGTGTTCGGCGAAGCCTGACGCAGGATGAGCCGGACGCGCGCCACGTCAAGGGGCCGCGCCCGGGCTCTGATTCTATCTACGCCGGATAGGATCTAGCGCCAGTGATGGCCGCGATGCCAGCCACGATGACCGTGCCATCGATGCGGGCCGTGCCAGCGCGGCCCGCCCCAGCCGAAACCGAACACGACCGGCGGCGGCGGCGCGACATAGACCCGCGGCGCGGACGCATAGGCGCCACCCCCGGCGAGATAGCTGGCGCTGGCATAGCCGACCACGCCCTGCCAATTTACGCGGCACCAGCTGCCGCCGCAGCCGATCACGTCGACATAGGCGCCGGCCGGCATGGTGCCAATGACGCGATAGCCGGTGCCGGGACCGGACCGCAGGTTGAGATCGTTGGTCGCGGTTGCCGCGGCGGCAATTCCGCTCGACAGCACAAGCGCGCCGGCAGCGACGGCCAATGCCTTGAGGGTCGTAAGGGTCCTGAGTTTCATGGCACATCCTGTTGGTTAGTATCGAATCCTAAACCGTCGCCCTCTAGTCTCCTCAGTTAATGAACGGCCGGCGCAGCCGTTCCCTGCGCTGCCACACTCAAGGCCCGCTCGATTGCCGCTGTTTCATCCGCATCAAGGTCATGCCGAACCTTAACAACCGTTCAGAACACAAAGCTCCGGTCGTCCTGATTTTCGATTCCGGTGTCGGCGGCCTCACCGTGTTCCGCGAAATCGCCGCCGCAAGGCCCGATGCGCGCTACGTCTATGTCGCCGACGATGCCGGTTTCCCCTACGGCAATCAGCCGGAAGACGAACTGATCGTGCGCATCGTCGGTGTGATCGGAGACGCCATTGCGCGCCACAATCCCGATCTTGTCGTGATCGCCTGCAACACGGCGTCGACTTTGGCACTGGCCGAATTGCGCGCACGGTTCGCCGTGCCCTTCGTTGGCACCGTGCCGGCAATCAAGCCGGCCTGCGCGCAATCGAAGAGCAAGCGCATCGCGGTGCTCGGCACCCAGGCCACCGTGTCGCGCGAATACACCCACGCGCTGATCCGCGAGTTCGCCGGCGACTGCGACGTCATCCTGGTCGGCTCGCCCAAACTAGCGAGCATCGCAGAGCTGGAACTGTCAGGCATGCCGGTGGCCGACGCCGACATCGCCGCCGAGATCGCGCCCTGCTTCGTCGACAACGGCGAGCGCCGTACCGATACTGTGGTGCTGGCCTGCACGCATTATCCGCTGCTGACGGCGCGCTTCCGCGCGCTGGTGCCATGGCCGGTCGAATGGATCGACCCGGCGCCGGCGATCGCGCGCCGCGTTGCCGATCTGCTGCATGAATGGAAAACGGCGGCGCAAGGCGCGCCGCCGCAGATCGTGTTCACATCGGGCCGTGTACCCCCGCCACCGCTTGCCGCGGCGCTCAGGGGCTTCGGCTTCAGTTGATCATGGCCACCGCAGCCTGGACGTCAATCGCCCCGCGCCAGATCATGTCGATCGCCACATAGAGAATGATCGCGAGGCCGACATAGGCGATCCAGCGGTGCTTGACGAGCAGGCCGGCGATGAAGTTCGCAGCAACGCCCATCAGCAGGATCGACAGGACGAGACCAAACACCAGCGCGGTGGGATGGTCGCGCGCGGCGCCGGCGACCGCCAGCACGTTGTCGAGCGACATCGACACGTCGGCGATCAGGATCTGCCAGGCGGCCTGGGCGAAGGTCTTGCGCGGCGCCGCGGCAGCGACCCCGTTCGTGACCATGTTGCCTTCGGCGTCCACCAGCCCCTCGCCTTCGTGTCCGCCCGAGCGCAGTTCGCGCCACATCTTCCAGCACACCCAGAGCAGCAGCACGCCACCGGCAAGCAAAAGGCCGACAATCTGCAAGAGTTGAATAGCGACGCCGGCGAAGGCAATGCGCAGCACGGTAGCAGCGATGATGCCGACAATGATGGCCTTGCGGCGCTGGTCGGGCGGCAAGCCGGCGGCGGCCAGACCGATAATGACGGCATTGTCGCCCGCAAGCACCAAGTCGATCATAATGACCTGACCGAAGGCACTTAAAGATTCAGGCGTCAGCAATTGGGAGAAATCAACCACGCGATGGGCTCCGTTCCGGTATGGGTTTGAGAAATTCGACGAGGGGCTCGATCTCGCCAAGGATGGCCGCCGCACAACCGATCAGCGTCAACGCCCCGGCAATGTCCCAGCCACTGACGGGCCTGAGCGATGCCAGCCGTGGTGACAGCCAGGCTGTCGCCGCGGTGGCTGCCGCTCCCCCAAGCGCGATCACGCTGAGCGTGGGAAGCACAAGTTCCGGGGGCATTAGTAGAATCGCGGCGGCGAACACAGTCAGGAAAACGATCGCCAGCATCGGCACGAGATAGGGCTCGGCCGCAGATGGCGTGCGTGAAACAGTCGGTCTTGAAGGCTTATCCTGGCGCATCGGACCCACATCGATTTTTCAGTCCGACATCGCAGTCACGAGGACTGCCAGAGGGGCCCGGCCTGAACGGGCAGAAAATGGAGCGCGGCCCGGTATTTCGCAAGTCAAAACGGTCGTATGTCCGCAGAGTTCCCCGCAGGATTGCTGCGGCGGACCGCCGCAGCCGCCGTTTGACATCTGCCCCACCGCCCCGTAGAAGGCACCCACCTTACGGGCCGATTGCGGCCCGTTTGGCGTTTCGCGACCCGCGACAAGCCCTTACGCTTCAAGGACTTGCCTGTCGGCTTCGGGGTGACCCGGGGCAAAGGAGGGCGCGTTTCCTCAACCCTTTAATCCTGTTCTATGAGGACGCGATGACCAAGCGTTTGGAATCCAAGTACAAAATTGATCGCCGCATGGGCGAGAACATCTGGGGCCGCCCGAAGTCCCCGGTGAACCGCCGCGAATATGGCCCAGGCCAGCACGGTCAGCGCCGCAAGGGCAAGCTGTCCGACTTCGGCGTTCAGCTCAAGGCCAAGCAGAAGCTGCGCGGCTATTACGGCAACATCTCGGAGCGTCAGTTCCGCTCCATCTACGACGAAGCCATCCGCATGAAGGGTGACTCGGGCGCCAACATGATCGGCCTCCTCGAGCGCCGTCTCGACGCGGTCGTCTACCGCGCCAAGTTCGTGCCGACCGTGTTCGCGGCCCGCCAGTTCATCAGCCACGGCCACATCAAGGTGAACGGCCGCCGCGTGAACATCGCCAGCTATCGCCTCAAGGTCGGCGATGTCGTCGAGATCCGCGAGAAGTCGAAGCAGATGAATCTGGTGCTCGAAGCGCAGGCCTTGGCCGAGCGCGACGTGCCGGACTACATCGCCGTCGATACCGGCAAGATGACCGCGCAGATCGCGCGCGTGCCGACGCCGTCGGACGTGCCCTACCCGGTGCAGATGCAGCCGCATCTCGTCGTCGAATACTATTCGCGCTAAGCGCTTCGCTTCAGCGATAGGACTTCCAGATCCCCTGCCCAAAAGGCGGGGGATTTGTTATTCAGGGTCCTGAATATATGTCGGGACCCTTGCCATGACGCTTCTGACACGCCGCGCGCTGCTCGCCGGGACCGCCGCCTCAGCCGCGGTACATGCACTCCCGGCATTCGCCGCACCGCCTCACGCGTTCAAGCATGGCGACTTCGAGGTCATGGTCGTCAGCGACGGCCATCTAGTCCTGCCGACCAGTTTTCTCGCCCCCGAGGCGGCGCCGGAGCAGCGCGATGCGCTGCTCAAGGCCGCAGGCCAGGCCGGCGCCAGCTACGACTCGCCGACCAACATCACGCTTCTCAAGCATGGCAACGATCTCATTCTTATCGATATGGGCTCGGGCGACCGCTTCATGCCGACCGCCGGCAAGGTCTGGGACAATCTCAAGGCTGCCGGCATCGACAAAGCCACAGTCACCAAGGTGATCTTTACGCACGGCCATCCCGATCATCTGTGGGGCACTGTCGACGAGTTCGACGAGCCGATGCTGCCGAATGCCGCATTTTATGTCGGCGCGACGGAATGGGACTTCTGGCACGGCGACAACGCCACGCGGGGGCTGCCGGCCGAACGCGCTGGCTTCGTCACAGGGGCGCGGCGCAATTACGCCGCGATCAAAGACCGTGTCGCCATGATCAAGGACGGAGACGAGGTCGTGCCCGGTCTGCAAATTGTTTCGACGCCGGGCCACACCCAAGGCCACCTGTCGCTCGCGCTCAAGGGCAGCGAGGATCTGATCGTCACCGGCGATGCCCTGACGCATCCGGCGATTTCATTTGCCCATCCGGAATGGCGCACGACCGCCGATCACGTTCCCGATCAAGCAGTCACGACGCGGTTAAAGCTGCTCGACCGCCTCGCCGCCGACAAGGCGAAACTCATCGGCTTCCACCTGCCCTATCCGGGCACGGGCGTGGTCGAGCGAAAGGCCGGGGCTTATCGCTACGTCGCCGCGGTGTGACGGCCGCGCGCGTTCTAGCCAGGTACCGTGACTTTTCTACGCCGGTACCCCTAACGAAGCCCTTGCCGATGCTTTGCGGCGCGCCACCTCGAAATACATCGTCTACCTCCTCTCAAAGGCACGGTGATGGCACTCAAATTCGAACATCGCAAACGCATCCGCGATCTCAGTGTAGAAATATGAAAGTGAGATTGAGGCGCGCTTTCCATTCGGCGCTGTTGTCGGGACGCACCGCATTATAATAAAGGCCGGCCGACGCGGACATGGCCTGGCCGTTAATTTCAAAAACACGACCGATCTCGCCGCCGAATGGAACGGTCCAGCGATCATGCGATGCTGCCGACCAGTCTGCCGTAATGATAGGACTCGACGAAACAAACCAGCCATCTGGAAAATTGTAAACGAGGAAAAGTTGCGCGTTGATACGATTCATAGGCGCATCGCCGCTCGGGTGACCGATGGACCACCACTGGCTGATCAATAGACCAAACACCCAAGGGTCGGGCATGAGCAGTGCGACGGCCGCTGGCCCCGCGGCCCATTGTCTGCTGGCAAGATTCTTGTCGGTCGCGGTCGGCAGCGAAAAAGTCGGGCCGACGCCCCAGATCAGATTGCCGGGATGCGAGGCGACAGCGCAAACATGGGGACGATGTCACCCGTACCGAAGGCCGGCGGGTCGGTTGGCGAAAGCCGGCTTTGCCCGTTCGGCGGTACGGTCCCTGCGGGAAGTTGGTGTCGTTCGCAAAGGGAACGCTGATCGATTCGGCGAGGAGATATTGCACCAGCTTCGCCAGATCGTGAACGGAGAGCTGTTGCTTTTCTTGTGCGGCTGCTTGCACAACGAAAATCACCGCACCGAAGACTGCCCCCACTGCGTGGCCTTGATACATGTGCTGACATAGTCGGACAGCGACCAAGAATCCTTGGGCATATTCATGGCACCAATCGCCGGTACAGCCTCAGGCAAAGGTCGGGAATCGTCCGCCGGCGAACAACGACGGCTGTAGGCGAGACCAGTTGGACGCGAACTGGAAGGCGTCCAGATCAGTGAAGCTCTGGCCAATCGCCTGCATGCCCGCAGGCATCCGCTCCTCGACGACACCAAGCGGCACATCGACGACGGGATAGCGGTTCAACAGGTTCCAGTGCCACGTCAGAACCAATCCCAGGCCGGTGCCCGTCCACACATCAATCTTGTTCTCCTTGCTCTTGAACATGTCGGCGCCGACAAGCGGAGTCGCCACGGTCGGCATGAGCAGGATACGGTAGCCTTTCCCGAACACCCGCTGCTGGACCTGCCGGTGCAGCCGTTCCGTTAACGCTTCGGCTTCTTCCGCCTGACGCGGCCCGACCGGACCGGCCTGGTCGAGGATGTCCGTCATGTAGGGCGAGAGCTGATCTCGGTGGGCATTGGCAGTGTCGATCAAAGTGCCCATGGACGTCGACATCAGTCCACGCACGAAGACGAGCTTGTCCGCCTTCGAGAAGCCGCAGTCGACTTCGTCTACGACACAGCCGGCGGCACGCAGTGTCTTGATGCCTTGCAGCATGGCCGCCTTGACCGACGGAATGGTATCCGCAATGCCGGCACCCCAATCGACAGCAATGCGCCACCCCCGAAGAGGCCGGTAGCGCGAAGGATAGTTGAGACGAGGCCGGATGGCGGCCATGACCTTCTCGGAAGGGCCGACGATCGCATTCTGAAGATGGACGAGATCGTCAAAGTGGCGTGCGAGCGGGCCCGCGGTCGACATGGGAACTTCGCCGCTGGCGACGCGTCCGAACGGCGGCCTGAAGCCGTAGAGACCACATTGCGAGGCAGGAATTCGGATAGAGCCGCCCATGTCGGATCCGGTGGCGAGCGTCGCGAAGCCAGCGGCCAGCGCCGCACCCGATCCCGCAGACGACCCACCCGGAGAATATTCGAGATTCCATGGATTGCGGGTCGTGCCCCAAGCACGGGTCGACGCGCCGAGGAACAGGTAGAACTCCGGCACGGTCGTCTGAAACGGCATGATCGCTCCGGCCGCTTCGAGCGAATCGATGATCGCCGCATTTTCCGTTGCGGGCGGCGCGTCCTTGAAGATGAGCGAGCCCTGGGTCGTCCGCCAGCCCGGCCGGTCGAATTCGTCTTTTATGGCGACCGTAATCCCTTCGAGCGGCCTCGCGGTGCCACGCCGATAACGCTCCTCCGACTGCTTGGCTTCCTTCAGCGCCTGGTCGAAGTGAGTGTACGTAATGCAATTGACCTTCGGGTTTAAGGCCTCGATGCGCCTGATCTGCGCTTTCAACACATCGACTGGCGAAACCTTTCGCGCCCGAAACATGGCCTTCAGTTCATCGACCGAGGCGTAGCAGAGCGCTTCATCGGGTGCGGCCTGTGCCGTCGCGGAACCTGCCGCCGACGCAATGAGCGTCGTGCCGGCGCCTTGGATGAATTGTCGCCTGTTCATCGCTGTAACCTCGTCGCCTTGGGTAGGAAGCGGGTAGTGGGCAGGATGTGGGTAAGACCGGTGCTGACTCGTTCGTTATTCATGGACGAGCTTCAGAGTAACAACGCCAGCAAGAATGAGGCCGACGCCGAGAAAGCGGCCGACGGTCGCGGTATCGCCGTAAAACACGATGCCGTACAGAAAGGCCCCGGCTGCTCCAATCCCCGTCCAAACCGCATAGGACGTGCCCATTGGAATCTCGCGCTGCGCCAGCCAGAGCAGCAAGCCGCTTCCCAACATGAAGACGAGTGCAAGCAGGACGCCGAGCACGCGCGAACCTTCCGTTTGCGCGATTTTCAGGCCGACCGGCCAACCAATCTCCAGGAGCCCCGCGAAAGTCAGATATAACCAGGCCAATCTCGCCTCCACATCACTGCATTGTTCGGAGAACCAGGCGTCTTCTCAAAGCCACAAGCAAGACGGTCGCTCTTCGAGGCATTGAGGTGCTCACATAGAAACGGCCGCAACCGCGGCGCGCGCCTGCAGCAACCCGCGACGGCACCGTTTCGCGACCGATGATAAATTTGCGGCTGGAGTGAAAACGCTACAAAAATACGTCCAACGGCTTGAGATGCTCATAGCCATCCACCGATGTTGTCCGCATGCGAGCGAACACGAAGCTCGCATCATTCGGCGATGGCTAGAAATTCAGGAGAAGTACGTATGCGGCCCGTACTATAAATACCGGCAACAAAAAACTAACTGCATCGCCCTATCCCGACCGCGACCGGGTCCAGCGCAAGGATGGCGCTTACCGAGACGTCGCCGAAAGCTGAGACAGCGCGAGCCGTCGATCAGGCATCGATGACTAGCCGAGCCGAACGGGCGCAGCCGACGCAGACCATCATGCAGGCGTTGAGCGCTTTGGAGGCCGCAGTTGTTAATTCATCGATGAGGAAGCCAACGTTCCGGCCCTCTGCCGAACGCGAGGCGACGGCCTGAGCGTCACTGAAAGCAAAACGACGCGGCGCGGCTGGTTTGGCCGCACCGCGCCGGGTCTGTCGCCTTCGCTCGCCGGCTCAAACCGACGCAAGAAGCTTAAGCCTGCGCCGCCACCGGAACGCCGGCGTCCTTGAACGCCTGCTGCAACTCGCCGGCCTGGAACATCTCACGCACGATATCGCAGCCGCCGATGAACTCGCCCTTGATGTAGAGCTGCGGAATGGTCGGCCAGTTCGAATAGGCCTTGATGCCATCGCGCAGGTCCAGCGACTCCAGAACATTGAGGCCTTTATAGGCAACACCGAGGTGGTCGAGGATCTGCACCACCTGACCGGAGAACCCGCACTGCGGGAACTGCGGGGTGCCCTTCATGAAAAGCACCACGTCGTTGGACTTCACTTCGTTGTCGATGAACTGCTCGATGCCCATGGCAGCGGAATCCTTGTGTATCCAGTTGTCCGGCGCAGTTGTGGTCAATCGCCAACCGCCGTTCCGGTGAGGTCGATATATGTAGCCCAGTTCGTACCGCCACCCCAAGGGGGTGGGCGAAAACGGAACGAAATGATTGTTAATTCGGGCTTTTTGGAAGATTTGGACCGGCCGGCGACACGCTACCGCTTAGGGCGTACCGGTCTGCAGGGCCAGTGCGTGCAACACCCCGCCCATATTGCCCTTGAGCGCATTGTAGACCAGTTGATGCTGCTGGACCCGGGTCTTGCCGGCAAAGGACGGGGCCAGCACGGTGGCTGAATAGTGGTTGCCGTCGCCGGCCAGGTCCCGGATTGTCACCTGCGCGTCCGGAATCCCTTCCCTGATCAGCCGCTCGATTTCACCCGCATCCATTGCCATTGTCGTGCTCCACGAGCGTTTCCCGGCGAAGGAAAGCCCGTTCGCCGTCCGGAAACGCAACAAAATGAATTGCCGTCAGACTACGCGACACGCGCGCCTCGGGCAGCCCTTGTCCGGCTGTTTGCACGCAAAAAATGTCGAACTCGCGTCGCTGCCGGCCGCTGATATACTCGCACAAATTGTCGCGGGGGCTGAGCGATGACGATCACCGAAAAAGGCAAGAAACGGCGCGTGTGGGGTTCGGCGGTTCTGGCAGCGCTTACAGCGCTGGCACTCAGCCAAGGGGCAGTGGCCCAGGTCACGCCCGACCAGCAGGCCGCCATCAGGTCGTCCTGCCGCTCCGACTTCATGTCGAAGTGCTCGGGGGTCAAACCGGGCGGCGCCGAAGCGCTGCAGTGCCTGCAGAAGAACGTCGCTTCGCTGTCGTCTTCTTGCCAGTCCGCCGTGAGCGCCACTCTGCCGAAGCCCGCTCCTGCAGCCGCGGCAGCACCGCCGTCCCCACCTCAACCGGCCATCGCCGCGCCCGCAGCACCGCCGCCGGCACCTACAGCGGCACCCGCCATCGTGACCGCCAAGCCGCCGGCAGCGGCCATGCCGGCTGCAAAGCCTGCGGCAATTCCCGCCGCCCGGGCTGCCACCCCACCGGCCCCGGCAAAGCCCGTTGCGCCGCCACAGCAGGCCGCCATGCCGCCAGCTCCCGTTGCCGATGCTCCGCCCCCGCCGACCGCGGCGCAGATGAACGCCATCAAGAACACCTGTCGGGGTGACTTCTCCCGCAACTGCAAAGGCGTCCCGCTTGGCGGCGCTGACGCCATAGCCTGCCTGCAACGCAATGCCACCAAACTATCGCCGAACTGCAAGACGGCGGTGGCGGATGTCGCGGACAGCGGACCCACGGCACCCACGGCACCGGTTACACAGCGGCCGAACGCGCCGGTGGTGATGACCGCGGTGATCGGCCGCGCCTGCCTGCGCGATCTGGTGCGGCGCTGCCGCGACACCGGCGTCGGCGACGGTCAGAAGATCGCCTGCCTGCAGGCCAACGAGGACAAATTGGCGCCGCTCTGCAAGGCGGCGCTCAAGGGCACCGCGCCGATCCGCTGACGCCGGATGGCCGCTCAGGCGGCCATCGCTTCCTCATCCGCGTCCCACGCGGCGGCACCACCCGATGCCTCGTCGAGCTGCACCAGCGTGCGGTTGATCTGCTCGAGGCCGGCCGCCTGCTCGTTGTTGGCCACCGCGATGCCGGACACGATGCCCGCCACCTTGCGGATCTGCTCGACGATCTCGGACAGCGACGAGCCGGCGCTGTTGACCAGCCCGACGCCCTGCTTGACGCGGTCCGACGACGACACGATGAGCTGCTTGATGTCCTTGGCGGCCTGCGACGAGCGCTGCGCCAGGCTGCGCACCTCGGTGGCGACCACGGCGAAACCGCGGCCCGCCTCGCCAGCGCGCGCCGCTTCCACCGCGGCGTTGAGCGCCAGGAGATTGGTCTGGCGCGCGATCTCGTCGATCACCGAGATGATATCGGAAATCTTGTTCGAGGATTCCTCGATGCGCGACATGGCCTCGATCGCCTGCGCGACAATCTGGCCGCTGCGGTCGGCGACATCGCAGGTTGAGGTGGCGACGCGGTCGGCCTCGGCGGCCTCGCCGGCATTCTTCTTCACCGTGGATGAAATTTCATCCATGGCGCGAACCCGCTCCTGAACGGCGCGCGAGCGATCTTCGGCAGCGACGGCGGCTTGCTCGCCGCGCCGGCGGCGCTGGGCATCGACCCGCTCGCGCAAGGCGGCGGCCTCGGCTTCCGCCGCCTGCTTGGCGCGCGTCGCCTCGCCGAGCAGGGTCACCGCCTCGTGCATTTCCTCGATCTGGCTGAGATGTTTGGCGTCGATCGTGCGACCCGATGCTTCCATCGCCATGGCCACGAGATCGCGGCAGATGATGCCAACCGGCGCAAAGATACGCCGCACCAGGAAGAACATCGCGGCGCCGGCAAGAACGATCACGACAAGACCGCCAATGAGGCTCGTCCACATCAGTTGTTCCAGCACCGTAAAGAACTCGGCCTTCTTGACGCCGACATAGGCAATGCCGAGCACCTCGTTGCCGCTGACGATCGGCTGATAAACCGTGAGATAGTTTTCGCCAAGAATATTGGCTTCGCCGCGATAGGTCTGGCGCTTGTTGAACACCGTGTCATAGGCCGGACCTTGCGCCAGCTTGGTGCCGACCGCGCGCGAGCCGTCGGGCTTGGCGACATTGGTGGCAACGCGCAGGTCGCCCATGAACACCGTAGCGGTGCCACCGGCAATCGACTTGACGCGATCGACCGCCTCGAAATTGTTGTTGATCAGCGTATTGCCGAAATAGAGCTTGTCGCCATCGCGGCGCGCCGGGCCATAGGCCGTCAGCGCGCTGTCGAGCAGCTTGATGTTGATGTCGAGCGCGGTCTGCGCGCGCCGATACATCTCACCGCTGGTGATGGACATCGAGGTCCACAGCGAAATACCGACCGCAATCGCCATGGTCAGAATGGCCATCAGCGTCAGGCGGGATGTCAAATTCATACGGCTGAGCAAACGAAAGGTGCGGCGGGGCGCCATGGCAGTTGCGGTCATGTTTGTTCCGGAGCGTCAAAACAGCGTTTCGGACAGGACCAACCGGGGTCCGGCGGAAAAAATATCGTTCGGCGCACGCAAAAAGGCGGCACCAGCATAAAAAACAAATTACCTGTCTCGCCCTGCGAAATCGTTGAGTGGGATGATAAACTAAATAAATATTATGCCGTTCAGCGGTCGCCATACCCGGCGGGCGCCCGAAGTTATTAATTTGACTTATGGGCCATCAGCCCTGACCGGCCATTGAACCCGGCAACCCGCCTTCGCTGCGTTCACGCCCGAATGGACAGTTATTCGGCGGGTCCTGCCACAGCGACCCAGCCGCGGAACGAAAAGCCGGCATAAAACAAGGATACCTCGGCGAACCCTGCTTCCGTCAGAACGGCCTCTTCCTCGCCGGCGGACAGAAGCGGCAGATGTTGAGCCATCGTCGCGGCGGATGCCGTCGTGGCGTCGACCTTAGCGCCGGCGGCAAAGGCCACCGATCGTGTCAGCCAGCGCTCGGGCGTGTCACCCTCCGGCGCGCTGTGATGCGCCACGACCAGCGGAGCGCCCGGCTTCAACCGCCGATGCAACGCCCGCAGAACCTGCACACGCTCCGGCCGGCGCAGAAAGTGGAGCGTCAGCAGACAGGTCGCACCATCGAATGGACCTGGCGGTGCGTCGTCCGCATAGCCGGGCACCAGTTCGACCTGGTGCATCAGAGTTCCAACCGTGCGCCTTGCCAGGTCGAGCATGGGGCCTGACGGATCGACGCCCACAAACATCCAGTTCGGCCGGGCCGCGGCGAATGTCTTCAGTTCAAGTCCACCACCAGCGCCGAGAACGAGAATGCGCGCGGCGTCCGGCGCACGCTCCGACAGCAGCACCAACGTCATCAGATGCAGATCGGCGAAGCCCGGCACCCGTCGCGGCGTGCCCTCGGCATAACCGGCGACGACGGCGGGATCCGTGAAAGGCGTCGTCAAATCCACAATGTTCATCCGAACACGAGCGCGCGATGAACGGCCGTGCCAGCCGTCACGCCATCAGCCACCGCCCAACTGACGCTATGGGGCACTCTTGCGATATCGCCGGCCGCATAGACGCCGGTCACTGACGTCATCTTGTTGGCGTCGGTTTGGATGATGGTCCCCAGCGGCCCGTCGATCAGTTGAACTCCCAACTGTTCGGCAAGCGGACTGCAGAGATGGGATTCCGGCGCGACATAAAGCGCAGCAATCGGGTGAAAGCGGCCGTCCTTCAGCCTGACGGCCGACAATGCACTGCCCTCGCCTTCGAGGCGCTCGACGGGTTCTGGCTCAATGGCAATGCCACGACGCAACAGAACTTCGGTATCCTCAGGGCGCAGCGTGGCCCCGTTCAGAAACAATGTCGTCGGCCCCCATTCGGCGATCAGCCGCGCCTGATGGACCGACATCTCGGTGCGGTACAGAACGCCGAGCGGGCGATCGCTGAATTCGAAACCGTGGCAATAAGGGCAATGAAGCACCGTCTTGCCCCAGCGTTCCGCGAGGCCGGGAATGACGGGCAGCGCATCGCGAAGCCCGAAGGCGAGAATCAAGGTGCGGGCTTCGATCGTGTCACCGCTCGCCAGCCGCACAGCAAAGCCGTCGTCATGGGTCTGGACCTCGCTCGCCTCGGCGTTCCTGACACGAACGGTCGGATAAGCGGACAGTTGCTCGCGCGCGGTTGTGAGAATCGTCGTGGGGCTCTGGCCATCCTGGCCAAGGAAGCCATGCGAGGCGGTCGCGAAGCGGTTACGGGGCTTGCCGGTATCGAGGACGTCAACGCTGCGTCGGGCGCGTCCAAGATAGGTCGCCGCTGCCAGACCGGCAAAGCCGCCACCGACGATGATCGTGTCACTCGGCATGGATTGTCTCCAACGCAAAATCAGCACCACGCTCGGCGAAACGCCTGTCGAAACTCGCGCTCAGCTGCGCCAGCGTCACTTCGCTGAAACGGCGCAGCAACAAGGCTTCGGCTTCGGCAAAGGCGCTGCCCAGCGCCTCGTTGACCGCCTGTTCGACCAGACAGCCCGGCGCATCGTTGCGGTTGGACATCGCCAGAACGTCCGGCTTTCCGAGCGCCAGATAGATGTCGTGCAAGGTGATGCGCGCCGGATCGCGGGCGATGGTCCAGCCGCCGCCATGACCTTTCTCGGAATGAACCAGCCTCGCATCGCGCAGGCCTGCCATGGTGCGTCGGACCACGGCCGGATTGGTGGCCATGGCGCGCGCCAGCGCCTCGGACGTCAGCGGTTCCGACTGCCGCGCCATATGCAAAAGGATATGCAGAACGCCTGATAATCGACTGTCGCGTTTCATGTAACTTCAAATGGTACATGATCGGCCGAACGTCAAGGTCCGCCGCGAAACGCTCGATATTTCAAGGTGTTCTAGTCGCGGCCGGCCATGTAGCCGGGCAGCCAGCCTTCGGAGCGCTCGTTGAGGTCGGCGACCGCCAGTGCGCGCTGGCCCTCGACCGCAATCTTGTCACCGCCGGTCGTGCCGATGCGTGACACGAGCACACTGGCTTTGCGCGCCCGCACCATGACAAGTTCGACGGCCTGCGCCGGCACCGTCACGATGTAACGCGCCTGATCTTCGCCGAACCAGTAAGCATGAGCCGGAACGTCGTCGGGTGCGGCGTCGAGCTTGGCGCCGATGCCGGACGCCATCGCCATCTCGGCCAGCGCAACCAGCAACCCGCCATCGGACAGATCGTGCGCGGCGGTGGCCGCGCCATCGATAATAAGCGAGCGCACGAATTCGCCGTTCTCGCGTTCCTCGATCAGATCGACCGGCGGCGGCGCCCCCTCTTCGCGGGCGCAAATTTCGCGCAGCCAGATCGACTGGCCGAGCCAGCCGGTGGTTTCGCCAACGACGAGGATCGCCTCGCCTTCTTTCTTGAAGGCCAGCGACGCGCTCTTCTTGAAATCGGCGATGACGCCGACACCGCCGATCGACGGCGTCGGCAGGATCGCCTTGCCGTTGGTCTCGTTGTAGAGCGACACATTGCCGGACACGACCGGGAAATCGAGCGCCTTGCAGGCTTCGGCAATGCCGCGCACGCAGCCAACGAACTGGCCCATGATCTCGGGCCGCTCCGGGTTGCCGAAATTGAGATTGTCGGTGATGGCAAGCGGCGTCGCGCCAACGGCGGTCAGATTGCGCCAGCATTCGGCGACGGCCTGCTTGCCGCCTTCGAACGGATTGGCCTCGCAGTAACGCGGAGTCACATCGGTGGTCAGTGCGAGACCCTTGGGCCCGTCGAGCACGCGCACCACAGCGGCATCGCCGCCCGGCCGCTGCACGGTGTTGCCGCCGATGATGTGGTCGTATTGCTCCCACACCCAGCGCTTCGAACAGAGATCGGGCGTGGCGACGAGCCGTTCCAGTGCATCGGCAATGCTGCCGGGCGGTTCGATGGCGCCGGCGTCGATGGCGGCGGGCTTCTCCAGGCTGACGAAGGGCCGCTTGTATTCCGGCGCGCTGTCGCCGAGTTCCTTGATCGGCAGATCGGCCATCACCTGGCCGTGGTGCTTCACAATGAACCGCATCGTCGGCGTGGTTTCACCGACCACGGCGAAGTCGAGACCCCATTTGCGGAAGATGGCTTCCGCTTCCTTTTCCTTGTCGGGCTTGAGCACCATGAGCATGCGCTCCTGGCTCTCCGACAGCATCATCTCATAGGCCGTCATGCCCTCTTCACGGCACGGCACCTTGTCGAGGTCGAGCGTGACGCCGAGATTGCCCTTGGCGCCCATTTCGGTCGCGGACGATGTCAGACCCGCCGCGCCCATGTCCTGGATGGCGATGACGCAGTCCTTGGCCATGATTTCGAGGCAGGCTTCGAGCAGCAGCTTCTCCGAGAAGGGATCGCCAACCTGGACGGTCGGGCGCTTCTCTTCGCTGTTGTCATCGAACTCGGCCGACGCCATCGACGCGCCGTGAATGCCATCGCGGCCGGTCTTGGAGCCGAGATAAACGATCGGCATGCCCACGCCCGACGCCGCGGCGTAGAAAATCTTGTCCTTCTCGGCGAGGCCGACGGCCATGGCGTTGACGAGGATGTTGCCGTCATAGCGCTTGTGGAAGCGGACAGAGCCCGCGACCGTCGGTACACCGAACGAGTTGCCATAGCCGCCGATGCCGGCGACGACGCCGGACACGAGATGACGCGTCTTGGGATGTTCCGGCGCACCAAAGCTCAAGGCATTAAGGCAGGCGATCGGCCGCGCGCCCATCGTGAACACGTCGCGCAGAATGCCGCCGACGCCGGTCGCCGCGCCCTGATAGGGCTCGATGTAGCTCGGATGGTTGTGGCTCTCCATCTTGAAGACGCAGGCGAGCCCGTCGCCAATGTCGATGACGCCGGCGTTCTCGCCCGGGCCCTGGATTACCCACGGCGCCTTGGTCGGCAGCCCGCGCAGGTGAACCTTCGAGGACTTGTACGAGCAGTGCTCGTTCCACATCGCCGAGAAGATGCCGAGTTCGGTCAAGGTCGGCTCGCGGCCGATCAGATCCAGGATGCGCTGGTACTCGTCCGGCTTGAGGCCGTGTTCGGCAACGAGTTCAGGCGTGATTTTAACGTCGTTGGCGAGCATGGGATTCCTGGGAACGGCGGCCGGATTTTTGCCTAGCACGGACACCCCGGGACTTAGACACCCTAATGCGAGGCTTCCAGAGGAAATTCGGGGCGCGTTGCGCACCACGGCGTCCCGGAGGTCGAAAAGTCGTGTGGTGGGCGGGAAATGGTCGAAAAATCGGGTGGCGGACGACCGCAGGCGCGGCCTCAGGCCGCCCTTTTGAGCACTTCGGCGAGCCCGGCGAACAGGCCGCGGCCATCGGTCGAGCCGATTTCGGCTTCGACGTGGTTTTCCGGGTGCGGCATCATGCCGAGTACATTGCCGCCGTCGTTGACGATGCCGGCAATGGCGTTGATGGCGCCGTTGTGATTCCAGTTCGGGTCGATCATGCCGTCCGGCCCCGAGTAGCGGAAAATCACCCGTCCCTCGCCTTCCAGCCGCGCGATGGTCTCACCGTCGGCGATGTAATTGCCCTCGCCATGGGCGACCGGCACGCGGACCACCTGCCCGGCATTGTATCCGCGCGTGAACGGCGTGTCGGAGCGCTCGACTTTCAGAAACACGTCGCGGCAGATGAAGCGCAGGTTCTCGTTGCGCATCAGTACACCCGGCAGCAGGCCGGATTCGCACAGGATCTGGAAACCGTTGCAGACGCCCAGCACCAGCCCGCCTTTGGCGGCGAATTGGCGCACCGCGTCCATGATCGGGGAGCGCGCGGCAATGGCGCCGCAGCGCAGGTAATCGCCATAGGAGAAGCCACCCGGCACGACCACAAGGTCGGTGCCCGCCGGCAGCTCGTGCTCGGTGTGCCAGACCATTGCGGGCTGCTGGCCCGAGACGAGCCTGAGCGTGCGCGCCATGTCGCGCTCGCGATTGATACCCGGGAAGACGAGGACGGCGGATTTCATCGAGGCTCTCCCGTTCCTACCCGAGAACCTCGACGTGGTAGTTCTCGATCACCGTGTTCGCCAAGAGCTTGTCGGCCGCCTGCTTGAGCAGCGCCTCGGCCTTGGCGCGGTCGCTGCCGTCCAGCTCGATGTCGAACACCTTGCCCTGGCGTACCGAGGCGACGCCGTCGACACCGAGCGAGCGCAGCGCGCCCTCGATGGCCTTGCCTTGCGGATCGAGAACGCCGGATTTCAGGGTGACGGTGACGCGAGCTTTCATGGGTGTCGGACTGCCTAGAGAATCACTTGTCCCGGACGCAGCGCAGCACGAAAGTGATGCGCTGCAGAGCCGGGACCGTCAAGAACACGTGACGCAACGATCCCGGATCAGCGGTGCATCGCTGGCGCGCTGCACCGCTGATCCGGGATAGGACGTCAGCCTTTCACCAGCACCGGGCCGGTGCCCTGCGGGCGCTCGCCCTCGGCGACGATGCCGAGGCGCTTGGCGACCTCGGTATAGGCCTCGACCAGCCCGCCCATGTCGCGGCGGAAACGGTCCTTGTCCATCTTGTCGTTGGTCTTGATATCCCACAGCCGGCACGAATCCGGCGAGATTTCATCGGCAACGACGATGCGCATCACGTCGTTTTCCCAAAGCCGGCCGGTCTCCATCTTGAAATCGACGAGACGGATGCCGACGCCGAGGAACAGCCCGGACAGGAAATCGTTGACGCGAATGGCCAGCGCCATGATGTCGTCGATCTCCTGAGGGCTGGCCCAGCCGAACGCGGTGATGTGCTCTTCCGACACCATCGGGTCGTTGAGCTTGTCGTTCTTGTAATAGAACTCGATGATCGAGCGCGGCAGCTGCGTGCCTTCGTCGATGCCGAGGCGGGTCGACAGCGAGCCGGCAGCGACGTTGCGCACCACCACCTCGAGCGGAATGATCTCGACCTCGCGAATCAACTGCTCGCGCATGTTGAGCCGGCGGATGAAATGCGTCGGCACGCCGATATCGTTGAGGTGCTGGAAGACGTACTCGGAAATGCGGTTGTTGAGCACGCCCTTGCCTTCGATCACCTCGTGTTTCTTGGCGTTGAAAGCGGTCGCGTCATCCTTGAAATGCTGAATCAGCGTCCCTGGCTCCGGGCCCTCATAGAGGACCTTCGCCTTGCCTTCGTAGATGCGGCGGCGTCGGCTCATCGGGATGTACCGTGGTTTGTGAATGTCCATGGGGTGCCGTGGTTCCTTGTTGAAGCGCTTAAAGACCCTCGGCTGTGGTTCTTTTCGATCCAGCGCAAACTCATGTGGGCATGCGCTAAAACGTCTCGGCCACCGGGTCAACCTAGCCCAACGCCCCGGGCAGCACAATCGACGGGACAGGGCGTTTTCCACCTCGCAATTTTGCCGTAATAGGAGGCTGGTAGGTTGCCTTGACCCCGGTCGGGCGATATGCAAACGCGGTAATATCCTGTCAATCATGAGGGCGGCATGACCACTTTCGACAAGCGCGAAGAAGGTTTTGAGAAGAAGTTCGCGCATGACGAGGAATTGCAATTCAAGGCGATGGCCCGGCGCAACAAGCTGCTCGGCCTGTGGGCTGCGGAGTTGCTCGGCAAATCGGGCGACGACGCCAACGCCTACGCCAAGGAAGTCGTGCTGGCGGATTTCGAGGAAGCCGGCGACAACGACGTTTTGAAGAAAGTCGTCAAGGACCTGGAAGCCAAAGGCGTCACCGAGCAGCAGGTGCGTGCGAAGATGAACGAGCTGCTCGCCACCGCCGTCGCCCAGATCCAGGCCGGTTGAGGCGCGGGGCGCGGCGATGCCGGCCTTTTCCCTCGCCCAGCGGCTGCGCGCCGGAGAAACCGTCTACTCCGGCTGGTGCATGATGGGCTCGCCGATCGTCGCCGAGACGATCGCGCGCGAGGGCTTTGCCGCCGTGGTGCTCGATGCGCAGCACGGCCTCTGGAATACCGACACGCTGCGTGAGGGAATCGGCGCCGTGCACCATGCCGGCGCCGCGCCGTTCGTGCGCGTGCCGCTGGCCGACTTCGGCATGGTGAGCCGCGCGCTCGATTTCGGCGCGGAAGGCATCGTCGCGCCGATGATCAACAACCCCGATGACGCGCGGCAGTTCGCCGCCGCGGCGAAATATCCACCGCTGGGCGAGCGCTCCTTCGGGCCGCCGCGCGCGATGATGCTGCAGGGCCAGATGGCGGCGACCGACTACCTCGCCGCGGCCAATACCGGCACGCTGACATTCGCCATGATCGAGACGCCGGAGGCGCTGCGCAATGTCGAAGCCATTGCCGGCACGCCGGGCATCGACGCGCTGTTCATCGGTCCCTATGACCTGTCGACCTCGCTGTCGGCCGGCAAGGCGCAGGACATCGAAGCGCCCGAAGTGAATGCCGCGATCGACAATATCTGCGCCGCCGCCATCAAGGCCGGCAAGATTCCCGGCATCTATTGCCGCGACGCGCAGCGCGCCCTCGACATGGCCAAGCGCGGCTTCCGCTTCATGACCGTGGGCAGCGATTTCAGCCTGGTGCGCGAGGGCGCTTCTGCCGCGCTCAAGCAGTTGCCGGTGAAGGCCTCCGGCGCGAAAGACGCGTTTTAGGCGCTGCGAGGGGCCGGCTTGAACTGCGTGATGGCGACGCCGGCGATCGCCAGCAACCCGCCTGCCGCCAACCGGATCGTGACCGGTTCGCCGAGGAAAAACGCGCTCGACATCACGGCGAATACGGGAAGCAGCAGGCCAAACGGCGCCACGCGATTCATCGAACTGCGGGCAATCAGCCAGAACCAGAGGCCAAACCCGACAATGCCGCCGATGAAAACCGTGTAGGCGAGCGCGAACCAGCCGCGATGATCCGCCAGACTCAGGCTTGCCATCTGGCCGCGCTCGAGGACGAACGACATGGCCAGGACCTGCGGCACGGTCAAAAGCGAGGTCCACCCCATGAGCATTAGCGGTTCGAACGGGCCATAGCGCTTCGTCAGGACATTGGACACCGCGAAAGCGAAGGCGGCGCCCACCACCAACATGAGCGGCAGCACGCTGACGGCTAAATTCGGCGCCGCCGCCAGCACGATCACTCCGGCGAAAGCCAAAACGACGCCACCCGCCGACGCCAGCGAGGGCCGCTCCGCGAGCAGCGGCCACGCCAGTAAAATGGTGAAGGGCGTCGCGAGCTGGTAGGCGACCGCCGACATGCTTCCCGAGCCAAGCTGCAGACCGACATAAAAGAGCCCGAAGTTCAGGCCGCCGAGAAACACCGAAATTGCCATGACCGGGCCGACCTGCGCGGGCGCCGGCCGCTTCACAAGCGGCACCAGCAGAAGCGCGACGCCCAGGAAGCGCAGTGCCAGAAAGAACAGCGGCGGAAATTCCGTCACGCCGACTTTAATGACCACGAACTGAAATCCCCAGAGCAACTGCACAGTCACAGCGCAAAACAGTTGAAACGCAGACATGAGCATCCCCTTCACGACCGATTGGTCTATATATCGACGCGGCTCGATGCTTTCGCATCTGCCCGCTACTTCATCAGGCGATCGAGCAAAGCGTCGGCGGTTGCTTTTGAAAAAGCGTGTGAAGGCGCCGTTTTGCCAAACACGCGCAAGCCTTCCACGAAACAGAGCAGAATTCGCGCGGCGCTCGCGGGCTCGACGCCGGCGGCCAGTTTGCCGGCTGCTTGCGCACGAGAGAGGGCATTCGTCACCCGGCTTTCCATCCCTTTGAAAAAGCCCGCGACGCGACGGTCAACGTCGGCGTCCCTGCCCGCGAGCTCCATGGCGGTGGCGACCAGCAGGCACCCGCGACGGCCTTTCGCGCCGCTCGTGCGCTCGACATAGCCCGCAAGATAAGCCCGCAAACCGTCGACCGGGTCTTTGCCGGCGGCCAGCTCATCATCCATTCGCGCCAGCGCATCCGCGATGTAGCGGTCGAGCGCGCGGAGGAAGAGCGAGTGCTTATCGCCGAAGGCGGCATAGAGACTTCCGCGTGAGAGCCTTGTCGCACGCAAAAGGTCGGGCAGCGCGGTGGCGTGATAGCCGCGCGTCCAGAACACGCTCATCGCGCGTTCGACGGCGGCTTCGGGGTCGAAAGTTCGCGGGCGCCCCAGCGCCCGGGACGATGCTGTCTGCCGGCTCATGATGACCATAATAGACCGATCAGTCTCTAATTGCCAGACGGCTGGCCGGCCGCGGGCAATCCGGCCTCAGTCGCGGGGAACTTCGTCCGCCGCCACGAGGCGCGGTGCCAGATCGTCCAGCACCTTGCCGACGTCGTTCTCCACCTCCGCCGCCGCGATGGTGATGACGCGGTAGTTGCGCTCGGCCAGCCACTGGTGCCGCGCCGGCCGCTGTTCCCGCGTGATGTCCGGTTCGTTCGTTTGAACGATCTCGATCACACAGCGCAGCGGGATCGAAACCAGGTCACCGATATGCGGACCGAGCGGCACCTGCCGCTTGAAAGCCAGCCCGGCAAAGCGCCGGTCGCCGGTGAGCGCGCTCCAGAATATGCGCTCGGCCTCGGTCGGATTACGCCGCAGCAGCCGCGCCAGCCCCTTGATCGGCGCCCTCTCCTGCGCGATCTGGCCGGCGCTGTGATCGGCGATCAGGCCGCGCAATTCCTCCGCCGCTTGCGGATCGAGCGTGCCGCCGCGCGCCGGGCCCTTCCGGCCATTGGCGAGCGCCATGATCACACCATGCAGCGTGCGGGTATCCTGTTGCGTCAGCTCCATGCGCGTGAAGATGTTGCGCAGGTTGATGACCATGGTCTCGCGCTTCTCGGCGGGGCGGAAGAACTCGACCTTCTCCAGCTCGCGCTCGAGATCGCGGAAGAACGCGCCGAGCTGCTGCTTGCCGACCGGCGGCGACCGCCGCGGCTCGTCCTCGCGCACCGCATCGCTGCCTGCGAGCTTGAACCACTCATAGGCGACGACGATCACCGCCTGCGCCAGGTTGAGGGAGGCAAAGGCCGGATTGACCGGCAGCGTCACGATACGATCGGCGAGCCCGACCTCGTGGTTCTCCAGCCCGTTGCGCTCCCGGCCGAATACCAGCGCGACGGTATCGCCGGCGGCAACGCGCGGCGCGACCTCGGCTGCCGCCTGCTGGGCGTCGATGATCGGCTTCAATTGGTCGTGGTGGCGTGCGGTGGTCGCCAGCACGAAGGAGCAGTCGGCCACCGCCTCCTCCAGCGTCTCGAAAAGCTGCGCGCCGTCGAGCACGCGGGTGGCGCCGGCGGCCATGACGACCGCTTTCTCGTTCGGCCAGCCCTGCTTCGGCTTCACCAGCCGCAGGCGGCCGAGGCCGAAATTGGCCATGGCGCGCGCCGCCGCGCCGATGTTCTCGCCCATCTGAGGCTCGACCAGCACCACCACAGGGCCCGGGCGTTCGATCCAGCGCTTGGTCTTGTCGGTCCCGGCTCCGGGCATTGATAAGGCTCCGTTTCCGGCTCTATAGCCCCCTCCCGTGAGGCGCGAAAGCTCGGGGGAAAACCCTGGCCGGGCGAGGCTTTCCTCGGGCGGAGCGCGGATGCTATAGGGCGCGCTCAAATCCCATCGGCCGGCGACCAGAGGTGCAGGTATGTCAAATCTCGAAATCATGTGGACCAAGGTCGATGAGGCCCCGGCGCTTGCCACTTACTCCCTGCTGCCAATCGTGAAGGCCTTCGTCGGCGCCGCCGGCGTGTCCGTGAAGCTCAAGGACATTTCGCTGGCCGGCCGTATCCTCGCCAACTTCCCTGAGAAGCTGAAGCCCGAGCAGAAAATCAACGACGAGCTCGCCGAACTCGGCAAGCTGGCGATGAAGCCGGAAGCCAACATCATCAAGCTCCCCAATATTTCCGCCTCGATCCCGCAGCTCAAAGCCGCGATCAAGGAGCTTCAGAGCAAAGGCTACGACGTCCCCAACTATCCCGACAGCGATGCGACGCCCGCCGACAAGGAAATCCGCGCCCGCTACGGCAAGGTGCTGGGCAGCGCTGTCAATCCGGTGCTGCGCGAGGGCAACTCCGACCGCCGCGCCGCTGGCGCCGTCAAGGCCTATGCGCGCAGTCATCCGCACAAGATGGGCGCGTGGAGCAAGGATTCGAAAACCCGCGTGGCGCACATGTCAGGCGGCGACTTCTATGGTTCGGAAGTCGCGACCACCGTTGCGGCGGCGACCAATGCCAAGATCGAATTCGTCGGCAAAGACGGCACGGCAACGGTGCTAAAGGCGAAGACGCCGCTTCAGGCCGGCGAAGTGATCGATTGCTCGGTGATGAACGTCAAGGCGCTCGACGCGTTCTATGCCGACGCGATCGAGTCAGCGAAGAAGGACAGCATCCTGTTCTCGCTGCACGTCAAGACGACCATGATGAAGATCTCCGATCCCATCCTGTTCGGACACTGCATATCGGTGTTCTTCGCCGACGTCTTCAAGAAGCATAGCGCAACCCTGACCAAGCTCGGCGTCAATCCCGACCTGGGCGTCAGCGACATGATGACCAGAATTGAAACCTTGCCCGAAGCCGAGAAGGCCGCGATCAAGGCTGACATCGAGGCCGAATACGCCAAGCGGCCGGGCCTCGCCATGGTCAATTCCGACAAGGGCATCACCAACCTGCACGTACCCTCCGACGTGATCGTGGACGCGTCGATGCCGGCGATGATCCGGGAGTCGGGCAAGATGTGGGGCGCCGACGGCAAGCTGCACGACTGCATCGCCGCGATCCCGGACCGTTGCTACGCGACGCTGTTCCAGGCCGTCATCGACGACTGCAAGGCCAACGGCGCATTCGATCCGAAGACAATGGGCAGCGTGCCGAACGTCGGCCTGATGGCGCAGGCGGCCGAAGAATACGGCTCGCACGACAAGACCTTCCGCATTCCTGCCGACGGCACGGTCAACGTGGTCGCCGAGGACGGCAAAGTCCTGCTGACTCAGAAAGTCGAGGCCGGCGATATCTTCCGCATGTGCCAGGTCAAGGACGCGCCGATCCAGGATTGGGTCAAGCTCGCGGTGCGCCGCGCGCGTCTGACCAACACCCCGGCGGTGTTCTGGCTCGATGCCAAACGCGCGCACGACGCGCAGCTGATCGCCAAGGTCGAGAAGTACCTGAAGAACGAGGACACCAAGGGGCTCGACATCCGCATCATGCCGCCGGTCGAGGCGACGAAGTTCTCGCTCGAGCGCATTCGCAAGGGCCAGGACACGATCTCCGTCACCGGCAACGTGCTGCGCGACTATCTCACCGACCTGTTCCCGATCATGGAGCTCGGCACGTCGGCCAAGATGCTGTCGATCGTTCCGCTGCTGAATGGCGGCGGGCTGTTCGAGACCGGCGCCGGCGGCTCGGCGCCCAAGCATGTCGAGCAGTTCAAAGGCGAAGGCTATCTGCGCTGGGATTCGCTGGGTGAATTCCTGGCGCTCGGCGCCTCGCTCGAACACCTCGCGCAGGTCAGCGGCAATGAGGACGTAAAAGTCCTGGCCGAGACGCTCGACGAGGCCAACAGCCAGATCCTTGAGCACAACCGCTCGCCGGCGCGCAAAGTGGGCGAACTGGACAATCGCGGCAGCCATTTCTACCTCGCGCTCTATTGGGCCAAGGCGCTGGCGCGGCGCGACAATAGCTCCGGCCTTGCCGCGCGCTTCAAGCCGCTGGCGGAGAAGCTGGCGGCCGAAGAAGACAAGATCAACGCGGAGCTGCTCGCCGCCCAAGGCAAGCCGGTGGATACGGACGGCTACTACCTGCCCGACACGACCAAGACGTCGGCGGCGATGCGGCCGAGCGCCACGTTGAACGCGGCGCTCGCCACGCTGTAAGGAAACCGTAGGGTGGGCTCGCTTCGCTTAGCCCACCCTACGAAAGCGTCCGCTTTCTTCGCATCCACAGGTCGGTCATGACCTTGAAGGCCGCCGCGACGACCAGCGCGCACAAAGCCGCTTTCGAAATCGTCTCCATCGTGCCTTCGATCAGCACGGCATGGACCACGCTGCCGGCGACGATGACCGCCGCGAGCGACATGTGAACGACGCGCCAGGTTCGCAAACCCAGCCGGCGGCGGAACAAGGCCAGCACCGCCACCGCGGCGACGGCCCAGAACGCGATCACACCGAAGGGAGAGAACGGCGTCGGCGAGCGAAACAGCAGCGCGTCGATCATGTCCGGCGGGCTGGTGATCCAAAGCCCCGCGACGTGAACGATCAATGCCGCGACCAGCGCGCCGCCGATCCAATGATGCACGCGCCGCGCTCGGTAAGCCGATAGTCCCGGCAAGTATCCGGCGATCAGCAGCGGCTGAACGAGCAACAGCCCCAGTGCGACGATCCCAGCGAAGCCGGCCGCGATATAGATAGCGTCGCGCCATTCAAGCTGCGGGCTTGCCGCGGCCAAAGCGGCCGGCACACCAATGGCGGCAATCAGAGCGGCCCAGATCAGGCTCACCCGGGCCCATCTCATTGCCTCATTCCCAATGTCAGGCCGGCTGAAGAATGAAATGCGCCTCGAGGCCGGTGTCCTTCGCGCTGCGCATCACGGGACGCAGAAACACCGTTTTGAATTCGCCGCTGTCATAAGCAAGGTGGCCGTGCGGTTGGCCGAAGATGGGAATGATCTGCGGCATTTCGAGCCGGAACGCGCCATTCTTGTCGGTCAGCGTCGCACCGTGGCTGCGCTGATCTTCCTCGCGCCCCTCGACGGTATGCGCCCAGATCTGAATGCGTTGCCCGGCCAGCGGCGCCCCGTCGCCGGCGCGGCGGACAGTGCCCGTCATCCAGAAGCCGCCCTTGCCGATCCGGTTCACGACCGGCGCGCCCTTCTGGTAATTGTTGGCGCCGCCCGACATCGACTGGGTCGGTGCAAGGCCCTGTGCGCGGGCCGGCATCACCAGCCCGAAAGCCCCGACCGCCAGAACGGGGCCGGCTGCGGCGAGGAGGCTGCGGCGGTTGAGTGCGACGTCGATCATGGCAATTCCTCCTTCCGGTTCGCCCCATCAATGTACCGCGATTGCGGCCATTTTCCAGTTCACGGAAGAAAGCGCGCCACGGCTCGCAGTGACAGTTTCGTGAACGGGTTTGCCGGGCCGGCGCGCAAGGCCGCGATGTGCCGGCAGCGCTACAGTTTCGCCTGGGTGCAACTTAAGTCCATGAAACGGTGCGGCTTTGATGGCGGAAAAGTCGATGTTATAGAGCCGTCGAAGCAGCATTGCCGATGCCGGTCCTCGAAAGGTAATTCACTCATATGGCCAAGATCAAAGTGAAAAATCCCGTCGTCGAGATGGATGGCGACGAAATGACCCGCATCATCTGGCAGCTCATCAAGGACAAGCTGATCCATCCTTATCTGGACATCGACCTGCTCTACTACGATCTGAGCATCGAGAAGCGCGACGAAACCGCCGACCAGATCACCATCGACGCCGCCAACAAGACCAAGGAAGTCGGCGTCGCGGTCAAGTGCGCCACCATCACGCCGGACGAAGCGCGCGTGAAGGAGTTCAACCTCAAGGAAATGTGGAAGAGCCCGAACGGCACCATCCGCAACATCCTGGGCGGCACCATCTTCCGCGAACCGATCATCTGCAAGAACGTGCCGCGCCTGGTGCCCGGCTGGACGCAGCCGATCATCATCGGCCGCCATGCCTATGGCGATCAGTACCGCGCCACCGACTTCAAGTTTCCGTCGGCGGGCACGCTGTCGATGAAGTTCGTCGGCAATGACGGCAAGGTGATCGAGAAGGAAGTATTCAAGGCGCCGGATGCCGGTGTCGCCATGGCGATGTACAACCTCGACGACTCGATCCGCGATTTCGCCCGCGCCTCGATGAATTATGCGCTCGACCGCGGCTATCCGCTCTATCTGTCGACCAAGAACACCATCCTCAAGCAGTATGACGGCCGCTTCAAGGACATCTTCCAGGAGGTGTTCGACGCCGAATTCAAGGCCAAGTTCGCCGACAAGAAGATCTGGTACGAGCACCGCCTGATCGACGACATGGTCGCCTCGGCGCTGAAGTGGTCGGGCGGCTATGTCTGGGCCTGCAAGAACTATGACGGCGATGTGCAGTCCGACACGGTGGCGCAGGGCTTCGGCTCGCTCGGCCTGATGACCTCCGTGCTGCTGACGCCGGACGGCAAGGTGGTCGAAGCCGAGGCCGCGCATGGCACCGTGACGCGGCACTACCGCCAGCATCAGCAGGGCCAAGCGACGTCCACGAACTCGATCGCCTCGATCTTCGCCTGGACCCGCGGCCTCGCCCATCGCGCCAAGCTCGACGGCAACGACGCGCTGATGACGTTTTCTCTGACGCTGGAGAAGGTCTGCGTCGACACCGTCGAAGCCGGCTTCATGACCAAGGACCTGGCCTTGCTCGTCGGTCCCGATCAGAAGTGGCTGTCGACCACCGGGTTCCTCGACAAGATCGACGACAACCTGAAGAAGGCGATGGCGGCGTAAGCCATCGTCCTTCCTTGCCGCCGCGCCTTCCCTTGCGCTACTTCAGCTCTGCTGCCGCTTCCTGACGCGCCTCGGCGAGCCGCATCGCGACCGCGTCATCGGGAATATCGAGCCCTTCCAGCACGCGCGCGCCGAGCTGAAGGCTCGCTTCCACCGCCTCCGGAATGACGCCGACGACGCCCATGCGCGTCAGCTTGCTGGCGTGTTCGCCATCCTTGGCGCGCGCGAAGATACGGGCCTTGGGTTGCAACTGCGTAATGGCTTGCACCATACGTTCTGCCGCGCGCGGCGCGTCGAGCGTGACGACAAAGGCGCGCGCCCGCCGCGCGCCGGCACGTTCCAGCATTTGCGTGCGGCTGGCGTCCCCGAAGAACACCATGCGCCCGCGCTGACGCTGCTCTTCCACGATCATCTCATCCATATCGAGCGCGACATAGGACACCTGCTCTTTGTCGAGCAAATCCGCAATCATGCGCCCGACGCGGCCGAAACCGCCGATCACCACATGGTCCCGCAATTCCGGCGCTTCCTGATCCGGAGCGTGCCGCTCATGATCGAACGGCGCGAGCCGACGGCCGGCGATCCGCGCCCCATGCGCGAGAACCGGCGTCAGCATCATGCTCAGGCCGACGACCGCCACCGCGGCGGTCGCCAGTTCCGGCGGCAACAGATTGCTTTGTCGTGCCAAGGCGATGACGACAAAGGCGAACTCGCCGGCTTGCGACAGCAGAAGGCCGACTTCCACCGCCTGAGAACGCGGCACCCCGAACAGACGGGCGCCCGCATAGAGCACAACGGCCTTGACGACGATCAGGCCAGCGAGCGCCAGGATGATCGGCCCGGCATGGCCCATGACGACGGCGGGGTCGATGGTCGTGCCGACCGTGACGAAGAACAGACCGAGCAGCAGGCCCTTGAACGGTTCGAGATCGACTTCGATGTGATGGCGATATTCGCTCTCGCTCAGCAGCAGCCCGGCCAGGAATGCGCCGAGCGCCACCGACAGACCGGCGGCGCCTGTCGCCGCCGCAATGCCGACCACGATCAACAGCGTAATCGCCATGATGAGGTCGCGGCTGCCGGTATGCGCGGCCGACCGCAGAAGCGGACGCGCCAAATAGCGGCCGAGCACCATGATTACGGCAATAGCGGCGACGGCTTGTGCGAAAGCCAGCAACAGCGCCCACCACCGATCCGCCCCCTCGCCGCTGCCGAGCATGCCGACGATGAACAGGATCGGCACCACCATGAGATCCTGGAACAGCAGAACGGACAAGGCGATGCGGCCGACCGGCGAGGCCGATCGATGCTGCTCGACGAGAAGCTGCATGACGATCGCCGTCGACGACAGCGCGATGCACATGCCGAGCACGATGCCGGTCGGCGGCGGCGCTCCCGCAAGGTTCAGGGCGAAACCGATTGCCAAGGACGACACGGCCACCTGGAACAGGCCGACGCCGAGCACGTAACGGCGCAGTTGCCACAGCCGCTGCACCGACAGTTCGAGGCCGAGGATGAACAACAGGAAGATGATGCCGAGCTCGGCAAGCGGCTCCGCGGTCCGCGGATTATCGAATGTGACGTAGCTGACCCATGGCACCTCCGCCGCCAGCCGGCCGAAGCCGAAGGGGCCGAGGATCACCCCCACCAGCAGGAAGCCGAGCACGGTGCTGATGCGCGCGCGATGAAACAACGGCACGACCACGCCCGCCGCGACCAGGAAGATGATCAGCCCCTTGAAGCCTTCGGCATGCAGCAAATTCGATCGCCCTCTGATGCGGTTCGCTTGTGCCGCAGTTTCATCATGCACGGCCGGCGCGGCTGCGGTGTTGGAGCGCCGTCGAATCGGCAGGCCAAAGATACACGAGGTGGCCGCCACCATCGGCACAGGTTTACAAAGGCAGGAGGCCGGGGCGCCGATTCCGGCTCTGTTCGGTTGAACGCCAGACGAGGAATAGCAACATGACGTCCGCCACGCCCCCTCTTTTCTACGTCGTCACCGGCGGACCCGGCGCCGGCAAATCGACCCTGATCAGCGCGCTCGAAGCGCGCGGCTTTGCGGTCGCGCCCGAGGCCGGCCGGCGCATCATTCAGGAGCAGCAGTTGCAAGGCGGCCGCGCTTTGCCCTGGATCGACCCGCATGCCTTCGCGCAGGCGATGCTGGACCACGACGCCGCGGCCTTTGCGCGCCTTGCCGGCGCGGCCGGTCCGGTGTTCTGCGACCGCGGCATCCCCGACGCGATCGGCTATCTCCAGCTCGTAGGCCTAGCAGTGCCGACAGCGATGTGGCGCGCCGCCGAAATTCATCGTTATCAGGAAAGCGTATTCGTCTGCCCACCCTGGCGGGCGATCTATACGACCGACAGCGAAAGGCGGCAGACGTGGGATGTCGCCGAGCGGACCTATGTCACGATGGTCGCCGTCTACACGGAGCTCGGCTACCGGCTGGTCGAGGTGCCGCGTGCGCCGGTCGACGAGCGCGTGCGCTTCGTGACGGCGGCGGCCGGCCTGCGCTAGAGCTTCGCCGTCAGTATCCGGAACCCGGCATAGCCGAAGGCCACGGCGAAGAGGCCATCGAACCAGCGGCGCAGCTTGAGATAGCCGGCGACCACCGTCGGGTTCGAGAACAGGATAGCATAGCCGTGCAGCACCACGGCGCTTTGCAGGCCGACGGCGGCGACGATGAGCGCGAGATCGGCCAGCGTGGCGTCGGCCGGCACGCCAAAGGAATAAAGCGAGCCGAAGAACAGAATCGCCTTCGGGTTGGTCAGATGCAGCACCAGCCCGCGGCCATAGGCCCGGTTGAGCGATGTGGCGCCGAGCGCCAGCAGTTCCGTCTTGCCCGGCGTCAGCGCCGACCGTGCCGATTTGGCAGCGAGCCACAGCAAATAGGCGGCGCCGAAGTAGCGGATCAGTTCGATGAGCCAGGCATTGGCCAGCATGACCGCACTCAGGCCCGCCGCCGCCCCGACCGACCAGATGAGAGACCCGGTGGTGACACCCGATGCGAAGACAAGTCCCGTCCGGCGCCCTGCCCGCATCGAGGTGCCGGCAATGGCCAGCACCGCCGGCCCCGGACTCGCGACCGCAATGAGGGCCGCGACCATGATGAGCGACAGATGGATGTGGCCGACCATGGTCAGCCCGCCAGCGCCGCCTCGACCGCCTTCAGCGCCTCGTCCGCCTTGGCGCCGTCCGGGCCGCCGGCCTGCGCCATGTCCGGCTTGCCGCCGCCGCCCTTGCCGCCGAGCACTTCGGACGCCTTGCGCACCAGATCGACCGCGGAAATGCGCGCGGTGAGATCGGCGGTGACGCCGATGACGATGGATGCCTTGCCGTCCTCACTGGTCGCGATCAGCGCGACAACGCCGGACCCGATCTGCTTCTTGCCTTCGTCGGCGAGGCTCTTGAGGTCCTTGATGTCGATGCCGGTCACGGCGCGGGCCATCAGCTTGATGTCGCCGACGGTGCGGATGTCGCTGAGCGAACCGCCACCGCCGCCCCACGATCCACCGCCCATGGCGAGCTTCTTGCGTGCGTCGGTCAGTTCGCGTTCCAGCTTCTTGCGCTCGTCGAGGAGCGCGGCGATACGCGACGGCAGTTCCTCGAACGGCGCCTTGAGTTCGGCGGCCGCGGCGCGCGCGGTGTTCAGTTCCTTGTTGACGTAATGGCGCGCGACATTGCCGGTCATCGCTTCGAGACGGCGCACGCCGGCGGCAACACCTGAATCGGCCAGCCCGGTGATGAAGCCGATGTCGCCGGTGCGCTTCACATGGGTGCCGCCGCACAGTTCGATCGACCAGCCGAGCGTATTGCCCGATCCCTCGCCCATCGCCACGACGCGCACTTCGTCGCCATATTTTTCGCCGAACAGCGCGCGGGCCCCCGACGAGCGGGCGTCGTCGAGCGCCATCAGCCGCGTTGTCACGGGCGTGTTCTGCAGCACGATGTCGTTGGCGATATTCTCGACGCGCGCCAATTCCTCCGCCGTCACCGGCTTGGGATGCGAGAAGTCGAAGCGCAGACGGTCGGGCGCGACCATCGAGCCCTTCTGCGCGACGTGGTCGCCCAGCACCAGGCGCAGCGCCTCGTGCAGCAGATGCGTCGCCGAATGGTTCTGGCGGATCGCGGCGCGGCGTGCGTGGTCGACTTCCAGCAGCAACGGATCGCCGACCTTGACCGTGCCCTCGATCACCTTCACCGCGTGGGTGAGCAGGTCGCCCTGCTTCTTCTGCGTATCGGTGACGGCAACCTTGACGCCGGTTGAGCGCATCTCGCCGGTGTCGCCGACCTGACCGCCGGACTCGCCGTAGAACGGCGTCTGGTTGAGCACGATCTGGCCGACATCGCCGGCTTTCAGCTCAGTGGCTTCCTGGCCGTCCTTGATCAGCGCCGACACCACGCCTTCGGCGCTTTCGGTTTCGTAGCCGAGGAATTCGGTGGCGCCGAGCTTTTCGCGCAGCGCGAACCAGATCGCCTCTGTCGCCGTCTCGCCCGACGAGAAGCGCGACTCGCGCGCCTTGGCGCGCTGGCGCTCCATAGCGTCGGTGAACGAGGCGATATCGACCGAGATGCCGCGCGACTTGAGCGCGTCCTGCGTCAGATCGAGCGGGAAGCCGTAGGTGTCGTACAAAGTGAACGCGGTCTCGCCGTCGAACATGTCGCCTTTCTTCAGCGTCTTGGAGGCGTCGTCGAGAATGGTCAGGCCCTTGGCCAGCGTATTGCGGAAGCGCGTTTCTTCCAGCTTCAGCGTCTCGGTGATCAGCGCCTCGGCGCGCGTCAGTTCCGGATAGGCCTGGCCCATTTCGCGGGTCAGCGCCGGCACCAGCTTCCACATCAGCGGCTCTTTGGCCCCTAACAGTTCGGCGTGGCGCATGGCGCGGCGCATGATGCGGCGGAGCACATAGCCGCGGCCTTCGTTCGACGGCAGAACACCGTCGGCAACGAGGAAGGACGAGGCGCGCAGGTGGTCGGCGATGACGCGGTACGAGGCGCGGGTGTCGTCGGTCGGCCCGCGCGACAGGCCATGCGCCACGGCATCGATCAGCGCGCGGAACAGGTCGGTGTCGTAGTTCGAATGCACGCCCTGCATGATGGCGGCGATGCGCTCCAGCCCCATGCCGGTGTCGATCGAGGGGCGCGGCAGCGGCACGCGCTTGCCCGGCTCGATCTGCTCGAACTGCATGAAGACGAGATTCCAGAACTCGAGGAAGCGGTCGCCGTCTTCGTCCGGCGAGCCCGGCGGGCCGCCCTGCAGCTTGTCGCCCTGGTCGATGAAGATTTCCGAGCAAGGCCCGCACGGACCGGTGTCGCCCATCTGCCAAAAATTGTCCGACGTGCCGATGCGGATGATGCGATCGTCGGAAAAGCCGGCGATCTTCTTCCACAGGCCATGCGCCTCGTCGTCGTCGGCATAGACCGTGACCAGCAGCTTGTCCTTGGGCAGGCCGAAATCCTTGGTAATCAGGTTCCAGGCGAGCTCAATGGCGTTGTCCTTGAAGTAATCGCCGAACGAGAAGTTGCCGAGCATCTCGAAGAAGGTGTGATGGCGGGCGGTGTAGCCGACATTGTCGAGATCGTTGTGCTTGCCGCCGGCGCGCACGCATTTCTGCGCGGTGGTCGCGCGCACGTAATCCCGCTTCTCGACGCCGGTGAAGACGTTCTTGAACTGCACCATGCCGGCATTGGTGAACATCAAGGTCGGGTCGTTGCGCGGCACCAGCGCCGAGGACGACACCACGCGGTGCTCGTGCTTGGCAAAGTAGTCGAGGAAGGTCTTTCTGATGTCGTTGACGCCACTCATGTCCGAACGCCGCTAACCCTGGGTTGGTGAACGGGCATGCGAAAGGCCCCCCGGCCATGCAGCCCGGCCGGGGGCGTAAAGGCCCGTCCGGCTTTGATTTTTCAGGGTTCTATTTAGCGGCGGGGGCCCGGAGAGTCGAGGGAGGGCGAAAGCAGGCTCAGCCCCACGGCCGGCGGCGGGAGCCACCGCCACCCCACGGACCGCCCGGCGCGGCCGAGCCGCCCCAGGCGCCGCTGCGGGCCCCGGCGGCGGCTGGTGATGCCGGCCGCTGACCATAGGCCGCGGCGAGCTGGTGCAGCGCCGCAATGCGGTTCTCGGTCGCCGGGTGGGTCGAGAACAGGTTGTCCATGCGCTGGCCCGACAACGGATTGATGATGAACATGTGCGCGGTCGCCGGCGCCTGTTCCGCGCGCTCGTTCGGCACCATGTGGGCGATGTCGGCGATCTTGCCCAGCGCCGAAGCGAGCGCCAGCGGGTCGCCCGCAATCTGCGCGCCGAGATTGTCGGCGGCGTATTCGCGCGTGCGGCTGATCGCCATCTGCACCAGCATGGCGGCGAGCGGCGCCAGGATGACCATCGCCATGGTACCGATGAGGCCCAGGCCGTTGTTGTTGTCGCGGTTGCCGCCGAGCCCTGAGAACATCGCGAAGTTGCCGAGCATGGAGATGGCGCCGGCAATGGTCGCGGTGATGGTCATGATCAGCGTGTCGCGGTTGGCGATGTGCGCCAGTTCATGCGCGACCACGCCGGCGACCTCGTCGTGGCTGAGCGAACGCAGCAGGCCGGTCGTCACCGCAACAGCGGCGTTCTCCGGGTTGCGGCCGGTGGCAAAGGCATTCGGCTGCGGATTGTCCATGATGTAGACGCGCGGCATCGGCAACTGCGCGCGCTGCGCCAGCTCCGCCACCATGCGATAGAGATCGGGCGCGGCCTGCGGATCCACCTCCTGCGCACCGTGCATCGACAAGACCATCTTGTCGGAGTTCCAGTAGGCGAACAGGTTCATGCCGCCGGCGACCAGCAGCGCGATCATGGCGCCGCCGGAGCCGCCGATCAGATAGCCCACGCCCATGAACAGCGCGGTAAGACCCGCCAGCAGAAGCGCAGTGCGGAAATAGTTCATCGTTCCCTCGTAAAGGGCGCACCGGCCGCGCTTCCGCGCGCCTGCGCCCTGTCGGGGAAAAATGTCGTGATGACGGGGCTTTGCTGCAAGGCCGCGCACGGTCGCAGCGCCCTGACAGGATGCCGCAGGCGGCGTCCGCACCGAGGCACCGGCTCCGGCAGCGCCGGTCATCGGCACAACCGTCAGCGGCTGGGCGCGGGCCGTGTTCAGGGGATCGCCGTTCCCCAAACACGCCGACGCCCCCGTCCTCGGTGGCGGCCGCTTTATGCAGCCGGGTGCCGACGGGGGCGACAAGCGTTACGCGCTACCTAAGTCTCACGGACCCTCAAGCCCGTCAGTCGTCCTAACTGGCCTTGCGGCCGGCGGCCTTCTTGCCGGCCTTGGTCGCATCCTTTGCCGCATCCTTGGCTTCGCCTTTGGCGGGCGCGGCCTTCGCGGCGGATTTGGCACCTGCCTTGGACTTCGCCGTTGCCGTCATCGGCGTGGTCCCGTCCTCGGCAGGCCTGGTCTTCAACTTGTCCTTGGCGCGTTCCTTGAAATTCTTGCGCTTCTCGGGCTTGGCCAGCGGCGTCACTTTCTCTTCCGCCACCGCTGCTTTGGTTTCGGCCGCCGCCTTGTGGCGCGACAGCACGATGATTTCGCCGGTCGCCGCGTCAATCGTCTCGGTCACCGCAGACGTATCGGTCGGCATCTGGGTCGACATATGGGTCGGCTTGGGCGCTTCAAGCGAAGACGAGGTCTTCGCCTGTGCCGGTTCCGCGACGGCTGCCGCCTCTCCCGCTACAGAGAGGCTTTCACCGCCGAGACCGGCGCCGGAGCGTGGCGTTACGCCACGATCATCCGGCGTGCCCGGAGCTTTTCAAGCCTCCAGCGCGTCGTCGTCCTTGTCGCCGGAATCGCCCGCATCGATGACTTCGGCAATGACGCCGGAATTGGCGCGCACGGCAGCTTCGATCTTGGCCGCGACATCCGGATTCTGCTTGAGGAACACCTTGGCGTTCTCGCGGCCCTGACCGATGCGCTGGCTGTCGTAGGAATACCAGGCGCCGGACTTCTCGACGACATTGGCCTTGACGCCGAGGTCGATGAGTTCGCCGGTCTTGGACACGCCCTCGCCGTACATGATGTCGAATTCGACCTGCTTGAACGGCGGCGCCAGCTTGTTCTTGACCACCTTGACGCGGGTCTGGTTGCCGATGACCTCGTCGCGGTCCTTGATGGCGCCGATGCGGCGGATGTCGAGGCGCACCGAGGCGTAGAACTTGAGCGCATTGCCGCCCGAGGTCGTCTCCGGCGAGCCGTACATCACGCCGATCTTCATGCGGATCTGGTTGATGAAGATCACCATGGTCTTCGATTTGGAAATCGAGGCGGTCAGCTTGCGCAGCGCCTGGCTCATCAGGCGCGCCTGCGAACCCGGCTGCACGTCGCCCATTTCGCCTTCGAGTTCGGAGCGCGGCACCAGGGCGGCGACCGAGTCGACCACCAGCACATCGACCGCGCCGGAGCGCACCAAAGTGTCGGCGATCTCGAGCGCCTGCTCGCCGGCATCCGGCTGCGAGATCAGAAGCTCATCGACATTGACGCCGAGCTTGCGCGCATAGATCGGGTCGAGCGCGTGCTCGACGTCGACGAAGGCGCAGATGCCGCCCTTCTTCTGGGCTTCGGCAATGGTGTGCAGTGACAAAGTGGTCTTGCCGGACGATTCCGGCCCGTAAATCTCGACAATGCGGCCGCGCGGCAGGCCGCCGACGCCGAGCGCGATGTCCAGCCCGAGCGACCCGGTCGAGACCACCTCGATGTCCATCGACTTGTCGGACTTGCCGAGCTTCATCACCGAGCCCTTGCCGAACTGTCGCTCGATCTGGCTAAGCGCAGCAGAGAGGGCTTTGGACTTGTCCATGGACGATCCTTCGACGACACGCAGGGCAGGCTGACTCATGATGGCGCTCCTATATGGCCTCAGATTCGACCCCCGACAACGTAAGGTGCAGGGGCATCCCCCTACCCGGCGGGCCGTGATCGACGTTGAATCAATATGTACACTATTTGTTCTCTGTTCGCAATATGTTCTTTTCGTTGATTGGGTGCTGGCCTGTTTCGACCCCCTAGTGGCCGGTTTTAAGAACAGAGGTGGCCTAGTTTGCTTTTAGTCGCGGCAGAAGTCGGTCCGCAAACTCCTTTGCGTTGGCCAGCAGTCCGTTGTCGAGAAAACGTGTCTCGCCGGGAGGCGCCCCCTTCAGTCTCGGCCCCTCACCTTCATCTACTCGACCGACAGAAAATTGCTGATTGACTATGCCGCTTGGTTTGTCGGGATGTTCGATAATTCGATTTCGAACGTCACGCATACCAACACTTTCAAAGTTCTTCAGACCAGGCAGGAGCCTTAAAGCCAGTACCGTCCGCCACCCGACAAAGTAAAATGCCTCGGTCAATAGTTCCAAAATACCAGTTATGTGCATTGCTTCTTCTAAAAGCGTATCGGCCGCCTTCGTGTCGGAAAATGCCATGAATACAGTTTGCATATGTGCCGCATTCGCAGCCAATTGCATTTCAGAAATTTGGAGAATGCTCCATCGCATCTGCCAAAGCCGCTTTTCGACCTCAGATGAAAACTGGACCTGTTCGGCGCTCAGACCTGAAAGGTTCCGAGATTTGTAGGCTGCATACTCAGCGATAAGCGCGTCGAAGAGACTTAATATCTCTTGCCATTTCGGGTTGGGATGCATGTGCCAGTGGCCGCCCTAGGTGGCGGCCTCTTTCGTTACAGACCTTGCCAGATTCGTCAGCCTGTTCTTTTGCGTACTCAAAAGAAAGCTGCGTTTGCTTACCCTGGGCCGGGTAATATTTGTCTAGCTTGGCTTTGAAATCGTGCCAATCGGCGCTCATTCGCATAGTCGCAATTACCGCTCCTAGATGCTCGGGCAATTTTGGATAGCCCGCATTGTTCGTGAGCCACTGGAGGTTTTTATGCCGGCGACGGCCCGTTACTTCATCCTTCGGATTGACCTTATTAAATTCTTCCAGAACACCGGGCGCAAGGCGGTCATAAATAATATCGTTCGTCAGGCTTTCGAAATACCTAGGGCGCTGAACAGTGTCCCTAGGATACTTCATACCGCGCAGCCGAAAGATTTCCTCATAAAAATCAGGCAGGAAGGTTTGGACATACCGCTGCAATTCATTGCGCGGCGGTGTCGCTCTATGTCGCGCACTACAATCTTTGCCGCGTCCGTGAGACGCTGCGAGCTACGCCGGCCATGGCCTCGGCATTAGCGATCGGGTTTCGAAGATCGGGGATTTGCTCGATGCGGCGCTAACGACACAGTCGATTGATCCGGTTGTGACCGCGCCGGATCGGCGCAAGCGATTCACGGCAATTGACTGAGGAAAGGAGTAGTTATTTCTTTGGTCGGTAGTCTCTTGGATCAAGGCAAGCATCATAAAATACTTGATCCATCTGAATCCAGTCCGTTCCATCAACCCCACGTCTAGACGTGGCGTTTGGCCCATGAGGATAAGCGCAAGCGACCTTGATCCAACGAGATTGCTCCTTAGCAATCTCCTTTATCTCTTGAACCACCTCACACAAATCTTGGTCTTGGCTATAGATAACAGCGACATTGTATTCTTTGCGCCGCGCTCTAGAGACGACATCCAGCGCAAGTCGGACATCTACTCCCTTTTCTTGTGGCGTAACAATCTCACGCGGTTTTCCATCTTCGTCGGTGACAATTTCGGTGTGGTATCGAATTGGGCGTGTCGTCACCGACACGCCTTGACGTTTGAGCGACAGAACGCGGTTAGACCAATACGGAGCCCACATGGGATCTCGCATTGCGTTAGGCACACCCGTGTAAAAACGAACCAGATTAGGCACCCATCCTTGAGCTGCACACACGGCTGCATGTAGCTTTATTGGATCGTAATTTGGGTGGTGATGACCGAAGGCGTCTTTGGCGTGGCGATAGAGATTCTGGCCGTCAAAAAAGGCCATCGCGCGCTTTACGTCAGGCTCTACAATGGCCATGGCACTAGCCCCAAATAATAACCCCGTCGGGGGCCATTGCTGGCCAAGTCCGACGGGGGGCTAGTTCGGCCCTTATATAGGGTCGCCTTTAACAACCCGTCAATACGAGGCGTGTTCCGAGCCACATTAACTTTAGGTAGTGTTGCACGCCAGACACCATCTTAAGTACCTAATATCACTGTATTTTTGCAAATCTGTCACGCAGAAGAGCCCGGCGAATCACTTTGGGGCCCATGAGCAAGAGAGAAGCCTAACGCAGAAGCCTCAACCTCTCGGTCAGGGCTTCGCATGCCTCCGCACCCAAAATGAGCACTGACCTATTTTGCTTTCCCGACTGGCCTACTTCGGCCAGCCAGCACACCGGCGGGCTCCTCTTGGCGAGCATAAGGGACCCCATCGGACCCCACACGCCTGTCTAGGAGCACGACCGGAAGCCCAATATACTCTGATACCGGATTGAGTCCTCTGTGCGACCATGGAGAGCCGCCATGGAACGGTTCATACGCAGACAGAATCTGGAGCGATTCCGCCGCATGCTCGCCAGGGCGACCGACGAGGCGCAACGTCGACAGCTTGAAAAGCTGATTGCCGAAGAAGAAGCGAAAGATCAGCTGCCCCCGGCCAAACGCGAGTGAGACAGTCGCTGGCGGTTCAGCCTGCCTTCAGCCCGCGCGGGACGCGCCGCTACAGGCCCAGCGCACGGCGCCGCTCGTCCAGCGCGGCCTTGGTCGCATTGTAGCGGCCTTCCAGCATCGTGAAGGCCCGCAGGCTGTTCGACAGCAGGCTGCGGAAGGCATCCTCCGCGCCGGTCACCGCCCCGGTCAGCGCCTGCTGCGCACGCAGGTCGGCCAGGGCTTCGGTCAGCCGCCGTTCCACGTCCTGCAGATTTTCAAGAAGAACTTTCATGTCTCACCCCACCGGGCGCCTTCACTACACCAGAGCTGAAGGCTGTGTACCGATCGGATGCTGGAAACCTTACCGCGACGGAGTCCGCGGCTCGATTTGAGACAGGCGGCGCGACACCGCCTGCCGGATTTTTCTGATAGGAACGATGGCCGCTCCCATCCCGGATCCCGCTCATGCCCCTCACCCGCATCCAGCAAAGCTTTGCCAAGCAGGGCCTGATGACCACGCTCGGCGCCAGGCTCGACAAGGTCGAGCCGGGTCTTGTCGACATCGTATTGATCCCCACGCCGGCGGTGTCGCAGCAGCATGGCTTCGTCCATGCCGGCGCGGTGGCGGCGATCGCGGACAGCGCCGCGGGCTATGCCGCGCTCAGCGTGATGCCGCCGGACAGCGGCGTGCTCACCGCCGAGTTCAAGATCAACCTGCTCGCGCCGGCCGCGGGTGAGCGCATCGTCGCGCGCGGGCGGGTGGTCAAGGCCGGCCGCACGCTCACTTTGGCGCAGGCCGACGTCTTTGCCGTGAAGGACGGCAACGAAAAACTGATTGCGCATCTGACCGCGACGCTGATGGCGATCGTTGGCCGCGACGGCATCGTCGACTGAGTGCCCGCGCGCGGTATGCCATGCGGCGCCCGCGTTAACAGGTCCTTCATCCTGCCCCTCTATTGCCGCATCGCCGTCCTTAAAGCGGCCCGGTTTAACGCTACCCGTTGAGCTTAACGGGAACCGGCAATGGCCTACCCGGACGCTCGGGGACTAACATCGCGTCCGGAACGGCTCGTGTGGAATAGGGGACTTCTCATGCAAGCCAGCGTCGTGGACCAGTGTGTCCGTCTGGCGTTCGCGATCGTCCTGATCGCGCTCGTGTCGCTCACGCTCTATCAGTTTGCCGGCGGCGCCAGCGCCTATGTGCCGGAGAGCCCCGTGGTCGGCATCGGCAAGTAGCAGGGCATACCGCCCCCGCAACACAGGATCGCAATCGCGATCCTTTTGACATTTATCAAATCCATAACGGCGTACCGTCGCGATGATGGAGGCAGCAATTTGCCTCCCGAGCCGCATGACCCATCGCCCTCCTGCAAGCCCCCCTTTACGTCACTGTCCGGTGTGCGGCGTCGCCATGCAGGCGGTGAAGACGCGCGAGCACCTCGACCATTTCGACCGCTTCGAGTGTCTGAACTGCGACACAACCATTAATGCGTCGCCGGTACGGCCGAAGCGAACGCCGCCGCGCACGGATTCCTGAGGCGCAGCGGTAAAATATGTCAGCGTTTTGACATCGCTCAAAATCCACAACGCCACTGCGCCTAATAGTCGGATGTCGCTGGAGCCGCGCCGACGGTGCGAGCCGCCACCGACATCGCATTGAAGGCGGAGGGCGAAGAGCGATGATGGACGACACCATGACCAGGCCGGACACGTCGTCCGGCGACAAGCGCACCAGAACCGAAGGCCCGCTCGGCCGCAAATCGGCGATCGTCAAACGCTCGATCGAACTGCACGGCCACAAGACCAGCGTATCGCTGGAAGACCAGTTCTGGGATGGCCTGCGCGACATCGCCGAGCGCACGCGCACACCGCTGCCGGCGCTGCTGCAAACCATCGACGCGCAGCGCGGCTATGCCAACCTGTCGTCGGCGATTCGTGTTTATGTGCTTGAGCACCACCGCGCCGCGGCCGCCCAGACCGAACGGCACTACATGTCGGCGTCGACCTGATCAGATCTTCTCGCGCTCGACGAACAGCCACAATCCGCCGTTGCGCGCCGAGACGACGCGCATGCGCAGTTCGCGTTTAGGATTGGCAAGATCGCCGGTCCGCGCCATGTCGAAATCGACCGGACCCGCCTCCATGGCGCCGACCCAGCGGGCGCGCAGCTCGTCCTTGTCGTCGCAGCGTGACACATCGAAGAAGTCGCGGCCGAGCGGCTCCATGCCATAGCCGCTCTCGCGCGCTTCGGTGGCCGAATAGAAACGCACGACAAAATGGCGGTCCAGCAGGATGACGCCGAATGGCAGCCGGTCCAGGTCGTGCTGGCTCAGCATTTCGACCCGCTGCACGATGTCCGGCGCATCGAAATCAATTGCATCGGCCATGCGCGAGGTCTCCTTTCGTCTGGCAGTTTGTCAGGCGCGTTTCTTATGCTTCGTGGCTATACGGTAATATGCCACCGAATGGAGCGTCGCATGCCGGAGGTAAATCGACAAGGCTGATGTAGCCTTGGCCGGGGTGCTGTGTGGTTAAACAACGACGGCCCATGCGATGCGGCGCCGTGCGCAAGCATCGCGCCTGTCCCGTTATCGGACGACGGCCCCCGCGACTCGCTGACATGCAAACGGCGCCGGATCGTCAGGACCCGGCGCCGCGCGCTACGCGAAAAGTCGAAGACAGGCGTCAGCCGAGGTTGAGTTCTTTGAAGAAATCATTGCCCTTGTCGTCGATGACGATGAAGGCCGGGAAATCGACCACCTCGATTTTCCAGATCGCTTCCATGCCGAGCTCGGGGAATTCCTGCACCTCGACCTTCTTGATGCAGTGCTCGGCCAGGTTGGCCGCTGCGCCGCCGATCGACGCCAGATAGAAGCCGCCGTGCTTCTTGCAGGCGTCGCGCACCTGCGAGGAACGGTTGCCCTTGGCAACCGATATCATCGAGCCGCCGGCTGCCTGGAAGGCATCGACATAGGAATCCATGCGCCCCGCCGTGGTCGGACCGAAGGCGCCGGAGGCATAGCCGTCCGGCGTCTTGGCCGGACCGGCGTAATACACAGGATGGTTCTTGAAGTAGTCCGGCAGCCCCTGCCCGGCTTCCAGCCGCTCGCGCAGCTTGGCATGCGCCAGATCGCGCGCCACGATCATGGTGCCGGTGAGCGAGAGCCGCGTCTTCACCGGATACCTGGACAGCATCGCCAATATCTCAGGCATCGGCTTCGACAGATCGACCTTCACCACCTCGCCGCCGAGCTTCTCCTGATCGACCTCGGGCAGATACTGCGCCGGGTGATGCTCCAGCTCCTCGAGGAAGACGCCATCCTTGGTGATCTTGCCGAGCGCCTGACGATCGGCCGAGCACGACACGCCGAGACCGATCGGCAATGACGCGCCATGCCTTGGCAGACGAATGACGCGCACGTCGTGGCAGAAATACTTGCCGCCGAACTGCGCGCCGACGCCGAGCGACTGCGTCAGCTTGTGAATCTCTTTCTCCATCTCGAGATCGCGGAAGGCATGGCCGTCCTCCGAGCCCTGCGTCGGCAGGTTGTCGAGATATTTGGTCGAGGCGAGCTTTACCGTCTTCAAGGTCAGCTCGGCCGAGGTGCCGCCGATGACGATGGCCAGATGATAAGGCGGGCACGCCGCGGTCCCGAGCGTCAGGATCTTCTCCTTCAGGAACGCGACCATGCGGTCATGCGTCAGGATCGACGGCGTTGCCTGAAACAGAAACGTCTTGTTGGCCGAGCCGCCGCCCTTGGCGACGAACAGGAACTTGTAGGCGTCCTCGCCCTCGGCATAGATCTCGACCTGCGCCGGCATGTTAGACTTGGTGTTCTTCTCCTCGAACATGGAGATCGGCGCGAGCTGCGAATAGCGCAGGTTCTTTTTCAGGTAGGCGTCGCGCGCGCCCTCGGCGAGCGCGGCCTCGTCGGAGCCGTCGGTGAACACCAGCCGGCCCTTCTTGCCCATGATGATGGCGGTGCCGGTGTCCTGACACATCGGCAGCACGCCGCCGGCGGCGATGTTGGCGTTCTTCAAGAGATCATAGGCGACGAACTTGTCGTTCGCGGTCGCCTCCGGATCGTCCAGCACGGCGCGCAGCTGCTTGAGATGCGCGGGGCGCAACAGGTGGTTGATGTCCTCGAACGCGGCTTCCGACAACGCCTTGATGGCGGCGGGCTCCACCACCAGCACGTCCTTGCCCATCACCTTCTCGACCCGCACGCCCTCGGACGTGATCTTGCGGTACTTGGTGGTGTCCGGCCCCAGCGGAAACAACGGGGAATGGGAGTACGGGGGCAGCGGGGGTGGGTTAAGGGGCGCGTTCATCAGGTGGCTCCGAATGCTAGGTCGGGCACCTTTTAGACGGTCTGAAGTGGGGCGTCATTAGGGTTGCCCGGGGAAACAATAGGACCACATTCTCGATTTTCGTACACAAGAAACATAAAAAATTGTCGCCTGTTGCGCTAAGCCCCGATCGCGTCAAACCCACCGGCACAAAACGCAGCATTGCTCCGCAAAGCATCATACATCGCAGTCTTCCAAGAATTCACATTTGCGTGTCGCGCACTCTCTGCCTCCAACTGCAGATCGGCCCGAACACTGTCGGCCCCGCCGATCAGGAACATTTTCTGAAGTCGATATTTGAGCGAAGAAAGCTCAGTGGCCGCAAAAGTGGAGAAAAGAACGTCAAGCCTAAAGTGCATGAAATGCGATCTGGCACGCTCGGCCAATGTAACAGACCACGTCGCGGGCGGCTCAACAAAATAAGAAAGAGAGACGGCCCCACCCACGCCTAAATTCGCGAATAACCACTGATCACCTTCAACATCATCAAAATAAGGATGGAATGCCTGATCGCCAGCGCTGGCCGCAACCAAAACACGCTTCTCGGTATTGCAATCACGACAGCAAGGCACCAAATTTTTCGCAAAAATGGAATACTGGGCGTATCGAGACTTCGGAAGGTAATGATCCAAAGTACTGACTTTTCCCTGACCGCACATTGGACATACTCCGGATGAAGAAAATATCAGATTATAAACATGGCGACCAACTCTCCCCTGCCTCACCATAACTCTGTCATATAAGCCGCGCAATTCCGCGTCAGAAGCCGGCACATCTTGAATAGAATTAGGCAACTCGAACCAACGGCGAGTGCCACCTGCCTGCTCATAAGAATCAGCAGCCGACACAATCGCGTCAACGGTTGCTACTAGTCTGGCGCGCTGCTCAACATCGGATGTGTCACGAGCGCATTCCAGGTAAAATTCACGAACATCAATATTTGGAGCGGCAATTTTTCGCATTATGATTTCATCGAGCGACTGATCGCCAACGCTACGGCACGGGCTTCAGCGCCAAGCTGCCCATTAAAATCGTCAATCGCCTGCTCGTAACTACCGCCGTTGCCAGCTAGCGCATCAGAAATCATTTTGTGAAATCCGCTTTGAGTAACCTCAAGGCCGAACACTTCTCGTGTCAGAACGCTAACGTTCTCACCAAACGTCTCAAGCGACGGCCGCTCGCTGACAACAACATCTCCAGAGCGCCGCAGAATCCAAACGCACGTTGCCGGAACCTCCTGCAAGACAACCGGGGAATGAGTAGCAATGATCGCGGCGCCGTTTCTGAGAATCAGAAGGCTAGAGATTGCCCGCAAAAAGGACGCAAGCAACGGAGGATGAAGATGGGACTCAGGCTCATCGAAAAGGACGAGAGTTCTATCGTCAACCAGCTCTACGAGCTTGGTAACAGTAAGAAGAACAATCTTATGACCTGAACTAAGATCATCAAAAACATTACGCACACTCGAATCGTCGCCACGCCTTGCGTAGTCAATCAGACGCGATAAATCCGCATCACAAAACAATGGGTCGCTTTCGATAATTTCAATTGCGTCGCGCCATCTTCGTAGCCGCGGAGCGGACGCGCATTTCTTGAGAGATTCAGAAAATTCATTTGAAAGACTAGCATACGACTTTAGATCATGCGCACCGTCGAGAGAATCTGAGAAAACCTCTTGCGCGCGCAATCCTATATAGGAGTGTGTTATATCAATTTCCTCGGCTCCATATCTCGGTACAGGCCTAAACGGATCGAAGGCACTAAACGCCACCGTGACAAGATTTGTAAATCTGTCGCCATCCCAAAAAGCATCAACAGTCATTTCAGGATCATCAAATTCAACCGTCCCGAAAGGCTGCATAAAATCATCCTTAGGCTGACACAACGCCTTGGCCAAATTGGCTAAAAGTGTCGTCTTTCCAACTCCATTTCTCCCTATAACCGCATGAATGTTGGTTGGAGGCATGGAGTTTGGCTGCACTGCGAACTTCAACGAAACAGGAGCCTCGCCCGACTGATTGGGCGGATAAGTATATGAGAACCTGAAAGACGTGAGACTTGCTTGCCCTCTCAATATTCCGCGAAATGTTTCCGTAACGTTGCGAACGGTTATCTTCCGCAGAAGAGAGACGCCCATTCCAGGTTCAAACCGGAATTCCTCAAATATTCGCCGATCATTGACGCAATCACGGAGGCCTATAAGAATTGGCTCATGCACCGCGTCGATGAAGCCAGCGAGAGATTCGTAATAATTTTGATCTTGGCCTAGAGAACAATAATCAGAATCTAAAGCATCGAAGCTTTGTGGGACCTCGACGTATCCCTTTTCTAGTCCACGACGAAGAATTTTGACTGGGCCAATATCTAACGGCTCGCCGTTCTCTCGAACGAAAACGAGATAAAAACTCGTCTTGAACCCATGATCATCCCAATCGCCACGGAGAAGGTAGGGGCCGGGAGTTTCAGATCCCAAAAGACTGCGGTTATTTATTACGTTGAACAGCATATGCGGCGACCGAAAAAACCGATTGGAATACCAAATCCAGACTGCAGCGAAATCGGGATATTCGCAACTTTGCCGATATACAAATATTTCTTCGCCCACGCCCCTTGACCTGTTTTCTGTCCTATGCTTATATTCCCCTCGTCAGGCTCGTCGAGAGGGCGTCGTCGCGAGACGTTTCGATGATGGAGCCGCCTCCCCAAAAGGGAGGGCCGTGACGGGAGCGATCCCGGCATGGTGGCGCGGCGCCCGCGGCCGGGGGAGGACGTACCCTCCGGGCTCGGGCGGCGCCGGGGCTCCGCCCGGAGGCACAAGGACCTCCTGCAAGGAGCTTGCTGACGGCGTGTGCTACCCGCTTGTGACGCGGATCAGCCGCCGAAAGCGCGGCCCGGCGCCGTAAGACGCCGTTCGTGGCGCGCCGTTTGGCGCGGCGCATCCGGTCAAACGGATGCGCACACTGGAAGGCAAGGCAGCGTCAAAGGGCGCGCCACACCCTCTCCTGCGAGGGTTCAGGAATTCAAAGGGCAAGACAGGCGAACCCGGCGCCTCGACAAAGAATGCGGGCGATGACGCGTGCCCGCGCGCCGCCCAAAGCCGCTACGCGCTGCGCGACACGCCGAAGGTCCCGAAGCCGCGCCGGGACGGCGCCTGCGCCTCGGGCGCGGCGGGACCTTCGATCACTTTCATGTCGCGCGCGCTGTACATCGCGCGCCGTTCGCAGCGATGGCACTGCACCGAGAACTCCTCGGCCACCGCATGACAGTCCTTGATGACATTGGGAGAACCGCACCGCATGCAGGACACGACTCTCCGCGACGAATTCCGGCCAAACATGACCGCCTCGATCCTGTTTCGTAATGGGAGGTCTGACGGGAAAAGCCGATCAGCGCAGTTGCGTCGAGATCAGCGCGAACTTGGCATTCAGCTTGGTGCCGAGCCCGTTCACGACGGTAATGATCGCGACCGAAATGCCCGCGGCGATGAGACCGTATTCGATGGCGGTGGCGCCGCTCTGGTCGGCGGCAAAACGCAGGATGAGTTGACGCATGTGTACGAGCTCCGATGTCCAACGGTGAAGTTGGAGTTCGTACCCTTCTGGGATGTGTGGGGAGGCGTGAAATACTTTCGCGCCGGTGCTCCCTGTCTAGGGCCGGCCGCTTGCCGAGTTCCTAAAAATGATCGTTAATTTACAGGATTCCGTTGGGCAATATTTGCCGGGTCGATCGGCGCCGGCGCGCGGCCTGTTCGGGCTACTTGCCGCCCTTCTCCTTCATCCATTTGTCCATCGCCGCGATCTCGTCGTTCTGGCTGGCGATGATGTCCTTGGCCATCTTGGTGATCATCGGGTCCTTGCCGTATTTGAGATAGGCTTCGGCCATCTCCACGGCGGCCTGGTGGTGCGGCTTCATCATGATGATGAAGTCCTTGTCCGGATCGCCCGTCATCGCCGCCGTCTTCATGGCGTCGTCCATGACCTTCATCGACTTCATATAGGCTTCGCCGGCAGGGCTCGCGGCGGCCGGCGCGCCATGACCGCTATGGCTGCTTTGCGCCCAGGCGGGCCAACCAAAGCCGGCGTGGTACCGGCCAGCGTGGCGGCAATCGTGAGGGCACAGGCCAGCGGCAGCGTCTTCATCGGCAGTCTCCGGGGTTGGACAAACAAGCCTGCCCTATGGATGGGCCTGATTGCGGCGACATTCCGGATACGCGCCGGCCCACCGGCTGCCGCCAATGCGCAAGGCCGTCATTACGGCCTGCCCCTCCACAGCACAAAGCCGAAAGCACCGGCCAAGCATTGACGCGGCCCTTGCCATCTGCAATCTCGGTTTTCGCCGTTTAATCCTCTGGAATCGTCAGCAATCATTATGGCTCCCCGTCCGTTCCGCCTTGGCCGCGCCCGCACGGGTCTGGGCATCTTCGCCACCCGCCCCATCAAGAAGCGCCAGACCATCGCCGAATACAAAGGCAAGATGCTCGGCGTCGAGGCCGCGGTGAAGGCCGAGAAGAGCGGCAACCGCTACCTGTACGAGGTCAACTCCAAGTGGACCATCGACGGGGCCAAGCGCGGCAACATCGCCCGCTACTTCAACCATTCCTGCAACCCGAATGCCGACACGTTCATCCGCGGCAAGCGGGTGTTCGTGCGCACCATCAAGAACATCGAGGCCGGCGACGAGATCACCTATGATTACGGCCGCGACTACCTCAAGAACGTCATCGGCCTGGAAAACTGCCAGTGCTCGCGCTGCCGCAAGCGGCGCGCCAAGGAGCGCGCCGAAGCCCGCGAACGCAGCCTGCGCAAGAAGAAGCGCCTCGCCGCTGCCACCGCCAAGGGCAAGGGCAAGGGCGTAAAGAAGGCCGCGGTCAGGAAGTCCAAGAAAACCGTCAAGTCGCGCAAGACGAAGCGCTAGGGCCGATGGCGAAGGCCAAAGCCCGCGCGCGCAAGGACAAGCCGAAGCTGTACCGCGTCGGCCGCGCCCGCACCGGCCTCGGGCTGTTCGCCGCCGCCGACATTCCGGCCGGCAAGCTGCTGATCGAATATACCGGCACCCGCATCCCCACCCGGGAGGCGCGCGAGATCGACAAGCGCCGCGCCAACAAATACCTGTTCGAGATCGACAACCGCTTCACCATTGACGGCTCGCCGCGCAGCAATCTGGCGCGTTATGTCAATCACTCGTGCGATCCGAACACGGAAGCGGAATCGAACCGCGGCCGCATGATGTTCCGCACCGTGCGCAAGATCGCGCAAGGCGAGGAAATCACCCTCGACTATGGCGAGGAGCACATGGAGCTGTATTTCGGCCCCGCCGGCTGCCTGTGCGATGCCTGCAAGGCGGCCAAGAGTAAGTCTGCGAAAGCGCGCCGCAAGCGCGCGGGTACAAGGAGAGTTGACCGATGACCATCAAGCTTCGCCGCGTCGTGACCGGACATGACGACCAGGGCCGCGCCCGGGTCCTGATCGACGAGCAGGTGCAGAACACCTTCTCCCACCGCGCCGGTGCGGAGTTCAGCGTCGTCTGGTCCACCGAAGGCTTTCCGGTCGACAATGACGGCAACGAGGACCCGGCGAACAAGAAGATCGGCACCGCGATCGAAAACGGCAGCGTGTTCCGCATCGTCAGCTTCGCGCCCGGCGTCGCGCCGCGCAATCACCGCACCAGCTCGATCGACTACGGCGTCGTCATGCAGGGCGAGATCGACATGATCCTCGATGACGGCGTCACCGTGACGCTTCGCGCCGGCGACGTGCTGGTCCAGCGCGGCACCATCCATGACTGGGTCAACAACGGCACCGAGACCTGCGTCATCGCTTTCGCGCTGATCGCCGCCAAGCCCGTCACCGCGAACGGCAAGCCGCTGCTGCCGCAGGGCTGAGCCTTAGCTGTCGAGCTCGGGATAGTGCCGGAAGATCCCGTCCTCGTTGAAAGGGACGCGGCGCTCCGAGGCGCAATAGGCCTTGATGTTGTCGCGCTCGGCTACGCGGCCATGCACCTCGACGACGCGCGGCACCTTCTTCTCGAAGGATTTGGCCGCGTTCGGAAAGGCGTAACGCAGGCCCTCGACGATCTGGAACAGCGACAGGTCGGTGTAGCTGATGCGGCGGCCCAGCACGTAGAGCCCGCCGCTTTCACCAATGACGCGATCGAAATAGCCAAGGAATTTCGGCACCCGGTCCTTGAGGAAATGCGCGGTGTACTGCTTCGCCGCCGCCTTCTGGTCATCGTAATAGAGGCCGGTGGCGATCGGGTGGTGCGTGCCATGCACTTCCTGGATGAAGTCGGTCACCGTCAGTTGCAGCGCGTTAAGCCAAAGCCGGGCATTGTCATCCTTCGGCGCGAGGCCATGCCGCGGGCCAAGGTAGAACAGGATGTTCGCCACCTGCGCGATCACCAGCTTGCCGGCTTTCAGGAATGGCGGCGCAAAAGGCGGCCGTCCTTCGCCGACGCCCTCGCCTTTCATCGCCGCCATCATTTTCGCCATGCCACCCGGCTCGCGCGCGACGTCGTCATAGCCGGCGCCGGCGTCTTCCAGCGCGAGGCGCACGAATTCGCCGCGGCCCTGCAGGCCCGGCCAGTAATAGAGCTGATAGCGCATGGCTCTCTCCTTCGCGCAGCCTCAGCCTAACGCACGCGGCCCCGTCAAGGTCCCCGCTTCAGCGCTGCGGGCCGACCACCTGGTTGCGCCCGAGCGCTTTGGCCTGCGCCAGCCGCCCGGCGGCCGTCATGAACAGCGCATCGTAGCTGTCGCCGTCGCCGAAGGTGCTTGCCACGCCCACCGATACCGTCATCTGGCCGGCCGGATCCGCCCCCGTTGCCATGGCGACAGCGTGCCTAATGCGCTCCGCGAGCGCCAGGCCGTCGTCGCCCGCCAGACCGTCGGCAATCACGACGAACTCCTCGCCGCCGAAGCGATAGGTGAAATCGAAGACCCGCGCCGCACTCATGATCTCGCGGGCCGTCAGCTTCAGCAGCCGGTCGCCGGCGCTGCGGCCGAAGCGTTCATTGACGGAATTGAGGTGGTCGAGGTCGATCAGCAACAGGGACAGCGGCCGCTGCGTCCCGGCCGCACCGTCGACCGCGCGGCGGCCATAGGTTTCCAGCGCATGGCGGTCGAGCGTGCCGGTCAGCGGGTCGCAGCCGGTACGCGCCAGAAGGCTCTCGTAACGTTCGCGATAAGTCAGCGTGTCGAACACGTCGCGCAGCCGCGGCGCGCTCTCACGAGCCTGCGGACGCTCGAAATACAGAAGATAGACGGTGCCGAACACGCTGTAGAGCGCAACGGCGCCCATTTTGGCGATCCAGCCGCCAATCAGCACCGGCACCCCCGCCCCGGTCAGGAGACTGAGCCCCGAAAAGAACGCGACCTGATCGAACGTCAGGACCATCGTGCTCGATACCAGGAGCCGCGGAAACACCCGGTCGCCGAACCAGGCGCGCGTGCGCTCGTAGAGCAGAATGATGATGATGCAGTCGATGAACAGGATGGCGGTGCCCCACACCATCAGCCCGCCCATCTCGTCGAGGAAGGCGAAATCGGCAGCGCGCCCGGCGGTCAGCGGAGCGAGCGTGTGATGGCGCAACACGAAGCCCAGTACGAACACCAGCACGTTGCCGAACAACAGGCCGTAGATCGGCTGGCGCACCACCGCAGCATCCTCGCGGATGTAGAGCAGCAATAGCAGCATGAGCTTGCCGGTGAACAGCACCGTCGAGCCTGGCGAGGTCACGATGCCGAGCGGCAGCGTGATGTAGAAGATGCTGGCCAGATAGGTCTCGAGAAAGTGCAGGACGCCGAGCGCGCAGAAGAAGGGGCCCAGTCCGATACGATCGCGCAGCCGCAGCAAACCGGCCAGCGCCACGAAATAAATCAGCGCATCGGCAGCCAACAACACGACGTTGGTCAGTTCAGCCATCGAACCCGCGTTGCAACGGCGCCGCCGACCCGGCGCTTATGTGATAGTTTAGCGTGCTCTCCGGGAAACCGGCAAAAAACTTTGTGGCTACCGAACCTGTTGGAAAAACGGGCGACCAGGATGCAGCCGCCCGTTTCCGTTTTAGGTCCGGTACTCGTTGCGCCCGTTCAGTTCACGGCGAAGCAGTACAGAAGCCCGTCGCCACCGGTGGAGCGAAGATCGGCCTGCGTGCAGCCGCCGCCGGATCCCCGTGAAGGATGCGAAGCATTCCACGATTTGGCCGGGGCACTCTCATCAAGGCCGGTCCGATCGGAATGACCGACCATCGCCGAGCCTTCGGTTCCGCTCGTCCAGTTCTTGCAGGTCATGTCCTTGTCCGGCGGAAATGCGGTGCCATCGGCCTGTGTGCCGGTGAGGACGTCATGCCGGTTCGGCTGATCGCCGCGGCCGTTGATGACCTCCCCCTTCTCCGACAGCGCGGTCTGCTTGGTGAGGTTGTTGGTGCCGTGCAGTTCGGCAACGTCTTTGGCGATGGTCGCCCCCTTGGCGTTGACCCAGGGCCCCTTGCCGATGCGGTCGCGGGCGTTGACCGCGCCTTGCCCTTGCGTCGAGAGGTAAGCGCGCCAGGTCTTGGTGCCGGCACCGGCGGCTGTGGCCAGGGTCTGGCAATGACGGTCGGCGCCTTCCAGGCCGCCGAGATTGGCGCCATTGCCAAGACCGGCGCTGGTCACGAAGAAGCTCATCGACGATTGCTGCGCCATGCTCGGCACAACAGCGGCAAACAGGACAGTCAGCGCTGCCGATGCAAAGGCGGCGGTACGACGTGCAGACATGAAGTATCCTCCCGGCGGTTGTGGTGCGGAGTCTGGTGCTCTCGCGCCTGGCCGAAGGCTAACACCGCGGGGGCGACGCTATTCCTCACAACTTCGTTGGATGGAGACTCTGGCGGAAGCTACGGGGCAACAAAAAAGCCCGGCGCAAGCGCCGGGCTTCGTATTGGATTCCAAAACCGGCGATCAGGCCGGCTGCAGGTTACCAGCGGCCTGCTTGCCGCGCTCGGTGACGATCTCGAACGAGATCTTCTGGCCTTCGACCAGCGAACGCATGCCAGCCTTCTCGACGGCGGTGATGTGCACGAACACGTCCTTCGAACCATCGTCCGGCTGAATGAAGCCGTAGCCTTTTTGAGTGTTGAAGAACTTCACAGTTCCGGTAGCCATCGGTAGTTCCTTTCGCGCTCCACGTTGAACGCCAGTTCCCCTCTTTTGGGCCGGCGGCAACTATCCAAGTTTTGGGGGATCACTTGCAGCGCAGCCCAAAGCCGGGAGCGAACGAAGATGAGGCCGAAAACCAAGTTGCGGCGGGCCAAATAGACGTTATTCGCGGCAAGGTCAACGCCCGAGCGCTGCGGCCATTGGCGGCGCAAGCCTGCCAAGGTCCTGAAAACAGGACGGATTAATGTTCTTGCAATGCAGCAAGGCTGGGCTCGGATCGGCCGGGCACTTCAGCCCGTTCTAGCCGACCGGATCCTGTTGTCGGTGCCGCAATTACCGATCGTTAACACTGAGCACGGCCCTTCGCGGGCCGCGTCCTTTGATAAAACGAGAACGCGCGCCCCTTTCGGGACGCGCGTTATTTTTTCGCCTGTAGGCGTCAGCCCTGCTGGATCGCCGACAGCATCCACGGCGCGCCGCGCGAACGGCGGAACGTCCACAGCTCGGTCGCCTCGCCAGTCGGCGCGGTCTCAATGACCTGACCGGTCGAGCGCTGGACCACGCTGTCGTTCAGCGCAAAACGCATGGCGACGGTGGCGTATTCGTCGTTGTTCTCGCGCCAGGCCTCAGCCAGATCGCCCTGCAACAGCTTCACGTCGGTGATCCGGTTGATGACGCCTTCCTTGGCATTCTGGGCGAACTCTTCGGCAAAGTACGACACCATTTCCGGCATCGCATTGGCACGCAGCGCGTTGAGGTCTTCGGCCGAGTAGGCAGCCTGGATTTCCGTCAGAAGGCGTTCGAACTCGCTGTAGTCCTCTTCGCCAATGGTGATCGGCTGCGTTGCCGGCTGCGGCGCGGCTTGACCGCCGCCGAACAAGCCACCCAGACCGCTCGCCGCGCCAGCGCCGGCCCCTGCACCCAGACCTGTGAAGGCCGCGGTGTTCTGCTCATTGCCAGCCGGCCGGCCGTTTGCCGCGCCATAGGCCGGCGTCGGGTTGTTACGGCGCTGCCACCAGGACCAGGCTAGGCGCGCCACGATGACCACCAGCACGATCTGGAAGATCAGGCCGAGGATCGAGGCAAAGCTGCCCATGCCAGCAAGGAAGCCGCCGCCGAACAGCATGCCGAACAGGCCGGCGCCAAGGAAGCCGGCGGCTAAGCCACCGAGCAATCCGCCACCGAACATTCCGGGACGCGCCGCCTGACCGGCAGCGCCCGTGGTCGCGGCACCGGGCTGCGCGGTTTGCGAACGCTGGATCGGCTGTGCCGCGCGCGGCGCCGTATTGGTCGATGGCGGCGCCGAAAACGTATTGGAGCCACGGCTGCCAAACGAGCCGCCGCGCCCGGCGCGGGCGTCGGCATAGTCGGCAGCAGCCAAAGTCATGACAGTTGCAATTGCGGCAAGCGCAATCAGCCAGCGGTTACGCTTCATTGTCTCAATTTCCTCCCGGCCAAATCAGGCGAGGCGGAGAATAGGTAGCGCCGGAGGGGTTTGTAAGGGGGTCCGCAGCCACTGCGCCGCAAAGCCGCAGGCGGCCTGTGGAGCAGTTTAGTCCCTTGATTTTTCGACAAATCTTCGCCGCTCACGACTTGTTCAGCCGCTTCGGCAGCCCTCGATGGAACAGCGACGATACGCCGTTCGTTGTCCGTTCAAATAAGGCGTCAACAAAGCACTTTCCGGAGTTCGCGCGATGAAACTCGCAATCACCGCCGCCGTGTTACTGGCGCTCGGCGGCGCAGCCCAGGCCAAATTGACCCCGTTCGACGGTACACGAGAGGCTAAGCCCGCCGAAACTCCAACCGATGTGGTGTCGTTGTACACCGAGCCGGCCGCGGCCGCGTTGGAGCGCAGTTATTTCACCGCACCGCAAAGCACCGGCGTCGCGGAGCGGCCAGGCCGGTGTACGGTTTCCAGCTTCGTCTTTGCCAAGGTGACACTGGCGCAGGCCTGCTACTAAATCTGGTTACTCGCCAGCGAGCGTCTGCTTCACCTCGGCCACGAGTTGCTTGAGCGTGAACGGCTTGGCCAGGAAGTGATATTGCTGGTCCTGCGGCAGGTTCTTGGCGAAAGCCTCTTCGGCGTAGCCGGACACGAAGATGAACTTCACCTTCGGATCGCGCGCACGCAGTTCGCGCAACAAAGTCGGGCCATCCATTTCCGGCATCACCACGTCGGACACGACCAGATCGACATGGCCTTCCCGCTCCATGACCTCCATCGCCTCGACGCCGTTACCGGCCTCAAGCACGGTGTAGCCGCGCGAGGACAGGCCGCGGGCATTGAGCGCGCGCAGGCCTTCCTCGTCTTCCACCAGCAGAATGATGCCCTGCCCAGTCAGATCGGCGTTGGCCTGCGCCTGCTTGGCCATCGTCTCGGCGGCCGATTTGGTGGCTTCGAGCGATTTGGCCGCATCGAGTGCCGGCGCAATCGGCGGCGCCCCCACCGCAGGCTTGTCCTCGACGGCCGGGATATGGCGCGGCAGGAAGATGCGGAACGTGGTGCGTCCCGGCACGGAATCCACATACACAAAGCCGCCGGTCTGCTTGACGATGCCGTAGACCGTCGACAATCCAAGGCCCGTCCCCTTGCCGACTTCCTTGGTCGAGAAGAACGGCTCGAAAATCTTGTCGATGATATCCTGCGGAATGCCGGTGCCGGTGTCGCTGACCTCGACCAGCACATAGTCCGCCGCCGGCATGCCCTTGTGACCAAATTGCGCACATTCGGCCGCCGCGACATTGGCCGTGCGCATGCTGAGCGTGCCGCCCTCCGGCATGGCATCGCGGGCATTGACGGCCAGGTTCACGATCACCTGCTCGAACTGCGACAGATCGGCCTTCACCGGCCACAAATCGCGGCCGTGCTTGACGCCGCCGAACGTCACCTTCTCGCCGATCAGCCGCTTCAGGAGCATACCAAGATCGCCGAGCACCTCGCCGAGATCGAGCACCTGCGGCCGCAAGGTCTGCTTGCGCGAGAACGCCAATAGCTGACGCACCAGCGCGGCAGCACGGTTGGCGTTCTGCTTGATCTGGATGATGTCCTGGAACGACGGATCGGTCGGCTTGTGGGCGTTGAGCAGGAAGTCGGTCGCCATCATGATGGCGGACAGCACGTTGTTGAAGTCGTGGGCGATGCCGCCGGCCAGTTGCCCGACCGATTCCATCTTCTGTTGCTGGTAGACCTTGTTCTCCAGCGTGCGCTGCGCCGTGGTCTCCAGCGCGTAGACGATGGCCGCCTCGCCCTCGGAATCCTTGTCCTCGACCGCGAGCACGAAAAAGTTCGCCCAGCGCTCGTTGCCGCCGGCCAGTTGCGCATCGACCGGCGGGATGTCGCCCTGGCCGCTGGCGGCGCGCTTGATCGCAGCCTCGAGAGCGCTGCGGTCGCGCTCGTTGACCACCGACATGATCGAGCGATTGTCGCCAATCATGCCATCGAAAGCGGCGGCGAAGCGCGCATTGTTGCGCGCGATGCGGCCCGTGCGGTCCACCGTGGCGATCGCCATTGGCGTGTTCTGGAAGAACCGCATGAAGCGCACTTCGGCGTCGCGCTGCGCGTCCTCGCCGCTGCCTTTGCCCCGGTTGAGCACCAGCGTGCGCGAAGCACCCGGCGCACCGTCGGCGCCGTAGGCGACCTTGTGGAACAGCCGCACCGGCAGCGGCTTGCCGGTACGCGTGCGCAGGTCGAGGTCGAGCACCTCGGTGTTCACGTCGCCCGGCGCGGCGTTAAGCGTTGTGAGCAGCGCCGCGCCCTCGCCGGCGACGATATCGGAAAGTTTGAGCGAGCCGGCACCGGCACCAACGCCGATTTGCGCCAGGTCCTGATCGAGCCAGGCCGCCAGCGTAGCATTGAGATAGATGATGTCGCCCTTGGCATCGACCGAGAAGAAGCCGGCCGGCGCGTGGTCGAGATAATCGATGGCGTGCTGCAGCTCCTGGAAGACATTTTCCTGACGCTCGCGCTCGCGCGTAACGTCGGCGATCGACCAGACCGCAAGTTTGGCGTCGCGCCGCGACTCGCCGAGCGGGCGAACGCGCATCCGCAGCCAGCGCGCCGCTTCACCGGAACCACCGGCGATACGGACCTCTTCCTGAAGGCGCCGTCCCTCGCGAGCGGCCTTGAGCAGGCGATAGATCGCCTCGGACACTTCCGGGTCGCCAATGAAACCCCGCTCGACCGGCCGGACGTCATTTTCATCCGCGGCGCCGATCAGATCGAGATAGGTGGCATTGGCGTAGAAAACTCTTCCCGCCTGATCCGTCACGACGATGCCGTCGAAGCCTTGATCCACCACGGATTTCAGAAGCGGATTGCTCTGCTCGCGACTGGACAGCCGCATGATGCCGGAGGCCAGCGCAAACAGTGCGAACACGCCAATGGTGCCGAGAACCGATAGCAGCGCGAGGATATAGGTCTCGGCGTGGGCCGGACCGATATAGATGAGGCCGCCGGCCGCGCCGACCAGAAGCAGAGCGACCAGCAGAACCATGCCGACGGAGCCCGAGCGCGGCGCGCTCTGGCTCTTGTCGAAGGCTTGCCGCTTGCCCTGCCCGTCACGCGGGGCGGAGCGAGGCTCATTCGGTCGCTCGGAGTTCATGACTTATTCAAGTGCCTTAAGGGGGCCGCTCCGCGCAAGGGCCGCGAGCCGGAAATCCCTGCCTTTAATGGGTCTTAAGCGGCGTTTTCGGCCAATTCGTGAGCCCGTCACGAACGGATGGCCCGCCGCAGTTTCATGACATAGCCGATGACCTCAGCCACCGCCTTGTAGTGCTCCGGCGGGATGGCCTGATCGACCTCGACGGTGGCGTGCAGGGCGCGGGCGAGCGGCACGTTCTCGACAATCGGCACGTTGTGCTCGGTGGCGATTTTGCGGATCTGCAGCGCCATGGCGTCGACACCCTTGGCAACACACAGCGGCGCCTCCATGCCGCGCTCGTATTGCAGCGCGACGGCATAGTGAGTCGGGTTGGTGATGATCACCGAAGCCTTCGGCACCGCGGTCGACATGCGCTGCTTCGAGCGCATTTGCCGGATCTGCTTGAGCTTGCCCTTGATGAACGGGTCGCCCTGGGTCTGCTTGTATTCGTCCTTCAACTCCTGCAGCGACATCTTCAGTTTGCCGTACCAGCTGCGGTACTGGAACAGGTAGTCGGCCGCGGCCACCACGGCGAGCAGCGCCACCACAGCGCCCATGATCTTGAGCGAGATCGCCGACGTGAACGGCAGCAGGGCCGCCGGGTCCATGGTGACGAGGCCTTCCATGCGGTCGCGATCGGGCCACAACAGCGCCACCATGACCGCGCCGAGAATGACGATCTTGATCAGGCCTTTGAGAAAATTGGCCAGCGACTGTTTGGAAAACAACCGCTTCATGCCGGCGAGCGGCGAAATCTTGGAAAATTTCGGCGTCAGCGATTCGGTCGACCAGACGAAGCGATGCTGCACGATGTTGCCGGCCAGCGCCGCCAGCATCAGGACCAGAAACGGAATTGCCAGCACAGCCAGGAGTTCGCCGCCGATCTTTCCAAACAGCCTCGGCAGCGCCGGCCCGTCCATGGAAATGATCGCTGCATTCGCGATCAGGCCGCGCATCATGGTGGTAAGGCCCTGCACCATGTTTCCGGAAAACGTCATCAGCACCAAAGTGGCGCCGGCGATGATGAACCAGGTATTGACCTCCTGGCTCTTGACGACGTTACCCTTCTCAAACGCATCATCTAAGCGTTTTTGGGAAGGATCTTCTGTTTTATCCTCGAGATCGGCTTCGTCGGCCATGCGCTACCCCTTCACCGGCGTGGCGCAAGTTCGAGAAGCACGTTCTCGACGTAACCGGTGAACGTCCCCATCATGGCGGCGAGCACCAGCAGCAGAAGCAGGAACCCGAGCAGGATCGACAGCGGCAAGCCGATGAAAAACACCTGCATCTGCGGCATCAGGCGGGCGAGAATGCCCAGACCCAGATTGAACACCAGGCCGAACACCAGAAACGGCGCCGATATCTGGATGGCGATGCGGAAGGATGTCGCAACCACGCGGGTAAAGTGCTGCGCGACGTCGCCGGTGAGCGGCATCTCACCCGGTGCGAAGATCGCATAGGAATCGTTAAGCGCGGCGATAACCAGATGATGCAGGTCGGTGGCGAAAATCAGGGCCACGCCAAGCACGGCCAGGAAATTGCCGATCATTACGCCCTGCTGATTCTGCGTCGGATCGACAGAGGTCGCAAAGCCGAGACCAAGTTGCTGGGCCACCACCACGCCAGCCGTCTGCAGCGCCGAGATGGCGAGCCGCACCGTCAGGCCGAGTACGACGCCAATGATGATCTCCTGAAACAAGAGCTGCAGCACCGGGCCGAAGCTGGTCAGAGTCACATTATAGGCGTTCTGGTGCAACGGCATGATGATCGCCGTCAGCGCCAGCGCGATCGTCAGCCGCACCCTGGAGGGCATGTTGCTCTCGCCGATGCCCGGCATCAGCATAACCATCGTGCCGACGCGCGCGAAGGTCAGCATGAACGCTGCCGCCAGCACCGGAAGAAAGGAGATGTTGATCTGCATCGGCAGGAGTTTCCGACCGCTCGGCGAGACTTCCGAAACTCGTCATGACCGGGCCAGTCCCGGCCACCGACGTCTTCTCGCACGATTCGCGGCCAAATGCGCGGATGCCCGGCACCTCGGCGTTCCGAAAGAACGCGGTATTTTTAACCGCAATGGCCGGACATGACGGAGACTACCCCGTCACGATTCGCGAGGCGATACGCAGCATTTCCGCATGCAGCTTTTCGGCCATGAATGGCAGCGCGATCAATAACGAGACGAAGATCGCCAGGATTTTCGGCACGAAGGCCAAGGTCATTTCCTGAATCTGCGTCAGCGCCTGCAACAGCGAGATGGCAACGCCGACGATCAGACCGACCAGCATCACCGGCGCCGAGACAACGATCAGCGTATAAATGGCGTCGCGCGCCACATCGAGGACTTCCGGACCGGTCATTTCAAACTCTCTGTTGCCGCGCCCTCCCGGGCGAAGCGGGAAAAAAGATCAAATCGGCATCCGCATGATTTCTTCGTAGGCTGCGATCACCTTGTCGCGGACGGCGACCACGGCATCGATCGCCACCTCGGTCTCGGCCACCGCGGTGACGACATCGACCATGTTGGACTGGCCTTTCACGAGCTGCTGAGTCTGCACATCGGACTTGTGGCCGGTTTCGTGGACCGCGCCGATGGCATCCTTGAGTACCGAGGCAAAGCTCGTCTCGCTCTTGGGCTGGGCAACGCCGGCCCCGGCAAATGCCGCGGTCGGGTCGGCGGCGATGCGCGCCACGTTGGCGTAGGCACCGGCGGCTGAAAGCGGGCTGGCCATGATTATCTATCCTTTTGAGATGCGGTGTCGCGCCCGCCTGCGCGGGCGGTGCGGGCTCACGCTTTGAGGATGTCGATGGTGCGCTGGATCATCCGGCGCGTCGCACTGATCACATTGATGTTGGCTTCGTAGGAACGCTGCGCTTCCCGCATGTCGGTCATTTCGACGAGCGAGTTCACATTCGGGTATTTGACGTTGCCGTCGGCGTTGGCCGACGGATGGCCGGGCTCGTATTTGAGACGGAAGTCGCTCTTGTCGGTGGCGACGCGGCCGAGGGTGACGACGCGGGCATCGAGCGAGCGGTCGAGCTCGGTGTTGAAGGTCGGAATCTTGCGCCGGTAAGGATCGGCACCCGGCGCATCCGGCACCGAATCGGCGTTGGCGATGTTTTCAGAAATGATGCGCATGCGTCCGGCCTGGGCTTTGAGCCCGGACGCGGCGATCGTCATCGTCTTCATGAAGTCCATTGTTCAGGTCTCCGTTCCGCCGTGCCCCTCAGGATTCGTCAGCGCTTGCCGAGCGCCACTTTCAGGAGGGTGAGGCTGCGCGTGTAGAGCGCGGTCGCCGCCTGGTATTCCATCTGGTTCGACGCCACCTTCATCATCTCGTCTTCGAGATTGACCGAGTTGCCGCCGGGGCGAACTTCGTAGCCGCCCTTTGTGGTCGCGTATTTCGACGCGCCGTTGAGCGACATGCCGCCACCGATGTGGCCCGGCGTCGTCGCCGCGAGCGTCACCTGATCGACCGGGCGTGAGGTCCCCGCCACGGCGTCGTCGAATTTCGGCGCCGCGAGGTCCCGGCCGCGGTAATTCGGGGTATCGGAATTGGCGACGTTCTGGGCGAGCACCTTCTGGCGCTCCTGCGCCCAGGACATCTTGGTGCGCAACATCGACAGAATGGGAACATCGGTGATCGCCATTGGGCCCTCTTTCGCGCTGGAAACGGCCGGTTAAGACATCACCGGCTTGCTTCGCGACACGAAGCCAACTAGGCAGACTTTGCCGGGCCTATGGTTAACAGGTGGTAAACGGGGACGGTTTCAGGGCCTCCGGGCGGGCCGCCGTTAACCATGTGCAGCAGTTAGCTTTTCCGCGCCCGGTGCCAAACCGCCGCCGTTTTGTTAAGATTTTAATGGCGGCCGGTCCGGCAAATCGTGCCTACTGCCGTTAACTATTTGGCTGATTCTGATCGCGTTGGGTTTCACTGTCACGGAGCGCTTCGATGTTCGACCTTTTCGGCGCGGAGATGCCCACCGCGGCAAAGTTCTTCGTCGCCTTCGCGGCGGTCTTGGCGCTCATAGGCCTGACCGCCTGGCTGGTGCGCCGCTTCGCAGCCGACCGCCTGGGCGGTGCCAATGCGCGCGGCCGTCAGCCACGCCTGGCCGTGATCGATGCCGCCACCGTCGATGCCCGCCGCCGTCTGGTTCTCATCCGCCGCGATAATGTCGAGCATCTGATGATGATTGGCGGCCCGACCGACGTCGTCGTCGAGCAAAACATCGTGCGCGCCGCGCCGGCCGCGCCGCGTGCGCCGGAAACGGTCACCCGCGCCGCCGAACCGGCGTTGCGCCATGCGCCCGCGCCCGACAATGTCCCGCTGCAACCAATCACCGAATCGGCACCGCTGCCGCCGCCGCGTCCCTATCGCCAACCGGTGACCGAGGAGCCGTGGCATGCGCCCGAACCGGGCGCCCGGCCGCGTCCGGCCTCGTCTGAGAACAGCCTGAGCGGCCTCGCCGCCGAATTGTCGAGCCGCATTGCGCCGCCGGATGTCATGCCGACGCGCGCGGCCGCACCGCAAATGACGCCGCAGCCAGTTGCGCCGCCCGTCGCTCCGCCGGTGGCAATGGAGCACGAACCGGGCGAAGCACCGCAGACCGACCACAATCTCGCCGAGATGGCGCAGCAACTCGAGGCGGCGCTGCGCCGCGCGCCGGCCGAAAGCCGCGCGCCGGTCACCGATCCGCTCGCCGTACCGGTCGCTTCCAAGTCTGTCTCGCCCTTGCCGGTCGAAGTGCCGCGCCGCGATTACAAGCTGCGCGTCGACCCGCGCATCGAAGCGCCCGCGCCCGCCAAGTCTGCCGACGACGGTTGGCCGGAGCCCCCCTTTGAAATGCCGCGCCCGTCGCGGCAGGAGCCGCGTCTCGATCGCCCGACCTCGCAACCGCCCCGCTCGACGACGCCCGCGGGCAAGACTGTCTACGACAGTCTTGAACAGGAGATGGCCAGTCTGCTCGGCCGTCCTCCGGGTAAGACTTGAGGGATCGTTCCGGCCGCCGAGTTCGTCAATTTCTGACGGTGGCGGCTGGAGTATCAGGAGCGCTCCTCATCCTTGCGGCTCCGGCCGCGGCGCAGGATGTCAGCATCAATTTCGGCGGGCCCGGCAACGCGGGGCTGACCGAGCGCGTCATCCAGATGATCGCGCTGCTGACGGTGCTGTCGCTGGCACCGTCGATTCTCGTCATGATGACGTCGTTCACGCGCATCGTCGTCGTGCTGTCGCTGCTGCGTACCGCGCTTGGCACCGCGACCGCGCCGCCCAATTCGGTGCTGGTCGGGCTCGCACTGTTCCTCACCGCCTTCGTGATGGCGCCGACGCTGCAGACGGCTTACGACACCGCCATCCGCCCGCTGGTCGCCAACGAGATCACCGCCGAGCAGGCATTCGAGCGCGGCGCCGTGCCGCTGCGCGCCTTCATGCAGAAGAACGTCCGCGACAAGGACCTGAAGCTGTTCATCGACATGACGCGCGAGCCGCCGCCGGCCTCGCCCGAGCAGTTGTCGCTGCGCGTCCTGATCCCGGCCTTCATGATCTCGGAACTCAAGCGCGCCTTCGAGATCGGCTTTCTGCTGTTCATTCCGTTCCTGATCATCGACCTCGTCGTCGCCTCGGTGCTGATGTCGATGGGCATGATGATGCTGCCACCGGTCGTGGTGTCGCTGCCGTTCAAGCTGATCTTCTTCGTGCTGGTCGACGGCTGGTCGCTGGTCGCCGGATCGCTGATCCAGAGCTACGGGACATAGGCGCGCGTCGGCGCGCCTTCAGCGCTTCGGCTGATCCTTGAACGTCGCCGCGCGCGGGCGGATCGAACCGGTGGGCGCCGGATCGGCGCGCTTGTCGTCAGCCTTCGCCGCGGCATTCGGAGCTGCGCCGTTGCGGGCCTGCGGCAACTTCGAGAACTCGGCGCCGTAACGCTCGTTGAGATCGCGCAGGAAGGCGTCGAGCGTATCGGTATTGGCAATACGCCGGGCCACCGACTGGAATTCCGTCGAGTCGGCGCCGATCGGCGCGCTCACCACCTCAAACGCATGGGCGTCCGGTGTGCCGGCCATCTTGGCCGCGTATTTCTCGCGCAGCCGCGCCAACCCGATGCCCTCGTCGCTCAACGTATAGCCGATCGCGGCGCGGAGCACGTCCATGCGCTCGGAGTCGCTCAGCGGCCGGAAATCCTTCCAGCGTTCGCCGAGCATCAATTCGATCTGTTCCGCCGCGGTGCGCCAATGCTTGGCGGCCCATTCGATATCGGCGCGCAGGCGGATCGCCTCGCGCCCCTTGAGATTGGCGACAACCTCGAGCGCGACATCGTTGCGCCCGATATCGGACAGCGCCCGCGCTTCCAGCAACAGGCGCTGGTCACGCAATTCATTGGACAGTTCCGATGAGCGCGTCCGCTGCAACGTAGCGAGCGCGTGGTCGGCCTTGTGGTTCATGAGATAGATCATCGCCAGCCGTGTCGCCACTTGCGCGCGGGCCGCGCCCTGCAGACGGTGATCGACCTGATGCTGCAACAACTCTGCCGACTGATCGAGCAGGTCGACCGCGACCAGGCGCTCGGCCAAACGCCTGATCATCTCGTCGCCGCGCCGGCCGATCGGTGTCAATTCGCGATAATCGTAGAACAACGCCAATGCCTCGATCGGCGGCAGCGCGTCACCCTTGCCGCCGAGGAACAAGGCGTCGAAGGTCTTGGCCGCTTCGTCCTGGATCTTGCGTGTCTCTTCGGCATTGGGATGGGCGAGCAGCGCAGCGCGCATGACGTGGAAGGCATCGCGATAGCGGCCGTCTTCGGTGTAGAGATGCGCGAGCAGTTGCAGCCCCTGCGTCTCGGTCTCGTCGCCACGCCACACCGTGGTCAACGTCTCGAGCTCGTGTACCATTTCGTTGCGCGGCATCGCGCCGCTCTTCGACATCAATTCGATTTCGCGCAACCGCGCCTGCGCGCCGGCCCGGCGGTTGGGCGACATCACCGCCTCTCGGTATTCCTTGAGCGCATCTTCCTTGCGGCCGAGATTCTCGGCGAGGCGCCCCTTCAGCACCGCGACCGAAGCCGTGGTATCGCCCGGCACGCCGATGGTATCGAGGTCGTTGACCATGCGCGCGGCGGCGTCGAAATCCTTGACCTCGATGCCGGTGCGGATGCGGTCGAGCAGCACACTGCGCTGCAGGTTGAGCGGCAGGCCCGCGATCTGCTTGTCGAGCGGTTTGAACGCGGCGTGCGCCTCCGGCCAGCGAGCGAGTCGCGCCTGCGCCATGGCACGCCAGATCGGCGCTTCTTTTTGATTGCCGATCTCCGGATCGGCGAGATCCTTCAAGGCGTCTTCCGGCCGGTGCAGCATGACGTTGGCGAGCGCGCGCAGAATCGATCCGGTCACCTCATCGCCACCATTGGCCTTGTCACCCAGCGCGACGCTCAGGACGGCCTTGGCTTCCGCACCCATCCCGTTAGCGAGGTAAAAACGCGCGAGGTTATAACGTGCGGCCCGCTTGGTGCCCTCGCCGGCCGCCGCCGCGTCGGCGATCAGCATCGACTGTCGCGCCTCGAACGGCGCCTTGCGGTCGGCCTCCCACGTCTCGGGATCGATCGAACCTTCGCGCAGCCCTGGTGACATCTGTTGCTGCTGCACCAGGCTTTCAGCCGACAAGGTGAGACCACCTGGCCGCGAAAGCGTAACCTGATCGGCCGTGACGTCAGCGGTGATGTCGTCGGCAAGCGGCTCGAGTGCGATGCCGTGCATGGACTGCAACACGCGCAGTTCGACGAAAGTCTGCGGCCGCATCAGGCCCCGCGCCGGCGCCAGCGCTGTGATCGTCATCAGCCGCGTCCCGAGATCGGGATCGGTGAGATGATGCAGTGTGCCGGCGTGATCGAGCGCCACGACAATGCCGCGCTTGGTGCCATTGATGAGCCGCGCCGTCGACAAGGCCTGCGGCGGCGTTGCAACGCTGTCGCCGACCTTGAGAACCCAGCCATTATCGTCGGCTTCCAGGCTCGCCAGCATCGGCCGCGTCAGGCGCAGGCGTACAATGCCCTCGCCGCTGCCGCCGCTTTCGAAATCGGCTTGTCTCACGATATGGCCGAAGTCGCGCGCCAAGTGTGAGACATCGATCGGTTTGCCGCTGTCGAACACCAGCCAGAGTGAATCGCCGCGCCGGAACATGGCCGCCGGCGTCGGCGCGGCAAAAGGCAGACTGACGCGCATCTGATCGCTGGACGCCGTGGCGATCGCCGGCATGGCGGTTTCCGCGGACGCGGTTTCGGCCTTCGGCTGCGGAGTCGATGGTTGGACGGGCGGCTTCGCCGCTGCCTTGGCTTGAGCTTTTGCCGGCTCCGCCGCGCGCGGCGCTTCGGCGGCCTGCACAGGCGGCTTCGCCTCGGACGCCTTGACGTCGGCCGTCTTCGTCTCAGGCTTTGCCGGCTCGACCTTGGTCGCGGCGGCTGGCTCGGATTTGGCTTCCGCCTTCGGCGCCATGACCGGCGCCAGCGATGGCACCGCTGGCTGCGCCGGCGCTTCCGGGCGCGCCGTCGCGTCCTTCAAAGGTGGTGCATCTTTCAACGGCGGCGCGTCCTTCAGCGCCGGAATGTCCTTGAACGGAGGCGCCTCGTCACGGCTGGCTTCCTTGGCCGGCACGGTTTCCGGCGGGGCGATCTGCACGCCTGCCGCCGCGATCGCCGGCATCAACGGCGTGGCCGCGGCCTGCGGCGCCGCGTCGGCACCGAGCCCGATATCGACAACGAAGCTCTTGTCTTCGCGAAACGAGCGCGTATCCGGCGCGCCGTTGAGCGTAAAGATGACGCCGATGGAGTCGAACTCGGCTTCCGGCTTCACCGATTTCACGGTGGCGGGCAGCGTCGCCGCGACGTCGGCGAGATCCCATTTCGCCGGCTTGCTGAAATGCAGCTTGAACTTGCCATCGGACAGTTCGGGTGTGGCATCGATCCCGGCCGGCAGGTCGAACACATAGCGCATGAAGGTCGGAAGCCTGACGGCTTTCACCCGCACCGCCGGCAGCGCTGCAGCCTGATCGGCCGCCCGTTTCTTGCGCGAGGCGAGCTCGGCCGAACGGGCGCGCGCGGCCAGTTCGTCGACCACATCCTGCGGCAGGCCCGGCAGCATGCCGACCCAGGGTTCGGGCAACAGGTCGATGTAAAGCCGCTCCGCCGCCGGAATGGGGTTGATGCGGAATTTGCCGGCGAGCGCGATGCGCACCGCCTTGCCGTCGGGATCGACCCGCGCGGCGCTGACAAACTCAGGCACCCGGCCGCTGATGCGATCGACCGTAACCGCCACCGGCTCTTTGAACTCGATAACAAGGATGGCGCCGGCGACCCGGACCCTGGTATCGACCGGATCGTCGAACTTGAACACCAGACGGCCATAGCCGGCTTCGCTCGACGCCTTGACCTCGCCTTTCACCGGCTCGGCGGCACGCGCAATCGACACACCCGCGCCCGTTACCACGAGCAAGGCCAGTGCCGCGCGCGCTGCATTGAGCGCTCGCGCCATCGCGGTTGGCCTGCTGGCAGGACGAACGTGCATCGCGTCTTCCATGCGGTGGGTATGCCCGGCCGCCAGCCTAAGGAACCGCGTTTAACGGCGGATTAACTGTTGCGGTAAAACAGACGCCTAACGAGCATCGGGACACCGGCATCGGTGTCACATCTTGCCCGGCTGGCCTTCGATTTTGGGCAGGTCGCCAGCGCTTTGCGCTTTCGGCGCATTGGCGCGCGAGGCCAGTTCGACCGTCAGGCGCTCGGCCGCCTCCGGCGACATCTGTGCCAGCACCGCCGACATAGTGATGGGCTTCATCGCGGTCGAGAGATCGACCAGCACCCTGAGGTCGAGCCGGTCGAAGATACGGGCCGCATCCTTCGGCTTCATATTCTCGTACATCGCGACGAGACCTTTGAGGCGTTCCTTCTCTTCCTTTTCGCGGGCATCGGTCGCGGTCTTGATGCGCGTCTCGATGTCTTTCATCTCGCCGACCTTGGCCTCGAGCCGCTTCTCCGCCGCCTTGATCAGGCTCTCGCGCATGTCGAGTTCCTTGTTGCGGTTGTCGAGCGTCTCGCGCCGGTCCTGCAGGCGGCCGAGAATGGCGCGTTCGGCCGGCGAATTGATCTTGCCGGGCGACAGCGGCTGCGCGTCACCGCCGACTTCGAGCTTGGTCGGGGCCGGCGGCTTGTCTGTGGCTTTCAGCGGTTCGGCTGGCGGCTGCGCTGCCGAATGTTGCGGCGTGCCGCCGCCGGCGGAGCCAGTGACGATTTCATTATCGCCCGCAGCTGCGCCGATCTTGGGCAGCACTGCGGTCCGGTTGGCGACCGAGCCCACGACCTCGGGCGCGCGGGCGCTCCCGCCACCGAAATTGAACATCTCCTTGGCCCAGGGGCTTGCAGCGTTCGCGGCCGGCGTCTCCGGCGGCGACGGTTCGCCCGCCACGACGATGCGCGGATAATCCGGCAGGTCCTTGCTGGACGTGACGGTCATGCCGGCGGGCTTGCCGCGTTCAGCAAGCCTCTCACCCAAAGTATAGCCGCCGTCGAACACGAGACCCGTCACCTTGAGCCCGAGCAGGCAGATCGTCGCCAAAAGAACGATCGGGATCAGACGGAATTCGCGCGCCAGCTTGATCATGCCGCCAATCCGCTGGCTTCGCCGGCCGACTTGAGCCGCGCCTGCTGGCGCTCGGCCAGCGCCTGGGCCGCGGCGGCCAGCGCCTGGGCGCGCGGCGGAGCCGGCTGCTGCGGCATCGCGTCGGGACGGCCGGCTTCGGTGATACGAACCAGCCGCGACAGCAGCAGTTCGCCGGATTCGAGTTGACGGCCGAGGTCGGCCGAGAGCGTGTCGGCGCGCTTGACGCGCTCGCCGAGCGTCTGCTCGCTCTCGCGCATGGTCGCCTTGAGGCCACCGATGGCACGTTCGGCAATTTCGGTCGCGGTGATGAGTTCGGCGATGGTGGCGCGCAGCGACTGTTCGTCGGCCTTGAGCAGGCGGATCTGATTATTGAGCCGGACGCAATAGAGGATGGTCATCAGCAGCAGGACGGACACCAGGCTCTCGATCAGGAAGCCGTATTGAAACATCACTGTGTCTCCATCCGGATCTTGGATTCGTCCGCCTTCTCGAACATCGCGAAGGTGGTGCGCGGCTTGCGCAGGTTCTTGGTAACGCGCACGGCGATGCGGTCGCCGACGCGGCCCATGCGGCCTTCGGTCAGCGTGACGTCGCCGCAGCGCAGCTTGACCAGTGCATCGGGCTTGAGCTCAAGCATCAGCGTATCGCCGACATTGAGCTGCATCATCTTGCGCAGCGGCAGGTGCTCCTCGTAGAGCACGGCATCGACGCCGATTTCAGCCTGACCGATTTCGGTGGCCAGATGGCCTTCCCAGATCTGGTCGCGGCCGAACTTCTCGCCCATGAACATCTGGAGAAGCGTGGCGCGGATCGGTTCGATGGTGGCGTAAGGCAGCAGCAGTTCGATATTGCCGCCGCGGTCTTCCATGTCGATGCGCAGGCGCACGAGAATGGCGGCGTTGGCCGGACGCGAGATCGCGGCGAAGCGCGGATTGGTCTCGAGACGGTCGATATTGAACTTCACCGGCGACAACGGCTTGAAGGCGAGTTCGGCGTCGGCGAGCACGACCTCGATCATGCGCTTGACCAGGCTCGTTTCGATCGTCGTATAGGGCCGGCCCTCGACGCGCACCGAGCTCTGACCGCGACGGCCGCCGAGCAGCACGTCGATGATCGAATAGATGAGGCTGGAATTGACGGTGGCGAGACCAAAATTGTCCCATTCCTCCGCCTTGAACACGGCGAGAATGGCCGGCAGCGGGATCGAGTTCAGATAATCGCCGAAACGGACCGAGGTGATGCGGTCGAGCGAAACTTCGACGTTGTCCGAGGTGAAATTGCGCAGGCTGGTCGTCATCAACCGCACCAGGCGGTCGAAGACGATTTCGAGCATCGGCAAACGCTCGTAGGACACCATCGCCGAGTCGATGATGGAGCGGATGCCGGAATTGTCGTTGAGCGTCACATCCGCCAGGCTGAAGCCAAGCAGATTGTCGATTTCCTCCTGATTGAGGATGCGCTCGGCACCGCCTTTATTGCTCGACTGGAAGGTGGCGGTGTCGTCGACCATGGCCGCCCATTGCGCGGCGGCCTGATCGGCACTGCTGGCAGGCACCGCCGGCGCGGCCGCGCCGCCGCCCTGCTCGGCCTCGAGCGCGACGCCCCACTCCGCCGCCAGCGCGTCCTGGTCGATCTTGTCGTTGCCCGCCATGCTCGTCTTTGCCGTCTGCTTCTTGTCTTACGGTGGTCCGGTGGCGCGCCGCGCTACTGGACCACGATTTCCTTGAACAGAACTGCGGTCACCTTGTTGGGCGCGACCGCGACATTGACGCGGCGCGTCAGTTCTTCCTTGAGCCGGTAGAGGCCGGCCGAGCCGTCGAGATCGGTGGGACGCAATTCGCGCAGATAGGTCTGGAAGGCGTCCATCACGCGCGGCATCAGCGGCTGGATCTTCGGCACCAGCTCGGCGTCTGGCAGTTCCAGGACAACCTTCACCTTGAGATACTGAGTGCGCTCGCCGCCGGAATTGGCGAGGTTGACCAGCACGTCCGGCAGATCGACGAAGGTTGCGGGCTTGACCACTTCCTTCTTGGGCTCCTCGTGCTTGTCCTTGCCGCCCATCATCTTCATGGCGCCGAAGCCGCCACCGCCGACGACCAGCAGCGCCGCGGCTGCGATGATCATCACCTTCTTCGAGGGTAGCTTGCTCTTCTTGGGGGCCTCTTCACCTTCGGCCTCGGGTTCCGCGTCTTTTTTCGCCTTGGCCATCTAAAGACCCCTGTCCCCTCACAAATTGTCGGGCAATGCGCTTGGCGCCGGCCTGCGCGCCGTGTCGTCGCCGGCAAGCCGCCCCATCGCCGCCACCATCGGTGTCGGTGCGCCACGTTAGTGGCGGTATGGTTAACAGAACCTTTCTTGGGTTCCCAAAGCGGCAAGAATTGCCGGGCCAAATCGGCCACTATGGTGTTTTTTGCCTTACGAATTATGGCTTAAAAATAATTAAGTAATTGAAATATAATGACATTCCGACTTGGCACGGAGGCTGCAATCCTTCTTCCGCGAAAGGGCAGCTTGGGAGAGCCGTCCTTTCACCACACGGCGGGACCGGCCTCGGGAGGGCAGGCTTCGTCGGGATCAAGGGGAGATGACCGATGCAGAATACGCTGCTGGTCGGACTATCGCGTCAGGTCGTGCTCCGGCGCGAACTCGATGTGGTGGCGAACAACATCGCCAACGTGAACACCTCAGGCTTCAAAGCCGACGGCGCGGTGTTCGAGGAATTCATCGGCAAGACCGCCCGGTCCGACAATATGTCAAACCGCGATCGGCAGGTCTCGTTCGTGCGCGACCGCGCCACCTGGACCGACTTCAGCTCGGGCTCGATGGAGCGCACCGGCAACGCCACCGACGTGGCTATCAACGGCAAGGGCTTCTTCGCCGTACAGACGCCGGGCGGCGAACGCTACACCCGCAATGGCGGCTTCCTGGTCGACAACACCGGCCAGCTCGTGACTTCGGAAGGCTATCCCGTCCTCGGCGAGAACGGTCCGATCCAGTTCCAGCCGAATGACGTCAACATCAAGATCAGCGGCGACGGCACCGTCAGCGTCGCGGTCGCCGGCAATCCTGGCCAGGAATCGCAACGCGGCAAATTGCGCATGGTTGGCTTCGACAACCCCGCGATGCTGCAAAAGGCCGGCGTCGGCACCTTCGCGCTGAAGGACGGCGCCACGCCAATTCCTGATACGCAATCGAAGTTCGTGCAGGGCTCGGTCGAAAAATCGAACGTGCGTTCCGTGGTCGAGATGACCCGCATGATCGAAATCACGCGCACCTACACCCAGGTCGCGAACATGATGCAGCAACAAAGCGACATGCGACGCACCGCGATCGACAAGCTCGCCGAAGTGCCGGCCTGAGGAGATTAGACCATGCGCGCCCTCCACACCGCCGCCACCGGCATGATGGCCCAGGAACTCAACGTCCAGGTCATCTCCAACAACATCGCCAACATGCGCACCACCGCCTACAAGCGGCAGCGCGCTGAATTCCAGGATCTGCTTTACGAGCATGTGAGCCGCGTCGGCGCCCAGACCTCCTCGCAGGGCAACGTCCTGCCCGCCGGCATCGAGCTCGGCTCGGGCGTCAAGACTGTCGGCACGCCGCGCATCATGACACAGGGATCGCTGGCGCAGACCGGCAAGGACTACGACGTCGCCATCCGCGGCGAAGGCTTCTTCAAGGTGACGATGCCCGACGGTTCGACCGCCTACACCCGCGACGGCTCGTTCGAACTTGATGCGCAGGGCCGCATCGTGACCGCCAACGGCAACCTGATCCAGCCCGGCATTACCATCCCGCAGAACGCCACCGGTGTGACGATCAACGCCCAAGGCCAGGTCCTGGTGACCCAGCCGGGTCAGACCACCCAGAACCAGGTCGGCCAAATCGAACTGTCGATGTTCATCAACAAGGCCGGCCTCAAGGGCATCGGCGACAACCTGTATCTGGAAACGCCGGCCTCCGGCGCGCCGCAGAATGGCACGCCGCAGCTCAACGGTTTCGGCGATCTGCAGCAGGGCAATCTCGAACAGGCCAACGTCGAAGCGGTGAGCGAAATCTCCGACCTGATCGCCGCACAGCGCGCCTACGAAATGAACGCCAAGGTTATCTCCGCCGCCGACCAGATGCTGTCGGCCACCTCCAACCTGATGCGCTGAGGTCAAGCCATGATCGCCACCGCCCTCCGCATCGTCGCAGTCACCGCAACGCTCGGCATCGGTATCGCAGCAGCCTCGGCGCAGTCGGCCGAGCCGGCGCGGCCGCAGCTCAAAACGCATGTCACGGTCAACGCCAACATCGTGCGCATCGGCGATTTGATCGACAACGCCGGCATCGTTGCCGATGTTGCCATCTTCCGCGCGCCCGATCTCGGCACCACCGGCACCGTGCCGGTCGCCGCGGTGGTCGAAGCGGTGCGGCCGCACGCTTTGGTCGGCTTCGACACCGGCGGCGCCACCGAGATCACCGTAACGCGCGCCGCCCGCGAGATTCCGATTTCGGAAATCGAGCGCAGCCTTGCCGAAGCCGTGTCGAGCCGATTCAATGCCGGTCCGGCCGCCGACATCACCGTCACCTTCGACCGCGATCCGCGCGCCATCCAGGTCGATCCGTCATCGCGCGGCGACATCGCCATCGCCCGCCTCTCCTATGACGCGCGCAGCAGCCGTTTCGATGCAACGCTTGAAATCCCGACCGGCGCAACGCAGCGCGGTCTCCTGCGTCTGTCCGGCCGCGCCTATGCCACCGCGGAGGTGGTCATGGTGTCACACTCGGTCGATCGCGGCGCCGTGCTGAGAGCCGCGGATCTCCAGGTTGAACGCCGACCGCGTGCCGAAGTTGGCCGCGACGCCATCGTCGGCATCGAGCGCGCCATCGGCATGGCTGCACGCAGCGTCATCCGTCCCGGCCAGCCGCTGCGCAGTGCCGATCTGACCCGGCCCGAAATCGTGCAGCGTGGCCAGATGGTGACCCTCGTCTTTGAAGCGCCCGGCCTGACGCTGACCTTGCGCGGCAAGGCCACCGAGGCCGGCGCCGAAGGTGACACCGTCACCGTGCTCAACGAACAGTCCAAGCGTTCTGTGCAGGGCGTTGTGGTCGGCCCTGGCCATGTGGTGGTGTCGACGACGGTCCCGCGGTTTGCCGCCAACCTCCCGGCAGCCGCGGGAACCGGCCCCTGAACGAATAGATCGCGATGAGCGGCGGCGCCGCCATCGCTTGTGCAGTCGGATCGATGAACACGAGTGAAAGTCTGTTGAGATGAGGATATTGACCTTGACCCGCCACGCCCTTCTCGCGGCGCTTGCAACCTCGCTGTTGAGCGGCTGTGCCGCATTCGACAGGTTGAAGAATATCGGCGAGCAGCCCAAGCTGTCCGAGGTCGACAATCCGACGACGCGCGCCGGCTACAAGCCGGTGCAAATGCCGATGCCGGCGGCGCAGCCCGCGACCTACAATCCGAACTCACTATGGCGGAACGGCTCGCGCGCCTTCTTCAAGGATCAGCGCGCCCATCAGGTCGGCGACATTCTTACGGTGAAGGTCAACATCACCGACAAGGCCAACATCGCCAACGATACCAAGCGCAGCCGCGCCAACAAGGAAGACTCCGGCGTCGATAACTTCTTCGGCAAGAGCAAACTGCCGATCACCAATTCGATGCTGCCGACCCGTATCTTTACGGCTGACTCCACGACATCGAGCGAAGGCAAAGGCTCGGTCGATCGCTCCGAAGCGTTGTCCACCAATGTCGCCGGCGTCGTCATCCAGGTCCTGCCGAACGGCAACCTGGTCATCGAAGGCAAGCAGGAGATCCGGGTCAATTTCGAGATCCGCGAACTCATCGTCGGCGGCGTGGTTCGTCCCGAGGATATCGAAAGCGACAACACCATCGACTCCACCAAGATCGCCCAGGCCCGCATCGCCTATGGCGGCCGCGGCCAAATCAGCGACGTGCAGCAGCCGCGCTACGGCCAGCAAGTGATGGATGTGATCTTGCCGTTCTAGCCGCATTTCCCCTGCGGCAGTCGCGTCAGTCTGTGACGTAAACGGTTTCAAGTGCTCCCGCGTTGTCTTTGCGTCTCGCGAGCGTAAGTGACAACGATCAAGACACGGCCCTCGGTAGCTCCCCTGCCGAGGGCCGTGTTATTTTTCTGAAGGGTGTTCTCCGTCATTCGGGGCCGGTGCGGTCCCCACGCTCTTTGATCAGCGTCAATGCGCAACGTTGCGCATAGCTGACTATTACCGTGCAGCTAGAAGACGCAGGTATGAGCCATAAGGAGGAACGTCCATGGCGATTACGATGGCGACTGCTTTTTTCGTCCGCTGTACGGCCATGCTCAGTCTTGCCGCCCTGCTCATCGGCACCGGCCACTGCGACAATCCCGTCAAGCGTCGCGGCGCTCAAGGCTGCGGCCGTGAGCGATGTCATTGATGTTCGTCACCGTGGCCGCGGCGGCGCTGGAATCGCCGCCGGCATTGCCACCGGCCTGATCCTCGGTGGCATCATCGCCTCGCAACCGCGTTACTACGGCCCGCGTGGCTACGATTATCAATATTACTACGGCGGCCCGCCGCCTTTGTTCTACGGCCCGCAGGTATTCTATCCACCGGGCTACTACGGTCCGGTGATGCGGCCCGCCTACGGGCCGCGCGGCGATTGGCTCTCTTATTGCTTCTCGCGCTACCGCTCGTTTGACCCCGTATCCGGCACTTACATGGGATATGACGGCCGCCGGCATCCGTGCCGCTAGGCTCAAAAGCAAATTGCCCGGCGCGATAGCCGGGCAATTTCAGATTTGGCCAAAGCCGCACATCGCTCAATCGTCGCGATAGACCTTTTCGCGGCGTTCGTGGCGTTCCTGGGCTTCGACCGAGAGTGTCGCAATTGGCCGCGCCTCGAGGCGGCGTAGCGAGATCGGCTCACCGGTTTCTTCGCAGTAACCGTAGGTGCCGTCCTCAATGCGGCCCAGCGCTTCATCGATCTTGGAGATCAGCTTGCGCTGCCGATCGCGAGCCCGCAGCTCGATGGAACGGTCCGTTTCGGACGAGGCCCGATCGGCCAGATCCGGGTGATTCTGGTTCTCTTCCTGGAGGTGCTGAAGTGTCTCCTTGGCCTCCTTCAGGATATCCTCGCGCCACTGCAGCAGCTTGGCGCGAAAGTATTCGCGCTGGCGCTCATTCATGAACGGCTCCTTATCGGACGGCCGATAAGGCTTAACTTTCGCCAACATCCCACCGACTCCCATCGTGTTCTTCTTGACCGCTAGTATCCGGCCGTTTCTTGCGCCGCTTTTCTTGTGCCGCGAGAAGTCCCCTCCCGAGTGCGCTGGCTTATATACTGACCAACGGAACGCGACAATATCCTCGCAGCCCCGGTGGACTGCCAGAAAATTGTGAAAGTCCAATGACTTGGGGGAAAGAGCGGCTGGCGCCGGTTAGCGATCGCGGCTAGCGGCGGGCAACTTTGGCGAGTTCCACCGCGACGCGGAGGTCGATCTCCGCGAGAACGCCGTCGAGACCTGAGTCGCCGGAGCCATCGGTGAGACCCTCGGCCGCCACTTTGAGCCGGGCGATGGTGGCGGTATCGAGCGAGCCACCGCCGATCATGCCGAGCTTCAGTTCGTCGAGAACGTCGAGCGCCTTCCGGCCCCGGGCGACCGCCCGCTTCTTCTTCTCCGTGGGGTCCTCAACACCCTGCAAGGCGAGAAGACTATCCAGGCCAGCGACCGACCGCAGCGCCGTGGTCGGTGCCGGCGTCGAAGGCTGTTCAAACTGGGAAAGGCTGAAGGTGCCGCCCGCTCCAGCGCGGCGCGCCGCGCTGGGTGAGGCCGATAGCGAGGCCGCGTTCGTTCCGGTGATGCGCATGGCGCTCTGGTGATCCCCATGGTGACGCGAGCGCTCCCCGCCCGCGCTACGACGCACAACGCCCCATTACTTCATGGAACCTGCGCCGCGCATGGTTAATGGGTCGTAAACGCCCCGGCAGTTTTTGCCGACCGGTACGGTTACTGCCGGGTTAAGCGCGGCCCTCGGCACCCCCCGCCGAAATTAAAAACAACGTCGTATCAGAGCCTTAAGAGATGCCCCTCGGTTGGCACGGCATTCGCAACGTTCCTGACAAGTCAAACGTCACATTGGGGAGCAGTGATGACGCCGACGTTCCGAACCGTCCTCGTGGCGGCACTCTTGAGCCTGTTCACCCTGGCAAACGCCGGGGCGACGTCGCGCATCAAGGACCTCGCCAATATCGAAGGCGTGCGTCAGAACCAGTTGATCGGCTACGGCCTGGTGGTCGGCCTTAACGGCTCGGGCGACACCCTCAACAATATCCCTTTCACCCGGCAATCGCTGCAGGCGATGCTGGAACGCCTTGGCGTCAATATCCGCGGCCAGACTCTGCGCACCGGCAATGTTGCTGCGGTCATGGTCACTGCCAACCTGCCCGCCTTCGCCACGCAGGGCACGCGCATTGACGTCACCGTATCTTCGCTCGGCGATGCCAAAAGTCTGCAGGGCGGCATGCTGCTGGTCACGCCGCTGCTCGGCGCCGACGGCAATGTCTATGCCGTGGCGCAGGGTTCGCTCGCGATCGGCGGTTTCCAGGCCGAAGGCGAAGCCGCCAAGATCGTGCGCGGCGTGCCGACGGTCGGCCGCATCGCCAACGGCGCGCTGATCGAGCGCGAGATCGACTTCAATCTCAACCGTCAGAACCAGCTCCGCATGGCGCTGCGCAATCCAGATTTCACGACCGCCAAGCGCATCGCCGCGGCGATCAACGACTACATCGGCGTGCCGACCGCGGAATCGCTCGATCCCGGCACCGTCGGCATCACCGTGCCGAACCAGTACAAGGGCAACGTCATCTCGCTGCTCACCGAGATCGAGCAGTTGCAGATCGATCCCGATACCGCTGCCAAGATCGTCATCGACGAGCGCTCCGGCATCATCGTCATGGGCCGCGATGTCCGCGTCTCCATGGTGGCGGTGGCGCAGGGCAACCTCACCGTCACCATCACCGAGACGCCGCAGGTCAGCCAGCCGGGTCCGTTCGCACCCCGCGGCGCGCAGACGGTGGTCGTGCCGCGCACGCGGATCGGCGTTCAGGAAACCGGCAAGCAACTCGCCGTGGTGCGGGATGGCATTTCGTTGCAGCAACTGGTCGACGGCCTCAACTCGCTGGGCATCGGCCCGCGCGACATGATTGCCATCTTGCAGGCGATCAAGTCGTCCGGCGCCATCCAGGCCGACATCGAGGTGATGTGATGAGCGCAGGCATCGGCGGCATCTCGCTCCCCGTCCCCGGCCAATCGGCCACTGACCTACTCAAGAGCCAGACCGGCGCGGTCAAGGGCAAGTCGGGCTATCACTTCACGCCCGAGCAGATGAAGGCGCGCGCCAAGAAGACGTCGGAAGACTTCGAGGCTGTGTTCCTCAACAACATGTTCCAGCAGATGTTCACCGGCGTTCAGGGCGAAGGCCCGTTCGGCGGCGCGGGCGCGACCGGCGTTTGGCGCACATTCCTCACCGACGAATACGCCAAGAATTTCGCCAAGGCCGGCGGCATCGGCATCGCCAAGCAGGTTTACAGCACCCTGCTCGCTCAACAGGAGATCCGCCAGTGACGCTTCCGTTTCGAGCTGCAACTCCTGCACCGCAACCGGCGCCGATCAAGAACGCCGAGGAAGCCGAACGCGCGGTCGCCCGGCTCAACACGTTGATGGACCGCCTCGCAGCGCTGGTCACGGAAGAAACCGCACGCGTCCGATCCGGCCAATTGCGGGCGGCGGTCGAACTCGACGAGGAGAAAGTCGAACTCGCGCGCGCTTTCGCCGCCGAGAGCGAACGACTGCGCGCCTCTGCCACAATGGTTGCCGCTTCGTTACCGGGTGCGCTCGAGCGCCTGGAGGCGCGCCATGAGTCGTTCCGCAGCCTCCTGCAGACGAATTTGACGGTGCTCGCGACCGCTCACGCGGTATCGGAAGGCATCATTCGCGGCGTATCGGGCGAACTTGCCCGCAAGCAAGCGCCCTCGACTTACGGGGCCAATGGCCGAGCCAACCAGCCGCCACCGAGCGCGGCGCAGCCTCTGTCGGTCAGTCGCTCGCTGTAATTTAAAACACCGGACCGCACGCCGGAATTGGCACGGTTTTCCCGGGCCGGAAGGTACGTATTTTTAAGATAAGTTAGTGGGTCGTGAAGAAACACGGCATCAATTTTAGCTTTGATTTTCCGGCAGTATTAGCCGGTTAACCACCCGCTTTTACGATCCGTTACGCACTTCGTGCGAGGTTCGGTATCGACGCGCATGCCGCCGAAGGCCGGCTTGTGCTCGACCGCCAGAATGGCAAACCAGAAAGGTTGAATACACATGAATAACGTCACCCTGTCCGCCGGCGTGCGGGCTAACCTGCTGTCTCTGCAGAGCACGGCAGACATGATGCAGACCACCCAGAACCGCCTTGCGACCGGTAACAAGGTCAACTCCGCTCTCGACAACCCGATCAGCTTCTTCACGTCGCAGTCGCTGCAGAGCCGCGCCGGCGATCTGAACTCGCTGCTCGACTCGATGTCGAACGGCATTCAGACCATCCAGGCGGCGAACAACGGTCTGACCTCGATCACGTCGACCGTGCAGTCGATGCAGTCGACCCTGAACCAGGCCCTCCAGGACTCGAACTGGCAGTCCGCCTCGTACTCGATCGACTCGACCACGATCGGCACCGGTTCGGTCAAAAACCTGACCATCTCCGGCGGCGCTGTCGGCACCACCGCCGTCAACGTCGCGGTCAACAGCATTGCTACTGCCGGCACGCAGTCGACCCTGTCGACCTCGGCCAACTACCTCGCCCCGAGCGTCGCCGATCCGTCGTCGGTCGAAAGCGGTGCGTTCTACGGCCTGTCCGGCGCCTCGACCTATACGTTCAAGGTCAACGGCCAGGACATCACCCTGACTTCGGCCACCACCGGCACCCAGTCGGGTGACACGCTGGCCCACGCCAAGACCTCCATCCAGGCTCAGCTCGACGCCCGCTTCGGCTCTGGCGCCTTTACCGTCGGCAACAACACCGCTGGTACCGGCTTCAGCATCACCGGCAAGGCCGACGGCACCAACGACGTCGTCATCAGCAACCAGGCCGGTACCGGCGCTGCTGCGACGCAGGCGACCTTCGCGGGTGGTGCGTTCACCGGTCTGACCGGTGCGGATACCTACTCGTTCGACTTCAACGATGGCACGACGACGCATGCCATCACGTTGACCCAGGCCCAGGGCAGCAGCGCCGCGAACGCTCGCGCTGCGATCCAGAGCCAACTCGACACGCACTACGGCGCGGGCGCGTTCACGGTCAGCGGCACCACCGGCATCACCATCACTGGTAAGGCCGATGGTTCGAACAGCGTGATCATCAGCAACCAGGCCGCTCCGGTCAACGCCGGCGGCGCGACTGCCGCTGGTATGGGCTTGGGCACCACGACGCAGACCAGCAACGGCGCCGTGGCGAACAACGTCACCGGCCTCGGCCTTGGCTCGACGACCACGACCAGCTACGGCACCCCGGCCGATCCGTACGAGTTCACCGTCAACGGTGCAGCCGTCACGATCGCCGCCGGTACGGGCCTCGCTGCCGCGGTCACCAGCGTCAACGCGCAGCTCTCGGGCGTGAACAGCAAGTTCCAGGCTTTCGACGACAGCGGCAAGCTCGGCATCCGTGAAATCACGGCGCAGGGCACGCAGCTGACCCTCGGCGGCACGGACGCTGCCTCGCTGTTCGGCGGCACTCTGACCAACACCGGCACCGCCGCCGGCGTTGCGGCGGTCAAGACCGTCGACCAGCTCGTCGCTTCGATCAACGGCAACAGCTCGCTGACCGGCAAGGTGAAGGCCACCAACGACAACGGTAACCTGCGCATCACCAACCTGTCGCTGTCCGACCTCACGGTCGTCGGCGCCACGTCGAGCCAGGTTAACGGTGGTACCGGTGGTGCCAACACCCAGACCATCGGCGGCAACAGCGTCCGTAAGGGCCTCGTTCAGCAGTTCAACACGCTGCGCGACCAGCTCGACAAGTACGCGGGCGACGCGTCCTACAACGGCATCAACCTGCTGTCGGGCGACAACCTGAAGCTGACGCTGAACGAAACCGGCTCCTCGGCCATCAACATCCAGGCCAAGGACGCGAACGGCAACACCTTGTCGATCTCCAGCGTCGCGCTCGGGATCAACTCGGCCACCAACTCGGACTTCGACTCGAACACCTCGATCAACTCGGTGCTCAGCACGCTGACTGGCGCGCTGTCGACGCTGCGTTCGCAGGGTTCGTCGTTCGGTTCGAACCTGTCGGCGGTGCAGAATCGTCAGACCTTCACCAAGTCGATGATCAACACCCTGCAGACCGGCGCGGACAAGCTCGTTCTCGCCGACACCAACGAGGAAGGCGCCAACCTGCTGGCCCTGCAGACCCGTCGCTCGCTGTCCACCACGGCGCTGTCGATGGCCTCGCAGGCCGACCAGGCGGTGCTCCAGCTCTTCCAGTAAGAGCGACAAGATCCACGTCTTGGCGGAACGGCGGGGCCTCGGCCCCGCCGTTTTCTTTTGGCCTTAGTATAAAGCGATACCAGTCAGACGCTATAATAGCGCGATCTCACATGCAGATTCGGAGCCGTCATGCCCCTCAAAGTCGAATTAAAGCCCGGCGAGCGCATTCTGATTGGCGAATGCGTCATCACCAATTCGGACCGGCGCACGACCTTCCTGATCGACGGCAAGGCGCCGATCCTGCGGGAGAAGGACATTATGACGTTGGAGCAGGCGGATACCGTCGCCAAACAGATCTATCTGGCCGTCCTGTTCATGTACACCTCGCGCACGCCGAGCGACCACCACGCCACGTATTTCACGCTCGTGCGCGACATTACCCAGGCGGCGCCAAGTACTTGGAAGCACATAGAGATCATCAATAATCATATCTTAACGGGCGACCTCTACAAAGCATTGAAGCAGGCAAAACAGCTGATTCAGTACGAGCAGGAGCTGATGAATGACGCACGCGGCGCAAGTGTACGGAAAAGTCGCCAAACAGGTGGCGACGCCCCGCGAGACAGAGGCCGATAAGCTTCTGTTTGCCGCACAGCAGCTCGCATCCGTGCGCGACGAATGGGAATCCAAGAAGTTCGATCTCGCTCCGGCCCTGCTGAACAACCGCAAGCTCTGGACCGTGCTAATGGCATCGGTCACCCGCCCGGAAAATCCGCTCCCGGCTCAGCTGCGCCAGAACGTTGCCAACATCGGCATCTTCGTCATGAAGCAGACCGTTGAGGTCATGGACGATCCGAAGCCGGAGAAGCTTGGCTCGCTCATCACCATCAACCGCGAACTCGCCGCCGGTCTGCTCGGCCGCGCCTGAGCCGCTCCCAGCGCCAGACAACAAAAAGCCGCGGCCAGGGCCGCGGCTTTTTTCATGTCGCCAGCCGGCGCTTCACGGTCATGAAGCGGGCTTCAGCCGCTTACTTCAAATAGTTCACCAGACTGGTTTGATAGGTCATCGCGGTCACCTGCATACTGGCCTGAAGGCGCGTTTGCAGCGCAAGGATCTGGGCGCCCACTTCGGTGTCCGACACGCCTTCAATCTGGGTGAGGAATTCCTGAAGCGTCGTGTTCTGCTGCGTGTGCCGCGATTTGGCAGAGTTGATCGAGATTTGCGCGTTCGCCAGATCGGTGGTGACATCCGACAGCTTCTGGTCGCCAGGCTTGCCGTTGAGCCCGGCGGTCAACCGCGTATTGAGCGCCTGGCTGAGATCGACGCCATTGGGATCGGTCGACGAGATCGACACCGCAGCCAGCGTTGCGACATTCTGCACCACCGAGCGCAAACCCTGCTCATTGGCCCGCACACCGTAGCCAACCGACAGCGTCGGATCGACAAGCGCGGTAGCGGTTTGGCGCGCCGGGTCGCTGCCGGCATCGCCGGTGTACCAGATCACGGTATCGGCTGACGAGCCGAGCTTTGTGGCCGTCGCGCTGTCGAATGGCGGACCATCGACGCGCACCGGCGGGTGATTGGCATCGGCATTGAAGAACTCGTTGGAAGCCTGCACAGCCGAAGCGGCCGTCAATTCCGTGCCACCAGCTTTCTTGAGTGCCGCGGTCAACGCCGTTGTCAGGTTGGCCGTGGTGTCGCTCGGCAACGTCCCGATGGTGAACTGACCTGGGCCGGCAGGCGAAGCCGTTGTCGCCTTCAGCGTCACGCTGGTGCTGGTGCCGTCCGGCAGGGTCAGCCTTACCGTCAGACTTTCGCCATCGTTGGGATTGCCGCTGCCGAGATTGACGTCGAGCGTCGCCGGCGAGCCAGTCGGACCGTTGACCACGACGTTTGTGAGGTTGGACGTGACCGACGCCAGTTTGAAGCCGAACGGCGAAACGGCTTCTTCGGCGATGTTGAGCGACGACAAGGTCGGGTTGGTGACATCGAGACGCCCCAGGCCATCCGAACCAAGATCGGCCTGTTTGCGTTCATTGATGATCTGCACCAGTCCGGCGCGCGCGCCGTCGCCGTTGAGAATGTTGCTGGAACTCTCAACCGCAGGCTTGTCCGTCTGCTTGCCGGCAAAGATGTAACGGCCGCCAACCTGGGTGTTCAGAAGTCCCGTCAATTCGTCGAGCGAAAACTTGGCCGAACTCTGCACCTGGCTGGCGCCGCCGACACCGCTGACATTCGTAGCCTGGAACATCGCCGCTTTGGTATCACTGACGACCTTGGCCATGCTGGTCAGGGCCGTCTGGGCAAGATTGATGCGCGTCGACGCGGTCTGGCCGCTGGCATCATAACTTTCGATCGCGGCAAGCTGGGAGCGCAAGGTAATCGAAACCCCACGCTGCACGCCCAGGCCGGCATAAGTGTCGGATTTCTTGCCGGTGCTGATTTGCCGGTTGAGGTCGTCGAGTTGGGAGCGCAGGCTCACCAGCGACTGCAGCATTTGCGTCGAGCGCGCGTTGATCGATGATACTGTCATTTCAGCCTCACAACTTCATCAACGTATCGAGCATGTCCTTGACTGCGGACAACACGCGGGCGTTGGCGGAGTACGCGTTCTGCAATGTCAGGAGATTGGCCATTTCCTGATCGATATTGACGCTCGAGGCATCGTCGAAGCGCTGCCGCAGCGCATTCTGCACGACGTCCTGGCCTTGCTTGAGATTGGCAGCGGCATCGGCATTCTGACCCTGAACGCTGATCACCTGACGCAAATAGGTCGACATCGAGCCCGAGAACGGCGCCGCCGTCGTGCCGATCCCGGTGCCCGACGGGAAAAGCTGGGTGCTGCTGCTGAGCTGCTTGTACAGGAAATCCGGCCGCGTCGAATCGCCGGAGGCCACGCCGGAGGTGTATTTCACCAAGGCGGAAGGGCTGGCGATCAAACCCACATTGACCGAAATGCGCCCGGCCAGGCCGGTCAGTTGCGAACCGCGGCCGTCGATCGCGCCGGAATAGACCGACGAGCCATCGGTGAAGAACGGCATCTGGCTGCCGCCGCCGGTGAGGCTTGTCGCCGTCTTGGTCGTGGACACGCCATTGACGGTGACGATATTGCCGGGGCCGTCGTTGAGAATGCGAAGCGTCGAACCGGACGGGTTCGAGGCGACCATGCCGGTCGAACTGATCGCGGAAGCGATCTGTCCGAAGACCGTGCTCATGCCGCCGGAGAAATCGATGCCAACCACCCGATCGTTCGGATTGGCCGTAGCGTCGTTCGGCAACGGCAGCGCCTTCGGATCGTCGACCCGCATCAACGTCAGCGTGCGCGGCGTATGCGTCAGGCCGTCGGTATAGTTGATCGTTATGGTGTTGCCGGCGGACAGCCCGCTGATATCGACGTCGAAGCCGCTCTGCGCGCCGGACGTGACCGCCGTGCCCTGCGTGGTCGTATTAGACAGCGCGCTGGACATAACGGCGGCGAAGGCGTCGAGCTGAGTCTGCGCTTGCACCAGATCCTGATCGCGCATCTGCAAATAGCCGGCAATTTCGCCGGAGCGGATAGCGTTGGTCTGGATCAGATCGACCGTACTGCCATTGGCTGACGTTAGCGTCAGCGTACCGACGCCGCGCTTGTCCGGATCGGCGTTCCACGTCGTGTTGGCCGATACCGAACCCGTGGCATCAAAACCGAGGGTCGATGCGGTGCGGCTGACAAGCTGCACGCCGGAATTGGTGAAGACGGTCACCTGGTTGCGGTCGCCCGGGACGACATTGATGTCCATCAGCTTCGACAGCTTGTCGATATAGGCATCTCGCTGGTCGAGCAGCAGCGCGGCGGACGAATCGATCGTGCCAACGCCAGAAAGCTGGGAGTTGATACTCGCGATGTGTTGCATCGCGTCGTTGGCCTGGCTGACCGAGTCCGACAGACCCAGTTCGGCAGCATTGCGCAGCGACTGGATCTGGCTGGTCATCGAATTGAGCTGCTCGGCCAGGAGCCGCGCCGTCCCGACCACGCCGGCCTGAGCCGAGGCGTCGTCGGGGCTCGATGCCAAAGTCTGCAGCGACGACGTGAAGTTGTTGTAGACCGTATCCAGCGCGGTTGCAGAGCCGGGCTGGCCGTAGACGCTTTGCAATTGGTTGTAGAACTGGGCGCGGATCGAAGCGTAGCTCGCACCCGAATTCTCCGTCCGCAGTTGCCGCTGGACATAGGAGTCGAGTTCGCGCTGCACCGACACCGTGCGAACGCCGACCGCCGTGCCATTTGCGGCGGTGGCGACCTGGTTCGCCGTCTTGCGGACATAGCCCGGCGTGCCGGCATTGGCGACGTTCGCCGACACCAGCGCGAGATTGGACTGCGTGGTGTTCAATCCCGCAATCGAGGAGATCAGCGCCTGTGACAGACTCATGGCCGGCTGCCGTTCCTATTCCGCCGTCGTCTTGGACCTGCTAGCGAATGACGTTCAGAAGGTCCTGAACCATTGTGTTCGTCGTCGTGATCACCTTGGTGTTCGCCGAGTAGGCTTGCTGCGTGACGATCAGCTTGGTGAACTCGTCGGCGATGTCGGTGTTGGAGCCCTCTAGCGACGAACCCACGATCTTGCCTGCCGCGCCGTAAGTCGGCGTGCCGGATTCGGCTGTGGCAGCGAAGGCGCCGCCATCGAGCTTCTTCAGGCCGTTCGCGCCGGAGAAATTCGCCAGCGTCACTTCCGCAAGGTCGATGGTGCGGCCGTTCGAATAGGTGCCGGTGACGCGGCCCTTGTCCGACACGGCGATGGTTTTCAGTTCGCCGGCGCCGAAGCCGTTCTGCTCCATCTGGTTGACCTTCACGGAGCCGTTGGCGTCGGAATACTGGGTGACGCCGCCGGTCGCGTGAACGACACGCAGCGTGCCGAGGCTGACGCCGTCAATGGTGACATTGCTGAGCGTGATGGCATTGATGGACGGCGTCAGCGTGCCGTTCGCGGAAAACACGTAATCGACGCCGGTGTTCTGCCAGGCCGCGGCCGTGCCGGTGGCTTTGGAATTGGTCTGATAGAACATGTTCCATTTGTCGGTGTGGCCGGCGCCGAGCGCGCTCGAATCCACCTTGGCCCAGCGAACCTGCACGTTCACCGCCGAACCGGCTACGTCATAGGCGGTGACGGCGCCGCCGGCGATGCTTTCATTCAGGAACGTCGACTGGTCCTGACCGACCACGGTGCTGTTGGAGGGCAACGCCGACATCGTGCGGATACCGAAGTTGCGCGGCGTCGCCGTGCCGCCAACCGTGATCGTATCGGTGTTGCTCGCGGCCGAGACGGTGATATTGCCGTTCGCCGGGTCGGCCGAGGCCGTACCGCCGACGAGCGTGGCCAACTGCACGTTCAGATCGGCAAGTGTCACGACATTGCCGGCGCCGAAGGTGACCGTGAGCGTCGGGTTGGCGCCGACCTTGAAGGTCAGTGTCTGGCCAGCCGCCGCAATACCTTGCGTCAGCAGGTTCGTCGCGTTGGTGGTACCGACCGACATGCCGATCTCGGTCAGCAAGGACAAGGTCGAACCGCCGCCGATGGTAATGTTCGTGCTGGCATTGGTACCGGTCAGAACCAGCTTGTTGCCGACCAGCGTGGCGCCGACATTGGTGGTGCCGGTCGCCGCGTTGATCTTGGTCACAATGGCAGCGGCGTTGTCAGCGGCTGCGATCGCAATCGGCGTGCCGTTGATTTCGATCGTGCCGCCGGCCGATGACAACGCCGACAGGTCCGCAGAGCCAGTCAGCGCGGCTGCGGCATCCGGCAGAATCGTCGCGCCATAGCCGGTCAGTTTCGCCACCGTCGGCGCGCCGTTGACCGGGTTGGCGGAATAGTTCGCCGGATTGAGAAGCTCCGAGCCCGGAACGGACTTATCGGCGTTCACGGTCTTCGGATAGGACGGCAGGTTGGCGCGATAGTTGATTTCGGACGTTGGCGTCGCGGGCAGGAAGCCGTTCTGGAACTGGAGCATCTGCGGCACGCTGCCGGCGAGGTTGCCGGTCGTCGCGTCGACCGGAATACCCATCAGATAGTAGCCGGCGCCGTTCACAAGGTAACCGTTCTGGTCGAGTGTGAAGTCGCCGCGACGGGTGTAGAGATCGACGCCGGAGAAGTTGGGACGTCCGTCGGCGAAGCTGTCCGGCTTTGCGACCACGAAGAAGCCGCCGCCGTTGATGGCCATGAAGGTCGGCACCGAGGCGTTCTGCACGTCGCCCTGCACCGTGTTGGTCTGGCGCGACTGGGCGGCCGTGTTGCCGGCAATCTGCTTCGACGGGATGTTGTCCTGAAGCAGGTCGGTGAAACTGGTGTCGGTTCGCTTGAACGCCGTGGTCTGCGAGTTGGCGATGTTGCCCGAGATGTTCTGGAGGGCGTAGGCCTGAGCCTGCATGCCCGTCACAGCGGTGGTGAGTGCGCCGAAGATACCCATGACTGTCCTTCTCCACGGTCGTGGCGCCGCCCGCTCCGGGCCTCAAGCGCACACGATCTCGGGAAGGACTTGGCAATCGCCATGCCAGCCAATTACTCTATATATATCAATGCATTAATTAGAGGGCGTCCGCGGCAGGACGGGCCTGTTTTGCCGCAACGGGCAATAATTGCCGGTCAAAACAGGTCCGCCCCGGCCAGTGGACCGGGGCGGCGATTGCGGCGTGTGGGAGAACCGGCGGCGGCTCAGCCGGCCTTTTCTGTCGCCGGTTTGAAGTCCATGGCGACGCCATTCATGCAGTAGCGCAGGCCGGTCGGCGGCGGCCCGTCCGGGAAGACATGACCGAGATGGCCTTCGCAGCGGCTGCAATGCACCTCGACCCGGCGCATACCGTAGGCGGTGTCCTCGCTGGTCTCGACGGAGCCGGGCAGCGGATCGGTGAAGCTCGGCCAGCCGGTGCCGCTCTCGAACTTCTCGTGGGACTCGAACAGCGGCTGCCCGCAGCCGGCGCAGGAAAAGGTGCCGGCACGCTTCTCGTAATTCAGGGCACAGGACCCCGGCCGCTCAGTGCCGTGATGGCGCAGCACGCGGTACTGCTCGGGCGAAAGCCGCTTCTTCCAGTCGGCGTCGGTGAGAGATTTGAAGTCGATGGTGGTCTCGCTTGTTGTTGTCATTGTCGAACCTGTCCTCGTCGAACGTGCCTTCAGGTGAACTTTCCATCGCCTAGATAGTCATTTTTACCGCGTCTGCCATCAAGCCGCCATCACGGCTGCGTCAGACGGCAAGGCCCTGCCCCAGCCAAGCGGCTTGCCCGCCGCGGGCGGCAACCCTAGTGTCGCGACGGCAATGACGAGGAAATCCATGCGTTTTGAAGGCACTTCCGCCTATGTGGCGACCGACGATCTGAAAGTAGCGGTGAATGCCGCAATCGCGCTGGAGCGCCCGCTGCTGGTGAAGGGCGAGCCCGGCACCGGCAAATCGGTCCTGGCCCTCGAGGTCGCCAAGGCTCTCAGCGCGCCGATGCTGGAGTGGCACGTCAAATCGACCACCAAGGCGCAGCAGGGCCTCTATGAATACGATGCCGTCTCCCGCCTGCGCGACAGCCAGCTCGGCGACGAGCGCGTCAAGGATATCCGCAACTACATCAAGCGCGGCAAACTGTGGGACGCCTTCGTCGCCGGCGAGCGGCCGGTCCTGCTGATCGACGAAATCGACAAGGCCGATATCGAATTTCCGAACGACCTGCTGCTCGAACTCGACCGCATGGAGTTCTACGTTTACGAGACCGGCGAGACGGTGAAAGCGCACCGCCGCCCGATCGTGATCATCACCTCGAACAACGAAAAGGAATTGCCGGACGCCTTCCTGCGCCGCTGTTTCTTCCACTACATCCGTTTCCCCGATCCGGAGACGATGGCGGCGATCGTCGAGGTTCACTATCCGGGCATCAAGCAGCGCCTGGTCAGCGAAGCGCTGCGCCTGTTCTACGAGATCCGCGACGTGCCCGGCATCAAGAAGAAGCCGTCGACGTCGGAGCTGCTCGACTGGCTCAAGCTCTTGATGGTCGAGGATATCGGCCCGGAGACCTTGCGCGAGCGTGATCCGAAGAAGCTGATCCCGCCGTTGCACGGCGCACTGCTCAAGAACGAGCAGGACGTGCATTTGTTCGAGCGCCTGGCATTCATGACGCGGAGAGACGGGCGCTAAGCTTTCTTATTCCGCCCCTGTAGGAGGAGGGATAAGAAAATCACTCCGCTGCGGCGGCGTGGTTGCCGAGCAGCTGCCGCTCCAGCCGATCGAGCACGCGCATCGTCGGCAGGCATTTGGCCAGCGAGGATTCCGGCTCCCGGCGCTCCCGGATCGCGGCGATGAACTCGCGATCTTCCAGCTCTACGCCGTTGAGCGAGACGCCGATGCCGGAAAGATCGACCGGCTTGTCGTAGCCATCGACCAGTTCATCGTAGCGGCCGATATAGGTGCCGTTATCGCAAATGTAGCGATAGAACGAACCGAGCGGCCCGTTGTTATTGAATGACAGTGACAGCGTGAAGATCGCCCCCGACGGCGCCTTGAGCTGTATGCCCATATCCATGGCGATGCCGAGTTCGGGATGGATCGGACCCTGGATCGCCTGCGCTTCGACCGGCACCTCGCCGGTCTGCCACAGGAACAGATCGACGGCGTGGCAGGCGTGATGCCACAGCAGATGATCGGTCCAGCTGCGCGGCTGGCCAAGCGCATTGAGGTTGGTGCGGCGGAAGAAATAAGTCGTTGCGGCGAACTGCTGCAACTTCAGTTCGCCCGCCACCATTTTCCGGTGAACCCATTGATGGCTCGGATTGAAGCGGCGGACATGGCCAGCCATCGCCACGACGCCCTTCTCCTTCTGGACCTGCACCAGTCGCTCCGCATCGGCGACATTGTCAGCCATCGGGATTTCGACCAGCACATGCTTGCCGGCGCGCATCGCCTGCTCGGCCTGACGCGCATGCAAGGGCGTCGGCGTGGTCAGAATGACGGCCTCGACACCGGGCTGCGCCACGCCCTCGGCGAGGTCCAGCGTCCAGTGCGGGATGTTGAACTTCTTCGCCACGGCCTCGGTCGCATCCGCCACGCCGCCGACCAGCGACGCGACTTCAACGCCGTCGATCTTGGCGAGAGCCTCGAGATGCTTGTTGCCGAAGGCGCCTTCGCCGGCGACGCAGATCTTCATCATTAAACGTCCTCTTGCAGGTCGCGGCGTCAGGCCGCCTGGCTTTGCGCGGCGGTCCGGTTCTCGAGCACCAAGGTGGCGCCGGCGGTGTTGGAGATCGGAATATGATAGTTGCGGTGAACTTGGCTGACATTGCCAAGCAACGCGCCGCGCATCGCGATCCAGTTGAGGAATTCGACGCCCTGCGCCCCCGCCTCGCGCACCAGATCGATCACCGACAATTTGGTCAGCGCCTCGGGATCGCGCACGATGGTGTCGAGACAATAGAGATCGAACTTTTTATTGATGAAGCCCGCGCGCGTGCCGTCGAGCTGATGCGACAGACCACCGGTGCCGAACACCACCACGCGCAGATCCTTCGGGTAGCTTTCGATGGCGCGGCCGATCGCGCGGCCGAGTTTCCAGCAGCGCGCCGGAGACGGCAGCGGATGCTGCACCGTGTTGATCGAGACCGGAAGCGTCTTCACCGGCCACTGGCCGCCGGCATCCGGAAACATGAGATTCATCGGTACCGTAAAGCCGTGATCGACCGCCATATCCTGACAGGAGACGACGTCGAACTCATCGGCCACCAGATGTTCAATCACATGCCAGGACAGCGCCGCATCGCCGGGAAACGAATTAAGCACCGGCAGGCCCCAGCCCTCGTCTTCGCTGCGATACTGCGCGGCGGCGCCGACGGCGAAGGTCGGCATCTTGTCGAGGAAGAAATTGAGGCCGTGATCGTTATAGATCATGACGACGACGTCGGGCCGGGCCTGCTTCAGCCAGGCATGGGCTGCGGCGTAACCGTCGAAGAACGGTTTCCAGTAAGGGTCGTTCTGCCGCTTTTCGGCAATCGCCTTGCCGATAGCGGGAATATGCGAAGTCGCGATCGCGCCGACGATTTGAGCCATGGCCGTTACCTTCCCGCTGCCGCCAGCTTTTCCTTGAACGCATCGACGCTCATGCCGGTCTGCTGCGCGCCGATGTCCTGGACGTTGAGATTGAGAATGCCAGCAAATTTCGCGAGGTAATAAACATTACCGCCGGCAGCGAGCAGCTTGAGTACGTTGCGCTCACGGATCGCCGTGCGCTGTTCCTCGTTCAGGCCGTACTTAGTGCAATAGGCGTCTTCGTCGCGCTTGAACTCGTCGCGATTGGCGGCAGCGTTGAACGAGTAACACATGGCATTCAGCGCATAGCCCTTCTGCGCCTGTTCGCCGTCGAAAACCGTCGTGCCCGGGATATCGTGATGCTGCATGGTTGCCCGCCATTGTCTCGATATGCGAGCAACAGCGTGGCGACGCAGTCCGTCTCCAACCTTGATTAAAATCAATAAACGCAGCGGCCGGTCATGCGGCAGCGCACACTCGCAATGGTGCGCATGAGATACCGTCAGCTGATCCGTAAAACTCATCGACCGCGCGGATGAAGCAACGGTCGCGGCGGCGGCTCACGCCGCCGGCTTCTTCTTCGGCTTGGGCGCCGGCAGCTTGACCATATCGGTCTCGCCATCGGCGGGCTCGCTCGCCACGTCGTCAGGCGACTGGATCTCGGATTTCGAATCCGATGGTGTCGCTTCGGCGGGCTTGGCCTCCGGTTTCGCCGCCGGCTTCGGCTTGGCGCTGGCAGGCTTGGCCGTATCGGCATGGGCGACGGCGTTCTCGCCATCAGCCTTGTTCAACCAACCCTGCACCTTGGCATAGGCCACGATCTTCTCGCCCGCGGCGCGGCCGATCTTGCGCGCAGCCGCTTCGACATCGGACGACAATTTCTCCTGCGCGCCCTCGAGACTCGCCAGCACGGTGGAAATTTCGGAATTGCTGGTGGACGCCGCCTTGCCCGACGGCAACTTGGCATCGGCTTGCGCCGAGAAGCTGAGCAGTTCGCGTTTGCCGAGGCTGGAGAAGGTCGACATCGTCATGTCGGCGGTGACATTGCTCTTGCCGCCACCGATGCCGGCTTCATTCTTTTTGGCATCGGCACTGGATGGCCGCAGGCGGCCGTTGATGATGACCGCATCGGACGACGCTCTCAGCCCCTCTTCCGCGCCGGGCTGCGCATCGAGACCGGCTTCGCGCAAGGTGGCGACGATGGAGGCGACGATCTCGTCATTGACCCGGTCCATGGTGCGCGGCTTGCGCTCATGCGTCGGAAAGGCGCCGATCTTGCGTTCGAGCCGCGCGGTGTAGCCGCGGTCGATCAGCAGCACATCCTGCGACACCACGAAGTCCGAGACGACAATCGTCTTCGGCCGCGGTGAGGATGAGCCCGAGCCGCCAAGGGTGTTGGAGGCCAGATTGGAATTGGTGTCGACGCAGCCCGCAACAAGCAGGGCCGCCGCACAGGCGGTCAGGATTCTCATGGACGGAAAACTCGGCGTTCGTGGGTTCGCAGTCTACCACAGGCCCGGGATGTCGAAGGATCGCGTGATCCCAATCCCCACCTGTATCTGGTTGATCGAGCCGCGCTGCGTGACCAGAGGAGATTTGGCCGCGTCGCCAGCGAGCTGCTCATACTCGATAAACCAGTAGCTACGCCAGCCGGGATCGATCTGATAACTGACTTGCGCACCGGCGCCCCACGACTTGAGCCCGCCGCCTGCCGAATAAACCGGCAGGCCGGAGGCCGCCGATTGTCCTGAGGTAATTGAATAGTAGGGCGAAACCGCCGCGGCGTTGGTGGCGCTCAGGCGCGGGCCGCCGGACAGCGTCAGACGCTCCGTCAGCGGCACGACGAGATCGGCCGAGAGATCGCCGGCCAGGCCCTTATGGCCGCCGAAGCCCTGGCGCAATTCCAGCCGCGTGCGCAGCCAGTCCGACGGCCAGAATTCGGCAAAGCCGCCCGCTTCCAGCGTCCAATCGACATTGCCGAGGCCGCGCAGCGCGACGTCTTCGCTTTCCTTGCGCGGCAACTTCACCTTGATGGCCGGCCCGAACTTGAACGGCCCGTTATCGATCAACGCGGCGCCGCCGCCATCGCGCGGGCTGCGGAATCGTTGCGGCGTGCCGGCGCGGCGGAAACTGAAAACCGGCACCGGCCGGAGCACATCGTTTCGGCTGCCTTCGAACTGTGGGAGCACGCGGCCTTCGACACCGAGCGTCAAGGTCCAGTCGGTCGAGCGCGTCCGCTGGTCGGCAAGGGCGGGCACGGCGGCCAGCAGCGCGCCGCAGGCCGCGATGGATCGTGCCGTCATCTTGATCGCAGCGCGCATATTGCCGAATGGTCCGTGACACCGATCAACCGGCGAATCCGCCGGTGGGTTTCCAGCATGACGGCACAATTCTTAATGGGTGGTGCTTTCAGGTGACGGTGCGGCATCAGGCGGCGCGGAACCTTCAGACCCGTCCTTCTTTACACCACGGCGCTTGCCGCGATTCTTTCGCCGTTCCGGCTGGCCTCCGGACGGCGCGCCCGATGGCATGTCGGCGGCAGGCGCTGCCGCAGCAACCGGCGCCGCCGCGATTTGGTCGGCAGGCAAACGCTCGGGCGGAATGACGGGCCCGGCCGCGGCCACCGCGGCGTCGCGCTCGGCCTTGGCGAGGCGGCGGCGCTCGCGATAGCGCGACAAGCTGCCGGCAAGTGCGGCCGCGCCGCTACGCCACCAGTACAGACCCTGCGCCACCGCGGCGCCGGTGCGGCCTCCGGCCCAGACCAGTTCGTAAGGCGCGAACAAACGCCAGGTGTCGTCGCCGTCGACGATGCCGCGCGCAATCAATTCGCCGGCCATTGCCGTGGTATTGAGCCCATGCCCGGCAAAGCCGCTGGCGACCCAGACGCCTTCCGCCATCGCGCCAATCTGCGGCATACGGTGAATGGTGCGTCCCAACGTGCCCGACCAGACCTGCGCCGCCTCGACACGACCGAGACCGGGAAACTTGCGGGTGACGTCGGCGGCCAGCGCGCTGGCAAAGCGGCCGGCATCGGCCTGCCACACCCGCACCCGGCCCGACACCATCAGGCGATCGCCATCGACGATGCGGTAGTGATTATCCGCGCGGGCCGTGTCGCTGATCGCGCCGCGATAGCGTACGAATTCCTTGAGCCTGTTGCCGAGCGGCTCGGTGACCATCACGAAGGTGTTCACCGGCAGCAAAGTCTGCGCCAGCGACGGCATCAGATTGCCGAGCTGCACATTGCCGGCGAAAACGACATGAGCCGCGCGCAGCCGCCCGTTCGGCGTCACGATGCGCTTGCGAACACCCGCCGGATCGATCGACAGCGCCGGCGTTTCCTCGAAGATCCGGCAGCCGGCATCGGCCGCGAGCCGGGCGAGGCCCAGCGCATAATTGAGCGGATGGATATGGAAGGCGTTGCGCCAATGGACGGCGCTGAAATAACGCGCGCTCGACAATTCGGCGCGCACCTTCTCCGTGGGCCACATTTCGACATCGGCGCCAATCCAGCGCAACCGCTCGACATCGGCGCGCACGCGGTCCGGTTCGTCGGTCTGATGCACCCGCAGCCAGCCCGGCACCGGATCGACGCCGGGCAGATTATTGTCGTCGATGGTACGGCGGACGTAATCGACGCCCTGTTCCGACAGCGCCCAGAGCCGCTTGGTGTGATCGAGGCCGATGCGCTCGACCAAACCGTCAACGCTTTCGGCAAAGCCCGGCAGCACGAAGCCGGTGTTGCGGCCCGAGGCCGCCTCGGCGATGCGGCCGCCTTCCAGCACCGCGACCGACCAGCCGCGCATGGCGATCTCGCGGGCCACCGTCAGGCCGGCAAGCCCGGCGCCGATCACGCAGACATCGACATCGAGATCGAAGCCCAGCCGCGGGTGCTGGGGCCGCGCCACGCGCGTGGCTTCGTACCAGGTCGCCGGCAACGGCTCAGTGCTGGGATCGGTGTCGGTCATCCGCTGAGGTCTCGTGTCGCAGCGCTCTGTCACCGTTTCGGCTCATTGCCGGTCCGAACTGGCAAGGTTGCCAGCCTGGGGTGCTAGCCAGCGGTGCTAATCTGGCACAGATTCGACACCCCTTAGCCTATCGCCCTGCCCTTTAGCCAGAACGTTCCCCCAGCCGGAAGTGACCATGCGGCGTCTCCTCATCCTCCGCCACGCCAAGACCGAACCGGGCGAAATCGGCAAGGACGACCGCAACCGCGCCCTTGTCGATCGCGGGCGGCGCGACGCCGGCCAGATCGGGGCCTACATGACGAGCCACGCGCTCGGCCCGGACCGCGTCGTGCTGTCGCCGGCCCGCCGCGTTCAGGAAACCTGGAAGCACCTGACCGAGACGCTGCGGCCGGCGCCCGGCGCGACCACCGACGAGCGCGTCTATGAAGCCACGATCCATGACATCTTTGGGATCGTCGGCGAAACACCGGAGTCCGTCCGGACGATGATGGTGGTCGGACATAACCCGTCGCTGCATGAGGCGGCGCTGACGCTGATCGCCTCAGGCGACATCGAGGCGCGCGAGCGGTTGCGCGAGAACTTGCCGACCGCCGGCCTCATCGTCATCGACTTCGCTTTCGACAACTGGCGCAAGCTGCATCCGCAGTCCGGCCGGCTCGAACGGTTCATCACGCCGAAGTCGATCGAAGCCGCAACCAACTGAACGCTCTAAGGCAGCAGATCGGCCGGCGGCGCATCGGGACGATAGGTGCCCGGCTTGTTGCGGCGAAGGAAATTGCCGCCCTGCCACAGAAACAAGGCAAGGAAGGCGGCGATGAAGATGGCGCCGCCTTTCGCATTGACCTGCAAGGCGCGCACGATCAGCAAGGCCAGGCCGAGTGTGACCGCCGTGAAGGCGGCGAATCCCAGCCAATAAAGGAACGGCACGCTGCCGCGTTCGAACTGCGCCGCCGAGCCGGCGACGGCGAGCCGGCGATGCAGCGCAGCGAGGAAAGCCGAATAGGCCTGATCCTGCCGTTCCTGGATCATCATGCTCTTCCACGAGCTGGAATAGATCGTCAGCTTCGGCGCATCGGCCGCCCAGATTTCGGCTTGATAGCGCCGCGACTGCATGCTCGACGGTTTGAACGACAGCCGAACCCGCGCGATCGCCTGATAGGGAATGAGACCCGCGCGGCGTCCCGCCTCGAAGGCCAGGCCGGCGTCGGTCAGCCGAAAGGTGAACGGCGCGCCGAGCAGCGATGCGCGGTAGCTGTAGGTTTCGGCTTGCGGCCCGGTCGTCGCATCCGCGTTCTGTGACGAGTTCATGTCCGGCTCCCCGACTGTTCCGCCCCCGCCGTTAACCTCGGCCGCATTATGCCATGCAGGGCCGCGGCCAGCCGGCCCGCCAATGTTTCAATCCTCGTTGGTCTAGAATAACTTACGGCCTGTCAAACGAATACCGAAGTCGCCAAACCCGGCGCTGGCGCGCAGACGCCGCGTGGTGATAGTCAAAGGCCATGGCTCAGAAGATTCGCGTAGCAGTCCTGTACGGCGGCAAATCCGGCGAACACGAAGTGTCGCTGCAATCGGCCGCATCCGTGATCCGGCATCTCGACCGCGGGCGTTTCGACGTCGTGCCGGTCAGTATCGACAAGACCGGACTGTGGCAACTGAACGATCTGAACACGATCGAGCAGACGGCAGGCAGCGCGCTGCCGATCAGGCGCAATGCACCGGAGGTGCGTCTCGCAGCCCAGCCCGACGGCCGCGGCGCCCTCTTGCCCGTCGATGGCGCCATACCGGGCGTTCGCGACATCGACGTGTTCTTTCCCGTCATGCATGGCCCGCTCTGCGAGGACGGCGCCATCCAGGGCCTGTTCGATCTCACTGACGTCGCCTATGTCGGTTCCGGCGTGCTGGCCTCCGCGGTCAGCATGGACAAGGACGTCGCCAAGCGGCTGGCGCTTCAGGCGGGCCTGCCGATCGCGCCCTATGTGACACTGAAGCGCCGCGACTACGAAAGCGATCCGGCGGATTGCATCGAAGCGGCGCGCGCGAAACTGTCGCTGCCTGTCTTCGTGAAGCCCTGCAACATGGGTTCGAGCGTCGGCGTTCATAAGGTCAAGAGCTGGGACCAGCTCAAGGCCGCGCTTGATGATGCCTTTCGCTACGATCTGAAGATTCTGATCGAACAAGGCATCGATGCGCGTGAAGTCGAGGTTGCCGTGCTCGAGGACGAGCCGCTGTTCGTCAGCGTGGCCAGCGAGATCAATCCGGACCCGCGCCACGAATTCTATTCGTATGAAGCAAAATATCTCGACAAGGATGGCGCTGCGGTCGATCTGCCGGCGCGGATCGACGATGTCGCCATGGCGCGGGTTCGCGTGCTGGCGGCGCAGGCCTTCGCGGTGCTCGAATGCAGCGGGCTCGCCCGGGTCGACTTTTTCCTCGACCGCAAGAGCGGTGAATTCTACTTCAACGAGATCAACACCCTGCCCGGCTTCACCTCGATCAGCATGTACCCGAAGATGATGGAAGCCTCGGGAGTTCCCTATCCCGAGCTGCTGACCCGGCTGATCAATCTGGCGCTCGACCGGCACCGGCAACGCCATTCTTTGTTGCGGGACTATGCGCCTTGAGGTTCCGGGTTATCCCGGCCCGTACGCTTCGCGCCGGCTTTTATGACGGATTCACGTCGATCGCCTGACCAAACGGCCCATTTAAGCCGTTAACCATGATCGCGGTCTGCCGCGCCGAAGCGGACGATTGGGGCTTGCCAATGTTCCAATCCCCATTCGTTTATAATATCTTAAGAACCACAGGCGTGAGCGCACCGGCAAAAGCCGGGCGTGTGTGGAGGCGTATCTTATGGCGAAGTTATCGGATCTGTTTGGCGGCAAGCCCCGCGAGCAAGAGCCCGACCGCAAGGTCGGCGACACCGCCCGCCCCGCCGGCAGCGTGCCGGCCCATCCGGTCGCCCGTCAGATCACGCCGGAGAACTACTCCGACGTCGGCTCGCGCATTGGCGAAGAGAACGAGGCGCTGCGCCACCTGCTCAACGATACCGGCCGCAAGATCGGCGAGCTCGACGAGCTCAAGGCCGCCTTCGACAAGATCGTCCACCCGTTCAATTCGACGCTGCGCGCCCTCGAGCAGGAAAAGTCGCACACGCTCGGCCTGTCCAACATGCTGGCGGAATCGCGCACCTCTTACGAGACGCTGCGCGGCGAATTCTACCAGATCGAACGCAAGGCCACCGCGCTCGAAGCCGAAGCCGAGAAGCTGCGCGAGGATCTCGAACTGGCGCGTGAATCGAACCGCGGCCTCGAAAGCGTCCGCATCGAGCTGACCGATGGCCTGTCGGCGCGGGCGGCGCAGATCGCCGAACTCGAGCGCCAGCTGGCGCAGGAAACCACGCAGCGCCGGACGCTGGGCGATGCCCGCCGCACCGCGCAGGAGCAGCTCGACGCCGCCGACAAGCGCATCGTCGAACTGGAAGGCGAACTGGCGGCCGCACGCGAGCGCCTCGCTCTGCTCGAAGACGAGAAGCGCGCGCTGCAGGCCAATATCGACGCGGCGCTCAACGAGACCGCCCGCCTCACCCGCCGCCTGACCGAAAGCGAAAACACGCTGACCGCGACCCGCGCCCAGCTCGGCAAGGTCGAAGCCAGCTTCGCCGAAGCCTACGCCGAACGCGGCCGCCTCTCCGCCGCGCTCGACGAGGCCAAGGAGCAGCATCAGGCCGAGCGCAACAGCCTCAACATGCGCCTCGATGCGCTGACCTCGCGGGCCGCGACCGCCGAGCGCCTGCTCGCCGAAGCGCGCCACAACCTGATCGCCCGCACCGAGGAAGTGCGCGCGTTCGACCGCAAATCGGTCGAAGCCACCATCTCGCGCAACAACGCGGAAAAGCGCCTCGCCCAGATCGAAGCCTCGCATGAGCAGCGCGAGCGCCAGACCAAGGACCTGGAACAGGCCCGCGTCGCGCTGACCGAGCGCAACAATGCGCTGACCAAGGCGTTGAAGGCCCGCGAGACGGCGCTGGCCCGCGCCGACGAGAAGATCGCCGCGCTCACCGAGCGCAACGGCCATCTCGAAGCCGACGTGCAGGTGTCGCGCACCAATATCGAAAAGCGCGTCGAGGATCTGAACTCGGCGCTGCAGCGCGAGCGCATGGAACGCGCGGTGGTCGAAGGCGCGCTCGAAGCGGCGCGCAAGGACAATTCGCGCCTGCAGAGCGAAGTCGCCGCGTTGCGCTCCACCCTGCGCCGCGGCATGCCGCTGGTCGAGGACGTGCCGGTCGCCGACGCCGTCGAAGCGCCGGAAGCCGAAGCCCCGGTCAGGAGCGTCAAGAAAGCCGAGTCGGCGGAAAGTTCCGAGAAGGCTTGAATATAATTCAGCGCATTGACGGCTGCGCGAACTGACGCAGCCTTATCTTTGAAAAAGTTCGGAACGCAGGACGCGAGTCCTGCGTTCTTTTCGTATGTGGCGCACGTGAGGCAATGCGCGCGCCGCACTTCCCCGTTTGCCTGACCAATTCGTGCTCAAAAGGAGAAAACGAATGATGAAACGCACCCTGACCGCCGCTGCGCTGGCCACTGTCCTCGCAGCCCCCGCTTTCGCTCAGTCCGCTCCGACTGCCACCACGTCGCCCGCTCCGACTGCATCGTCGACGATGAACGCCACCTCCGGCGGCTTCGTCGCATCGCAGCCGTCCACCGACTGGCGCGGTTCGAAATTGATCGGCGCTTCGGTCTACGGTCCGGATAACGCCTCGATCGGCGAAATCAACGACGTCATTATCGGCAGCGACGGCAAGATCAACGCCGTAGTCGTCGGCGTCGGTGGCTTCCTCGGCGTTGGCCAGAAGGACGTCGCCCTCCCGTTCGAAAGCGTTTCCGTGACGCGCAAGCCGGACTCGGCGTCGATCGACAAGATCACCGTGAGCTACACCAAGGATCAGCTCAAGAACGCGCCGACCTTTGCTTATTACGAACCGGCCTCCCGCGCGACCACCGGTTCGGGCGCCACGGGCTCTGGTTCGGGCGCGATGCCCGCCACCAAGCCGGCCACGCCGAAGCAGTAAGCAGTAAACGCGAGCCATCGCGTTTATCGATGACCTGATAGACGCCCAGCCCTGTTTCATGGCTGGGCGTCTTTTTTACGAGGACTGGCGATGTGACAAAGCTGCCTCAAGGGCTTATATCGCCCGCATGGGCAAATGGTATGTCATCGCTCCCCTTCTGGCTGTCGGCGCCGCCTCGCTGTGGTTCGCCGCGCGGTCGTGGTGGGAATTCGCCAGCGAAATCCCGCTTTACGGATACTTCGCCATTATCGGCGGCGTGTTCTTTTCGCTGTTGATCGGCGGCGGCCTGATGGCTTTGGCCTTCTATTCCGACAAGCATGGCTATGACGACATGCGCGGCGGTGAGAAGGACTGACGGCGCGTTTATTGCGCTTCAGGAAAAGCTGTCGCATCAAAAGCGACATTTCGCCGCTCCGCGGAAAGGGCTATGCAGGAACGAGTTTCCTCACAGCCTACGGACGGCCGCCATGAGCAAGACCCTGGTTCAGGAACAGTTCGGCAAGACCGCAGCCCATTACCTGACGTCCAAGCCGCACGCGCTCGGCAAGAGCCTGGAGCGCCTTGTCACCCTCACCTCGCCGCAAAAGGATTGGCGCGTCCTCGATATCGCCACCGGCGGCGGTCACGTCGCCTACACCTTCGCGCCGCATGTCGCGCGCGTCTGGGCTACCGACATCACCCAGGAAATGCTGGACATGGTCAAGCTCGAGGCCGCCAAACGCGGCCTCGGCAATCTGCGCACGACCTACGCCAAGGCCGAAGCCCTGCCCTTCGACGATGCCAGCTTCGACCTCGTCACTTGCCGCATCGCGCCGCATCACTTCGACTCCATTCCCGACTTCCTCGCCGAAGCGCACCGCGTGCTGAAAGCCGGCGGCACGCTTGCGATCGTGGACAATGTCGTGCCGGAAGGGGCGGTCGGCGATTACATCAATGCCTTCGAACGCTTCCGCGACCCGAGCCATCTGCGCGCCTGGGCCATGGCCGAATGGCGTGTCGCCATCAAGCAGGCCGGTTTCGACCTCCTCCATGAGGAGCAGATCTACAAGACCATGGAATTCAAATCGTGGTCGCAGCGTTACGATGCGACGATGCAGCGTTTGCTGCGCGCCATGCTGACCGAGACGACGCCGGCGGTGAAAGCAACGCTTGAGCCCACCGGCGACGGCGACGCCTTCACGTTCCGCCTGTGCGAGGGTCTTTTCATCGCGAAAAAGAGCTGAACGGAAAAACGCTTCCAGAAAAGATAACGCCGGCGTCGCGATGGCCGCGACGCCGGCGTTTTGATTGAGCGAGAAAGAGCGCGCTTACTTCTTGCGCTTCTTCTTGGCAACCGCCGGCTGCGGCTCCCACTGCGGGTTGGCGTCATAGGCAGCGTTGACCAGATAGCCGCCGATGATCGGAACGATGCACGAGCCGATCAGGACGTGGCCTTCGCGCTGCGTCAACGGACGGCCGACGACGACGGTGCCGATCATCGGCGAAACCGCGGCGCAGCCCATCGTGGTGCCGGCAATGGCGCCCCACTGGCCCGGGAAGATGCCGTCCTGCCACTTCCACTTCCACTCGTTGATGGCAAAGTAGCCCACGGTGGCGGCGGCGCCGGTGCCGAGCGCAACGACCTTGAGGCGGTTGTCGATGTGCGTGCGGCGCTTGCCGGCTTCGGCGGACTGCAGGGTCAAGGTCGTGGCCGCGATCAAGGCAGCGGCCAACGCAACGAAACGTTTCATGTCGATTGTCTCCCCGGAAGAATTTTAAAATCGCGAAAGGTCTGCCCTTTTCAGCCGCTTCGCCCGATAAGTCGAGCGACAGGCGGCCGGGCCGGCGGGTTTATTCACAGGCCAGAAGGCAGAGCCCAAGCGCCTTAACGCCCCCCGCCGCGCCGCGCCACCGAAATTTAGAGACAGAATCAAGGTATTGATTTTATTAATATATTCATGATCTGAAGGCGTGCGTTAACCCCTCGTTTACCCTTCGCAATTCACACTCTGTTAGGAATAGTAAACGAATTGATTCGTGCGTCGCTTTGGCCGGGCGGATCGGCGCATCAGGGGAATACAATGAGCAAGTTCGGGGGGCTGTTCGGCCGCAAGTCGGGCACCATCGATGCCTTGGCGCAACCGTCACCGACGGGAACCGAGATACCTGCGACGATCGCCGGCAATCCGATCGAACTCGACGAAGAACTGTTCTCGGCGCTTGGCGCCCAGGTCGGCGGCGACAACGAGGCGCTGCGCAACCTGCTGCTCGACGCCAACGCCAAGATCGGCGAACTCGACGCCATCAAGGCGGCGGTGGGTAAACTGGCCGATCCGGTCAGCAAGACGCTGCGCGCGCTGGAAGCGGAGAAATCCGAAAAGCACAGCCTGCAGACGGTGCTCAACAACACCCGCACCGCCTACGGCAAGCTGCGCAATGAATCCGCCGAACTGGAGAAGCGCTTGCAGGCCGCCGAGCAGGAAATCGGCAACCTGCGCCAGGAACTGGCGTCAACGCAGAACGTGCTGCGCTCGGTCGAGGCCACCAAGGCCGAAATCGCCATCGACATTGCCGCCCGCAGGGCCCAGATCGCCGATCTCGAAGGCCGGTTGGCGCACGAAGCCGGCGAGAATGCCGTGCTGCGCGACGAGAACCGCCGGCTCGACGAACGCGCCACCACGCTGGGCAAGCGCATCATTTCGCTCGAGGCGGACCTCAATGCGGCGCGCCAGCGCCTGATGATGGCCGACGATGAAAAGCGCGCCCAGAACGCCACGCTCGACAAGATGAGCGTCGAGGCTGCCCGGCTGACCCGCAAGATTTCGGAAACCGAGCAGTCCCTGAACGCCGCGCAAGCGCGGCTGCGCCAGGTCGAAGGCAACTTCGCCGAACTGAGCAATGAGCGCGGCCGCCTGTCAGCGGCGCTCGACGAGGCCCATGAGCGGCACGGCCACGAAAGCACCAGCCAGCGCATGCGCTACGAAGCGCTGCAGGCCCGCGCCGCGTCGACCGACAGCCTCCTGATCGAGGCGCGCGACCACCTGCAGCGGCGCGCTGAGGAAATGCGCGAACTCGACCGCCGCTTCAGCGACACGGCGAGCGAGCGCGACACGTTGCAGTCGCGCGTGGCCGAACTCGAGGCCGAGCGGCTGCGCCGCGAATCCGAATTCAAGGAAACCGAGCAGATGCGCGCCACCTTGATGGAGCGCAGCGGCGCCCTGACCCGCGCTTTCAATTCCAAGGAGGCCGCGCTCGCCCGCGCCGAGGAAACCATCGCCGCGCTCCAGACGCAGCTCGCCTCGGCCGGCAAGGAACGCAGCAACGACCGTCTCACGGCCGAACAGGCGATCGAAGAGCTCAAGGCCGCGCTCCAGCGCGAGAAGCTCGACCGCGCCGTGGTCGAAGGCGCGCTGGAAACCGCTCGCAAGGACTTCGCCCGCGTCATGCGCGAGGTGATGAGTCTGCAGCGCCAGCAGCAGGCCGCCGAGGATCAAGCAGACCTCAAGGCCGCCAACGCAGCGTAACGAGCCCGCGATTTTCGGATTGCGGCAAGCGCCGGGCTCGAGCCCGGCGCTTTTTTTATTGTCGGAACTGAAACTTACCTGCGTCGCTTGATTTATCGCAATGAGATGAACAGCGCCTCTGCCTAGCGTAATGCAACGCAGCGGGTACCCAGAAACCGCCGACGACGTTTTCGACATGCCTTACCGCACCAACCATGAATTGCCGCCTTCTGTCCGGACGCACTTGCCGGCTCATGGGCAGGACATCTACCGGGAAGCGTTCAACCACGCTTACGGTGCGCATGCTGGTGAAGCCGATCGTGAACGTCGCGCGCACATGATTGCCTGGGCCGCCGTCAAGCGAAGCTATGCGAAGGACGGAGAGCTATGGGTTCCGCGGCAGAAATTCGTCTCCTGAACGGCGCGCTGGCGCTCGCCGAGCGCAACGTGCCCCGTTACACCTCCTACCCTTCGGCACCGCACTTTTCCGCCGCTGTCGGCCCCGCCGACTACCGCACCTGGCTGGACGCGCTGCCGCGCGGCGCGCGCCTGTCGCTTTATATCCATGTGCCGTTCTGCACCGAGCTGTGTTTCTACTGCGGCTGCAACACCCGCGCGGTGCGCCGCCCCGAGCCGGTTGACGCCTACGCCGAAGACCTGATCGCCGAACTCAAACTGCTCGGCGCGCTGAACGGCGCGCGGCTGACGCATCTGCATTGGGGCGGCGGCACGCCGTCGATCCTCGGCCCGCAGTGGCTCGAAACCATCGCCGCGCAGATCGCGTCGCAATTCGACCTCTCGGCACTGCATGAGCACGCCATCGAACTCGACCCGCGCCGCATCGATCATGCCGTCGTCGCCACCTTGAAGACGATCGGCGTCAACCGCGCCAGCCTCGGCATGCAAGACGCCTCGGAGCATGTGCAGCACGCCATCGGCCGTGTGCAGCCCTTCGAGCAGGTGGCGCATGCGGCCGAGCTTCTGCGCGAGGCCGGCATTGCAAACCTCAATCTCGATTTGATGTACGGCCTGCCGAAGCAAAGCGCCGCCGACGTGGCGCGCAGCGCCGAGCTCGCCTGCTCGCTGGAGCCGCAGCGCCTCGCGCTGTTCGGTTACGCCCATGTGCCGTGGTTCAAGACGCACCAACGGCTGATCGATGCTGCGACCTTGCCGGGCGCGGCCGAGCGTCTCGAACAGGCGCGCGTTGCCGCCGAGGTGTTCGCCAGCTTCGGTTACGAGGCGGTCGGCCTCGACCACTTCGCCTTGCCCGAGGACGAACTGTTCATCGCCGCGAGCGAAGGCCGGTTGCGCCGCAATTTCCAAGGCTACACCACCGACGATGCCGATGCGTTGATCGGCGTGGGCGCCTCGTCGATCGGCAAGCTGCCGCAGGGCTTTGTGCAGAACGCGCCCGACACCGCCGGCTATGCCCGCAGCATCAAGCGCGGCACGTTCGCCACCGTGAAGGGCCTGGCGCTGAGCGACGACGACATCTTGCGCGCCAGCATTATCGAAAGGCTGATGTGCGATCTGGCCCTCGACCTCGACCGTTTCGGCGGCGCGGCCGGCTTTGAAAACGAGATGACCGCGCTCGCCGATCTGGCGTCGCAGGGCCTTGTCACGATGAACGGCGCGCGCATCGCGGTGACCGAGGCCGGACGGCCGTTCATCCGCATCGTTGCCGCGGTGTTCGACACCTATCTGGCCGCCGCCCAGAAGCGCCATTCCATCGCGGTGTGATTGCCCAATAAACAAAGGCGGCCCAGCGGCCGCCCGTGACGCGTTCTTTCGCGCGGCGCCCCGGCTACGCCGCGTTCGCCGTCGCCTCAGGCCCCGCTTCAGGATGCGGCGGAGGCGCGACGGAATACCGACTGCCGTGGCTGACAACACCCCACGCCGGTAACGGCCCCGTCGGCCAGGCCGCACGATTGGTCGCCGCCGGCTGGCTGGCCAATGGCGGTGGCCCCGCATCGGCCTGATCGTGTCGAATCGCGTTGGTGAATTGGCATCCCATAAAGATGCAAATTACAGCACCTTCGGGTTAATGCATTGATCCAGCACAATGGATTCAGGTACCGCCCGCTGCCTGGCACCACGCCTGTAGCCCACATGGAGCGCAGCGCAATGCGGACCGCCGCCCCCAGATTTCACGGCGCTCATCTAGGCCACAACTCTCCCATTTCTCTGGCCCCACAAATTTTGCAATCCTTGTTGCGCGGCCGCCCTGCTGTCTTCACACCGCCACACAATACGTCCTCAAAGATACAAAGAAAATTCTCGATCTCATGCGGCGCTAAAGATCGCAAAGGCGTGCGGAAAGAGATCCGAGAAACTTCGTGACCTGTAACTTCTTCGCATTTTGCTCCGCGCCGGGCGCCGGTATGTAAAAATACTTTTTCCGGATAGAAGCCACGATAGACTCCGATCCGGAGAGCAACGTCATAGACCGCCAGCGGACCAAACTTTTCTACGGTGCGCGTTTCCAATTTAATGATCGAGTGAAGCGCCTTGAAATCAGAGGCGTTTCGGATTCGATCCTTAACGCTTTGCAATCGACTCTCGGCAAGTCCCAAGACCTTCCGGCCATTCCGACGCTGATGCGAAAGAACCCTTCCACATGCGCAAGTCGACAATGCGGCTCTTTTGATCGCTTCTGAAAGACTCTTGCTGCCGGCAAAATACTCCAACTCCCGTCTGAGATAAGGACGGTATTGTCGCTTGTACTGTTCAACAAGACGACACAATGATTGATTGGAAATCACCTCACCAGCTCCCGCATCGCGCGGTCGAGCCCGTCCAAAGTCAGCGGATACATCCGCCCGCCCATGAGCTGACGGATCATGCCGATCGAATGCGTGAAGTCCCATTCGCGCTCGGGTACCGGGTTGAGCCACACCGCGGAGGGATAATTGCGCAGCACGCGGTCGATCCACACCGCGCCCGCCTCGTCGTTGTTGTGTTCGACCGAGCCGCCCACCGCCGCGATCTCGTAAGGCGACATCGATGCGTCACCGACGAAGATGGCCTTGTAGTCGTGCGGATAGGTGTGCAGCACGTCGAAGGTCGGCGTCGTGTCCTGGAAGCGGCGGCGATTCTCCTTCCACACTTTCTCATAGAGACAATTGTGGAAGTAGAAATGCTCCATGTGCTTGAACTCGGTGCGCGCCGCCGAGAACAGTTCTTCGGTCGCCTTGATGTGCCAGTCCATCGAGCCGCCGATGTCGAAGAACAGCAGCACCTTCACCGCATTGTGCCGCTCGGGCCGCATGTGGATGTCGAGATAGCCCTTGTGCGCGGTGCCCTGGATGGTGCCGTCGAGATCGAGCTCCTCGGCCACGCCGGTACGCGCGAACTTGCGCAGCCTGCGCAGCGCCACCTTGATGTTGCGGGTGCCGAGTTCGACATTGTCGTCGAGGTCCTTGAACTCGCGCTTGTCCCAGACCTTCACGGCGCGGCGATGCGTTGACTCGCCGCCGATGCGGATGCCTTCGGGATTGTAACCGCCATTGCCGAACGGCGACGTGCCGCCGGTGCCGATCCATTTCGAGCCGCCCTGGTGCCGGCCCTTCTGCTCGGCGAGGCGCTGCTTCAGCGTCTCCATCAGCTTGTCGAGGCCGCCGAGCGCTTTGATCTGCGCCTTCTCTTCCTCGGTGAGGAATTTGTCGGCGAGCTTCTTCAGCCATTCCTCGGGAATGTTCGCCTCGATCCCCGCCTCGCCCATGAATTCGAGGCCCTTGAAAGTCTGGCCGAACACGCGGTCGAATTTGTCGAGGTTGCGCTCGTCCTTCACCAGCGCGGCGCGGGCGAGATAATAGAAATCCTCGACGCGGCGCGAGGCGAGGTCGGCGTCCATCGCCTCCATCAGCGTCAGATACTCGCGCAGCGTAACGGGAATGCCGGCCGCCTTGAGATCGTGAAAGAAATTGACGAACATCCGTTAACTCTTGAAGCCGCCTCGCGGCGATAAGTCGCGGCCGGCGGTACCGACGCTAAACCACTTTGTGGGACTGTCAGGCCCCAAGCCCGATCGGTCAAGAACCACAAAGAGCCCATGCTGAGCGTTCTGTTCCTCGAAGATGTGGCCCTCGTTGCCGACGCCGCCTCCAGCATCGGTCCGGCGCTGGCCGGCCGCCTGCGCAGCTGGACGGCCACGGCCAATGCGGCCGGCGCCACCGTATTTCAGGGCGCCGAGGCGATCGACCAGGTGGCCGACGACTGGCAGGCGCTGGAAAATGCCGGCGGTTCGGCAACGCCGTTCCAGTCGCTGGCGATGGCCCGCGCCGCGGCCGAGATACATCTCAAGGCCGGTGAAATCCCCCGTGTCGCCGTCGTGCGCCATGGCGGCCGCCCGGTCGTCATTTTGCCGACCGTCATCGGCACCCGCTTCGGCGTGAAGGTCGCGCGCTTTCTCGGTGACCCGCTGATCCAGTACGGCGACGCGTTGTGCGAGCCCGGCACCGCAAAGCGTCACATCGAGGCCGCGTTCCACGCCGCCGCCGACCCGAGCGCCATCGACGCGCTGCATCTGCGCAAGGTGCGCGGCGATGCCCGCATCGCACCCGTGCTGCGCCAGCACGCGATCGCTTTCAACGGTGACGAAGCGCCGTTTCTCGATATCGCCGGCCCTCAGGCCCATGAAGAACCTCGTCAGGTGCGACGCGCCCGCCGCAAGCTCTCCGCGCTCGGGCCACTGCGGCTGACGGTGACGCAAGGCGCCGCCGCGCGCGATCATCTGCGCGAGGCGCTGACGCTGAAGCGGCGCTGGCTTGAGGCGCGCCGTCTGCCGAGCAGTGTGGTCGGCTGCGAGCACTGGGAAAGCGCGATCGACCGCCTCGCCGATCATGACGGCGATATGCAGCTCAACCTCGCCGTGCTGCATGTTTCAGACCGCCCGGCAGCTTACGAGGTGGCTTTCACGGCCGGCGACCGCTGGTATGCCTTCATCGGCGCCGTTGCTGACGAGTTCGCCCGCCACAGTCCGGGCCGGGTCCAGGTCGCCGACACCATCGCCTGGTGCCGTGACAATGGCTTTGCCCGTTACGACCTTCTCGCGCCGGCCGACGACGTCAAGCGCAGCTATTGCCGCGACGCCGCGCCCGTTTCCGACTACAGCCACGCCGTGCGCCCGGCCGGCCATGCGCTGACGGCGGCGCTCCGGCTGACCCCGGTTGCCAAGGCCGTGTTGGTTCGCCTGCCGGCCCCGCTGCGCAGGCTCGCGCTGTCGGTTGCCGGCCGCTGACTGGATTTGTGTCTCAGCGCTGCGCCGGCATACACGCCGGGATTGCGCCGCGATCGGGCCTTGACCGCGCCATAACTGTCTTGGATGAGTGCCCTCCTCACGAGGGGACAGCCGGGATTCGGCCGGTGTTCCTGACGGCCGGAACCGTTTCGCGATGCCCATGACCCGCAGCCACGCCCTCTGGGCGGTGGCGACCTTGTTGTCGACCCTGCTTCTGATCGCGCCCGCGCTCTGGAACGGCTTTCCGCTGCTCGAATACGACACCGGCGGCTACCTGGCGCGCTGGTACGAGGGCACGCTGCTGATCAACCGGCCGCTGCTCTACGGCCTCTTGCTGACCGCCAACGTGCCCTTCGCCTTCTGGCCGGTGATCGTCTTCCAGTCCCTGCTGACGATCTGGATCGTCGCGGTCGTCCTGCGCACGCATGGCTACGGCGGCCGGCCGATGCTGGTGTTCGGCATCATTGCGGTTCTGTCCGTCGTCTCGACGCTGCCGTGGATCACCGCGATCCTTCTCACCGACATTTATGCCGGTCTGGCCATCCTCGCCTTCTACATGCTGCTGGCGCGCTCGGATCAACTGACGCGCTTCGAGTGCTGGACCTTCGTCGTGCTGATCGCCTGCGCCTGCGCCACTCATAGCGCCACGCTGGCGGTGATGCTGCTGCTGTCGGCGGCCTCGATCGTGCTGACGGTGTTCGATCGCACGCGGCTGCCCCGCATGCGCGTCGCGCAAGGCGTGCTCGCCGTCGTGCTCGGCATCGTCATCGTGATCGGCACCAATTTCATGCTGGTGAAGCGCTTCGCCTGGACGCCCGGCGGCTTCTCCATGTATTTCGGCCGCATGCTGCAGGCCGGCATCGTTCCCAAATATCTCGACAAGCATTGCCCCGACGCCACGATCAAGCTGTGCGCCATCAAGGACCGGCTGCCGGACAATGCCGACGACTGGTTCTGGGCCAACAAGGACTTCGACAAGCTCGGCCGCTTCGCCGGCATGAGCGCGGAGATGGAGAGAGTCGCCGTCGGCTCGGTTGCCGATTTCCCGCTCGATGTATTGCGCACCACCATCATCGCCACCGCCGAACAACTGGTCGCCGTGCGCACCGGCGAAGGCGTGGTGAACTGGATCTGGCACACTTATTTCATCGTCAAGGACTGGGCGCCGCAATTGCAACCGGCAATGTGGGCGGCGCGCCAGCAAAAGGGCGAGATTTCATTCACGGCGATCAACGCCCTGCACTATCCGGTCGCGCTGGTGTCGATGGCCTTCCTGCCGGTCATCCTCATCATGGGCTGGACCGGCCGCCTGCCGCGCGCCTTTGGCGATCTGGCCTTTGTTTGTATTCTGGCGCTCCTGGCCAACGCCTTCGTCTGCGGCGGGCTGGCCAATCCGCACGACCGCTATGGCGCCCGCATCGTCTGGCTGGCGGTATTCGTCGCGGGATTGGCCCTGCTCCGGCTTTACCAGCAGCGCGAGGGATCGGCGGCCCCGACCGTCGCCCGCGACATCTTGGCCACCTGATCTAATCAAAGCCCTCCGAACCAAATCGTTCGGCTCGCGTTCATCTCGCGGCCCGTAACTTGCTTTGCATCAAGGGCCGCAAGGCGGGCCGGCTTATCATTTTTGTATTGTTGGACAGGTCGCCGGCGTAGGGTCGTCCATGGCGGATATTCAGATCGCACGGCATGAGCCGCTGATTGCGCGACATCCTTTCGCCGCAACATCGGCCATCGCCTGGATCGTGGCCGCGGCCGGCATGATCGCCGCCATGCTGGCGCCGGCGCTCTGGAACGGCTTTCCCATCATCTTCCCGGACACCGGCGGCTACTTCACCGCGCCGATGGTGCAGCAATTGGCCAATGGCCGCTCCGCGCTCTACGGCCTGTTTCTCAATGCCGGCATACCTTTGGCCTTCTGGCCCTGCGTGGTGGCCCAGGCCGCGCTGATGGCCTGGCTCGTGGTCGTCACCTTGCGCGTCAACGGACTTGGCGGCCGGCCTTATCTGGCGCTCGGCATCGTCGTGCTCCTGTGCATCGGCACAAGCCTGCCGTGGTTTGCCGGACAACTGATGCCGGACATCCTGTTCGCCGCGGCGGCGCTCGCGCTCTATCTGCTCGCCTATGCCGATACGGCCCTGGCCCGCTGGGAACGCTGGCTGCTCGGCGCGGTGGTTGCCTTTGCCATGGCCAGTCACATGGCGGCCGCCGGCCTGTTCATCGCCGTGATTGCCGCGATTGCCGCGATGGCGCTGACTCACCTTCGCCTGCTGGCTCTGCCGCGCGCGCGTCTCACCTTTGCCGCTGCGGCGGTTGGCGCCGGCATTCTGTTGTGCCCGGTGTCGAACCTGCTGATCACCGGCAATTTCGCATTCACGCCCGGCGGCACCAGCTTTCTGTTCGGCCGCTTTGTCGAAGACGGCATCGTGAACCGCTATCTCAATGACCACTGCCCCGATCCGTCCATCCGGCTCTGCACCTATAAGGACGAGATCGTGGAGGACGCCGATTCATGGCTGTGGTGGGGTGGATCGCCCCTCTACAAGATGGGCGGCTGGGACGCCTACGAACCGGAAGCCAAGCGCATCATCCGCGAAACGCTCGCCGAATACCCGGCGATGCATCTCGCCACCGCCATTGAAGCGGCGGCGGCGCAGTTCTTCTCGTTTCAGACCGAAGTCGGCATCGACGACAATGGACCGACCCGCTGGGCTTTCGAAGAATTTCTCCCGAAACTCTATCCGACGCTGCTGGCCGCACGCCAGCAGGCCGAGCCTTTCGATGTCGAGCCGCTGAACCAGCTGCATCTGCCGGTCGCTTATATTGCGCTCGCCGCGATGGCGCTGGCGATGATCTTCCGCCGCCGGCTCGGCGTCTCCGATCGGGCCTATGCGCTGTGCCTCGTTCTGTTCGCCGCGCTCGCCGCCAATGCTGTCATTTGCGGCGTGTTCTCGCATCCGGTCGACCGCTATCAGAGCCGGCTGGTTCTGCTGGCGCCGTTCGTGGTGGCCGTCATGCTGGCGCGGCGCTTCACACACGTTTCACAGAAAAGCTGACGCCGCTGTGTTAATAGTCCCCCGGGTTATCTCGGGGGATTTCGATGCGCGCGCTCGCCTTGGTTTCGGTATGGCTGGCTTTACTGGCGGCGCCAGCCGCCGCGCAGGATTACATCCGTGAAGATCTGCGCCTGCCGATGGCCGAGGCCGGACCGAAGGGCCTCGAAACGCTGTTCGTCCGGCCCGCCGAGCCGGGACGTTATCCGCTGGTGATCATCAGCCACGGCGCGCCGCGCAAGGCGGAGGATCGGCCGAACATGACTCCGGGAAGCGTCTATCTTCTTGCCCTTGAGTTCACGCGGCGCGGTTTTGCGGTCGCCGTCGTCATGCGCCGCGGTTACGGTGCGTCGGGCGGCAGCCTCGCCGAAGGCTCGGGACCTTGCGACAATCCCGATTACGTCAGGTCCGGTCGCACTGCCGCACAGGATATCAAGGCCGCGATTGTCGCGCTCGGCAAACGATCCGATGTCGATGCGGCGCGCGTTATCGCGGTCGGTCAGTCGGCCGGCGGCCTTGGCACGGTGGCGCTCGCCGCCGATCCGCCGCCAGGTCTCATTGCGGCAATCAACTTCGCCGGCGGCCGCGGCTCGCGCGCCGATTTCGATGTCTGCACCGAAAATCGTCTGGTCGATGCGTTTGGCGTTTTCGGCAAGACGTCGCGTCTGCCCATGCTGTGGGTCTACACCGCGAACGATCATTTCTTCGAGCCGAAACTGGCCGAGAAATTCCATGACGCGTTCAAAGCGGACGGCGGCCGCGTTCAGTTCATCCGCGCACCGGCCTTCGGCAAGGACGGCCACAGCCTGTTTTCGATATCAGGCATTCCGCGATGGACCGCTTACGTCGACAATTTCCTCGCCGACAACAATCTGACCCAGCGCGCTGCACCCGCGCCGCTGCCGCCGCTGCCGGCCTTGGCGCCGCCGTCGCAACTCAACGCACGCGGCCGCGAGTCCTTTGATCGCTATCGGTTGGCGCTGGGGTCCAAAGCCTTCGCGGTATCGAGCGACGGCTATTTCGGCTGGCAGTCCGGCCGCCGCAGCATGGACGATGCGCGGCGCGGCGCGCTGAAACTCTGCGAGGACGAAAAGAGAAAATGCGACATCGTCTTCGTCGACAATGCGCCGGCGCCGTAAAGACTAAGCCTGCTTCTCCGGCGTGCGCACGACGAGCCCGTCGAGATCGTCGCTCACCTTGATCTGGCACGACAGCCGCGAGTTCGGCCGCACGTCGTAACCGAAGTCGAGCATGTCCTCTTCCATCGGCGACGGCTCGCCGGTCTTCGCCCGCCAGTCTTCCTCGACATAGACGTGGCAGGTGGCGCAGGCGCAGGCGCCGCCGCACTCGGCCTCGATACCGGGAATGTTGTTGCGGATCGCCGCTTCCATCACGGTCGAGCCGCTTTCGGCATCGACGGTGCGCGCGGTGCCGGAAAAATCAATAAACGTAATCTTGGCCATGGGACGAGGTCGGAACGTGGTGGGGAAAGCGCCCTGAGAACGGGCGCGCCCCCTATATCGTCATTCCGGTGTGAAGGCCAGCCGTAGCCGGAAACGCCTCAGCGCTGCCGGAGCAGCTCGGTAATGACGGCGCGGGCCTTGTCCACCGCGCCGGCCAGCCTGTCGATCGCCGCCGAACACTCTTCAGCCGAACCCTTGGTGGCGCGCTCGGTCAGCTCCGCGGCGCGGGCGACTTCAGCAGCGCCGATACCGGCGGCCGAGCCCTTGAGCGCATGGGCCATCGCATAAACGCCGTCGCTGTCGCTCTTGCGCATCCGGCCGAGCAGAAGTTCCGCCTGGCGGTCGAACAGTTCGAGCACTTCGTGCTCGAGGCTGCGATTGCCCAGCGTCATCCGCGCCAGATGCTGGCGATCCAGCACCACCGTGTCGTCAACTTGCGCCGCGCTTTCCATGGCTGTCCCTCCGCCATCCGTCTCGGCGCCCAGTGTGCCGGGGGGCCTGCCAAGGTCCGGTAAATTCCGGCATCGGTCCGGGCACAGGCGCGGCGGAACTTCAGGACCGTGGTTAAGGCCGGCGTAACCGTGGAAAGACCCCGGCCCGGCTTTGCCATGGGGTCGCCGCAATAGCGCCGTCACCTCCTCCGCCGGGGGCGGCCGGCTGCATCGCGAAAACTCCTGTCCGTCCCGCATCTTGGCACGTTACGGGACAGCGCGAGGGCCATGGTTAAGGCCCATTAACGATGATTAAAACATCCTTAGCGGTCCGGTTTCTTTCGCTTTGCCAACACGATAGGATGAATTTCTGGCGATCAGGTGGAAGCGGACAAGCTCCCGTCCCGGCATCTCATGGACCCCGGCGCAAGCGCGGCGCGGGTCCCGATACATTGCGGCAAATTCGTCTGAATGAGCCGCAAACTGTTTTCTGAAGTGCGGCGTAACACGAGGCGATCCGATATGGCGAACAACCCGCAGCAGTCCAAGACGGCAACGGACCAGGCAATGGCCGCGCTCGAGGACGCGCTCAACGTTCATATCACCGCACCGCGCAAGGAGCCGGCCGCCGATACGGCGGTCGCGCCGGCCGCGCCCGACAAGAACGACACCTTCGAATTCGATGCCCCGCCGGTGACGCCGGACCTGTTCCGCGAACCGGAAGCCGCGCCGCAATGGGCCGGCAATGACTCGGTCCCCCGCCTGCCGGCCAATGACGACGCCGCCTCGATGGGCTCCATTCTGCAGACGCTGCGCGGCCGCCGCGCCCGCGCGCCCTACACCATGGCCACCATCGCCGCCTTCGCCTGGACTGCCGGCGCCGCCGCGCTCGTCTACCTGTCGCGCGCCGAACTCCTGCCGATGCTCGACGCGCCGAACCTCGGCGTGGCCACCGTCGCCGGCATCGCCAGCGCGGTGATCGTGCCGGTGATCTTCTTCTACGTGCTCGCCCATCTGTTCAGCCGCTCGCAGGATCTGCGCATTGTCGCCGAGTCCATGGCCGAAGTGGCGATGCGGCTGGCCCAGCCGGAAACCGCCGCGCGCGACCAGATCGTCTCGGTCGGCCAGGCCATCCGCCGCGAAGTCACCGCCATGGGCGACGGCGTCGAGCGCGCGCTGGCGCGCGCCGCCGAGCTCGAGGCGCTGGTGCACAACGAAGTGTCGGCGCTGGAGCGCGCCTATAACGACAACGAAGTGCGCATCCGCGATCTTCTGTCCGAACTGACCAACCAGCGCGACACCCTCGTCAGCCAGGCCGATCAGGTGCGCAAGGCGATCGGCGCCGTGCATCTCGATCTGTCGCACGACATCACGTCGGTCGGCGATCTGGTCGCCGAGAAGGTCAACGACGTCGCGCAGCGCGTGACGCGCACGCTCACCGAAAAGGGCGAACACATCACGCTGGCGCTCGGCCATGCCGGCGACTCGATGATCGACGCGCTCGGCGAGCGCGGCTCCACGCTGCTCGAGCGTCTGGAAGCGACCAGCGACCGCGCCACCTCGTCGATCGCCTCGGCGAGCGATCGCCTGTCACAGAGCCTCAGCTTCAAGTCCGAACACATCCACGACGAATATGCCGACATGGCGGCGCGCCTGCAGCAGATGATGACCGCGCGCCTCGACCAGGTGGCGCAGGGTTTCGCGCAGAAGACGCAGGGCACCGTCGACACCATGGCGACCCGCTCGCAGCAGATCACCGAGGCGCTGGCCGCCCGTTCCGAGCAGTATGCCGATGCGCTGGGCCGCAATTCGGCCGAGATCGCCGACCAGCTCGCCGCCCGCTCCGAGGAACTGGTGCAGGCCATCAGCATCCGCGGCAACGAGGTCGTCAACCGCATCGAACAGACCGGCTCGGTCACCAACGAAACGCTGGCCGCCCGCAGCCAGTCGATCGCCGACACCTTCCGCCGCAACGCCGATATGCTGTCGGCCAGCCTCGATAACCGCAACGAGCAGACCGAGGCGATGCTCATCGAGCGCCTCAAGGCCTTCGAAGCGGTGTTCGACAAGAACGGCACCGCGCTGTCGGAAACGATCGCGCGCGATTCCAGCGCGCTCGGCAGCCTGATCACCCGCAACGTCGCCGACTTCGACCACACCATCAAGACGTACGGCAGCGAACTGATCGAACGCCTCGGTCAGCGCACCGACGACGTCGCCGCGGCCATGCGCGCCTATCTCGACTCGTTCGACGACCGCGTCACCGGCCGCGCCGACGCCCTCGCCGGCACGCTCGACAAGCGCCTCGTCCAGTTCGAGGACCTGCTCGGCGTTCGCGTCACCGATCTGGCCAACACGCTCAACGAAGGCGGCAACGAGATCGTCGCCGCGCTCGACAAGCGCATCACCGACATCACCGGCACCATCAACACCCGCGGCACCGAGGTCGCCGACACCATCGGCGCCAAGATCGGCGAGATGGACAAGACGCTCGGCTCGCGGGCGCTGGAAGTCGCCGAAACGCTCGACAGCCGCATCAACCGCTTCGAGGAACTCCTCGTCGGCCGCACCGCGACCGTCACCGACGAGTTGGAGAGCCGCGCCACCGCCGCCGCCGAGACGCTGCACTCCCGCGTCGAGGCGCTGTCGAACACCATCAAGACCAACACGTCGGAAGCCGAAGCCGCGCTCAGCGCGCTGTCAACCTCGACCGCCGACGCCATCCGCGACAGTGCCGCGAGCGCGGAAAAGACGCTCACCAGCCTGTCCGACGAGGTCGCCCGCACCATCGTGGCGCGCACCGACGAGATCGCCGATACGGTTGGCAAGCGCACCAGCGAAATGGCCGATGTGCTCTCCGACAGCAGCTCCGGCGTGCTCAGCGCCCTCACCGAGAAGAGCCAGCAGTTCGCCGCCGACATCACCAAGGCGGCCGACCTGGCGCTCAACGAGATCAGCGACAAGGGCCTGGCCTTCAGCCGCGCCGTCACCGAGAACGGCGCCGAGATCACCCGCATGATCAACGCCGCCGGCGAAAGCGCGGCCAATACCGTGACCCGCACGCTCACCGACCTGCAGGAGACCGCCGCCAAGGCGATCGAACGCTCGCGCGAAACCGCGACCTCAACGGTTACGGAGATGATGGAAACGCACGGCATGCTGCGTTCCGACACCACCGCTTTGTTCGAGCGCCTGCGCGAAGCCAACATCATGTTGCAGGAAGTGCTGTCCGGTTCGCACGAGAACATGAGCGCGCTGGAAAACACCCTGATGCGCCGCGTGTCGGAATTCGTCGACGCCATGGAGCGCGTCAACGGCTCGACCACCGAAGCAACCGACCGTATCGAGACGACGATCACCGGCTTCCGCGGCCTCACCGCCGACGCGCTGCGCGATCTCGGCCAGCTGGCCACCCAGTTCGACGCTCACGGCCGCGACCTTGCCAAGGCCGCCGCGATCATCGACGACAGCAACCGCAAGACCGAAGATCACGTCAACGAACGGCGCGCGCAGCTCGACTCGCTGGTCGCCACCCTCGACATCCGCACCGAGGATATCGAGCAGCGCCTCAAGCGCTTCTCCGGCCTGCTCGATGAATCGCTCGAGGCGGCCTCCGCCCGCGCCCGCGAAGTCGCCCGTCTGGTGTCGGAATCGAGCGCCGACGGCACCCGCGCCATCACCGAGCAATACGAAATCGTGCGCGAGACCGCGGAAGACGAACGGCGCCGCACGCTCGAGACCATGAACAAGGTCTACACCCAGACCTCGTCAGAGTCGGAATCGATGTTCCGCGGCCTGCAGGAACGCTTTGCCGACGCCGCCAAGGGCGTGCGCCGCCTTTACGAGCAGTCGTCGGAAGACACCGAGGCCTACTTCCGCGACGCCGCTCAGCGCTATGCCGAGACGGTTCAGGACATGAAGCAGATGGCGGCGGAAATGCAGCGCGAGCTGGAAGCCACGCGCACCGAGCTGCGCCGCGGCGTGTTCGAACTGCCGCAGGAGACCGCCGAGAACGCTGCGCAAATGCGCCGCGCCATCGTCGATCAGATCGAGGCGCTGGCCGAGCTGAACCGCATCGTTGCCCGCCACGGCCGCAATATCGACGCCGTCGAGCCGGCGCAGCGCCGCTTCCGTGAAGAGCCGGCGCTGGCCGTCATCGGCGGCCGCGAACAGGTTTCGCGCGGCGAACCGGCGCCCCGCCCGGCCCCGCCGCGCGACATCGCCAGCTTCGCCCAACCGCCGCGCCGCCCCGAGCCGCCGGCAGCGGCTGCCCCGGCACCGGCGCCATCGGGCGGCGGCAAGAGTGGCTGGCTCAGCGATCTGTTGTCGCGCGCCTCACGCGAGGACAGCGAGCCGCAAATCCGTGAGCCGGCCCGCGACTATGGCCGCGACGCGGTCCGCGAACCCGCCCGCGACACCGTGCGCAGCGACGACCGCCCCGCGCGGCACTCGATCGAGTCGCTCGACAGTCTCTCGGTCGATATCGCGCGCATGATCGACCACGAAGCCGCGGCCGACCTGTGGGACCGCTACAAGCGCGGTGAGCGCAACGTGTTCACGCGCCGTCTCTACACGCTGCAGGGCCAGCAGGCCTTCGACGAGATCCGCCGCAAATATCGCGCCGACCGCGAATTCAAGCAGACGGTCGATCGCTATATCGGCGAATTCGAACGGCTGCTCGAGGAAGTCTCGCGCGACGACCGCGGCCAGGTGGTGGCGCGCACCTACCTCACCTCGGAAACCGGCAAGGTCTACACCATGCTGGCGCACGCGGCCGGCCGCTTCGACTGAGCGGCCTTGAGGCTACGCCAATAAAAAACGGGCGCCCTCGCGGCGCCCGTTTTTGTTTGGCTGTTCAGCGCACCGCCGGCGTGCGCGGCTGCTTCTGATCCGACGACGAGCCGCCCCAGATCAGGCGGCTGGGGTTCTCGTCGAAATTCTTGGCCGCCTTGTCGATCGTCGACAGCGTGCGCGTGCCGGTTTTGGCGAGCCGCGCAATGTCGAGCGTCAAGGCCTCGGTGCGCTTGTCGAGATTATCCGCCAGAGTCTTGATCGAGCGGGCCGCCGCGTTGATGTCACCGCCTTTGCCGTCAGGCCCGCCGGTCAGGCCCTCGAGCCCCTGCGCGATACGATCGATGCGGTCGGAATTGCGGCCCAGCGCACCGGTGAAGCGTTCGATATTGCTCAGCGTCTTGTCGATGCTGTCCGAATTGCTGCCGAGCGCGGCGGTGAACCGCTCGATGTTGCTCAGCGTCTTGTCGATCTTGTCCGAGTTGTTGGACAAGGCCGCCGTAAATTTCTCGATATTCGTCAGCGCCGCTTTGAAGGATTCCTGGTTCTGGGTGATAAAATCATCGACCTTGCGCATGATGTCGCGCGCGGCCTGGGTCACATCCTGGGTCGCGCCCGGCGGCGCCACCATCAAGGGCGGCGTCTCGCCGGCGCCGACGCCGGCCACGACCTTGGCCGACGGATTGCCGCCGATCAGGGAGACCGATGCGATCCCGGTCAAACCCTGGAATTCGAGACCGATCTGCGTGTCCGCGCGCACGGTGACAGATTTGTCGACCGACAACGTCGCGACCACCTGCTTCGGCTTCGAAGGATCGAGCTGCAGCCCGGTCACCTCGCCGACGCGGATGCCGTTGAACAGCACACTGGCGCCGGTGCGCAGACCGGACACGGAGCCGTCGAACACGATGCGATAGCGAAGCCGCTCGCCGGTGCCGCCGATGTTCTGGAACCAGTAGATGAAGCCGAACACGCCGGCGACCACGGCCAGGGTAAACACCCCGATCAGCACGTAATTGGCTCGCGTTTCCATTCGACCAGCTCCAGTTCAGCCGTTGCCCGACAGCGCAGCCTCGCGCGCGCCGATCGCCGCGCGGGCACGCTTGCCGCGGAAGTATTCTTTCATCCACGGATGCTCGGACTTGAGCATCGTGTCCATGGTGCCCGCCGCGATCACCTTGCCGTCATACAGCACGGCGATGCGGTCGCAGACGGTGCTCAGGCTGTCGAGATCGTGGGTTACCATGTAAACGGTGAGCCCCAAAACCCGCTGCAGCGTCGCGATCAAGGTGTCGAAATCGCCGGCGCCGATGGGATCGAGGCCCGAGGTCGGTTCATCGAGAAACACGATCTCCGGATCGAGCGCGAGCGCCCGCGCCAAAGCCACGCGCTTGGTCATGCCGCCCGAAAGCTCCGAAGGGTATTTGCTGCAGACGCTGGCATCCAGCCCCACCATTTCGAGCTTGGCGACCGCCAGTTCGTCCATCAGGCGCTGCGGCAAATGCAGGTTCTCGCGCACCGTGAATTGCAGATTCTCCATCACCGTCAGCGAGGAGAACAGCGCGCCCTGCTGAAACAGCACGCCCCAGCGCCTCTCGATGGCGCGGCGCTCGTCATCGCTGAGCTGGTCGAGATCGCTGCCGAGCACCTTGATGGTGCCGGCGCTTTTTCTGATGAGACCGATGATGGTGCGCATCAGCACGGACTTGCCGGCGCCCGAGCCGCCGACGAAGCCGAGAATTTCGCCGCGATAGACGTCGAGGTCGGCGCCCTTGAGCACCAGGCGGTCGCCGAAGCCCACTTCGACGCCGCGCGCCTCGATCACCGTTTCGCGTTTGCCGTTGGTGGCCATCGCTCACATCCCGATCGAGGCAAAGAAGATGGCGAACAGGCCGTCCATCACGATGACGAGGAAGATCGCTTCGACCACCGAGGCGGTGGTCTGGCGGCCGAGCGATTCCGCGGAGCCCTTCACGGCCAGCCCCTCGACGCACGAGACGACGCCGATCACCAGCGCCATGAACGGCGCCTTGATCATGCCGACCTGAAACGTGTTGAGCGCGATCGCTTCCTTGAGCCGCGACAGGAAGATGTCGGGCGCGATGCCGCCATAGAGCCAGCACACCAGCCCGCCGCCATAGAGCGCCGCCATCGAGCCGATGAAGGTCAGGATCGGCACGCCGATGACAAGCGCGAGGATGCGCGGCAGGATCAAGACCTCGGTCGGATCGAAGCCCATGGTCTTGAGCGCGTCGATCTCCTCGCGCATCTTCATCGAGCCGAGCTCGGCGGTGTAGGCCGAGCCGGAGCGGCCGGCCACCATGATGCAGACGATCAGCACGCCGAGTTCGCGCAGCACCAGAATGCCGACCATGTCGACGACATAGACGTCGGCGCCGAACTTGCGAAAATGAAACAAGCCCTGCTGGGCGATGATGCAGCCGATCAGGAAGGTGATGAGCAGGATGATCGGCACCGCGCGCCAGGCCACCATATCGAGCTGGTGGACCAGAGACGTCATGCGGAAGCTGCGCGGCCGCGGCAGCACGCGCAGGATGGCGGTGATCAGCGCGCCGAACATGTTGAGGATGGCGATCAGCGACCGGCCGACGGAGGTGATGTTTTCGCCCACCGATGACAGGGCATAGACGAACGAATTGGCGGCGCCCCGCTTGCGCAACGGATCGAGATCGACCTGATGCATCTCGTCGATCATCGCGCGGTAGTCGTCCTTGAGGCCGGCGACCTCGGTCTTGGCGCCGTTGGCCTCGGCGCCGCGGACCAGCTTCTCGAGCAGCCAGGCGCCGAACGTGTCGAGATGCTCGACCTGCGCCATGTCGATGGAGACCGCTTTGACCGCGCGGTGGCGGCGGGCGAGGTCTGAAATCTGCGCGTCCAGCGCCCGGGCATGGGCAGCCGTCCAGATGCCGCTGCCAGTGAGCGCCAGCCGGTCGCCTTGCAGGGATTCCTGCAGGAATGGGTCGCCCTTCAAACTGTCGCTCCTACGCCCGCCAAGGCTGAGATCTAAAGGCTGAGATAGAAAGGCTGCGATAGAGTCGCAATGGGCCTTGGCCAGCCCCGATTCTCAAGGATTTAGGTTGCAGCGAGGGTATGACACCGGCCCTGCTCTCCGGATATCCCCACCTCCGTCCTCCCCACAGCCTCGCCAGGACCGAGGTCGTAGCGAAAGTCGACACGACGGCCACCAAGCCGGTCGGGGCGAATGTGTTCCCTGGGCGCATGACACCGCAGCATCGGCCATGTGACAGCGCCGCCCGCAACTAATGGGGCGGCCCTGGGGACTTCCCCCATCAACCCCCCGTTGATCCGGATCAATGCCGGCCATTCCCGTTCAGGTACAAGGGTATCCAAGCACAACTTTGCGGTTTGGGAGGACCTCATGCCTCAGTCGCGTATCGCCGAGCGTCTGCTTGTCCATGCCGGGCTGTGCCGCCGGCTGGCGGCCGCCAGTCTCGATGAAAATCTCGCCGCCAAGTTCTTGCGGATGGCCAGTGAATGCGCCGAAGCCGCCACCGGCCGCGGGGAGGCCGACGAACAGAGGTCCGCGCCGCAGCGCTGATGTTTCAAAGCGGGAACTTCCATTTTGGCACAACAGCCTGAATTATTTCGCGATTTTCATCCAAAAAGTGGTTAACCAAACCTTTCCGTCGCCCCCCAATTAGGTCTACAGTCAGGCATTATGGCGCGCGGGGACGTGTTGCGCCTCAGCATGGGGTTCGGGGGATGTGGTTCAGGGGCACGTTGCTCTGCGCGGCCGCGGTAGCGTCGATCACGACGACGCCCGCATCGGCCACGATGCGCATCGCCGAAGACCGCGGCGGTCAGATCGGCCATTACCTCCAAGCCTTCGCCATGCTGCGCTCGTCCGGCGAGAAGGTCATGATCGATGGCAACTGCCTGTCGGCCTGCACGCTGGTGCTCGGCCTCATTCCGCGATCGCGCATTTGCGCCACCGATCGCGCCCGCTTCGGCTTTCATGCGGCGTGGATGCCGGACGCCGACGGCGCGCCGGTGACAAGCCAGCTCGGCACCCAGGCCTTGTGGAATATTTATCCCAGCGACGTGCGGCGCTGGATCAACCGCAATGGCGGCCTGTCCCGCAAGATGATCTATCTGCAGGGCAACGCCGTACACTCGCTGGTCCCGAATTGCGGCTCGAAGCGCGACGAAACCCGGCGCGCGGAAGTCGAGACCAAGCGGAAATCCGAGCGCCGCGCCGACAAGCGTTTCGAGCGTCAGGTCTCAAAGCGTGTTGCCAGCAACACGACGCGCCGCGCGATCCGCTACAGCGCCATAAGCACAGCCAACGACCGCCGCTAACGCCATCGCCGCGTAGGCTTTCGCGCCGAACAGGCCGTAAAGCCAGCCGGAAACACCCATGGCCGCGGCCATCGCAAGCCCAATGATGATAGCGAGATAACCTTGCGCGGTCGCCGCCTGCCCCGGCGGCGCATGGCGGCTGGTGAAGAACAGCGCACCCAGATAGGTCATGCCGAAGCTGAAGGCGTGCAGCATTTGCAGCGCCGGCAGCACATAGACCGGCGGATCGAACGCCATCGCGGCCCAGCGCAGGGCGCCGCCGGCGCCGCCCAGAACCAGCATCATGCTCGGCGTCAGAAAGGCCGGCAGCCGCGCGGCGACGACGAACAGAATAATTTCCGCAATCACACCCACCGACCACAGCGCCGCAATCGCGGTGCCGTCGAGTCCGGCGTGGCGCCATTCGAGCGACGAGAAGCCGTAGTACACGGCGTGGCTCGACTGCGTCAGCGCCGCCGACGCGGCGACGATGAGGAAGGCGCGGTCGCGCAGCAGGCGCTTGGGCTGCGCCGCCGCGATGACACCCGGCTCATGCGGCGGCAGCGGCCTCAGATTGACGGCCGTGACGAGCGCGACGGCGCTGGCGGCAACGATCAGCCAGATCAGATCGCGCGGCGCGACAATGTCGGCAACAAAACCGGTGGCGAAAACACCGACGATGAACGCCACCGATCCCCACAGCCGCACCGCGCCATAAGCGCGGCCGCGCGTGCCAAGGCTGCGCAAGGCGTAGGTTTCCAGCACCGGCATGATCGGCGTGGTCGCCAGAGCCGTCAGCGCATAGGCGATGAAGATGATGAGCCCGCCTTCGGCCATCGACACGGCGACATAGCCGGCAAGGCCCATGAGGCTCAGCATCACCAGCGTACCGCGCAGCGCGTCCTTGCGGTCGGCGTGGCGCGTGACGAGCGGGATGGCGAGGACGCGCATGATCTGCGGCGCCGCCAGCGTGATCCCGATCAGCGCCGCATCGACCCCCTTGGCTTGGAGCCAGACCGGGAAGAACGGCAGCACGATGCCGCTCAGCACGAACAAGGCAGCGTAAAACGCGGCGATTCGTGCGGCAAACCTCGTATCGCTCGACAAAAAAGGCGGCCGCATCGGGCGGGCTCGGTTCCGGCAGGCCTGATTTCAGTCGAATCAACGGTGGTCCGGCAATACCGAAGGCTGGCCGAATCAGGTTCCTTGATTGATAAACGCGGGAACTGAAATTGCCTATGGCCGCGAGACAAAACGGGCGTCGTCGATGATTGGGGAAAGCGTCAGCAGGCGGCACGACATGCCGGCCGACCAGGTTGCCGAGGACGACTACCAGTCGTTCTGCGAAGCCCTTGGCTCGACCGCGCGCGGCCGGGCCTTCCTCGACGAATTCGCCCGCCGCAACCGGCACGCCGACACCGAGGTCGTGCTGGCGGCGCTCGGCCGGCTTGAAGCCACGGCACGCGGCCCGTCGGCCGCCTCGCCCGACGCCGACCGTATCCGCCAGGATCTGCGGGCGCTGCTCGACACCTTGCGCAGCGCGCGGCCGCAAACCGAAAACAGCCCGACCGCGATCAAGGCGGCGACGCTGGCCGCGCTGATCGATTTCGCGCAAGCCCGCATCGAGGCGCTGGTGACGATGCCGGCGCGCGAGGGCGAGACGCTGGCCGAAGTGCCCGCGCTCGAGCAGCCCGAATTGCCGATGCCGCATCCGGCCGCCGCCGGCGCGCCGGTGATGGCCCTGGTTCAGCAGGCCACCGCGCGCGCCGAACCGCCGGCGGAGACGAGCTTCACTCAGCCCGTCACGTCGCCACAGGCCAAGCGCAAGACCGCGACCATTATTCCGATCGTCGAGTTCGACTACCGGGCGCATCAGGCCGGACGGCCGCTGCCGGTGCGCTACACGCCGGAGGAAAGCTGGACCACGCTGGCGCCACCCTTCGTCGCCCAGCCGGCCATGATGCCGGCGATGCCCGAGGTGGAGGCGCCGGAAGCGCCGGCGCAAGCGGGTCAGGTCCCAATCGACGCCAAGCCCGAAGTCGAAACCTATGAGCTGTGGCTCGACCCGCCGCCGGTGACACCGGCCGAACGGGCCATGCTGGTGACGCCGGCCAGCGAAGCCGTCGCGACCACCGCCATCGAAGCGGCACCGGACTTCGCGGCCCCGCAGGCCATGACGGCGGATGTCGCCGTGATCGAGATTGAAGTCGCCGACATCGGAATGACCGACGGGACGGTGGCCGACATTGGCGTGACAGACATTGCCGTGGAGCCGTCGCCCGAAGCGGCCATCAGCACCATCGAAACCTTGATGCTGCAAATGGAACAGGCCGCCGCGCCGGCCGCCGCCGTCAAGGGCCATGCCGAAACGCCCGATCCGCTGGCGCCGCTCATGGCGCTGAGCGAAGAAGAGCGCATCGCGCTGTTTACCTGAAACGCTAGACCACAATCCGTGTCGTCTATCGGCCTCATCCTGAGGAGCATTGCGAATGCAATGCGTCTCGAAGGATGGGGCCGCCCTCGTCCTTCGAGACGCGCTCCTACGGAGCGCTCCTCAGGATGAGGGCGGTCTATGTCCGATTCTACCCCGCGATCAGCTTGGCGAACATCTCGACGTCGACATTGCCGCCGGAGAGGATGGCGACGACCGTCTTGCCGCGAATATCGACGACATTGTCGAGCTTGCCTGCAAGCAGCGCCGCAAGGCCGATGGCGCCGCCCGGCTCGACCACCAGCTTCAATTCCATGAAGGCATAGCGCACGGCGGCGCCGACCTCCTCATCGCTGGCGGAGATGCCCTGCCCGATCAGCTCCTTGTTGATCGGGAAGGTCCATTCGCCCGGCGTGTTGCTCATCAGCGCATCGCAGATCGTGCCGGTCGCCTTGTCATTGGCGACCCGCTCGCCGCGCAGGAACGAGCGCAAGGTGTCGTCGAAGTCTTCCGGCTCCGCCGTGAACAGCCGCGCCGCAGGCGCCCGCGACTTGATGCCGAGCGAGATGCCGGCGGCCAGCCCGCCGCCGGACACGCCGACCACGACGATGTCCGGCTTGAGCCCGAGCCGGTCGAGATCCTCGGCGATTTCGATGCCGATGGTGCCCTGCCCGGCAATGATCATCGGGTCGTCAAACGGCGGCACCATTGTCGCGCCGTGCTCCTTGACCAGGCGGTCGGCAATCGACACGCGGTCTTCGCCGCCGGCGCGATCGTAGAGCACCACCTCGGCGCCGTAGCCGCGCGTGCGCGCGATCTTCGCCTTCGGCGCATCGTTCGGCATCACGATGGTGGCGCGCATACCGAGCAGTTTCGCCGCCGCGGCGACACCCTGCGCATGATTGCCAGAAGAGTACGCGACAACGCCGGCACTGCGCTTGTCGGCCGGAATCTGCGACACGCGGTTATAGGCGCCGCGGAATTTGAACGAACCGGTGCGCTGCAGGATTTCCGCCTTGAGGAAGACGCGCGCGCCGAGACGTTCGTCGAGCACCGGTGCGTTGATCAGCGGCGTGCGCACCGCGACGCCCTTGAGGCGCGCCGCCGCGCCATCGACATCGGCGGCGGTCGGAAGCAGTTTCTGATCGATGAGGCCCATGGCGAAAGGCTACGCCCGCGCCGGGGGCCGGGCAAGCCGCGCTTTGGACTGTGAAGATCCCGGGGAACTCGCCGGGAATTTGTCGAGTCAGGCCGCCATGCGATCGCGGCGGCGACGCGGACGCTGCGTCGCTTCCGTAACGTATTTGACGAAGCTGCGGGCGGTCGCTTCCCAGGTCAGGCCCTCGGCGAAGCTGCGGCAGGCCGCCTTGTCGAGATCCAGCACGCCGAGACAGGCGCGCTTGAGATCGTCATTGAGGCAGCCGACCGGCGCCTGCCCGATTACGTCGCGCGGTGCCGCCGCCGGAAAGGCCGCAACCGGCACGCCGCTCGCCAGTGCTTCGAGCAGCACCAGGCCGAAGGTGTCGGTCAGGCTCGGAAACACGAAGACGTCGGACGAGGCATAGATATCCGCCAGTTCCTCGCCGTGCTTGGCGCCGAGGAACACAGCGTCAGGATAGGTCTTGGCCAGACGCGCGCGATCCGGCCCGTCGCCGACGACCAGCTTGGTGCCTGGCAGATCGAGCTTGAGGAATTCTTCGAGGTTCTTCTCAACCGCGACGCGGCCGACCGTGAGAAAGATCGGCCGCGGCAGATCAAGCACGCGCTGACGGTCGGGATGAAACAGCCGTCCGTCGACGCCGCGCTGCCACAGCTTCACATTCGGAAAGCCGCGGCCTTCCAGTTCGTGAACCAGCGTCGGCGTCGCTGCCAGCAGCGCGGCGCTCTGCGAATGAAAGCGGCGCAGCCATGCCCAGGTCAGATCGCCCGACCATTTGGGCGCCAGCGTCACGCGTTCGGCGACGTAATCCGGGAAACGGGTGTGGAAGCTCGTGGTGAACGGCAGGCCGCGGCGAATGCAGACGCGGCGCATGGCATGGCCGAGCGGGCCTTCGGTCGCGATATGAATGGCGTTGGGCGCGATCGCATCGAGCCGCCGCTCCATTGCGCCGGCGCTGGCCAGCGCCAGCCGGATTTCCGGATAGCTCGGCATCGGCACGGTGCGGAATTCGGAGGGGCTGAGAAATTCGACGGTGACGCCGAAGCCGGCCGCTTCGCGCGCGACCTGGCCGAGCGTGCGCACGACGCCGTTGACCTGCGGATGCCAGGCGTCGGTGACGACCAGAATTTTCATGAAGTGCCTTCCTCCCGTCCTCGTGGTGAGGAGCGCTGCCATAGCAGGCGCAGCCTGCGTACACTTGGCTGCGATGCAGCGCGTCTCGAACCATGAGGGCCCCTCATCCTTCGAGACGCCGCGCTGTCGCGCGGCTCCTCAGGATGAGGTCTGTTCTCAAGCGGCCTGCGCCTGAGCCGGCACCGGCACAAGGGCGTTCTGCCGGCCGTCATTGATCCAGGTGATGATCTCGAAGTGGCCGTCGTGACCCTCCGCCACCGCGGTGCAGCTTTCGACCCAGTCGCCGCAATTGATGTAGCGCAGACCGAAATCATCGTGCAGCGCCGCGGTGTGGATGTGGCCGCAGATCACGCCGTCGACCTTGTGCTGCTGGGCCTCGGTCGCCAGCGCCTTCTCGAAGGCGCCGATGTAGTTGACGGCGTTCTTCACCTTCATCTTGGCCCACTTCGACAATGACCAGTACGGCGCGCCGAAGACGCGCCGCATGGCGTTGAAGATGCGGTTCGCCTTGATGGCGAAGTCGTAGGCTCTGTCGCCGAGCAGCGCGAGCCAGCGCGCCTGCGTAACGACGAGGTCGAACATATCGCCATGGACGACCAGATAGCGCTTGCCGTCGGCGGCCTCATGGATGGTGTTCTCGACCACCTCGATGCCGCCGAAATGCGTGCCGTAATAGTTGCGCAGGAATTCGTCGTGATTACCGGGGATGTAGATGACGCGGGCGCCCTTGCGCGCCTGGCGCAGCAGCTTCTGCACCACGTCATTGTGCGCTTGCGGCCAGTACCAGGACGAGCGCAGCGCCCAGCCATCGACGATATCGCCGACCAGATAGACGGTGTCGGCTTCGTGGTGGCGGAGGAAGTCGAGGAGTTTGTCGGCCTGGCACCCGCGGGTGCCGAGGTGGATGTCGGAGATAAAAAGCGCGCGAAAGCGCCGCGTGGCGGGTTCCGTCACGGCGCGTCCTTCCATAGGTTCTGCTTCATGTCTCGGCCCACTAGCAAAGTCATGTGACAATGAGATGACAACGCTGTTTATTCCGTCACGCCGCAACGCTCTGCGCTTCAGCCCGGCGGAAGCGCACCAGCGTGTAGACGCCGAAGGGCTTCACCTTGCGCCGCTCGATCAGCTCGGCGCCGCCGTGGCTGCGCGCCCAGTCGGCCAGCCGCTGGAACGGGAATTCGGGACGCAGCCCGAGCTTGCGCGCCTTCTGCGCCAGCAGCCGCTCGACCGCGGCGGCAAGGCCCTTCTCGGAATAGAGATGATTGACGAGGATGATCTGCCCGCCGGGGCGCAGCACGCGCGCGCACTCCGACAGCACCTGCTCCGGATTATCGACCAGCGTGATGACGAACTGCCCGACCACGCAGTCGAAGGAGGCGTCGGGATAATCGAGCGCGCTCGCATCCATGACGCGCAGTTCCTTGACGAAGGGATAGCGGCCCTTGGCCACGCGCTCGCGCGCGCGGGCGATCATGGGTTCGGAAATGTCGATGCCGGTGATTTCGGTCGTGTCGTCGTAATCGTCGAAGGACAGTCCGGTGCCGACGCCGATTTCGAGAATGCGGCCGCCGACTTCATGCGCGGCCTTGGCCGCGGCGCGCCGGCCGTTGAGGAAAACCGGGCCGCATAACACGTCGTAGACCGGCGCCCATTTGGCATAGGCCTTTTCCATGACGTCCTTGGCGGGATCGCGCAGCATCTCAAAGCCCCCTCGAATCGTGTAGCCCCGGTCGATTTCGGCGGCGTAGCAAGGCTGTGCGACAGTGAGGCGACAGGGTGCGGCAAAACGCGCTAACGCTTCTCCTATCCCCACAAGGGGAAGGGAAAAATCCCCGCGTGGGCTCGGCCTTGACCCCTTCTGACGTTATCCTATCAGTGTAGCCCCCTGCTTTGACCGTCGAGGAAAACCCCATGGATCTTGGTATTGCCGGCCGCAAGGCCATCGTCTGCGCGTCGAGCCGGGGGCTCGGCAAGGCCTGCGCCATGGCGCTGGCCGAGGCCGGCGTCGAAGTCGTCATCAATGGCCGCGACGCCAAGACCGTGGAAGCCACCGCCGCCGAAATCGCCAAGGCGACCGGCGTGAAAACGCACGCGGTGGTCGCCGACGTGGCAACGGCCGAAGGTCAGAAGGCGCTGTTCGCCGCCTGCCCCGACCCCGACATTCTGGTCAACAACAATGGCGGCCCGCCGCCGCGCGACTTCCGCGAACTCACGCGCGAGATGATCCTCGACGGCGTCGTCGCCAACATGGTGGTCGCCATCGAACTGACGCAGAAGGTCATCGACAAGATGGCGGAGCGCCGCTTCGGCCGCATCGTCAACATCACGTCGAGTTCGGTGAAGGCGCCGCTGGCCGGCCTCGATCTGTCGTCGGGCGCGCGCGCCGGCCTGACCGCGTTCTTTGCCGGCGTCGCCCGCACCGTCGCCGACAAGAACGTGACCATCAATTCGATCCAGCCCGGCGCCTTCGACACCGACCGCCTCAAGGGCATCCTGGCGGGCACGGCGACGCGCACCGGCAAGTCGGTCGATGAAGCCGCCGCCGCGCGCAAGGCCACCATCCCGGCGAAGCGCTTCGGCACGCCTGAGGAATTCGGCGCGGCTTGCGCCTTCCTGTGCTCGGCGCAGGCCGGCTACATCACCGGGCAGAACCTGCTGATCGACGGCGGCACCATTCCGACCGCGTTTTAAGGTCTTCGGGCGCGCGCTTAAGCATAAAAGGCCGGCGTCACCGCCGGCCTTTTCATTTGGGCAGGCTCGAAGCCTGCGAATTATTTCAGGTAGGCTTGCTTCACCCGCGCCGGCTCGGCATCCCACTGATAGCGCAGCGCGACCGAGACGATGTTGATGTAGGATTTGACCGTACCGTTATAGGCCGTGGTGCCAGACCACGGATTGCTCGGGCAGCCACCGGCCGCGGCCGGTCCCATACACACCGAGGCATCCTTCACGTCGATGAACGAGTAACCGATATCGAAGGTGAGCCCCTTGATGCTCGCCGGCTTGTAGCTGGCGCCGACCGAGTACCACATGCGGTCATTGTCCGGGATACGCGTCGTGCGCACGGCGTCCGTGATCGGGCTCTTCTCGAAACCGATACCGGCGCGCACGGTCCAAGCCGGATTGATCATGTACTCGCCGCCGAGCGAATAGAAGTAACCATCCTTGTATTCGAACGGGAAGGTCACGGGAGTCGGCGTACCACCAACAACCAAAGTCACCGCACTACCGTTCGGCTGCAACAGGCGCGAGGTGCCGATGCGGCTCCAGTTGGCCCATTCGAAACCGGCGAGCAAGGTCAAGCGATCGGTGAGACCATGGCGCAAACCGACCGTCAGTGTACCGGGCAGCTTGAGACCGAGATTGACGGAGCCCGGCTGCGTGCCCGGCGCAACGGCGGCCGGCACGTCCCAGGTACCGCTGAGAGTGTGATCGATCGCCGAGCGATAGCCGATACCAATTGTCGTCCGCGGCATCGGCGTGATCGTGATGCCCGCGGTCCAGCCGAAGCCCCAGTCGGCGCCATTGAGCGTGCCGATGCGCGGCTGCGTGCCCAGGAAGGCGTCATACGAGGCCTGGATATACTGCGCCTGAAAGCCGACCGCGACGCTGATCATGTCGTTGAACTTGTAGGCGATCGACGGATTGACGTTGTAGGTCTTGACTTGGGCGCTGTTGCCGCTGCCGCTCGACGCGGCATTGACCTGCGGAAAATGCACGCCAAGCCCGACCGGCGCATTGACCGCCATGCCGATCCAGACGTTCTTGTTCAGCTGCATCGACCCGTAGGAATTCGGCACCAGAGCGTCGAGACCGGAGTCACCCGGCGTGGGGAACGGCGCCAGCGACGATGCGGTATAACTGTGCGAAGCATTCGGCATGATGCCTGAAACGCCAAGCTCCATCGTCTTGCCGCTCCACTGCGTCATGGTCGCAGCGTTCCAGAACATCGACGACAGCGCGCCGCCGGCCGCGATGCCGGCGAATGAAGCGCCCTGGCCGTAAGCGCTCTGCTCGCGCAAGGCGAAGGCGCCGGCATTCGCCGACGCGGTCGCCGCCAGAAGCACGCCGATGCTGGCGCAGCCCAGCAGCAGCGATTTCATCCCACCCTTATTGATCATTTGCCGTCCCCCGGTGCCGCGCCTTTATTCCGATGGCGCTTTCGTAGGCATCATCGTGACGGGAGTCCGGCAGACTGGCAACGAGCGGATGGACGGGAACCCACGCCCGCGGCCGTCTTTTGCGACAAATTCCCCCGCTGTTGCATTCGCGTCACAGAATACGAAGGCATCCGGGAACCCGCCTGCAAAACCGGAAATGCCCAACAAGGCGGGCTTATGGACCGGGAGAAAACGCCGCCTCTTGTGCGACGCAAAAAAATGATGCGGCGGTTATGAGCGGCGCCGGAAGGGCCAGGCCAGTTGCTGCAGGAAGCCCGGCGGCATCTCTTCCTGAATGCCGATATCGACCGGCGGGCGATAGTCGCGCGCGTTATAGAACGTGCCGAAGACATGGTCCCACAGCATGATGTTCTCGGAATAGTTCTTGTTGCCCTCGCGCAAGTCCTTGCTGTGGTGCCAGCGGTGCAGTTCCGGCGTGTTGAACCACCACGACAGCGGGCCGAACTTCATGTCGATATTGCAATGGGTCAGGATGCCGATGAAGGCGGTGATGGCCGACAGCCAGATCAGCACTTCCATCGGGGCGCCGAGCGCGAGCAGGATCACCATGCCGAGCGCGATGCTCTTGAAGCTGTCGACGAAATGAAAGCGCCCGGTGTTCACGATCCAGAGCCGGGTCACGCTGTGATGCACCGCATGGAAGCGCCACAGCCACGGCCACTCATGAGCCAGCCGATGCCCCCAGTACAGGCCGAACTCGGCAACGGCGATGGCGAGCAGCACCTGGCTCCACATCGGCCATGACCGCGGCCAGATGCCATAGCCGGGCTCCGCCGCCGGCGTCACATAGCTCGATATGCCGATGACGGTGGAGAACACGACCGCCGCCTGCACCACACCCTTGCTGGTGAGCGTGTGCGCGATGTTGGCGAAGGTCTGGCCGTCGTTCTCGTTCCACACGCGCTCGTGCGGCATGACCTGTTCGAGACCGTAAAGGCACAGCGCCAGCAGCAGATAGGCGATGTTGAAGAACAGCGCCGGCATCGCCACGGTGAAACCATAGGCCATGATGGCGATGGAGATCGCCAGCAGCCCCGGCCAGGCGAGCCATGAAATCGTATTGCGCAAGCGGCTGGAGGCGGCGGCGGGCAGAGTCGAGTCGGACATGGGCGAACACTAATTCCGGGAAGCGTTGTGCGCCAGAGACGGCGGCATCGGTCCAAAGGCTAATAGGCCGCTGCAGACGTCGCGGCAATGACAACGGCGTGTCGCATGGCCGGCGTTCAGGCCGACAGCGCGCTCTCGCGGCGGCCGAAGACCTTGGCGACGAACTGCGGATAGACCGCCTCGAGCTGCGGCGCCACCTTGTCGCGCAGCAGCGCCAGCGTCTCGCCGGTCGGCGCCGGCGTCTCGGGCACCTGTGCGGGCCGGTCGAAGTCGAAGCCGGTATGCTCGATCACCTCCTCAACGGTATGGCCGGGATGCACGCTCTTGAGCGTGAAGCGGCCATCGGCGAACGAGAACAGGCAACGGTTGGTGATGAGCGCCACCGGGCCGCCGGTGCGATGGACATTCGGCGCGCTTCGGCCCGCGGCGCTGATGAAATCGACCCTGGGCACCAGCGTGCGGCGCGAATGCTCGGTGCGAAACAGGATCACCTTCGGCACGACATAATAGAGATGCGCCGAACCGTAGGAGCCGGGGAAGCGCACCTTGGGATGGGCGTGGTCGCCGATCTCGACGAGGTTGATATTGCCTTCGCCGTCGATCTGGCCGCCCGACAGGAAGAACACGTCGATGCGCCCCTGCCCGGCGCAGTCGAACAACTCGCGGCCGCCATCGGTCCAGAAGGTGTGCTGCGAACTGCCGAGCAGCGAAACATAGGGCCGGCCCGTTCCCTGCAACTTGCCGCGCTCGCGCGCCAGCAGCGCCGCGGCCGCGGGAATCGGCGAAGCGTTGCCGACAGCGACATGGCGCACATCGCCGATGATGGTGGCGATCTGGTCGGCGAGCAGTTCTTCGGGGAGGAAGGTCATTACAACTCCGGCATCAACTCTATCATTCGTATCTGCATCCAACCCGCCCTCATCCTGAGGAGCGCTCCGTTAGGAGCGCGTCTCGAAGGATGGGGTGGCCTCGTCCTTCGAGACGCGTTGCTACGCAACGCTCCTCAGGATGAGGCCGATAAAGGTTGTTCAGCGTACACATGGCGCGCCAGATACTCCCCGAACCCCGCCTCGCTCGTCGCCATCTTGGCGTACATGGCCAGATGCTCGACATCGGCGCGGTAGCGATCCGGCAATGGCAACGGCCAGGCGCCGTTCTCGGCCACTGCAATGGCGTCGACATAGAAGCCGGGCAAGGTGCCGGCGGCGTAAATCGGATCGTCGAGCAGATTGCGCTTCTCGATTGTCTCGACGGTCACGATGGTGCGCTTGGCGGCATGCGCCATGGTGACGAGTTCGCGCTGGCGGCCGATCCACACATTGCCGTGTTCGTCGGCGAGCGGCGCATGAAACAGCGCGACGTCCGGGTTGATCGCCGGCAGCAGCACGATCGGATCGGACTCGCCGAAGGGTGAATCGATCACCTTCCAGTCGTCGCGATATTTAAGAACGTCCGAGCCGATGAGCCCGCGCAGCGGCATGAAGGGCACACCCTTCTCCGCCGCCTGCAGCGCGGCATGCAGCGCCGGGCACGTGGCATCCTTCATCCGGATCGCGCCGGACAGCACGGCGGCGGTGAAACGCGGCGCGGGACCGAGTTCGCCAAGGCTCACCGCGCTCGTCTCCAAGGTCGCGACGCAGCCGGCGCCGATCAGCAGGTCGGCCTGCAGCGACGAGGTCGGCAGCGCCACGAGATGCAGGCTCTTCACGCCGCGCCGGATCAGCGCGCGGGTCGCCGCCATCGGCACGCCGCAGACTTCGCGCGGTACGATCAGCATGCAGCCATCGGTGATGGTGGCGATGGCTTCGTCCAGCGTTTGCAGCGTCATGTGTTCATCCGGTATGCGGGCACGCGCCCACCGGCGCCGCTCGCTGACAATCCATCCCCACGCTTGCCAGGTCCACCGTTTTTTGCGACGCCAGCGGCATGGACACATTGCAGCAAAAGCTGGCCGCCGGGCGCTTTGTCATCACCGCGGAAATCACGCCGCCGGTGTCGTTCGACCGCGCCGATCTTTCCGCCAAGGCGGCGCCGCTCAAGGGCCTCGCCGACGCGGTCAATGTCACCGACGGCGCCGGCGCCCGTCCGCATATGGGCGCGCTGGCCGCCGCCGCGATCCTGATCCAGGACGGCATCGAGCCGATCCTCCAGCTCACCTGCCGCGACCGCAACCGCATCGCGTTGCAGAGCGACCTGATGGGCGCCGCCGCGCTCGGCATCCAGAACCTGCTGATCCTGCGCGGCGACGATCCCAGCGCCGGCGACCAGCCCGACGCCAAGGGCGTGTTCGATCTCGACGCCCGCGGCCTCATCGAGACGGCGCGCAAGCTGCGCGACGACCACGAACTGCCGGGCGGCCGCAAGGTCGCCGGCACCGCCGCCTTTTTCCTCGGCGCCGCCGATGCGCCGATCGACCCGCCGCCGGGCTGGGAGCCGAAGGGGCTGGCCGCCAAGGCCGCCGCCGGCGCGCAGTTCGCGCAGACTCAGTTCTGCATGGACCCCGATGTGGTCGCCCGCTACACGGCGCGGCTCGCCGGCCACGGCCTCGGCCACCTCAAGCTCATCGTCGGTATCGCGCCGCTGCGCTCTGCGAAATCGGCGCGCTGGATGCGGGAGAAGCTGTTCGGCACCATCATCCCGGACGCGACTGTGGCCCGCCTCGAGGCCGCCGCCGATCCGGCCGCGGAAGGCCGCGCCATCGCGGTCGACCTGATCGCCGCGCTCGCCGCCAACCCCGGCGTTGCCGGCGTCCACATCATGGCGCCCAACAATGACGAGGCCGTGCCGCCGGTGATCCGCGCGGCGCGGGCGAGCATCAAGCGCCTGTCGGCCTGAGCCGCCCCATCCCCGCGCACCCTCGCCCTTGCCCGTCGCCTTGGGTCATCGCATAGTCGCGCCCTCTCGCCAGACGGCACCAACAACAAACTGACCTTTAAGGGAGACCGATCATGAAGCTCGTCCGCTACGGCGCGCCCGGCCGCGAAAAGCCCGGCATCATCGCGGAGGACGGCAAGATCCGCGACCTGTCGCGCGTCGTGAAGGATATCGACGGCGCCATGCTGGCCTCGGGCGGTCTCGCCAAAATCAAGAAGCTCAATCTCAAGCGCATGAAGCCGGTCTCCGGCAAGCCGCGCCTCGGCCCCTGCATGGGCAATGTGCGCAACTTCGTCGCCATTGGCCTCAACTACTCCGACCACGCCGCCGAAGCGGGCCTCGCCGTGCCGAAGGAGCCGGTGATCTTCTGGAAGCACACCTCGTCGATCTGCGGCCCGAACGACGACACCATCGTGCCGAAGGAATCGCTGAAGCTCGATTGGGAAATCGAACTCGGCATCGTCATCGGCAAGCGCGCGCGCTATCTCGACAAGGCCAAGGCGAAGGACGCCATCGCCGGCTACTTCCTCGCCAACGACGTCTCCGAGCGCAATTTCCAGATCGAGCGCTCGGGCGGCCAGTGGGGCAAGGGCAAGAGCTGCGAGACCTTCGGGCCGATCGGCCCGTGGTTCGTCACCAAGGACGAGATGAAGAACCCGCAGAACCTCAACATGTGGCTCGACGTCAACGGCGAGCCGCGCCAGCGCGGCAACACCAAGACCATGGTGTTCGATTGCGAGTTCATCGTCTGGTACTGCTCGCAGATGTTCGTCCTTGAGCCGGGCGACATCATCATCACCGGCACGCCGCCGGGCGTCGGCCTTGGCATGAAGCCGACCCCGCAGTTCCTCAAGGCCGGCGACGTCGTCACCCTCGGCATCGACGGCCTCGGCGAGCAGAAGCAGAAGATCGTCGCGTTCAAGAAGTAAGCCTCGTCCTGAGGAGCGCTGCACTCTCTTCACCCTCCCCTGGAGGGGGAGGGTCGGCGAGCGATCAGCGAGCCGGGGTGGGGTGAACTTATTTCCTGCGCGAAGCTCACCCCACCCCGCTGGCCTCAGCGCTGCGCGCTTCGGCCCAGCGACCCTCCCCCTCCAGGGGAGGGTGAAGAAAGGAACACAAAACCCCGGGTGATGAGCCCGGGGTTTTTTGTTGGTGCCGCCGCGCCGTCTTCTGACGCCGTCACGTTGCGCGCCTCATTTCTTTGAGAGAACGCATCGTATTCCGCCGCTCGGATCGACGACGTCACCACTATAACGCGGGATCAAGTGCACGTGCACGTGCATCCGGTTTTGTCCGGCCGCTCGCCCGATATTGACGCCGATGTTGTAGCCGTCGGGTGAATGATCCGACGCAACCTTGCTTTGCGCGCGATCAAGAAGCGATTGTATTTCGGCCTTCTCTTCGACGGTCATGTCAAAATAGCTGGCGACGTGCCGGCGTGGCACGACCAGGACATGTCCACGGCTCAGGCTGTTGCTGTCGTAACGAACATAGGCGAGAGAGCCCTCGATCAAAACGCTTTCGGGGCGACACAACTCACAATCCGTAACCGGCATGGCATCGATCCTCTGGCTCGTCGGGTGGGCTCGGCGACAGCGCGCCCTGGCCCACCTACGCGACAATAACAAAACCCCGGGTGATGAGCCCGGGGTTTTTATTTGTGGCGCCCTCCTCGCCTCGTTTTCGCCTTGCTTGGAGGTTGGAGTTTCATTGCCGATTTTTATGGTGATGAAAATGGGATGGGCCTCCTACTACGAGAGTATCCAAGAAAGGCATGCTGATGCCGCGTTTCTGGCGCGCCCTCGCGTAATCGAATTTAAGCCAACCAAGTATGAGCTACGGAAGGCGCATACTTCCCCACCGATATTGCTGCCACCTAAGGCCAGGATACCCAAAGCTGTTACCGAAGCGGAGAGGCGCAATATTCGCGAAACACATATTTTGTGTCTTGCGGAATTACGGCCCAAGTCGTCACCGAGAGAACATAGACCAAATTACTAGGACATCCTGCTCGTAGGGCGGGTTAGCCGAAGGCGTAACCCGCCAGATTGGATCTTACACCAGCGGCGGATTACGCTTCGCTAATCCGCCCTACGCGCTGAGAACCTGTCATGTCAGTTGACATAACCATATTCGACGAGATCGAACAGAACATCGAACGTCTCGAAATTGATGAGATCAAGCGGCGACTAGAGCCGCTTATGTTAGGATTTCAAATTCAATCTCCTATCTTTGACCCTGGAGCATTTGTCTATCGGGCACGTAAACTCGGTCTAGAATTCCGAATGGACGCAGGCATCACTCGTTCCGATCTGATTTATCCGCCAGCTTCGAAGACAATGCTCGGGCGTCTTAACCGCACGGGGGAACCAGTCTTCTATGGCGCAATGCATAAAGAGGCCGTATTCTTCGAAATCCCCGGACTTAAGGCCGGCGACGAACTGGTGCTTTCCTTCTGGAAGACGAAGGAGCGCATGTTTGTCAATAATATCGGTTACACCGAGTTCGCCTTTGAACAACTTGGCGCGAAACGACCGGTGCCCGATTGGAACCAAAAGCAGGAGATGGGCAGCAGCGAACAAACGCTTGCCATGGCGACACTCCCGAAGGAGGTCGCAGAACGGCTGATGTCGAAAGATGATGCCCGAGAACTAAAGGAAGCATTCAGCAAATACTTCACGCGACAAGTCGATGCCGATGAACGCAATCGATATAAGCTGACGGCCGCAATAGGCGAGTTACATTTGGGAGAGATTCCGGATCAGAATGCGAAGTTTGCAGGCGTTCTGTATCCTTCGGTCCGCATGTTTGCTAATGGCGACAACATTGGCATTCAGCCTTGGTTCGTAGATAATCATCTTGAATTTCGAAAAGCTGTGCGCATTCGCATCAAGGAAAGACGAGAAGCTGCCTTCGACATCGGCTATCTGGACGCCGCTCATGATTTTAACGAGGCAGGGAATTTGAAATGGATGGGGCGCATTAAGAATTGGACCTTAAAACCGAAACAAAAGGCTCAGGCCGTTTACGAGCCTGGACTTGACGCGGATGGGGATTACCAGATTTCAAAGGATGGAAAACATGCACACTGGGTTTTGACTGACATAGACACCGGCAAAACAATCGAGCCTGGATAATCACCCACCTCTAGCCTCTTCGCCCCCCCACCCCCTACCTCACCCACTGCGCCCAGTACGGCACGAAGGGTGGCCGGTCGCTCCCCAGACTCCTGATCCGCGGCCCCACCCACTCGCCGTGCTTGGTCAGCTCCGTCACCGCCCACACCAGCGCGTCGAGGCGGTCGGGCGAGGCGCCGCCCGGCAGGCCGCCGGTTGCGAAGTCGCACATCTGGTCTTCCAGCGCGGCGAAGGCCGCGCCGACATGCTTCACCTTGCCTTGCGCATACATCGCCGCGACGGGTTCGGCGCGCAGATACTTGCCGCGCGTCGCATGCACCTGCTTCACCGGCACGGCGCGGTCGATCTGCTGCAGCACCGCGCGCACCATGTCGCCGCCCATGTTGACCTCGGCGACGATGGCGTCGGCCTGGAGCCGCCGATACAAGGCCACCGCGCGCAACGCCCAGCCGTCCGGCGGCAGGCCCTGCACGGTCGCATCCTCCAGCACATAGACGATGCCGCCTTCGGTGATGCCCGCCGCGACGATGCCGCAGGCGTCCGCGCCGGCCCGCGCCGAGCTCGGCGGATCGACGCCGACGACAATGCGAACCAGCGGCGGCGCCGTCTCCACCCGCGCCGCCTCGATCGCCGCGCGCGACCACAGCGCGTCGGCGCGGTCCTCGATGATCTCGCCGTCGATCTCCTGCCGCCCCAGCCGCGTGCCGGCATAGCGGCCGATCACCGCCTCGATGAAGGCCGGCGACAAATGCGCGGCGTTGGCGTGCGTCGAAGCGCGCGTCACCGCGGTGCGCGCGTCGGTGACGAGGCGCTTGAGCAGCGCGATCGGCTTCGGCGTCGTGGTGACGAGTTGGCGCGGCTGCGGCCCCAGCCGCAGGCCGAACTGCAGATTGTCGAAGGTCGCGTCGGCGTGCTTCCACTTGGCGAGTTCGTCGCACCAGGCGGCGTCGAATTGCGGCCCGCGCAGTTGCTCCGGGTCTTCCGCGGAGAAGGCATAGGCCACCGCGCCGCTCGGCCATTCCAGCCGGCGGCGCGTCGCGGTCCATGACGGCCGCTCGCCGCGCGGGCAGGCCCGCAACAGCCCGGACGGCCCCTCGATCATCACCTCGCGCACGTCGTGCTCGGTCTCGCCGACCAGCGCGATCGCGGCGGCGCGGTGTCGCGCATAAGGCGGCGTGCCGGCCACCTGCGCCCTCACCCATTCGGCCCCGAGCCGCGTCTTGCCGGCGCCGCGCCCGCCCAGCATCAGCCAGGTGGTCCACGGTCCGCCATTGTTGGCGTGAAGCGGCGGCTCCTGATGCGCGTGCGCGAGCGTGATGAAGTCGCGGTCAAGCGCCGCCAGCAGGCGCGGCGGCAGCGCCCGCACCATCGCCAGCGTTGCGCCGGCTTGCGACAAAGGCGTCAATGCGGCGCGCAAGATCGATACGGAATTCATCGATGTCCTCCGGGAGGTCGTCGGCGAGGTCGTCGGCAATGTCGCCGGCATGACGCGAAACGCCGCTGGTGTGATGATTGAGTTTGAGGAACGTGTCGGTGAGCTGCACCAGCATGCGCCCCAGCTTGAGCCCGTCCTCCACGGTCAGCGACTCGGCGCGCTCTTTCTCGCGCAGTTCTTTGATGACGCGGATTTGCGCCTGAAGCTCGCGGCGCAACCATTCGGCCGCCTCCGGCCCATCCGGCGCAGGATCGGCCGGCGGCGGCGCGAGCGACCGCGTTGCCCTCACGAAAGCGTCGGTCTGCTGCGCCAGCCGCGCCGCCGGACTGATATCGAGCGGCGGCGCGTTGAAGCGAACCCAGCCGTTTCTTGCCGCGAACGATCTGAGCGTCGTGCGGCAGACATCGAGATCCTGCGCGATCCAGGTGAGCGGCTCGAGCGTCGTTTCGTAACGGCGCCGCGCATCGGCAAGCAGATTGTCGGTGAAATTCATCGGCGACGGCGCGCGGCGCCCGAAGCGCTTCACGGTGATGATATGCTTGGCGGCGGGCTTGAGCGGACTTCTGGGCGCTGAGGCACGCGTCTTTGCGCGGGCGGCAGACACAGGGCGGCCCGCACGGCGGCGTTTGGCCATGGCGAACTCCGGTTGGCTGCTGTGTTTGAAAAACAAAGGCGGCCGGCGCGGGAGCAAAGCTCACCGGGCACAGACCGCCAGCGTGCCGGATATCTAGCCGGGGAGCGTCACGCTGTCAAGGACTATTTTCTTAGTTACGTAGTTGGCACCACATGAGCCGACATACAGAAAAAGTCGCATCCGTAACCGCTTCGGCGGATCGGATTGGCGCGCCCGATGAAGTCTCTGCAGCTTTAGAGGATGCCTATAACGATTGGTAGGCAATCAATCATCACGCCCTGGATTTGGGCGTTTCTGGCGATTTTTTCGATTTGCGGTTGAGGCTCAACGCTGCGTTTGCGAAGTCGCTAACTTGTTCCCTAGTGCAGCCTAAGGCCTCATAGAATTCAGTGGCCAGCTTTGCGATGGTGGCAACATGGATTTGGAATTCCATGAAAGTGAATGTGTGTTCTGTGGCCTTAAACTCCCCACCCGCTGCCCGCTCTAAAAATGTTACGCTTTCGGCGTCGCCTCTTATGTAGCCGTGAGCAAATACGTCTCTCTTGCTCATCCCTCTAATTTTGTTAAACGGCTCTAAAATCTTCGACTTTTGAGGGTGATCGCTTCGCTTGATGAGATCGGCCAGAAGTCGACTTTTCCTGCCGAACATCATGCCTGCCGTGATGAGGTGGCATTGCTCGTGAGTTACGTTTAGAAACTGGCCGATGGCGTAGTCTGTTGTTAGTTCAAGGGATGCCCATGCACCCTGAAATAGGCCGACTAATCTTGTGTATTCGTTTCTTAATGCGAGTCCTTGGGAGTTTTTCATTTGAAAAAGCCATCGTCGAAAGATGCAGATCGGCGGCTGGAGAAAATATTAGGTGGGGCGCTCGCCGGCTCCCCGCCCCCTAGGATATCCTGACTCGGGAGGGCGAGTCTCGTTCTTTAGGAAAACGAAAAAAGATGCGCGCCAAGAAGGCGGCGACCAAGAGCAGCACATGAATGATAATTCTATTTTTTCAATAGCCCCTGATTTTCCAGCATCGACTCTAGACCGAGCAAGAAGTTGTCAAACGCTTCCTCAATCTCGCCGGCTACAAATGCTGATAATGCCGGGTCTGATGACGGCCACTGTTCTGTTCTGCGCTTTTGCCGCATATTTTCATGGCCAACTTTTATCTGGTCGCTTGTCATTCCATTTGCAGCGTATGTTATCAGATACAGGCGCTGCAGCATGTATTCGAGTGTCGTAAGCCTCGTTTCGATCTTGACGTCTTTAATGGCCATTGTTTCCCTCAGCTAGTTGTCCATTTCTGGTCAATCCTAACCTTGAGAAGCGTCGGAGTCTTTTGTTTATTTCGCCAGCGAATAAACCGCTGTGCTACGTGTTTTAAAACAGGCTTAGTGAGGTTGACGATACGTGAGGCGCTTACCTTCACCGCACTTAACGGCGAGCGCCGCACGTTCCCCATCCGTCATGGCGCGGGTGAAATACCGGAAATCAAATTCGGCGAGATAACGGTGCAGGTTCTTTTCAGCACAGTGCTGATAGTTGCCGCGCATACCGCGCTTGAAGATCGAAAAGACGCCTTCAATGGTGTTCGTGTGAACGATGCCGCGCACATATTCCTTGGCGGAGTGCTTGACCGTTTCGTGGCCTGACAGGCCGTGGAGCATGGAGCCGTGATAGCGGCGGCTTTCATCGGTGCATCGTTTCCTTGGCGATGTTCTGCGAGATGATCGCCTGCACCGTGGTCTGATCGGCTACGACAACATGGAAGGAACGGACCTCGCCGCCGCGCTCGACAAGCGAGACGATGGCGCGCTTACCGGACGGGCCAGAGCGGCCACCCTATTTTCTTATACAGAGAACGGCTCGCACCGACCTCCCCCCAAACAAAAAAAAGCCCGGGGTTTCCCCCGGGCTTTTCGCTTGAGCGCTTTCTGCGCTCGAAGCTGCAGAAAACTTAGAAGCGGTAGTTCAGGCCGGCGCGAACGAGGTGCGTCTTGAGGGTCACGTCGTTGCCCGGCGTGCCGCCCGAGACGGTGCCGAGGTCGGCGTAGAGATATTCGACCTTGGTGGTCCAGTTGGCGAGCAGCGCGTATTCGACGCCGCCGCCGACAGTCCAGCCCAGCTTGGTCTTCGACCAGTCGCCGCCGACGTTCGGCGTCGCCTTGATGTTGCCGTAGGCCAGACCGCCGGTCACGTAAGGCAGCCAGCGATCCCAGCCGGCGTAGCCGAGACGGCCGCGGCCGGTGCCGAACCAGGTCATCTTGGTTTCGCAGCCCGCGCCGGTGCAAACGCCGGTGCCGGCCGAATCCGAACCCTTCATCCAGCTGTAGTCGAAGTCGGCTTCCAGACCCCAGACCCACGAACCGGTCTGCAGGTTGTAGCCGAGCGTGATGCCGGCCAGCGCGCCCTTCGGCTTGGTCGAACCGGTGCCACCGGCGCCCGACCAGTCGGACTTACCGAAGCCGTAGCCGGCGTTGATACCGGCGTAGAAGCCGGTCCAGTTGTAGTAGGCCGGGGCGTAGACCGGCGCCTTGTAGGACGGGCGCGGCAGGTCAGCGGCAAACGACGGCGCTGCCGCCGCCGCAACAAACAGGCCGACAGTCATGGCCATCGATAGACGCTTCATGTTGATCTCCTTTTTGACCAGAGCCGCAAATCGGTCTGGCGCTCGAACCCCTTACGACCGCGCTGGCAGGAGCCACCACGGGAGCCAGCCACCGGGCCGGCGAAACACGCATACGCATTTGAAGCAGTGCGTATGGTTAATAGAGATGGACCATCTGTGGTTAAGGCCGGGTTAAACGCAAAAAGCCCGTATTTATCGCGCTTTTTCTAAAGCCGGTTCGGCGCAGCGCGCGGCAAAAGGCCGTTCATGGCGATGCGGCGGCGATTCGGAATAAACAACGCCGCAAAAGTTCCATCGTTAATGAATGATGAATTCGCCGGCGCCCTCGTCATTCCGGACGCCGCACAGCGGCGATCCGGAACCCGACAAGCAACGAAAAACGATGCGGCTGGATTCCGGGTTCACGCCTGCCGGCGTGCCCCGGACTGACAAAGACTCATCTACCCCACGCGCGCGCGCAGCACCGCTTCGATCGACACGCGCGACCAGTCGGCGACGCTGTCGCGGAACGCCTTGTAGGAGTCGTGGATCTTGCCGGCGATCGCATCGCGCGCGCCGAGTTCGGCGACGACATCGTCGGCCTGGCGGCGTGCCGCGGCGATGACATCCGCCGGGAACGGCGCCAGCTTGACGTTGTGCTCCTTGATCAGCACGCCGAGCGCCTGCGCATTGAGCCGCTCCATTTCCGCCAGCGCGTAACTGGCTTCGGTGGCGCAGGCATGCGCGACCACGGCCTTGAGATCGGGCGCCAGCGTCTCCCACGCCTTCAGCGACACGATGGCCTCGCCGGTGCCGTTCGGCTTGTTGAAGCCGGGATAGTAATAGAACGGCGCGGCGCGATAGAGCCCGAGCGCGATGTCGGTGCCGGGGCCGACGAATTCGGCGCCGTCGATGACGCCGGACTGGATGCTGGTGAGAATTTCGGCGGGCGACGTCGTCTGCGGCGTCGCCCCGAGCCGGCGATAGACCTCGCCCCCTAAGCCGAGCGAGCGCAGCTTGAGCCCGCGCAGTTCGGCAAGGCTCTTGATCTCGCGGCGGAACCAGCCGCCCATGCAGACGCCGGTGTTGCCGCCCATGAACGGCTTGACGCCGAAGGGCTTGTACAACTCGTCCCACAAGGCCTGGCCGCCGCCGGCGTCGATCCAGGCGACGTGCTCGGCCGGCGTCAGGCCGAACGGCACCGTGGTGAAGAAGGGCGCGGCCGCCATCTTGCCCTGCCAGTAGAACGAAGCGGTGTGGCCGATCTCGGCGACGCCGTTGCCGACCGCCTCGAGCACGCCGAAGGCGGGGACGATTTCGCCGGCGGCGGAGACGCTGATGTCGAGGCGCCCGTTCGACAGCGTGCGGATGCGCTCGGCGACGCGCTCGGCCGACATGCCCGGGCCCGGCAAGCGCTTCGGCCATGACGTCACCATGCGCCACTTCACCGTCTGCGCGCGGGCGATGGTCGGCGCGGCGAGCGTGGCGGTGGCGGCAAGGCCGGTGGCGGCGGCGAGCGTGAACTGGCGGCGGGTCGTCATGGCTGTCTCCAGAACTTGTAGAAGTGATTGAGCGGGCCGTGGCCGTGGCCGACCTTGAGCGCGTCGGCGGCGGCGATGGCGCCGGTGACGTAATCCTTGGCGGCGCGCACGGCGGCGATCAGGTCCATGCCCTTGGCGAGGTTCGCGGCGATGGCGGAGGACAAGGTGCACCCGGTGCCGTGGGTATTCCGGGTGTCGATGCGCCTCGCCCCCAGCCGCGTCACCGCGCCGTCGCCGCCGAGCAGCAGATCGACGGCTTCGGCGCTGTCCCCGTGACCGCCCTTGACCAGCACCCAGCGCGGGCCGAAGGCGAAGATGTCGCGCGCCTGCGCTTCCATCTCCGCCTCGTTGCGCGCGAGCGGCCGGCCGGTCAGCGCCGCGGCCTCGTGCAGATTGGGCGTGACGATCTCGGCGAGCGGCATCAGGTCGCCGCGCAGCGCGGCGACGGCGTCCTCGCTCAGCAGCCGGTCCCCGGAGGTCGCGACCATCACCGGATCGAGCACGATGTGCCGCGCGTTGCGGCGCCGCAGCTCGGCGGCGACGATGCGGATGGTCTCGGCGCGCGACAGCATGCCGATCTTGACCGCCGCCACATCGAAGTCGGCGAACACCGCCTCCATCTGCGCCGCTATGAACACCAACGGCACGTCGTGAATCGCCGAGACGCCTTGCGTGTTCTGCGCCGTCAGTGCGGTGATGACCGACGTGCCGAACACCTCATTGGCCGCGAAGGCTTTGAGGTCGGCCTGGATGCCGGCGCCACCACCGGAATCCGAACCGGCGATGGTCAGCGCGACCGGTGTCATGCCCCACTCCGCCCGGCAAGCGCACCGTCAACCGCGGCACGCAAGCGCCGCGCCGCATCGGCCGGATCAAGCGCGAGCGACAGCGCCGAGATCACCGCGACGCCATCGGCACCGGCGGCAATCACCTCGCCGGCATTATCGGCGGTGATCCCGGCAATGGCACAAATTGGATAGCCCGGCTTGCGGGCGCGTATGACGGCGCCGAGATCGCGCAAGCCATCGGTGCCGATCGGGGTCGAGGCATTGTCCTTCGACGTTGTCGCGTAAACGCCGCCGATGGCGACGTAATTCAGCAGATCGAGCGGCGCGGCCGCCGCCTGCTCAGCCGTTTTAATACTCAAGCCAATAATCGCATCCTTGCCGAGAAGACGGCGCGCATCAACGGCATCCATGTCGTCCCAGCCGATGTGCACGCCATGCGCCCCGGAAGCGAGCGCAACATCAATACGGTCATTGATCAGGAGCGGCACGCCGCGCGGCCGCAACACCGCCATGACATCGCGCGCCTCCTCGATCATGACACGGGTCGAACCATGCTTGTCGCGGAGCTGCACCAAAGTCGCGCTATCGGCAATCAGGGCCGCGAGGCCGGGCAGCGAACGCCCGCCGGCAACCGCCGGATCGACAAGGGCATAGAGGCTAAGATCGAGCGTCATCGGTCGCTACCTTTGCAGATCGTTACTCGGTCACAGTGACGCGGGCCCGTGCCGCGAGCGTGTCACTATCGATGGAATAAAGTGCGTCGAGGATCGCCACCGCGAAGCTGCCCGGGCCCCGCGCGGTTTCCGCCGCCATTTCACCGGCCACACCGACAATCGTCAGCGCCGCCGCAGTCGCGACAAATGCATCTTTCTCGACGGCCAGACAGGCCCCGACCATTGCCGAAGCGGCGCACCCCATCGCTGTGATCCGCGCCATCATCGCATCGCCATTGGCGAGCGTGACCGCACGCCGGCCGTCGGCAATCAGGTCTCGCGCGCCCGACAGGCCGATCGCGATATCGCGCTCGCGTGCATAGGCGCGCAGATCGGCGAGTTGGTCGCCGGCGCCGGCAAGCGTCGCAAATTCGGCCGCGTTCAGCCGCATTGCCGTGGGGCGGAGGAACAGCAGATCCTGTGCGTAAGTTGCCCGCGGCGGCGCGCGATCGACAAAAACGGGATCGAGAATCCACGGTAACCCGCCCTGGTTCGCGGTATCGACCGCGATCGAGGTCGCCTCGCGGCGCTCGCGGCCAAACGTGCCGAGATTGACCAGCAAGGCATCGGCGCGGGCGACAAAAGCGCCAATCTCCACCGGCGACAAGGTCATGGAGGGAACGGCGCCCAACGCGAGGAGGACGTTGGCGGTGAAGTTTTCCGCCACAGAATTGGTGATGCAGTGGACGCGCGGCGCCTTGGTGCGCACGCGCTCGAGCACGGCCGCGACCGCGGAGACAAACTCCGCAGGCGATGTGAACTGGCGCAGTGGGGCTATCGGTTCCTGCATCTCTCTCCCTCCGCCGGCATGACCCGGATCAGGTTCGTTGGGTTGGCCAGACTTCCGGCCTCTCAGTCCGGCACGTTGCCGGACACCCCACGAGATCGCTGAACGATACCTAGACGCACTGGCGCAGCAAGGCAAGAGCGCTTCGATCAGGCGGCCGGAAGACCGGGAAAACCGGTGTCCAAACCGGTACCTTGCCAGGCTGGCGCGATTTTGCTGTGTTGCAGGAAACGCCCCGGCACCCCGGAGACCCCACCGCAATGACCCCGTTCTTCGTCCAAATCAAATGCGAGCTCGGCAAGGCCTATCAGGTCGCCAACGAACTGGCGGAGGCCGAGATTGCCTCGGAGATCTATTCGACCGCCGGCGATTACGATCTGCTGGTGAAGTTCTACGTGGACGACAAGATCGATATCGGCCACTTCGTGAACGAAAAGGTGCATTGCATCCCGGGGATCAAGGACACCTACACAATCATCACCTTTAAGGCATTTACCGCGTAGCTTTGTAACGTCAAATTTCCGGCCGCCGCGGGCCTTCGGCTTCGGGGGCCCGGTCAATACCGAGGCGCCGCTCGCGCCACAGCACCGCCAGCCCGGCGCCAGCCACGATGGACGCGCCGACATAGACCAGCGTGCTCGGCAGTTCGCCGAAGAACCAGTAGCCCAGCAGCAGCGCCCAGATCAGCGACGTGTAGTCGAACGGCGCGATCACCGACGCGGTGGCGTGACGGTAGCTCTCGGTCAGAAAAATGTGCGCGATGCCGCCGAGAATGCCGGTGGCGACGAGCGCCATCAGCTCCTCGCGGGTCGGCGTGTACCAGGCAAAGGGAAGCGTCGCCGCGCCGACCAAGGCGCAGGACAGCGAGAAGTAAAAAACGATCGACGACGTCGATTCGCTTTGCGTCAGCCGCCGCGTCTGGATCACGGCACCGGCGTTACAGAAGGCGGCAATGACCGCGAATATCGAGCCGACCGCCGCAGCGGCACCTACACCGACCGCAGTATAACGGCCCGGATCAAAATTCGGAATGAGCATCACAATCACGCCGACAAAGCCGACAACGACTGCGGTCCAGCGGAAGACGCGTACACGCTCCTTGAGGATAAGAGCGGCGAGCGCCACCGTGATCAGGGGCGAGCCGAACTGAATAGCGGTGGCATCCGCCAGCGGCAGCCGCGCCAGCGCGGCAAAATTCGAGAACATGCCACAAACACTGACGGTCCCGCGACCAAGATGACCGAAGATGCGGTTGGTGCGCACAGCGGTCATGATCTCGCCGCGGAAAGCGTAAATCAGCAGCACCGGAGGTATTGCGCAGGCCGAGCGGAAGAACACCATCTGCCCCACCGGCACGGTTTCGCCGAGTTGCCGGATGAGCGCGGACATCGCAGCAAACAGCAGTGCGGAGAAAATCTTGAAGCCGATGGCTTTGAGGAGATCGGGCGACGGGTGATGCATGGAGAACCCCTCCATAACTCTCCGCGCCGGTCTTGTCGCCCCTCTTTAGCGCGCGGGCTGCCCCGCTTTTACTTTTTCGCCGGCCGTGGCGGGCCGGCGACCGCCGGCAGCGACTTGATATAGACCGCCATCGCCAGCCGGTCGGCGTCGCTGAGCTGCGCCGTATTGCGGATGACCGCAGCCATGCTGCCGCCTGCGGAATCGAACTCGGGAGTCATACCCGATTTCAGGAACTCTGCGATGTCCTTGTCCGACCACGAGCCAAGACCTTGCTGCGTAATGTTGGGCACAAAACCCTCGCCTTCAGGATTGGGACCGCCGGCGAAACGCTTTGCTGCAACGATGCCACCCATCATGTCGCGCGGGGAATGGCATTCGGCACAGTGGCCAGGTCCGTTGACAAGGTAGGCACCGCGGTTCCATTGCGCGTCCCTGGAAGGGTCCGGAGTGAACGGCTTGTCATCGAGGTAAAGAAGCTTCCAACCGCCAAGCAGCAAACGGATGTTAAACGGGAATGGCAGGTCGTGACCGCGTGCCCTGCCCTTCACCGCAGGCAGCGTCTTGATGTAGGCGAATAGGTCGCGCACGTCGTCCACATTCATGCGCTGATAGGAGGCGTATGGAAACGACGGATAAAGATGCGTGCCTTGCGGCGACGTGCCGTAACGCATGGCACTGACGAATTGAGCTTCACTCCATCGCCCGATGCCGTCATCCGGATCGGGTGAAATGTTCGGCGTGTAGAATGTGCCGAAGGGCGAGCCCAGCGCCACGCCGCCGCCGAGGCGAGTCCGATCCTCCTTGCTGTCGGTGTGGCAGGACACGCAGCCGCCGACGTCGAACATCGTCTTGCCATTGGCGAGATCGGCCTTGTACGGCGTCGCAAAAGCGTCCGCCGGCTCTGTCTTCGGCGCGATTACAAACCAGAAAGCCGCCATTGCGGCGATGCCGAGTACAAGGAAGAGTCCAATCAGTTTACGCGCCATGTCAGAATGTCCCATCGGTCGTTGCGACCAGTCTAACCGCGACCGCGGTTCAAGAGAAAGGGCGGTGCGCGCAAGGCACACCGCCCTTTCAATCAAAGGCCACGTGGCCGATCAGCAAAAGACCATCAGCTCTTCTTGACGCGGTAAGCTTCGTGGCAGCCGCCACAGTTGCGGGTGACGTTGGCCACAGCCGCCTTGAGCGAATCGAGATCCTTGACAGAGGCTTCCGCCGCCTTGGCATCCTCGCCGAACTTGACGAAACGCGCCTTGAAGTCGTCCATCTTCTCCCAGATCGCCGGGGCTGCGGTGGTCTCACCACCGGACTTCGAGCTCTCGGGGAACAGTGCCGGCATCTTGGCGGCGATGTCCTGATAGGTCTTCAGCGACTTTTGCGCGGCCGCCAGGTCGAATGGCGTTTCGCCTTTGGTCATCTTGACGACCACAGCGGTGGCCTGTCCGGATTCCTTCATCAAAGCCTTGCGCGCGGCAATCGGATCCTGCTGGGCAACGACCGCTGTGGTAGCGACCGATACCAAGGCCACGGCCGCAGCCGCACAGAACAATGATAACTTCATTTAGTCCCCCTCGTGGATGGGCGCGCATAGTTGCGCATGTAACGATCGCGCCGAAGGTTTGCCGGCACGCGCTTTAGCTAACCCGGATTTGCGAAACATATTCCGGCGGAACTGAGCGCATTCGACATATCCAGCCATCACGAAGGCGTGAGGACCCGGCGGCGCTACGCCGCACGGGCCTTCCTGGCCTGGTCGATCAGCGTCCACACCTTCAAAGGCGTCGCCGGCATGTCGACGTGACGGATGGCGTAGGCGCGGTCCAGCGCGTCGATGACCGCATTCATGACCGCCGGACATGAACCGATGGCCCCGGCCTCGCCCGCACCCTTCACGCCGAGCGGATTCGTCTTGCACGGCATATTGCGGGTTTCGAACACGAAGGACGGCGCATCGGAGGCGCGCGGCATGGCGTAATCCATGAAGCTCGCACTGATGAGCTGTCCGGTATCGGGATCGTACACCGTGTCTTCCATCAGCGCTTGGCCGATGCCCTGCACCAGCCCGCCATGAACCTGGCCTTCCAGCAACAACGGATTGAGCGTGGCGCCGAAGTCGTCGACCACAACGTAGGTGACGATTTCCGTCCTGCCTGTATCGGGATCGATCTCCACTTCCGCGATATGGGCGCCGTTCGGATAGGTCGCTTTGTCGGTGCTGAAATCCTTGGTCGCGGTCAGTTTATCCGGCGTGGCTTTCGGATGACGGGCCAGATCGGCAAAACTGATGGCGCGATCGGTGCCCGCCACGCGCACCGTCCCGTCGGCAATTTCCATGTCGCTGGCCGAAGCTTCCAGCGCATCGGCGGCCAGATCCTTGAGCTGATCGGCCAAAGTGCGCGATGCGCGATCAACCGAGACCCCACCCACAGGGATCGAGCTTGAGCCGCCGGTGCCGGCGCCGGTCGCAATCCGGTCGGTGTCGCCCTGGACAACCCGCACGCGCTCCGGCGGCAGATCTAGCCGCTCCGCTACAAGCTGAGCGTAGGAGGTCTGGTGGCCCTGCCCGGTCGATTGCGAGCCGATCAGCACCGTGACGCCACCGTCGCCATCGAGCGTGACCTTCGCAGTCTCCGGACCATTGGAGCCGCAGGCCTCGATATAAGTGGCGACACCGATACCGCGCAATTTTCCGGCGCGCTTGGCCTGGGTCGCGCGCTTGCCGAAACCCTTCCAGTCGACCAGATCCTGCGCATGCTTGAGCGCTCCGGCGAAGTCGCCGGAGTCGTACACCTTGCCGGTCGGCGTCGTGTACGGCAACTGGGACTGACGGATCATGTTCTTCCGTCGCAGCGTGTCGGGTGCAACGCCAATTTCTCGCGCGGTGTTGTCCACGGCGCGCTCGATCAGATAAGACGCTTCGGGACGTCCCGCTCCCCGATAGGCATCGACCGGTACGGTGTTCGTATAGGCCGCGCGCAAGCGAATGAAGGCCGTTGGAATGTCGTAGACGCCGGTCGCCATGCCGACGCCGAGCCAGGGAATATAAGGTGCGTAGCACGACAGGTAGGCGCCCATGTCGGCGACGATGTCGATCTCAAGCGCCAGGAACTTGTTATTCTCGTCGAGTGCAATCGTGGCCGTCGAGATGTTGTCGCGGCCATGACTGTCGCCGAAAAAATGCTCGGAGCGGTCGCAGATCCATTTGACCGGCTTGCGCAGCTTTTCCGCCGCCACCGCGGCAAGCGCGTATTCGCGATACGGAAACATCTTGGTACCGAAGCCGCCACCGACATCCGGCGTGATGACACGCATCTTGTCGAGCGGCTTCTTGAGCACGTCGCCGCAGATGATATCACGAATGATGTGGCTGCCCTGGCTGCCAAGCGTCAGCGTGTAGCGATCGCCGTCGAATTCGGCGACGACACCGCGCGTATCCATGTAGTTGGTGACAAGACGCTGGTTCACGATGGTCGTCTTGACCGTGCGCGCCGCCTTGGCGAAGGCGGCCCGGGTCCCGCTCTCATCGCCTGCCGACGTCTCGAAGCACAGGTTCGGCCGGTCAGGCCAGACCTGCGGCGCACCTTTCTTGAGGGCCTCGAGCGAACCGATGATGTGAGGCAGCGGTTTCCAGTCAATCGCAATCGTCTCGGCCGCGTCCTTGGCCTGATCGAGCGTATCAGCAACCACGAAGGCCACCGCATCGCCGACATGGCGCACCACGTCTCGCGTCAGGATCGGATAGAACGGCACGTCGATATTGACGCCGTCCAGCACACCCGGCGTCGGCAGCGGACCAAGATGAGTAACGTCGTCGCCGGTCAGGATGAGGCGAACGCCTTTCATCGCCTTCACGGCAGCAAGGTCACCAATCTTGAAATTGGCATGCGCGTGGGGCGAGCGCACCACAACCGCGTGCAAGGCTCCGGCGGGCGCGACGTCGGCGACGTAGTGACCGGCACCGCGCAGCAATGCGTCGTCTTCCTTGCGGGTAAGCGGCTGGCCAAAACCGAACTTCATCATCGCCATCTCGCTATTCCCTTTCGTCATGTGCGGGCGCTGCCCAAACACCAACCACCTAGCCAGCCGGCTGCGCTCCCGCGGTATCCTTGCGGCGCGTGGTCTTCTCCGCGATCCAGCGCGAGATCACATAGAAGGCCGGCGTGAAGATCAGACCGAACACCGTGACGCCAATCATGCCCGAAAATACCGCCGTGCCAAGAGCCTGGCGCAGTTCCGCGCCAGCACCGATGGCCCAGACCAGCGGCGCGACGCCGAAGACGAAAGCAAGCGATGTCATCACAATCGGACGCAGACGCAGGCGGGCCGCCTCGACCGCTGCGTCGAACCGGTTGCGGCCCTGATCCTCGAGCTGCTTGGCGAATTCCACAATCAGAATGGCGTTCTTGGCCGCCAGCGCAATCAACACGACGAAGCCGACCTGGGTGAGAATATTGTTGTCCTGTCCGCGCAACACGACGCCGACGATCGCGGCCACTAGACACATCGGCACGATTAGAATGACGGCAAGAGGCAGTGTCAGGCTCTCATACTGTGCCGCGAGCACGAGGAAGACGAAGGTCACACCGAGCAGGAAGGCGAACATCGCCGTGTTGCCGGCGCGGATCTGCTGGTACGCCAGCGTCGTCCATTCGTAGCTGAAGCCCGCGGGCAAGGTTTCCGCGGCCAGCTTCTGCATGATCTCGATCGCCTGGCCCTGGCTGTAGCCGGGCGCCGGCGCGCCATCGAGCTCGGCCGCCGGATAAAGATTGTAGCGCGGCAGACGGTACGGGCCGGAGATGTCGCTGACCGTCGTGAACGACCCCAGCGGCACGGTCTGCCCCTGATTGTTGCGCACGCGGAGCGCCAGCACGTCCTTGGCTTCGAGGCGACTATCCGCACTGGCCTGGGCCTGCACGCGGAAAGTTCGGCCGAAGAGATTGAAGTCGTTGACGTAAGACGAGCCGATATAGACCTGCAGCGCCTGGAACACGTCCGATATATTGATGCCGAGAAGCTGCGCCTTGACGCGGTCGATATCGAGATAAAGCTGCGGCGTCTGGGTCTCGAACAGCGAATAGACCTGCAGCAGGCCCGGCGTCTGCGCCGCACGGCCCATCATCGCATAGACCGCACCCTGCAGCGCAGCCGGTCCGGCGCCATTGCGATCCTCGACCATCATGCGGAAGCCGGCCGCGTTGCCGATGCCGGACACCGGCGGCGGCTGAACGACAATCATCTGCGCTTCCTGGATCGCGCCGAGCTTCTGGAACAGCGCGCCCTGAATTGCCGCGGTCGACTTGGCCGGATCCTTGGCCCGTTCATCAAAGGAATCGAGAACAACGAACATAGCGCCGGCGTTTGGCGCGTTGGTGAAGGTCGCGCCGGAGAAGCCAACGATAACAACCGCATTGGCGACGCCCGGCGTACCGAGAATGATATCGGTGGCGCGTCGCATCACCGCGTCGGTCCGCTGCAGCGACGCACCCGGCGGCAACTGCGCTGCCACGATCAGAATGCCGCGATCAATTTGCGGGATGAAGCCCTGCGGGGTCTTGCGGAACTCATTGAGACCGAAGCCCAGGATAACAGCATAAGCGACCAGCATCAGCACCGCGAACCGAACGATGCGCTTGGCCACAGCGCTGTAGCCGCTCGCCAATGCGTCGAAGCCGCGGTTGAACAGCCTGAAGAACCCGTGCAGCGGCTTCTCAAACCAGCGCTCCTGGTGCGCCTCCTTGTGGGGCCGCAACAGCAGCGCACACATAGCCGGCGACAGCGTCAGCGAACAGATCAACGAAATAATGGTCGCGCTGGTGATCGTCAGCGCGAACTGGCGATAGAACTGCCCCGAAATGCCGGTGATGAACACTGTCGGTACGAATACCGCGCACAACACCAGCGCGATCGAAATCAGCGCCGTACCCACCTCATCCATAGTCTTGTAGGCGGCGTCGCGCGGCGATTGGCCGTTCGCTATGTTGCGCTCGACATTCTCGACCACGACGATGGCATCATCGACGACAATACCGATAGCGAGCACCAAACCGAACAACGACAGATTGTTCAATGAGAAGCCGAACAGGCTCATCATGAAGAACGTTCCGATCAGCGAGATCGGAATCGCCAACAGTGGAATGACGGCCGCTCGCCAGGTCTGCAGGAACAGCACGACGACGAGCACGACGAGCACCACCGCTTCGAAGATCGTCGTAATAACGGCGCTGACCGACTCCTGGATGAACTGCGTCGGATTGTAGAAAATGCCGTAATTGACCCCGGCCGGGAAACTCCTGGACATCTCCTGCATCGCCTTGACGATGCCATCGCCCGTGGTGAGCGCGTTCGAACCTGGCCGCTGGAAAACGGCCAGTGCAACCGACTCGTCGCGCCCGAGATAGGAATTGGATGAGTAGTCCTGCGCGATCAGTTCGACACGCGCTACGTCCTTGACGCGCACCACGGCATTGCCCGTCTGCTTCACGACGATGTTGCCGAATTCCTCCGGCGTCGACAGGCGACCGAGGGTGCGGACCGCGATCTGGAAGGCGAGTTGCTGCGGCACCGGCGGCTGATTGAGCACACCCGACGCGACCTGGATGTTCTGCTCCCGCAGCGCCGCCGTGATGTCGCCCGCCGTCAGATTGAGCGACTGCATGCGATCGGGGTCGAGCCAGACCTGCATCGCATAGTCGCGACTGCCGAACACGCTGATCGAACCGACGCCGTCCACGCGCGTCAAGGCGTCCTTGATCTGGAGGTTGGCGTAGTTCGAGATGTAAAGCGCGTCGCGCGACTTGTCCTTGGAGAAAAGGTTCACCACCATCAGAATGTCGGGCGAACTCTTCTGCACCGTAACGCCGATCTGCTGAACCTGCGCCGGCAAACGCGGCGCCGCGATCGAGACACGATTCTGCACCTGCACTTGGGCGATATCGAGATTAGTGCCGATATCGAAGGTGACCGAGATCGAGAAGCGGCCGTCGGCGGCCGAGTTTGAGGAGATGTAGAGCATCCCCTCAACGCCGTTGATCTGCTGCTCGATCGGCGCGACCACGGTTTCGGCGACGATTTCCGCGCTGGCGCCGGGAAACTGCCCGTTGATGTTGATCGATGGCGGGGCGATCTCGGGATATTGCGCAACCGGCAGCCGCTGATAGGCCACCGCGCCAAGAATGATGATCACAATCGCAATCACCGAGGCGAAGATCGGCCGATCGATGAAGAAATGTGAAAATCGCATGGCGCGCTACTTCTGCGGCGCCGGCTGTGCGGCCGGGGCGCCCTGAGCTTGCGGCGTGACAGGCTGACCCGGACGCACGCGAGCGATGCCATTGACGATAATTTTGTCGTCTGGCTCGACGCCCTCCTTGACCACGCGCAAGGTGCGGTCGACGAGCTGGCCGAGCGTCACATATCTCTGAACCGCCTTGTTGTCGGGGCCGACGACCAGAACGTATTTGCGAACCTGTTCGGTGCCGATGGCGGCGTCGGGCACCAGCAGGCCCTCGTAAGGCGCCGAGGCCGGCACGCGCACCCGACCGAACATGCCGGGGGTAAATACGCTATCCTTGTTGTCGAACACGGCGCGGCCGCGGATGGTACCGCTGGTACGATCGATAACGTTGTCGACGAAGTCGACGCGACCGTTATGGATAAAGTCCTTCTCGTCGATGAGTTTCAAACCAACGCTGACGCTGGCGCCGCGGCTGGCGACATCGGCCGCGCCCTTGCCGGCATTGCGCTCATAACGGAGATATGAGGCTTCATCGAAGGTGAATTCGAAATAGATCGGATCGGTGGAGACGATGGTAGCGAGCAACGTCGTGTTACCGCCTGTGCCCCCGGTCACGAGATTGCCCGGCGTCACGCGACGATCGCCGATGCGGCCGGCGATGGGCGCGCGCAGTTCGGTGAAGCTAAGATCAAGCTCGGAGGTGCGCACGGCGGCCTCGGCGCCGGCAACTGCCGCGCGCGCATTGCGGAAAGCCTGGGCCCGCTGCTCGAAGGTCTGGTCGGTGATGGTCTTTTCCTTCACCAACTGCTGGCCGCGTGTGTAGTCAGCTTCAGTAAAGGCGACGTTCGATTGCGCGGCGGTGAGCGTGGCGCGCGCTTGTGCGGCAGCGTTGTCGAATGGGCGACGATCGATGGTGAAGAGAAGGTCGCCTTCCTTGACGAGCTGACCGTCCTTGAAATGCACCGCCTCGAGATAACCGGACACGCGGGCGCGGACTTCGACACTGTTCACCGCGATGAAGCGGCCGACATATTCGTCGTAATCGACGACCTGGCGCTTGACCGGCGTGCCAACGGTGACTTGCGGTGGCGGCGGGCCACCAGCCTGCTGCTTTGAGCTGTCGCCACAACCCGCCACCAGCGCGGCGAGGACCACGGCGACGACGGCGCGGCCGCCAGAACCCATCGTGGAACAAGAAATAGCGCGGTCGAATGTGTGCATATCGGACCATAGCCGGCAATCGGAAGGTCTTTTTGAATAGCGGCACCGCAATGCGATGTCCACCGTGGCCGATCCGACACGGCAACGGCGAAATCCTCGGCTAGTGCCTTGCTATATCGCCGGCAATGACTACTTGCGGGCGCCGCGGAAGCCCGCGAACCAGGCCCGCCCGAACAGCGCCAGAATTGTCGCGGCATAAAGCATGGCGCAGAGCAGGCCGAGCACGGCCAGCGTCAGCAGCGCGCTTCCCCGCCAGCCATGGAAAAACTGCTCAAGCGGCGCGGCACAAAGCCACAGCATCGCCGTCATCACTGCACCGACGACGGCGAACTTCAGCGCCGACTGTCTGAGCCGCCCGTCGACGCGGGCGTGATCGGCACGGTGCGCCAACCACACCACAAGCAGCAGGTTGATCCAGGCCCCGATCGCGGTGGCCAGGGCGAGGCCGACCTGCGCCAGCGGGCCCATCAGCAAAACCTTGAAGCCGATATTAACCGCCGCGGCGGTGAGCGAGGCCTTCACCGGCGTCGCGGTGTCGCCACGCGCGAAGAAAGTCGCGACCGCGCTGCGGATCAGGAGGAACGGCAGCAGACCGACCGAATAGGCCGCCAGCGTCGCGCCGGCCGCAGCCGCGTCCGCCGTTGTAAAGGCACCGCGCACGAACAGCGCGCGCATGATCAGATCCGGAATGGCGATGAAGGCGGCAAGGCACGGCATCGCCAGCAGCAGCGTAAATTCAAAGGCCCGGTTCTGCGCATGCGCGGCGCCCGCATCGTCGCCGGCGGCGAGACGCCGCGACATTTCCGGCAGTACCACGGTGCCGATGGCAATGCCGATAACGCCGATCGGCAGTTGATTAAGGCGGTCGGCGTAATAGAGAGCAGAAATGGCGCCCGCCGGAAGGAAGCTGGCGATGATGGTGTCGGCAAACAGCGCAAGCTGCACACCGGCCGAGCCGACCGTGGCGGGGGCCAGCGCGCGGAAGAACTGTTTGACGTCGACGCCCCAACGCGGCCGTGTCAGCCGTGCCAACAGTCCTTGGCGGAAGGCGTCGCCGCCGACCAGCAGCGCCTGCAGCACGCCGGAAATGGCCACACCCCAGGCCGCGGCGTGGCCCGGCGTCGGAAAGTAAATCGCCAGCAGCAGCGCGACGATCAGCGAGAAATTAAGCAGAATCGGCGCAGCGGCGGCGGCGGCAAAGCGCTGCAATGCGTTGAGGATGCCGCCATAGAGCGTCACCAGCGTGATCAGAAGAAGATAGGGAAAAGTGATGCGCGTGAGATCGACCGCCAGCGCGTAACGCATCGGCTCGTCGCGGAAGCCCGGGGCCAGAAGTTCGATGGCCTGCGGCGTGAAGAGCAGCGCCAGCGCCAGCAGTACGATCTGCGAGGCCAAGAGGATGGTGAATATCTGGTCGGCAAAGCGCGCCGCGCGCTCCGCCCCACCCTGCTCGCGCACTTTGGCATAGGCCGGCACGAAAGCGGCATTGAATGCGCCTTCGGCGAAGATAGCGCGAAAATGATTGGGCAGCCGAAAGGCAACGAAGAAGGCGTCGGCCACGGGCCCGGCGCCGAGCACCGCGGCCATGATGATATCGCGGATGAAGCCGGTGACGCGCGACAGGAGCGTGTAGCCGCCGACCGTGAGAAACGATTTGATCATCGGCTGATAGGGATCCGTACGGAGCGCGTGTAATACTGGCCGACCGGGAAAGAGGCCGAATCCGGCCCCCACCATAAGCCCCCGGCGGGCAATGCCAAAGCCAGGCTCGGCCGGGGGTGCGGCCGAATCAAGACCCGGCGGTCAGCCCCCCAATCCCGCTCGCCAAGAGGTCTTGGTCGGGAACCCCGACGCCCCTCCTCAGGGGGATCGGTACTTCACCCGCCCGGGTGCGGCCGTCAGCCGGCCTTCACGGCACGACGCACCGCATCGATGATGCGGTCCTGCGTCGGCTCGTCGAGATAGGCGTGCATCGGCAGACTGATCACTTCCTGCGCCAGCACCTCACTCACCGCGACCCCGCCCTTGCCAACCGGATATTGCTTGTAGGCCTGCTGGCGGTGCAGCGGGATCGGATAATAGATCGCGGTCGGGATGCCCTCGGCCTTGAGCGCGGCCGCGAAGGCGTCGCGCCTGCCGGGCTTGAGACGAATTGTATACTGCGCCCACACCGACGACATACCGGCCGGCACCACCGGCACAGTAACGACGTCGCGCAGGGCCTCATTGTATCGGCGCGCGATCCGTTCGCGAGCGTCGATCTCGTCGGGGAAGATCTTGAGCTTCTCGATCAGCACCGCAGCCTGGATCGTATCGAGACGCGAGGTCAGTCCGATGCGGACATTGTCGTAGCGGTCGCTGCCCGCGCCGTGGACGCGCACGCTCCGCATCAGATCGGCGAGGTTATCGTCGTCGGTCAGCGCCGCGCCGCCATCGCCATAACAACCGAGCGGCTTGGCCGGAAAGAAGCTGGTCGCAGTGACGTGACCGAAGGCGCCGATCCGGCGATTGTTATAGGTGGCGCCAAACCCCTGGGCGGCGTCGTCAATGACAAACAGATCATACGCCTTGGCCGCCGCGGCGATCGGCCCGTGCTCCGCCGCCTGGCCAAACAGATCGACCGGGATGACGGCTTTCGGCTTGAGGCCAAGCTCGCGCGCGGTTTCAACCGCTCCGGCAATATGATCCGGATTCATGTTGAAGGTGACCGGGTCGACATCGACATACACCGGCGTCGCGCCGACCAATGCCACGACCTCGGCGGTCGCGCAGAATGTAAAAGACGGACAGATGACCGCATCGCCCGGGCCGATGCCCATGGCCCGCAGCGGCAAGACCAGCGCATCGGTGCCGCTGGCGCAGGACACTGCGTGCTTCGTGCCAGCAAAGGTCGCGAGTTGCGCTTCGAATTCGCGCACCTCCGGTCCGAGGATGAACTGGCAGCTGTTCACCACCTTCAGCACCGCCTCGTCGATCGCACTGCCCAGCCGCCGCCGCTGCGCGGCAAGGTCAATGAAGGGAATGGTCGGCGGTTCGGCGCGAAGATTCATGAAGAAGACCGTTTGTTTGTCGAACTAAACCACGACACTGGCGCGGCGCGCTACAGCCGGCTGGTGGCTGCTCGTGGTCAGGCACTGGATAGCAATCTCTAGGCTGGCCACGCCCTGCTCGCCGGTAACAGCCGGCGGCGTCCCGGTATTGATCGCCTGCAGGAAGGCGAGCAGTTCCGAACGCAGCGGCTCGGCATGGCCGACCGACAAATGACGCATCGAATAGCTGCCGTCAGGCTGGAATCCGAAACATTCGGTGACCTGACGGGTGAGCAGATCGCCCATCACATATTTGCGGCGGGTCGCCACCGTGACGTTGCGCGCTTTGAAAGGGGTGAGCCAATTGGTGTTGATGTGCGCCAGCACGCCGGAAGCGGTGCGGAACTGCAGGAGCGCGATGTCCTCGCGCTCGGCCACCGCGCTGGAAAGCTGCGGCTGCACTTCGATGATGTCGGAATCGGTGAACCAGCGGATCAGATCGATATCGTGAACTGCAAGATCGATAACGACGCCGACATTCGACATGCGCGGCGGGAACGGCCCGACGCGCGTGATGGCGATAGAGAGAATGTCCTCGCCGCGGATCGCATCCTTGATAGCTTCGACGGCCGGATTGAAACGCTCGACATGGCCGACCATCAGCGTCACGCCGGCATGGCGCGCCGCATCGATGATCTCGCGGCCCTCCTCCACGGTCGAGGCGATGGGCTTTTCGACCAGCACATGTACGCCGCGCGCAATCGCCGCCAGCGCCACCTCACGGTGCAGATGCGTCGGCGCCGCGATAGTGATGGCATCGACACCGAGCCCGAGCAGGCCCTCGATGTCGGGCACCGCGGCGCAGTTCAGGGCGCGCGCAACGAATTCGGCCTGCTTGGCGTCCGGATCGGCAACGCCGGCAAGCTCCGCACCCGGCAGGCCGGCGAGAACGCGCGCGTGATTGCTGCCCATGACGCCCACGCCGACGACACCGACGCGCAGCGGCCGCAAGTTGATTGTTGATGCCTGTGTCATCGCCGAACGCCGATCCTCAGCCTTGCCTTTAAACCCCGCGTCCCCCTAGCACGGTGGTCCATGGCTGGCGACCGCACCTGTGAAATGCGGCGAACACGTTTTGATTCAGTGCGTTACAGGTTCTCTGCGCTGGGGGCGCACAAGGATTCCCCAGATTTCGCTGACGGCCACGGCAGCGAAGATGATCAGGAAAGGTTCAAGCGGCAGCCTGTACCGAATGGTGCCGACGACCACCATATGCACAGCGGTATAGCCAAGCGCGAAAAGATAGATCGGACTTAGTCGCCTGACCATGCGCCGCTTCAGGAAAATGCCGACGACGCCCAAAATGAGCACCGGCAGAAATGACCCCGCCGTAGCAACAAGCACACCGAAACTGCTGTATCCCGCATTCACCGGCCACGGCCGCCAGATGCGTACGAATTTGAGCCAGGCCAATTCGAGAAAGCGCCCCGGATTATCGACGATGAATTCGACTGCTGCGCGTGTCAACGCCCTGTCGCGCTCGACCCGATCTTGCAAGTGCACGAATCCCTTCAGGTCGTAGTCTTCATACAGATTGCCACCACCCGTTCGATTGAGCGGATTGTTGCCTGCATAGAGCGCGGTGCCCCCGCCCGCTGTGAGGCGCACGAACTGGCCATACGCGTGATAGTTCGATATCCACCACGGTGTCATAATTGCGCAATAGATCAAGACGTAGGTGAGAAGCCTGAACGACGCTTGCCGCAGCGATTGCCGGTGAACGACGATCGCGAAGAGCAGCACGAGGCACGGCGCGAACAGATCGAAGACCGGTCGCGTTAGTATCGCAAGCACGGAAAAAACAGCCGCGAAGGTGAACGAACCGCGGTACCAGTTAAGGAAGGCGAGGAAGACTAGCGCAATGAACAGCGGCTCGGAAAGACCGACGACCGATATGAAGATTAGTGGCGGATAGCACGCCGCAGCTATCGCTGCCAGAAACGCGGCGCTGCGATCAGCAAATATCTCGAAGGTCAGCGAACCTACCGACCACGTCAGTACTACCGAAAGAAGGATATCCGCCGCGAGTTGCCCGGCTCCAGGACCCGCAAGACCGATGAGCAGCGGATAAAGCGGCATCTGGTACCAATTGACCATGTAGCCGAACTTGAACAGCGCGGTCGCGGACTCTCGGTAGTCGATGACATCGATCAGCAGATGGCTTTGATCAGGAATCAGTCTCGATGCGACGATACGTACGAGAACCGCAAGGCCGGCAATCGCCACGAATATAAGGCGATCAGACCTTTTGCTTGGAAAGGCGGCCATGGCGCCGAGCCCGAACCTTGAAGCTCGGGCGTCCTCTATTCAGCAGCGTGGCTGGCCGGCACCGTCATCTTCAGACCCGCCGACAGCGCATCCTCGCGAAACGCCTGCACGGCGCCGAGTGACAATTCAGCCGGCGTCTTGCTGCCCAGCGCCGGCAGTTTCTTAAGCACATCGGCCGGCGCCGTGATGATGTGGCAGCCCATGTCATCGGCTTCGACGACATTGTACGCCTCGCGCGTTGAGGCCCAGATGATCTCGATGGTTTTTGTGGCACGCGCGCGGGTGATCGCGTCCTGCATCAGCGGCCGGTAGTCGTAGCCAAAATCGGCGAGGCGGCCGGCAAAGACCGACACGCATGACGGCGCGCCGCCATCGAGCGCCTCGACCGCGCGCGCCACCTGCTCCTGCGTGAAAATCGCCGTAAAGTTGATGTTGACGCCATCGCGAGACAACGTGCGGACGGCATCGTACAGCGTCTCGCCCCGCGTCGTCGTCACCGGCAGCTTGACGTAGACGTTCTTGCCCCAAGTCGCGATCGCGCGTCCTTGGGCCACCATTTCCGGAATGTCGTCGGAAAACACCTCGAAGGAGATGTGACGGTCCGGCACCGCGGCAACGACGTCGCGGCCATAGGCCTCGTAATCGCTCACGCCGGCTTTCTTAAGCAGCGACGGATTGGTAGTGAAGCCCGCGATCCAGGGCTGCTTCGCCATTTCGACGATCTGCGCCTTGTCGGCACCGTCGGTGAACAGCTTGATTTTGAGATCGGCGAGGCTCTTGACGGTCATGGCAATTTCTTCTGTCCTTGGCACAACGCCATACTAAGTGAAAATGCCGCCCTGTCCAAACCGGCAGCTGTAGGAAAATCCGGCCGCCCCGACCGGCGTTCCCGCCACATTCCGTTTGGCGCCGGGGCTACTTTAGGCCGTTATAGGCCCGGTACCAGGCAATGAAGCGCGCAATACCGTCTCCGATCGGCGTCGACGGCTTGAAGCCGACTTCTTGCATCAACGCGTCGACATCGGCATAGGTCGCCGGCACGTCGCCCGGCTGCATCGGTTCCAGTTCGCGAACTGCCTTCTTGCCAATCGACTTCTCGAGCAGTTCGACGACATCGAGCAGGTCCACCGGATTGTTGTTCCCGATATTGTAAACCCGCCAGGGCGCGCTGCTCGAACCGGGATCTGGTTTGTCGCCTGACCAGTCCGGATCGCCTACCGCCGGCCGCGCCGCCAGCCGCACGATCGACTCGACGACGTCGTCGACATAGGTGAAGTCGCGCCGCATCTTGCCGTGGTTGAATAGTTTGATCGGCTTGCCCGAGAGAATAGCGGAAGCGAAAATCCACATCGCCATGTCCGGCCGGCCCCACGGGCCATAAACTGTAAAGAAGCGCAGGCCTGTCGTCGGCAGCTTGAACAGATGAGAATAAGAATGCGCCATCAGCTCGTTGGCCTTCTTCGAGGCGCCATAGAGGCTGAGCGGATGGTCGACATTGTCGTGGACCGAGAACGGCATGTGCGTGTTGCTGCCGTAGACCGACGATGATGAAGCGTAGAGTAGATGCTGGCAGCCATTGTGCCGGCAGCCCTCCAGAACATTGACGAAACCGATCAGGTTCGAATCGACATAAGCCTGAGGATCGATCAGCGAGTAACGCACGCCAGCCTGAGCGGCGAGATGCACGACGTGCGGGAATTTGTACTGCGCAAACAGGTCCGCGGTCGCCTGGCGATCGGCGAGATCGAGCCTGACAAACGAAAACCCGTTGTGCTTCTGGAGCTCCGCAAGCCGCGCCTCCTTCAGCTTCACGTCGTAGTAGGGCGTCAGATTGTCGACTCCGATGACAACGCGACCTTCCTTCAGCAGCGCGGTCGCGACATGAAAGCCGATAAAGCCGGCTGCGCCGGTGACCAGGATAGGTTGCTTCTCAGGTGCAGCCACAGATCGATCCCTTCAACGCCATGCGGACAAGAACAGCCCGTCGTCCCATTAGCCGTATCGCCGCCGCGTTTCGTCACCCCTAGGCGCCGTTCCGCAGCAGCAGCCACCACGATTCGCTGGCAAGATACCACTCGACCGTGGCTGCGAGGCCATGCGCCAGCGGCGCGTGGCAGCACTCCAAGCTCAGTTTCGGCCTTTTCGCAACATGGTCGCAAAGTGGCGGGTGCCGCCGGGCTCGTCCATCCACCGTACAGCACCGCGCCCGGACACCTGCAAGAGCCGGCGGCCCGAAATAATTTTGTGATGCCAACGTCTTATAAGTGGACAGGGCGGCCGCTGCGACCCCGGGCCGATTTCAATCCGGCCCCGGGTGCTCTATGGGTTGCGCGCGACCTGGCAGCAGCGGAAAAACCGGCCCCTTGATGGCGCAAACGATCCTCTACCTCGTTTCCGAAGACTGGTACTTCGTCTCGCATCGCCTGCCGATGGCGCGGGCGGCGAAGGCCGCCGGCTTGGCCGTCCATGTCGCCACCCGCGTCGGCCGTGATGGCGACCGCATCCGCGCCGAGGGCTTCGAACTGCACCCGGTGGGATGGCGACGCGGCAGCCTCAATCCTTTCACCCTGCTCGCGACCGTTCGCGAGGTTCGAGCGCTGTACCGCCGGATCAAGCCAGACCTCGTGCACCATGTTGCGCTGGTACCCTCGGTGCTTGGATCCATTGCCGCCCTCGGCCTGCCGATGGCGAAACTGAACGCCTTCGCCGGGTTGGGCTTTGCCTTCACTTCGATGACCGCCAAGGCGCGCGCCATCCGCACCGTCGCCGCTCCGCTGATGCGCTGGCTGCTTAACCGCCCGGCCACCGCCGTGCTGGTGCAGAACCCCGACGATCGGCAGGCTGCGCTCGATCTTGGTGTGACGGCGGACAGGATCGCACTCATTCCCGGCTCGGGCATCGATGTCGACGAACTGAAACCGCTGCCCGAACCCGCCGGCCTGTTTACTGTCGCCTTCGTCGGTCGCCTGCTCGACGACAAGGGCGTGCGGCCGCTGGTTCGCGCACACGAGATACTGGCCGAACGCGGCGTCGCAGTGCGCCTGCTGCTTGCCGGCACACCCGACCCGTCCAATCCGGCCTCGATCCCCGATAGTGTCATTGAAGGCTGGCGCCACCGACCTAACCTCGTCGTCATGGGACATGTCAGCGACATCGTATCGGTGTGGGAGCAGGCGCATGTCGGCGCACTGCCGTCGCGTCGCGAAGGCCTACCGAAGAGCCTGTTGGAGGCCGCCGCCTGCGGCCGCGCACTGATCGCAACCGACGTGCCCGGTTGCCGCGAGATAGCACGGCAAAACATCAACGCGCTGCTGGTGCCGGTGGACGCTGCCGCAGCACTCGCCGACGCCGTCGAAACACTGATGAAAGACGACGACTTGCGCCATCGCTTCGCCGCCGAGAGCCGCCGCATCACCGTGGAAGAATTCTCCAGCGCGCGCATCGGCCGAGAGATTGTCGCGCTCTATAGAAAACTGCTCGCAGAGACCGTCCGATGAGTGTCGCCGCGCTGAGCCTCTCCACCGCCGTGCTGATTCTGATCGCCTCAGCAGCGATGAGCTACGGACTGCTGTTGCTGCTGCGCCCGCTGCTGCTGCGCTATGCGCTGGCGCTACCGAATGCGCGGTCGTCGCATAAAATTCCAACGCCCCAGGGCGCGGGCATTGGCGTCATCGCCGCAACGGTTGCTATCAGCGCCCTCGCCGCTCTGGCGCTCGATGGCATTGCCAACGGCACGCTCTGGATCGTGCTCACTGCGACGATCGGGATCGCTATTGTCGGTGCGGTCGACGACATCCGTCCTGTCCCGGTGTTGCCGCGGCTCTTGTTGCAGGCCGCAGCGGTGGCCGCGATCCTGATCGCCATCCCCGCCGACGCGCGGGTCGTGCCGATGCTGCCGTTCTGGCCGGAACGCCTGCTGCTCGGCCTTGGCGCGGTCTGGTTCGTCAACCTGACCAATTTCATGGACGGTATCGACTGGATCACGGCCGCCGAGACGGTGCCGGTAACGGCGTTCATCGCCCTGTTCGGCGTGTTCGGAGCCACCTCGCCGACCGAAGCTGTCGTCGCGCTGGCGCTGTGCGGCGCCATGATCGGCTTCGCGCCGCTCAACCGTCCAGTGGCGAAGATGTTTCTCGGCGACGTCGGCAGCCTCGCCATCGGACTGTTAATGGCCTGGATGCTGGTCGAACTGGCAGGCCGCGGCCACCTCGCCGCGGCAATCCTGTTGCCGCTCTATTATCTCGCCGATGCCACCCTTACACTGTTGCGACGCCTGTCGCGCGGCGAGACGATCTGGATCGCGCATCGCACGCACTTCTATCAGCGGGCCACGCAAAACGGGTTCAGCGTGATGGAAACCGTAACGCGCATCTTTGCCGTCAATGTCGTGCTGGGCCTGCTGGCGCTTGCCACCATGATCTGGGCCGGTCTTGACGCGCAGATCGTCGCACTCGCTTGCGGCGTTGCCCTGGTGACGTGGCTGCTTTTTATTTTCAACAGAGGCCGAGCGTCAGCGTCCTAAAGGGCCGAGCGCCTCGTCGATCGCGGTCATGACCTGCTGCGGGGCAAGCGCATCGAGACAGGCGCTATAGCTTTCCAGTTTTCGCTCGCAACCCTCCAACTGGCACGGCGTGCACGGAAAGGCACGTTGCACCAGCCACACATTGCCGCGCTGCTGCACAGCGCCAATATCGGCCCACATGTCGCTGAGACCGCCGACCGGCCACGGCCCCCACAGCCGCGGGTCGGTCGGGCCGAACAGCGCTACCGTCGGACAGCCGCAAGCGGCGGCCAGATGCGTTACCGACGTGTCCGGACCGATAAAGACCTTGGCGTCGGCGAGAAGACCGCTGAGCTGGCCCCAACTGAGTTTGCCGTCGAAGCGCAACACGTCGGTGCCTTGCCAAATGTCATCGAGATAAGCCCGTTCATCCGCTGCCGGTCCGCCCGTGGCGATGACAGTGAGGCCGCGCGCCTTGAGCGAAGCCGCAACGGCGCGCCAGCCTTGGGCCGTCCACTGCTTGTAGCGAAACATTGGCGCGGCATGGATGACGGCATAGGCGCTGGAGGGCCTAGGCTCGAATGGCAACGCAGCGGGCGGCACGAGTCGCGGCACACGCTCGATGCCGAGTGTGTCGGCTAGCCTTAGCATGTCCTCAACCCGATGCACGCCGGCGGCAACCGGCACCGCGCGCGCGAGGAAGCGCGACTTGAACGCACCGCTCGCCCTTGCCTCGACCGGCGCCACGACATGACGGGCAGCAAGGATTGCAAAGAACGTCGGGCGATCACCCGACTGCGTTGACACTGCGAGGTCGTAGCGACGCCCCAGCTTCATCGCGAGCGAAAGACTCTGCGCGAAGGTACGCCTGGCCGGCATTGTGACGACGCCATCGAGATCGGGATTGCCGGCAAGAATACCGGCGGTGTCGGCGAACACCAATGCTTCAATGGTCGCGTCAGGCCACGCCTTGCGCAGGCTCGCGATCAACGGCGTCGTGAGCAACACATCGCCGAGGCGGCGCAACGCGACCACCAGAATGCGCGGCCGCTCCGGTAATTCGATGCGTGTCATCGCACAGCCGTCTCGGACGCCGCCTTCGCGCGCAACGCCGACACGCCACGTTTGGCGCGCACATCGCGGCCGCTCAGCAATTCCGCCAACTTGCGCTCGTTCTCACCGAGCGCCGAGCGATCGGCTTCCTTGTGCCACAAATGGATAACGCCGGTCGCGAAATTACCGTCCTTGCGCGCGACGCCGGCATGCAACAGGCGTACAATAAGATCGGAATCTTCTTTGCCCCAGCCGGCATAATCGGCGTCGAAGCCGTCAACGGTGTCGAAATCGCGCCGCCAGATAGCCAGATTGCAGGAGCGCGCGCCTTTCCACTCCCTCGCACGCAGCCGGCGCAGCGGCCCGAGCGGCAGATGAAGAAGCGCCGACAGTCGGTTGACGCCGCCACGGAACCGCTCGGCAAAAAATTGCGTGAAACTCCAGGTCTCCAACTCGATTCCGTCGCGCAGCACACGCTCCGTCAGCGACGGCGACAGCAGAATGCGATTGCCGGTGACGAAGGCGCCCACTTCCGCGAGTTCGCGATGCTGCGCAACAAAATCCGGCCGCACGATGCAATCGCCATCGAGGAAGATGACATAGTCGCCGCGCGAGGCGAGCACCGCGCGGTTACGGATTTCGCCGGCACGGAAACCCTTGTCCTCGTGCCAGACATGATCGACACGATGACCAACCTTCGCCTTCCACACTACAACAAGCTCGGCGGTCGCTGGACCCGACCCGTCATCGGCGACGATAACCTCGAAGTTTTTGTCGGTCTGCCGCGCCAGCGAGCGCAGCACTGCGGCGAGCGCATCCTCGCGTTTATAGGTCGTGACGATGACCGAGATCAGACCGTTCACCGGTTGCGCCCCGCCAGCCACGCTTTCATGTAGCGATAATAGGTGCCCTCGGCATTGGCGACCGCAAGCAGAAAACCCTCGCGACCGTCGAGGAAACCACCGCGCAGAATGTAGGTGCGGAAGAAGCTCCACAGGCCGTGGGTGATGCCGCTCGAAAAGCTCACCCGCTTGCCGCGCGCCACCGTCATCGCCGCGCCCGCCGTCGAATAGCGATCCATGCGCGACAGCGCATCTTCAAGCCTTAGGACCGGCGTATGCAGAAGGTCGTTGGCGAGCCGCGCCACCGGGCCATCGCAGATGACGCGCTCATGGACGCGATCATCGGAAAAGCGAGCTCTGCCGCGCCGGAACAGCCGCAGCACATAGTCCGGATACCAGCCCGAGTGCCGCATCTGCCGGCCGCAGAAACTCGACAGCCGCGGCATTTCATAGCCGTCGGCCTTTGGCTCGTTCATTGCCTTCGCAATCTCAGCAGCCAGCGCGGGCGTGACGCGCTCGTCAGCGTCGATGGAGAATACCCAGTCGCCATTCGCCAGCGACAGAGCGAAATTCTTCTGCGCGCCGAAGCCCGCGAAGGCATGCTCGACAACGCGCACGCCTTTGGCGGCGGCAATGGCGGCCGTCCCGTCGGTACCACCACCATCAACCACGACGATGCGCTCGTCGGCAAGCGCAACGCTGTCGAGGCAGGCGCCGATATTGGCGGCCTCGTTCTTCGCGATCACGATCACCGACAGGCGCGGCATCAGGTGTCCAATTCGCAGTTGACCACAAACACAACCATTCTAGCCCGTTTCGCCTGCAGCAGCGACGCCGATAGTGCCACGTCGGTATCGGGAAAAATTTCGCAGCTTGCGGATCGGCAGAGCCAGATAATACTTGCGGACGATCTCCCAGGCGTCACCCAGAGCCATTCGGGCTTCGGATTCCTGCGGCACGTACCAGCCGTTGTTCTCATAGCGACGAATGATGCGGTAGCCAGCCGCACGCATGAAATCGTGCTTCGACAAGTCGGCAACGTGGTCTTCGATCATTACCAGGCGTGGCTGCCAGCGCCGGAGGTCAAAACCGCGCAGCACCTCGATTTCGTGGCCCTCTACGTCGATCGACAAGAAATCGAACGCTACCGGCGCCTGCGCTTCCTCAAGGATGCTGTCGAGCGTGCGTACCGGCACCTCGATTACTTTCTCAGGCCGCGCGCCCGGCGCCATGCCAGCGCGGTCAAGCGATGACAACGGACCCGCGACGTGAAATGGCAAGGTACGGCCGAGGTTTTCCGGGCCCGAGCATGCCACCGCAAAGACCTTCGCCGTTCGCATGGCGCGAAGCTCCTCGACCAGGTTGGGCTGCGGTTCGACGAGAATGCCGCGCCAGCCGGCCTGCTCGAGATGCCAGGTCTGCGAGCGCAGACGCGGCTCGTTGGCCCCGACCTCGACAAAATAGCCCTCTACGCCGCCAAAGAAGGCGGCAACAAGCTGAGTTTCGCGTTCATGAGAAGTGGCGACCACGGGACAACCTTGTTGCTTTAGCGGTCCTTCGGCGCGCGCGAACGCTCGACCATCGAGGTCGTCGATTGTCCCGGAACCAGATCGACCAGAACGACGACGCCACCAAGCGCCTCGACGATATCGTGGCCGACGACCTGTTCGCGGGTGTAGTCGCTGCCTTTGACCAAAACGGTCGGCTTCACGACAGCAATCAGTTCGCGCGGCGTATCCTGCTCGAACACAACGACGAGATCGACGGCTTCGAGCGCGGCCAATACTTCAGCGCGCGATTGCGCGTTCTGCACCGGGCGGCTCGGACCCTTCAGCCGCGTCACTGACGCGTCGCTGTTGAGGCCAACGACGAGGCGGTCGCATTGAGCGCGCGCCTGCGCGAGCAGCTTGACGTGCCCTGGATGCAGCAGATCGAAGACGCCGTTGGTGAAGCCGATGCGTAACCCCATTTTACGCCACGCGTCGAGGTGCTCGTCGAGCTGCGACCAGTCGAACACAATCTTCTCTTCCGAAGCGAGCGACGCTTCCGGCAGGATACGATGGCGCAGCTCATCGACCGTGAGCGTTGCAGTGCCACGCTTGCCGACGACGACAGCGGCCGCAGCATTGGCGGCGCGCATCGCGCTTTCGAAATCGGCATTCATCGCCAGCATGGCGGAGAGCACGGCAACGACGGTGTCGCCGGCGCCGGAGACATCGCGCACCTTCACTGCATAGGACGGCACATGCACTGGCGCGCCCTCGCCCACCAAGGTCATGCCATCTTCGCTGCGCGTCACCAAGACGGCCTGCGCGCCCAGCGAATTCTTGAGGCCAAGCGCTGCGATTACAACTTCGTCGTCGCTGCGCGCGGCGGTGTTGGTCGCGGCGGCCAGCTCCTGCCGATTCGGCGTGATCAGCGTCGCACCACGATAGATCGAATAGTCGCGCCCCTTGGGATCGACGATCACCGGCTTGCCAGCCTTTTTCGCGGCGTCGATCACGGCACGCACAACGCGCGGCGTCAGCGCGCCCTTGGCATAATCGGACAGCACAACAGCGCCGGCGCGCGGCATCGCGTCGATGGCATAGCCAATCAGCGCGTCCTCGGCTGCCGGATCGATCGCCGCCGCCACTTCCCAGTCCGCGCGCAACAGATGCGCCGAATGATGCTCGGATACAAAACGGACCTTGCGCGTCGTCATACGTTGCGCGTCGGTCGCCAGAGAGAATTCGATCAGGGGATGCAACGACAGCGCGCCAGTCAGCGCCTTGCCGGCCTCGTCGTCGCCGACCACGCCGATAAAAATGCAGCGCGTGCCGAGCGCGACCAGGTTGCGCGCCACGTTGCCGGCGCCGCCGACCATTACTTCAGTGCGCTTGACTGCGATTACCGGCGTCGGCGCTTCCGGCGAGATGCGCGAAACGTCGCCATAGACGAACTCGTCGAGCATCAGGTCGCCGATGCAGAGCACGGTCTGCTGCGAAAGGCCGGACAGATGTTTGTCGAAGTCGAACATGGATTACTTGTATCTGTCTGCCTGATCGAGATAGCCGGTGACATAATGCGTCACCGCTTTTTCCATCGGCGTGAAACCGGCATTGTAGCCGGCACGGCGCAGATTGCTGGCGTCGGCCTGCGTGAAATACTGATACTGGTCGCGGATCGACAACGGCATGTCGACATAGTCGATGTTCGGCTTGACGCCCATGGCCTTGAACATGGCAACAATCATGTCCTTGAAGCTCTCGGCCTGACCGGTGCCGACATTGTAGATGCCATTGTTGGCCGAACCGCTGAGCGCCCAGCGCACCACCGAGACGACGTCATCGACATAGACGAAGTCGCGACGCTGATCGCCATCGCCGATACCTTCGCGATGCGACTTGAACAGCTTCACCGGCTGCCCTGCCTTGGCGCCGTCGAATACTTTCGACAGCACGCTGGCCATCGCGCCTTTGTGATACTCGTTCGGGCCATAGACGTTGAAGAACTTCAGGCCGACCCAGGTCGGCGGCAGCTTCTGTTTCTTCACGTAACGATCGACCAAAGCAAGGTCGAACAGGTGCTTCGACCAGCCATAGAGATTCATCGGCCGCAGCGTGCGCAAGCCTTCGAGCGACCAGTCATCAACGAAATGGGTATCGCGATCGCCATAAGTAGCCGCGGACGAGGCATAGACAAACGGTGTGCCGGTTTCCGTGCACCAGTCGAGCAGGCGGAGCGACAGGCGGAAGTTGTTGTTGATCACAGCGTCGCCGTCGCCGGCGGTGGTGGAAGAAATCGCGCCCATATGGATGACGGCTTCAAGCTTGCGGCCGTCGAGCCACTTGGGAAGGTCCTCGGGCGGCACGAAATCGGCAATCTGCCGCTTGGCGAGGTTCCGCCACTTGCCGTCGGTACCGAGCACATCGTTGACGACAACATCGGTCCGCCCCGCCTCGTTGAGGCTGGCGACGATGTTCGATCCAATGAACCCGGCTCCCCCGGTAACCAGAATCATAGCAGCCCTTACCCGGCGCGCCCGGCGCCTTCCGAAAACCTTTGCCCCAGTCCGGGACGGGGCGCAAATCTCTCGCGCAAATGCCTCTGGAAACGGTAAAAATTGCCGCTGGACAGGCACTTGGACCCAAGGCTAACGCCACAGCGCATGACCATCGACCCCACCCAGCCCGACCGCCCGGTCCTGATCGTCCCCTTCGTGTGGATCGGCGACTTCGTGCGGGTCCATTCCGTGGTCCGCCTGCTCAAGGCCGAAGCCCCGGAGCGGCCGGTGGACATGGTCTCCTCGACGCTGTGTAGCCCGCTGGCCGACTATATGCCGGGGGTCCGCCGGCCGATCATCTCCGACCAGCCGCGCAAACGGCTGGGCTGGGCGGTCCAGCAGGACCTCGCCACCCGCCTGCGCGAAACCGGCTACGGCCAGGCCCTTATTATGTCCCGCAAATGGAAGGCGGCGCTGGCCCCGGCACTGGCCGGTATTCCGATCCGCACCGGCTTTGCCGGCGAAGCCCGCTTCGGCCTCCTTAACGACATCCGCTGGGGTGAGCGCAAGCTTCCGCGCATGATCGACCAGATGGGCGCGTTGGCCCTGCCCAAAGGCGCCAAACTGCCGGCCGAATGGCCCCTGCCCGAGTTGAAAGTCGCCGCCGACGAGCTCGCACGCTGGCAGGAGTTGCGAGGCCTGACCGACGAGCGCCGCCCTGTTGTGACCCTTTCGCCGGGTGCGGTTGGTGCCGGCAAGGCCTGGCCTCCGGCTGCCTATGCTCAACTGGCCAAGGCGCTGACGGCCGACGGCGCTTCGGTCTGGGTTCTCGGGGGCCCGGCCGAAAGCGAAACTGCCCGGCTGATCGCCGAGCTCGCCGGCCCGGGCGCCCGGGACCTGACCGGCACCGACCTGCGCAACGCCATCTTGGCGCTGGCCGCCGCCGACGTCTCGGTCACCAATGATTCCGGGCTGATGCATGTCTCGGCCGCCCTCGGCACCCCGACAGTCGCGATTTTCGGCCCGACCAGTCCCTGGCACTGGAAGCCGCTCAACCCGGTTTCCGCCATTCTGGAGCCACCCGGCGACGAGGACGCCCGCCTGCGCGCCCGCGAAATCGGCAATGAGGCGGTCTCTCACCGCTCCACGGCAGGCGTAGCTGTGGATAGCGTGCTGGCCGCCGTCCGTGCTGCTCTGGCGGAAAAAACCAAGCCGCGTTAAGGCATTAGCTCACCTGCCCTGACGCGGGACGGGTTTGGTGCTAGTAGAAGTATCCGAGTTCGGAAGGACGCCGCCGGCCATGGCCAAACGCCAATCCGCAAACGCAGAAGCCACCCCGATGCGAAGCGAACAGGCCCAGGCCGCCATCGACAACGCATTGCGCACGCTGGAAGCCGAAGGCTCCGGCATCGATGCGCTGGCCGCCAGCCTGCGCGATGGCCTCGGCACGCCCTTCGCCGCCGCCGTCGAACTGATCCGCGGCGCGCAAGGCCGCGTCATCGTCACCGGCATGGGCAAGTCCGGGCATATCGGCGCCAAGATCGCCTCGACCTTCGCCTCCACCGGCACCCCCGCTTCCTTCGTGCATCCGGCCGAAGCCAGCCATGGCGACATGGGCATGATCGCCAAGGGCGATGTCATCGTCGCGCTGTCGTGGTCCGGCGAAACCGCCGAACTGAAAAACCTCATCGATTATTCGCGCCGCTACGGCATCGGTCTCATCGCCATGACGTCGAGCGCCGAATCGACTTTGGCCAAAGCCGCCGACGTCGCGCTGATCCTGCCGCAGGCGCGCGAAGCCTGCCCGCACAATCTCGCGCCGACCACGTCGTCGCTGATGCAGCTCGCGCTTGGCGATGCGCTGGCGATCGCGCTTCTGGAAAGCCGCGGCTTCACCGCGCTCGATTTCGGCATGCTGCATCCCGGCGGCAAACTCGGCGCACTGCTCAAGACCGTGCGCGAGTTCATGCATGCGGGCGACGCCGTGCCGCTCAAGCCGCTCGGCACCAAGATGTCGGACGCGCTGGTGCACATGACGGCGAAGGGCTTCGGGTGCGTCGGCATCGTCGACGCGCAGGGCAAGCTCGCCGGCATCATCACCGACGGCGACCTGCGCCGCCACATGCGCAACGACTTGCTCGAAGCTACGGTCGAAGCGGTCATGACGAAGTCGCCGAAGGCGGTGCGTCCCGATCAACTGATCAGCGAGACGCTGGACATTCTGAACACGACGAAAGTCACGGCGTTGTTCGTGGTCGACGCCGGCAAGCCGATCGGTATTATTCACGTACACGATCTGCTGCGCGCGGGCGCGGCGTAACTTTCTTCTCTCCTCGCGCTTCGACGCGTAGCCTCGCGGCGGATTGCAGAGCTCTCTTGCCTTCAAACAAGTCCCGTTCCGCGGCTAGACCATTGCCAACGAGATCGAAGAAGGCACGCACGCGCGCCGTACCCTTGATATCCGCGTGCGTGACGATCCAGAGTTCGCCGGCCATTTCCCTTATCGGTTCTGACAGAAAGCGGATAAGTTGGGACTCGGGATCGGCGAGATAGCAAGGCAACAACGCAAGACCCATGCCGGCCTTTGCGGCTATGAGCTGATTGACGAGGCTGTTCGTGCGGAACACGAACGCAGCATCCGGCGCGGCGCGTGAAAGCCACGACGCTGCGGCAATTTCACCCGCCGTCTCGTTCCACCCGATAAGCGGATAGCTGGAAAGATCCTTGGGCTCGCGCGCCAGATCGTTCGGACCACGCGCGCTATTTCGCTTCCCATAGATCGCCCAAGCGACGTCGGCGAGCTTGCGGCCCCAGAGTTCCGGTTCTCTCGGCCGGACCGGCCGCAATGCGATGTCAGCTTCGCGGCGCGACAGGCTGAGAACCCGGTTGTCGATCATCAGCTCGACGGTGATGCCCGGTTGGGCTTGGCGAAACGCCGCGATGTGTCCCGTCAACAGCCGGTAGGCGAGCGTCTCCGAACATGTCACGCGCAGGCGTCCTGACAGGCGATGATCGCGACCGGCGAGGTCGCGGCCGATCGCCAACGCCTCCTCCTCCATGCGCTCGGCAGCGGCGGCCATACGCTCCCCGCCAGTGGTCGGCTCGTAAATGCCGCCCGGAAGGCGCTCGAACAGGCGCAAGCCGAGCCGCTCCTCCAGCGCATTCAGGCGACGGAAGGCGGTCGAATGGTCGATGCTCAGCGCTTTCGCCGCGGCGGTCAGCGCACCCGCACGCGCGACCGCCAGCACAAACCGTAGATCGTTCCAGTCCTCCATCGTGCCGGCATAATGTGGCTTCGCTTGCGAATATGCAAGATAGACTGGCAAAATAACAAATTTATTTGCGCCGTTGCAGGCCGCATCTTCGGGGTATCGACAGTCGCAACACCCGAGAGGTCGCCATGCCGTCCGACGCACCGAAGCTTACGCTCGTCAGTCACCATCTCTGCCCCTATGTCCAGCGCGCGGCGATCGCGCTGGCCGAAAAAGGCGTCGCTTTCGAGCGGCGCTACATCGATCTCGCCGACAAGCCCGCCTGGTTTCGCGCCATCTCACCGCTTGGCAAGGTGCCGGTCCTGATCGTGCCGCGCACGGATGGCCCGGAAGCCGTGCTGTTCGAAAGCGCGGTCATCTGCGAGTTCATCGAAGACAGCGCCGCCGGCCCCAAGCTGCACCCCGAAGACGCGCTGGAGCGGGCAAAGCATCGCGCCTGGATGGAATTCGGATCGGCCGTTCTCTCAGACATCTGGCGGCTGGAGACGGCAACGGACGCCACCGCGCACAAGTCCGCGGCTGACGCGGTCGCGTCAAAGCTCGCTTGGATCGAGCGAGATTTGGGTGAAGGACCCTACTTCAGCGGCAATGGCTTCAGCATGGTCGACGCGGTGTTTGCACCTGCGTTCCGTTACTTCGACGTCTTCGACCGGATCGCTGACATCGGCGTGTTCGCGGCAAAGCCAAAGGTGCGCGCCTGGCGCGCCGCGCTTGCAGAGCGGCCGAGCGTGCGCGGCGCCGTCACGGACGACTACGGCAAGCGATTGCAGGCTTTCCTCGTCCAACACAATGCGCATCTTATCAAGCTGGCGGCGTGAGACCGGCATGAGCCAGAGCCTTGCCTGGATGGCGCTTCTCACCGCCGGATCGCCTTCGCGGGACGAGCGGAGTTTATATCAGCAGCGTTGAGACAGCCGCTCTCACCTCATCCACACCCGGCGGCGCGCCGTCAGTGCCGAGCACCGTCATCGGTCCCGCCCCCACCGGGCCGGTGAGCTTCGGCTGGCTGCCGGCGAAGATCGCGACCAGCGGCGCGGCGAACGCCGCAGCCAAATGCAATAACCCGGTATCGACGCCAACGACGCCACGCGCATTGGCTATCAGCCGCGCGACCTGATCGAGCGGCGCGCGATCCGGAACGCGGGCATTCGGCAAGGCTTGCGCGATATCTTCGCTGCGAAGCCGTTCGGTCTCGGTGCCCCATGGCAACACGATCTCAAGCCCGCGCTCATTCAACGACCGACCGAGCGCGATCCAGTTCGCCACTGGCCATTCCTTGCGCGCCTGCGCGGTGGCGTGAAGAAAGACGACATAAGGTTCGGCCGGCGCCGCGACGTTTGCGCGCGACAGGCCAAAGTCAGGTGCGCCCTGCATCTCGTATCCGAGCGCCAGTGCGGTGAGACGGCGGTTGCGCTCGACCGCGTGCAGCTCGCGGCTCACGGTGTGGCGCACATCATAAAACAGGCTGGCCAGCGGCTCGCGAATGCTGGCACGGTCGTAGCCGTGGCGCTCTCCGAGCGCGAGCCGCGCGATCAGACCGGTGCGCAACAAACCTTGCGTATCGATGACGCGGTCATATTCCCTCGTGCGGAGCACGGCACAGCGTTGCCGCATCTCGGACCACGTCGAGGCCGACAGCAGGGTCTTGCGCCAGCGCCGCGACGCCACCGGAATGACCTCGTCGATACCGGGGTGCAGCCGCGCCAGCGGCGCGAAAGCTTCCTCGATCACCCACGACAGATGCAGATCCGGCCGCGCCCGGCGCGCATCGGTCACCGCCGGCATGTGATGGATCACATCGCCCAGCGACGAGGTCTTGATGAACAGGATGTCCTTCATGCGCGATGCGGCGCCGGTCCGTTGTGTTAATGCGCCTGTTATACTGGTTACCGCCCATTAACAATATCGGGTGGAACCCGGCTGAAACAGCACAACTTTCCCGCTCTTTTCACGATTGCCCTGTAGAAGCGTTAACTCGATTTCGGGGGCATCTTATGACGATCCTGGTCACCGGCGGCGCCGGCTATATCGGCAGCCACATGGTTCACGAACTGGTCGACGCCGGCGAGCCGGTGGTCGTACTCGACAATCTGTCGACCGGATTCCGCTACCTGTTTCCGGCGACGGTGCCGTTCGTCAACGGCTCGACCGGCGACCGCGCGCTGGTGCTCAAGACCATCGAACAGCATGGCGTCACCGCCATCATCCATTTCGCCGCCTCGATCGTGGTGCCGGATTCGGTCCGCGACCCGCTCGGCTACTACCGCAACAACACGATGAACACCTGCACGCTGATCGACGCCGCCATCGAAGGCGGTGTCAAGCAGATGATCTTCTCATCGACCGCCGCGGTCTACGGCAATGCCGAGCAGAACCCGATCGACGAGCGGGCGCCGACGCAGCCGATCTCGCCTTACGGCACCTCGAAGCTGATGTCGGAAATCATGCTGCACGATGCCGGCCGCGCGCACGACCTGCGCTTTGTCGTGCTGCGCTACTTCAATGTCGCCGGCGCCGATCCGCGCGGCCGGACTGGCCAGGCGACACCGGCGGCGACGCATCTCATCAAGGTTGCCTGCGAGACTGCGGTCGGCAAGCGGCCGCGGATGGCGGTCTACGGCACCGATTATGACACGCCGGACGGCACCTGCATTCGCGATTATATTCATGTGACGGATCTGGCGCGCGCGCATTCGGCCGCGCTCGGCCATCTGCGTCGTGGTGGCGCGAGCGCCACCTTCAATTGCGGCTACGGTCGCGGCGCCTCGGTCTTCGAAGTCATCGACGCCGTGCGCCGCATCGCCGGTCATGATTTTCCCGTGGACATCGAAGGCCGCCGCGCGGGCGATCCGCCGGCGCTGGTCGCCAATGTCGATCGCATACGCCAGGCGCTGCCGGCGTGGAATCCGCAGTTCCGCGACCTCGACACCATCGTCTCCCATGCGCTGGCGTGGGAAAAGCGCCTGCAGGCCAATGCAGCGCGGCCTCCGGCCGGCCGCGGATAAATTCGGTCCGTTTTGACCGTTAAATGACGAGAAGCGCCCAACTTTTTGCACAGCTTGGGCATCTTGACGCCTGTCGGGCGATGCCCGACAGAGAGGCCATGACCGACCAGAATTCCGGCCAAAAGTCCGATATGTCCTCCGCCGCCGACGACGCGCGCTACAGACCCATGGTCCTGATCCGGCGCCTGTTCGTCGAGCAGGGCGTCGGGCACTGGCGCAAATACGCCTTTGCCTTCGTCTTCATGGCCGTTGCCGCCGGCTGCACCGCGTTCAGCGCCTATCTGATCGGCAACGTCATCAACGAGACTTATGTCAACCGCAACCTGCCCGGCATCATGGTACTGGGCGCCATCACGGTTGCGCTGTTTGCCCTGAAGGGCATCGCCACCTACGGCCACACCGTGCTGCTGTCGCAAATCGGCAACCGCATCATCGCCGACAATCAGCGCGCGGTGTTTGCCAAGCTGCTGCGCGAGGGCCTCGGCTTCTTCTCCGACCGGCACTCGACCGAATTCATCGCCCGCCTCACCGCCGGCGCCAATGCCGCGACCCAGGTCATCAACCTCCTGGTGATGTCGCTCGGCCGCGATCTGTTGTCGCTGATCGGCCTTGTCACCGTGATGGTGGTGCAGGACCCGGTGCTGTCCTTCTTCTCGTTCTTCGTGGCTCCGCCGGCCTTCCTCGTACTGCGCAAGATGGTGCGCCGCGTCTACAAGATCGGCCGCTCGCAGTTCCAGGGCGGCGCGCGCATCATCGAGACCTTGCAGGAGACGCTGCAGGGCATCCGCATCGTCAAGGCCTTCACGCTCGAGCCGGTCATGCGCAAGCGCTTCGACGACAATGTCGCGCAGGTCGAGCACGAGGCCAACAAGATGGCGCGCGTCGGCGCCCGCGCCTCGCCGCTGATGGAAACGCTGGGCGGCTGCGCCATCGCCATCGCCATCTGCTACGGCGGCTATCGCGTGCTGGAGACCGGCGCCACGCCGGGCCAGTTCTTCTCCTTCATCACCGCGTTCCTGCTCGCCTACGAGCCGGCCAAGCGCCTCGCGCGTCTCAACATCGAACTGAACAGCGCGCTGGTCGGCGTGCGCGTTCTGTTCGAGGTGCTCGATAGCCCGCCGAGCGAGGCGGCCGACGACGACAAGCCGGCGCTCAAGGTCACCGAACGCCGCATCGAGTTCAAGAATGTCGATTTCGCCTATCGCGGCGAGCAGCCGGTGCTGCGCGGCATGTCGTTCGTCGCCGAGCCGGGCAAGCTCACGGCGCTGGTCGGGCCTTCCGGCGGCGGCAAGTCCACCGTGTTCAACTTGCTGATGCGCTTCTACGACGCTCATGACGGCCGCGTCGAAGTCGACGGCCAGGAAGTCACACAGGTGTCGCGCCGTTCGCTCCGCGAGCAGATTGCCTATGTCGGGCAGGAGACCTTCCTGTTCCGCGGTACGGTGCGCGAAAACATCGCCTTCGGCAAACCGGGTGCGACCGAAGACGAGATCATCGCCGCCGCCAAGGGCGCCTATGCGCACGACTTCATCATGGCGTTTCCGGCGGGTTACGAAACGCCCGTCGGCGAACACGGCTTGCAACTATCAGGCGGCCAGCGCCAGCGCATCGCGATCGCCCGCGCCTTCATCAAGAACGCGCCGATCATCCTGCTCGATGAAGCAACCGCCGCGCTCGATTCCGAAAGCGAGCTCGCCGTGCGCGAAGCGATGGATCGCCTGTCCGCGGGACGCACCACGCTCGCCATTGCCCACCGCCTGCACACCATCTCCCATGCCGACCGCATCTTCGTGATCGAAGGAGGCCATGCGAGCGAATCCGGCCGACACGACGACTTGCTGGCCCAAGGCGGCCGCTATGCCACGTTCTACCGGCTGCAGCTGAAGGATCAGGAACAGCCGGCGCCGGCCGCTGCCGCAACCGGCTGACAGGTTTGCTGGCTCTGCGTCTTGTTCGTCTGCCTCGAATGCGTTAACCGGAAAGCTGGGCGCTCCGCCCGGTTTTCGCTACAAACAACGTTACAGGCAGGTTCTCATGAGCGCGGACTACGTTATTCCAGCGCCGCCGCAGCCCGTCATCGCGGTTGCCGGCTCGTCCAAGGTGTATCCGGTGCGCCGCATCTGGTGCGTCGGCCGCAACTACATCGAGCACATTCGTGAGATGGGCCAGGACGAGCGCCTGCCGCCGTTCTATTTTGCCAAGCCCGCCGACGCCATTGTGGCCGACGGCAGTACCGTGCCCTACCCGTCGCTGACCAAGGACATGCATCACGAGGTCGAACTCGTCGTCGCGCTCAAGTCGGGCGGCCGCAACATTCCGGTCGGACAAGCCAATGACTGCGTCTACGGCTATGCCGTCGGCATCGACCTCACCCGTCGCGACCTGCAGATCGCCTCACGCGATTTGAAGCGGCCGTGGGAGATCGGCAAGGCCTTCGACCACTCGGCCCCTTGCGGCGCCATCAAGCCGGCCGCCGAAATCGGGCACCCGAAGGACGCGCGCATTGCCCTGTCCTGCAACGGCCAGATCCGTCAGGACGGCAACCTCAATCAGATGATCTGGAATGTCCCGGAAATCATCGCCGATCTGTCGAAGATGGTCGAACTGGCGCCCGGCGACATCATCATGACCGGCACGCCGGCCGGCGTCGCCGCCACCGTGGCCGGCGACAAGCTCGAATGCAGCGTCGAAGGTGTGGGTACCTGTACCGTGACGATCGGCCAGCCCTTGAAATAGGCCGAATATCGGGGATTCGCAGAGAGCCCGAATCAGCTAGGACTGAACAGCCGGCGGAACCGCCGGCTGTTTGCGTTGTTAACCAATCCCTAACGTCCGAGCCGCACACTGGGAATGCCGGTTCCAGACTGTGGTTTGACAGCGCACAGGACTACACGATGGGTCAAGCTCTGCTCACGTCCCGCTCCGCCAATCCCGCCGCCGACGCGGTCTGGATGGCCGAAACGGTGATGCAATTTTCTCCGGCCACCGATTCCGAAGCGCTCAAGCTTCTCCGCGCCAGCTTTCCGGATTGCCCACTCAGCCTGCGGGTCGCCGCGCTCAATCTGCTGATGCGGCAGAGCCGCCGGCCGGTCGGACTGCCGCGCTAACAACCTTCACCCGCGAACGCGGGTGATGGGGCGTGACAGAACAAGAACGCCGCTTCAATCAAGTCGAAGCGCTAAATGCCCAGATAGGCCTGCCGGACGCGGTCGTCGCCGAGCATCTCCTCGCCCGAGCCCGACAATGTAACGCGGCCATTCTCAAGCACGTAAGCGTGGCTCGCCAGCTTCAACGATACCGCCACGTTCTGCTCAACCAGCACACAGGTGATGCCCTCGCGGTTGAGATCCCGTACCGTCGCCAGCACCTGCTGCACGATCGCCGGCGCGAGACCAAGCGACGGTTCATCGAACATGATCAGTTCCGGCTCGCCCATCAGGCAGCGGCCAATGGCGACCATCTGCTGCTCACCGCCTGACAAGGTGCCGGCAGCCTGGGCGCGACGTTCGGCGAGGCGCGGAAACATCGCATAGACCCGGTCGAGGTTACGATCGCGGTTTGCCCTGGCGCGCGGGATCATCGCCCCCATCGCCAAATTCTCGGCAATGGTGAGCGACGGGAATACCTGGCGGCCTTCGGCAACCTGCCCGATACCGAGATTGCAGACCTTGTAGCTCGGCAGCCCGGCGATGTTGTCGCCGCGATAGAGAATGCGTCCGCGCGTCGGCCGGTTGATGCCGGCGATAGCACGGATCAGCGACGTTTTGCCGGCACCGTTGGCGCCGACGATAGCAACGATCGCGCGCTCGGGAATTTCCAGCGTGACGCCGTCGAGTGCCTGGGCATCACCGTAGTGGACATCGAGATTTTCGACGAGGAGCATGTCAGACCGCCTCCGCGCCGAGATAGGAGTCGATCACGGCCTTATCGCGCACCACATCGACCGGCGCGCCTTCGGCAATGTTGGCGCCGTGATGCAGCACGACAATGTGCTGCGCCAGCGCCATCACCGCGCGCATGACGTGCTCAATCAAGAGGATGGTCAGGCCGCTGTCGCGATTGAGTTCTTTGAGAATGGCAACAATGCGGTCGGTTTCGGTGGGGCGCAGACCCGCCATCACCTCGTCCAGCAGCAGCAGCTTCGGATCGGTCGCAAGCGCACGGGCCACTTCAAGCCGCTTGCGGTCCGGCAAGGTCATTGACGAGGCACGCTGCGCACGCTTGTCGTAGAGGTCGAGCCGGCGCATCACATCATGCGCGTGAGCGCGCGCTGCCGATACGTCCTTCCGCTTCATCAGCGCACCGACGACGACATTCTCCTCGACCGTGAGCGCAGGGAACGGCCGCACGATCTGAAAGGTGCGGCCAATGCCGCGCTGGGCCACCTGATTGGGCAGCAGGCCATCGATCCGTTCGCCGGCAAAGGTAATGTCGCCTCCGTCCGGCGCGAACACGCCGGCGATCATGTTGAACAAGGTCGTCTTGCCGGCCCCGTTAGGGCCGATCACGGCGTAGATGCCACCCTGCGGCACCTCGAAGCTGACCTTGTCGACGGCAAGCAGACCACGGAATCGTTTGCTGACGCCTTCCACTTTCAGGAGCGGGCTCATGACTGGCGCTCCGTCAGACCGAGCCGGCGCTTGACCCAGGGCCAGACGCCGTCAGGCAACGCCATGATCACGAACAGAAGACAAATACCGTAGAACACCTGCTTTGCACCGGGCACATCGACGCCGATCGCATGCAGGCCCTCGGTCAAAGCCTCGGCAAGGCCGGTGAGAAGGAAGGCGCCCAAGATCGGGCCGAACAAGGTGCCGACGCCGCCGACGATGGGGCCAAGGATAATCTCAATCGAACGCGAGATGTGGAAGACCTGCTCGGGAAACAGGTTGTTATAGTAGAAGGCGTAGACCACGCCGGCAAAAGACGTCATGCCGGCCGAGATCACGACCGCGATCATCTTGTAGCGGAAGGTGTCGATGCCGGCGGCGCGCGCGGCTTCCTCGTCTTCGCGGATCGCCAGCCAGAAATAACCGATGCGGCTTTGCAGCAGCATGCGGCAACCGATGAAGGCCGCAATCGTGGCCACCAGCAGGATGTAATAGAACATCACCGGCTCACCACGGAGCGTCCACAGATTGTTGCCGGAATACTGCTTCACCGGCAGGAACAGGCCGGACGAACCTGCCGTGAAAGGCAGATGGTCGAAACCCACACGAGCGAATTCAGCAAAAGCGATGGTCAGGATGGCGAAATAAACGCCGCCGACCTTGAAGCGGAAGGCGAGGAAGCCAATGAAGGCGCCAACCGCGCCGGCAATCGGAACTCCAACGACAAGCCCGATCCAGGGGGCAATGCCGTAATGCACGAACAGCGACGCCGCCGCATAGGCGCCAAGGCCGACATACAGGGTATGGCCGAGCGACAGCTGGCCGGCAAAGCCCATCATGATGTTCCAGGCCTGGCCGGTATAGGCGAAGTAGAAAATCAGGATGAGAATGGTCAGCAGATAATCGCTGGCGAACAGCGGCGCGAAGATCGCGAAAACCAGCAACAATCCAAGCAGGATGAGCGCGCGCGCCGGCACGCCGTCGAAGAGGCGTGCGATCATGTGGCCCTCCTGCCCAAGATACCTTGCGGACGAAAGAGCAGCACAAGAACCAGAATGCCGAAAGCAAACATGCTTTTCGCCGATGGCGCGAACAACAGGCCGGCCATGGCTTCGGTCAGGCCGATCATCACACCACCAAGCAGCGCGCCCGGCATCGAGCCGAGGCCGCCGGTGATGACGATGACGAAAGCGAGCAGCGTATAAGCCGGTCCGAGCGCCGGCGTAACGTCGACGATCAGCACCAACATTACGCCGGCCGCGCCGACGCAGGCTGCGCCGAGACCGAAGGTAAGTGCATAAAGGTGCTTGACGTCGAGACCGACCACCAGTGCGCCGGTGTAATTGTCGGCGCAGGCGCGGATCGCAGTGCCGAGCGTGGTGTAGCGAAAAAAGCAGAACAGCGCTGTCGCCACCACCAACGCGGCGAACGCAGCATAGGTTTTGGTCGCATCCACGATCAGCGGACCGATCTGATAGCTGTCATAGGCGTAGGACACCTGCACGTTCTGCGCATCCGGGCCGAACAGGATGAGCAGGACGTTCACCATGATGATCGCGACAGCCACCAGCAGCAGGAACTGGCTATGCTCGGGCCGCGTGATGAAGGGATTGATCAGGCTCTTCTGCAGCAAGTAACCGAAAGCGAACAGTACCGTCGCGATCGGCACCAGCATGACCAGCGGGTCGAGACCTAAAGCCGAAAACAAGGTCACCGCCATGTACATGGCAACGGTCATCATTTCGCCGTGGGCGAAATTGACGACCCGCACAACGCCGAAGATGACCGACAGGCCGAGCGCCATGAGCCCGTATACGAGTCCGGTCAGAATGCCGGCGACGGCAACGTTGAGATAGATGTCTAGGGGCACCAATCCGTTTCCTGAAATCCGAGACGCGCGTTGCCTACTCCGTCATGCCGGCTTTATGCCGGGCATCCACGGCTTTGTTGTCAATGGTCGACGAGCAAGACGTGGATGGCCGGGACCAGCCCGGCCATCACGGTCTTTGTAACGGTCGGCCCGCCTGCCTTAACCGCGCTTGTCGTAAGGCTTCATCGGCACTTCGGGCTTGGCATTGGCCGCGACCTTCGGCGCCACAGTGACGAGCTTGCCGCCGCGATTCTGAATCGCGCTGTTGAGCAGCTTGTCGTTCTGGCCCTTGGCGTCGAACTGGATGCCGGGGCCCGGGCTGACGTTGTTGGTGATGTTGGTCTTGCGGATCGCTTCGGCGAGCGCGTTCGGATCGGCGGAGCCGGCCCGCTTGTAGGCGTCGGCCGCCACCAGCAGCGCCTCGAAGGAATAGACGTGGTTGGTGTTGAGGTTGACGCCAGGATGCGCCTTGGCGAGCGCAGCCTCCAGCTTCTTGCTGAGCGGCTTGTTCGGATCGTACCACGGCACGAAGCTGAGCGGGCCGTCCGAGAGCTTGCCCAGCGTCTTGAGGTACTGATCCTCGTACCAGCCGGGGCCCATGCTGAGCACGGCCATCGGCGACCAGCGCTGCTTGACCATTTCGCGGGTCAGCAGGATGGCGTCGTTGAGGCGGCTGACCACAATGATGGCTTCGGCCTTGGTTGCCTTGGCCTTGGAGATTTCGACCGACAGGTCGCGTGCCGCCGGGTCGTACGAGATCGTCTCGAGGATCTGGTACGGCATATCGAATTTCGGCATCAGACCGGGAATCGCCTTCGACATCGCGGTACCGAAGGTATCGTTGACGTGCAGGAACACGGCCGTCTTCGGCGCCGCGCCGGTCGCCGCGAAGATTTCCTTCTGATTGATGAAGGCATCGCGCAGGATCATCGGCGCGGTCGGGAAGTTGCGGAACACGAACTTGTAGCCCTGCTCGGTGATCGGCGGGGCGGCCGCAATGTTGATGATGTAGGGAATGCCCTTCTGTTCGGCGACCTGGGCGATCGCGGTGCTCTGACCGCTATCGAAGGCGCCCATCAAAACCTGCGCGCCTTCGCTGATCAGCTTTTCAGCGCGCGAACGGGCGACATCAACGTTGGTCTCTGTGTCGGCATTCATGAACTGGAGCTGCGGCAGGCCGAGCTCCTTGAGCAGGCCCGCCGTGACGTCAACGCCGCGCTGACAATCCTGGCCGATGCCGGCCTGATAACCCGAGCGCGGCAGCAGCACACCCACCTTCAGGGCTGCGCCCTGAGCACGCACGATGTTGAACGGCGCAACGCCCGCCGTAATGCCGAGCGCGCCAAGACCGGCCGCCACGGTGCGGCGCGACACGTTGGCCGCACCCGATTTCGAGTTCTTGGTCATGGTATTCCTCCCCTGGCCGCGACAGCGGCTCGATCGTTCGATGATGGCGGGTTTTGCCCCGCTTCCACAAGTACATGAAAGCGTCCCGGGCCGGCCCTGGGGCCGGCACAAGGCCGCTTGCCGAATTGCGACATATTGTTGACTGGGACAACAATTCCCGTCAACAACATTGTCGGCCCAGCGCACCATCAGAACGACGCGGGCCATGAGGGAGCAAGGCATGCCGGCAAAGCCTGCCCGGGTAAAGAAAGTCGCCGCATCGCCCCTGCCCGCCACCGCGAAAGTGGCCAAGGCCAAAGCGGCCATGGCTCAATCAGCCACGGCAAAAGCAGGAAGCCGGGCGAGAGCCAAACCCATGACCAAGTCCGCGACCCCTCGCCGCAGCCCGCCGATGGTGAGCGATATCGGACCGCTCAAGGGCCACCTCGGCTATTTCGTGCGGCGCCTGCAAATCTGGGTGTTCCAGGACTTCATCCGCACCCTGGCGGCGATCGAAATCAGTCCGGCGCAATTCTCGGTGCTCGCCGTGATCCACGCCAATGAAGGTCTGTCGCAGATCGAACTCGGCAACACCCTCGGCATCGAGCGCGCGCGCCTGGTGCGACTGCTCAACCGCCTCGAACGTCGCGGCCTGCTCGAGCGCCTGCCCTCCAATGGCGACGGTCGCCGCCATGCCTTACGGTTGACGGCGGGGGGGCAAGCGACATTCAAGCAGGCCCGAAACCTGGCCGACCGTCATGAATCCGGCCTGCTCGCCAAACTCGGCGAAGCGCGCTACCGCGCGCTGATGGACGCGTTGCGGCCTTAAGAGAACAGCCTCTCGACCGCGGCCGCGATGCGCAGCAACTGGCGGTCATGACCGTTGCGGGCAAGCAGCATCAGGCCGACCGGCAAGTGACCGTCGCGCGGCAGCGGCAGCGACACGCCGCACAAATCGAAGAAATTGCCGATCGTGGTGTTGCGCAGCAGCATGGCATTGCGCTGCATGAAGGCCTTCGGCTCGGCAATGTCATCGAAACGCGGCGCGACGATCGCCGTCGCGGGCAGAACCAGCACATCGATATCGCGCAGACGCTCATCCATCGCCGCGATCAGCCCATGGCGCGTGCGCACGGCGTTGACGTAGTCATGCGCGGCAATATCGGCGCCCTTGGACAGGCGGCCGGCGACAATCGGATCGACATCGGCGCTGCGCGCCTTCATGCGCTCGCTGTGGACCGAAAAGGCCTCGGCGACCAGAATGCTGGTGCGCGACTGCAGCGCGATCATGTCGTCGAACTGCGGCAACTTCTCGTAAGTAAGATGTACGCCGGCCTTCTCCAACCGGTCCAGCGCCTCGGGAAATCGGCGCCCGACGGTGTCGTCGAGATTTTCCAGCGGCAATCCTTGCGCGACGCCGAAGCGCAAACCGGCAAGCGGCGCGGCATCGAGCGTCCACGGATCGTCCCCGGCAAGCACGGCATCGGCCTCGGCGCATTGCGCCACCGACTTCGCCAGCGGGCCGATCGAGTCGAGCGAGTAGGACAAGGGAAAGGCGCCGACAGTCGACACGCGCTGCCGCGACGGCTTGAAGCCGACGATGCCGCACAGCGACGCGGGGATGCGCACCGAACCGCCGGTGTCGCTGCCGACCCCGATCTCGCACATGCCGTCGCCCACCGCGACGCCGGCGCCGGCGGACGAGCCGCCCGGCACGCGGGCGCGGTCGGCCGGATTACCCGGCGTGCCGTAATGCGGATTGGCGCCGACGCCGGTGAAGGCGAATTCCGACATGTTGGTCTTGCCGACGATGACGGCGCCTGCGGCGCGCAGCCGCTGCACGACGACCGCATCACGCTCGGCAACATGTCCCTCGTCGGCCAGCACTTTCGAACCGGCACGGGTCACGTCGCCGGCGACATCGAACAGATCCTTCACGGTGACGATGGCGCCATCGAGTGGTCCCAGCAGCGTGCCGGTACGGGCGCGCGCATCGCTCGCCTCCGCCGCGGCCTGAGAGGCTTCGCGATAGACCGTGAGGACGGCCTTCGCGCCCTCCCCTTGCGGATTGTCGATGCGTTCGAGAGCAGCGGAGAGGCGCTCGTGCGCCGAGGGTCGTGTCATGGAACCAACTTTCAGAGGCAACGTTATTTAAACGGACTTCAGGACAACCAAGTGTGGAGGCTAACGATGCGCAAGGCAATTCTCTGCGCCGCGACTTTGGCTGCCCTTGCAACCATGCCGGTTGGCGCGGGCGCCCAGAACGCCGTCGGCGGCGCGATTGTTGGCGCCGGCGCGGGTGCCGTGATCGGCGGCGCGGTAACCGGCAGGGCCGAAGGTGCCGCAGTCGGCGCGATCATTGGCGGCACGACCGGTGCCGCGGTCGGCGCCAATGCCGACGAACGTCGCTATCGCCACCGTGACCGCCGCGTGTGCTGGCACGATGACTGGGGCCGCCGCCACTGCCGCTATCGCTAGCAGACGTCAGGACGATGCATCACGAAGCGAGGCGCGACTGGCGCCTCGCTTTTTTTTCTCAAGCCCTCTTTATGCGGCGAGCCCGCCTTTTTCCTCGATGAATTTAACCACCGCAGCGACGTCCTTGCCCTCGCGCATATTGGTCATGACGAAGGGCCGCTGGCCGCGCATCTTCCTGGCGTCGCGCTCCATGACGTCGAGCGAAGCGCCGACATAAGGCGCCAGATCGATCTTGTTGATCACAAGAAGATCGGATCGGGTGATGCCGGGCCCGCCCTTGGACGGAATCTTGTCGCCTGCGGCGACGTCGATGACATAAATGGTGATGTCGGCCAGCTCTGGCGAGAAAGTCGCGGCGAGATTGTCGCCGCCGGATTCAATCAGAATCAGGTCGAGATCGGGAAATTTCGCCCGCATGTCGGCGACAGCGGCGAGATTGATCGAGGCGTCTTCGCGGATCGCGGTGTGCGGGCAGCCACCGGTCTCGACGCCGGCGATGCGGTCCGCCGCAAGCGCGCCGGAGCGCACCAGATATTCGGCGTCCCATTTCGTATAGATGTCGTTGGTGATCGCGGCGATCTGGTACTTGTCGCGCAGCGACTTGCACAACGCGTCCATCAGCGCCGTTTTACCGGAGCCGACCGGACCGCCGACGCCGACGCGCAAAGGACCGTGGGGGCTCTTGGTATTTGTCATGGTCATTTCTCTTGTGGCTTACGAACGGAATAGCCGGGTGTACTGCGTCTCGTGCAGCGCCGACGACAAATCAGCGCGGAAGGCCGACGAGCCGAGATCGTCGAGCGAGGCTTGAACGGAACGTTCCGCGGTGGCGATGATCGCGCCCTCCAGCGCCGCCAGCACATGCAATCCTTGCGTCTGGCCGAGCGGAATGAGGCGTACGCCGGCCGACACCCAGTTGGCCGTCAGCGCATGGAGGTAAGCCGGCAGCCCCTGCTCGACAGCAATGCCGTGACCTGCGGCGGTGACGGCAACCGCGACCGGATAGGCAACCGGGCCGCTCCAGACGGACTTGAGTTTATCGTGCGCCTCGCAGGGCCAGGCCCGCGCGGCCTCGATGAAGGCATTACCCTGTGCCGTGGTTTCAAGGTGACGTTCCTTCGACGGCGCGAAAGCGGCGGCAAGCTCGGCGACATCGTGCAGAGCCTGGTCGTCGTTGCCCAGGACCGCGCGATGAGCTTGTGCGAACAAAATGGCGTCGCAAAAGCCGCCGCCGTCGGCGAGCATCACCGAGAGCCAATCCTTGAGCGTAGCGGCGTCCTTGATGTCGCCGGTTTCGACGGCCCACTCGATGCCGCTGGAATAGGAGAAAGCGCCGACCGGAAATGCGGGCGACAGCCAGGCCATGACGCGGAGGAGATGGCCCGATGACGTGGGCTCTGAACGGATATTTTGTCTCGCGCTTTTCGACAGAGAGCGCTTCCGCACCACATCATCCATGGTCATGCCCATGATGATGCCCGTGGCCATGCCCATGCGGGCTTGCCGGTTCCGGGTCGAATGCCGCCTCAAGCGGCGTCAATTGCGCGCCGAGACCGCGCAACATGTCCTCCAGCACATGATCGCGGCGGATGCGCACCTTGCCCCCGACGATCTGCACGTCGGTGTGACGGTTCCCGAGATGCCAGGCGAGCCGCACGGCCTCGAAGGCATTGGGCGCAGCAATTTCGATGAGCGGCTCGGGCGCACCAGCAATCTCGATGATGGAACCGTCCTCGAGAACGAGGCCATCGCCATCGCGCAAGCTGACGGGCGCGGGAAAGTCGAGCAGCACCTGCGTGCCTTTCTCGCCGGTGAGCACGATGCGACGGCGATGGCGATCGTCCGCATCGAGCACGACACGGTCGCGCGCGGAAGCGCGGTCGTACTCGGTGACGATGGACAGGACACGGTGCATGAGACGAACACTAGCCTGTCATCACCGGGCTTGCCCCGGCCATGACAATGTTGACTGCGGAGCGGAGCGACTCAAAACAGAAAATACCTCTGCGCCATCGGCAGGCTCTCGGCCGGCGGGCAGGTCAGCAGTTCGCCATCCGCCCTCACCTCGTAGGTTTCCGGATCGACCTCGATGTTCGGCGTGGCGTCGTTGAGCACCATGCTCTTCTTGTTGATCTTGCGCGTGTTGTCGATGCCGACGAACTGCTTTTCGCAGCCGAGTTGCTTGCGCAGGTTCGAGCGCGCCGCGGCCTTCGACACGAACACCACGGACGATGCGGTCAGCGACTTGCCATAAGCGCCGAACATCGGCCGGTAGTGTACCGGCTGCGGCGTCGGGATCGAGGCGTTTGGATCGCCCATCGCGGCGGCGACGATGGTGCCGCCCTTGATAACGATGTCCGGCTTGACGCCGAAGAAGGCTGGCGACCAGACCACAAGATCGGCGAGCTTGCCCTTCTCCACCGAGCCGATGTGCTTCGACATGCCCTGCGCAATCGCCGGGTTGATCGTGTATTTGGCGATGTATCGGCGGGCGCGCAGATTGTCATTGTCGCCCTTCTCACCGGGCAACGAACCGCGCTGCTTCTTCATCTTGTCCGCCGTCTGCCAGGTGCGGATGATCACCTCGCCGATGCGGCCCATGGCCTGGCTGTCCGACGACATCATCGACAGCGCGCCGATGTCGTGGAGGATATCCTCCGCCGCGATGGTTTCCTTGCGAATGCGGCTTTCGGCGAAGGCAAGATCTTCCGCGATCGACGGGTCGAGATGGTGGCACACCATCAGCATATCGAGATGCTCGTCGATGGTGTTGCGGGTGAACGGCCGCGTCGGATTGGTCGAGGACGGCAACACGTTCTTGAGGCCCGCGACCTTGATGATGTCCGGCGCATGGCCGCCGCCGGCGCCCTCGGTGTGGAAGGCGTGAATGGTGCGGCCCTTGAAGGCCTTGATGGTGTCCTCGACGAAGCCGGATTCATTGAGTGTGTCGGAGTGCAGCATCACCTGCACGTCGTATTTCTCGGCGACGCTCAGGCAGTTGTCGATCGCGGCAGGCGTCGTGCCCCAGTCTTCGTGCAGCTTCATGGCGCAGGCGCCGGCCTTGATCATCTCTTCCAGCGCCGCAGGACGCGAGGCGTTGCCTTTGGCGGCAATGCCGAGATTGACCGGGAAGGCATCGAAGGACTGCAGCATCCGCCCGATGTGCCAGGGGCCGGGCGTGCAGGTGGTGGCATAGGTGCCGTGCGATGGACCGGTGCCGCCGCCAAGCAAGGTCGTCACGCCGGAATAGAGCGCGTCGTCGATCTGCTGCGGGCAGATGAAATGGATGTGCGAGTCGAAGCCGCCCGCGGTGATGATCTTCCCCTCACCGGCGATCACATCGGTGCCGGGGCCGATCGGGATCGTAACGCCAGGCTGGATGTCGGGATTGCCGGCCTTGCCGATCGAATGAATGCGGCCATCCTTGATGGCAATGTCGGCCTTGACGATGCCCCAGTGATCGAGGATCAGCGCGTTGGTAATGACGGTGTCGACCGCGCCCTGCTTGTTGGTCAGCTGCGACTGGCCCATGCCGTCGCGGATCACCTTGCCGCCGCCGAACTTCACCTCGTCGCCATAGACGGTGTAGTCCTTCTCGACCTCGATGATGAGATCGGTGTCGGCAAGCCGCACCTTGTCGCCGACGGTGGGGCCGAACATGTCGGCATAAGCGCGACGATTGATTTTTACAGCCATTGTTTAATCCCCAGAGTTATCAACCGCCGAATTGAGGCCCTTGCCATGCGCCCGCCAGCGCATACGCTTTGCCTAGGTCATCCCTCTTTGGCTTCGCCGAACAAGGATGGTCGCCATGGCCGGAGCGGGCGTGGAACGTGAGCGCAGCCTAACGGCGGTGTTTGTGGTCCGAGCTTGCCGGCACTGGCTCTCAGTAACTGGGTACCGGTTGGCGCGCTCACGCGTGTAGCCCGGAAGCGGATCCGAGAGCTTGAGACGGGCGGACGACGGTCCGCCCGTTATGGCTTTTGGAAAGCTCACAACTTCCCCATCACATCGCCCCGGAAACCGTAAATTGTCTTCTTGCCGGCAAGCGCGACGAGCGTGACTTCGCGCGTCTGGCCCGGCTCGAAGCGCACCGCCGTGCCGGCAGCGATATCGAGCCGCATCCCACGCGCCTTCTTGCGATCGAACTTCAAGGCTGGGTTGGTTTCGAAGAAGTGGTAGTGCGAGCCGACCTGGATCGGCCGGTCGCCGGAATTGGCAACGGTGAGCGTCACCGTCTTGCGCTTGGCATTGAGCTCGATCTCGCCGTCCTTGATGAACATCTCGCCGGGGATCATCAGAGGACTCCCGCGTAAAGGCCCGCCCCGATCGCCACGCACACCGCGCCGGCGACGCGCACCAGCGGCCGCAGGCTGTTGCGCGCGGCGATCAGCGCGAAAGCAATGCCCGCCGCATGCAGCGCCGCAGTGGCAATGGCGAAGCCCGCCATGTATTCGAGGCCACCCATGTTCTCGCCGACTTCGGCGCCATGCGCATGACCGTGGAACAGCGCAAAGGCACCGATGATCACCGCGCCGACCGCCACCGGCAGATCGACCGCCAGCGCCACCAGAAGCCCCAGCGCGACAACGGAAGCCAGGATCGCCGGCTCGACAAAGGGCAGCGCGACATGAGCCATGCCGAGCGCGCCGCCGACCAGCATCACGCCAACGAACGCCACCGGCCAGGCCCACAAGGCCTTGCCGCCCTTCAGCGCGGCCCACAGGCCGACCGCCACCATGACGGTGATATGGTCGAGACCGGACAACGGATGCGCGACGCCAGCGGCGAAGGATGAGGTTACGCCGTGGCCGACATGGGCCAGCGCCGGCACGATACCGGCGACAAGAACAGCGGCGGTGGAAAGAAGACGCTTCATCGTGTGGGTCCTTTCAACGAATGGGATCATGGACGGTGACCAGCTTGGTGCCGTCCGGGAAGGTCGCTTCGACCTGGATGTCGTGAATCATCTCGGCAATGCCGTCCATGCATTGCGCCCGGGTGACGACATGGGCGCCGTCGCGCATCAGCTCGGCCACGGTGCGGCCGTCGCGCGCGCCTTCCATGATGAAATCGGAAATCAGCGCGATCGCTTCCGGATGGTTGAGCTTGACGCCGCGCTCCAGCCGCTTGCGCGCCACCATCGCGGCAAGCGCGATGAACATCTTGTCTTTTTCCCGGGGCGTCAGATTCATCGTTGCCTCAAAGTGGAAGGACCTATTGTAACCAAAGCCGCGGCACGGAGGTGCCGAGCGCGGCCAGCACGGCGATCAGATCGCGCCGCAGCGCCGCGCCGTCTGGCGCGACGAGCCGCGCCACGGCGATGCCATTCCATGCCGAGATGCCGACCTCGGCGGCGAAAGTGTCGCCGACCGCACGCACTTGTTCAAGCGCGGCCTCGGCACCGGGCACAATCAACACCGTCGCCATGGCAATGCCGCCATTCGCCACCGCGCGCCGGCCAAGCTGCGCGGCGATGCCGCCATCAAGCCGCGCCGTGTCGGCATAAACGAGTTTGCCGCCGAGGCGCACGCGCCAGCGGTCGCTGAACGAACCTTCGTTCAGCGCTTCGCCCATGGCGGCGCGGCCGAACACAACGGCCTCCGCCATGATCAGCGAGCCGCCATCCGCAACATCGACCTCAATGCGGCGCGCAAGCTTCACCCGGTCGAACAGGATGGTTTCCTGCGGCAGCCAGGCCAGCCGCCCACTGGCCGCCACCTTCAGCGTGACGTTCATTTCCGCCGCCGGTCCGGAGGAGCGGTAAATCTTCTCCGCCGCCGCAGTGCCGGCGACGAGATGGGCGCCCTCTCCCACCGCCATGTCGACGGTGAAGCGGTCGCCGCCCGTCATGCCACCGCCGGTGTTGACGATAACGCCTTCAAGGGCATCGCCGCTCGAATTGGGAAAGCGCACGCGCAGCGAGCCATGCTCGTCGACGCGCGCGCGCCGGGTCACACCGCCCGCCGCCGCGACCGACAGGCCAATATGGCCGGTGGCGCGGTTGGCGAGGAAGGTTCGCTCTGACTGAGATACCCCCGTAGGCAAGTCCACTCTCCGGCGTCGCGGGGACGACAATACATCAAATCGCCATCGCGCGATGCAGCGCGCCCTCGTCGAGGTTCACCTTGTCGCTCTGGTACACGATCGCACCGCGGTCCATGACGACAAGATGGTCGCCGAGCTCCTGGGCGAAATCGAGATATTGCTCGACCAGGATGATCGCCATATTGCCGAGCGAACGCAGATAGGAGATGGCGCGGCCGATATCCTTGATGATCGAGGGCTGGATGCCCTCGGTCGGCTCGTCGAGCAGCAACAGGCGCGGCCGCATGGTCAGCGCCCGACCGATGGCCAGTTGCTGCTGCTGGCCGCCGGACAGGTCGCCACCGCGGCGCCCAAGCATGCTCTTGAGCACCGGGAACAGGGTGAACACATCGTCCGGCACCTTGCGGTCCGCACGGGCGAGCGGCGCAAAACCCGTCTCGAGGTTTTCCTGCACGGTGAGCAGCGGGAAGATTTCGCGGCCCTGTGGCACATAGGCGATGCCCCCGCGCGCGCGTTCCACCGTTGAGAGCTTCGTGATGTCCTTGCCCTCGAACAGGATCGCACCATTTTTCACCGGCCGCTGCCCGACCAGCGCGCGCAGCAGGCTCGATTTGCCGACGCCGTTGCGTCCGAGCACGCAGGTCACCTTGCCGGGCTCGGCTGTCAGCGAGACGCCGCGCAGCGCCTGCGCAGCGCCGTAATAGAGATCGATCTTGGAGACTTCGAGCATCGCAATCGCCTCTCCGCTAACGGCCCAGATACACTTCCACGACCCGGTCATTCGCCGAGACCTGGTCGATCGAGCCTTCGGCCAGCACCGAACCTTCGTGCAGGCACGTCACCTTGACCCCGAGTTCGCGCACGAACGCCATATCGTGCTCGACCACGACGACCGACTTGGTCCGGTTGATCTCGCGGAGCAATTCGGCGGTCTGCATGGTTTCGACGTCGGTCATGCCAGCGACCGGCTCGTCAACGAGCAGGAGTTTGGGATCCTGCGCCAGCAACATCGCTATCTCCAGCCACTGCTTCTGACCGTGCGATAACGAGCCGGCGACGCGGTGGCGCAGAGCTTTAAGGCGCACCGTCTCCAGCACCTCGTCGATGCGCGCCTCCTGCTCGGGCGATGACTTCCAGAACAAAGTCGCCTTGACGCCGCGATCGTTCTTGAGCGCGAGCTGCAGATTGTCCTCTACCGTGTGCATCTCGAACACGGTCGGTTTCTGGAACTTGCGGCCGATGCCGAGCGTGGCGATTTCGGTCTCGTCGAGCGTGGAAAGGTCATACTTTCCTTGCTCGAAGAACACATCGCCGGTGTCAGGCCGGGTCTTGCCAGTGATAACGTCCATCATCGTGGTTTTGCCGGCGCCGTTCGGGCCGATAATCGCACGCATCTCGCCAGGCTCGATGACGAAGGACAGCTCATTGAGCGCGCGGAAACCGTCGAACGATACGCTGATGCCGTTCAGATAGAGCAGCGCCGAGGTGGTTTCTGAATTGTATGTGGCGTCGGTCATGGTGCCCTACTCCGCCGCGCCCGGCTGCGTCGATGGCGAACCCGTCGTGGGAATAGCGCCGTCTTCGGCCTCGGCCGAACGGCGCGCCTCGCTCTTCTCCTTCACGCCAGCGCGCCAGTGGGTCCAGGTACCCACAATGCCACGCGGCAGGAAGAGCGTCGTGCCGATGAACAGGCCGCCGAGCACGAATAGCCAATACGGTGCCAAGAGACCGGTGGTGAAGAAGGTCTTTGTGTAATTGACGACGAAGGCGCCCAGCACGGCGCCGATCAGCGTGCCGCGACCGCCAACCGCAACCCAGATCACGGCTTCGATCGAATTGCCCGGCGCAAATTCGCTCGGATTGATGATGCCGACCTGCGGGACGTAAAGCGCGCCAGCCACACCCGCCATGCAGGCCGACACGGTGAAGACGAACAGCTTGTAGGATTCGACGCGATATCCCATGAAGCGCGTGCGCGCCTCGGCATCGCGGATCGCCACAAGCACCTTGCCGAATTTCGAGGTGACGATGGCGCGGCAGATCAGGAAGCAGATCGCCAGCATCAGGCACGAAATCACCAGCAGCGCGTTGCGCGTGCCGTCGGCCTGCACGTTGAAGCCGAGGATGTCCTTGAAATCGGTCAGGCCGTTATTGCCACCGAAGCCGAAATTGTTGCGGAAGAAGCCGAGCAACAGCGCATAGGTCAGCGCCTGCGTGATGATCGACAGATAAACGCCGGTAACGCGAGAGCGGAAGGCGAACCAGCCGAACACAAAGGCGAGAAGCCCCGGCACGAACAGCACCATGAACATGGCGTAGCCGAAGTTCTGAAAGCCGTACCAGAAAAACGGCAGCTCCTTCCAGTTCAGGAACACCATGAAGTCCGGCAGGATCGGATCGGCGTAAACGCCGCGCGTGCCAATCTGGCGCATCAGATACATGCCCATGGCGTAACCGCCGAGCGCAAAGAAGGCACCGTGGCCAAGCGACAGAATGCCGACATAGCCCCAGATGAGATCAATAGAGAGCGCCAGCAGACCGTAGCAGATGTACTTGCCGAGCAGCGCCACAAGGTAGGTCGAGACGTGCAAGCTCGACGTTGCCGGCACCAGCAGGTTGAGCACCGGAATCGCAATGGCGAAGGCGCCGAGCAGGACGAGGAAAATCGTCGAGCCGCGGTCGAGCATGCGGATGAGCGGGTGGGCTTGCATCATGCTTCAATAGCTCTGCCCTTGAGCGCAAACATGCCGCGCGGGCGCTTCTGGATGAACAGGATGATGAAGACCAGGATCGCGATCTTGGCCAGCACCGCGCCGGCGAAGGGCTCGAGGAACTTGTTGGCGATGCCGAGCGTCAGCGCGCCGACCAACGTACCCCACAAATTGCCGACGCCGCCGAACACCACGACCATGAAGCTGTCGATGATGTAGCCCTGCCCCAGGTTCGGCGAGACGTTGTCGATCTGCGACAGCGCAACACCGGCAATGCCGGCAATGCCCGAGCCAAGACCAAAGGTCAGCGCGTCAATCCTTGCGGTACGAATGCCAACGGCGGCGGCCATCGAGCGGTTCTGCGTCACCGCGCGCATTTCGAGGCCAAGGCGCGTGAACCGCAGCATGCCGAGCAACGCGACAAAGACGATTCCAGTGAAGACGATGATCCAGAGACGGTTATAGGTAATGAGGATGCCGCCGAAATCGAAGGCACCGGACATCCACGACGGATTGCCGACTTCCTTGTTGGTCGGGCCGAAGGCCGCGCGTACCGCCTGCTGCAGGACCAGCGAGATACCCCATGTGGCGAGCAGCGTCTCCAGCGGCCGGCCGTAGAGAAAGCGGATCACCGAGCGCTCGATGGCGATACCGACGGTGCCGGAAACGATGAAGGCGAGCGGCAGCGCGATGGTCAGTGAATAATCGAACAGGCCGGGATAGCGCGTGCGGATCACTTCCTGCACCACGAAGGTGGTGTAGGCCCCAAGCATGACCATTTCGCCATGCGCCATGTTGATAACGCCCATGACGCCAAAGGTGATGGCGAGGCCAATGGCAGCGAGCAGCAGCACCGAACCGAGCGACAGGCCGTACCAGAGATTTTGAACGGTGGCCCAGAGCGCAAGGTTACGCTCGATGTTCGCCTTGGCTTCGGTGACGGCGGCGAGCACGTCGGGCGGCGCGTTGGCGGGAATCGTCTGCAACAACGCCATCGCGTCCTGATCGCCGCGATCGCGAACGACGGCAATGGCCGCGATCTTGTCGGCGGCCGGCGCGTCGGCGGATATAATGGCGATGGCAGCCTTGGCCTGCATCATTGCCGCTTTCACGCGCGCATTCTGCTCGGCGGCCAGTGCCTTCTCCAACGCCGGCAACGTGGCGGCATCGCGCGACTTGAACACCGATTGCGCGGCGTCGTAACGCTTGTTCGGATCCGCCGCCATCAAGGTCAGGCTGCCGAGCGCCGCATCGAGAACATTGCGCAGACGATTGTTGAGACGGACATTGCTCAAATCGGCGGGGACCGTGCCGGCGAAAGGCTGGCCGGTCGCAGCGTCGATGAACTTGCCGTCCGGCGCCTTGATCAGGACCTTCTTCTCGGCGGCGCTGAACTGGAGGCGCTGGTCCTTGAGTGCCTGCAACAGCGGCGCAGCGAGCGCGCTGCCGGACGCGGCGGCCTGATCGATGGCGGTTGCGGTATCGCTGAAACTGTCGGCGACAAAACCCGGCAGAGCCTCTTCATAAGGCCCGGCCAAGGCACTGGTGGCAGCGCCGCTTGCGCCCACGACAATCAGAACGGCAAACAGAATCAGAACTGCAATGCGATCAAACAACCCGCGCATGTTGATCACGACCCCCGGCATGTCAGGCAAGAAGCGGGAGGCGGCGGTGAGGCCGCCTCCCCTGTTGATTTCACGTCGTCAGATGTTCGGGCTCACGAGCCCGAGCCGCCGCACTTCTTGGTGACGGTGTTGTAGTTGCCGCACTTGAGGGTGACCCAGTCGGCCTCGAGATCCTTCGAGCCCGGCAGGTAGTCGGTCCAGGCGTCGCCCGGGACAAGACCCTTGGTCTGCCACACCACGTCGAGCTGACCGTCGCCGCGGATTTCGCCGACGAGCACCGGCTTGGTGATGTGGTGGTTCGGCAGCATCTTCGACATGCCACCGGTCAGGTTCGGCGCTTCGATGCCCGGGAGGGCGTCAATGACCTTGTCCGCGTCGGTCGTGCCGACCTTTTGGACTGCCTTCACCCACATGTTGAAGCCGATCACGGTGGCTTCCATCGGGTCGTTGGTCACGCGCTTCGGATTCTTGGTGTAGGTCTGCCAATCCTTGATGAACTTGGCATTGGCCGGGTCCTTCACCGACTGGAAGTAGTTCCAGGCGGCGAGATGGCCGACCAGCGGCTTGGTGTCGAGACCGGCGAGCTCTTCTTCGCCGACCGAGAACGCTACGACCGGGATATCGGTCGCCTTGATGCCCTGGTTGCCCAGTTCCTTGTAGAACGGCACGTTGGCGTCGCCGTTGATGGTCGAGACCACCGCCGTCTTCTTGCCCGCCGAACCAAACTTCTTGATGTCCGACACGATGGTCTGCCAGTCGGCGTGACCGAACGGCGTGTAGTTGACCATGATGTCGCTTTCGGCGACGCCCTTCGACTTGAGATAGGCCTCGAGGATCTTGTTGGTGGTACGCGGATAAACGTAGTCGGTGCCCGCGAGCACCCAGCGCTTCACGTCGCCGCCGTCCTTCGACATCAGATAGTCGACGGCCGGGATGGCCTGCTGGTTCGGAGCGGCGCCGGTGTAGAACACGTTGCGCTCGGACTCTTCACCTTCGTACTGCACCGGGTAGAAGAGGATCGAGTTTAGCTCCTTGAACACCGGCAGCACCGACTTGCGCGACACCGAGGTCCAGCAGCCGAATACGACCGCCACCTTGTCCTTCGCGATCAGCTCGCGCGCCTTTTCGGCAAACAGCGGCCAGTTCGAGGCCGGATCGACGACGACGGCTTCAAGCTTCTTGCCGTTGATGCCGCCCTTCTTGTTCTGCTCATCGATCATGAACAGGACGGTGTCTTTCAGAGTCGTCTCGGAAATGGCCATGGTGCCCGAGAGCGAGTGAAGAACGCCGACCTTGATCGTGTCCTGAGCGCTAGCGGACGAGATTGCTCCCGATGCCGCGATGGCAAGGCCCGCAGCGGCGGCGAGCCACTTGCGGGCAGTCGGCCGCGTGGCGGCCGGATGCACTGAGTTATTCATTCTTTGAGATCCCCTGCGTTTGACGCGCGCGTCATCGCGACGACTCTTCGCGCTGCATTAAGATCGCAAGCTCTATGCCAAGCCGTCACAAACGGCGTAAGGCATTGGCCGACAGGCGATAAATGACCAGGCGCCGGAGCTGCCTAGTTTTCGGTCAATGACGCTTGATTAAACAATAGGCAGCAATGTCGCTAAAAACGCCAAGACTGGGCAGTGAAATCCTATTTGTATGCAAATGGCGGAAAAGTGCGGACAATGTCACCGCAACTCGCCAATTATTTTGCCGCGAATACGCATCAAACATCGAAGCGCGCACCAGCGAACACTTATGGCTAACCTGTTGTAACCATTACGCGTGCCTGTTCGGGAACTAACGCAATCGGTAGAAGAATTACGCCCAGTCAGTAACGGAGCGTACGAATGAAACTCCTCAAGTCTTTCCTTGCCGATCAATCCGGCGCCACTGCCATCGAATACGGTCTGATCGCCGCCGGCATTTCGGTCGCGATCATCGTGATGGTCAACACGATCGGCACGCAGCTCAACACCAGCTTCAACAGTGTTTCGACACAGTTGAAGTAAACCGCCGTTACCTCTCCAAAAGACGAAGAAGCCGCCCCCTGCCGGGCGGCTTCTTTGCGTTGACCGCGTTGTAGGCTCAGACCAGGCCCGGCCCGCGGCGGAATTTCCACGCCGCGATGACGCCGAGCATCACGAAGATCAGCAGCGCGGCGCCCTGCGCGACGGCGAAATGGAAATCAACCGACCCGCCGAACGGAGGTCCCACGGTCGAAGTGAGGTGGCCCGCGGGATTGATGATCTTGAGCTTCTGGAAGCTCTGCGTGAACAGCACGAAGACGTTGAGGTAGAGCGAAATCGTCACGCAGATGGCGTAGATCCAGCGCCAGCGGCCGTAGAGATGCTTGCCGTAAAGCGCGATCAGCCCGAGCACAAAGAAAACGGTGGCGACAAGGCCGGTGGCCGCGGCCGGCGTCAGAACCTTGGCCTGGGTCGGCGACAGGAAGAACATGAAACCAGTGACGGTCGTGAGAACGGTCATCACCCAGAACAGTGCAGTCAATTTCGGCAATCGGTGCGAACCGATCATGCCGAAAACCACGACCAGACCGCTGGCGATGGCAACCAAGGAAATGATGACGTGGATGACCGTGAAGGTCGGTATCGACAGTCCGAGTACCATGGAGCCCCCCATTTCGAACTTTTCAATACTACACTGATACCGGGTGCCTCGCCATATCGACGAAATGACGTTGGCCGGCAGGACTTGGGCTCTTGACGAATTAGCGGCCGGTCGGGCCGAAGCGCTCGGTCTTGATCAGTTTCGGGCTATGGCCAAGGTCGCGGAGCGTGCGTGCCACGCTTTCGACCAACGGCGTCGGTCCGCAGACAAAAATGCGCGGCATCCGACCCGGCGCAAAACCGATTTCGCTGAGCATCCCTGCATCGATGCGACGGGTTTGCCCGGTCCATCCGGCCGGCGCCCCGCGCGTCAAAGTATGGAAGATACGGAGACCGCTGCCCTCACCCGCGAGCGTGTCCAGTTCGGCGCGATAGATAATGTCCTCGTAGCTGCGCGAGGAAAACAGCAGCGTCGCCGGTTGCGGTGCCTTCCTGATCGCACGCTCGCGCAGGATCGCCATCAACGGCACCACGCCCGAACCACCAGCCACGAGAAACAAAGGCCCATCGAGATCGGGCGTCCAGACGAAGTAGCCGCCGATAGGCCCGCGCAATTCAAACATGTCACCAACACGAGCTTCGCCGGCGAGATAGGAAGACACTTCGCCATCGGGCAGCATCTCGATCGTGAGCGTGATGGCGTTCTCGACCGGTGCCGAAGCGATCGAATAGCTGCGCTGGGCCTGATAACCGTCGGGAGCGGTCAGCCGCACGTCAACATGCTGGCCGGCGCGGTGGCCGGGCCAGCCAGGCACGTCGAGCACCAGGCTGCGAACGCGTGGCGTCTCGTCGATGACCTCGCGCACGGTGGCGGTGAGCCATTGCTTCTTCGGCGCGGTCGCGGAGGCCGTTTCAGTCGCCGTCATAACGCTGCTCACGCCAGGGATCGCCGTAAATGTGATAGCCGTTCTCTTCCCAGAAGCCCGGAATCTCTGGATCAACGAATTGTAGTTTCTGTACCCACTTGGCGCTCTTCCAGAAGTAAAGGTGTGGCACCAACAGCCGCGCCGGGCCGCCATGCTCGGGATCGAGCTCTTCACCTTCGAATTCGAAAGCAATCATGGCCTTGCCATCGAGCAGATCCTCGGCCGGGATGTTGGTCGTATAACCGCCATCGCAATGCGCCAGCACATAAGGCTGCGGCGGCTCGGTCAGGCCGGCGGCTTCCAGCAGCGTATCGATCGACACACCTTTCCAATGGGTGTCGAGCTTGGACCAGGTGGTGACACAATGAATGTCGACGGTGAGATCGGTTTGGGGCAAAGCGAGGAATTGCTGCCAGGTCCACTCGGCAAGCGGCGAATCGCCATCGTCGAGCGACAACCGCCAGTTCGCGAGATCAACCGGCGGCGTCGGGCCGGCGGACAGCACCGGAAAGTCTTCAACCAAATGCTGACCCGGCGGAACTCGGCTATTCGTACCGCCGCCGCGCCCACGGAAGCCGCGCGATATGGGAGCCCCGGTCATGGCCTTGTCTCCATTACTGAACCACGTCCAACTTTCGCCCGCGATGACACCCAGGACAAGATGAACGAAGGTATGCGTACATCACGTGACAGCGAGGCGCCATGAGCGAACCGATCTTTGAATTCGGCAAAGGCGGGTTGCCGCCCGCGGGCGAGGACGGTCGCCTCGATGCGCCGGCCTTCCATCGCAATGCCGAGCCGATCTGGGATGCCATTGGCGACATGCTTGCGGCCAAGTCCGGCGCGGTGCTGGAAATCGGCAGCGGCACCGGTCAACACATCGTCACCTATGCAGCGCGCCTGCCCCATCTGACCTTCTGGCCGAGCGACATTCTGGACTCGCACCGCGCGTCCATTGAAGCCTGGCACCGCGCCGTGAACCTGCCGAATCTGCGGCCGCCGCGCAGCATCGACCTGATGCAACGGGATTGGCCATGGGACGACGGTGCCCTCGCCACCATCCTCTGCTTCAACGTCATTCATATTGCGCCCTGGACCGTCGCCCAGAACCTCGTGCGCGGCGCCGGCCACCACCTCGAAGCGGGCGGACATCTCATCATGTACGGCCCCTACAGGCGGGACGGCGCCCACACCGCGCCGAGCAATGAAGCCTTCGATGCCTCTCTGCGCGGGCGCAATCCCGCCTGGGGCGTACGCGATCTCGAAGCTGTCACAGCGCTTGCGGCGACGAATGATTTGACCCTGGTCAAAACGATCGAGATGCCGGCCAATAATCTGGTGCTGGCGTTCGAACGCCGCTAAAAGACCGCGACAATAAAGGGAGACGCTCCGTGGCCGACAACCAGTATCCGCCTGAACCGATCATGGACATCGCCCATCTCGGTCATCTCGAACTGATGACGCCGGTCTTCGACAAGAGCGTGCGTTTCTTCACCGAGATTTTCGGCCTGACCATTGCCGGCGAAAAAGGCGACAGCGTCTATCTTCGCGCCTATGACGATTACGAACGCTATTCGCTCAAGCTCACCGCCGCCAAGACCAACGGCATGAAGCACGTCGCTTATCGTACCCGCTCGCCGCAGGCGCTGGAGCGCCGCGCGGCGGCGCTGAAAGGCACGCCGTTCGAGATCGGCTGGACCGACGGCGATCTCGGCCATGGCAAGACCTTCGTCTGCAAGGACCCCGACGGCCATGTCATCGAACTCTATTACGAAACCGAATGGTATGAGGCGCCGCCCGAGCTCAAGCCGTCCCTGAAAAACCAGCCGCAGCGCTTCCCCGGTCGCGGCATCAACCCGCGCCGTCTCGATCACTGGAACGGCCTTGCGGTCAATCTCTCGGAATGCCGCGAGTTCTTCGAGAAGTATCTCGGCTTCCGCCTTACCGAACGCATCGTGCTCAATGACGGCCGCGAAGCCGGCATCTGGCTGACCGCTACCAACAAGTCCTACGACTTCGCTTACACGCGCGACGCAACCGGCGTGCCGGGCCGCTTCCATCACATCACTTATGCGATGAACTCGCGCGAGGAGATCCTGCTGGCCGCAGACGTGTTCCTCGAGAACGGCGTGTTCATCGAGACCGGCCCACACAAGCACGCAGTGCAGCAGACCTTCTTCCTGTATGTCTATGAGCCGGGCGGCAACCGCGTCGAAGTGGCGAATGCGGGCGCAAGGCTTATTCTGGCGCCGGACTGGAAGCCAATCACCTGGACCGAGGACGAGCGCAAGAAGGGCCAAGCCTGGGGCCTCAAGACCATCGAGTCGTTCCATACCCATGGAACGCCGGAGGTCGCGCACAAGTGATGCCGGCAGGGCGTTATCTGCAAGCCGCAAATTGCGTATAACGCCGGCATGAAAACCATCCCCACCCTGCCCTTGCCCTCCGGCCGTGCCATGCCGGTCTTCGGTGTCGGCACCTGGCGCATGGGTGAAAGCGCCCGCGTCCGCGCCGATGAAGTCAAAGCCGTGCGTGCAGCGGTCGAGCGCGGGGTGACGCTGATCGACACCGCGGAGATGTATGGTGATGGCGAAGCCGAGACCATCGTCGCCGAAGCGGTTGGCGCCCGCCGCGATGAATTGTTCATCGTCAGCAAGGTGTTGCCGAACAATGCCTCAAAGCGCGGCACTATCGCCGCCTGCGAGCGCAGCCTGAAGCGGCTCAAGACCGATCGCATCGACCTTTATCTGCTGCACTGGCGCGGCGGCGAGCCGCTCAGCGAAACTATCGCTGCGTTCCGGGATTTGAAAGCCGCCGGCAAGATCCTCGACTGGGGCGCCAGCAATTTCGACATTGACGACATGCGCGAGCTCGCGACGCTCGACCGCAACGGTGAGTGCGCCGCCAATCAGGTGCTCTACAATCTGACACGCCGCGGCATCGAATTCGATCTCGTGCCGTTCTGCCGCGAGAGCGGCATTCCGGTCATGGCCTATTCGCCGTTGGAGCAGGCGCGCATGCTAGGCGATACAACGCTCAAGCAGGTCGCGCAGCGCCATGATGCCAGTCCGGCGCAGGTCGCTCTGGCCTGGTTGCTGCGCCAGCCGGACATTATCGTCATCCCCAAGGCGACCAACCTCAAACACCTCGACGACAACATCGCCGCGCTCGATCTCAAACTCACAGCCGAGGACCTGACAGCGCTCGACGCCCGCTTCCCGCCGCCGAAACGCGCCACGCCGCTCGATATGTTGTAGGATCGACGTGAAGGAGCAGGCCTCATGACACGTCGCAACACCCCACGCATTGCCTTCATCGGTTTCGGCGAGGCCGGACAGGCCATCGCTTCCGGTCTGCGCGACGAAGGCGTTACGGATATCGCGGCCTGGGACATCCTGTTTCTCAAGCCCGAAGGCGACAAGCTTAAAGCCGCAGGCACCAAAGCCGGCATACGCCTTGCCACTTCGGCGGCCGATGCCGTCGCCGACAGCGACGTGATCATCGCAACGGTAACGGCGGCCTCGAGCCTTGAAGCCGCACAATCGATCGTTCCGCATCTGTCGGGCAATCCCTATTACCTCGACATCAACTCGGTCTCACCTGGCCGCAAAATCGCGACCGCGGAGTTGCTGGTTGGCAAGGCGCGCTATGTCGATGTCGCGGTGATCGCGCCGATCCATCCCAAGCGCCACCGGACTCCCCTATTGATCGCCGGCCCGCATGCCGAAGCAATCGCGCCTTTGCTCTCCGAATTGACGATGCAGCTCAAGATCGTCAGCGACGTGACCGGCAAGGCGGCCGCGATCAAGATGATCCGCAGCGTCATGATCAAGGGCATCGAAGCCCTCACCTATGAATGCTTCCTGGCTGCCGAACGCGCCGACCTGCTGGAAGAAGTGACGGTATCGCTGAAGAACAATTACCCAGGCATCGACTGGCAAGAGACCGCAACCTACAATCTCGAGCGCATGGCCAGCCACGGCGAACGCCGCGCCGCGGAGATGGAAGAATCCGCCGCAACATTGCGCGAGCTGGGCCTTGAGCCGCTGATGGCCGAAGGCACGGTGGCGCACCAACGCGCAATGGGACGGCTTGGCAAGACCGACGCGGTGCGCGCGACGCTCGACAAGGACCGCGCCGCCATCCTGGCCGCAATCAGCCGCGCCCAAGGTTGATCCAGCGAAGGCATTCCTTTCCTGAACGGCCGATGAATGTGGCAACGGGGGCAGCGCGTCCCTATGACGCGCGGCGATACCGAACCGTTCGACCGGCGATGTAATACGATTTACCGCCACATTTTCGTGGGGGAGGAATCAAAAAATGAAGATCAGCAAGTTTGGATATGCCGCCGCTGTCGCCGCCGCGGCCATCGTTCTCGTCGTCGGGTCGGCGATGCCCAGCGAAGCCAAGGGCAAGAAGAAGGCCGCAGCCGCTCCTGCGCCCACGCCCATCTTCTGCTTCGGTCCGTACAAGCCGGTCTGTGCCGTCAAGGGCGGCATGAAGTTCACTTATGCCAACGCCTGCTACGCCGTGAAGGATGGTGCCAAGGTGTCGAAGCCGGGCGAGTGCAAACCCGCCAAGGCCAAGAAAATGAAGAAGGCCAAGAAGAAGAAATAACGCCGGTTTGTGCGCGCTGGGGCCGCCACTATCGTGGCGGCCCTTTTCATTTGTGGCGCCGCACTACAAAGGTTCGATCTGTTATTCGACCAAGGCGGGCTGCCGACCGCGACGCATTCAAACGCGTCTTAGTGCCAGAATGAGACAACGCTTGCTGCAACGTCAGCCCGAACAATCGCCGGCGCATTAGACTTCATTGCGGCACCGCGCGCAGCTCCACTCAAGCGCCAGCAAACGGGCGTCGACATCATCCACAAGCAATAGCACTGACGTCGACTTTGCCGCAGGTTCCCCACCATTTATTGAAAAACGAATTCGTTCTCGTCACGCCCGTTAAAATTCCACTTTACAAACATGGTTAACAGGCCGAAAACATTAAGCGGCGGCATCACTTATATGGTTAACGGGGCGTACCAGAATGAAACACCTCAACTCACTCATCGGCGGCGCTCTGCTGGTGATCGGATTGGCGACGATCGTCCCGACACCCGCTTCCGCCGGTACCTACTACGATCCGGTTTGCAACTGTCGCAAACCGGATTCCGAGTACAACACCAAGCGCGTTGTTCGTGGAGCGCCGCAGGTCAACACCCGCGTTCGCTACGTCGATCACACCCGCGAAGTGAAGCGGACTCACCTGCGTCAGGAAAACCGACTGGTCGTTCACGTCCGGCCGGTGGTCAATCGTGAAGTCGTTGTCCATCGTCAAAACACGGTGGTCCGCAACATCACGCTGCACAAGGTGAACACCACCAACAAGTATCGCACGGAGCACCGCAACGAAACGGTCAACCGTTACGTTCAAGGCGGCACCCGTGTCGTGAACGAGGTGCGTCAGGTCCGCGGCGTGAACTGCAACTGCGGTCCCGAAGGCGGCGCTCGCTACTCGGGCGGCTACGAAGGCGGTTCGCGGGTCTCCTACCGCGAATAAACTGCCGTCGCTCGGACAAACGGACAGGACCGCCCCGGACATCCTCCGGGGCGGTTTTGATTCCAGCGTCTTATTCAACCATGGTCAGCGGGATGGCGCCGAGGAAATCGCGTTTGGCGAGGTCCGTGCCGAAATTGCGAGCGATCGCGTAGCACGCGGTGAGATGAAAGAAGAAGTTCGGCAGTACGAAGTGATTGAGATAGTCGACACCCTTCATCTTCCCCTTCTTCGGTCCCAGCGGAAACATGATCTCGCGCGCCGATGAGGCGTCGATCGCCGCGGCGTCCAGCGACTTGATGTGCGCCACCGTGCGGGCGATACGCTCCTTGAGTTGCTCGACTGTGGTTTCAGTGTCTTCGAACTTCGGCGGGTCGATGCTGGCAAGACGCGACGCACCGTTCTTGGCTTGGTCGCAGACCGCCTGGACCTGCCGGGTGAGCGCGAACATGTCGGGCGCCAGCCGCCAGCCGAGCAGCACCGATGGATCCACTTTTTTCGCCGCGGCTTGGGCGACAGCCTTGTCCAGCACTCCGGACAGGGCGTTGAGCCCGGTTACGCAGATCGGAATCAGGTTTTGCGACATCGAATAAGACATAGGGTGGTTTCCTGGGCGTTTCTGACTTGTTCATGAGCGCGGCTTGGGGCGCCCCTTGGCACGAGTCTCCTCGTAACCCTTGCCACGATAACAGAACAGCCGACAAACGATGCTCGCCTTACGGGCACCAGCGCATTGCCGGCAGTGCAGCTTCTGCAGCTTTGAAAGCTTCTAAACGATTGATTTGAATAACTAAAATCTGTGCTGCGCGGGCGTTTTCCGGTTGCACCGCCCAAATGCTCCTATAGGGTCGCGGCGACCGGCGGGATATGGTGACTGTGGACAGGACGCCGGCCAGACAGGCCAGCCGCCCGACTGTATGGAAATGATCGTGATCGAATACCCGAAGCGAGCGAAGCCGGCATTCATGCGGCATTGTGGCGTAGCGGCATTTCTGCTGGCCGCGACCGTGATCCTTCCCACCATCTCCCCGGCCCAGACGCCCACCGCGCCGCCGGCCGCGAGCCCGGCAGAACCGGCTACGACGCCAGCCAGCCCCGTTCCCAACGTCGCGGCGACACCGGCGCCGTCATTGGCCGCCGCTCCGATCGTGACCCTGCCACGCGACTTGTCGCCATGGGGCATGTTCATGGCCGCCGATATTGTCGTGAAGGCGGTGATGATCGGGCTGGCCTTCGCCTCGGTCCTGACCTGGACGGTGTGGCTCGCCAAATTGCTGGAACTGATGCTAGCGAGCGGCAAGCTGCGACGCGGCATCAAGGCACTCGGCGGCGCGCGTAGCTGGGACGACGCCACCGCCGCCTTTCCGGCCAACGACAGCGGCGTCGCGCGGCTTGTGCGCGAGGCCGACGCCGAACTGAAACTGTCGTCAGACGCAGTCGCGCCGCATCCGCTGTCGCCCGACGGCGTCAAGGAACGTATTGCCTCGCGCTTCGAACGCGTCGAAGCCGCTGCCGGGCGCGCGATGATGCGCGGCACCAGCATCCTGGCCACGATCGGCGCCACCGCGCCCTTCGTCGGCCTGTTCGGCACGGTGTGGGGAATCATGAATTCGTTTATCGGTATCTCGAAGGCGCAGACCACCAATCTCGCCGTCGTGGCGCCGGGCATTGCAGAAGCGCTGCTTGCGACCGCGCTCGGCCTCGTCGCCGCCATCCCTGCGGTGGTGATGTACAACTTCTTCTCGCGCTGGATCGCCGGGTATCGCGCACTCAACGCCGATGCCGCGGCTTCGATCATGCGCCTCGTCAGCCGCGAAATCGAACGCGGCGCCTTCGATCGCCGCCGCCGCGGCGTCGCGGCCGCCGAGTGAGGCAGACATGGCTGTGCGTCTCGACCACGGCGACGAAGGGCTGAGCGAGATCAGCGAGATCAACGTCACGCCGTTCATCGATGTCATCCTCGTGCTGCTGATCATCTTCATGATCGCGGCGCCGCTGGCCACCGTCGATGTCTCGGTCGATCTGCCCGCCGCCAATGCGGAGAAGACGCAGCGCCCCGACAAACCGTTGTTCCTGACGCTCAAGCAGGACCTGTCGCTCGCCCTCGGCAATGACGACATGCCGCGGGCGGCGCTGGCCACCGCGCTTGATCGGGCGACCTCCGGCGACAAGCAGCAGCGCGTCTTTCTGCGCGCCGATAAGACCGTCCCCTATGGCGAACTGATGACTTTGATGAACGAGCTGCGCAGCGCCGGCTACCTGCATGTCGCGCTGGTTGGGCTCGAAGCTGCACCGGTGGCGCCATGATGCGCCGCGTGCCCGCAACCTTGCGCTGGAGCGTCTGCTTTGTCGCGGCGCTCGGCATTCACTTCGCGGGTGCTGCCGTTCTCCTCTCTCACTGGCAGCCGGTGTCCGATCAGGCCGCGAACGCACCTGTGGTCATGATCGACCTGGCGCCGATTGCCGTGGCGCCCCAGACCACGGAAACCGACCTGCCGCCCGACACCGTCGCGCGCCAATTCCAGAGCGGCGAGCAGAAGACACCGGACAAGCCGGAAGAAGAGGTCGTCGAGAAGCCGCCTCAGCCGGAGCCGGAGAAGCCGGTTGAGGTTGCCAAGGCTGAGGATGAGCCGGATAAGCCGTCCGATGTTACGCCGGAGCCGAAGGCCGAGATATCCCTGCTGCCGCCGCCCCGCCCGGTCCAGAAGACCGAGGACAAAAAGGACGAGAAAAAGAAAGAGGTGCGCAAGAAACCGCGCCCGCGGCAGGCAAGCCTGGCTTCGGCACCCAGCGCCGCCGACCAAGTGGCACCGCGCGCCGCGGCCCCCAGCGCTGGCGCTGCCCGGGACTCCAACGCCCTGCCGAACTGGACCTCGCGCGTTATCTCTCGCCTTGAGCGCTACAAGCGCTATCCCTCCGACGCCCAATCGCGCGGCGATCGCGGCGTGGTGCGGCTCGCCTTCAGCGTCGACCGCAGCGGCGGCGTCCACAATGCCCGCGTTGTCGCCTCGTCCGGCTCCAATGTGCTCGACCGTGAGACGCTGGCAATGATCGAACGCGCTTCGCCTTTGCCACCGCCGCCGGACGAAGTGCATGGCAGCTACATCCCGGTGGTCGTGCCCATCGCCTATTACATCCGCTGACCTCAGCGGAACTTCATTTAAAATTTTATCGAATGCGCCCGATGTGTCGCAAAACGACGCAACGCGCCGCGCAAATTAACCACATCCACAAAGCGTACGAAACAAGACGCCGGGAAATCTTGCAGTGAGCGTAGGGTATTGGAATTGTTTATACGCGATGATGAATGGCGCATCGACGGTGCAATTCGTTAATCGACAAGAAGGAAACCCGGTAGCCGATAGTCCGGATGAGAGCCGCCATGAAACGATCGATCGCAGCAAGTCTCGTTTGCAGTCTGACCGTCTGCATTGCATCGACATCTTTCGCCGCGACAGCGAAACGCAACGACCGCTTTGCCAACACCGAGCCGCTTGAGACTATCTCGCGCAGCCGCGCCGAAGCCGCAGACCAGGCGGCCCAGGTACCCGGTGGCGCCAGCCTGTTGCTGGAAGCGTTGCGCTATCGCGGCGCCAACGCCAAGCAACTCGGTCTGCCGGCGCAATTGTGGTGCGCCGACTTCATGAACTTCGTCATCAAGAAAGCCGGTGGCAACAAGGGTACGCAATCGCGCGCTGCGCGTTCGTTCCTGGAATTCGGCAAGAAGCTCGACGGCCCGCGCGTCGGTGCCATCGCCATCCTCAAGCGCGGCGGCCCGCAGAATGGCCATGTCGGCATTGTGCGAGGCACCGACGGCCAGGGCAATCCGATCCTGATTTCCGGCAACAGCGGCAACATGGTGCGGCAGTCGTCCTACCCGAAAGAAAAAGTTCTCGGCTATGTCATGCCGCCGGATTACGTGCTGCGGGAGATTGCCAGCGCGGCGCGCGCCCAGGCGATCAAACAGCAGCAAGCACAATAGAACCAATCATTGAGCTCTTTCTTGCGCCGCGCTTCCAGCGCGGCGCTTTCGTTTCTCCATCGCCGCTCGCCGCGTTAGTATTAACCGCCCGCACTGCGCACGGATTAATGTTAATCGAGGCTTGTGCGCGCATCTGCCCCCATCTCCCTGCATGATCGCCCCAATCGGCGACGAACCGGAAAATCATCCGGCGACGCTCTCGATGGAGGAATGGGACAGGACGACATGCTTCGGGGAGCACGCATCGTCTTTATCAAGGTTGCAGTCGCTGCCTTCGCGTCGTTCGTCGCGATGCCGGCGCACGCGGTTACGCGCGACCAGATCAAGCTGTGCGAAGGCAAAGGTGATGGCACCAACGAGCAGCGCATCGCGGCCTGCGACGCCGTCATTGACGGATCGAGCAACGCCAAGCAGCGCGCCGCCGCGCAAGCCAGCAAATCCAAGCTCGTCAAGAACCGCAGCGCCGTCCAGCGGCGCAAGGCCGAAGAACTTCTCGCCGGCGCCAAGGACAAGCGCACCCGGGGCGACGCCGAAGGCGCCATTCGCGACCTCGACGAAGCGATCCGGCTCGATTCCAGGAATCCCGAAGCCCTCTACCAACGCGCATTGGCCTTGCGCGACCGCGGCGACAGCGAGCGCGCCATTCAGGACCTTGAGCAGACCCTCAAATACGACGCCCGCAATAGCGACGCGCTCAAGACACTGAGCCACCTCTATTACGACCGCCGCAAATACGACGCCTCGATTGTCGCGCTCGATTCCGCGATTAAACTGAACGCCAACGACAATATCGCCTATTACAACCGCGGCATGGCTTATCGCGCCAAAGGCGAGCCTGATCGCGCCATCGTCGACTACGACCGTGCAATCAAGCTCAACAACACTGACGCCGTCGCGCTCCACAGCCGCGGCCTCGCCTATCGCGACATCCGCGACTACGAGCGTGCCATTCAGGATTTCGATCAGGCGATCAAACTGAAATCCGACTTCATTCTAGCGCTGAACGACCGCGGCATCGCCTATGCCGCCAAAGGCCAGGTTGAGCGCGCCATTCAGGACTTCGACCAGGCCATCCTGCTCGATCCGCGCGACGCTTTTGCCTACAACAACCGTGGCCTTGCCTACCGCAATCGCGGTGAAACCGACCGCGCCATCAAGGACTACGATCAGGCGGTGCTGCTGAACCCGAATTACGTTCTGGCATTCTACAATCGCGGCAACGCCTATTACGACAAGTCCGATTACGACCGCGCCATCCGCAACTACGATCAGGCGATCCGCCTCGACGCCGAATATGCACTGGCCTATTACGACCGCGGCGTCTCCTATTTCGCCAAGGCCGATTACGACCGTGCGCTGAGCGACCTGTCGCAGGCGATCAAGCTCGATCCGAAGGATTCCCTGTCGTACTACAACCGCGGCGTCGTCTATATCGCGCGCGGCGAGTACGATGCCGCCGTTGCCGATTTCGACCGCTCGATCCGCATCGACCCGAAGAACGCGCGCGCGTTTTACAATCGCGGCCTGGCGCTGAAGGCCAAAGGCAGCGACGAACGCGCCATCGCCGATTTCACCCAGTCACTCCAGCTCGACGGCAAGAATGCCCTCGCCTACTTCAACCGCGGGCTCGCCTACCGTTCGCGCGGCGATACCGAACGCAGCCTGGCCGATTTCGATCAATCCCTGAAGCTCGATCCCAAGAATTCTCAGGCGTGGTATGAGCGCGGCTTCGCGCTGTTCGACAAGCGTGATTACGACCGAGCCATTGCCGACTTCAATCAGGCGACCAACATCAAGCCCGACTATACGGCCGCGCTGAACCAGCGCGGCCTAGCCTATGGTGCCAAGGGCGACGGCGACAGGGCCATCGCCGACTTCGACACGGCGCTGCGCATCGATCCGACTTACGCGCCAGCCCTGGCCAACCGCGGCGACGCTTTCCAGAAGAAGCGCCAGTATGATCGCGCCATTGCCGACTTCAACGAGGCGATCAAGGTCAACCCGAACTATCCCGGCACCTATTTCAACCGCGGTTTGGCGCTGCAGGACAAGCGCGACTTCAAGGCCGCCGCCGCCGACTTCTCGCAAGCCATCAAGCTCGATCCGAAGAACGCCGCGGCCTATAACGGCCGTGCTTTCGCCTATCAGCAGATGAACGAGGATGAGCGCGCCTTCCAGGACTACGAGCAGGCGATCAAGCTCAATCCCAACTTCGGCACCGCCTACTACAACCGCGGCAAGGCCCATTACGAGCGGCGCGACTACGAACGCGCCGTTGCGGATCTGTCTCAGGCCGTCAAGCTCGAACCGCGCGACCCGCTCATCGCTCACGCCCGGGGCCTCGCCTATCGTGAGCGGCGGGACTTCGACCGCGCCATCGCCGATTTCGATCAGGCGCTGCGGCTGGACCCGAAATTCACCGCCGCTTATGTCGATCGCGGCAATGCCTATCAGGGCAAAGGTGACTACGAGCGCGCCATCGGCAACTACGATCTGGCAATCAAGCTCGATCCGAAATACGGCGCCGCCTTCACTGAGCGCGGCAATACCTATGCCTTGCGCGGCAATGTCGATCGCGCGCTGCAAGACTACGAGCAGGCGATCAAGTTCAATCCGAACTATGCAGGGGTGTTCACCAGCCGCGCCCAGCTCTGGCAGCGCAAGGGCGATCTCAACAAGGCGCTCGCCGACCTCGACCAGGCGATCAAGCTCGATCCGGCCTTCGCGCTGGCGCTCGCCAATCGCGGCGCCATCTATCAGAGCCGCGGCGACATCGACCGCGCCATTGCCGATTTCGACCGCGCCATCGCCGCCGACCCGCATTCCGATTTCGCCTATAACAGCCGCGGCCTCGCCTACAAGGCCAAGGGCCAGACCGAAAAGGCGCTCAAGGATTTCGACCAGGCCGTCACCATCAATTCCGGCTTCGCGGCCGCGCTGCTCAACCGTGGCGAAACACTGCAGGCGGCGGGCTATCACGAGCGCGCCATCCGCGATCTCGACCAGGTGATCCGCCTCAATCCCGGCAATGCACAGGCCTATCTGGCGCGCGGCCTCGCTTTCACCGGCAAGCCGGACTACGACCGCGCCATCGCCGATCTCAGTCAGGCCATCAAACTCGATGGTTCGCTGGCGGCGGCCTATAACGGCCGTGGCATCGCCTGGCGCGCGCGCGGCGAGCGCGACCGCGCCATCGCCGACTTCAGCCAGGCCGCGAAGATCGACCCGAACTTCGCCATGGCCTTCTCCAACCGCGCCATCGCCTATTACGACAAGCGCGACTATGACCGCGCTATCGGCGACCTGACACAGGCAATCAAGCTCAATCCGAACTCGGTGCGTGCCTATTACGACCGCGGCATCGCCTACGGCGCCAAAGGCGACACCGATCGCGCCATTGCCGACTTCGACGCGGCGCTCAAGCTCGACCCGAAGAACGCCGTCGCCTTCAACAATCGCGGCGTCGCCTGGCGCGGCAAAGGCGACACCGATCGCGCCATCGCCGACTTCGGCGAGGCCATCAAGCTCAATGACAGCTATGCTACGGCTTTCTACAATCGCGCCAATGCCTATGCCGACAAGGGTGATGCCGACCGCGCCTTCGCCGACTTCGACCGCGCCCTCAAGATCGATGCCAAGGACGCCTATGCCCTGCACGACCGCGGCGTGGTCTATTACGAAAAGCGCGACTACGAACACGCGATTGCCGATTTCGAGGCGGCGACGCGGCTAAGCCCAGGTTATTCCATCGCCTCCAGCCCGCGCGGCAACGACATCCGCGGCCAGCGCGGCTATGACCGCGATGTCGAGGACACCGAGACCCGGCTGAAGGCCAGCCCGATCTTCGCACTGGCCTATAACGACCGCGGTATCGCGTTCGCCGCCCGCAAGGAACAGGACCGCGCGATTGCCGACTTCGACCGCGCGCTCAAGATCAACCCGAATTTCTCCGCGGCCTACTACAATCGCGGCAATGCCTGGTACCAAAAACGCGACATCGACAAGGCCATCGCCAGTTACGACGCCGCCCTCAAGCTCAATCCGAAGGACGCGCTCGCCTATTTCGACCGCGGCGTCGCCCATTACGACCGTGAGTCCTTCGATCGGGCCATCGCCGATTTCGAGCAGACCGTGAAGCTCGACCCGAAGAACGCGCAGGCCTTCTACAATCTCGGCACGGCGTTCCAGGAGAAGAACGACTTCGACCGCGCCATCCAGAACTACAATCAGGCGCTCGCGATCGACGGCAGGCTCGCCGCCGCCTATTCGGCGCGCGGCTATGCACTGGCCAGCAAGGGCGACTACGACAAGGCCCTCGTCGACCTGACACAGGCGATCCGGCTGAGCCCCGGCCAGGCAACCGCCTTCAACGACCGCGGCATTGTCTACGGCATCAAGGGCGAGACCGATCGCGCCATTGCCGATTTCGATCAGGCCATCGCGCTCGATCCGCAATATGCGCCACTGTACAATAACCGCGCCATCGTCCGCGCCGCCAAGGGTGAACTCGACAAGGCGGTCGCCGACTACGATCAGTCGGTGAAGCTGAACGGCAATTACGCCGCCGCCTTCTACAACCGCGGCAACGCCAAATACGACAAGAGCGACTATGCCGGCGCCGCCGCCGATTATTCCAGCGCGCTGAAGCTGTCGCCGGCCGACACCGCGGCGCTGAACAACCGCGGCAACGCCTTCGCCAACAGCCGCGACTTCGACCGCGCCATCGCCGACCTGACCCAGGCCATCAAGGTCACCCCGGGCTACGCCCAAGGTTACAACGATCGCGGCGTCGCTTACGGCGCGCGTGGCGACAACGACCGCGCGCTCGCCGACTTCGAGCAGGCCGTGAAGCTGGATCCGACCAACAGCTTCGCCTTCTACAATCGCGGCCTGGCGCAGCGCGACCGGAACCAGATCGACCAGGCCATCGCCAGCTTCGAGCAGGCGATCAGGCTGAACCCGGCCTACGCGGTCGCCTACTACAACCGTGGCAATGCGTACGAATTCAAGCGCGACTTCCAGCGTGCCATCGCCGATTTCGACGCGGCTCTCAAGCTCAAGTCCGACTATGCACTCGCTTATTACGATCGTGGCCTGTCCTACGGCGCCATGGGCGATGCCGATCGCGCCATTGTCGACCTCAGCGAAGCCATCAAACACGACCGCACCAACGCGCTCGCGTTCTATAACCGCGGCATCGCCTACCGGCTCAAGAACGATCTTGAGCGAGCCACTGCCGACTTCGGCGAAGCCATCAAGCTCGATGGCAAATTCGCGCTCGCTTATGCCCAGCGTGGTACCGTCCATTATGCGCGCCGCGATCTCGATCGCGCCATCGCCGACTTTACCGAGTCGCTGCGCTATGACGCCAACGTCGCCGACGTCTATTACCGCCGTGCCGTCACCCTCCGCGACAAGGGCGACCTCGACCGCGCCGTCAATGATTTCAGCCAAGCAATCCGCATCGAGCCGAAGAATGCGCTGGCCTATCAGAGCCGCGGCCGCGCCTTCCGCATGAAAGGCGACATCGAGCGCGCCTTCGCCGACTTCGACCAGGCGGTGAAGCTCGACGGAAAATCTTCGGCCGCCTTCACCGACCGCGGCACCACGCGCGGCCTGCGCGGCGAGTTCGACGCCGCCATTGCCGATTTTGACGTCGCCCTGAAGCTCGATGCCGGTAACACGCTCGCCTACAACAACCGAGGATTCGCGCTGCGCCACAAAGGCGATAACGACCGCGCCATTGCCGACTTCGGCGAGGCGATCAAGCGCGACGCCAATTATGCGCTGGCATTCTACAACCGCGCCGGTGCCTATACTGACAAGCGTGACTACGACCGGGCCATTGCCGACTATGATGCGGCCATCAAGCTCAATGCCGGCTTGGCCGACACCTACAATGGCCGCGGCCTCGCGTATGACAGCAAGGGCAATTTCGACGAGGCGATCGCCAACTTCGCCCAGGCCATCAAGCTCGAGCCGAAGAACGCGCGCGCGCTGAACAACCGCGGCTTTTCTTACCGCAACAAACGCGACATGGACCGCGCCATCGCCGACTACAACGCGGCGCTTGCGATCGACCCCAATTACGCGCTGGCGCTCTACAACCGCGGTTTCGCCTATTACGACACGCGCGACTTCGACCGCTCCAGCCGCGACATGAACCAGGCGATCAAATTCAACCCGAACTTCGCCTCGGCTTTCCTCGATCGCGGCCTCAGTCCCGACCGGCGCGATTTCGACCGCACCGTCTCGGCTGCAGACGCGACCATCGAGGAGCGGCCGTCTTATGCGGTCTCGTTCTCCGGCCGCGGCGTCGCTTACGAGAACCGCCGTGAGGGCGACCGCATCATCCGCGATGCCAGCCAGCCGATCCGCAACAACCGCTACAACAGCTACGCCTATTCGCCGGACACCTTCCCGCCGCCGAGCCCGGCGCTGCTGGCGCCGGCTGCGCCCGTAAAGCCCGAAGCCAAGGTCGATGTGCCGGTACCGAGCCCGTCGCCGCGGGCCGAAGCACCGGCCATTGCCGCCCATGCCCAGGCGCAGGAGCAGGATGTGCCGATGCCGCAGGTCAGGCCGAGCAGCGCGCCGCGCCGTGTCGTGCGGCCCCCGCCGCTGCGTGAGCGGCGCGAGGCCCGGCGCTGACGCAACGGCGCCGCGCCGAATCGCCTAGATTGGCCGGCGATGGTCACGCCCGCCACCCGCAATCGGATCAAGAGCCTGCTGACGCCCGCCGAGCGGCGGCTGTTTGCGCGGCTCGATACGCCACACAAGATCCAGACATTCCTTGACAAGATGCCGGCCAATTTCGGCCTCGACGGCGACACTGCGATGTCGCCACGGCGGATGCTGCAAGCGAAAGTGGCGCATTGCTCGGAAGGCGCGGTCTTCGCCGTGGCCGCGCTGGCCTTCCATGGCAGGCCGTCATGGCTCATCGACCTGCGGGCGCTGCCGAGCGACTACGATCACATCATCACCGTCTTCAAGGAACGCGGCCTGTGGGGCGCGATCAGCAAGACCAACCACCCGGTGCTGCGCTGGCGCGACCCGGTCTATCGCAGCCCGCGCGAGCTGGTCATGTCCTATGTCCATGAGTACTGCCTGCCGGGCGGCAAGAAATCGCTGCTTGAGTATTCGCGGCCTTACGCCTTGACGCGCTACGCGCCGGAGCGCTGGCTGACACCGCTCGAGGACCTCGACTGGTTGATGCTGGCGCTGGACGAGGCCCCGCATTTGCCGATTGCGCCGAAAGCCGCACTGAAGCGGCAGCGCCGCTCGACCGCGTTCGAGCGTGACGCCCACAACCGGATCGAATGGCCTGACCCACGCCCCAAGAAAGGCGGCGCCAAGGCCTCGAAACGGCGCGGCTAAGCCTCTACAATCGCCGCTCCTCAAGCCGGAGATTTCGTGTGACGTCCTTCACCTACCGCCGCTCCTTCGTCGTACCGTGGGGCGACTGCGACCCGGCCGGCATTGTCTTCAACCCGAAATTCTTCACCTATTTCGACGCCAATACCTGGCTGCTGTTCGAAGCGGCCACCGGGGTGAAGGTTCACGACATCAATGAGCGTTTCGGCATTATCGGCATCGCACTGGTCGATGCCGGCGCCAATTTCATGAAGCCGGTCAAATATGGCGACGACATCGAGATCGTGTCGCGGGTCGCCGAATTCCGCCGCTCCAGCTTCGTGGTCGAGCACAAGATCCTGCTCGGCGGCGACCTGCGCAATGAGGGCACCGAAACCCGCGTCTGGGCGATCAAGCACCCGGACGATCCCGAGCGCATCAAAACGTCGGCGATACCGGATGAGGTGATCAAGGCGTTTGGGTAAGGGACGAACCTCAAGACTGTCATCACCGGGCCTGTCCCGGTGATCCCGCTTGGACAGGCACCGTGCCTTTATAAGCGGGATGGCCGGGTCAAGCCCGGCCATGACATCGTTGATTTCTGCGCGTCAGACTCCTACGCCAGCTTCACATATTCGAAATCGCCCGCCTTGTTGTCGATGCCGACCTTGGGCGGCGCGATCCAAGAAGCGAACTTACCGGGCTCCATCACGGGCTGCATCAGGCTCTCGATATAGACGCGGTCATTGTCGTTCGGCAGATAATTGTCCTTGGCCTTGGTCCAGGCCACCTCGTCGAGAATGTTGCCCGCCGGATCGGCCTTGATCTTGGAGAACTCGCCGATTTGGCGGTGGAACGCCTGGTGCGGCAGTTTCATCTGATATCGGATGCCATACTGCTCGATGACCTTGTTCCAGCGCGACACGCCGAGTTCACAGTCCTTCAAGTAATCGTCGCGCAGCCGCATGTTGAGCGCCGACAGCGCCGGCGCGTTCTCGTTCATCAGCAGCCCGTCCTTGAGCCGGAGCACCGGATAGAAGTCGTTCTCCAGTTTGTGGTCGTCGCCGGTCAGGCGCTCCTCGCGGAAGCGGCCCTTGATGCCCGAATGGAACGCATTGGCGGCGTTAGTCGAAATCTCGTTACCGAACAGGTCGAGCGACAAGGAACAGTGCAGGTTCAGCTTCTTCTGGACGGTCGGCAGGTCAATGACGCCGAGCTTGCGCACGGCCGCGACGTCGTTCGGATCGTCGATGCCGGCATTCTTCATCGCTTCGCAGGTGCGCTCGATCACGCGGGTGACGCCGGTCTCGCCGACGAACATGTGGTGCGCCTCTTCGGTCAGCATGAAGCGACAGGTGCGCGACAAGGGATCGAAGCCGGATTGAGCCTGCGCCTCGAGCTGCATCTTGCCATCGCGGTCGGTGAAGTAGGTGAACATGAAGAACGACAGCCAGTCCGGCGTCTTCTCATTGAAGGCGCCCAGCATGCGCGGCGTATCGGCATCGCCCGAGCGACGCTCCAGCAGCGCGTCAGCCTCGTCGCGGCCTTCGCTGCCGAAATACTTGTGCAGCAAATAGACCATCGCCCACAGGTGACGGCCCTCTTCGACGTTGACCTGAAACAGGTTGCGCAGGTCGTAGAGCGACGGCGCAGTCTTGCCGAGATGGCGCTGTTGCTCGACCGAGGCTGGCTCCGTGTCACCTTGGATAACGATCAGGCGGCGCAGCAGCGCGCGATATTCGCCCGGCACTTCCTGCCAGGCCTTTTCGCCCTTATGCGCGCCGAACGGAATCTTGCGGTCTTCGACCTGCGGCGCCAACAGAATGCCCCACCGATACTCGGGCATGCGCACATAATCGAACTTGGCCCAGCCCTTCGGATCGACCGACACCGCGGTACGCAGGTAAACCAGCGCTTCCTGGAAGCCGTCGGGCCCCATGTCGTTCCACCAGTTGATATAGCCGGGGTGCCACTTTTCCAGCGCACGCTTGACGCGCGCATCAGAGTTGAGGCCGACATTGTTCGGGATCAGGCCGTCGTAGTCGACATTGACGATGTTCATGGGCTGTTTCCTATCCACTTTTCCCGGGCGCGCATCCTCACACGCGCTCTTTATTGAAAGTCGGCTTGACACCACTGCCGTAGAGCTTCAGCGCGCCCTGCTCGCCGATGGCGTTGGGCCGCTGGAAGATCCAGTTCTGCCAGGCCGTCAGCCGGCCGAAGATTTTCGTTTCCATGGTCTCAGGGCCGGCAAAGCGCAGGTTGGCTTCGAGCCCGGTCAGCGCATCTGGCGAGAACGAGGCGCGCTCTTCCATCATCACGCGTAGTTCGTCGTCCCAGTCGAAATCCTCATAACCGAACGTGACAAGCCCGAGATCGAGCGCTTCCTCGGCCTCGAGCGGCTCTCCGATCTTCGCTTCCGCAGCCTTGATCGACACGTCATCGTCAAGAAAACGCGTCTGCAGCCGCGTCAGGTCGTTGCCCATCGGATAGGGCCCGAAATTGGCTTTGCCGAGCGTGATCGCCGCCGGTGCGCGGTTGTCGCCTTCGCGTGTGCCGATCAGCATGGCCGAGCGGTCAGCAACGAAGACCAGTTCGGCGAGCGTGCCGGCAAAGCACGAGCCCGGCTCGACCAAGGCCATCAGCGTTTTCGGTGTCACGTCGAGCCGCTTGAACACGCGCTTCACGTAGTGACGGATCTCGCGCAGCAACCAATCGTTATGGCCGTTGAGCAGCACCTCGTCATGGTTCAGCACTGCCCTGGCGTCGCCCTCGGTCTTGAGCACGACGAGATTGATGGTCGGCTCGTTGGTGCGCAGGTGCAGGATGGCGTCTTCGAGTTCGCGCGCCATGGCCAGCGGCCAGAACGCCGCGCCTTTCTGATGCACGGCCTCGACCGACGCTGGCGCGGCTTCGGCCGGCGCCTTGACGATGATGGTGGCGATGGATTTGTCGCGCTCGATCTCCACTTCGACATGCGAATAGCTGACGCGGCTGTCGGCAATGGTACGCGAGAGCGGCGTCAGTGCGATGCCTTTGCCATTGGCGGGACGATCGGACTGCGCGGCGATCGCGGCGGCGCGCGCCTTGACTGCATCCTGCCACTTCGACGGCGGCACCGCTTCGTCGACCAGCTTCCATTCGACGGCCTTGGCGCCGCGCAGGCCCTCTTCTGTGGCGCAGAAGAAGTCGGCGCGGTCACGGCGAACCTTGCGCTTGTCGGTGACGCGGGTGAGCCCGCCGGTGCCGGGTAGCACCGCGAGCAGCGGCGTCTCCGGCAGCGACACCGCGGAACGTCGATCGTCGATCAGCATAATGTGCTCGGCGGCGAGCGCCAATTCATAGCCACCGCCAGCGCAGGCGCCACTGACAGCGGCCATGTATGTCTGGCCGGAGTTGGCGCTGGCGTCTTCGATGGCGAGCCGCGTCTCGTTGGTGAACTTGCAGAAGTTCACCTTCCACTGATGCGACGACTTGCCGAGCATCCGGATATTGGCGCCGGCGCAGAATACATTCTCTTTGCCGGACTTGATGACGACTGCCTGCACTTCGGGATGCTCGAAGCGCAGCCGCTGCACGGCATCGTTCAATTCGATATCGACGCCGAGGTCGTAGGAATTGAGCTTGAGTTCATAGTCGGGCCGCAGGCCGCCGGCCGGATCGACGTCCATGACCAGATTGGCGATATTGCCATCGATCTCGATACGCCAGTGGCGATAGCGCGACGGGTCGGTGCGGTAATCGACAATGCAACGATCGGTGGTGTCGGTCATCCCGGCGTGTCTTCCCTGGGCGGCGGTGCCATATGCATTATTATGCATATTGTTAGCAGTGCGGCCCCCTAGCGGCAATACTTTAGTTCACAATAATTCGCAAACTCCATTGCATCGGCATTATATTGCATGGTAAGCAGAGGCCATGAAACCGGCCTCCCCACAAGCCGAGACGAGGAAACTCCCACGCGAATCCGATGCTTACCTGCGTCGGCTCGGCGAACGAGTGCGCATGCTGCGCAATCAGCGCGGCATGTCGCGCAAGGTTCTGGCGCGTCAGGCCAAGGTATCGGAACGCTATATCGCACAGCTCGAGTCCGGCCTTGGCAACTGTTCCATCGTCCTCTTGCGTCGGATCGCCCGCGCCATCGGCCTGCCGGTGACGCAACTCGTCCATGACGGCAGCGATCCGCCGCTCGATTTCGTCCTGCTCTCGCAATTCCTCGAGCGGCTGTCGCCCGCCGAACTCGGCGAGGCCCGGCGGCTGCTCAGCGACCGCTTCCGTGCGGCCGGCGCCGACGATCCGGCGCGCCGGCGGCGCATTGCGCTCATCGGCCTGCGCGGCGGCGGCAAATCGACCCTCGGCATGCTGCTCGCCGAGCAACTTGGCGTGCCCTTCGTCGAACTCAACCGCGAGATCGAACGCCGCGCCGGCGCTTCGCTCGGCGAGATCTTCGACATGTTCGGCCAGGAAGCATTCCGGCGCGCCGAGCGCGAGGCGCTCGACGATATCCTCAACCGACACGAGGCATTTGTCGTTGCCACGTCGGGTTCAATCGTCACGGAGCCGGGCACGCTGGAAATGCTGCTGTCATCGTGTTTCACGGTCTGGGTCCGTGCTGAGCCGGCCGAGCACATGAAACGCGTAATGGCGCAGGGCGACATGCGGCCGATGGCCAATTCGGCGCGCGCCATGGACGACCTGATTTCTATTCTCAAGAGCCGCGAACCGCTCTATGCCAGAGCGGAAGCGACCGTCACCACCACGGGCAAGACGCCCGAGCAAAATCTCGGCGAGCTGTTGCGCGTCATCGCGCCGCCCGTGCGAAGCAAGGAGCCGGCCATCGCCGGATGAGAATCTGATGAGCGAAACCATCAAGACCGACGTCCTCATCGTCGGCGCCGGCCCCTGCGGCCTGTTCGCCGTGTTCGAACTGGGCCTTCTGGACATCAAGGCGCACCTTGTGGACATTCTCGACAAGGTCGGCGGCCAGTGTGCCGAGCTCTATCCGGAGAAGCCGATCTACGACATTCCCGGTATCCCCGAGATCACCGGCCAGGGCCTGACCCAGTCGCTGATGGCGCAGATCAAGCCGTTCAATCCCACCTTCCATCTCGGCGAGATGGTGACGGGCATCGAGAATATCGGCGACCCGCTGTACCGCGTCACCACCACCGCCGGCAAAACCTTCGAGACCAAGGTGGTCGTCATCGCCGCCGGCGGCGGCTCCTTCCAGCCGAAGCGGCCGCCGATCGAGGGCATCGAGCCTTACGAGGAAAAGTCGGTGTTCTATGCGGTGCGCAAGATGGATGCCTTCCGCGACAAGAACATCGTCATCGTCGGCGGCGGCGATAGCGCCCTCGACTGGACGCTCAATCTGCACCCCATCGCCAAGCGCGTGACGCTCGTCCACCGCCGCGACGACTTCCGCGGCGCGCCCGACAGCGTCAACAAGATGCGCAGCCTGGTTGCGTCCGGCAGCATGGACCTCCGGATCGGCCAGATTGCTTCGCTCGAAGGCGGCGACGGCCAGCTCGAAGCCATTTCGGTCAAGGACAAGGACGGCAAGCTCGACCGCGTCGCCTGCGACGCCATGCTGCCCTTCTTCGGCCTGACCATGAAGCTCGGCCCGATCTCGGATTGGAAGCTCGACATGGACGACGAGCTCGTCAAGGTCGACGTCTCGACCTTCGAGACCAACCGACACGGCATCTTCGCCATCGGTGACATCAATACCTATCCCGGCAAGCTGAAGCTGATTCTATCCGGCTTCCACGAGGGCGCACTGATGGCGCACCGGGCGCACCACTACGTCCACCCGGAAAAGCGTCTCGTGTTCCAGTACACGACATCGTCCACCAGCCTGCAGAAGAAACTCGGCGTCGCCTGAGCGCGCATCAACGAACAGACATCATGCCCAAGATCACCTTTATCGAACACGACGGCAGTATTCACGAGGTCGAGGCCGAACTCGGCGCTTCGGTCATGGAGACGGCGCTGCGTAACGACATCAGCAGCATCGTCGCCGAATGCGGCGGCGGCTGCACCTGCGCCACCTGCCACGTCTATGTCGATGAAGCCTGGGTTGAGCGCGTCGGTCCGCCCTCGCCGTCCGAGGATGCCGAGCTGGACGCCGCCTTCGACGTCCGCGCCAATTCGCGGTTATCGTGCCAGATCACAGTGACCGAGGCCCTCGACGGCCTGATCGTGCGCACGCCGTCCTATCAGGGACGCTAGCCCCTTCACGCAAACGGCGATCCAATAAAAACGGCCCGGTACATGCTACCGGGCCGTTTTTCATTCCGTCGTCGGCGAGATCAGAACGAGCCCGGCGGCAGGCGGTAGATGTCCGGCGTCTTGGCGTCGGCAATGTAGAACAGCATCAAGCTGCCCGGCGTCAGAATCCGCTGGTTGTTCTCGCCCTGGCTGAACGTGCCCTGCAACAGCAGGATTGCGGTGCGGTCCTTGGCATCGCTGCCACGGAACATCAGGAGGCCGTTATTGATCGGCATGTTGGTCGCGACAGTATCGGGCCGGAAGCCTTCGCTCATGAAGTGCGAGCGCAGCACGCTCGAATTCGAGAACAGCTGCTCCGGCGTCATCTTGTCGTCAGTCGCCTTCGACCACGACACCGACACCTGAATCAGCTTCTTGCTCTGGTAGCCGAACACGTAAGACACTTCGGCGGCGCCGCCGCCCGGCAACAGGTCCGGCACCTTGACGACCAGCGCCTTGGTACGCTCGCCGGCATTGGGCTGTTCGCGAATGGCATCGGCCTTGACGCCAAAGTCTTTGGTGATCGCGGCCTTCACGTCGGCCTCGCTCGTGCCGAACTTCGCCGAGCGGAAACCTTCCACATTGGCGGATGAGGTCGACATCACGCCTGAGGCGCCCGCCGGTGGCGCCGGCGGCTGATCCTTCTTGGTGCCCTGGCTCAGAGCCGAGCCCTGGCTCGCCAGCAGCGCGGCGGCGACGACAACGCCCGCGAGCTTGATACGGTTGATAGATGCGGTTGCTTTCATTGTGCTCTCCATGAGGCCCCTACCCGCGTCGCGCGGTACGCAGGGCCGGTTTACAAAAGTTGCAAGGGCCGCAGCGTGACGCGGCCGTAAAAATCGCTGCGAGGCTGGCCGACGACGACCGTGCGCCACGGCACGCCGACGCTGGCTTCGAAGGTGATCGCCGCATGCGGCGTCCATGACAGACCGGCGCCGGCGGAATCGAGTTGGGTGATCGCCGGGAACGTCGAGAACACCGCGCCGCTGTCGATGAACGCAAAGATGTCGAGGCCCTTGACCAGGTCCGACATGTTCCGGTGCAGCTCGGCATTGAAGTAGTAACCACTGTCGCCCGAGGAGGCATTGGTCGGATAGCCGCGCACCGTGGTCGGCCCGCCGACGGAGAACAGCTGATCGCCCGGCAACAGCTTGTCCCCGGTATATTGCCCACTACCAACGAGTACGGCGCTCATCTGCGCCGGCAGTTGCAGGCTGCCGTAGAACGAACCGGTCAACGTGGTGAAGCTACGCTCGCCACCGAGAATTTTATCGTGCCAGTTGATACCATTGACCGCCGGCGAAATCGTAAGGCTGTAACTGGCGGCCTGCGCCGACAGCGACAAACCGCCCGTCGCCTTCGAATAGCGGCTCTTCGACACCGGCACAGCCGCGAAATCGCTCTCCGAATTGCCGTAGCCGTAGGCGCCGGTCGCCTGCAGCATCCAGACGTCGTTGTTCCAGAAAGGCTGCGAAATGTTCAGCGAAGTCTGGTTCGAGGTGCCGGTGACATCAAGGCTCTCGAACTGACCCTGTACGATCTTGATGCGGCCCTGCGTGTAGCTCAGGCCGATCCGGCCGCCCCACGGATTGAATGGCACGTTGAAGGCGACATTGCCGTTGATGTTGCCCTTCGACTTCACACCGTAGAACGTGAAGCGATCGTCAAAGCCGAGCAAACCATGACGCTTGTAATAAATACCGGCTTCATTGCGTCCGGTGGTCTTGACGCCCTGGTTATCGGCAAAGACCTGCAGCGTATTGACCGGCGGTTCGGTGACAGCGAGTTGCAGGTCGGTCAGGCCGAAGTCGGTGCCGGGCTGCAGCAGCGCGCGCAGTTGGACTTCGTTGGTGCGGTTGAAGCGCACGACATCCTGATTGAGCTTCGGCACGTCGAGCACGTCGCCGGACGGCGGATCGACGCTGCTACGGATATAGCTTTCGCGAGTCTGCTGATTACCGATGACCGACGACTTCTGCAGCCGGCCCTCGGTCAGCTTGATCTTGATGATGCCTTTGTCGGCCGTCTGCGGCGGCAGGATGGCAATGGCGGTGACGATGCCGCGGGCGACGTAGATGGCGTTGACGTCGGCGACCAGGGCCTGAAGCGTGGCGATATCGACGCGGCGGCCGATATACTTCGCCGCGACGGCATCGAGTTCTTCAGCCGTGATGAATTTAGACGAATCGAAGATCACCTTGCGCAGTAGGAAGGTCTGACCGCCACCGGGAATCTGCACAGCGGGCGCCCGCCCGGGGCCGACGACGGCAGGCCCCTGCTGCCGCGGTGCCTGTTCCTGCTGCTCGATACGTTGACGCTGACGCTCGATATTCTGTTCGATCAGGCCGGGGTTGACCTGCGGCGACACCTGGGCGCGCGCCGGCACGGCAGCAAGCGCCACCAGTGCCAAAGCCAGGCCCGTCGCCGCGATACGCATGAATTTCCCGTTCCGACCGCCAACCGCCCGGCACGTCAAAAATGGGCGGTAATGCAAGGGGTTACCTACCATAATCCGCGGCCGCAAAGCTAACGGCAGCGCGGTTTTCCACGGCCGAACTGCGGAGATTTGTGCGGTAACCCTTACGCGACTTGCGGTTTTCCCCCGGGCCCAGCAGGCCCTCGACGTTCACGGCCGGTCCGTCGCCCAGCACCTGAATCGGGCCCAGCCCGCGCCAGCCTTCGCCGAAGCTCTGCAGATAGAACGCGATCAGCAGCGTGCGTTGCAGGTCCTCGGCGGCGCCATCGTCGCCGTTGCGCATATCCTGGATGGCGTTGCGGACGAAGCTCGAGCCGGTGAAGTTGCCGCCGCCATAGTTGATGATCGTCGATGAGATCGTCGAGTCGTAATAGACGACCTGGGTGTTGCTGAAGTTGGCGTTACCGTTCTGCTGCATGGTGAACGCGCCACCCGGCTGGTAGAGCTGCAAATTGTTGCCGCCGACCGGACCCGGACCGCGGTTGTTGAGCAGAATCTGGCCCGCTGGCGTCATGAGCAACATCTGGCCGGGAACATAGCCGCTGGCGATCGTGAGCGCCGGAGAGTCGACGATCAAGATGGAATCCACGATGCGGTACTGATCGATGACGACCTGCGGCGGATCGATGTTGAGATTGGCGCGCGTGGCGACACCGCCTTGATAACCCGTTGCCTTGACGTGCAGCGGTACGGGCGGCAGCGATGGCAACTGCACCGCAGTAACGTCAATGACGTCCGCACCGAGCGACATCGCGCGGTAGACCCTGAGCATACCAACGGTGAGATTTTGCGGTCCGCTCAGCGTGGCCGATCCCGCCTGCATGGTCGACACATTGATCGACTGTCCCCCGGCGAATGACGCATCGCCATTTGCCGTCACGGTGCCGGCGCTGATCGAGCCGTGTTCGGCGGTGACAATGATGTCGCCAAGGTCGCCAGGAATCCCCGTTGTGGTCAGAGCGTTAAACACCACGTTCTGATAGGCGCGGATCGTTTGCGTGCCGCCCGAGGTGACGCTGCCGAAATTGATGTTGTCGGCCGTCGAGCGAACACCGACCGTGGTACCGGCCGTGACGGTGGTCCAGTCGATCAGACCAGCGGTGTTCATCGCCACGGCGCCAGTTGCGCCCGTGATTGACACGCCGGTGATTGATACCGGCGCATTCAGCGTCACGCCGCCATTGGCCGCGATGGTACCGCCCGTGATCCGCCCGGTACGGGACGTCACCTCGACGTCGCCGGCATCACCCTGAATGCCGGTGGTCGCGATCTGGGTAATCGCCATGTCCTGGGCGACGTCGATCGTCATCTTGCCGCCGCTGGTCAGGCTCGGGATATCAATCGTCTCGCGGGTCGAAGTGATCGTCAGCCTGCCGCCCGTCGCTTCCACGGAATTCCAGGTGATCATCTCCTCGGCAATCATTTCCATCGCGCCGGCGCTCGATGTGGCGGTGGTGCCCGAGATCGTCGTCTTGGCGGCCATCCGCGTTGCACCGCCGAGCGTGACCGCCCCGCCCGCGATCTTACCCGTGTCCGATGTGATGTCGGCGCCACCCGCCGTGGCGATCAGTTGCGTGAAGGTGACGTCATTCTTGGCCCACAGGGTCTGCGCCCCGCCGCTCGTGATCGTCGCGATATCGATGACATTTGCGGACGAGCGTACGTCCACAGTCGTCCCAGCCGTGACGGCATTCCAGCGGATCTGGCCGTTGGCGGCGGTCATCGCGACCGAGCCACCCGCCCTGACGTCGGCGCCGGTGATGGTCGTTGCGGCACTCATCGTCACCGAGCCGCTGGCATCCACATTCACCAGGCCGGTCCCGAGCGCGATGATCGCCCCCTCATCGGACCGCAGGGTGATATCGCTGTTGGCGCCGGTCGTCTTCACCTGCCTGAAGGTGACGTCGTGCTTGGCCCACAGCGTCATGCTGCCGCCGCTTTCGACGACGTCGACGGTGACGGCAGCGCCGAGCGAGCGCACGAACATGCTGCCGCCGGCGCGGAGCACGGACCAGTTTAGTTCACCGCCGTCTCCGGCCGCGCCGGTCGCGGTGATCGAGCCTTCGGCGATCAGGGAGACGGATCCGTTGGAGGTGATCGATCCACCGACGATCGAGCCGCTGGTGGACGTCAGGGTCACGTCGCCCTGGCCGGGCGCGGCGGTGTTGGTCAGCTGCTCGAAGGCGACGTCCTGCTTGCCCTGCATCGTGATGGAGCCGACCGTGGTCGCCGTGCCGACCCGCGCGCCGCCGTCCGTGGACGTCAGGTCGATGGTGGTCGCAGCGTTCAAGGTCTCCCAATCGATGTCTCCACGCGCGTGGAGGGAAATCAGCGTCGACGACGCGATGGTCCCGGTGCTGGTAATCTTCGCATTGGCTGCGAGCGGCGAATTGACCGGCAGGTTCGCACCGGCCGTCAGGGTGACGCCGCCAGCGGCCGTGATCGAACCGCCCTGGATCGCGCCCTCGCCGGTCGTAACAATCACGTCGCCAGGATCGCCCGCGAGAGCAAGGCTGGTGAGGCTGCCGAAGCTGACATTGTCCGCAGCCAGCAGGCGCAACGTGCCGCGGCCGGTCGCGGTGCCGACCGTGAGCGTGCCGGGGCCGGTGGTTTGCGCGATGAAGTGGCCCGTCGCACCGGCATCGGTGCTGGCCAGAACGCTGTCGAGCGCGTAGCTGCCGGCGCCGGTCACATCGACGCTGCCCTTGACCGCGGACAACAACGTCGCGCGCATGTCAGGCGCGGCATTCAGGTAGATGCTGCCGGTGGTCGCGGTCGCGGCAAGGCCCTGCGAGCTCACCGTCACGCGCTGCGAAGCCGTGCCGATGTTGCTGGCGTTGAGCGAGACCCGCGCGCCGGTACCGGTGGTCAGGAGGTCGGTCAGCCCGTCGCCATTGCTCAGGATCGCGGCGGTGGTGATACCGCCGGCCTGGACAACGATCGAGGCGGCGTTGCCGGCGGCGGCGTAGGAGGCGCGCGAGATGAGCTGGCCGAGCGTGGCGTCGCCGGTGGTGACGACCGTCAGCACACCGGCGGCGTCGAGTACCGCAAAGGCACCCATGTTCAGCGAGGCCGCCGTGATCAGGATCGCGCCGGCCGTGCTCTTGGCCACGATGTGATCCTGGGCAGTGCCGGCCGCGAAGGTCACGCCGGCATTGGCGAGGAATTGCAAGGCGTTGCCCGCGGTCACGTCGGCGTTGACGGTGATCGAGCCGGCAATGGTGTTGAAGGTCGCCCGCCCGCCGGCGGTCAATGTTCCGTAGCTACCCGAGGCTCCGAGCGTCATATTGCTCGCCGGGCTGTAGATGGCCATGTCGCCGACAGACGACCCGGTGATGGCGCCGCCGATGCGCACCAGCAGCGGCTGCAACGTCGTGCCGTTGTAGCCAATATGACTGCCTGCCCTGACATCCAGCGTTGAGCCGAAGATGCGGGCGATCGTGAAATCCGTGAAGGACGGCAGGCCATAGATGCTGCCGCTGGCGGCGAGCTCGATCGGCGCCGAGCCCTGATCGGCGTTAATCTGCCCGAGCACGAGATCACCCGTCTTCTGCCGGATGAAGATGCCCTGCTTGGCCGACGCCTGGTCGATCCGACCGCCATTTGTCCCGGTCAGCGCCAGCAGCAGTGCGTCCGGATTGTCGGCGGGATCCTGGCCCGCCACCGTGGCGCGGCCGATCGAGCCCGTCTCCGCGATCAGCGTCAGGCTGGCGATATTGCCTGACACTGCCACTGCACCGGACACGCCGGTGATGCTGCCGACCGCCACCAGCCGCACGCCGCCGCCGCCCGCGGCGGTGGTCTGGACGCCTTGCGTTTGTGCCGCCACCAGCGGTCCGAACGATGCGAGCGGCACGCCGCCGAGCACCATGTCGGAGGCGCTGCCGAGATAGATGTCGTTCTTCGCCTTGGCGGCGACCGGGCCGAGCGGATCGACGATGATCAGCTTCTGCTGCTGCACGCTCACAAAATAAGTCGTGATGCCGGTGTGCGCGTCAACGACCGGCGTGACGGTAAGTTGGCCCGGACCGGCCGAAGCCAGCAGGCCCTTCTGCGCAGCAGTCAGGTTGGAGGCATCGACGCTGGTGAAGGAGAACTGCTCCGGCGCCGCGAGGCTGCCGATCGAACCGTTCGGCGCGAACAGCATCACCTGCCGGCCTTTGACGTTGAGCGGCAGGCTGGCGATGGACGGCGGATTGGCCGACGTCGCACCCGAACTGACGGTGTAGCGCAACTGGTCGAGCGACCATTGCGAGCGATCTGTGATCGCCGCGTAGACGTCCGACGTGGTCGACAGCGCGTAACGGTAGGTCGCGTCATAGGCATCAAGCGCGGTGCTCGAGACGCCAGGCGCCTGGCGCAGTCGGGCGGCAGAAGCGGCGTCGATATTGAACAAGGTTTCGAGCGTCACGCCGGTGCCGAGCTGATTGGCGTTGACCATGCCGAGCAGATACTGCGCTCGCATATAGCGCTTGCTGACTTCGGTCTGGATGGCGGTGCGCGCCTCTGCGGAGTTCAGATCGGTGCCGGCCGCGAGCGCACCCGACGCGAGCATCTGCGCACCAATCGACTTCACGCCGAGATCGGTGATGTTGTACTGATCCGGATGACCCGGAACGTTGAAAGCGAGATTCCGGAGCTGCCAGTAGTCGCGATAGGCCGCATTGACCAGCGACTCGAAGCTGGCGACCTGCGCCGCGCCCGATCCGTTGACCAGATCGAGGCTCGCCCACACGCTCTCCAGATACTGCTGCTGCTGGGCGGTCAAACCGACATTGTTATGGCCGCTGAGAATGCTGCCGTTCATCGCCGCAACGAACACCGGGCCGTCCGTCGCGCTGACCGCGCCGATACGAAGATCCCCGCTCGACTGGATCAGGTAGGCACCGCTGTTCGAGGCGCTGTTGAGCACACCGCCATCGGTGGTGCCGCCGGGCAGTGTCGTCGCCCAAGTCTGAATCACGAGCGGGTTGATGCTGCCGAGGGTACCGTGGCCCTGAGCATCGACCGTCGTGATCGCGCCGATGGCGCCACTGGTGCTGTCGATGGTGATCGACTTGCCGATGATGACCGGGCTGTTGACGTTGTAGGGCGAGGCCGAATTGATGTCGCCGGATGCGGTAATGTAGACATCACCCTGCGGCTCCGGCTTGCCGGTCGTCGCATTGGTGCGGGCGCTGTCGACACGCACCTGGGCAATTTTCAACGAGCCCTGCGACGCGACGGCGATATCGCGGTCGGTCGAGACCGCGGTGAGAGCGCCGCCATAGACCTGCACGGGAACCGGGCGGTCGGCCGAGCCGATGCCGCCCTGCCCGTTCAGCGTGACCTGCGTGCCGGACACCAACGGATTGAGCGCGCCCGGCGCCACGGTGATGGATGAGTTGGCGCCGGTTGCCGTAATGGTCGTCGTGCCCTGCAGGTTGTTGATCGGGCCGTTGAGAACGATGCTGCTGTTCGAAGCAACGTTGACACTGCTGACGCCGCCGCCGTTGAAAGAGACCGAGATCGGGAACGACGCCTTGACCGTGTTCGTGAGGTTCAGCGTCAGGCGGTAATAGATGAGCTGATGCCAGGTGCCGCTGAAATCGGTGCCGCAACACTTGTCGCCGGTCGAGAACGAATTGTTGTACGCGTCGCCGGTGGCGCTGACCACCTGCTGGAAGTTGGTCCACTGGTTGCCGGCCGCCTGCCCGTTCACGATCTGCTGCGCGTTCTCGACCAGAGTCGGCGCGCCACGCACCCAGGGATAGACTTCCGAATTGGCATTGGCGCCGACGAAGGTCCAACCGTAGTCATTCGACTGCGACGTCTGCGGGCGCGTCAGGGTCGCGGTATCGACCCACTGGTAGTACATGTTTTCTTTGGTCCGGTAGACGAGCCCCGTCGGACCGCTCTGCCCCTGGTTCTGCACGCCCTGGCTTTGATAGCTGCTCGTGCTCGTTCCTGCTGCCCAGTAGGTCGTGACCTGCTGCCCCGCCGCCGCGCCGGCGTTGTAGACGTACCAGGTTGTCTCGTTCTTGAGCCGATCGACAAGCTGCACAACGCTCGCCGCCGTCACGCCGGTGTTGATCGTGTTGGTGACGAGCGTAACGCCGGTCGAGTTCACGACGTTCACCGTGCCCGCGCCGCCGTTGACGACGATTTCGCCCTGAGCCAGGCCGGACGTCGAGGTGCTGATGATCTTGCCGTTGAGATAGACGTAGCCACCAGTTCCCTGCACCACGCCGTTGAGCAGGATCTGGTCGTTGAGCGCGTCGTACCTCGCGCCGATGCGCACATCGGAGCCCGTCGACGTTACGTAGCCCGAGATATCGTAATAATTGCCGGCGGCGGCGGCCCTTTTGGCGGTGGCCAGCGCATCCGCATCGCTCTTCAGCGCGTTGATGGCGTCCTGCGCGCTCTGACCGATATTGGCCGAGTAGTTGCTGGTCTGCCCGACCGTGACCTTGCCGTTGATGTTGATGACGCCGGCAGTGATGATGATCGCCTTGCCGATAGTTAGTTCGCCCCGCGCGACATTGGCGGACTCCGCCGTGACCGGCTGAACGGCGGCGCCGGCGATCTTGACGACCTGGAAGTAATTGCCGCAACCCGAACAGTGGAACGGACCGCCGCGCCCACCGTCGCCATAAGCCTGATCCTCGTAGTTGTGACGCTCCCACGGGGCGAGGACGATCTTGTCGACGGTCGTGCCCTCGCCGGTCGCCAGAGCGGCCGCGCTCGGGATACCGTTCATCGGCAGGAAGATCGCCGACCACAACTCGCCCCCGGCGTAACCCAAGCTCAGCATACGGGCGGTGAAAACGGTGCTGGCGCTGGTGCCGTAGTTGGTGACGGGCGCTCCCTGAACACCGTTCGTATTGCTGGAGTAGTAATTGTACGGATGCGCCCAGTCGACGCCGCCGACATAAATGCTGCCATAGGTGCCTAGCCAGGTCGCCGCGAGTTCAACCGCGCTCAACGTGTCGGTCGGCCGGTACTGCTTGCCGTTCCACTGCGACGCCACATCGCCGTTCATGTTGTAGACAGTGCCGGCGCTGCCGTCGAAAGTGAAGGCGCCTTCCGGAACCTTCATTTCGATGGCCAGCGCGACGAAGCTCTGCGTGGCCACGACGCTGCCGAGCTTGTTCTCGATGCTGAGCAGGCCGTTGGTATTCGTGACGACACCGCCGAAATAGATATCAGGCGTCGTCACCAGCAGATGGCCCTGATCGTCAATGGACTGGCCGGTGTTCGCGTCCTTGCGGTAATAGCTGGCGTCGACCTTGATGAGCGGCGCGGTGCCGCTGGCATCGTTCCTGTAGGTCAGGGTCGTCGAGTTCTGGTCGTTGGCGCGCCCCGTGAAGACGTTACGGCCGCCGGTCACGCCGGAAATCGTCAGCTTGTTCAGGCTGAGGAATTTGAGACCCTGGTTGTCGATATCGATAGCGGCGGTGCCTTGCGACGCAATCTGGCCCGTACCGGTGAGCTTCTCGGCCAGAACCGACACGCTGCCGGCCGAGACGAGAATGTCACTGAACGAATAGACTTGATTCGAGCCGCGCGAGGCGAACGGCGCCTGCTGGGTCAGCGTGTCGATCTGCCGCTGCTTGTTCTGCTCCGTATCGTCGTTGATCGCCGCAATCGTCTGCTTGGCCGTGAGGGCGGCATCGACCTGTGCCGTCGTCAGCCCACTGAGCGTGGCGATTTTCTGCAGTACGTCCTGATAAGGGCTGAACCCACCGGTCAGCGACCAGTAGATCTTCTGGTTGTTGTAGCTGACGATCGACGAGAACTGGGTCGGATCCGAAACCTGCTGCAGCGTCACGGCGCAGGACTGACCCGCCGAAAGTAATGCACACGGCGTGCTGCTGGTGTCGAGATTGACGGCGCCGTTCAGGCCAATCGTGATGTTCGCCTGATTGTGGACGCCGGCCATCACCTTGCCGTTGACGATCACGTCGCCGCGGCCAACGTTCTGCGCCGGATTATCGCTGTGCGAGCCGTTCGAGTCGCTGTTGTTGTCGTGGTCTTCGGTCGAGAACAGCTCGAGGAACGGGCTGTAGAGCGTGCCACGGCCGTTGGCCTCGACGCCGCCCTGCGTGGCCCCGATGAAGACGTTATTGGCGCCGAGCACCAGCGAGCCCGGATCGATGGTCAGGGTCGCGTAACCATAGGCGCGGCCGTAGCCGCCATGCTCGGCCGTGATCGCGATCAGCGTGTTGTTGTAGACGACCGTCGTCGCATTCGCCTGGATCTGGCTGAAGCGGCTGCCGTCGCCTGCCTTGCCGGCATACATGTTGATGAGGCCCCACGCCTCGACGCGCGTGCCACCGATGGAGACGTTCTGTGTGGCAGTGAGGTCGGCGTGACTGCTGGCGCCAACGCCGCCGACCAGGCCATAAAGGCTGGCATTGGCGTTGTTGTTGGCGATCATCTTCGCCGCCGAGCCGATGGCGATATTGCCGGCGCTGAACAGCCGCGCCGCGTCGATGTCGACGGTGATGGTCGCGGTCGCCGTCATCCTGGTCTCGGCACCGCCGCCGGCGAACAGGCCGGCCGCCGTCAGTGTCACCGTGTCGGTCGTCTGCAGATCGGCGAAGCCTTCAATATTGATCTTACCCAGCGTGGTCAGCGGATTGTCGTTGAGGCTGAGAATGGTGCCGGCGCCGACCAGCGTGTTGATGGTCTGGGTGACGGTCGTCTTACTCAAGGATGCGCCGACGGCGAGGCCGCCGCCGGACCCGGCGCGGGCGCCGCCCGAAGTCTGCCGGACTTCATCGAGCGCGATGACGTTGATGTCGCGGGCGAGACCAGTAATGCGGTCGCGGCCGTAGGAATTGACAATGAGATTGCCGCCGACCTTGGCGGTGACCGTCGAGGTGACCGTGTTGTCGGCCGAGCCGCCGCTGGCGCCGATGGCGGAGGCCTGCACGGCATCGCCAGTCGCGGCATAGTTCGTCCGGTGCGTGGCGCGCACGCCGAGGCCGGTGACGTAAAGCGTGGTCAGCGTCGCGCCGCCCAGGAGTTCGGCGCTAACCGTCGAAGTCGTCGTCGTCTTCGAAACCGCGGCCGCGCCGGCCGATAGACCGCCCGAGCCGGCGGTCGACTTGGCGACGGTGGTGTCTGTGCCGGTCGCGACGATCGAGAGCGAGCCGTTGTTGTTGACGTCGGTGGCGATCACGCCCGTGTCGAGCCATGCCTTGGTTTCGCTGGTCGAGGTCGCCTCGCTGAACGTCGCACCTGCCGCGACATAGCCGAATGCGACGCCGCTCGCCTCGGCATATTGATCGGTGTCGTTTTGCGCCGCGATCGACACATTGGCCGACGGCAGCCGCACACCGGTGCCGCCATAGGCGTGCACTTTCGTGGTGTTGTTGGCTTGCGCGTTGGTGCCCTGCAGCCCGTAGAGCGTGCCGCCGCCGGCGGCGACGGCCTGCGAATAGGCCGAGTGGCCGCTGTCGCCAATTGCGCCCACGGCACTGACAGTGAGCGCGTTGCTGCCGGAGAAATTCGTGCTGTTGCCGATCGAGGCTGTAACCTCGAGACCCGCCGTCGCGATCGTCGACGACACGCCGATGCCGACACCGCCGACGGCAACGCCTTTCGAGACTGCCGACACATCGGGCGTGCCGCTGGCATAGACCAGAATGCCGGTACCGGCCGCCTGGACGCGCGCATTGTTGCCGATCTGGGCAATGATCTTCTGGGAATCCGTCGCGGTGGCTGATGCGCCCGCCCCGGCCAGCACACCGGCCGCGCCGGCAATCGTCTCCGCGCTGACGCTGCCGCCGCCGGTCGTCATCACGGCGACATTGGCGACGTTGGTCACCTGCGTCGAGGCGGCAATTTCCGCCGTGACGTCGCTCGACTTCTCGGCATTGGCCAGCGACAGGCCGACTGCAGCGAGGCCGCCCGCGCCGCCATAGCCATAGGACGTAATGCTCGAACTATCGGACGCGGTGACGGCGACAGTACCAGAGGTCAGACCGCCGGTTGCGCCCGTGGTCGTCGCACCGAGCGTCGCGCGTACGGTGTTATCGATGTGCGACTCGCCAACCGCCGCGCCAAGGCCAACATAGAGCCCGCCCGCGCCGGCCGCGGCGAACGTCTGCACCGCCTTGTCGCCGCCGTGATCGCCGGCAACGGCACCGATCGAAATGGCATTTGATGTCAGCTGGCCGCCGATTGCTTCCGCGGTGATCTTCTGCGTCACGGTCGTGTAGGCGACACCCGCGCCAATGCCGCCGGTGCCGCCGAGCGCCAGCGACCCTGTGATGTTGCGGGTCGCCATTTCGGACGTGGCATTGATGCCGATGGCGCCGGCCGTAACGCTGCTGTTGAGGACCTGCGCGGCGACGCCTTCGGCATTGCCACCGATGCCCGCGATGACATCGACGCCGGTGGCGGCGCGCGCATTGCCGAGCGTGCCGCTGGAGCTGTTGCCGCTGGATGAGCCGGCGTTGAGCACACTCATCTGGTCGGTCGAAGCGCCGGAATCGACCAACACGATGCCGACGGTGCCGGCGAAGGCGCCGGTGCCGGCCAGGCTGCCCGCGACGGTGATCGGATTGATTTCGCGCACGCTCAGCGCATTGACGCTGACCGCCCCCGCCGTCGTCACCGTGGCGCCGGCCATCAGCGCGCGCGTGTTGCTCTTGAAGGAGACGAGATTGACGGCAGCGCCGAAGCCGACGCTCCCGCCGCCGGCAAGTCCGCCGACGATCGGGGCAATGCTGTCGGTTTCGGTCGCCAGCACCGAGACGGCGCCGTCGCCGCCCGTACCGCTCATCGTCACCGACGCGTTACGCAGCGCGGCAAAGACGTTGTTGTCGATGAACATGCCCGAGAACTGCGCCGCGATGCCGCCCGAGCCGCCAAGCGCGGCAACCATGACGTAACCCGAGTTCCGCGTGGTGTTGGAAGCAGCAACGGTCAGCGCACCGGAGAGATGCAGCGAGGTCGCCGTGGTCGTCGGATCGTCGTCGCCGACCACCGCCTGCACGGTGTTGTCGCTCATCGCGACCAGCACGGTCGCGCCGAGGCCGACGGAGGAGCCGACACTTCCGGCACCCACGGCACCGAAGAAACCATTCAAACCGGCGGCGGTCACCGACATCGCGCCGGCACGGACGGTGCCCTGCTCGAAGATCGCCTGCGTCGTCGACTGGAATATGTTGGCCAGCGACGAGCCGCTGATCGCCGCGCTGCCGCCGGACCCGGCCGCGCCGAGCACGTTGCTCGACGCCGACTGGAAGGCATTGGCCTTGATGCCGACCGCCCCTGCCGCAACCGTGCTCGACCCGATATCGGTGCCGAACACCCGCGCCACGGTGGTGCGGTTCATCGTGTTGATATTGAGCGCCGCGGTGCCGGCCGCGCTGCCGCCCGAATCCGATATGCCGAGAACGAGGTTGTTGGCGAACGAAGCGCTCGACGCGGTGACCTGCACAGCGGACACATCGCCGCTCTGCAGATGGGTGTTCAGGTCCGACGCCAGCACTTCCGCCGACGTCCGCCCGCCCATGACATTGGTGACGGCATTGGCGGCGATGGCCAGACCGTTCGACGACGCCGACAGCAGCGCGCTCACCGTTTGCGCTTTCTGCGCCGAGGTGGCGACGACGGCGATGCCCTTGAGGGTCTGGGTGCCGTTATTGAGGTTCAGCGTGCTCGCCGGAGTCACGACGTCCGACGGATCGATCGTATTGGCGAGAACGCCATTGTCGATCATGGCGGTGCTGAAGAGACCGCGGCCATCGACGGCGGAGCCGTTGATCAGCGCGCCGGTCTCGCCATTGATGGTATTGACCACGACCGAAGCGCCGAGGCCCTTGCCCGCACTCAACGCGGCGCTCACCGCGCCGGCATAGGCCGCAATCGCGTTGTCATTGTCCGCCAGCACCAGAACGTTGCCCAACGCGGTGACATTCGATCCGACATTCGCGCCGCCGAGAACGATGCTGGCGTAAACCTTGCCGGACTGGGTGCTGATGGCGAGCGAACCCGCGCCGCTCATGCCGTCGGACGGCGGGCTCTGCGCCGGCGGCGGCGCGGGCGGCGGACCCGCCATTCCCGGCAGCGTCCGTGTCGACATCGGCGCAAGGCGCGTCAGCAGCGTGGACAGGCCTGACGACGGCGGCGGCGTTGGCGGGCCGCCACTGTCGTTGCCGGTGGTGATCGCCGCGCCGATGGACACGGTAATGATGTCGGCGGTGGATGCGCCCGACACCAGCACATTGCCGGCGCGCAGGTTACCGCCGATCAGTGGACTGCTGTTCGACAGCGCACCGGTCGCCGTCACACTAGCGCCAGCGATGGCCGCCGAGACATAAGTACCAATCTGGCTGACGCCGGCCGACAGGCCGACGGCATTCCCGCCGCTGAGATTGACCGATATGGCGCCGGCCGCGCTACGGACCTTTCCGCCGGCCGTGGCTGTCACGGAAACCGCCGCTGCCGACACGGTCGCGGTCGCGGTGTTGAGCGGATCGCCGCTCGTCACCACGCCGTGACCGATCTGCGCGACGACGAAATTGTTGATGGCGTTGTAGGCGACCGAACCGTTACCGGCGACCGACCCCGTCGCCACGCCGACGCCGATGGCAATGCCGATGATTTCCGAGTTGTCGCGCGCCGAGACATCGACGACACCGCCGGTCGAGGTCACCGTCGTGCGATCGATATAGGCCTCGTAGCTGGAGGCGATGCGATTGACCACGATCGAGATGCCGACATTCGACTTGCCGCCCTGCACATTGCCGGCAACGGCGATGATGGCGGCGCCGGTCGCGCTGCTCGGGCTGAGATCGCTGGCGTCGAAGTTGATGTCCGAGTCGCCGGAATAGGAGAGCCCGCCATTAGCCGTGATCGCGGCGTTGCGGATCAGAGTATTGAGCGTAGCGTCAGAACCGCTGAAGGCATTGACCCGGACATCGCCCGCGACCGTGATGCCGCCTGTCACCGCCGCCGTTCCGGCGACGGCCGGCACCGACGTGATCTCAGCCAGGATCGTCGGGCTGATCTCGGTGACGACGACTGAGCCGGCAAAGCCGTTCGCATTGGGACCGCCACCGGCCGTCGCAGCGCCGGCGATGATACGGCTGTTGCTCATCGCCAGAATGATCAGGTCGTCGGTGTTCGAGACCTTTGAGTTAGAGAGGATCGCCGACACTGCCGCGCCGCTCGTCGGATCGCCAATGCCGGCATAGGTCAGCGACACGCCGAGACCGTTGCTTTCATCCGTGCCGAGGCCGCCATAGAGCGAGCCGCCGCCGATGCCGATATTGGTGTTCTGCGAGGCGATGATCGTCAGGTCGCCTTTGAAGCCGCCGTTGGCCTGCCCGATCGTCGAACTGTCGACGCTGGCCTGGACGCCGTTGTTGAGATCCGCGGCCGACACAGACACCGCGACCTGCGTCTGGCCGCCTGAGCCGCCGGTGACCGCGATGCCAAGGCCGATGGTCGTGTTCTCGCCGCCGGCCAGCGCCTGCACGGTCGTGGAATAAGCCGTCACGGTGGAACGCGAGATGGTGGCGGTCGTCAGGTCGTTGCTCAGTGTAACGGCAACGGCGCCGGCGATGCCGACCGTCGACTCCGTGCCGGGCGCGCCCTTCGCCATGGCGGCGCCGCCGCTGGCGGTGTCGATGATGGTGTTGTTGAGCGCCTGCACCGAAACGCGGTTGTTGCCGCCGGGCGTGTACTTGACGGTCGCGTCGGCGATGCTGGCGGCCGTCGCAACCGAGGTCAGATCGATCGCCGCGCTGCCGGCGCCGGCCGCAGAGGTACCGCCGTTGACGGGGCCCGAAACCTGCTGGTCGAGCTTGTCGTAAATGCCGGCGATCTTGGCCGCCACCGCGCCCGCGATGCCGCCGAAGTAATTGACCGCCGACGACAGGAATCCGGTCGCGCCCGGATTGACCGCCTCTTCCGCCGGAGGCGCGCCAGGCGTGGGCGTGTTGTTGTTCGCCGTCGCGGCCACGGCCACCGTTGTGAGGCGGCCGACCGACAAGGCGGTGACATTGGTCTCGAAGGCGTCAATGTAACCAGCAACCGAGGGGGCGACATGAGCGTCATTGTCACCGCCGGCGGTACCCGTGAGAGCCTGCGAGTTGTCGCCGATATAAGCGGAGGTGTTGGTCGAGATCGATGCCAGCGCCACCACCAGGCCGATGCCCGAGCCTGAGGTGATGCCGACGGCACCGCCGACATTGAATGTCGAGATTTCCTGCTGTGCGGCGACGTTGACGGACGACGACGTTACACGCGCCGAATTGCTGATCGAGGCCGAGGTGTTGTTGTCGATCAGCAGCACCGTCGCGATGCCGTTCAATCCGAGGCCGCCGCCTTTGCCCGAGGTCGGGGCGACCGCATAAACGAGATCGCTGGTATCGGCGGTAACCGAAAGCGAGCCACTGTTGGTGTTGACCACCGCCCCGGCGCCGATGCCGGCCACCGTGCTGGTATGGAACTGGGCGACGTTGGCGGAGCCGCCGATCGCCGTCGCCACATCCGGCGTATCGGGTCCACCATTGGTGCCGAAGAACGTAAACCAGCTGAAATTGCCGCCCATGTGGATCGACTCGGTCGACGTCGTCGCTTTCACGACGACGTCGTTGCCCCAGTTGATCTGCGTGCGCGCGCCAAGGTCGGCCAGATTGAAAGCTGCCGGCAGGGTCAGCGCCCCGGGTGGCGTCGGCGTCGACACCGTCGGGAGGGACGACCAGCAGATCGTCGCCGCGCCGCATCCGCTGCCGGTGCGGGTGATGGTCGCGCCGCTGCCGATCCAGGCCGTGGTGCTGGTCGTCAGATCGAAATAGTTCAGAGAACCCGAGAAACCGAAGGACGTGGCTTCGGCGGTCGCGTTGGCATAGGACGTCAGGATATTATTGACGATGCCGAGATTGCCATTGGCGTGCGAGATCAGGTCGGACAGCGTCTGGGTCACCGAGTTGTACGAGGCAAAGTTCAGCCAGGTATTGGTGATCGGCGTGTCGGTTTCGGCGCTGACACCGATATGCGCACCGGTGATCGTCGCGCTTGAGCCGATATAGGCGTTCGACGACTGGTCAGCCTGCGTCAGGGCGACCGCCATCGACACGCCCTTCTGCGTCGACGGATGCGCGGGCGTGCCGGCCGGATTGGATTCGATCGACGTCGCGGCATTTGTACGAAGCGCAGCGTTGCTCAGCATGCTGACAACGCCGACATTGCCCGAGGCGTATATGTTCGGCGCCGCGCCCGATGCGACCATGTCGCCGTCATTGTCGGGGGCGACATTGGCGATCGATGCCGACGAGGTGAGCGTCGGCATGTTCAGCGCCAGCGTCAGACCGGCGCGGAACGCGGCTGTGGTGCCTTGCGATTGCGTGACGCTGAAGAGTCGCGTGCCCTCCAGCAAGCCGCCCGCCCCGAACAACTGTGTGAAGCCCTGCGCGCCGGCAACCTTGGTGATGATGTTGCGCAGCAGATAAGGCGTGCCCACCGTACTCGCCGCCGACACCGAGTTCTTCGTCGTGTCGCTGCCGGCGTAAACGGTTACGGAGCCCGCACCGGCATTCTGCGCGATGCCGGCCCCCATATTGGCGACCGTGTTGCTGGTGACATCGCTGATCGCCACCGCCACCGCTGCCGAACCGGTGCCGCCGGACAGCGCTGTGGCCGTTGTCGAGAAGCTGTTCTGGCTCTGGGCAACAACCGAAACGTTGCCGACCTTCTGAATATTGGCGCCGGAGTCGATCAGCGCCTTGGTGTTCATCGTACCAGTCGAATAGGCCACGACAACATCGGCCGCCGACGTTTCGGTGAACACCAGCGCCGCGACGCTCAGCTCGGCGCTGGTGCCGGCGAGCACCCGCAGGTCGCCGCTGGATATGGTGGCGCCTGACTTTACGTGCGTTTCGACATCGGCATTGACGACCCCGACGACGACGCCGGCGGCGACGGCGTTCTGCAAGGCCGTCAGCGAGAAGGTAATGGCCGGGTTTTCCGCGACCACCGACCCCAACGACGCCAGGGTGACCGCCCCTGTCGCCTTGAGAGTCGCGGTGCCTTCAACAATGACTTTGGCGGTTGCCTGGGATTTCACGTAGGCGCCGTTGAACCCTGTCAGCAGGCCGAACGTGACGCCGGCGCCGAACTGCGCCATGGCGAGGACGGAATTCGTATAGGAGGTGCTGGCATCGGCGTTCGCCGTCGCAGTGATCGAGCTGCCGCCGATCTTGCCGGCGATCAGGATTTGCGAGTTCGCGTTCGATTCCGCCGTTCCCTGGTGGTCGCGCACGCTGGCCGCCAAGGTAACCGCGCCGCCGGTGTAGTTGGTCGCGCCCTGACCTGTCGTGTTGTTGACGTCGGCAAAAATCTTGCCGGTCGCGCCGAGGGTGATGTTGGTGCCCGAGAGCAGCACAGACCCGGAATTGCCGGTCGAGAACCGGCCGAGATCGGCGAGGAAATTGGTGGCGCTGGCGCCGGAATAGCTGCGGGTGTCGATCAGGCCGTCGATGACGATCGCGCCGCCATCGGCTGCGAGGACCTGGAAATTGTGGCCGTTTGTCTTGATGACGCCGTTCGCGGTGACGGTGAAGTTCTGCGCCGGAATGATGTAGGTCGCGCCAACGCTTAGCGAAGAAATCGCGGCGGCAATGTCCTCATTGTCCATCGTGACGCCGGCATCGCCGGAGGCACCGACGACAACGTTCGGCGGGTCCATCAGCAGTGCGCCGGCCTGTCCGTTTGGCGCCGACACGTCGACCTTGAAGCCGTTCTGCAGGTCGAAGGTGCCGAACGAACTCAGTTCAACGAGGCCGGCATTACCTTGCGCGGCGCTGGCATCGAACCGGGCACCCGCTTCGACCACGAGCTTGTTCTGCGCAAGCAGGCGAACCGAACCGGCATTGCCGGCCGTACTCTTGGCCGAGAGAACGCCATAACCGGAGACGACGATGTCATGCCCCGCCTTGACGGCGATCGTGCCACCGTTGCCGTTCTTGCTGTCGGCACTAACACGGGCGCGCGAGCCGAACTCAGCATTGCGGCCAGCATCGATACCGATCGCGCCGCCATTGCGCGCTTTAACACCGCCATTCACCCGCGCGTCATTGGCGGCGACAATCTGGATCGAGCCGTTGCGGACCACGATGTTGTTGGCGCTGCGCAGGCCGCGCGAATTGACGGTCGAGGCAAAGCGCGTCGCCTGCTCGCGGTTGACCGCGTCGCGGCCCGAGCCGACGAACACGTTCTGACCGGTGAGGCGCACGGCATCGACGGCGTTGACGCGGCCCTTGATGCGGATGTTGCCGTCGGGCGAGATCGGGATCGTACCGGCGAGCAGGTTGGACACCGCGCCTTCGTTGATCTGCCCGCTCGGGCTGATCATGCCATCAACGAATTCACGCGTCGGCGTCGAAACGTTCAGGCTGCCGACATTGACCACGCCGGTGCGGCCCACGACAAAGCCATAGGGATCGGCGAAGTAGACGTTGCCGCCGATCTGACCGTTCTTGTAGGCGTTCAGCGTGCCGTTCACATAGGCCGGCGCGTCGCGCACGATGTTGATCAGGTTCTGCGTACCGGTCGGCAGATGCAGGTTGACGGTGTTGCCGAGGCCGACGCCGAACTGCGAGAACGAGTTGAACCCGTTAGCGCCGGAGACGGTCGAGGTCGTGATGTTGGTGACGTTGCCGCTGGTTTGAACCTGGGTCTGGGTGCGGCCGTCGGTAACGATGACGTTGGCCTGCTGGGCGCGGACCGGCCAGATCGCCATCATCAGGGCGAGGCCGGTGCAGATGACCTGCGTCGCCAGACGGTCGACGCGCGCCCGCCAGTCGGGGCGCGCTGCCGCGTCCTGCGTCCTGATCGGCATTGGCGCCGTCGGTTGCCCCATAGCGTCCACTTGCTCCGTCCGGGCGGTTGGCCCTGGCGAAGGCGGCGGCAGCGCGGGTCGCGGGATGGCTGGATGGTGCCGGACGGCTCCCCTGTTGAATGCAGAATTCAACATTGGATTTGACGGCAATACCGCCGTCGCCGCAGGATGCTACCTGCTGTCGACGGCGTAACGCCCTGTCCGAAACCTGACCCTCTTCCCCGTCGACGCGGCTGCGCGCGCCTTTGGTTAATAGTTCCCTAATATTTTCATGCCCTTAGGCTGAGAGTCTTGGGGCGCGCACAGATGACATTCTGAAATTTTCCTGATAGGGCAGCCAAAATTCGGATCCGTCGGCCAGGGAATGCGATGAGCACCGTGCTTCGCTTTGCCGGATTTGAAGTCGACCCGCAGCGGGCCGAATTGCGCCGGCCCGATGGCCAGACCGTCAAAATCCGGCCCAAGCCATTTACAATGCTGCAGTTTTTGCTGGCGAATGCCGGCCGTGTGGTCGGCAAGCAAGAACTCATGGAGGCGGTCTGGCCGAATGTCTTCGTCAGCGAGGACAATCTCTTCCAGTGCATCCGCGAAATCCGGGCCGCGATCGGCGATGAGCGCCGGCAGATCCTGAAAGTCGTCTCCGGCCGTGGCTATCTGCTCGATGCCGCGGTGGAGTCGCCATCCCGGCCGGTGGTGCCGGACGACGATCGGGCAAGCCCAGCCGCCGCCGTGACCGTGGAATCGCCCCCGGCGGTCCCCGACGACCTGCCGCTGGACGCCGGGCGGCCGCGCCAGGCGCACCGGACCCTCGTAGTCGCCGCCGCGCTGGCGGTGTTTGCGATCGGGCTGGCGGTTGCGGCGCCGTTCATCGGCCAGCGCTTCGCCTCTACGCCGCCAGTGGTTGCCGTGATGCCGTTCGCCGATGCCAGCAGCGATCCGCAGGTGGCGCTGATGGCGGCCAATATCACCGATCAGCTGGTCGACGGGCTGTCGAAGATCCCGAGCCTCCGCGTCCTGGCGCCCAAGCCCGAGCCGGGCGCGACTGCGGTCGCGCTGTCGGTAATGCGCCCCGATTACGTGCTGCGCGGCGAAATCCAGAAATCGAATGGCGCCTGGAACGTCCAGGCCCGCATTGTCGATGCCGCGACAGACGAGGTCCGCTGGGCGACGGCCTTTCCCGTCGAGAGTGACACTCCGAACGTCGCCCTTCAGCAATCGCGCATCGCCGCCGGCGTCGGCTATGCGGCGGCGGCAAAGCTGAACGCGCTCCAGCACACCAGCGGCAGCACCAACGATGCTGCCGTGGTGATCGATCAGGCGCAGGCTTTCATCAACCGGACCTCGCCGGAAAAATTCAAGACGGCGCTGGCGATGCTGGACAAGGCACTGGCCGCCACTCCGGCCAATGTCGATCTCAAGGCGGAGCTGGCGGCGCAATTACTGCGCGGCATCCAGACCGCGTGGTTCAGCGGCGCCGAAGCCGAACAGGCCGAGACGCGCGCGCGCGAACTGCTCGAAGGGGCGTTGAAATCCGAGCCCGATTACCTGCCGCTGCTGCAGGGTTATTGCCGCTTTCTCACCGCGACCAACCACTTCGTCGACAGCCTGGTGGCCTGTTCTCGCGCGCTTAACCAGGACCCGTGGGACGGGCTGGTGTTGTTTCAGCTCGGCCTCACTCATATTCAGCTCGGCCGCTACGACGATGCGCTATCGGCCTTCATGCTCGCCGACCGCTATGACACGCCGCAAGTATCGCGCTGGACCTGGCTGCTCGGCGTTGGTTTGACCTATGTCTTCATGGATCGCAGCGAAGAAGCCCTGCCCTGGCTTGAGCGTTCGATCGCGATCACGCCGGGAACCGGCCGCACCCACTTCCTCCTGGCCGCCGCCTATCAGCGGCTCGGCCGTTTCGACGAGGCCAGAGCGGCCATCGCCGCGGGCATGAAGATCCGCCCCGGCACCACGGCGGCGAACGTGTCGCTGCCGAAGAAGAATGCCAGCGCGACATTTCTGGCGCGGGGCAAAGAGATCAATGAATTATTGATCGCGGCCGGCATGCCGAGGGGCGAAGCGCGGACCAGCGCCGCTCAATAAATGCCAAGGGCTGCACAGCTTACTTGGCAGGTGAATTGGCAGGATCACGTTTGATCGTGCCGGTGACGTCGCCCGTTCCGCATTCGTGAGGCGGATTGGGCTGCCGGCACTGATCGGCAATCGCCGTCGGCGCCGCCGGCGTGTTGAGTAATGCGTAGCCCTCGATGCGGCTGGCATTCGCGGTGGTCTGGATGCGCTGTTGCTTGTCGAGACGATTGCGGCAGGCGGCCATGGACTCGGCGCCGCCAACGTCAGCGGCATAGCGGCACAAGGTGGCATCGTCGCTGACGATCATCGCCGGGTTCGAACTGCAACCGGCAAGTCCGGCCACAGCGCCAACCAAAGTCGCCAGCCGTAAATATGCGGCGATCGTCATGAAGGTGTCCCGCCCCTGTCACGATTGAGCACCGGCGTCGTAAAGCGGTCAAGGCGAGCGGCGGGAGTTTCACCAGATAGCGCCGGATAACCCGGTTGCCGTCCTCCCGGTATAATGGTTTTCTTATTGAAAACACGCAAAGGATGCCGAACGCGCGTCTTGCACGGACTTTGCTAAACTGCGACGGCTGGGCCAGCCGGTCTGCGGGCAGGCCCACGCCCTAATTCAAGACAAGGTACTCGGAATGGCTTCTCCCATCGTTCCCGTTCTCCTCGCCGGCGGCACTGGCACGCGGCTCTGGCCGGTGTCGCGCGACGCCTTGCCGAAGCAGTTCCTGCCGCTGATGGGCAAGCACTCGACCTATCAGGAGACCCTGCTCCGCGTCCGCGGCCCGGAGTTCGGCACGCCGATCGTCGTCACCGGACCCGACTTCCATTTCTTCGCCCGCCGCCAGGCCGAGGAGCTCGGCATCGACGTCACCGTGGTCATCGAGCCGATGCGCCGTGACTCCGGCGCGGCCATTGCCGCGGGCGCCGCCATCACCCTCAAGCGCGATCCGCAAGCCGTCGTTCTCGCGCTGGCGGCCGATCACATCGTGCTCGACCCGGAGGAATTCCGGAAAACCTGCGTCGCCGGACGTGCCGCGGCCGACCTGGGCCGCATCGTCACCTTCGGCATCAAGCCAACCGAACCGAAGACCAGCTTCGGCTATATCCTGCCCGGCAAGGCGATCGACGGCACCGAAACCGCCGAGGTCGAACGCTTCGTCGAGAAGCCCGATCTCGCCACGGCCGCGCGCTATGTGCAGGACGGCTATCTGTGGAATTCCGGCAACTTCCTGTTCCGTGCCGACGTGCTGCTCGGCGAACTGCAGCGGCTCGAGCCCGATATGGCGAGCGCGGTCGAAGAAAGCGTTGCCCGCTCCAATACCGATCTGGGCTTCGTGCGCCTCGACGCCGAAGCCTTCGCCAGGTCGCCGCAGAAGTCGATCGATTACGCCGTCATGGAACGCACCGACCGCACCGCAGTGGTAACCGGCCGTTTCCGCTGGTCGGATATCGGCAGTTGGGATGCGTTGTTCGACATCGCGCCGACCGACAGCAACGGCAATGTCCTGCAGGGCCCGGTCACGCTGATGGACGCGAAGAACTGCGTCGTGCATTCGGAGAACCGCCTGACCACCCTGATCGGCGTCGAGGATCTGGTCGTCGTCAGCGTCGCCGACGCCACGCTGGTCGTGCCGCGCGCGCGCTCGCAGGAGGTCAAGGATCTCGTCGCCAAGCTCAAAGCCGACAAGCGGCCGGAAGCGATCGTGCATCGCCGTGTCCACAGGCCGTGGGGTTATTACGAGTCGATCGACATGGGCGAGCGCTTCCAGGTGAAGCGCATCGTCGTATTGCCCGGCGGCATGCTGTCGCTGCAGCGCCACCGGCATCGCTCGGAGCACTGGATCGTCGTGCGCGGCACCGCGGAAGTCACGATCGAGAAGGACATCAAGCCCGTTCACGAGAATGAATCGATCTACGTCCCGCTCGGCGCGATCCACCGTCTGGCCAACAAGGGCAAGATCCCGCTCGAACTTATCGAAGTGCAAACCGGCAGCTATCTCGGCGAGGACGACATCGAACGGCTGGAGGACGTCTACAGCCGCGTCTGAGGCGTCCGGCGCGCCCGCACGCATCGCAGGCGCGCGGCCCGTTCGGGGCGGCGAGACCAAAGTGGCGTGGCTTGTCCGGAGATAATGGTGGGCGCTGTAGGGATCGAACCTACGACCCGCTGATTAAGAGTCAGCTGCTCTACCAACTGAGCTAAGCGCCCGGAGTGCCAAGAGGGCCGCGAAGGCCCCGTTCAGCGAGGCCGTCCTCTAGCAAAGCGATCCCGCCGTGGCAAGCGCTGATACCCGCTCCTGACAGCCCGCTAAACCCTCGATCCACAACGCAAAAACCGCCGGGAGAACCCGGCGGTTTCTGGGATGGAGCGGTCTCCCGGGAGAGGCGGCCGCAGCCCATCCACTTCGCGTCAGGACCGGGTGCCGGAAGGCACCCTGCCCGTCATTACTGCGGCCGCGGAGCGTCCGGGCCTGCGCCGGGACCACCCATCTGGCCGCGCGGGCCGTGGTGCATCCGGTCGTGGCCGCGATGGCCGCCGCGATGCCAGCCGCCGCGCTCGCCGCCGAGCTTCGCCAGCACCCAGAAACGCTGCTTCTGAGGCTCATCGAGGCTCTTGTAGAGAGGACCAGCCGCATCCACGAGTTTCTTGAGCGCCGCGCCCTGCTGGGTCATGGCGTCAGCGCGCTGGCTCAGGCGATCGAACCGGTCGACGGACTTGTCGCTCGGCTTGTCAGCCGAGGCGCGCGCCGCAAAGCGCTCGGAGCGCTGCTTGGCCAGATCGCGCAACGCGGTTTCCACGGCCGGCCAGTTCTTTTCCTGGTCCGGCGTGAGTTTGAGACCGGCCTTCAGTGCGGCGATGCGGGCATCGCCGAACGCAACCATGTCCTGCGCGGTCGGGCGCCAGCGCTCGGCGCCTTTGGGACCATCGGGTCCCTTCTGCGCGTAAGCCAGCGAACCACCGGCGATCGCGAGAGCCGTCGTGCCGGCGAGAATATATTTCAACATAGCCACCTCCTTGGTGAACAGCTTCGAGTGATAGCCATTCAACGGAGGCCAGTAGATAAACCCTGCGCCGCCTTATCAAGTTAAGGTTCGGACAGACATTAAATGATCGCAATGATTACAAGACCGCAATGTCGATGAACCCATATTCATCGACGTCCCTACATCGGCACCACCGGATGCGGGAATCTGTCTTGCCTATAGCATCCCGAGCATGCGCGGCAGCCACAGCGACAACTCGGGGACATAAGTCACGAGGATGAGGAAGCCGAGCATCGTCATCAGCCAAGGCCAGGTCGCAATGGTTAACTCGGTAATGCCCATGCGTGCGATACCGGAAGCCACGTACAAATTGAGACCGACCGGCGGATGGCACAGGCCGACCTCCATGTTCACCGTCATCAGGATACCGAGATGCACCGGATGAATGCCGAGGCTCGCCGCAATCGGAAACAGGATCGGCGCGGTGATCAGCACGATCGACGACGGCTCCATCACATTGCCGGCGACCAGCAGGATGATGTTGACGATCATCAGGAACTCGACCCAGCCAATGCCGCTGCTCTTGAGCCAGGCCGTCATGGTCTGCGGGATCTGCTCGCTGGTCATGAGGAACGAGAACAGCACCGCATTGGTGATGATGTAGAGGATCATCGCGCTCATATTGGCGGATGACAGCAGCACCTTGGGCACGTCGGACAGCTTCATGTCGCGATAGACGAACACCGCGATGACGAAGGCGTAGACCGCACTCACCGCCGCCGCTTCCGTCGGCGTGAAGAAGCCGGCATAGATGCCGCCGAGCACGAGCACGATCAGCAGCAGGCCCCAGACAGACTCGCGGAACGCCTTGAAGCGCGCCACCCAGTCAGCGCGCGGCATGCGCGGATAGTCGTTCTTCCAGGCGCGATAGAAGGTGGTCAGGCCGAGCAGGAAGGCCAGCATCAGCCCGGGGATGACACCGGCCATGAACAACTGGCCGACGGAGGCCGACAGCACGCGCTTGCCTTCGGGATCCATCGCAACGCTGCCGCCGGTCGACACCGCATAGAGCACCATCACGATCGACGGCGGAATAAGGATGCCGAGCGCGCCGGAGGTGGCGATGACGCCGGCGCCGAACCGCTTGGGATAACCGGCCTGCACCATCGCCGGAATGAGGATCGAGCCGATGGCCACGACCGTGGCCGGCGACGAACCGGAAATCGCCGCGAACAGCGCGCAGGCCATGACCGCCGCGAGGCCGAGGCCGCCATACCAGTGGCCGACCATCGACGCGGCGAAGTTGATCATGCGCCGTGCCACGCCGCCATGGGTGAGGAAATTGCCCGCGAGAATGAAGAACGGGATCGCCATGATCTCGAAGCTCTCGATGCCGGTGAACAGCTTGAGAGCGACCGACTCGATCGGCACCGTGGTCAGGAAGAACAGGAACGACAGCACGGTCAGGCCGAGCGCGATCGAGATCGGCATGCCGGTCAGCATCAGCGCGATCAGCAGTCCGAAGATAATGGCGGCGTTCATCGTCAGGTCCTCGGCGGGGTGCTGGCGAGCTCTTCGGCGCGCAGGTCTTGGGCCGCGTGCGGGCTTTCCACCACGCCTTCGACGTGGCCCGGGTCATGGTGCGGCAAATCACCGGTCCACCAGTAATGCCATGCGACCTGGAGGAAACGGAAACACATCAGATAGGAGCCGAGCGGTACCGCGAGGAAGATGATCCAGCGCGGGAATTCCATGTCGGGCGAAACCTGCCCGGTCGGATAAAGCTCGATGACGAACTTGGCGCCCATGGTGCCGACGATCGCCGTGAAAAACGCGCCGGCGAGCAGCCCGAACATGATGATCTTCTTGCGCGACGGCGGCGCCAGCATGTTGACGATGACATCGACGCCGACATGAATGCCGGTGCGCACGCCGTAAGCGGCGCCGAACTTCGCCATCCACACGAACAGATAGATGCAGAGTTCCTGCGCCCAAGTGAGATTGATGTCGAAGACCAGCGGATAGAGCCACGGAACGCCTACCGCATAGCGATGCAAGACGGCGACAAAAATGATGATGGTCGCCACCCCGATCAAGGTCGCGATCAGGATCTCCTCAAGCCGGTCCAGGATGCGAAGAAACATCGGCGCCTCGTTTAATCACGGGGGCTCATCTCGTCTTAGCGACGATTGTGAAATGTCATCGTGTTGTTGAAAAGCGAGTAGCGCCCCACGCCGCCCGCCTGCCCTCCCGGCAGAAAAAGGAGCCGCGGTTTCATCCGCGGCTCCTCAAATTGCCTTAGCTCTGGCCGCCGACAGCCTTCACGACTTCGTCGATCAATTCCTTGCCGACACGCTTGCCCATGTCGTCATAGAGCGGCGCCATCGTCTTGCGCATCTCGGCGACTTCCGCAGCGGTCGGCGTGAGGATGGTCGTCTTGCCCGACTTCACGATGTCCGCTTTGGCGTCCTCGTTTTCCTTGGCCGACTGGTTGTTGGCGTACTGGGTCGATTCCGCCATCGCCTTGTCGAGTTGCGTGCGGATGTCGGCCGGCAGGCCATCCCAGAACTTCTTGTTCACGACCACCACGTAGCCGATATAGCCGTGGTTGGTTTCGGTGATGAACTTCTGCACTTCGTGCATCTTCTGGGTGTACATGTTCGACCAGGTGTTCTCCTGGCCATCAACGACACCGGTCTGCAGCGCCTGATAGACTTCCGAGAACGCCATGACCTGCGGAACGGCGCCCAGCGTACGGAATTGCGCCTCCAGCACCTTCGACGACTGGATGCGGAACTTCAGGCCCTTGTAGTCGGCCGGCGACTTGAGCGGCTTGTTGGCGCTCATCTGCTTGAAGCCGTTATCCCAGTAGGCCAAGCCCACCATGCCCTTGGAGTCCATCAGCTTGAGCATGCGCTTGCCGATCGGACCTTCGGTCACCTTGCGCAGCGCGTCGAGGTTCGGCAGCAGGAACGGCAGATCGAACACCTCGAATTCCTTGATGCCGATCGGGCCGAACTTGGAGTTCGACGGCGCCAGCATCTGCACCGCGCCGAGCTGCAGCGCTTCGAGTTCTTCCTTGTCCTTGTAAAGAGTCGAGTTCGGATAGACTTCGACCTTGACCTTGCCGGCCGTGTACTTCTCGGCAAGTTCCTTGAATTTCTCGGCGCCCTTGCCCTTCGGCGTATCCGGCGCGACGACGTGGCTGAACTTGATGACGATCGGCTGCTGCGCCAGCGCAGCGGCCGGAGCGGCGATCAGCGCGGCGGCAGCGGCGGCGCCGACAAGCCATTGACGTTTCGAAATTTCGAGCATCGCATCTCCTCCATGGGCGGCCTGTTCGGCCTTATCTCTTGCTTGTGCGGCAAAGTGACACCAAACGCCGGCTCCGGCAAGAGCCAAGCCCCTGCCCAACCACGCGAAACCGCCGCAACGCAGCACAAAAAAAATACCGCGCCCGTCGTGGGCGCGGTATCAAAGATGAACTTGCCTAAAACACGGGCGGCAGCCGACCTGTCTCATCCGAAAGTCGGATGAAATACGAGGTTAGCCAACCTCGTTGGCGTGAATGCGTTTCTCCACGCCCGGCACCTTGCCGCGCTTGCTCATCATCTTGTTGAGCGCGCCGAGATAGGCCTTGGCCGACGCGACCAGCGTATCCGGATCGGCGCCCTTGGCGGTAAAGGAACGCCCTTCCGCCGCCAGACGTACCGACACCTCCGCCTGCGCATCGGTGCCCTCGGTTACCGCGTGAACCTGATAGAGCTCGAGCTTGGCCTCGTGCGGCACGATGGCGTGGATGGCGTTGAAGATCGCATCCACCGGGCCGTTGCCGGTCGCCTGATGCGTGGTGTGCTGGCCATCGATATCGACCGTGAGCGTCGCCGTCTGCGGGCCCATAGTGCCGGCGATGACGGTGAGCGACACGATCTTGACGCGATCATGCGCGGTGGCGATTTCCTCATCGACCAGTGCTTCGATGTCCTCGTCGTAGATCTGCTTCTTGCGATCGGCCAAGGCCTTGAAGCGCACGAAGGCGTCCTGCAACTGGTTGTCGGAGAGCTGATAGCCCAATTCCTCCAGCTTGTGCTGGAAGGCGTGACGGCCGGAATGCTTGCCCATGACCAGCGAGGTCTGTTTCACGCCGACCGATTCCGGCGTCATGATCTCGTAGGTCTGCGCGTTCTTGAGCATGCCGTCCTGGTGGATACCGCTCTCATGCGCGAAGGCGTTACGGCCGACGATGGCCTTGTTGTACTGCACCGGGAACGACGTTGCCGCGGCGACGAGCTTGGAAGCGCGCGTCAGCATGGTGGCGTCGATGCCGGTCGCGAACGGAAACACGTCGTTGCGCGTCTTGATCGCCATCACGATTTCTTCCAGCGCGGCGTTGCCGGCGCGCTCGCCGATGCCGTTGACGGTGCACTCGATCTGACGCGCGCCGCCCATGACGCCGGCGAGCGAATTGGCGACCGCCATGCCCAGGTCGTTATGGCAATGCACCGAGAACACCGCCTTGTCGGAATTCGGCACGTTCTCGATCACGCGGCGGAACAGCTCGCGATATTCCTCCGGCGTGGTGTAGCCGACGGTGTCCGGGATGTTGATCGTGGTCGCGCCGGCCTTGATCGCGGCCTCGACGCAGCGGCAGAGGAAATCGAACTCGGTACGGGTGCCGTCCTCGCTCGACCACTCGACGTCGTCGGTATGGCTGCGGGCGCGCGTCACCTGCGCGACCACCATTTCGAAGACCTCGTGCGGCTCCTTCTGGAGCTTGTACTTCATGTGCACCGGCGAGGTGGACAGGAAGGTGTGGATGCGGTTGCGCTTGGCAGGCCGGATGGCCTCGGCGCAGCGGTCGATGTCCTTCGGGGCGGCGCGCGACAGGCCGCAGATCACCGAATTCTTGGCGCGGCGGGCGATTTCGTTGACCGCGGCGAAGTCGCCTTCCGAGGCGATCGGGAAGCCGGCCTCGATGATGTCGACGCCCATCGTATCGAGCAACTCGGCGACTTCGAGCTTTTCCTCGTGGGTCATGGTGGCGCCGGGGCACTGCTCGCCGTCGCGCAAGGTGGTATCGAAGATGACGACGCGGTCCTTATCGGACGGGGTCTGGGTAGCCATGGGAATTGTCCTTCTCAGAAACGTGCGCCGCTCGGGGCGCTTTCAGGGTGCTTCATCCGCCGCGATCCCCCGAGTGCCCAGGCAACCAAGCCCAGCCGGCCCTCAGGGGCGGGTAAGGAGAAGGAGCGTGCCCAGAATGAGGGAGGCCGCCGGCTGACCCTGCAAGGTCGCCAGATCGTCGATCGCGCAGAACTGCTGCCGCGTCGGCATTGGCATCAAAACCCTCGTTGCGACCGGTACGGTCGCCGATTCCGGTAAAGCCCATGTTAAACGGGGCCGGATCGGGCCCTTCTAGCCGATAGCGGCGGCGGCGGGCAAGTCTTCAATAGGTCAGCATGACTGACCGTTCCCCGGCCCTTACTTCTCCGCCTTCAGCGCCGCCTTGGCCTTTTCCAATTCGTCGAGCGCGGCGCCTTCCACCTTGGGATATTCGAGCTTGAGCCGCTCCAGCGCATCGACCAGCGCGCCGGCGACCGCCAGCCGCGTGAACCACTTCTTGTCGGCCGGGATGACATACCACGGCGCCTCCGGCGTCGAGGTTTCGCGGATCGCCTCTTCATAGGCCGCCATGTATTGCGGCCACAGTTTGCGCTCGGCGACATCGCCCATGGAGAATTTCCAGCGCTTGCCCGGCTCGTCGATACGGTCGAGAAAACGCTTGCGCTGCTCGTCGCGCGAAACGTTGAGAAAAAATTTCAGGACCAGCGTGCCATTGCGGGCCAGATGCTTTTCGAACGCGCGGATGTCGTCGAAACGCTGGTGCCAAATGTCCTTACCGTTCTTCGTGTCCGGCAAGCGCTGTGCCTTCAGATATTCAGGGTGGATGCGCACCACCAGCACCTCTTCGTAGTGCGAGCGGTTAAAAATGCCGATGCGGCCGCGCTCCGGCAGCGCCCTTGCGACACGCCAGAGAAAATTGTGGTCGAGTTCTTCCGCGCTCGGCTGCTTGAAGGACACGACTTGCACACCTTGCGGATTGACGCCGCTCATGACGTGCTTGATCAGGCTGTCTTTGCCGGCGGCATCCATCGCTTGCAACACCACCAGCACCGACCAGCGGTTATCGGCGTAGAGCCGCTCCTGCAGTTCGGCGAGGCGCTCGACACCCTCTTCGAGCAAAGTCTTGGCATCGTCCTTATCGATGGTCAGGCCGCAACAATCGCCCGGATCGAAATCGTCGAGCTTGAACTTGTCGGGCTGATCGATGCGAAAACGCTTGGCTATCTGGTCGAGCTTCATGAGACGCCTCCTTCAGGCGGCAAAACGGTGGCTCAGAAAGATACGCGCAAAGGAGCGCATCTGCAGGCTGAAATCGTCCGAGCCGCGGACGATACGGATATCGGCAAGCTCAGGCTGCCGCTCATGGGCCAGATGCTTGAGCATCCGCACGCGCAGAGCTTCGGCATCGAGCGGCGAGCGCATCACCTTGATGGCACAAATCAGGCTGCCATCGATGGCCAGCGTCCAGCCGGGTTCCTCCGTCAGTTCGGCGGCTTCGAGACCAGTCTCCTCCTTGAGTTCACGCCTCACGCTCAAGTCAAAATCGACCCGGCTGCCGACGAGATCGCTCAGGTCCGGCGTACCGCACGGAAAATAGATCTGGCCGGCGTTGAAAGTGTGCGCGCCCATCTCGCCGAGCAGGAAGGCGCCATCGGCCGACATCACCGCCGCGGCGCCGAAGCAGTCGTGGATGCCGGCCGCCGGTCGGCCCGATGCGATCCAGAATGTGAAGCTGGCATAGTCAGCCTCCATGAAGCCGCCGCCAAAAACACCGTCCTCAATCGCGCAGCGGTGCATCAACAGTACGCGGCCATTGAACAGTGCCGGCTTTTTCTTCTGCATGTCCGCAAACAGCGCGTCGATATCGCGGCGGTGCGCGTCGGCAAAAGCCCAGGGCCGCGGTTCGAAGGTCAGTTCGAGCCGGTCGACGTGAAGCACCTGCTCGCTGCCCGGCGATGTCATGCCTCGATAACGCCTTCGGTGATGACGACGGCATCGCCGCCGATCGAAGCTTCGCGCAAGGCTCCGCTAGCGACGCCGAGCGTCAGATGCAGAACACTCGGCCGGCCCATTTCGTAACCCTGCTCGATCGCCAGTCTGATGACGCCATCGGCCGGACGCTTGTGGGCAACGTAAAGCCCGGCGAACGACGCCAGCGCGCTGCCGGTCGCCGGATCCTCAGCAACACCGATACCGGGCGCGAACATGCGGACATGCAGATGATGGCCCGCCTCGGCGGCCTCCTCGCAGACGATATAGGCTTTGGCCGGGCCGCCCTGCCCGAAGGCCTTGGTGAAAGCCTCGCCATTCGGCTTCGCTCGCCCGACTGCCGCCAGCGAGCGGATGGCCACGATGGCAAACGGCACGCCGGCCGACCAGCGCGAGGGCGGAAAGGCGCGCACATCGATGTCGGCGGCGTCCAGGCCTAACCCATCGGCCAACAAAGCAGCATCCGGCAGCTCACCCACTCTCTCCGGCAACTGCGGCAGTTTAAACTCCGCAAAACCACTCTCGGCATCGTGCATGCGTACATCGCATGCGACTGCCCCGATCTTCTCCTCGATCACAAAACTCTGCGCTCCACCGCCGGCAGCACGCGCCAGCCCGACCGCCGCGCCGACGGTCGGGTGGCCGGCGAAAGGCAACTCCGAACCCGGCGTGAAAATGCGCATCGACGCCTTGTGCGCGGCGTCCTGCGGCGGCGCCACGAACACCGTTTCGGAATAATTGAATTCCCTGGCGATCGTCTGCATGGCCTGCGTGTCGAGGCCATCGGCGTCGAACACCATGCCGAGCGGATTGCCGGCAAAGCGCCGGCGGGTGAAGACATCGAGGGTGATAAAACGGCGTCGCATGGGTCAGATCTGCTTTTCTGCGTCGAGCGGCGGCGCGACCAATTGCTCGACCTCGAAACTACGGCTGGGCTCGACAACCTCTTGCTGCGCCTTCACCACCTGGATCTCGCGGGCGCCGGCTTCCAGACTTTTCTGCATGATACCGAACACCGAACTGCCGGCGCGCGCCAAAGCTTCTTTCGCGCCGCCCTGGCGCAGATAGTGCGCGAAAAACAGGGCGGCGATCAAATCGCCGGCGCCGTTGGCAACAAGTTGCAGCTTCGGCGTTCGCAGCAGATAGCAGCCGGTGTCGTCGGAGGCGAGCATGTCGATCGCGTCCTGTGGCGTCTCGTCGGTATGCAGCGAGGTCACCAGCACGGCCCGCGGCCCCATGTCATGCAGCGCCTTGACCGCATCGACCGCCTGCGCGCGCGTTGCCGACGGCCGGCCGGTGAGAAAATCGAGCTCGAACTGGTTCGGCGTAACGATATCGGCGGCCGGCAGCGCGGTCTTCTTGATGAAGTCCGGAATGCCTTCGCGCACGAACACGCCCTTGCCGACGTCGCCGATCACCGGATCGCAGCAATAGCGCGCCGACGGATTGGCGCGCTTGACGGTGCCGGCTGCCTCGACAATTGCCGCGGCGATTTCGGCGCTACCCATATAACCTGACAACAGGCCGTCGCATTCGGCGAGCACGCCGCGCGCTTCCAGACCCGCCATGAGGTCACGGATCAGCTTCGGTCCGAACACCTCGCCTTTCCATTCCCCGTAACCGGTGTGGTTGGAGAACTGCACCGTGTGGATCGGCCAGACTTCGACGCCCATGCGCTGCAGCGGAAACACCGCCGCCGAATTACCGACATGGCCATAGACGACATGGGACTGGATCGAGACGAGATTCATGTCCCCACAATAACAGAAACGGCGGGGAAGTTCCCCGCCGTTTCGCATATCAGTGGGTCGTAACGCGCCCTACTTCTTGTGGGCCGCTTCGACGTACTTGTTGGTGTAGGTCTTCGACAGGTCGACATTCGCCTTGGCGACATCGGGCGAGGACTGCGAGAACACCGCGAGCACCGCGGCGGCGCCCTTGGGGTCCATCATGCCGGTCTCCGAATACATCGGCAGCGTGTTCTTCAGTGCAGCGATGTAACCCGGCTTGTCCTTTCCGACCAACTCGGCCGGCATCTTCTCGGCAATTTCTTCCGGCGAGTGAGAATGGATCCACTTCAAGGTGGCGATGATGGCATTAGTCATCGCCTGCACTTCCTTTTCGTGCGACTTGATCCAATCAGCCTTGGTATAGAGCGCGCCGCCCGGATACTCGCCGCCAAACACTTGCAGCGTATCGTGCGCGGTGCGCGTATCGCTCAGGATCTTGAGATCCTTGTGCCGGCCAGCCAGCACCGTGATCGCCGGGTCGAGCATGATCGCAGCCTCGATCTCACCCTGTTCCATCGACGCAATCGCGGTCGCGCCGAGGCCGACGCCGATGACGCCGATCGAGTTCGGATCGACGCCGTTCTTGCTCAGCATGTATTTGAGGAAGAAGTCGGTGGACGAGCCGGGCGCCGAGACGCCGACCTTCTTGCCGGCGAGATCCTTGATCGACTTGATGGTTGCCGTGTGCTTGGGCGACACCACCAGCGCGAAGCCCGGATAGCGGTCATAGACGACGAAGGATTGCAGGTTCTGGCCCTTGGCGGCGAGATTGACGGTGTGGTCGAAATAACCGGAAACCACGTCGGCCGAGCCGCCCATGACCGCCTGCAGCGACTGCGAGCCGCCCTTGAAATCGACCACCTCGACATTGAGGCCGGCCTTCTCGAATTCACCGAGCTGCTTGGCCAGCATGGTCGGCAGATAGCACAGGCAGGAGGCGCCGCCGACGGCGAGGGTGATTTTGGTCTGGGCGAGCGCGGAACCGACCATCAGACCAGCCGAGACGACAAGCACGGCGGCCGCGGTGGCGGCGCGACGGAACAGCTTGGACATTCATTTCCTCCGTTTTGTGATTGGTTGGCGCAGAATTTAGGCCAGCAATCCTCGATTGCCTAGGCCGAAAAGGCCGCGCCGCCTTTACGGTTTCGCATCGCCCACGTTGGGCCGCCAGACCAGGAGGCGTTTTTCGACCACGGTCACGAGGGTGTCGATCACGATAACGAAGGCGGCGAGCACGAACATGCCGGCAAACACCCCGGCGACATCGAACACGCCCTCGGCCTGCTGGATCAGGTAGCCGAGACCGGCCGCGGCGCCGAGATATTCGCCTACGACGGCGCCGACCACGGCAAAGCCGACCGAGGTGTGCAGCGACGAGAACATCCACGACAGCGCCGACGGCCAGTAAACATGGCGCATCAGTTGCCGTTCGTTCATGCCGAGCATGCGCGCATTGGCGAGCACGGTGGGCGAGACTTCCTTGATGCCCTGATAGACGTTGAAAAACACAATGAAGAACACCAGCGTCACGCCGAGCGCGACCTTCGACCAGATGCCGAGGCCAAGCCACAAGGTGAAGATCGGCGCCAGCACGACGCGCGGCAGCGCATTCGCCATCTTGACGTAAGGATCGAACACCGCCGCGGTGCGCGGCTGTCGCGCGAACCAGAAGCCGACCAGCACGCCGCCGATCGAGCCGATGACGAAAGCGAGCGACGATTCGAGCAGCGTCACCCACAGATGTTTCCAGATCACGCCGGTGGCGAACCACTTGACGATCTGCTGCACAACATCGACGGGATTGGAAAAGAAGAACGGCGGCAGCAGGACGATGCCGAACACCGGCCAGGTCGTCAGCGCGTACCAGAGGGCGACGAACACGACGGCGACGAGAACTTGCAGGGCAAGCAGCGTTACGCGCGACATCACTTGCCCTCCGCCTGGGTATAGCCCTTGATGACTTCGTCCTTGAGCATCTGCCAGATGTCGCGGTGCAGGTCGTGAAACGCCGGTTCGAGCTTGACCTCGGCGATATCGCGCGGCCGCGGCAGGTTCACGCGCCAGTCGCCGATGACGCGTGACGACGGCCCCGCCGACATGATGACGACGCGGTCGGACAGCGCGATCGCCTCTTCCAGATCGTGGGTGACGAACAGCACGGCCTTGCGGTCGGCGCTCCACAGATCAAGCAGCAGGTTGCCCATGATCTGCCGGGTCTGCGCGTCCAGCGGGCCGAACGGCTCGTCCATCAGCAGGATTTTCGGATCGCGGATGAGCACCTGGGCCAGGCCCACGCGCTTCCTCTGCCCACCGGACAGCATATGCGGATAGCGGTCGCCGAAGGCGCCGAGACCGACCTTGCCGAGCCATTCCTTGGCGCGGGCGCGCGCCTCGGCCTGCGACACGCCGGCGACCTCCAGGCCGATGGCGACGTTTTCCAGAGCCGTCTTCCACGGGAATAGCGCGTCGGCCTGAAACAGGTACCCGGCCTGCCGGTTAAGGCCGTTGAGCGATCGGCCGAAAATGTCGGCTGAGCCCGCGGCCGGGGTCAGAAGGCCGGCAGCAATGTTGAGGAGCGTGGACTTGCCGCAGCCGGTTGGACCGACGATCGAGACGAATTCACCGTCGGCGAGCTTGAGTGTGGCATTGTGGACCGCGCGGAAGGTGCCGCCGTCGGCGAGACGGAACGCGACATCGACGTCTGTCAGCGCGACCGCCGCCTCGCCTGCTGCCGTTCCGCTCGTCGTCGCCATTCCGGCCCCGCCTCTCATATGCATTGCTCGGCGCGCAAACTAGCGGCTCGCGCGGCTAATGCAAACAGCAAGTCCGGCGACGAAATGCCCTGCTCTCAAAAGCAAAAGGGCCCGCACGGAGCGGGCCCTTCGCAGTCGCAGCAAGTTGAGTATCAGTTCTTGCTCTTGTCCACCATGGCGCGTTCCTTGATCCAAGGCATCATCTCGCGCAGCTTGGCGCCGACCTGCTCGATGGAGTGCTCGGCAAGCTTGGCGCGGGTCGCCTTGAACGAAGTCTGGTTGACCTTGTTCTCAAGCATCCAGTCGCGGGTGAAGCGGCCGGACTGGATATCGCCCAGAACGCGCTTCATCTCGGCCTTGGTCTCCGGCGTGATGATGCGCGGGCCCGTGACGTATTCGCCGTATTCGGCGGTGTTCGAGATCGAGTAGTTCATGTTGGCGATGCCGCCCTCGTAGATGAGGTCGACGATCAGCTTCACTTCGTGCAGGCACTCAAAATAGGCCATCTCCGGCGCGTAGCCGGCTTCGCACAAAGTCTCGTAGCCCGCCTTGATCAGCTCGACCAGGCCGCCGCACAGCACGGCCTGTTCGCCGAACAGGTCGGTCTCGCACTCTTCCTTGAAGGTCGTTTCGATGATGCCGGCGCGGCCGCCGCCGATGGCGGAGGCATAGGACAGGCCGAGGTCGTGGGCGTTGCCCGACGCGTCCTTGTGGATCGCGATGAGGCACGGCACGCCGGCGCCGCGGGCATATTCGGAGCGCACAGTGTGGCCCGGGCCCTTGGGCGCGATCATCAGCACGTCGAGATCGGGACGCGGGTCGATCAGGTTGAAGTGGACGTTGAGGCCGTGCGCGAACAGCAGCGCCGCGCCTTCCTTCATGTTGGCGTGCAGGTGATCGCGATAGATGTCGCCCTGCAGTTCGTCCGGGGTCAGCATCATCATCACATCGGCCCACTTGGCGGCCTCGGCGACTTCCATGGTCTTGAAGCCCGAACCTTCGGCCTTCTTGATGCCCTGCGAGCCCTTGCGCAGCGCGATCACGACATCCTTGACGCCGCTGTCGCGCAGATTGAGCGCGTGGGCGTGGCCTTGGCTGCCATAGCCGATGACGGCGACCTTCTTGCCCTTGATCAGGTTGAGGTCGGCGTCGCGATCATAATAAACCCGCATTGGTGTTCCTCTACTTGGATTAGTTGCCTTGCCCGGGGGAAATTCGGCCCTGCTTCTAGGACGCCCGGCACCGCCCTACAAGCCCCATAGAGCCCTAAAGAACCATCGGTACGATGCTCGCCACGAGCAGTAGCGCCATGACGATATTGAAGATTCTGGCGTGGCGCGGATTGCTGAGGAGGCCCCGCAGTGCCACGCCAAAGCCCGTCCAGGTGATCACCGTGGCCGCCGTGAACACGACATTGACCGCAATGAGAATGGCGGCGTCGAGAACCCGGTTTTCCGGCCGCACGAACAGCGCAACCATGGTCAGGCTCATCACCAGCGCCTTCGGATTGACCCACTGGAAGGCGACCGCCTGCCAGAAGGTCATCGGGCGAGCGAGATCGACATCGCCGCTTTGGGGACGCGCATTGGCGACCTTCCAGGCCAGCCACAGCATGTAGAGCGCACCGGCGATCTTCAGCGCCGTCTGCAGCTGGGGCATCGTGCTGAAAATCAGGCCGAGGCCCGCCGATGCCGCCAGCAGCAGGACGACGAATCCGGCGGTGATCCCAACCATGTGCGGAATGGTGCGCACGAAGCCGAAATTGACGCCGGAGACCGTCACCATAATGTTGTTCGGCCCCGGCGTGAACGCGGTTGCGAACACGAACACCACCAGCGCCGCAAAGATGTCGTATGGCATTTACATCGGGTCCGGTCCGCGCGCGATCGCCGCGATTCCCGTGCGCGACACTTCGACCAGACCCAGCGGCCGCATCAGCGCCACGAACTGCTCGATCTTGTCGCTCTTGCCGGTGATTTCGAAAACGAAGCTTTCGGTGGTGGCGTCGATGACGCGGGCGCGGAAGGCATCGGCGAGGCGCAACGCCTCAACCCGGTTCTCGCCCTTGCCGCACACCTTGACCATGGCGAGTTCGCGCTCGATCGCTTTGCCCGTCAGCGTCATGTCGACGACACGGTGAACCGGGACCAGACGGTCGAGCTGGTTCTTGATCTGCTCGATCACCATCGGCGTGCCGGTGGTGACGACGGTAATAAGCGACTGGTGCTTCTGGTGCTCGGTCTCCGACACCGTGAGCGACTCGATATTGTAGCCGCGGCCGGAGAACAGGCCGATCACACGGGCGAGCACGCCCGGCTCGTTATCGACCAGCACCGACAAAGTGTGAGTTTCCGGCTTCTGCACATTGGTAGCGGTCGGATAATGCGACGTGCTCGACGGGACGTTAGCGTTCACAGGTTTGATCCTTTTTTCCCTCGTCATTCCGGGGCCGGCCGAAGGCCAGAACCCGGAATCCAGAGGCAATCTCCGTATGCGTTTCTGGAATCCGGGTTCGCTGCTTCTCAGCGCCCCGGAATGACCACTACACCAGCATCTTGCCTTCCTCGGTGATAGCGTCGTCGAGAGACACGCCTGAGTCACCAAGGATCATTTCGTTGTGCGCCTTGCCCGACGGGATCATCGGGAAGCAGTTCTCCGCCTTGTCGACCACGCAGTCGAACAAGACCGGACGGTCGATATCGATCATCTCCTTGATGGCGTGATCGAGATCACCTGGTTTCTCGCAGCGGATGCCGACGGCATGCATCGCCTCGGCGAGTTTGACGAAATCAGGCAGCGCCTCGGAGTAGCTCTCCGAATAGCGGCTGCCGTGCAGCAGTTCCTGCCACTGCCGCACCATGCCCATGTAGCTGTTGTTGAGGATGAAGATCTTGATCGGCAGGCGATACTGCACCGCCGTCGACAATTCCTGCATCGTCATCTGCACGCTCGCCTCGCCGGCGATGTCGATGACCAGCGATTTGGGATGCGCCAATTGCACGCCGACCGAAGCCGGCAGGCCGTAACCCATGGTGCCGAGGCCGCCCGACGTCATCCAGCGGTTCGGCTCGTTGAAGTGATAGAACTGCGCCGCCCACATCTGATGCTGTCCAACTTCGGTCGTGATGTAGGTGTCGCGGTCCTTGGTCAGCTCGAACAGCCGCTGAATGGCGTATTGCGGCTTGATCACCTCGTTCGACGGCCGGTACGACAGCGACTTGCGGGCACGCCACTTGTCGATCTGTTTCCACCAGTCGCCCACGGCCTTCTTGTCGGCCTGCTTCTTCTCGGACTTCCACAGATGCAGCATGTCCTCGAGCGCGTGGGCGCAATCGCCGACGATCGGGATGTCGACGTGGACATTCTTGTTGATCGACGACGGATCGATATCGATGTGAATCTTCTTGGAACCGGGCGAGAAGGCATCGATGCGACCGGTGATGCGGTCGTCGAAACGGGCGCCGACGCAGATCATGACGTCGCAATCATGCATCGCCATGTTGGCTTCCAGCGTGCCGTGCATGCCGAGCATGCCAAGCCATTGCGGATCGGCCGCCGGATAGGCGCCGAGCCCCATCAGGGTCGAGGTGATCGGGAAGCCGGTCGCCTGCACCAGTTCGCGCAGCAGCTTGCTGGCATGCTTGCCGGAATTAATAACACCGCCGCCGGTGTAGAAGATCGGCTTCTTGGCTTTGGCCATCAGTTCGATCGCTGCCCGGATCGGAGCCGGATCGGCCTTCACCTTTGGATGATAGCCGGTGTGCGGAAACTCCTTCGGCTGCGAATACATGCCGGTGGCGAACTGAATGTCCTTCGGGATATCGACCACAACGGGGCCCGGACGGCCGCTGGCGGCGATATGGAAGGCCTCGTGCAGAACGCGCGGCAGATCCTCGATGCGCTTCACGAGGTAATTGTGCTTGGTGCAGGGCCGCGTGATGCCGACCGTGTCGCACTCCTGGAAAGCGTCGTTGCCGATCAGATGCGTCGGCACCTGCCCGGTGATGCAGACCAGCGGGATCGAGTCGCACAGCGCATCGGTAAGGCCGGTGACGGCATTGGTGGCACCGGGGCCGGACGTGACCAGCACGCAACCGACTTTGCCCGTCGAGCGCGCATAGCCCTCGGCGGCGTGAACCGCGCCTTGCTCGTGGCGGACGAGGATGTGGCGAACGTCCTTCTGCGCAAACAGCGCATCGTAAATCGGAAGCACCGCGCCACCCGGATAACCGAACAGGTGCTTCACGCCCTGATCAGCCATCGCCTGAATCACCATCTCCGCGCCAGTCATCTGCCGGGGCTCCGTGGTGTCCTTCGTCGCCGTGTGCTTGGTCATGGTCGGCTTCCTTTTCCGCTCGTCCTGTCGTTCTCGTCGTCTGCTGCAGCCAATAAAAAAGGCCCGCGAAGGGGCCACGTCCGGACACTCACCGAGGGTAGCAGTGGGCTACCCGGCCAGTGTCCGAACCTCGACTACGAGAATAATAATATTGCGCATTGTCTATGTCGTCCGAACTTTCGTTGCGCGCCTTATAGGGGCGTCATTTTGCCCGGTCAAGCGCCAAAACGCAGGGTAATACCGGTCCTGCAGGCCGGCAAGAGCGTTGCCGCAGGGCTAAGCCCCCTGGAAAACGAAGGGCCGGCACAAGGCCGGCCCCGCTTCATTAATTGGCTCGATGGGTCAGGCGGCCCGGGCCTTGGCAGAAGTTCGGGCCACGACCTTGCTGGCCGGCGCCAGACGGGCAGCAGCGGCCGGAGCCGGCGCGTCCATGCCCCCAACCTGGAAGAATGAGACTTGCTCGTTCATGGTGCGGGCCTGGTTTTCCAGAGTCTGCGCCGTCGCCGCGTTCTCCTCGACGAGGGCGGAGTTACGCTGGGTCAGTTCATCCATCTGATCGAGCGTGCGCTTGATCTCTTCGATGCCGGTTGCCTGCTCGCTACTTGCATTGGCGATCTCGGCCACCGCGTCGGCCACCTGGCGGATCGACTCGACGATTTCGTTGAGCGCGCTCCCCGCTTCGTTGACGAGCCCAACGCCCTCTTTCACCTGCCCCGTGCTGTTCGTAATCAGTTCGGCGATATCCTTGGCCGCCTGCGATGAGCGCTGGGCCAGGCTGCGGACTTCGGACGCCACCACGGCGAAGCCGCGACCGGCTTCACCGGCGCGCGCCGCCTCGACCGCCGCGTTGAGCGCCAGAAGGTTGGTCTGCCGGGCGATTTCGTCGATCACGCTGATGATATCGGCGATCTTGCGCGAGGACTCCTCGATACGCGCCATCGCCTTGACGGCGCGGCCGGCCACTTCGCCGCCGCGGTCGGCCACCTGACGGGTCGCCCGGGCGGATTTGGTCGCTTCCTGGGCACTCTCCGCGTTGCGCCGAACCGTGTTGGCGATCTCCTCCATAGACGCGGAGGTTTCCTCCAGGCTTGCGGCCTGCTCTTCGGTGCGCTGCGACAGGTCCGCAGTGCTTTGTGAAATCTCCGCCGAGGCGCTGGTCACTTCGTGCGACGAGTTCTTGATCTGGAAGATGGTGCTGCGGACCTGCTCGATCATCGTGCCGGCGGCATTGACGATCTGCGCGACCTCGTCCCTGGCTTCCATGCGCGGCAGCATAACGTTGAAGTCGCCTTCAGCGGCCTTCATCATGCCGTCCTGGATCAGACGCAGCGGTTGCGTCACGCGCCGCGACAGCAGGACCACAACGCCCGCCGTCAGAGCACCGGCCATGGCAAGAATGGCGAACTGGATTGCAAGCTTCCAGATGGCATCTTGCTTGAGCTTGTCGGCCCGCTCGGCGACGGCCCCCAGCGCCGCATTTGCGGTGCCAAGGATCAGGTTGAGCCTCGTAACCGAGAACTTGACCCAGTCGTTGGCCGGGACTTTCAAAGGCTGACCGGCCAGCGCCGCATCGAACTGATCCCGGCGAAGTTTGGCATAATCCGGTGCGAAGAAGCCCTTCGTCGCCGCATCCATCGCCTGATTGAAATCGGCCGGCAACGTCATGCCTTCGACAATCCCTTTAATTCCCGACCACGATGCATAGCCGGCGGCCAGGTAGGCCTCGTACTTCATCAAGGCGTCGGGCGCCGGCTTCAGACCGCCCACCGCATTCGACACGATCGTGTTGCTGTCGCCGGCCTGATTGCGCGCTGCCCAGGCAAGTTGCTTGATGTTGAACAACTGATCGATATAGGGGTCGCGCAGCTTGATCAGCGTGGTCAGCCCGCGGGAGATATCATCCAGCAGGTCGAGCAGCTCGCCGCCGGTCTTGTAATAAGTGTCGGCCAGACCGGGCGGCCGCTCGGCCTTCGGCCTGTCGAACGCCGCCGAAGTCTCGGCATGCAGGGCTTCCCATTTCTGGATCATCGTGGCCAGAGCGTCTGCCTGCCGGGCGATGCCGGGCGCATCGACCTCGCGCAGCGCGGCAAGCCCGGCTTTCAATGCAGGCATTTCGGCCGCTCGAGCCTCGGTCAGCATTGAGCGGTCGGTCGGCGCCTTATCGAGCCCCAGATAGCGGAAGGCTTGCGCCCGCTCCACCCGGATTTCTGGCAGCGCTTTGAACAGGTGGGTCGAAACCGCCGCAACTTTCGACAGAAGGTTGGCCGATTGATACTCGCGCCAGGACTGCCAGGCGCCCACGGCGACGGTGATCATGATGACGCCGGCCAAGAGACCGACGACCGATTTCAACAGCGCGTTGACCGACAAACGATTGAGCATGTTCATTCCCGAATGAAAGACGCCTGGACGTGGTTCCACTTTCGCGGGAAGAACTGAAAAGTTTATGATTACCTCCGCCGCTGTCGGACGGTTTTTACCTGCGGCGTTTTGTTCAAATAGATTAAGATTGCGTGCCGGGCGAACGGCCCGGCACGCTGCTGGCTGTTGCGGGCCCTTGAAGCGGCCTACGCCGCCTCGTCAATATCGGCGGCCCGCTTGTGACGGACCGGCGCCGCACCGCGCGCCGCCGGATGGCGCGTTTCAGCGGCAGGACTCATCTCGTCACCGAACCGGAAGAAGGCGATCTGTCCGTCCATCATGCGGGCCTGCTGCTCCAGCATCTTGGCGGTCGCCGCATTCTCTTCGACCAGCGCCGAGTTCTGCTGGGTCGTGTCGTCCATCATGTTCATCGCCTTGTTGACCTCGTCGACGCCCGTCGACTGCTCGGCGCTGGCGCTGGCGATATCGTTGATGAGGCTGGTGACCTTCTGGATCGAGTCGGTGATACGGCCGAGCGCGGCGCCCGCCTGGTTGACCAGATCGACCCCCTCCCGAACCTGTCCGCCGGACTTGGTGATCAACGCGGTGATGTCCTTGGCGGCCTGCGACGAGCGCTGCGCCAGGCTGCGCACTTCGGAAGCGACCACGGCAAAGCCGCGGCCGGCTTCACCCGCACGCGCAGCTTCGACCGCGGCATTGAGCGCCAGCAGATTGGTCTGCCGCGCGATCTCGTCGATGACGACGATGATCTCGGAGATGCTCTTCGATGATTCCTCGATGCGCGCCATGGCTTCGACGGCCTTGGCAACGACCTCACCGCTCTGATCGGAGATGGCGCGGGTATCGTCGGCCGAACGGCTCGCCTCGCGGGCATTCTCCGCATTCTGCTTGATGATCGAGGAAATCTCCTCCATCGCCGCGGTGGTCTCTTCCAGGCTGGCGGCCTGCTCTTCGGTGCGCTGTGACAGATCCGTGGTGGCGGTCGATATTTCGATCGAGGCGTTGGTTACCTCGGTTGCCGCCGATTTAATCTGCAGCAGCGCGCCGCGGACCTTGTCGGCCATGCCATTGACCGCCACCGCGATCTGGCCGATCTCGTCCGGCCGCTCGCGATACGGCACGTCCACGGCAAAGTCGCCATCGGCGATCTGGCCGAGCGGCTTGGTCAGCATGCGCAGCGGCCGAGCCACGGTGATGACACTGAAGGCGATCGCGCCGAAGAAGATGGCGATGCAGGCCACCAGCAGAGTCGCATTCAGAGACAGCATCCACAAACTGCTGGTCTGCAGATCCGCCGTATAGATCTCGCTGGCTTTGCCAGCGCCATTCATGACATCGAGGATGGTGGCGAGCAGCGGCGTCGTAGTGTCGACCCACTGGTCGTTGTTGACCGGGTACTTTCCGCCCGCGGCCGAAATTTTTCGGATTTCGTCGGCCATCGGCTGGAATTTGCCGAAATAACCGTCGGTCGCGGCCTTCACGCCAGCCGCGATCGTGGCGTGCTCGCCGTCAATGAGAGACGCCTGCAGCAAACGCCACAGCAATGCGACCTGATTGCGGATCACCTGGATTCTCTCGAGATTGGCGGCCGGAATGGCGGCGCCCGCCGAAATCGACTGCGCCAGCGTCGAACGCTCGCTGCCGCCGATATCGCGCATGTTCCAGGCATAGATACGGATCGCTGCCAGCCGCGCCAGTTCGGGATCCATGGCGCTGGTGCTGCTCAACACGCGATTCCAGAGTTTTTGCGCGGTGCTGGCAAAACCGGAAAGAGCGGGAACGGCGTTTTTGACGACGTCGCCGTCGCGCTGGGTCTTGGGCTGCTTGATCGCCTCGTCGGCCTTTTGCCGATATTGGTCGGCCTTGGCGCGGGCTTCGTTGAATTCCTTGACCAGTTCCTGCTTGCGCGGGAAGTCTTCCGTCATCAGCGCTTTCAAGGCCGCATCGATCTTGGCCTTGGAGCCGCTGCGCTGGCCCGCAATGTCCTTGAGCAGTTCGGTACCCGCCGGATCGGCGGCCTGCAACGCGCTGCTCACATAAGCGCGTTCGATCAGGATGTCGTAAACGCCGAGGATGAGCGCATTGGCAGCCGCGTTCTGACGATCCGCCTTCTGCGCCTTACTATAGAGCTCGTAGGACCGCCAGGTCTCCGACGACAGGGCCCAGATTGCGATCGGCACGACCAGAGCGAAGGTAACGGCAATGCGGGTCGAAATGCTCTTGAACGAGAAAAGCGCCATGACTCAAGGCTCCAGACGACAGATAAAATTAACATCCGCGATACGCGGAATTTATTTCAGTTTGTCGGTTGTGCCTTAAAGAGCCCTAAACCGAGGCCGAATTGCACAGACCCAGGACGGGAATATTCAATAAACTGGATTATGTTCTTTACTGAATTACCGCACTGCGAGGCCCGTCAGGCCGCCAAGCCGCGCATGATCGCGTCAAAGGCCTCGCCGGCCGGAATCATCGGCCAGTCTTTCATCTGACCGCGAAACCAGGTGTGCTGACGCTTGGCGTAGCGACGCGTGTCCATGATCGACCCGGCCACCGCTTCCTCGCGCGAGATATCGCCCTTTAGAAGACGGATCAGCCACGGCACACCGTGGGCCTTCATCGCCGGCAGCAATGGATCGAGATCGCGCGCGCCGAGCGCCTTTACTTCATCAAGAGCGCCGGCATCCATCATCGCGGCGAAACGGGCTTCGATGCGGGACACCAGTTCGGCGCGTTCGACAGTTACGAAAATCCTCGCCGCGCGCTCGGCTGGCAACAACGGCGCGGTGTTCTCGCCGTGCCAATCGCTGATCGAGCGGCCGGTCGCCAGCACCACTTCGAGCGCGCGGGCAATGCGCGAGCGGTCGAGCGGCATCAGCCGCGCCGCCGTCACCGGATCGCGCGCGATCAGTTCGGCATAAAGAGTAGAAACGCCATCGCGCTTCAGACGTTCGCGGACGTTGCCGCGAATCTCGGCCGAGATCGCCGGCACTGCGGCAATCCCTTCGGTCAGAACCTTGAAATAGAGCCCGGTGCCGCCGACTATGATTGGTACCCGCCCGGCCGCTGCGATATCGTCGAGTGCCTGGGCCACTTCGCGCAGCCACTGACCGGTCGAATAGGTCTCGGCGGGGTCGATATGCCCATACAGAAGGTGTGGCGCGCGCGCTTCCTCCTCCTCTGTCGGGCGGGCCGTGATGACGCGCAGGCCGGCATAGACTTGCATGGAATCGGCATTGACGATGGTGCCGCCGAGGCGCTCGGCCAAAGCCAGCGCCAGAGCCGACTTGCCGCTGGCGGTCGGACCGGCGATAAGCACCGCCTGTTTCAGCTCTGGCATCCGAATGACCTCGTCCACATCCTTCACCGCCACCATCATCGCCGGCCGCGAACCGCTCGACGACGGCGCGCTCGCGCACGCCCGCGCCGCCCTGCCCACCGCGGAAGCGCCACTCTGGCTCGACCCGGGGCGCGCCGCCGACATTCCCTTTAGCGCAAGCGCCGACGCCGACCAACGCGCGCTGAGCGAGACCTTGCGTGCCGCCCTGCCAGGAGCCGACGCGGTGGTTCAGCCATCGGCCACCCGGCGCAAGAAGCTGTTTCTCGCCGACATGGACTCCACCATGATCGGCCAGGAGTGCATCGACGAGCTCGCCGCCTTCGTCGGCCTGAAGGAGCACGTCGCCGCCATTACCGAGCGCGCGATGCGCGGCGAGATCGAATTCGAGCCCGCCTTGCGTGAGCGGGTCGCGCTGCTCAAGGGCCTGCCGGCCGCCGTCGTCGACGAGGTGATCGCCAAACACATCACGCTGACGCCGGGCGCACGCACCGCGGTCGCGACCATGCGGGCGCACGGCATCTATACCTGTCTCGTGTCCGGTGGCTTCACGCTGTTCACCGACCGCATCGCCACCATGATCGGCTTCGACGAAGCGCGTGCCAACACACTTGAGGTCGACGGCGGCAAGCTATCCGGTCTGGTGCGCGAGCCGATCTTCGGCCGCGACAGCAAGCGCTCGGCGCTGATCGAACTGCGCGACCGCTTCAGGCTCGCTGCCCATGAAACGATGGCGATCGGCGACGGCGCCAACGATCTCGCCATGATCGCCGAATCCGGCCTCGGCGTCGCCTATTACGCCAAGCCGAAGGTCGCAGCCGTCGCGCCTGCGCGCATCGAGCACGGCGATCTCACGGCGTTGCTTTATATTCAGGGTTACCGGCGCGACGAGTTCGCCGAAAGCTAAAAAAACGCCCGGGCGCCATGCAGCACGAAGTGATGCATGGCAGATCCGGGATCTTTTCAAACTCAGAAACTTGTAGCGGTCCCGGCTCTGCGGCGCAGCGTTTTCACGCCGCACCGCGTTCGGGACAGAACAACTATTGCAGGCCGATCGCCACAAAGCTCGGATCGCCCGACGGCGACACCACCAGCAGAACGACCGTCTTCTTGCCGTCCTTCTTGAGCTGATCGATCCGCTTCTGCAAATCGGCAGCGCTGGTCACCGGTTGTTGCTGCACCTCGGAGATCACCATGCCCGGTTGCAGCCGTTTCTCGGCAGCCGCCGAATTCGGATCGACGCCGGTGATGACGACGCCCTTCACCTTGTCCTCGATTTTGTACTTCTTGCGGTTGGCGTCGTTGAGGTTCGCGAGATCGAGGCCGAGCGCCTTCCGCACGGAGGACTTGTCCTCGTCCGGCTGGTCCTTCTTCGGCGTCAGCGACGCCGGTGTCGGTTTCTCGTCTTCGAGGCGGCCGAGCTTGACCGTCTTGGTCTCTTCCTTGCCCTTGCGGATGATGATGACCTCGACATCCTTGCCGACCGCAGTGTCGGCGACGATGCGCGGCAGGTCGCGCATTTCCTTGACGTCCTTGCCGTCGAACTTGACGACGACATCGCCGGGTTCGATGCCCGCGGGCTTGGCCGGCCCCTTGTCGTCAACGCCGGCGATCAGCGCGCCGCGCGCCGGCTTGATGTTCAGGCTTTCGGCGATTTCGTCGGTCACCTGCTGGATGCGGACGCCGAGCCAGCCGCGGCGCACTTCCTTGTAATTGCGCAGCTGATCGAGAACCGCGACCGCGGTCTTCGACGGCACGGCAAAGCCGATGCCGATCGAGCCGCCGGACGGCGAGATGATGGCCGTGTTGACGCCGATGACGTCGCCGTCGAGATTGAACAGCGGGCCACCCGAGTTGCCGCGGTTGATGGCAGCGTCGGTCTGGATATAGTTGTCGTAGGGGCCCGACTGGATATCGCGGTTACGTGCCGAGACGATGCCGGCGGTCACAGTGCCGCCGAGCGAGAACGGGTTGCCGATCGCGATCACCCATTCGCCGAGACGCAGCTTGTCGCTGTCGCCGAACTTCACGGCCTTGAGCGGCTTCGTCGGCGTCACCTTCAGAAGCGCAAGATCGGTTTTCTTGTCGGTGCCGATCAGTTCGGCCTTCAGCGTCGAGCCGTCATTGAGAATGACGCTCACCTCGTCGGCATCGGCGATGACGTGATTGTTGGTCACGACATAGCCTTCGGCGTCGATGATGAAGCCGGAGCCGAGCGAATTGACCCGGCGCGACTGCGGCGCGTTATTGCCGTTCGGGCCCTGTCCGCCCGGACCACCCGGACCGCGGCGGTTCTTGAAGAACTCTTCGAAGAACTCTTCAAAGGGCGAGCCCGGCGGCAATTGCGGCATGGCGCCGGAATTCAGATCGACCTTTTGCTTGGTCGAAATGTTGACCACAGCGTCGATCACCTGCTCGGCGACGTCGGCGATGCCTTCCGGCCCCCGCGCCAAAGCGGGCGCGGTCGTCAGGGGGCCGGCCAGCGCGGCGGCAAGCACGAGTGCAAAAGCCGTTGTGTAACGAATTGAAGGGGCGCCCATTGGCGTCGATTCTCCTGGAAAGGGTCATGACAAAGTGACCCTGAATTAGCGGCGATTCAAGGGCGGCCGCACGATAACGCCATCAAGAGCGCGCGAGAAAGCCGCGGTACTGGCGTGTCCCGCCGCTTTTGTCGCAGCCCAGGAGGGGCTTAACCTCGTACCGCCCAGACGATCACCAGTCCGACAATGGCCGAGCCGAGCCCGATCAGCCGCAAAGTCGCCGGCGGCGTGTTGAGCACACTTTCAAGGGCCTTTTTGCCGTGCGCCGGAAAGGCCGCGAAGATCAGCCCTTCAATGACGAAGACCAGACCCAGCGCAGCCAGAAAGTCCGACATTCCGCGGGGCGCCACTACCGGGCCGGCGCTGTCGGCGCCACAACCGCTTGGCCCGGCTGGACACCGGTCGGCTGGTTGAAGAAGCGGAAAAAGCTGTTGTCCGGCTTGAGCAACAACCGCGTGTCGCCGGGTTTCATGCTGGTCTCATAAGCCTGCATCGAGCGGTAAAAGGAGAAGAACTCAGGGTCCTTGTTGAAGGCGTCGGCGAAGATCTGGTTACGGGTGGCATCGCCTTCACCGCGGATCTGCTCCGACTTCGACTGGGCTTCCGCCACCAGAACCGTGACGTCGCGATCAGCGCGCGAGCGGATTTCCTGGGCGCGCTGGGCGCCCTGGGCGCGGAATTCAGCCGCTTCACGGGCACGCTCGGTCTGCATCCGCTGATAGACAGCCTGGCTGTTCTGCTCGGGCAGGTCGGCGCGGCGGATTCGGACGTCCACGACCTGAATGCCGTAACCGCCGGCTTCCTTGTCGACGAGCTGAAGGATGCGCTCCATCAGATCCGAGCGCTGGTCCCGCACGACATGCGTGAAGGTCGCCTCGCCCAGCACGCGGCGCAGCGCCGAGTTGAGAAGAATCGTCAGCTGCGAGTTGGCACCCTGAATCGAACCGAGCGTCTGGTAGAATTGCAGCGCGTTCTTGATGCGATAGCGCGCGAAGGCATCGACCACCAAACGCTTCTGGTCGGAGGCGATGACTTCCTGCGCCGGCGCCTCAAGATCGAGAATCCGCTTGTCGATGGTGATGACGTTGTCGATGAACGGCGCCTTGAAGTTGAGGCCCGGCTCGCTGACAACGCGCACCGGCTGACCGAGGCGGACCACGAGGGCCTGCTGTGTCTGGTAGACGCTGAAGAGCGACGAGTAGCCGAGGATCAGCACGGCCGCGAGGATGACGACGGCAACGCCGCCGATGAAGTTCAATCTCATGGGCGTGCTCCGGTCGTCGGCGTGCGCGGCTGCGGGCGCGACAGTTCGTTCAGCGGCAGATAGGGCACGACGCCCGAGTTGCCGGCGCCTGAATCCAGGATCACCTTGTCGGCGCCGCCGAGCACGCGTTCCATGGTTTCGAGATACATGCGCTCGCGCGTGACGTCCGGCGCCTTTTTGTATTGCTCGTAAATCTGATTGAAGCGCGACGACTGGCCGGTCGCTTCCGCCACAGTCTGCGACTTGTAGGCTTCGGCGGCCTGCGTGATCTGCGCCACCCGGCCGCGCGCTTCCGGCACGACGCGGTTGGCGTAGCTCTGCGATTCGTTGACGGCGCGCTCGAGGTCGGCGCGCGCGGCTTGCACGTCGCGGAAGGCGTCAATGACCTGCTGCGGCGGATCGACCTTCTGCAACTGAACCTGCTGGATGAGAATGCCGGCGCCGTAACCGTCCAGCGTCTTCTGCATCAGTTCGTGAACGGCGTTCTCGATGGTCTGACGCGCGCCGGTCAGGATCGGCTGAATGTCGGAACGGCCAACCACTTCTCGCATGGCGCTTTCGGCGACCGCCTTCACCGTACCTTCGGGATTCTGAATATTGAACAGGTAGTCGCCAACGCCGGTCGGCTTCACCTTCCACAGCACCGAGAAATCGACGTCGACGATATTCTCGTCGCCGGTGAGCATCAGACTCTCTTCCGGCACGTCGCGCACGGTCGAGCCGCGGCGCACATCGTCGGTCGTACGCATGCCGATATCGATCTTGTTGACGCGCAGCGCCTTCGGCGTCAGGGCGGTCTCGATCGGATAAGGCAAATGATAGTTCAGGCCCGGCTGGACCTCGCGCACTTCCTTGCCGAAGCGCAGCACGACGCCGAGCTCATCGGGCTCGACGCGGAAGAAACCGGAGAAGCCCCACAGCACCACGGCGGCGAGCGCCGCCAGCGCGATGCCCTTGCCGCCCATATTGCCAGGCAGCACGCCGCGCAGCCGGTCCTGGCCGCGGCGCAGAATTTCCTCAAGATCGGGCGGCCGGCCGCCCGACGGAGGCGGGCTCGATCCCCACGGGCTTTTGCCGCCGCCGGACCCCCACGGTCCGCCAGACCCGCCACCACCACCGCCTTGATTGCTCCACGGCATAAATCGAATCTCCTGGCGCCCGACCAACAAGCGGGCCCTGCCTTTAGTTGGGAGGGGTTATAGGGGACGCAAGGGCTCGATACAACGCGCTGTCATGCCGCATTTTCATCGAAATGACGGGCACATGCACGGATGCTCGGCGGATTTGCCAGCGCCATGCGCCTGCCTGCCGCCGCGTGTGGTAAATACGCCGCTCGGCACAATAGACTCCAAAAAGCATCGAACGGGGGACGGCTTCAATGAGCGCATTCGATTTGAGTGGCCGCGTTGCGCTGGTCACGGGCGGCAATGGCGGCATCGGCCTCGGCATGGCGAAGGGCCTGGCCAGCGCCGGTGCCACGGTCGTCATTGCCGGACGCAACAAGGCCAAGGCGGACGCGGCGCTGGCCGAATTGCGGGCGATCGACCCGAGGGCGGATTTCATCGAGATCGACGTGCTGAAGGAAGAGTCGTGCCGCGGCGCCGTGAAGGCGGTCGCCGACAAGTTCGGCCGGCTCGACATCCTCGTCAACAATGCAGGCACCGCCGTGCGCAAGCCGCCGGAAGAACTGACCGCGGCGGAATGGCACCTGGTGATGGACACCAATGTCACCAGCGCCTTCCTGTGCTCGCAGGCGGTTTATCCGCACATGAAAAAAGTCGGCGGCGGCAAGATCATCAATATCGGCTCGATGATGACCATCTTTGCTTCGTCCTATGCGGCGCCTTACGCGTCCAGCAAAGGCGCCATCGTGCAGATGGCCCGTTCCTTCGCGGTCGCCTGGGCCAAGGACAACATCCAGGTCAATTCCATCCTGCCCGGCTGGATCGACACCGAACTGACCAAGAAGGCGCGCGAGCAGGTCCCCGGCCTACACGAGCGCGTGCTGGCGCGCACGCCGGCGGCGCGCTGGGGGGCGCCGGGCGATTTCGCCGGCATCGCGGTGTTCCTGGCGTCGCCGGCGTCGGACTTCCTCACCGGCACGGCGATTCCGGTCGACGGCGGTTATTCGGTGATGGCCTGACAACCGGCCGCTAACGCCGCACGTAAGTGACGGTGTCGAAGCTGGCGTCGTCGTCCGGCCCGGCATCGTAGTGATGCCGCTCGGTTTCCTGCCAGTCGCGCGCATCGACTGCCGGGAAATGGACGTCGCCCGGCGGGCTGGCATGGACATGCGTGATCTCGAGCCGATCCGCCATGGGCATGGTGCGCTCGAAGACATCGCCGCCGCCGATGATCATCAGGTCGCCCACCCCGCGTTTGGCCGCGTCCTCGACGGCGATGCCGAGCGCCGCATCGAGGCTGGTGGCGAGAATGCCGCCGGGCACGGCGAGGCTGAGGTCCCGCGTCATGACGATGTTGGTGCGGCCGGGCAGCGGCTTGCCGATCGACTCGTAGGTCTTGCGGCCCATCACGATCGGCTTGCCGAGCGTGACTCTCTTGAAATGCTGCAGATCGGATTTCAGTCGCCATGGCAACCGGCCATCGCTGCCGATGACGCCGTTGTCGCCGATCGCGGCGACAAGCACGATCTTGTAGGGCGCGGTGTTGCGCGGCCGTGTGATCATTGGCGCCCTCCCTTGCCGAACGACGCCAGCGCGTCGCCGCTCATGCGGCAGATCTTCCAGTCAGGCAGCACCTGCGCGCCGATCGACTCATAGAACGCGATCGACGGTGCGTTCCAGTCGAGCACCGACCACTCGAAACGCGCATAGCCGTCGTCGACGCAGCGCCGCGCCAGATACGCCATCAGCGCCTTGCCCAATCCCTTGCCGCGATGGGCCGGCCGCACGAACAGATCCTCAAGATAGATGCCGTTGCGGCCGCGGAAGGTGGAGAAGTTGAGAAACCAGACCGCGAGCCCGGCCGCCTCGCCGTTCCATTCGGCGATGGCGCAGAACAGCCGCGGCTTGTCGCCGAACAAGGCGTCAGCGATCATCGTCGGCGTCGCATCGACGGCATCGCTGAGCTTCTCGTAATCGGCGAGTTCGCAAATGAGGTTGAAGATCAGCGGCGTATCGGCCGGCGTCGCTGCACGGATCGCGATGCTCACACCGCAACCTCTGCCTTGATATGCGGATGCGGGTCGTAGTTCTCGATGGCGAAATCTTCAAACCGGAACGAGAAGATGTCCTTCACATCCGGATTGATGCGCATCGTCGGCAGCGCGCGTGGCGCACGGGACAATTGCAGCTCGGCCTGCTCGACGTGGTTGAGATAGAGATGCGTGTCACCGCCGGTCCATACGAAGTCGCCCGGCTTGTAGCCGGTCACCTGCGCCACCATCATGGTCAGCAGGGCATAGGACCCGATGTTGAACGGCACTCCGAGGAATACGTCGGCCGAGCGCTGGTACAGCTGACACGACAGCCGGCCATTGGCGACGTAGAACTGGAACAGCAGATGGCACGGCGGCAGCGCCATCTTGTCGACATCGGCCGGATTCCACGCGGTGACGATGAGGCGGCGCGAATCCGGCGTGCGCTTGATCGCCGCGATCACGTTCGCGATCTGGTCGATGGTGCCGCCGTCCTTGGCCGGCCAAGACCGCCACTGGTGGCCATAGACCGGGCCGAGGTCGCCGCGCTCGTCGGCCCATTCGTCCCAGATGCGCACGCCGTTGTCGTTGAGATATTTGATGTTGGTGTCGCCGGCGAGGAACCATAGCAGCTCGTGGACAATTGACTTCAGGTGCAGCTTCTTGGTCGTCAGCAGCGGGAAGCCGCGGCTGAGGTCGAAGCGCATCTGATAGCCGAACACCGAGCGCGTCCCGGTGCCGGTGCGATCTTGCTTCTCCGCGCCGTGGCGGAGAATATGGTCCATCAGATCAAGATACTGGCGCATCGGGGGCTCGGGGCGTTTGGACGACTCTGAAGGCCAACATGGGCAAGATTACCCCGGCCGGCAACGCCGCAACCGCCTTTTTCAACCGCGCCGACGGACGCGGAACCCGGCGCGTCCGCATCCGGCCAAGCCATTAACCCTAAAAGTTAATCGGCGTTTTCTAACCTTAATAATCGGTTAATTTCCCGGGAGGCGGCCGGGCGACTGGCCGCCTGCAACGCATTTGGGCCGTTTCGGACGCGAAATGGCCGGTTATCGGGAGTGACTTCTTGACGTCGGGCACCTTAGAGCACGCCCCCTCGCGCGGCGACGGCCTCGATCTGACCGCCGCCGGTCATTGGACGGCGGAGCATGCCCGCGCGCTCGAACCGCTCGTGGACGCCGCGACGCATACCCCCGGCCAGATCGATCAGGCCCCGTTCACGCGCGTCGTCCTGGACGCCACGCGGATCACCCAACTCGACACCTATGGCGCCTGGCTGATCGAACGCACCCTGCGCATCTGGTCGAGCCGCGGCGCCGACACCCGCGTTGTCGGCCTGCCGCCGATTTACAACAACCTGTTCGAAAAGGTCCGCGCCGGCCAGCAAAAGCTGACCCCGCTGAAGCACAAGCAGACCGGACTCGTCGCCACGCTGGAAAGCGTCGGTCGCACCATGACCGCGGTCGCCTCCGATCTCTTCACCATCTTCCAGATCGCCGGCCAGCTGCTGATGGCGTTCTTCAGCGTCTGCGCCAATCCCTGGCGGTTCCGCTTCACGTCGCTGATCAACCATCTCGAGCGCGTGTGCTGGAATGCCGTGCCGATCATCATTCTGATCACCTTCCTGATCGGCGCGATCATTGCCCAGCAAGGCATCTTCCACTTCCGCACCTTCGGCGCCGATATCTATGTCGTGGACATGGTCGGCGTTCTGGTGCTGCGCGAACTCGGCGTCCTCATCGTCTGCATCATGATCGCCGGCCGTTCCGGCTCGGCCTACACGGCCGAACTGGGCTCGATGAAAATGCGCGAGGAAATCGACGCTCTGCGCACGATGGGCTTCGACCCCATCGAGGTGCTGGTGCTGCCGCGCATTCTGGCGCTCATCATCGCCGTGCCAATCCTGGCCTTCATCGGCGCGATGGCCGCGCTCTATGGCGGCGGCGTGGTGTCATGGCTCTATGGCGGCATCGACCCCAAGATCTTCATGTCGCGCCTGCACGAGTCGATCTCCGTCAAGACCTTCGCCGTCGGCATGATCAAGGCGCCATTCATGGCGCTGATCATCGGCCTCGTCGCCTGCATGGAAGGTCTGCAGGTCAAGGGCTCGGCGGAGTCGCTCGGCGCCAAGACGACGGACTCGGTAGTCAAATCGATCTTCCTTGTCATCGTGATCGACGGTCTGTTCGCCGTCTTCTTCGCCTCGGTCGGGATTTAGAAACATGACCGCGCGTGGCGAACCCGTCATCAAAGTGCGCGATCTGGTGGTCGACTTTGCCGCCCGCCGCGTTCTCAACGGCGTCAATCTCGATTTGAAGCGCGGCGAAATCCTCGGCTTCGTCGGCGCATCCGGCGCCGGCAAGTCGGTGCTCACACGCACCATCATCGGCCTGCTGCCGTTCCGCGAAGGCTCGATCGAGGTGCTCGGCACCGATCTCGGCAAGGCATCGCTGAAGGAGCGGCAGGCGGTGGACCGGCGCTGGGGCGTGCTGTTCCAGCAGGGCGCCCTGTTTTCATCGCTGAACTCCGGCAAGAATGTCGAGTTCCCGATCCGCGAGTATTTGCGGCTGTCGCCGAAGCTGACCACCGAGATCGCCATCGCCAAGCTGGAAATGGTCGGCCTCAAGCCGGACGTCTATCGCAAGTATCCCTCCGAGTTGTCGGGCGGCATGATCAAGCGCGTGGCGCTCGCCCGCGCGCTGGCGCTCGATCCGGAAATCCTGTTTCTCGACGAGCCGACCTCCGGCCTCGATCCGATCAGCGCCGCCGAGTTCGATCACCTGCTGCTGACGCTGCAGGAAACGCTCGGCATTTCCGTATTCATGGTGACACACGACCTCGACAGCCTGCACCGCACCTGCGACCGCATCGCAGTGCTCGGCGATGGCAAGATCGTGGAAGCCGGCTCGATGGATGTGATGCTGGCGTCGCAGCACCCGTGGCTGAAAGAATATTTCCACGGCGAGCGCGCGCATACCGATTTTCAAGTGGCGATTAAAGGCCGGCGCGTTACAGAACGTCGCGCCTGATGTGGAGTTGAGCAATGGAAGACCGGGCAAAATTCGCGCTGATCGGGCTGTTCACCTTCGCGGTGATCGCCGCCGCGTTCGGCTTCATCTACTGGGTTCACAACGCCGGCGCCTCGAAGGAAACCAAATCCTATCTGATCGTGTTCGAAGGCTCCGTGTCGGGCCTGCGCGTCGGCGGCCCGGTGATGTTCAACGGCATCCGTGTCGGCGAGGTCACGGAAATGCAGCTCACCGACAAGCCCTCCGAAGTCGCCGCCGTCATTTCGATCACGCCGTCGACGCCGTTGCGCTCTGACACCATCGTCACGCTGGAATATGCCGGCCTGACCGGCATCGCGTCGGTGTCGCTGAAGGGCGCGACCGCGTCCTCACCGGCGCTGGCACCACCGAAGAACGGTGGCCTGCCGACATTGCGCGCGGCCTCCACCGCCGGCGACATGGGCACCGCGGTGCGCGAAACGCTGGCCAAGGCCGACAACATCATCGTCGAGAACCAGGAATCGTTGCGCAACGCCATCAAGAATATCGAAACTTTCACCGAGGCGCTGGCCCGCAACAGCAACAAGATCGATGAACTGGTCAATAACGGCGCATCGGCGATGGGGTCGATCAACGAACTCGCCGTCAGCCTGAAAGCCGACACCAGCAAGCTCGCCGGCAATCTCGACAAGCTGACGACCAACCTCGACAAGCACACCACGATGCTCGCCGAGAACCTCGACAAGCGCACCGCCGAGATCACGGAAGGCGTGCTCAAGGTGACCGACAGCACCAACAAGCAGATCAACCTTGTCGGCACCGACCTGCGCCGCTCGATCGGCAATATCGACCGGGCCGTCAGCGACCTCGCCAAGAATCCTCAGCGCATCCTGTTCGGCGGCGGCGGCGACAACAACACCAGCGGCCCCCGGCGCTAACCCCGCGATCGCCCTGCACGCCGGCTTTTCAACAGCCCGGGGGCGCGTCACTTTTTTTGTGACAGTTTTGCGATAGGGGTGCTAACGGGCTTTCCAGGGGCGGCAGTCTGCTCCGCCTTCCTGCCGGAGCCCGCCTTGGCCAAAAGCGCCCTCGACAAGGACCTCAAGAAAGTTGTTCAGATCGAAACCGCGACTTATGCGCGGTCGCGCTCGCTGGCGACTCCGGGCCTGCTCATCGTTTTCATGATCGGCGCGGTTGTAATCGCCAGCCTGTCGGTCGGCGGCCCGCTCAAATACTTCGTTTTCTTCGCGGCAGTCATCGCTGCCTACATGGCGCTCAACATCGGCGCCAACGACGTCGCCAACAATATGGGCCCGGCGGTCGGCAGCCGCGCCCTGACCATGACGCATGCCCTGATGATCGCCGCCGTGGCCGAGGTCGCCGGCGCGGTCCTGGCCGGCGGCGATGTCGTCGATACGGTGTCGAAAAACCTCCTGCATCCGGAAAAGGCGCTGTCGGTCGTCTCCTTCATCTTCGTGATGACGGCGGCTCTGCTCGCCGCGGCGCTGTGGATTCACCTCGCGACCTATCTGGGTGCGCCGGTTTCGACCACGCACGCCATCGTCGGCGGTGTTGTTGGTGCCGGTGTCGCCGCCGCCGGCGTTGCCGCCGTTGAATGGAGCGTGATCGGCGGCATTGTGCTGAGCTGGGTCATTTCGCCGGTCTTCGGCGGCCTCATCGCCGCCCTGCTGCTCGGCTTCATCAAATGGCAGGTGATCTATCGCGACGATCGCGTGGCCGCGGCGCGGCGCTGGGTGCCCGTCCTCGTCGCCTTCATGACCGGAATCTTCGCCGTTTATCTCGTAAGCAAGGGCCTCAAACGCGTCTGGAATGCGCCGCTGGCTTTTGTCATCGCGATTGGCATCCTGAGCTTCTTCGGCGCGTACTTCGCCGCCCGACCCTGGGTTCTGCGCCGTTCACGCGGCATGGAAAACCGCCGCAAGCACGTTGCCGGCTTGTTCACGGTGCCGTTGATCTTCGCCGCTGGCCTGTTGTCCTTCGCGCATGGCGCCAACGATGTCGCCAACGCGGTCGGGCCGCTCGCCGCCATCGTCGCTTCGGCGCAGACCGGCTTCGCCGATGCCGAGAAAGTCGATTTGCCGTTCTGGGTGCTGGCGATTGGCGCCACTGGCATCGCGCTCGGCCTGGGGCTGTTCGGGCCGGGCCTGATCCGCACCGTCGGCGAGAAGATTACTCGCATGGACACGATCCGCGCTTATTGCGTGGCCCTGTCAGCGGCCGTGACGGTGCTGGTGGCGTCGGCGCTCGGCCTGCCGGTGTCATCGACCCATATTGCGGTCGGCGCGGTGTTCGGTGTCGGCTATCTGCGCGAGTTCATCACCAACAGCGGTGTGCCCAATCCCGCCGTGCGGCCGCGCACCTTGTTCCTCGAGCCATCGCGTCTCAACGAGACACCGGAGATGGCGCTGCTGAATTACCAGAAGCGTGAGAGGCGCCGGCTGGTGCGCCGCCAGCATGTGCTCGGCATCGGCGCGGCCTGGGTCATCACCGTGCCGGCGGCGGCAATCCTGTCCGCCCTGCTCTATCGCGTGATGTGGGCGATCGGTGGATAGGCCGGCAGCCCGCCCGCACGCAGACGCTGATTCAGCCTGACCGCGAGATCGGCGACCCGCGCGTCCGATAACAGACGCCTGGCCTCCGGCAAGATGGCCCAATGACGGTGCCGGCGGCCCTTCTCCGGCCACTCATCCATCTGCTGCGTCACCCGCAACGGATACATTTCGACTTCGACGACCTTGCGGCGGAACGCGACCGTCTTGAATGCCCGATACGCGCCGATCGGCGCCGGATCGACGTCGCCCTCGATGCCGGCTTCCTCCAGCGCTTCCTGCGCCGCGACCTGCGACGGCGGCAGGCCGTCCATTGGGTCGCCCTTGGGGAAGATCCAGCGCCCGGTGCCGCGCGAGGTCACCAGCAGAAACACCACCTGCCCTTTGACGACCGTATAGGGAATGGCGCCGAACTGGCGGCTCACAATGCGGCCGCTCGTGCGAAGCAGCAGGCTGTCCGTAGCCTTTCTGACGACCGCGAGCGCCAAGGCGACCTCCGCTAGTTCTCGGACTCGACGAAGACCTCATCGCGGCGCTTGCGGATCATCGGCAGCAGCGCCAGCACCAGCAGCACCACTGAAATGAGGATGAGGGTGCCCGAGATCGGCCGCGTAAAGAAGACCGAGGTGTCACCGCGCGCGATCAGCATGGCGCGGCGCAAATTGTCTTCCATCAGCGGGCCGAGCACGAAAGCAAGCACCAGAGGCGCCGGCTCAAAGTCGTGCTTCACCAGCCAATAGCCGAACAGGCCGAACAGCCCGGCGATGATGACGTCGCTCGATGAGTTGTCAATCGAGTAGATGCCGATGCAGCAGAACACAATGATCGATGGAAACAGGATCCGGTACGGCACGCGCAGCAGACGAACCCAGATGCCGACCATCGGCAGGTTGATGACGACCAGCATCAGGTTGCCGAACCACATCGAGGCGATCATGCCCCAGAACAGTTCGGGCTGCTTGGTCATCACCTGCGGGCCGGGGACGATGCCGTGTATGGTCATGGCGCCGACCATCAGCGCCATCACTGCATTCGGCGGAATGCCGAGCGTCAAAAGCGGAATGAACGAGGTCTGCGCCGCGGCATTGTTGGCGGACTCGGGCCCGGCGACGCCTTCGATAGCGCCACGGCCGAAACGCTTGGGGTCCTTGGCCAGGCGCTTTTCCAGCGTATAGGCGGCAAACGACGACACCACCGCGCCGCCGCCGGGCAGAATGCCGAGCAGCGAACCGAGCACGGTGCCGCGCGCAATCGGCCAGGCCGAATCCTTGAGGTCCTGGCGCGTCGGCATCAGACCCTTGATCTTGCCTGCGATGATATCGCGGTTGGAGCCCGACGCCTCGAGATTGCGGATGATTTCGGCAAAGCCGAACAGGCCCATGGCCACATTGGTGAAGCCGATGCCGTCCAGCAGTTCCGGCAGGCCGAGCGTCATGCGGCCGGCGCCGGTGTCGAGATCGGAACCGATGGTCGACAGCAACAGACCCGTCAGCACCATGGCGATCGACTTGACGACCGAACCCTTCGCCAGCACCACCGCGAAGATGAGGCCAAGCAGCATCAGCGCGAAATACTCGGCCGGACCGAATTCGAGCGCAACCCGGGTCAGCGGCTGACCGAGGGCTGCGACCAGCACGGTGGCGACGGAACCGGCGATGAACGAGCCGATCGCCGCAATCGACAGCGCGGCGCCGGCGCGGCCTTGCTTGGCCATCTCATGGCCGTCGAGGCAGGTGACGACCGATGTCGCCTCGCCGGGGATGTTGACAAGGATCGACGTGGTCGAGCCGCCATACTGCGCGCCATAATAGATGCCAGCGAGCATGATGAGCGCGCCGACCGGGTCGAGCCCGAAGGTGATCGGCAACAGCATGGCAATCGTCGCCACGGTGCCGATACCCGGCAGCACGCCGACCAGGGTGCCGACCAGCGCCCCGAGCAGACAGAAGCCGAGATTGATCGGGTGGCCCGCAATCGAAAAGCCGAGCCATAGATTGGAGAGAAGATCGGACATTGCAATCTCGTCTTAGAAAGTCGGCCAGAGCGGAAATGGCAATTGCAGCAAATAGCGGAACAACACGACGCAGAACGCCGTCATGATCGCGCCGGCGATCAGGCTTTCAGTCCAGCGTATCTCTCGCCCGCCCATGACCGAGATCATGTAGGCCATGAAGGTCGAGGCGATCAGCCCGAGTTCCGGCAACTTCACCGGAAAGCCGAAGAACGAAAACCGGAAGCCGCGGATGGTGATGGCAAACACGAGAATAGCGCACACCACGAATGCCGGACCGCGCAGCGCATAGCTCTCGATCGGCGGACCGTCGACGAACAGCCCGGAAATCGAAATTGCGGCGCCGACCGCGATCAGGAGCATGGCAAACAGCCGCGGCGTGGTGCCAGGACCGAAGGAAAAGCCGCGCATGCCGGCCAGATCGCTGCCCGCCCATAGGGCAAAAACGGCAAGCGCAACCAGCACAAGGCCGCCGTAGAAATCACGGGGGCCGCGAATTCTCAGCGAAAAATTGCCCCCGCTCGCGGGTGAGGATTTTGCGTCCTCCGCCATTCTTGTCGTCTCCCACCAGTCCTGTACCGTCTGCGTCTAGCACAAACGAGCCGCGCGCCAAAAGCAATGCATTGATATGCGCACAAGACATCGCGCCGGACTGCCCCTCGGCCCGCGAGCATGAAAGCCCGGCGTCTTGACCCGGCCCGCAGCGAAGATCATCAAGGAAACCGCCTCGTCGTATCCCAGGGAGCCCCCGTTCTCATGTTTGACTTCGACCGCATCATCGAACGCCGCGGCACGCATTCCTCAAAGTGGGACAACATGGCCAAGCTGTCCGGCATCACCGAGGCGGACGCCATCGCGATGTGGGTGGCCGACATGGACTTTGCGGCGCCGCCCGGCGTCGCCGAGGCGCTGACGGCGGAGATCAACCGCGGCGTGCATGGCTATTATGCCGACACGGGCAGCTGGGCCGAGGCGCTCGTGGTCTGGCTCAAGCGTCGCCACAAGCTCACCGTCGATCCGGCCTGGGTCACCCCGGTGCCCGGCATCGTTGCCGGCCTCGGCATGCTGATTCAGGCGGTCAGCGAGCCGGGCGACGAGATCGTGCTGTTTCCGCCGGCCTATCACGCCTTCCGCAAGATCATTCTCGCCAATGACCGTCGTATTATCGATGCCCGGCTGATCAATCAGCAAGGCCGCTATGTCATGGATCTTGAGGCTTTGCGCCGGCTGATCACGCCGCGTAGCAGAATCGTGTTCCTGTGCAGCCCGCATAATCCCGGCGGCACCGTGTGGTCACCTGAGGAGCTCAAGGCTCTTGCCCTCTTCTGCGCCGAGCACGATCTGATCCTCGCTTCCGACGAGATTCATTGCGACCTCATCTTCAGCCACGCCACACACACGCCGACGCTCAACGCCGCGCCGGAGATCGCCGATCGGATCGTGTCGTGCTTTGCCGCGACCAAGACCTTCAACCTCGCCGGCGCCCATATGGGCGCCCTGGTGACGTCGAACCCGGTTCTGCGCCGCAAGATCGAGGCGCGTGTCGCCGCCGCCAATCTCACCTCGCTCGCCAGCTTCGGCATGATCGCAACCGAGGCGGCCTGGCGCACCGGAGAGGCCTGGCTCGACGCGCTATTGCCTTATCTTGAGGCTAACCGCGACCTGCTTCACGCCCGTATCGAGAAGGCCGCACCCGGCGCACGCGCCATGAAGCTCGATGCGACCTACCTGTCCTGGATCGACTTTTCCGGCACCGGGCTTGCCGCCGACGACGTCGCCGACCGCGTGGCCAAACGCGCGCGCATTTTCGCATCGCCCGGTCCGCAGTTCGGCCCCGGCGGCGAAAACTGGCTGCGCTTCAATTTCGCGACGCCGCGCCCCATCCTGCTGCAGGCTCTCGACCGCCTCGACGAAGCTTTCGCCGACCTGCGCAAATAGGTGCTATAAACACTCCGGCTTGAGAATCCCCAACGAAGCTCCCATGAAGCGGCCCGTCGTCGGCGTCATCGGCAACATGTTCCTCGCGGAAAACCGTTTTCCGGCGCAACGCGTCGGCGAACGCAATCTGCGTGCCGTGCGTGACGTGGTTGGCGCCTTGCCGCTGATGTTCGCCGGAGCGCCGGACATCACCGATGTCGATGACCTGCTCGATGTCGTCGATGGCGTCGTGCTCACCGGCGCCCGCGCCAATGTTCATCCAACCCGTTTCGGCGTCGAGCCGCATTTGAGCTACGAGCCCTACGACGAGCCGCGCGATGCGCTGGCGCTCGATCTGGTGACGACCTGCGTGGCGCGTGGCGTGCCGTTGCTCGGCATCTGCCGCGGCTTTCAGGAGATGGCAGTCGCTTTCGGCTCGACCTTGCACCCGGAAATCCGCGAACTGCCAGGCCGCATCAATCACCGCATGCCGCGCCTGCCCAACGGTGAAATCCACCCCGATCATACGGTGATCTACGGCGACCGCCACGCCGTTCATCTGACCGCGGGCGGCGTCTTCGCCGGAATTTTCGGCGCCGACACCATCCGTGTGAACTCGCTGCACGGCCAAGGCATCCTCGAGCCCGGCGCGCGCATCGTGGTCGAGGGGCTGGCCGACGACGGCACCATCGAGGCGATCCATATCGATGGCGCGGAAGGCTTTGCGCTTGGCGTGCAGTGGCATGCCGAGTACGACCCGCAGACCAACCCGGTCAATCGCGCGCTATTCCAGGCCTTCGGCGCCGCGGTGACGGCCCACGCCGCGCGCGACTGACGCCGCCACGGCCTGACTTCGAAAAAGTAACCGGACAGCGCTTCCGTGCTCTGTGCAACTTCGCTGTCTATGACGGCATGGCCATCAGGTCGACTTCCCCTGCCTTCATTCCCGTGAAGAGATAAGGCCACAAATCAGTCGCCGCACCGGAGGTACAAACCTTGGGTGGGACACCTCTCCACCTACGCTAATGTCCCTTGGCAGCGGAGTGTTCGGCTCCACGCTGCAGGGGCAGCCGCGTGGGAGCCGGTTGCCGGACAGCCCTGGCGCGGGCGGAACTCCGCCCCGCCGGGTATTTTTGAGCATTTTTGCGCCCTTAGGCTGGATTGCGCCCTTAACGCGGCGGCCGAACCGGCCTATATTGTTTGGTGCCGGGGCAACCCGGTCTATGGCGATAAACGGACGTCGTAATAAACCTTTCGGACCCGGGGGCAGTACCCGGCGCCTCCACCCGTGTCGCTCGCCATACCAGGTGCCCGTTCGTTGAAGCGGGACCGGTCTCTCCGAAAGGACGGACCTTGTGGGCGACACCGGCGGGGGCGAACTAGGATCGACGAGGGCGTAAAAGGCTATCTTTCGCTCGGCATGGTTCCGCCGATATCGGGCCAATCTCATAGTTGCCAACGACAACTATGCTCCGGTTGCTCAGGCCGCCTAAGCGGTCCTGAAAAACCAAGCCTACAAGTCCTAACGGGATAAGCTCCGTTAGGCGGGGTTCGGAGGCACCTGGCAACAGAAGCCTCCACTTTCTTTTCCGCCGGCTCGTTCACACCGCGGCGAAAGCCGCGGGCAGCGGCGCCGTGGCCGCTCCCGCCCCCGCGCCATTTGCGCTACCATGACTGCGACTCTTTCCTCGCCGTAGCTTTCGGGACTTTTATGGCCGACCACATTCGTTACGACCTCCTCACCCAGCAGGCCTTGCGCGGCGTCGTCCGCGCCGTCCTTGCCGATACCGCCAAAAAGGGCCTGCCAGGCGATCATCACTTCTATATTTCGTTCGAGACGCAGGCCGAGGGTGTCCGCCTGTCGGACCGCCTGCGCGCCCAGTATCCCGAGGACATGACCATCATCCTCCAGCACCAGTTCTGGGATCTGTCCGTAACCGACACCGGCTTCGAGGTCGGCATGTCGTTCGGCGGCATTCCGGAAAAGCTGTACATCCCCTTTGCCGCGGTCACCGGGTTCTTCGATCCGTCGGTGCAGTTCGGTTTGCAGTTCGAAGAAATGACCGAGGAACAGGCGGCGGACGCCGTGGCTGCGAAGGACGCCGGCGCCAAACCTGCCGCAACCAAATCGGCCGCCGAGAAGGCCGCTGCGTCCAAAGACAGTGCGCCGGTGCCGAAGCCGGCGGCGCTCACCGTGCAACCTGCGACGCCAACCGCTGCTGCGCCGGGCGATCCGAATCCCGACAAGCCATCTGGCGGCGGCGAAGTGGTTCGCCTCGATCGTTTCCGCAAGAAGTAGTCGCGCGCCGAACTTTCGCGCTGTGCCGGGCTTGTCCCCGGGTTGATCCGCCATAGGTGTTCCGCATGGCCAACGCATCCGACCCCGCAAAGAACACCCGCAGCGAGAGCGATTCCTTCGGCGCCCTCGACATTCCAGCCGACAAATTGTGGGGCGCGCAGACCGAGCGTTCCGTGCGCAATTTCCGCATCGGCACCGAGCGAATGCCGATCGAAATCATTCATGCACTGGGGCTGGTGAAGCGCGCGGCCGCCGAGGTCAATCGCGATCTCCACCTGCTCGATCCGAGCTATGCCGATGCCATCGTCAAGGCCGCTCAGGATATCGCCGACGGCAAGCTCGACGAGCATTTCCCGCTGGTGGTCTGGCAGACCGGCTCCGGCACGCAGACCAATATGAATGTCAACGAGGTGATCGCCAACATCGCCAATGTGGCGCTCGGCGGCAGCCTCGGCGCAAAGGCGCCGGTTCACCCCAATGACCATGTGAACATGGGGCAGTCGTCCAACGACAGCTTTCCGACCGCGATGCACATTGCCGCGGCACTGCGCATTGAGCATCACCTGCTGCCGGCGCTCACCGGCCTGCAGCACGCGCTGGAAGACAAGGTCCGCGAGTTTGCCGATATCGTCAAAATCGGCCGGACCCATATGATGGATGCGACGCCCATCACGCTGGGACAGGAATTTTCCGGCTATGCCGCCCAGGTGAAATCGTCGGTGGCGCGGCTGAAAATGGCGCAGCGCGAACTCATGCCGCTCGCCCAGGGCGGCACGGCGGTCGGCACCGGCCTCAACACGCATCCGGAATTCGCCGAGCGCTTCGCCGGGCGCATCAAGGCTATGACCGGCCTGCCCTTTGTCAGCGCCGACAACAAATTCGAGCATATGGCGGCACACGACGCCTATGTCTTCGCTCACGGCGCCATCAATGCCGCCGCCACCGCCCTGTTCAAGATCGCCAACGATATCCGGCTGTTGGGCTCGGGGCCGCGGTCGGGCATCGGCGAACTCAATCTGCCGAGCAACGAGGCGGGGTCCTCGATCATGCCGGGCAAGGTCAACCCGACCCAGTCTGAGGCGCTGACCATGGTTTGCTGTCAGGTCTTCGGCAATCAGACAACGATAACCGTGGCCGGAAGCCAGGGGCACTTTGAACTCAATGTCTATAATCCGGTGATGGCCACTGCCATGCTGGAGTCGATCAGGCTGCTCGGCGACGCGGCGAATTCATTCACCGCCAACTGCGTCATCGGCATTCGGCCCAACGCCGCGCGGATCGATGAGCTGATGAACCGCTCGCTAATGCTGGTGACGGCACTGGCACCGCACATCGGCTACGACAAGGCGACGCAGGTCGCCAAGACAGCTCACGCCAACGGGACGACGCTGCGCGAAGAAGCCGTCCGCCTCGGTTTCGTGTCGGGCGAAGATTTCGACAGAATTGTACAACCGAACAATATGACGCGACCGGGCCTCGAATAGTGGAGCGATTCTAAAGTGTTCCGCCGCTCCCCCACGCCTGCATCTATTGCTTAAGGCTATATTCGCGTCGTTGAATTTGTCTAACATGTTATCTTTGCGTATCCAGATACTAATTTACTGATATCTGATGTTCTTTATATTATTGAATATCTGAAGACCCGCAGAAAACTCTAGCTCTATATTTCAATATTCAAATATTAGCCGGACAGTTCCGGTGGTATATTTGACTTCTCGTGCGTAGAATTTTTTCTCTACGGCGGGGAATAAAGTTATTCGGGCCTTTTTTGCCTGTGATCTATTATTTTCAACTAACCGTGTATTGAAATTTTGCCATAGTCTTTCCCAATGTACCCAAAAGAAGCCTTGCTCAGGGTGTTCAATGCTGTGGCGGAGATTCTCCGGTGCGCAACGGGGACACCGTAGAAACCGCCGGCAGCAAGCAGCGGGGGGAGCTCATGACCGAGATTGTGAATCTTCGAACCGTGCGTAAGCGAGCCAAACGCCGCCTGGACGAACAACAGGCCGAAGCCCAGCGGCTCGCCCACGGCAGTCCCAAACATGTGCGTTCGCTCGAAATTATTCGCCGCGAGCAGGAAAGCCGCACCCTCGATGGGCACAAGATCACCCCGGGAGAACATCAATGAGCTCTCCAGTCGTTAAACGTTCAATCGTTATCGCCGGACACAAGACCAGTGTCAGCCTCGAGGATGCGTTCTGGCAGGGCCTCAAGGAAATTGCCGTGCTCCGGCAAATGACCTTGTCGGATCTGGTCGCCTCGATCGACACCGACCGCCGTCACGGCAATCTGTCATCGGCGATCCGGCTTTTCGTGCTCGATTACTATCGCGCGCAAGGCGGCCCGCAGAAGGCGTCAGACTCGTTGCTTGAGGGCGCAACACCCCAGGGCGTCAGTTTTGTGGGCTGACGGTGGGCGCTGTTGGGCCGGCAATGCCGGCAGGCCGCGGTGCTGATCTGATATCGAGCGGCATCGGTAGAGCCGGCGCCATTTGCTCATCCGCAGCGGCTTGAGGCGGCGCCGGAACGGCGGACGATGAGCCCGGTGCAGGCGGTTTCTCTGGCAGTTGCGGTTTCGGCTGCGCCGCTTCGAGCGCCTTCAACCGTTGCGCCTGATGCTCGACGGAGCGCAACGTCAACCAGCCCGTCAAAGCCGATACGTCGATGCTTCGGCTCATCTCGGCAATAGGTCCACGGACCGCCACAAAGACGTCCGGCCGTCGCCCGGCCGCCTTATCGGTACCGGACAGCACAAGACGCGTGTCGACCGTACCGTCGCTGAAATCGACCTGGCCGGTCACGCCAAGATCGGCATCGCGGCTCTCGACCATCGATTTGGTGAGCCTGAGCTGGCCGGCATTCACCGTATAGGCCAACTCGGCACGCGACACGGCCAACTGGCCGCTGTCGAGCGCGCCCTCCACAATGCCGGCGACGCGCTTGTTGTCGATAACGACGCCCTGGTCCACGGCGCGCGTGACGGTGTCGAAAGCGCGCGGATCGAGCCCCGCCAATTGAGCGCCGGTCAGCGTTGCCGTGCCGCCGCCCTGCAGCGAGCCGATCAGCGCGATCGGGCTCATGCCGGAGCCGCTCACCTCGGCCGCAACATCGAGTTTACCGGTGACCGGCGGACGTGCGCCCCCCGGCAACAAGGTCGTCGCCTGGGCACCTTTCACCGAGATAACGGCCTTGGTGCTTACGCCAAGATCGATGTCGCGCCACGTCATTGAGCCACCGAGCGCGCCGCCACCGATATCGCCGCTCATGTCGTCGACCGTGAATTCGCGGTCAGCAAAGCGCAGCATCGCGCGGAATTCCCTGACCGCAATTTGCGGCGTCACGTCGAGCCGACGCGCCTTGAAAGTCACGGCGCCTGTCCGATTGCCGAACACGCCATCACCGAAGGGCTCGGTCGACCACACCCATAACTTGCCCGGTCCGGCTGCTGCTGCCGGCATTCCGATCGCCGCCGCCATGAGGCCGCCGGCATCCACAGTGTCGGCTTCGATCTCGCCCGCGATCTGTCGCGGCGCGCCCAAGCCCAGCGCCAGTTTGCCGCGGACACGGCTGCCACCGACATTGGCGTCGATCTCGGTAATCGATACATCGCCGCCCTTCACCGTGAGCCGTCCTTCGAAGGTTGCCGGCAGTACAGCGTTGTCGTCACGCGCCGGTCCGCGCAGCGGCGCGATATTGGCGCGGGCAACCGTTGCCTTGAGCGACGCCGACGGCGTCACCGCGAAGGGCTGCGCCGTCCCTGTCGCCCGCGCGTCCAGCCCCTTGGCGACAAGCCGTGCATCGGTGCGCAGATCGCCGTTCGCCGGCCCGTTCAGCGCCAGCGTCAGCGACGCCGGTCCGGCTTCGATGGCGAGGGAGCGACTGAGCCCCAGCACCGTCATCAACGTACGGCCGTCTTCGGAATCGAGCTTGCCGTCGATCTTGAGATCGCCGCGCTTGAGCACGTCTGCATCGGCATTGCCTTGCGCATTGAGTGCCACGCGCAAGCGGCCAAGACGTCCGCCGACGGCGACGCGCGCAATTGCTTTCGGCGCGGTCCCGTCGATCGTCAGCCGCGCCTGAAGATTGGCCGGCGAGATCATCGGCACATTGTCGCTCAGCATGGCGACCGTCCCCGGCGCAAAGCGCTGCAACACCGCCAGCACCGGCTCCATCTCCGGTGCGTTGAGATCGACATTGATGCTGCCGAGCGGCGTCGCGCCGCTCGTGTCGATACGGCCGCTTGCCGAGAACGCCGCGCCGCCGAGATCGGCAACCGCGAGCTTGTCGATTTGCAGGCCGTTGCCATCAACCTTGAGCCGTGCGCTGGCATCGCGACCGGTGAAGCCGCCGACGCTGGCGCGGCCGATATCGATGGCAATCGTCATGTCGCGCGGGCGCTCCAGCGACGAGCCTGACATCAGCGCCATGCCGAAACCAAGGGTAGCGTCGAGGTCGAGATCGGGGGCGTTAAGCGCGGCATCGAGTCTGGCCTGCCCACGGCCTGAGGCAAACACATAAGCGAAGCGTCCGGACACGACCTTACGGTCGAATTCGGCTTTCAAATTGTCGATGGCGATCTTTTCGCTGCCGAGCGTGACGTCGCCGCGAATGCTGATCGGGCTGACGTCGATCGGCGCCAGCGGCTTGACCTTGTCGGCCTGACCTTCGAGCCAGGCGGCCAGCATCTTCGGATCGTTGGCATCGATCTCGGCCGGACCGGTGAACGCGACGCCGCCTTTGTCGACCGCCAAATGACCGGAGAGCCGCACGCGCGAATAGCCCGGGGCGCGGAATTCAAAGCGGTCGAGATTCCAGCCGCGTGCGTCGCTGACAATGTCGCCGCGCAGATTCTGCACCGCGCTGCCGCCGAGTGTCACCTGATCGATGCCGATGCCGATGGCGATCGGGAAGGTCGGCGCGAAGGCGCCGCCGCCGAGTTCGATGAGTTCGCGAATCGCTGCGGCCGGCGGCGGACGCCCGCCGCCCTCGGAAGCCAGCACGCGGTCGAGGTCGATCTGTCGTCCCGACAGCACGCCGTCAAAGCGCGGCTCTTTGCCGAACTTGAAATCGGCGACGCCGGTAAGCTTCACGCCCTGCTCTTCGGAGCCGTAGAGATATTCGACCTGCTCCATCAGCGCCGATTGGGCGCTGGCTTTCAGCTTGGCGGTGATGCGCCACGGCTGGGTCAGGCGGCCGCCGCTTTTCTGCGCGACGCCGACGGGCTTGGCGAGCTTGAGCGTGCCGTCGAACTGCGGCGCATCCTTCAGCGTCAGGACGCCGTCCGTCTCGATGCTAAGCGGGCGGTTGACCGGATCGACATTGATCTTGAGCTTCAGCGTATCGTCGTCACCATAGCGGCCGGTCGAAAGGCGAAATGGATAAAGCTCGTCGCCGATGGTGACGGCGCCCTCGCCTTTCAGCGGACCGATCAGCGAGCGCGCATCGCCATTGAACCAGACGCGGTCGAACGTGACGGCGGCGCCATCGGGATTGGCGATGCTGAACTTGCCGTCCTCGATGCTCAACTTCTCGATGGCGAGATCGCCGGGATTAAATGCGAAAGCAATGCCGGGCGTGCCCACCTGTCCGTTTGCATCCGTGACCAGGCGGACCTCGGGACCGCCCACGGTGAGCTCGGTGGCGTGCCACTCGCCGCGCAGCAGCGGCCCCAACGCAAACTCGACGCCGAGCGAGCGCGCTTTCACCGAAGCGGCTTGCGGTTGAGACCCGGCCTGGGCAGCCGGGGCGCTCGCACCAACCTGGATATCGTTGAGCGTCAGGCGCGGCGACGGCAGGAGTCTGAGGTCAATCGGACCCGCGACCCGCACCGAGGTGCCGAGCACGCGGCTCGCCTGCGACTCGAAAATCGGGCGATAGCCATTCCAGTCGATCAGCAGCGGACCGACCAGCGCCGCCACCAGCGCCAGGATGATAGCGACCGCCACGCTGAGCAAGGTTGTCTGCACGCCAACTCCCGCGGCGCACCGCGACCCCCCGGCCGGCGCGCCTCACCGCAAAGCAATATAGGGCATTATTTGCAGTTTCCGTTGGCAAATCTATGTCGGGGGGACAGGTCACCCCGCCGGCAACATCTTGCCCGGGTTGAGGATGTTCTGCGGATCGAGCGCCTGCTTGATCGCCCGCATCGCCGCGACGCCGGCGGCGCCGTGTTCGATGGCCATATATTTGGTCTTGCCCTGACCGACACCGTGCTCGCCGGTCGAGGTTCCGTCCATCGACAGGGCGCGCTTGACCAGACGCTCGGACAGGGCTTCGGCGCGCTTGACCTCGTCGGGATCGTTCATATCGATCAGCATGGTGAGGTGAAAATTGCCGTCACCGACATGGCCGACGATCGGCGCCAGGATGCGACTCTCGGCGATATCGGCCTGCGTCTGGGTGACACAATCGGCCAGCCGCGAGATCGGCACGCACACATCGGTCGCGACCATTGCCGCACCGGGACGAAGCTGGAAATTGGAGAAAGCGGCATTGTGCCGCGCCTCCCACAACCGGGTGCGTTCCTCGGCCTGCGCCGTCCAGACGAACGGCCCGCCGCCGAACTCGGCGGCAATCTCGCCGAAGCGCTCCGACTGCTCCTTCACCGAGGCGTCGGTGCCGTGGAATTCCATCAGCAGCAATGTGGTTTCCGGCAGCCCCATCTTGGAGCCCAAATTGAGCGCGCGCACCTGCATGGCGTCGAGCAGCTCAATGCGCGCCACCGGAATGCCGGACTGGATGGTCATGATCGTGGCATTGCAGGCCGCCTCGACCGACGGGAACGGGCAGCGCCCGCCGGCGATGGCTTCGGGAATGCCGGCGAGCTTCAAGGTCAGTTCGGTGATGATGCCGAGCGTGCCTTCCGAACCGATCATCAGGCGCGTGAGGTCATAACCGGCCGAGGTCTTCCTGGCGCGGCGCGCGGTCTCGATCACCTCGCCATTCGCCAGCACGACCTTCATGGTCAGCACATTGTCCTTCATGGTGCCGTAGCGCACCGCGTTGGTGCCCGAGGCGCGCGTGGCCGCCATACCGCCAAGCGAGGCATTGGCGCCGGGATCGATCGGGAAGAACAGACCGCTGTCGCGAAGCTGTTCGTTCAATTCCTTGCGCGTGATGCCGGGCTGCACGACACAATCGAGGTCTTCGGCATGGACCGTGACGAGCTTGTTCATGTCGCGGAAGTCGATCGACACGCCGCCCTGCGGCGCGTTGACATGCCCTTCGAGCGACGAACCCGTGCCGAACGGAATAATGGGCATATTGTGCTTCGCGCAGATGCGCACGATCTGCTGCACGTCTTCGGTCGACTGCGGATAGACCACGGCGTCCGGCGCCTGGTTGGCGATCCAGGTCACGGTGTTGCCGTGCTGCTCGCGCACCGCGCGCGAGGTGACAACGCGGTTGCCAAATGCGGCGTTCAACTCGCCGATCGCGGCGGCAAAGCGTGTGGGATCGGTCTTGTCGGCGACGGTATCGGCGGTCACGGCGGGCCCCGGCTGATCGAGCAAAGTGCGGGCAACCTGTCGGGGCGCGCGGCGCGCGTCAAGCTGCGGCGCAGCAGGGCCGCAAGGCCGGGCTGTGTTCAGGAGTAGATGTGGTCGGGCAGCGGCTCGGGCGGCGGGGCCGCGCTCTGGCTCACCGATACCGCATAAGTGACGATCATCAGCGCCATCAAAACAAGGAAGGCCCCCTTGACGGCGACACGCAACGCCCTTCCCGTGACCTTGAAGTCGCGAGAGGCGAGTTTGCTGAACGCGATTTTGACCGCCGCCATCCAGGTCATCATTGGGCTGCTCCTCAACGGTACGAGGATAGCCGGGCGACCGGGCCAGAAAACGGTTTCGTTAAGAATTGGTTAACGCTGTGAATAAAACTAAATATCTGATTTCATTAAGTTTTCTACTAGAAAGGCTTGGCTAAAACTAATTCTCAGCTAATTCCGCACAAGAGATGAGGCTGCCACGTGTCGACAGGCCTTCAATGCCGCCGTTGATACGCAGCGCTCGTTAACGGCCGCTGAGACGCAAGCCATTCATTTAGCCAGTCGAGCAAGACCCGTCTAAAGCGCCAACTTTTCAATAAGCCAAACCACTGTTGTAGCGTTAGCGCTTACCATTTACGGCGGGTGATTTTAATAATCACCCGCTTCGGGTCAGCATGGTGAACACGCTGACACCGCGGCTGTTCGAACTGCATTGGGCGACGCTGGACGACTTCAGCGCGCGCGATCGCAAAACATTTTCCGATTATCTGATTAGGATGGCGGATGAACTCGCGACGTAAGAGCAAGAGTGTCCTATCGCGATCCCGCCGCACCCTTCGGACCGCCGAAAGCCGCGGACCGAGCATTCAGTAAGCGCCTGATTCGCCCGGCACTTCGTTCGCGCCGTTTCGTTCCTGGCTGGCCGGCACGTTCGACGGCCGAGTCCATCATCCGGCAACATATTGATTGTTAACGATTTTTTTTCACGCGGTTTGAGCGCTTGGCGCGTTTGAAGTAAAGTGTTGTCCCTGCGGAGCAATTGTACCCTTTCAAAAATCCTTTCATGCTTGCGGAGCTGGCGTATAGAAAAGTCATCGACAGAGGCCTTCATCCTTGCCCCGCATAAAAGACCGCCCCCCCCGCCCGATCATGCAAACCGACCGTAAGGCCACGATCGGCGATGTCGCGGCGCTTGCCGGCGTATCGGTCGGAACGGTTTCCAATGTCATCAACGGCCGCACGACGGTCAGCGCCAAGCGCAAGGAGAAGGTCGAGCAAGCGATCAAGGCCCTGTCGTTCAGCGGCAGCCTGCTTGCCAAAGGCATGCGCAGCCAGCGCTATCCCGTGGTCGGGCTGTGCGTGCCAAACATGACGTCCTCGAACTTCGTCCACATGTCCGACGCGCTGGAGGGGCACGCCACCGCCGCCGACTTCGAGCTCGTCCATGTCATCACCCGGCACGATCCCGCCCGCGAGCAAGCGCGCGTCGAACGCCTCATCGCATCGCGCGCGAGTGGTGTTTTGATATTGCCCACGCGGCGGGGCGACCCGGCTTTGGCAAAGCTCGCCGCTTCTGCCATGCCGACGGTGATGATCAACCGCTTCGTCGAAGACGAGCTTGGAGCCGACCAGGTTCTGGTCGATCACAGGGCGGCATTCCGGCGGGCGACATTGAATCTGATCGAATGGGGCTACGAACGACTGATCGTCGCAACCCAGTTCCCCAATTTCTCCGTCGTCCGACAGAACATCATTGGAATGCGCGACGCCATTGAGGAAAGCGGGCGTCCGGTTGAGCTGGAAATTTTGAAGTGCGGCAAGAGTCAGGGAGAATTCCGCGATATGCTGGCAAGCGTGCTCCCTGCCGCGAACCCGCGCTGCGTCGTCGTGGCCAGCAGCAGCCTCCTTGCGGCATGGGCCATTGAGGCCATGCGCACGCTTGGCCTGCGCTACCCGGACGATGTCGGCTTGCTGTGTGCGGAAGAGCCGGACTGGGCGCAAGCGCTCTGGCCGACTTTGTCCTGCATCCAGCAGCCGACGCGGGAGTTGGCGCAGATCGCATGGGATCTGCTGGCGCGGCGCATGAGCGGTGAAGGCGAGGCGCCGATCACTATTCGCTGCGATGCCCGCGTCAACTTCCGCGGCTCGGTGAAATCGAAATAGCACAACGCATGGCCGGGAGGTAACGTCGAGACATCACCGCCGCGGCTGCGGCATCCACAACCCTGCTTACAGGTGCAGGATTTTCCTGGCTTCCGCCGAGGTCGCCATCTCGATCCCAAATTCGCGGAAGATCCGGCCCATCTTCTCAACCTGAGCGGCGTTGGACGCGAATGGGACTCCGGGGAACTCGAACAGATTGTCTTCTTGGCCGACTCGGACATGGGTGCCCATCAGCGCGCCATTAGTCGCCGCTCGGATGTTGCCGGTCCCAGTGCCGTGCGTAAACAGGATCAGATCGTCGCCAAAGAGCCGCTCGGCTGTCCGTTTCATGTGCAGCAGATGATCGATATCGGACGGAATGCCGCCAAGGATTCCCGTCAGGAACTGCACGATGATCGGCTTCTTGACGTTCTTGGTGCTGAGATGGCGCTCAAGAATGTAGAGATGGCCGACATCGTAGCACTCGAACTCCATGGCGATGTCATTGTCGATCAGGATGTCAATCATCCGGGCAATCTTGCCGAAGCTGTTCGACGTGACGATCTCGTAGCTCTTCGGTCCAAACGCCTCGCGCTCCCACTCGGTGTTGAAAATGGAAACGCCCTGGTTTTCCGCCTTGCGGAACAGGCCGTAGTTCATCGAACCGACGATGACGGTTGCGATGTCAGGCCGCAGGTTCAGAACCGCCTCGAGCCGCGACTCCGCTGTCGAACCGAGGGAAGCCGACATATTGATGATGGCGTCGGTCTTCTCGCGGATGTGCGGGATGAACTCGCGCCATACGGAAATGGCGTTGGTCGGCCGCCCGTCCGGCTCGCGCGCATGAAGATGGACAATCGCGGCGCCGGCCTTCACCGCGTCGACGGATTGCGTTCTCATTTCTTCGCCGCTCACCGGCAGCGCCTTCGACATGGAAGGTGTCAGGGACGCGCCGGTGATGGCGCAGGTAACGATCGTCTTGCTGTTTGCCATGTGACTACTTCTTTGCTCTTGGGATGAAGGGTTCTCAGACCGCCGGCTCGTAGGCGAACGCGTCGCCCTGGCGCCGGATGAAGCCGCAGTGCGGCGGCGGGAAATGACACGGCATGACCAGCGCTTCGGTCCTGCTCGCTTCGTGGAGGAATTTCAGACGGGTCGCCTTGGCCTCATCGGGCAGCACGCAGAACGCCGTGTTCCAGCCGGGATTGAGGACCTGCACCGGGTGATGGAGGATGTCGGCCGAGAAAACACCGGTCTCGCCGCGCGAGCGAAGCCAGTAATTGAGTTGGCCCGGCGTATGGCCGATCGCGTCGGTCACCTGCAGGCAGTCTGCAACCTCCGCCTGGCCATTGATGAAATCGGCGAGGCCGGCGTCGAGAATGGGCTGCACACTGTCGGAGAAAGACGGCTCTCCTGCCTTACCGCTCTCACTCAAATCTTTGAAGTAGTCGAAGTCGCGCTTGGGCATGAGATAGCGCGCATTGGGAAAGGTCGGCACCCAACGGCCATTGTCGAGGACGGTGTTCCAGCCGACGTGATCGCTGTGGAGGTGCGTCATCACGACATGCGTGACCTGATCGGGCTTCACACCAGTCGCTTCGAGCCACGCCGGCAGCAGCGTGTTGAGCTGGTCCATGCGTGCGGCCGGCCGTGGTTTGCCATTGCCGACGCCGGTGTCGACGACAACGATATTGGGCGGGGCAAACACGACCCATATCTGGATGCCAATGACGAACCGGTTCATTTCCGGATACCAGTGCATCGGCGGAAGTTCGGCTTCGCGTCGACCGAAGACCGCACGGTCGAACTCCGGAAACACAACTTCGGGCTGATGAGTCGGACCGAAATACTCGACGATGTTCGCAACCTTGATGTCACCGATGCGCCAGTTTCCGATCATGCCGCTTCTCCCGCCCGAGACCCCATGACGTGCGTTACGAAAGCTGCAAGCTCTTGGGCGACCGCGTCCGGCGCCTGATCCGGCATGTGATGACCGGCTTCGATGACCACCAGCCGCGCGTTTGTCGCGAGGTCGAGAAGCTCGCGGACGTAACTGGTCGGCCGCAACGGATCGAGCCGCCCGCTGATGCCAAGTATCGGACAAGCGACCTTCGGCACGTCTCCGCGAAGGTCCATGCCCGCCAGCATCAGGAAATGCGCGCGAAGACTTTCCGGATCGTTTGCCAGCCAACGCGCGCGGAACATCTCGAAATACGCCGCGTCGACGGCGCGAAAAGACTCTGGATAGCCGCTCGCCAGCGATTCCTCGACGATGCCGTGGGTGCCGGCTTGACGCAGATGCTCGGCACGCGCTCGCAACGCCGGCAGATTCTCCGGCGTCACGCTGAGCGCGGGGTTCATCAGCACAAGGCCGGCACTGCGTTCCGGATGGCGAGTAACAAAGCTCAACGCCACCGCGGCGCCAACGGCGCAGCCGGCCACGACCGCCCTTTCCGTGACGCCCACTGTGTCAAGCAGGGCCGCCAGATCGTCGGCAAGTTGATCGACGCGGATGCCCTCTCTCACTTTCTCCGACATTCCCGCGCCACGCATGTCAAAGCGGAATATCCGGAAGCGGTCCTGAAGCAGCGGCACCACACGGTCCCAGGATTCGATCATCCCGCCCATTTCGTGGATGAGGATCAGGAAGGGGCCATCCGATCCGTCGCATCTGTACCGGAGCGCCACCCCACCCACCTCGCACCAACCTCCTGTCATTTCACACCTTTGTTCCTATATGAACCGGTTCATAGTCCAGAAACACTCCCCGGTCTACTGTCTCAACCGACTCCGGCGGCGCTTACGCACTCTTCAGTAAACGTCAGCGAAAGCAGTCTCGACGAAGGAGGGACGCTTCGAGAATTCCGCGAACCACCGGGAGAGCCGCGGCTGGCTTTCGCGCCAGGCAAACGTGTCGAGGCGAAAGTCCAGATAGGCCAAGGCACTCGCGGCGGCCGCATGCGCCAGCGTCAGCCCTTCTTCTTCGAAGAATGCAATGTCCGCCTCGAGAGCATTAAGACCCGACGTCACGCGAACCGCGCTCGCGGCGACGATTTGTTCATCCCTGAGCTCCTGCGGCTTGCGGCGTTCGCCGTTCCACATCACGCAAGTTTCAGTGAGCGCGTCGATCATCGAATGACGCGTCAGCACCTGCCAGCGGCCGGGGCCGGAAGCTGGCAGAAGCGCGCCCTTGCCGAAACGATCGTCGAGGTACTCGCAGATAACGCGTGAATCGTAGATCGCCTGCCCGTCGTCGGAGATCAGGGCCGGTATCTTGCTGATGGGATGAAAGGCCATCACTTCGGCATTCGGCTTGGCCGGGTGTACCACCGTGCGGACATGTTCAATACGCTCGGCGATCCCGAGCTCGTGGGCAACGATCATCACTTTGCGCACAAAGGGCGACCGGCTTGACCAGAACAGCTTCATGTCAGCCGAGCGCCTCGCTGATCGCCGCCATCCAGATGGTAACCGCTACCGCGCCGCCATCCGGTACACCGACGGCGCGGTCGCCCAAATAGCTCGCGCGGCCGAGCCGAGGATACATATCCGCCGTGCGGAGCGCGCCGCCTTCAGCGGCCCGGACGGCATCGGGCCACGAACCGTCCAGCCATGCCTGGCTTGCCGGGATGAGCGCATCGAGCATGGTGCGATCCCCTTCCCTGCCGCCGCCAAGCTCAGCGATCGCCGCAACGCCACGCGCAAAGGCCGCACGCCATTGCTGCTCATCCGGTGTGTCGGCGCCAGAAAGGCTCTTCGATGCGCGCAGCAGCGCGGTCGCATAGAAAGGTCCGGAGCTTCCGGCAATGACGCGGCGAAGCGTTTCGCCGATCGCAAACAACAGCGGTGCAGGCGACGCGAAACTGAACGCCGGCAACGTCCGCAGCGCCGCCGCGCCGCGCGCCATGCTGGCGCCGAGATCGCCGTCGCCGGCGCGGCTGTCGAGATCGGTCAGATGGCGCTCGGCGTTCTCCAGCGCATTTGCGACGTGGTCGACCACACGCCGCATGGTCTGCGAGAGCGGTCCATCGACAGCCACGCCCTCCGGCTGCTTGTTCACCGGTGGTGCGGCGACCACACGCGGCGTTGCGGCAACCTTGCCGGACCCCGGCCAGGCCATCGCCTGTGTCGGATCGTCCAGCAGGCCGGTCAATTCACCATCCAGCAGCAGAAGCGAGATGGAGCATCCCGGCATTTCCAGCGCGGTCATGAGTGCGCCGGTCCAGGCCCGGCCAACGACAAGGCCGCGCGACTCAAGTTCACCGAACGCCGCGCGCGTGACAATGGCAAGCTCCATCGGCGTCGTGGCGCCAAGCCCATTGACCAGCAACGCAACCGGCTCGCCTTTGGCCGGCTTCATCTCGTCGAGAAGCGGCTCCAGCATCGCTTTGACGATCGCGTCGGCGCTGGACATGGACGTCCGGCGCACACCCTTTTCGCCGTGAATACCGAGACCAAATTCGATCTCATCGGCGCCAAGCTGGAAACTCGGCACCCCGGCGGACGGCACGATGCAGGACCCGAGGCCGACACCCATCGTGCCGACGCGATCTGCTGCCCTGCGCGCCAGCGCCGCGACCGTCGCCAAAGTATGACCTCTCCCCGCGGCGGCTCCGGCGACCTTGTGAACCAGAATCGTCCCGGCGATGCCCCGGCGTCTTTCCCGCGTCACCGTATCGCGAAGCGCGACATCGTCGGCCACGACCACGATCTCGACCGGAATGCCATCCTGTCGGGCTAGCTCTGCCGCCAGACCGAAGTTCAAACGATCTCCTGTGTAATTCTTGACGATCAGCACGGCGCCCGCCGGTCCCGCGGTCGCACGGATCGCCGCGTGCACCGCGTCGACGCTGGGCGAGGTGAAGACATCCCCAGCAATGGCGGCGCTCAGCATTCCCGGCCCGACATAACCAGCGTGGGCGGGTTCATGGCCGCTGCCACCGCCGGACAGGACGGCAACGGGACGCGATGCCGGATCGGGCGGCAGCTCCGCGCGCATCACCACGGTCTCGCCTTCCAGAAGCGCGAGACCCGGCGAAACCTGGACCAACCCCTCCAGCATCTCGCGCACCACGTCGCGAGGATCGTTGATCAGCTTCTTCATATCACCCGCGCCCGCTTAGAAATAACCCCAGAGATTGATCGTCTCTGCGTCGGCCTTGCTGCCGTTGAAGACAAGCCGGCCGCTGTTGATGATCATCACGTGATCGGCGATGTTCATCGCCGAGGCGATCTTGTGCTCTATCAGAATAGCCGAGACGCCGAGACGGCCGCATATCTCGCGTATCTTGCCGAACAACTCCTCCACGAGGTCGGGCTGCAGCCCGACCGACGGCTCTTCCAGCAGGATGCAGCGCGGCGACCCGAGCAGAGCCAGCGCAAAAGCGAGGATCTGTTGCTGTCCGCCGCTCAGCTCGCCTGCGACAGAATTCCTGAGTTTCGCGAGGTTGGGCAGAAGCGCATAGACGTCATCACGGCCGATCTTGCTGCCGCCGGGCGTGCAATTGCGCTGCGCAACGATATCGATGCTGTCTTTCACGCTGAGATCCGGAAAGATGCCGCGCCCTTCCGGCAACAACTTGATGCCGCGGTCGAGCCGGGCGCCGATCGGCAGCTTGTCGATGCGCTCGCCGTCGAGCAGCAGTTCGCCCTCCTGCACCGGAATGAGCCCGATGACGGCTTTCAGCGTTGTGGATTTGCCGGCGCCGTTATGACCGAAGAAAGCGAGGATCTCCCCGTCCTTCAGCGTGAACGACACCTTGTCTAGGATGGCCTTGTCGCCATAACCGGCGACGAGATCGCGCGCTTCGAGCGTCATCGGCTGGCGCCTTTTCCGAAATAGATTCGGCCAAGTTCTTCATTCGCGACGATTTCAGCCGGCGTTCCGCGGGCCATCAGATGGCCGCGATGAAAGAACAGAACCTCGTCCGCGATGCGTTGAACGATCTGGGTGTTGTGTTCGACCACAAGCAGGGTCCGGTTCTGGGCCTTCAGCTTGTGGATCAACTCGACCATCGCGTCGAGCGCTCCGGCCGCGAGGCCGGAGGTCGGCTCGTCGAGCAGCACAAGTTCGGCTCCGGTCGCCAATACCCGCGCAATGCACAGAAGTTTCTTCTGACCGTAGCTCAGGCTGGAGGCGGCGGCGTTCAGCTTGTGACCAAGCCCCACCTGTTCGAGCAACGTGGCCGCTTCCGCCGTCTTCCGGCGCAGCACCGCATTGGTGTGGAACGGCCTGAAGATCGCGGTCAACGGATCGTTGGCGCTCTCGTCCTTGAGGCAGACCATGACGTTTTCGAGCGCGGTCAGTTCCTCGAAGAGCTGAAGGTTCTGAAACGTACGCGCGATGCCCCTGTCGACCCGATGATGTCGCGAAGCCTGGGTGATGTCTTCGCCCTTGAATGTGACCGACCCGGTGTCCGGCCGGATGAAGCCGGTGATGACGTTGAAGATCGAGGTCTTCCCGGCGCCGTTGGGGCCCACCACACAGCTCGTCCGCAGCGGCTCGATGTCGAAACTGCAATCGTCGAGGGCGACGAGACCGCCAAAGCGCTTGGTGACATTCGTCACGGAGAAGTAAGTCGTCACAGCTTCCTCCCCGCAATGCCTTGCGGTCGCCAGAGCATGAAGGCGATCAGGATGACGCCGTAGACGAGCTGGCGCACCGGCCCAACGATCGTCGAGGGAATGTCGATCATGGCCAGAAGCTGCGGAATGGCCTGCAACAAGAACGGGCCGATAATCGATCCGGCTAGTGTCCGAGCGCCGCCGACAACCAACATGGTCAGCACCAGAACCGAGACGTGAATGTCGAAGGAAACGGGATCGATGAAACTGATATAGGTGGCATAAAGCGCGCCGGCGACGCCCGCATAGGCGCCGGAGACCGCGGCGACGCCGACCTTGGCGCGCAACACTTTCCGGCCAGCGGCAACGGCCGCCACTTCGTTCAGCCGGATCGCGTGCAAAAGCTTTCCATAGGGCGACCGCATCAGCAGCCAGAAGCTGGCGGCGATAACGATCAGACAACCGGTGGCCAAGGCCGCGAACTGCTGCGAGGACGCGAAGGCATAGCCGCCGATCTCGGCGATCGGAATGCCGACCAGCCCCGTGGCCCCTCCGGTGAGGTTCTGCCAGTTGATGAACACGGCCGTCGCGACAAGCTGCGTGCCGAAAGACGTGATGATGAAATAGTCTCCCGCCAGCCGCAGCGATGGCAGCGACGACAGCACGTTGATCGCGGCGCACATCACGATCGCGGCCAGCGCTGCAAGCGGAAAAGGCACGCCGGCCATCATGAGAAGGGCCGTCGCGTAGGCTCCAACGCCCATAATGGCCGCCTGGGCGACCGAAAAGATGCCGATCACGCCGATCAGCAGATTGGTCGACAGCGCCGCGATGGAGAAAATCTCGGCCAGAATGACGAAGGAGAGGAAGTAGTTCATCGCCCGGGCCTCAAACAGCCCGGCCGAAGCGGCTGCGGAACAGCCCTTGCGGCCTGAACAGGATGAACACGATGAAGATGCCGAACACCGCGGCTACGCTCCAGCGGCCCGACATGAAGGCAACCGACATCGATTGCACGACGGCAAGGACGATCGACATGCCGAACGCGCCCGGCAGACTGCCAATCCCGCCGGCGATCATGGCAATCACCGCAGTCAGCAAAACGAGAAGCGAGGTATAGGGCTGAAGCGCCTGGTCGACGCCGGTGAGCACGGCCGGCACGGCGACGATGGCCGAGCTTATCGCGAGCACAAGCGCGAAAACCTGCTTCGGCGCCAGACGGGTGATCTCGGCGAGATCGGGATTGGACGTGACCGCGCGGATGCGTTTGCCGAGCGTGGAGTGCCGGGAAAACAGTACCAACGCGACGACTATCACCAGACTCAACACGGCGATCAACGCCTGCGGATAGCTGAGCGAGATACTTCCGAAGCTCAGATGCGACAGCCGCCAGGGCAAATCGAACTGAACGATGTTGGGTGTGAACATAATCGCGACGACGTTCTGCAGCACCGTGAGCAAGCCGATCGAGGCGATCATCATCACCAGCGGCGATGCCGAGCTCCGCGCAAGCCGCTCGTAGAGCAGCCGTTGGGTGAGGTACCCGACGGCTGCCGCGGCGACGATCGCCAGCGCGAACGCGGCCATGAAGGGCACGCCGTTCGCTACCAGCCACCAGCTGACATAGGCGCTCAGCGTGTAAATCCCCGCATGGGCGACATGGAACGTCCCCGTGGTCGCGTAGAAGTAGGAGAAGCTCACAGAGACGAGCCCGATGGCGCATCCGCTGACAACGCCATCGATGAACAGTTGCAGGTAAAGCATCGCCGGCGGTTCCGTCCGCGCTCAGTTCGCGGACTGTGCGGTTTCGACCATGACGCGTTCCTTGCCCTTGTAGCGCAGGATTTCGACGGGCCGCGACGCGGTGTTGCTCTCGAAGTTGATCTTCGCCACCGGTGAATCAAACGTGCGGATCTTCAGTACGGCATCCCGCAGCGCCGGCCCGGTGATCTCACCGCCGTCGGCAAGCACCTTCTCCGCTGCCTTCAGGACGATATTGGTGGCGTTGAAATATTCGCGCGCGAAGAAACCCATGTCTTCCGCGTTGAACTGCTTCTTGAAGGCGGCGACGGTCGCATTGTCCGGATAGCCCGACTGAATGGCGGTCTGGTACCACCCCTCGGTGGACGCATGGCCGAAGAACGGCCGCGAGAAGGTATTGCCGATGCCCGTGGGAAAGCCCGGAATCTGGCCGACCTGGTTGGCCATCGCGTCGTGGCTTTGCGTGATGGCGATGTAGACGAAGTCCGGCTTGGCGGCGGCGATCTTCAGAAGCGTTGAGCGGTAATTGGTCTGGCCGAACTCCACCGGCTCCTCGGCGATGATCTTGCCGCCGGCTTCTTCAAAGTACTTACGGAAGTCGGTGCTGCCGTCGATGCCGGCTGCCGCGTTCTCATAAATGATGGCGGCCGTCTTGCCGATGTTCTTGATTGCGTATTTGGCGAGGACGCCTGCCTCCTGCCGCACCATGGGCAGCGTGTTGATCAGGAAAGGGGACGCATTCTCCAGCTTGTCGGTCTGCGCCGCCGGATTGACGACCAGCACTTGTCGCCGCGTGGCAAGCGGCGCGATGGCCAGCGAGATCGAGGAGAACGCTGTCAGCAGCGCCGGGACCTTTTCGAGATCAATCATGCGGTTGAAGGCAAGGACGGCCTGATCCGGCTTGCCCTGGCTGTCGTCGAACAGAATTTTGACGGGCACGCCCCTGATTCCGCCCCTGGCGTTGATCTGGTCGACAGCAAATTGGACGCCTTGCTGTTCTTCGATGCCGATCGGCGCGGCCGGGCCTGTCAGGGGCAGAAGCGCCCCGAAGAGCACTTGCTTGGGCTGCGCAAGGGCAGACGAACTGAATGCCAGCAGCACACTAAGAGCGGTGACGACGGACTTTCGCATGGTCTCCTCCCGATTTTTTGACTGGTCGGTCCGCCTGACCGGTGAGGTCTGACGCGCCAGGTTTGCCGCACCGGAACCGGCTGCGGCAGCCCTTCGTGGGGCTTCGGCAGGAGATTGATGAAGGAACAACGGCTTGTCAATGAACCGTTTCAATATTTTGATGCCGTTTGGTCTCCAGGCATCCGCGAATGTCATTAAATAGCCTATCGCATCGCAAGATTACGGGCGTTCGACGGTGAACTGTTTCAGAATATCGTCCTCGACGTCCGATTCGGATGAAATCGCGGACGAGCCCCTAGGCTTCCCGGAACGCTTCCTGACGCTTGCGCCGAAAGGCCGGCAGGACAAGCATGAAAAGCAGCGCGGCTGAGATGCAGATCAGCGCGGCGCTCACCGGCCGGGTCATGAAGATGATGGGGTCGCCGCGCGAAATCAGCATGGCCCGGCGGAGATTTTCTTCCAGTAACGGACCGATGATGAAGCCGAGCAGAAAGGGCGCCGGCTCGCAGCCGGACTTGCGCAGCATATAGCCGAACAGTCCGAGCAGCACCGCGAGATAGATGTCGAAGGACGCCGTGTTCACGCTGTAAACGCCGATGGCGCAGAACAGGAGAATCGCCGGGAAGAGCAGCCTGTAGGGCACGTGGAGCAATTTCACCCACAAGCCGATCATCGGCAGGTTGAGAATGACCAGCATGATGTTGCCGATCCACATGGAGGCGATCAGCCCCCAGAAGAGCTCGGGATTGGAATTCATGACCTGCGGGCCGGGCCGAATGCCGTGAACCGTCATGGCCCACATCATCATCGCAAGCGAGGCCGTCGGCGGAATGCCGAGGGTCAACATCGGAATAAAGGAAATCTGGCTGGCCGCATTGTTGGCGGATTCGGGCGCGGCAACGCCTTCGATCGCGCCGCGGCCGAAACTCTCGGGTTGCTTGGAGATTTTCTTTTCCAGCGTGTAGGAGGCGAAGGTCGAGAGAATGATACCGCCGCCGGGAATCAATCCGAGCAGCGAGCCCATGAGCGTACCCCGCGCCACCGCGGGCGCCGCGCGCCTGATATCCTCGCGCGACAGCCATAGCCGGCTGAGCTTCTGCGTCGAAACACCGTCCTCATGCCGCCGTTCGAGATTGGACAGGATTTCGGTAATGCCGAACACGCCAACCGCGAGCGGCACGAAATTGAGCCCTTCTGACAATTCGAAGAAGCCGAATGTGTAGCGCGCGGCGCCCGAATTGACGTCGGTCCCAATCGTGCCGAGCAACAAGCCGAGGAAGATCATGCCCAGCGCCTTCAGGAAGACGCCATTCGCCAGCACCACGGACGCAATGAGCCCGAGAAACATCAGCGCCGCATATTCGGGCGGCCCGAATTCGAGCGCAACGTCAGCCAAAGGCACAGCGGCAACCGCGATGATGACCGTTGCCACAGTGCCGGCGAAGAACGATCCGAGCGCCGCGATCACCAGCGCAGGACCCGCTCTGCCCTGACGCGCCATCTCGTAGCCATCGATGCAGGTGACGACCGCGGATGTTTCGCCGGGCATGTTGACCAGGATCGCCGTGGTCGAACCGCCGTATTGCGAACCGTAGTAGATGCCGGCGAGCATGATCAGGCCGCCGAGCGGCGGCAGAACGAATGTAAGCGGCAGGAGCAGCGATATGGTGGCGATCGGGCCGATGCCTGGCAACACGCCGATCGCCGTGCCGAGAAAACACCCGAACAGACCATAGAGCAGATTTTCCGGCGTCATAGCGACGCCGAGTCCGAGGACGATGTTGGACAGAAGATCCACGGATCAGCTCCAGGGAAAAACGGGAAGATTGAGACCAAGGCCGTAGACGAAGACGACGACGGCGACGACCACGAGCGCGGCCGCGACGACCAACAGCTCGATCGGCCTGACATCGGCCGTCGCAAAACCGGGCAGCACGACGACTGCAAATGCCGCCAGAACGATTCCGGCGACCGGCGCGAGCAGTCCGAAGAGGATCAGTCCGGCGGACACCAGAACCAGCGCCCGCAACGGCCAGGGCCCTGTCGATTCGCCGGGCCCGTCCGCGCGCATCGCCTGCAGGACGATCAGCAATCCGATGCCGATGAGAACAACGCTGATGACATGCGGGAAAAAGCCCGGCCCCATCTGCGAAAGCGTGCCGCGCGGATAGTTGCGGCCGATCCACAAAGCCACCGAACCGGTGACGATGAACAGAATGCCGGACCAGAAGTCCGACATCGCGAAAAGGCGCGGCATTGGTTGTCCCCCTTTGGTCGGCCCGTGAGCCGGGCTCACGGGCGGCGTCGTTCCAACGCTCGCTTAGCAACGGTCATTGAAGCTTTTCGGCGCCAGCCAGCTTCACCACGCGTCTGGCGTTCTCGCGTTCGGTCTTGATGAACGCGGCAAACTCCTGCGGCGTGCTGGCAATCACCTCGTAACCGAGCGTGTCGACATACTTCTTCTGGAATTCCGGATCGCTGAAAGCTGCATTCGCTCCTTTGGCGACTTGCTCGCGCAGCTCCAGCGGCGTGCCTTTGGGCGCAAGCAGGCCGACCGCGAAGCCAAGCCGGATCTGCGGGAAGCCCTGCTCCGCGAAGGTTGGGACGTCCGGCAGTCCGGGGGCCCGCTTCTTGCCGGAAACGGCGATAGGAATCATCTTTCCGGAATCGATGTGCTGCTTGGCGGTGACCACCGACACGATCAGCGCGTGGAGGTCGCGCGACAGCATTCCCTGCACGGCCGGGCCCATGCCCGTGTACGGGATATGCGTCATTTCGAATCCGCCGGCTTCGTTCTTCAGCCATTCCATACCAAGGTGGCTGCCGTCGCCGACGCCTGGCGAGCCGTAGTTATACTTGGATCCTTCTGCCTTCATCTTGGCGATGAAATCCTTCAGGTTGTTCACCTTGAGGGACGGCGACACGACCAGGATGGAATGAACGTTCATCAGGTGCGTGACCGGCTCGAAATCCTTTTCCGGGCTGAAAGGCAGTTCCTTGTAAACGAACTCATTCAGGAACAGCGCCGGATCGGTAGCGACCAGCATGGTGTAGCCGTTGGGCTTCTGGTGCACGACGTATTCCGCGCCGATATTCGAACCGGCACCGGCCTTGTTCTCGACGATGACCGACTTCTTCCAGTATTTGGCCAGACCATCGGCGACCGCGCGGCCGACCGTATCCGTTGCGCCGCCGGGCCCATAGGGAACGACCAGCGTGACGGGCTTGGCCGGATAATCCTCGGCGAGCGCGGGAGCTGTTGCAAGCGCTGTCGCGGCGGCGCCGCCAGCAAGACTGCGCAGCAAACTGCGACGTGAAATTCCTGCTTCGAAAGTCATCCGTTCCTCCCTTTGTGCGCGGCTCCGTATCCCTTCGACTGGGTCGGGCCTGCTTGGCACAGCGCTTGATATGTGTAATGAACCGGTTCAAAATGTCAAACGCGTTGGTAAAGAATCTCGCGAGTCATGAGCGCGGCGGACGAAGAGCAGGAGAAATGAACGTGCCGGACCGGATCGACGCAGGCTCAAATTGCTCTGCGACCATGTTCTCCGTCCCTGTCGTTGCGGTGCCGCGCCAGGCGCCGGCGCGTGAAGGCATGGCCGACCTCGGCCCGGTTCGTCTTTGGCATTGGGATACGGGCGGAGGCGGCGAAGCGGTGGTCCTTATGCACCCCGTTGTCGGCAGCGGTGCGATGTGGCTCTACCAGCAGCCTGCTCTCGCCGCCGCGGGCTATCGCGTCATCGGCTACTCGCGCCGAGGCCATTACCGGTCCGAGGCCGGACCGCAAAACGATCCGGGTACCGCGGCCGGCGACCTGCGGGCGTTGCTCGATTATCTAGGGCTTGAGCGGGTGCACCTGATCGGCAGTGCGGCAGGCGGTTTCGCCGCCGCCGATTTCGCGATCACGTTCCCTGAAAGGTTGAGCTCGCTGACATTGGCGACCAGTCTGGTAGCGGTTCAGGACGCATCATACATGGCCGCGACCGCGCCCCTCAGGCCCCATGCCTTCGAGAACCTTCCACGGGAATTCCGTGAGATCGGCCCTGCCTATCGTGCCGAAAATCCCGAAGGTCTGGCGCTTTGGCTTGCCATGACGGGTGAGGCCGTGGCAACGCCGGTCAAGCAGGCTTTCGCGAGCGCGCTCGATCTTGCGTCGCTCGCAATGCTCGATTTGCCGGTGCTGGTCCTCGCCTCCGACGCCGACATGTATGCCCCCCCTCCGGTAATGAAGCGACTTGCCGATGTTATTCCTGGCGCTCGGGTCGCGCTGGTGAGAGGTGCCGGTCACTCCGCCTACTGGGAGCAGCCACAGGCGTTCAATGACGCCGTGCTTGGCTTCCTGGATTCTGTCCGCACATCCCGACTGCGATAAGTGGTCTACGACCGCCCACGCTGATGAACATCGTCAACGGTGCGGCCGTTCGCGCCTCTACAACTTGCACGCTCGGACATCGTCAGGCGTCTCGAACGAGGGTCGAGTTAATGTCGACGAAACGAAAATCAAAAAGCGGACAAAGGTTTAGGTTTTTTTGGGGGGTGAATTAGTTTACGGCTGCGAACAATCCTGAAACGCCAGGATGGTTAGTCAGGTCGTAACTGCTATCCTGAGCTAAATTATTGATTGGTATTTTTTTCTCAATTCAGCACAGCAGATGAACTAACTTTAGGCCACCATCCCAGCGGGGGCCACCTGAACGCTCCTGCTCCTTGTCGGGCTATTGCGCGCTGGCGAGCAGGCGCGGCACCGGCTCGTCGATGCTACGCAGGACGATGATCTGGTTGAACTGTCCGTCCTCATAGGCCTTCAGGAACTTGTCGTACTCCCGAATGGAGATGCAGCCATTCGAGGCGCCCGCCTCGCCCAGCAAGTACGAATGCGCCAGAATGCCGTCCCGGCCGTACATCTTGCCTTCGCCGACGGGCTTCATGCGCAACGCACGAACGCCATGAAACGGTTTCTCCCGGAAGGTGACGGCATAGACGTTGGGTGGTGTCACGCCGACATTCTTGAGATGCACCGATTCAGGATCGTCCATCCAAGCGCCGAAGCCCGAATGCGCTTCCAGCTTGGTGCCATCCGGCAGATAGACGGCGCGCTTGGCGATATCGTACAGGGCTTTGTTGGGATGAGCCGCCAGCACGGCCTTTGCGGCACGGTCCGGATCGCCGAACAGTTTGTCCAGAATACCGGGCTCGGACGGCTCCGGTTGCGGCGGCAGCGACGCGACGCGCGGTTCGTTCACCGGCGGAGCGGCGGCGACAACAGCGGGCCGCGCCGTGCTATCGGGCCGCGGCAGCGGCAAAGGCGTTGCGACAGTCAGGCCGCTGGCATCGTTGCGTGTGAAGCGTGTCGCGAAAGGTGATGGCGTCGCGGACCAGAGCCAGCTGTCATCCCGCCTTTCTTGCACCGGCGCTCCCAGACGACCGACGAGCTGTGTCCACTCCTCGTGCCACCGTCGGTCAAAATCCGAGGCATGCGCCTGCGCAGCCGGAACTGCGGAACGCATCGAAGGCTGGGTAACCGCCGACCGGCCGGCGTGCAGGGGGAGATAAGACGCCGTCGCAGCAATCGCTCCCACGGTGGCGAAGCCGAGACACGCCCAGGACAAGGGAACAGCCGCCCGCGCCAAACCACGCGTGAGCAGAACCGGGACCGAACCGATTGTCGGTCCCGCAATCTCCAGGACAGCCTTCCCTCTGGCGAACAAAATCCGGGCGTCGAACATGCGTCGGTCATATTAGCGCGCCGCCGACCGGGTGAATACCCGGGTCATGAGCCGTGGAACTCGGCTCACCTGGTCATTATTCGGCCGTCTTCTTGGCGCTCGGGAGAAAATGCCCGGCATTGTTCAGGGCCCGGCCAGGGGTACTGGCCGGGCCCTGCTGGTCACGCAAAGGGCGCAACCGCAGCGCAGGCGGGGCTGGGGGCAAAGAGGCCTACGCTGACATCAGTTCCGCGCCGTTGGCGACATGAAGCCCGGACGTCGCTTGCGAACAGAGGCGAATGGGATCGCGCTCGCCCCGAATGGCCGCTCCAACGATGCGCAGCGCAAGCAGCTCGCGCGTCTGATAGTTTCGCGACAGATGGCGCAGCGAGCGGCAGGCGTCATCGAACGCCACCCCCATCACAAGGAGCGCGCTGTCGTCGAAGCATCCGTCGTCGGTATGAGCATAGTCCATGTTCACCTCCCTGAATGACCGGCGGGAGCGCGGTGTTGTCTCTCAGTCACCGTCAACTGAACTGTCCGGTGATGCTGACAGGTTAGGCCCTGGATCAACCAATAGCTGATCCAAACAGACCACTTTTCCGGTTTTTCGGGGCAATCGCGCGCAAAGGGACGAAGGCCGCGCCAGAGCGATCAATTCGCGCTGCTCTATGGCATTCCAATGAACTCAGTCCTATATCAGTAATAATACAATCACGACACTTAGGGCACAGTGCCACGCCGCTGCCGGTCGCGAATGACCTTCGTTTGAACGGAGCGACCATGCCGCGCGAGCCCAAATCCCGACTGCCTGCCAAGCGCAGCGCCCGCAAATCCGGCAAAAATGCGCCGTTCAATCCCTTGTCGTTTCTGAACACCGCAGGCCTTGGCCGCGACATCTGCAAATATTCGAAGAAAGAAATTGTTTTCGCCCAAGGCGCCGATGCCGATGCCGTCTTCTACATCAAGAAGGGCAAAATCAAAGTCTCCGTCATATCCAAGCAAGGCAAGGAAGCCATCGTCGCCCTTCTGGGGCGAGACGAGTTCGTCGGAGAAGGATGTTTGATCGGACAGGAAAAGCGTCTGGCGACAGCCTCGGCAATGACGGAATGCGAGTTGATGCGGGTGTCGAAGAAAGAGCTGCAACGGGTCCTGCGCGATGAGCCCACTTTCTCGCAGATGTTTGTCTCGCATATCCTGACCCGCAACGCCCGGATCGAAGAGAATTTGGTCGATCAACTGTTCAATTCGACTGAAAAGCGATTAGCGCGGCTGTTGTTGCTGCTGGCCAATTTCGGCAAGGACGGCAAGGCCGAACCCATTGTCGCGAAGATCAGTCAGGAGACTCTCGCGGAAATGATCGGGACCACCCGCTCACGCGTGAGCTACTTCATGAACAAGTTCCGCAAATTGGGCTTCATTGATTACAATGGACATCTTGAAGTCCACAACTCCCTGGTGGGCGTGCTTCTCGCCGATCATCCTCGCTCGGTCATTACCGCCAGCGCTTAAGGGACAAGGTCAGGGATTCTCCGCCGCCTTGCGGTTGAACAGATTACCGATCAGCGACGAGAACATGCCCGGCATTTCGCTCGGCTCGAACGGCACCGGCCGGCACATGCTCATGGTGATGAGACCGATGCGCGCCATGCGCTGGCCGGCATAGAGCGACTCGGCCGTGCTGGTCGCGAGCCGCTCGGCAATCGCGCCGCCGAGATGCTGGGCCAGCCCCATTCCGGCAAGGTCCACGATACCGAGCCGACCGGCCTCCACCACGAGACGACGCAGAAGATGAACGGTCGCGGCCGCGGTCGGCCGGTGGCCATAGACCGCGGCAACGGCGCGCACCATGCGCACCGCCATGGCGACGAAGAACACCACATCGGTGAAGGCCGTCGGCGACACCGCGGTGATGCCGAGCGCCTGCGCCGTCGTGCGGCGGACAATGGCTTCGGCGCGGCGGTCGAGCGGCGCCATCACCGTGCGCGACAGCATGTCGATCTGTTGCGCCGGCGTGTGATGCTGCTGCAACTGGCGCTGATAGGTTTCGATCGCACTTTGCGTCTCGCGGTCCTTCGGCACGACGCCGAGCACCTCGCGAACTGCATGGCGCATCTCAGCCGGCCGCAATGTCCTGGCGGCGAGCTTGTCGTGGATGGCCTCGACGCTGGTCAGCTTGACGAAACTTCGCACCTCGCGGCCGATGATGATCAGCGCGCCGCCGACGCCGGCAGCCACAGCCCCGCTCGCCAGCCAGCCCAGCGTGGCGCTGGAAGCGAAGGCATTGGCAATCCACTGATAGGCGTCGATGCCGAGCCAGCCGGCAATGGCGATGCCGATGCCCCACAGGCCGATGCGGCGCCAGCCGCTGCCGCGGCGCGGTTGCGGAGCGGCCGGCGCGACGACGGCGCGCTCGCGCGGCACGACGCGTTCGGTTTCTTCGGTGGCAAACACCATCGGCGAATCCGGCCGCGCCGCCATGCGCGCGTCGAGCACGTCTTCCTCGATGACGAAGGGCCTGCCTTGCTGTTGGCGCGGATCGCTCATTGCAGCCGGTCTCCGATCAGATAATCGAGCGCGAGATCGAGATTGATGTGCGGTATGCCGTCGACCGGCGCCGGATCGATCAGCGGCGGTTCGAAAACCGGAATGTCGAGAAACGGCGCGCCCCATTCGTCCGGCCGCGGCGGCCGCATCGGCACCTCGCCGCTTAAGAATTTCGCCTGTTTGGCCGAGCCGATCTTGCGGCCGACGACGACCTCGATGTCGCGGCCGTCGATGTGCTGGGTGGCTTCGACAGTCGAGGCTACGGAGGCGAGCGACATCACATCGATATCGGCATCGCGGCCGCGCGCGGAGAGCACCGGCAGCGCCGCCATGTTGCGCAGCAACGCGCTCATGTGCTCGCGCTGGCGGTCGGGAATATGATCGGCCTTGGTGGCGGCGAACAACACCTTCTCGACGCGCGACGAACCGAGAATGCGGGTCAGGATATTGTGCTGGCCGTAGCGGAAGCTCTGCAGAATGGCTTCGGTGGCCAGTCGCGTGTCCTCAAAGGCCTCACGGCCGGCGAGCAGCGCGCCCAGCACATCCACCAGCACAATCTGCCGGGCATAATTACGGAAATAATTGTCGTAAAACTTCTCGACGACCTCGCGCTTGTAGACTTCGAAGCGCTCCTGCATCAGGCCGCCCAGCGAGCCGGCGGTGAAGCGATCGACGCCATCGGCCACTTCAAGCGGCGCGAACCACAGATAAGGCGCATCCGCAAGCGCGCCCGGGCGGATGAAGCGGCCGGGCTGCAGATAGCTGAGGCCATGCTTGTCGCGCGCGGTGACGAGCAGCACGCGGTAAAGATCGTGCGCTTCCTTGGCCACGCTTTCGCTGGACGGCTCGGACGCCGGGTGCTCGCCAACAAACGCAAAGAAATCGCGTGCCAGCTCCGCACGCAGGCCGCGCTTCCACAGTGCCAGCGTCTGGCGCGACCAGTCGGCATAGCTCTGCGACAGCAGCGGCAGATCGAGCAGCCACTCGCCCGGATAATCGACGATGCGCAGCTTCAAGGTCGCGGCCTTGCCGCCAAGGGGACTGAGGAGCTGGCCGACGAGGCCGGTCGGCGCAAATCGGATATCGACTCCGATCTCCGAAATATCCGCAGTCGGCTCCGGCCATACCGAGGGCGTGCCGGCCATCGCCTCGATATTGGCGGCATAGGGAAAGCGCGGCAGCGTGTGAGCGCGCGCGGCTTCGAGCTGCGCGGCAATCAGCCGCCCCTCGCCTACTGCTCTGAGCAGCGGCATGCGGTTCGGGTTATGCAGCGCGCTGAGCAGATTGTGGACCAGCGAGGTGATGAACACCGTCTTGCCGGCGCGGGACAGGCCCGTCACGGCGAGCCAGACGGTCGAGCCCTTGGCCAGTTCGGTGAGATTCGGCGTACCGCTGAGCCAGTCCGGCAAGTCTCTCAAACCCGGAATGTCGCCGATGATCGGTATCTTGGCCATGATGCCCCGGTAGATGAATTGCGTGCCCTATTATAGATAGGGATCGTTTCGCGTTGCAGGAGCCCCGATGCCCAACTCAATAGCGGCACCCTTTTTGTCCTCGGTGATGGCCATCGAGCCCGCCTGGATCGACTATAATGGCCACCTGAACGTCGCCTACTACCAGGTGCTGTTCGACCGGGCGATCGACGAGCTGTATTTGCCGATCGGGCTCGGGCCGGACTACCTCAGGGAGACAAAGCACTCGACCATGGTGGTCGAGAGCCACGTCCGCTACCTGCGCGAGGTGCATCTCGAGACACCGCTGCGCATCACCGCTCAGCTCATCGGCTTCGACACCAAACGCTTCCACGTCTACCAGGAAATGCTGCATGCCGAAGAAGGCTGGGTGTCGGCAACCTGCGAAACCATGACGGTGCATGTCGACATGACGGCCAAGAAGGTCGCTTCGTTCCCGCCGGCGGTCATGGCGGCGCTCCAGCGCGTCAAGGATGCGCACGCCGTTCTGCCGGTTCCGGCCGCGGTCGGCCGCCGGATCGCGATGCCGGCGGCGAAATAACCGGCGAGTAATCCACAAGATCGACTAAACCGCTGATTTGCAGCCTGAAACGGCCGACAAATTCGGCCGCCGGGCCTCGAAATTGCGCCCTGCGAGTGCCATCTTGGCCTTGAAGGAATCGAATTTCTGATGGCCGACCCCAAACGCTTCGAACCCGCGCCCGCCCCGGCGCGCCCCGCCGCCGGCGGCATTGCCGCGCGCGCACAGGCCAAACGCGAGGCGCCCTATCTTGCCGCCTTGAACCCCGAGCAAAGGGAAGCCGTCGAAACGCTGGACGGTCCCGTGCTGGTGCTGGCCGGCGCCGGGACGGGGAAGACCCGGGTGCTCACCACGCGCATTGCGCACATCCTGAACCTTGGCCGCGCCCATCCGAGCCAGATTCTCGCCGTCACCTTCACCAACAAGGCGGCGCGCGAGATGAAGGAACGCGTCGGCCACATGGTCGGCGAGATCGTCGAGGGCATGCCGTGGCTCGGCACCTTCCACGCCATCGGCGTCAAGATCCTGCGCCGCCACGCCGAGATGATCGGGCTGAAAAGCGATTTCACCATTCTCGGCGTCGACGACCAGATCCGCCTCATCAAGCAGCTCATCGAAGCCGAGAAGCTGGACGAGAAGCGCTGGCCGGCGCGCGTCTTCGCGCAGATCGTCGACGGCTGGAAGAACCGCGGCCTCACGCCCGAGCAGGTGCCCGGCGGCGAAGCGGCCAGCTTCGCCAACGGCAAGGGCAAGAAGCTCTACGCCGCCTATCAGGAGCGCTTGAAGACGCTCAACGCCGCCGACTTCGGCGATCTGCTGCTCGAATGCATCCGCCTGTTCAAGGAACACCCGGATGTGCTCAAGCAGTATCAGAGCCGCTTCCGCTTCATTCTGGTGGATGAATACCAGGACACGAACGTCGCGCAGTATTTGTGGCTCCGGCTCTTGGCGCAGATGCCGACGACCGCCGCGCCATCCGGTGGCCTCGTCCTTCGAGACGCATCGCCAAATTCTTCGACGGGCCGCGCGGAGCGCGGACCCTATGGCGATGCTCCTCAGGATGAGGGTAAGGGTGCGGCGAATGACGCTTTTGATCCTCATCCTGAGGAGGCGCGCAGCGCCGTCTCGAAGGAAGAGGCCCAGGGCGTCAGCCTCGAAGACACATGGGGCGAGCCTGAAGCGCTGGATTCCGGTTCGTCGCCTTCGGTGGCGGCCCCGGGAATGACGGACAGAAAAAACATCTGCTGCGTCGGCGACGACGACCAGTCGATCTATGGCTGGCGCGGCGCCGAGGTCGACAACATCCTGCGCTTCGATCACGATTTCCCCGGCGCCAAGGTGATCCGCCTCGAGCGCAACTACCGCTCGACCGGCCACATCCTCGCCGCCGCCTCTACCCTCATCGCGCATAACGAAGGCCGTCTCGGCAAGACCTTGCATACCGAGGATGTCGACGGCGAGAAGGTCGAGGTCACCGGCGCGTGGGACAGCGAGGAAGAAGCCCGCGCCATTGGCGAAGAGATCGAGCAGATGCAGCGCGCCGCCCGCGACGAGGGCGCCGACCATCCGCTCGACGAGATCGCCATTCTGGTGCGCGCCTCGTTCCAGATGCGCGAGTTCGAAGAACGCTTCATCCAGCTCGGCCTGCCCTATCGCGTCATCGGCGGTCCGCGGTTTTACGAGCGCGCCGAAATCCGCGATGCGCTGGCTTATCTGCGCGTCATCGCCCAGCCGGCCGACGATCTCGCCTTCGAGCGCATCGTCAACACGCCCAAGCGCGGCCTCGGCGACGCCGCGCTGCAGATGCTGCACGACTACGCCCGCAAGCAGCGTATTCCGCTGACCGAAGCCGCCGCCATCATGTCGTCCACCGACGAGATGAAGCCGAAACCGCGCAATGCGCTGCGCGGCCTGATGGAAAGCTTCGCGCGCTGGCGCAAGCAGAAGGACACGCTGCCGCACACCGAGCTGGCCGAGATCGTGCTCGACGAGAGTGGCTACACCGAGATGTGGCAGAAGGACCGCTCGGCCGACGCCGCCGGCCGCCTTGAGAACCTCAAGGAACTGGTGCGCTCGATGGAGGAGTTCGAGAACCTCGCCGGCTTCCTCGAGCACATCTCGCTGGTGATGGACACGGCCGAAGGCGACAGCGAGCAGAAGGTCAGCATCATGACCTTGCACTCGGCCAAGGGCCTCGAGTTCGACACCGTGTTCCTGCCCGGCTGGGAGGAAGGCCTGTTTCCGCATCAGCGCTCGCTGGACGAACAGGGCAAGGCCGGGCTGGAGGAAGAACGCCGCCTCGCCCATGTCGGCCTCACGCGCGCGCGCAAGCGCGCCAGGATCTATTTCGCCACCAACCGCCGCGTCCACGGGATGTGGCAGAGCAACATCCCGTCGCGCTTTCTCGACGAGCTGCCGGCGCAGCATGTCGAGGTGAAGGAAGCGGCCGGCGGCACCGGCGGCTTCGGCATGAGCGGCTATGGCCCGTCGCGCTTCGACGAGGCCGGCGCCTTCGGCTCGAAATACACGACGCCCGGCTGGCAGCGCGCGCAAGGCCGGCGCGGCGCGGGCGGCTTCTCGGAGAACGGCCAGCCGCGCTATGTGCCGGACGGCGTGTTCAATCAGGATGAGGATTACGGCGATGACGTCGCGCCGCCGCGCTCTTCTTCACCTCCCCCTGGAGGGGGAAGGTCGGCGGCCGCAGGCCGCCGGGAGGGGGTGAAGCCCCGCGTGCCGCTGACCATCGAAGGCGAACTGATCGCCAAATCGTCCGGCCCGGCCTCCGCCTTCAAGACCGGCGACCGCGTGTTTCATCTCAAATTCGGCAACGGCAATGTCACCGCCGTGGACGGCAACAAGCTGACCATCCGCTTCGACAAGGCCGGCGAAAAGCGCGTGGTGGATAGTTTCGTGGAGAGGGTTTAGCGCTCGCTTGGGGCAAAGCGGCGCAACAAACTCCGCTTCACCTCTCCCCTGCGGGGAGAGGTCGACCGGGTGCAGCCCGGTGGGGAGAGGGGCATGGGCTTTTCCGTATCGCAGAGAAAGCCCCCTCTCCCCAACCCTCTCCCCGTTGGGGAGAGGGGGCGCGCCGAGCTACTCCCTCACCCACTCCAGAATGCCGACGGTCTTCTTGCCCGGCAGCACGGCGGATGAAATCTCCGGCGTCCTGATGACGAGATTGTCGCCCTTCACTTCGTAGAAGCGCACCTGTTTGGCCCGCTCGCCGGAGAACACCTCGTTGGCCGACATGTCCACGGCGGTGGTGATGGTGTTGCCCTCGAAGGTGGACTTGCCGGCGTAAGCGAGCACGCTGTCGAGCAGCGCCGCCTTCTCCTCATTGGTCGTCGCCGGCTTGCGGTTCGCGCCGGAGATGATGACCATGAAATCGCCCTGCGGCGTGACGATGAGCCGGCCCTTCGGGTTGTCGCCATAAGGCGGCTTGGTCTCGGTGGAGCCGACCACCTGCAGCACCCACTTGGTCAGCTTCCACGAACCGATCAGTTCCTTCGGGGCTGCATCCGCCATGGCCACTCCTGCGCTCAGCATCACGGCGGCGAGCGCAGCCACTGCCGTGCCGGCCTTCGATGTCTGGCTTTTCATGTGTCACTCCCTCGGCGCTTCTTGATGAGCGCACGCGGGAAGACTGACGCAAGCCCTGCGCGAAGTGAAGCGGTTTTATTGTTCAGAATTGTGTTCCGCGGCGGGGAACGGCACATGTGCTAGCTAAACTGGGCGGACAATTAACGCGATCAGGATCGAAGGCGGCGGAAGATTCGTATCGCGCGACCCGAAGGAGAAAAATCGGCACGTTTACTCCTCTTTTCCTCGCTTTAATGCTTCGATGAACTCGGCGACACGCCTCCTATCGGCTTCAGACGCGTCCCCATTTTCAGATAGGCGCAGGGCTTTAATTTTGAGAGCGTCAAGATCGACAACCGAGGACCAAAACTTGCCGACGTGCCGATAGTTTCCAGCACTTGACCTAACCAAAGACAATGGGATTTCTAAGAGTACCCTAAGGCTGTCGATATCTTGCATTCCCCTAGCCGTAAACTCTTTCACTTCACTCTCACGACCACAACTCCACCAAAACCAAATCAGGCGCGAGGGGTCCGCCTGCCGCCATAATTGCCCAGTTCCGGCTAGCACTTGAACACAATGCAACAACTCTTCTCGAAGCTCATCCCCGCCTTCTCCAAAATATTCTCTAGTCTGCTGCGATTCATCCCCCCTCGCGCCCGGATGACGATCCGTCGTATATGTTCTAACAAAATCGCAAAGAAGAGAAAGATCATCTGCTCTTGACACCGCAAACTTAAAACAGTCAGAGCGGCCCCTCTCATCCAAGGTGTCCCCGCCGCCCTTCAATATCCATCTCAACCTTTGGAAATTGTCTACCCCAAAAAAATCCGAACTCTCATCCCTATTCTTTATAAAATACGGACTTACGTTGGCAAAACCCAACAACCAAGTCGCTTTTAGTGGCCGCGCCACATCAAATGACACCGAGATTGCATCAAGAAGAACTTCACGTAGACGAGGCCGATCATATACCGGCATCGCCTCAATTTTCTTCGTCACATCTAACAATATTTCCTCGGGATTATCGGCCTCAACTATTCTATCAACTTCTTTCTTGGACCACATAACCCGCTGCGGATCTAACCCAAAGTAACTTTGCGTGTACGCCTTGTCTGATATTCGCCGCTCCTTTCGACGCGAACGATCACTCGTCGTATGAAATGAAACATAGGTTTTCAGAACCTCCTCAGCTTTGGGAAATAGAAACGCAATAACGTTTCTTGCACCTACAGGGTTAGAAGCTCGCCCGATAATGACCTGCAGTCGTTCAAGCCGCTCGCGCTTTCTCTCTTCCATTTTATTCTACCAAATCATCAATGTTTTGCCGAACCCAACGATAAACCTCCGGCTCATAAATCCTAAGCAACTCAATCATAAGCAGATCGACTATATTCAGGTGCTCAGCGAGAGATGACAGCGAGACTGCAATAACATTGACATATCTGCGAATGTCTCGCGGCGTTCGCAGGTAGTGCCTAAACAATTGTTGCCAAGTCCCAGCTAGGCGAGACTGGTCATCAGACGACAAGTTGCCCAAAATAGCTGTGAGATCAGCATCTAACAGGCGCGCAAGATCCTGTTGTGAGAGCGACGGTAAATGCACAGGATATTGCACGATTTTGCCGAGAAAATCGGCGCCGTCAATGTGGATAGCCTCGTGAATGAGAGCAGCCAATTTAATCTCGTCATACGCAAGCAAATAAATAACATTCGGAAGATCACCAAGGCTCTTAATCAATGAAACCATCTCCAACGCCTCTTGAGGCGTTAGCCGATCAAGGTCATCAACGACGACCAATACACGTCGGCCATCAAGAGCTGCGAGAATAGTCCGAAGCTTCTCTCGCAGCTCATACAGAGACGGCCCTGTAGACAACTCTCTTGCCACGGCTCCAGACCAATTGCCCCCCGCTGAAAAGACCTTTCCCAGTCCGACACCAGCAGTCGCCAACTCTAGAGCGCCGCCCGCCACTGGCGCTAGTTCGGATAATCTCTGAAGCACCGCCGCAAATGCCCTACGGACGTCATCACCGAGCCTCTCGCCAAGCACCCGCGCCATCTCGCTAAGCAATGCCACTGCCATTTCAGCTTTCACTGAAATAAGCCACGGCGAGAAGCGAAGGACTACAGTTCGTTGATTTTGTTCGACTGAGAACTTAAGCTGCCAGTACTGTTGAGCCGCTAATGCGTCCGCATCTGATTTAAGCCATCGGCGAAAATCGGCGATTCTTGCATCTCGCTGCCAATAATTTAGATTCAGATTCGACGCCTCCATCGCCTGCACTTGCGGGGCGACGCGCTCGTATATTTCGGACATCTGCTCAATCTCGTGAACAGAAAGCCGATCTCGTTCGCTATCTGACTGGGCCCGTTCCATTTCGATGTTTTGAAGAGAGCGAATTATTAATTCGATAACGCTTGATTTCCCCTCACCCCAGCTAGCGAGAATTGCGATAACAAACCCGTCCTTTGCGATGGAGAGTTGATCTATTGCGCGCGCGAGCTCTAAAGAAAAATTCGACCGACCCAAAATATCCTGTGACGGTTTGTAAATCGGTTTGTCGCTATACTTCATGATGAAAATTCTCGAAAGTTAATAAAACACGTCATTTTTTTCAGACCATAGCGCCTTTTACGGTCATAACGAAGGGTGATTATGTAAATCTCCACCACAAGATGCATCTCTCGCACTGCCTATGTCAGCACTTTCCGTCCGTCCCGATTGAGGTGCTAAGGTGTCGTCACCACCACTCAGTTGAGGAGCGTGTTGCGATGCCATTGCGCTCAATCACGATCCTCTTGTTACTCACCTCCCCCGCGCTAGCCCTCGACCTCAACGCCTTCCGCGCACAGCACAAACTGCCGCCGTTGTCCTATTCCACAACGCTCGCCGGCGCGGCCTATGAGCACGCGCGCGATCTGGCGCGGCGCGGCCGGCTCGATCACGACGGTTTCCGTCAGCGCATCGGCGCGCTGGTCAACGGCACGGCGGCGGAGAATGTGTCTTACGGCTGCGACGACCAGCCCTGCGCCATCCAGCAATGGTCACGCTCGGCGGGCCATCGCAGCAACATGCTGCTCAAAGGCATCACGGCTTACGGCATCGCGTCTGCGCGCGCCGATGACGGACGGCGCTACTGGGTGATGGTGCTGGGCAACTAAACTCCGGCCTCATCCTGAGGTGCGAGCCGCGCCAGCGGCGAGCCTCGAAGGATGGCGACGGGGCCGCCCTCTCCTTCGAGACGCATCTTTCGTCAGCGCGTGAGCGCGCTAACAAAAGATGCTCCTCAGGATGAGGGTGGAGCAAGGTTCGCGCGCCGACGATCGCCAGTACCGGGCTCTGGATTCCGGGTTCGCGAGCTTCGCTCGCGCCCCGGAATGACGGCCTGTTACAGAGCGCGCGTCGCAAGACGCAGCCCCTCACCCGTTTCCCTCCACGCCCTTCTTCATCACCTCGAAGACGAGGTCCTGTCCACATTCGGCACAGCGGTAGACATGCCGCATGCGATCCGGCCGCGACGGGATCGGCGCCACGGCGGTGATGCGGGCAATGCCGCCGCAGCCGCAGGCGACGGCGGCATCGGTGCGGGTTGGAACGGACGGCAGGGACATCGGGCGGGTTCGGCTCGCGTTCAAGCGGACCAATCCATGAGCCGCGCTGCGGTTCCGCCGGCGGCATGGCACATTGCCCGCGCGCCGATACGACAAATGTGCCGCAGCGGCGCGGCGAAATGTCCGCTCACGCGTTAGTGAGCCAACAGCGCGCGCAATCGCGCCACAATGCCGCCGCGCTGCGCTTCCATCCTGGTTTCTCGTCGTGCCGCCTCGTTCACGGGGCCTGGAGTTTTACAGTCAATGCGTATCCGTCCTGCATCATGGCTTGCCGCGCTCATCGCGGGCTGCGCCATGTCCGTCATCTTGTCCGCCTTCACCGCCGCCCCGGCCCGCGCCGATCTTCTGATCACGGTGGACAAGACCAGCCAGCGCATGACGGTCGAGAAGGACGGCGAGGAGCTGTTCGTCTGGCCGGTGTCCACGGGCGCCGCCGGCTACGATACGCCGTCCGGCACCTTCAAGCCGTTCCGCATGGAGAAGGACCATTTCTCCCGCGAGTGGGACGACGCGCCGATGCCGCACTCCATCTTCTTCACCATGAAAGGCCACGCCATTCACGGCTCGACGCACAAGAGCATCGGCCGCCCGGCCTCGCATGGCTGCGTGCGGCTCGAGCCGAAGAACGCGGCGCTGCTGTTCGATCTCGTCAAGCAGGAGACCATGGGCAAGACGCGCGTCGTGCTCACCGGCGAAGCGCCCGGCGTCACCGCACCGGCTGTCGCGCGGCGCAACGCGCCCTCACGCGCCGCCGACTTCGAGCAGAGTTTCTCCAGCGACGATGTCACCGCCTCGATCGAACCGCGGCTGACGCCGCCGGCCGACATTCCGCGCGGCTATTATGCGCCGCCTTCTTATGCCCCGCGGGATTATGCGCCGCGGCGGGAATACGGTCAGGAGCGCCGCGCCGTGATCGGCTATCGCGATACGCGCACCGGGCAGATCTATTATTACGACCGGCCGCGCTACGAATATGCGCCGCCGCCGCGCTATTATTACGGCGAGCGGTAGAAACCCGCCTCATCCTGAGGCGCACGCCAAGGCGTGCGTCTCGAAGGATGGGGCGGCCTCGTCCTTCGCGACGCGGCCTGCGGCCGCTCCTCAGGATGGGGCCGGGAGAGGCCGTTGCCAAGTTCAGGCCGCCGCGCAATTGTCGGCGACATGAGCGATTCCACCACCGTTGCCCGCCTGACCTGCGCCGACAAGACCACGGCGCGGCGCATCGCCGATGTGCTCGACGAGATGCTGGAGGCGGAGGACGTCGCCTGCGGCTCGTTCGAGGCCGATGACGGCTCCTGGCATGTGGCGCTGCATTTCGCCGAACCGCCGGACCCGGCTGCGCTGCGCGCCTTGGTGGCGGGCGTCGCCGGCGATGCGGCGGCGGCCGCACTGACCATCGACACCGTGGCGGCGCGCGACTGGGTGGCGGAGAGCCTCGCCGGCCTGACGCCGGTGCGCGCCGGGCGTTTCGTCGTCCACGGCGCGCATGACCGCGGACGTCTCAAGGACAACGATTTCAATATCGAGATCGAGGCGGCGCTGGCCTTCGGCACCGGCCATCACGGCACGACGCGCGGCTGTCTACTGGCGCTGGCGGCTTTGGCCAAGCGCAAGCGGCGCTTTCATGTGCTGGATATCGGCACCGGCACCGGCGTGCTGGCGATCGCGGCGGCCAAGATCTTTCATACGCGGGCGGTGGCGACCGACATCGACCGCGTCGCGGTGGCGGCCACGCGCGCCAATGCCCGGCTCAACCGGGTCGGGCCGCTGATCACGCCGGTCCATGCCCCCGGGACCCGGGCGCCGGACATTCAAAAGAGTGCGCCCTACGACCTGATCTTCGCCAATATCCTGCTCGGCCCGCTGACGCGGCTGGCGGTGCCGATCGCGCGGCTGGTCGCGCCGGGTGGCCGCGTCGTGCTGTCGGGGCTGCTGACGAGCCACGCTCCTGCCGCGCGCTCGATCTACGGCGCGCAGGGCCTGCGCCTCGAGCGCGCCGAGCATCTGGAAGGCTGGACCACCCTCACCCTCAAGCGCGGCCGCTGATCACCAGGACCATTCACCAGTACTGCACATAAGAAAACCGCTCCGGGCGGGGACCGGAGCGGCTTCCAATTGAACGCACGCAACGCCAAACGACGGCGGGCTTACTGGGCCTTCGTGGCCGGGTATTCCAGCCGCGTGTAAAGGCGGATCTCGCGCTCTGCCTGCTTCATGCGGGCTTCCATCATCGCCTCAAGAAAGCGGCGGAAGAAGCTCTTGGCCGGGGCCTGGGTGTCGGTCGTGGCCACGGTCTTCGCGGCGGTCGGGGCATTTCCGTAAGTGAGGGCAACCATCTGTCTCTCCATCAAACCGATTCGATCCCGGTATTGCGATGCAACATAGACCATTTCGCAGATGCGAAAACCCCCGACATTGCATGGAAGACCTGTGAAATCAGCAATTAAGCCTTTGTTAATCGGCGTATTTTCGAGCAATTGCTCACCAAAATATGTGCATCGCACAATTGTGTGCGTGAGATGGTCAACGGCGCACGAAGCTTGCTGAAAGGGTGGTCACTCTGCGCGAAAGTTTCATCGCCATCGCGCGCTCTGTCCGACTAAAGTGCCGCCATGTTCGAAGCCCGCTTTCAGACTTTCGACGACGCCAGCGAGGGCGCGCTCTGCGCCGGGCGAGTCGCCGCTCTCCGTGCCGATCTCAAGCGCCGCGGCCTCACCGGCCTGCTGATGCCGCGCGCCGACCGCCAGCAGAACGAATACCTGCCGGCGAGCGAGGAGCGCCTGGCCTGGCTGACCGGCTTTACCGGCTCGGCCGGCGCGGCCATCGTGCTGGCCGACAAGGCCGCGCTGTTCGTCGATGGCCGCTATACGCTGCAGGTCCAGTCGCAGACCGACACTGCGGTGTTCACCATCGAACATTTGGTCGACAACCCGCCCCCCGTTTGGCTGGAGCAGAACATCAAGGCCGGCGACCGCATCGGCTACGACCCGTGGCTGCACACCGCCGACAATGCCGAACGCTTCGCGCGCGCCTGCGCCAAGGCCGGCGCCGCTCTGGTGCCGCTCGACGACAATCCGATCGACGCCTTGTGGGCCGACCGACCGGCCCCGCCCAGCGCCGCCGTGACTCTGCGGCCTCTGACGCTCGCCGGCGAGAGCACCTCCGACAAACTCGCACGCATCAAGGATGAACTGACCAAGCTGCGCGTCGACGCGCTGATCGTGTCGGATCCGCAGAACGTCGACTGGACATTCAACATTCGCGGCTCCGATGTGGCGCATACGCCGCTGGCGCTCGGCTTTGCCGCGATCCCGCGCGACGGCCGCCCGCGGCTCTATGTCGATCCCGGCAAGCTCTCCAACGAAGTCCGCCATGCGCTGGAGGAACATGCCGATGTCCATGCCACCGACGATCTGGCGCGCGACCTCGCGGGCTATAAGGGGCAATCCGTCCTGCTCGATCAGGGCAGCGCGGCCGATGCGCTGACGCGCATCGTTTCGGACCATGGCGGCCAGCCGACGCGCACCGCGGATCCGATCACCTTGATGAAGGCAGTGAAGAACAACGCCGAGATCGCCGGCACGCGCGCCGCGCATTTGCGCGACGGCGCGGCGATGACGCGCTTCCTGTGCTGGCTGGATCATGAAATGCCCTCGGGCAAGCTCACCGAAATCGACGCGGTCAAGGCGCTGGAATCCTTCCGCCGCGACACCGGCTTGCTGAAGGACGTGTCGTTCCCATCCATTTCGGGCGCCGGGCCGAACGGCGCCATTGTGCATTACCGCGTCACGTCGGCGACGAACCGCGTCATCGGCAAGGACGAGATGTTTCTGATCGATTCCGGCGCGCAATACGAAGACGGCACCACCGATATTACCCGCACCGTCATCAACGGGGTGCCGACCGATGACATGCGCGACCGCTTCACCCGCGTGCTCAAGGGCCATATTGCCATTGCCGAAGCGGTGTTTCCGATGGGCACGACCGGCGCGCAGCTCGATCCCCTGGCGCGCGTTGCCTTGTGGCAGGCCGGCATCGATTTCGATCACGGCACCGGCCACGGCGTCGGCAGCTATCTGTCGGTGCATGAAGGGCCGGCACGCATTTCCAAGCTCGGCCATGTGCCGCTCAAGCGCGGCATGATCCTGTCGAACGAACCGGGCTATTACAAAACAGGCGCCTATGGCATCCGCATCGAGAACCTGGTGTTGGTGATTGCCGCGCCCTCGCCCGACGGGGCCGAGAAGCCGCTCAATGCGTTTGAGACCTTGAGCTTCGCGCCGATCGACCGGCGGCTGATCGATCCGCGCCTGCTGACCGCGCAGGAACTGCACTGGCTGAACAATTATCACGCCCGCGTGCGCGAGGCGGTGACGCCGCTGGTCGATCCGGCGACGCAAAGCTGGCTGGAGCAGGCGACGAGACCTCTTTGAGTCATTCCGGGACGCGCGTCATCGCCCGCATTGTTTGGTCGGCCCCGGGCAGGCCGCAGTCCAAGATCTTCATTCCATCGCCCTTCGATAACGAGGGCGCGCGGAACGCCGGGGCCCAACAACCCCATGACTCTGTGCGCGTGTTGGTTTGGTAGTGCGCACAGACGTCGTCGCCACGGAATTGCCGGACCTCCGGCGTTCCGCACGCGGTGTTTATAGGTTTGCTCCGCAAAGCCCCCGGTGGACCAACCTTTCAGGCGGCCCTTCTTCGAAGGACGGCCTATCCACCGCTCGCGGCGCGGTTCAGGCTTCTTCGGACTCTCCATTCCGGGCCGCCTTTCAAGAACCCTGGTATCGAGTTCTTGTCCGGCGGGCCGGAGTTTCTGAGCCCTACGACGCACATTCCCGCCCCAGTGATGCGCGGCGGGCGCATCGGGACCTTGCGGCTTGGACCGCCGGGAGGGGAGTTTGCGCCGCATCTCCGACGCCCCGAACCCGGCCACCGCTCCCCGCCCCAGCATCTGGAGACGCTGATCAGACACCCCTCGCAGAAGGGGCGGGATGCAGGGAATATAGACCTAGGCTTAAATACAGTCAAGCGCTAGTTTGAATAAATTCCGCCCTCATGGTGAGGAGGGCCGAAGGCCCGTCTCGAACCATGGGGCGGCCTCAATCCTTCGAGACGCGCACTTCGTGCGCTCCTCAGGATGAGGCCGAATAAGTGCTGCGGCATCTGGATTCCGGGTTCGCGCGTTTCACCCGCGCCCCGGAATGACGGAGAGAAGCGTCCCGAATGACGACCTTGGCGATACAGCCGGCCGGAAGGATTACGAAATCAGCGCCAGCCACTCGTCTTCGCTGAGCACCGTGACGCCGTGCTTCTGCGCCTCGGCGAGCTTGGAGCCCGCGCCGGGGCCGGCGACGACATAATCCGTCTTCTTCGACACCGAGCCCGACACCTTAGCGCCTAAACGCTCGGCCGTGGCTTTCGCCTCATCGCGGGTAAACTTCTCCAGCGAGCCGGTGAACACCACGGTCTTGCCGGCGACCTTCGAGTCCGTCTTCGGCTTCTCGGCGTCGAGCACCTTGACCTGCTTCACCAGCCGCTCGACCGCGGCAAGGTTGCGCTTTTCCTTGAAGTAGTCGGTCACCGCCTCGATCACGGTGTCGCCGATCTGGTCCAGCGCATCCATCTCGGCGATAGCCTCTTCATCGCCCTTGGCCACTTTCAGCGCCGCATCGTGGAACGCCTGCCACGAACCATAACCGCGCGCCAGCGACAGCGCCGTGGTCTCACCGACATGGCGAATGCCGAGCGCATAGATGACGCGATCGAGCGCGATCTCGCGTCGCGCATCAATGGCCGCGAACAGATTGCGCACCGAGGTCTCGCCGTAGCCCTCTTCCTCCAGCAGTTCCTTCCGGTGCTGGCGCTCCAGCGTGAAGATGTCCGCCGGCTCCTTCAGCCAGCCCTTCTCGTGGAACAGCTCGATCTGCTTCTCGCCCAGGCCGTCGATGTCGAATGCGCGGCGCGAGGCGAACAGCTTGAGATGCTCGACGGCCTGCGCCTTGCAGATGAAACCGCCGGTGCAGCGCCGCACGGAATCGAGCCGTCCGGTCGCCGCGTCGTGCTCACGCACGGCTTCGCTGCCGCACACGGGACATTCGGTGGGAAACTTATAGGGCTTTGCATTCTTCGGCCGCTTGTCGAGTACGACATCGACGATCTGCGGAATGACGTCGCCGGCGCGCTGGATGATCACGGTGTCGCCGATGCGGATATCACGGCCCTCGCGCAACGGCTCACCGTTATTGTCGATACCCTTGATGTAGTCCTCGTTGTGCAGCGTCACATTCTGCACGATCACGCCGCCGACGCCGACCGGCTCCAGCTTGCCAACCGGCGTCAGCGCGCCCGTGCGACCGACCTGGATGTCGATGCCGATGAGTGTCGTCGTCGCTTGCTCGGCGGGAAACTTGTGCGCGATGGCCCAGCGCGGCGTGCGCGACACGAAGCCGAGCCGTTCCTGCCAATCGATGCGGTCGACTTTATAGACGACGCCATCGATATCGTAGTCGAGGCTGGCGCGCTGCTCGCCGATCTTGCGATGAAAGGCGATCAGCTCATCCACCGAACGGCACATCCTGGTCAGCGGATTGGTGGTGAAGCCGCAGTGCTCGAACCACTTGATCATGCCGGATTGCGTCTCCTCCGGCATCTCGCTGATCTCGCCCCAGGCATAGGCGAAGAAGCCGAGCGGCCGCGACGCCGTGATCGCCGGATCCTTCTGGCGCAGCGAACCGGCCGCGGAGTTGCGCGGGTTGGCAAAAATCGGTGCGCTTAGCTCCTTCTGCCGCTCGTTGAGTTTGAGGAAGTCGGCCTTGGTCATATAGACCTCGCCGCGCACCTCGACGACCGCCGGCAGGTTTTTGCCTTTGAGCTTTTGCGGCACATCCTTGATGGTGCGGATATTGGCGGTGACGTCCTCGCCTTCCTGGCCATCGCCGCGCGTCGCGGCGGTGACGAGTTCGCCATTCTCGTAGCGCAGCGACATCGACAGGCCATCGATCTTCGGCTCGGCGGAAAACGCAATCGGCTCGTCTTCGGACAGTTTCAGAAAGCGGCGGATGCGGCCGACGAAATCGACGACGTCCTCTTCGGCGAAGGCGTTGTCGAGCGACAGCATCGGCACGGCGTGGCGCACCTTGGCGAAGCCGCGCGCCGGCGCGGCACCGACCTTCAGCGAGAGCGACTCGAGCGTGCGCAACTCGGGAAAGCGCGCCTCGATGGCGTTGTAGCGCTTGCGCAGTTCGTCATATTCGGCGTCGCTGATCGTCGGCGCGTCAAGCTGGTAATAGCGCTTGTCGTGGCCGGCGATCTCCTGCCCGAGCCGCGCATGCTCGGCATCGGCCTGCTTGCGGGTGAGCAGTTCGACGGGCGTCTTGTCGGTGCGAACTTTGGTGGATTTGGCCATGGTATACTGGCTCGTCATTCCGGGACGGCGCGGAGCGCCGGGCCCGGAATCCATAGCCCCGGTGACCGATGTTTTACGTTTACCTGACGGCAAGCAAAAAGCACGGGACCCTCTACCTCGGCGTGACGAACGATCTAGTTCGGCGCATTTACAAACACAAGTCTAAGGTCGGACAAGGTTTCACATCTCGGCACAACGTCGTGCGCCTTGTCTGGTTTGAAGTCTACGACGATCCAGTCAACGCCATCACTCGCGAAAAGGTACTGAAGAAATGGCGGCGGGATTGGAAGGTCCGGTTGATTGAAGAAGAAAACCCGGATTGGTTTGACCTTTATCCGTCGATCACAAAGTAAGCTGCGGCGTATGGATTCCGGGCCCGGCCCTGCGGGCCGTCCCGGAATGACCGGGTTTGGACCAAGTGCCCAGAATGACTAACTCGCCGCCTTGATCAACCGTTCCGCCGCGGCGCGCGCCTCGTTGGTAATCTCCGCGCCCGCCAGCATGCGGGCGATTTCCTCGCGGCGATGATCGGCGGCAACTTCAGTGACGCGCGTCGCCACGCGCTTGCCCTTGTCGAGCGCATCCTTGGAGATGACGTAGTGCCGGTCGGCGCGCGCCGCCACCTGCGGCGCATGCGTTACGGCCAGCACCTGCACGTTCTTGCCCAGCCGCGCCAGCCGCATGCCGATGGCGTCCGCCACCGCGCCGCCAACGCCGGTGTCGATTTCATCGAACACCAAGGTCGGCGCCGAACCGCGATCGGCCAGCACCACCTTGAGCGCTAGCAGAAAGCGCGCCAGTTCGCCGCCGGAGGCGATCTTCATCATCGGGCCCGGCTTGGTGCCGGGATTGGTCTGCACCCAGAACTCGACGCGGTCGATGCCGTTCGGCCCCGCGGCATTCGCGTCGGTGTCGATCTGCGTGGAAAACTTCGCGCGCTCCAATTTGAGCGGCGGCAGTTCGGCGTTGACGGCCTTGTCGAGCTTGGTGGCGGCCTTCACGCGCGCCTTCGACAGAATATCGGCGGCTGCCCGAAACGCGGCATCGGCGGCGGTGGCGGCTTTCTCCAGCGCCTTGAGCCTGGCCTCGCCGGCATCGATCAGGCCGATATCGTCGCGGTACCGGGCGGCGAGCGCGGCAAGATCGTCCACCGGCACATTGTATTTGCGCGCGGCGGCGCGCAGCGCAAACAGCCGTTCCTCGTTGCGCTCCAGTTCGGCCGGATCGAAATCGGCGGCGCGCAAGGCGGCTTCGAGATGCGCGCGGGCTTCTTCCAGCGCATTGAGCGCGACGTCGAACGACTTCACCGACGGCTCGACCAGCATTGGCGCCTGCTGCGCGCGGCGCTCGAGCCGGCGCACCGCGGCGGCCAATGCCGGCACCGCCGAGTTGGAGCCGGCAATGGCGTCGAAAGCGTCGCGCAGATCCTCCGCCACCTTCTCCGATTGCATCATCACCGTGCGGCGTTCGGCGAGCGTCGTTTCCTCGCCCGGCTGCGGGCTGAGCTTGTCGAGTTCGGAAACGGCATGGCGCAGCCAGTCGCTCTCGCGGCGGGCGCGCTCGATATCGGCCTTGTGCGCGGCGAGCGCATCGCTCGCCTCGCGCCGGGCGTCCCACAGCGCCGCGACCCTGGCGGCGTCGGCGTCGAGGCCGCCGAAAGCATCCAGCAGGCTGCGGTGCGTGGCGGCATCCACCAGCGCGCGGTCGTCATGCTGGCCGTGGATCTCGACCAGCACCGAACCGAGCTGCTTGAGGACCTGCACGCTGACCGGCTGATCATTGACGAAAGCCCGGGTACGGCCATCGGCAAGCTGGACGCGGCGCAGGATCAACGTGTCCTCGTCAGCGATATCGTTGGCGGCAAGAACGGCGCGCGCCGGGTGCTTGGCGCCCACTTCGAACGACGCCGTGACCTGGCCCTGTTCGGCGCCCTGCCGCACCAGCGACTGGTCGCCGCGGCCGCCGAGCGCCAGCGCGAAGGAGTCGAGCAGGATCGACTTGCCGGCGCCGGTCTCGCCGGTGAGCACGGCAAGGTGACCGGCGAAATCGATGTCGAGCCGGTCGATCAGGACAATGTCGCGGATCGAGAGACGGGAGAGCATGGCGGAGGAGCCGTTCCGGTACGGCGTCATGCCCGGCTTCATGCCGGACATCCACGCCTTATCGATTCGAACGTATCTTTAAGGACGCCGCGGATGGGTACAAGAGGGGAACGAAAGTTCAGCCCAGGCCGACCTTCTTGAAGGCCCGGCTGATCCAGGACCCCTTGTTCTCGCTGGGCTCGAGGCCGGCGCCCTTCACGCGTTCATAGGCGTGCTTGTACCAGGGGCTGTCCGGGAAGTTGTGGCCGAGCACGGCCGCCGCGGTCTGGGCCTCGCCGGAGATGCCGAGCGCCATATAGGCCTCGGTCAAACGCATCAGCGCCTCTTCGACCTGCCGCGTGGTCTGATACTGCGTCACCACCACCTTGAAGCGGTTGATGGCGCCGGTGAAGTCCTTCTTCTCCAGGTAATAGCGGCCGATCTGCATTTCCTTGCCGGCGAGCTGGTCGCGGGCAACCTCGACCTTCTGCTTGGCGCTGACGGCATATTCGCTGGTCGGATATTTGCGGATCACCTCGTCAAGCGCGGCGAGCGCCTTTTCGGTGCGGTCCTGGTCGCGGGTGATGTCCGGGATTTCATCGAAATAGGACGCGGCGATCAGGTATTGCGCATACGCGGCGTCCGGGCTGCCCGGATGCAGCGAGATGTAACGCTTGGCCGACGTGACGCACTCATCGTAATTGCCGGCCTGGTACTGGGCATAGGCCGTCATGATCAGCGACTTGCGGGCCCACTCCGAATACGGGTGCTGGCGATCGACTTCCTCGAATTTGGTGACGGCCTTCTTGAGATCCTTCTTGTTGTTCAGAAGGAACAGGCCCTCGTTATAGAGGCGGTCGGCGGGCTCGTCCGGCGGCGTGTCGTCCTTGCTGCCGAAGATGTTGAGGCTGGAACAGGCGCCGAGGCTCGCGGCGAGCAGGACCAGCGCCGCCACGCGCGCGGCGCGCCGGGCCAGGCCCGGCCGGAATGTATCTGTCGCACGCAAGGTCATTCCGGCTCTATCCGTCGACACTACCAGTGTGGAAATTCTAGTCTCTCGGGCGGCCATTGTAGGAGGCCCGCGTCCCCATATCCTTAACGGAGAGCCCGGCCCGCGCCAACGGCGCGATTGCCCGTGCAAAAACCCCGCAGGATCAGCGATTAGGGGGACAATCGGCCGGGATTAAGGCGGCTTGATGCCACCGCGGCCTCCCAAGACCGAAGCCGACGGATAATCTCAGGAAACCTCGGGGCCGAAGGCCGCAGCCGGCACGCCGGCGGCAAGGTCGGCACGGCCGCGCGGGCGGACAGTGCGCTCGACCGGGGCCTCAACCACCCGCCAGGCGGCGGTGTTGTTCATCAGCGCGGTCAGCACCGCGTTGTTGAGCTTGTGGCCGCCGCGGATGGTCTTGTAGGCGCCGATCAGCGGCAGGCCGGCCAGCGCCAGATCGCCGATCGCGTCCAGCGCCTTGTGGCGCACGAATTCGTCGGCGAAGCGCAGGCCTTCCGGGTTGAGCACGCGGTCGTCCGAGACGACCAGCGTGTTGTCCAGCGAGGCGCCGAGTGCATAGCCGGCGCTCCAGAGCTTCGAGACGTCCTTCATGAAGCCGAAGGTGCGAGCGCGGGCGATCTCGTTGCGGAAGGTGTCCGGCGTCACGTCGACGTCGAGCGTCTGCTTGCCGATCAGCGGATGATCGAACTCGATCTCGGCCTCGACACGGAAACCATGCTCATAAGGGCGCAGTTCGCCGAAAGCGTGGTCCTTGACGACCTGAACCGGCTTGATGACTTCGATGAAGCGGCGCGGCAGCGCGCGGTCGGTGAGACCGGCCTGATCGAGCGCCTCGACGAACGGCATGGCGCTGCCGTCCATGATCGGGACTTCCGGACCGTCGATTTCAACGATGACGTTGTCGACATGGAGACCGCGCAGCGCGGCCAGAATATGTTCGGCGGTCGAGCACAGCGGGCCCGAAGCATCGCCCAGAACGGTGGCAAATTCGGTGGCGGTCACGGCGCGGACGTCGGCGCGAACCTGACGCTCGATACGGCCCTCGGCATCGACGCGGCGGAAAACAATGCCGGCGTCGTCATCGGCCGGCAGCAGCGCCAGCGTGACGTTACGCCCGGAATGCACACCGACGCCGGTGACGGTCACTTCGTCACGAAGAGTGGTTTGCTTAGCGCCCTTCATCGACCCCTGTTCCGCGAAACCGCCCGTGTCCTTCGACACCCTCGCACCGCGACACTTTCGCGCTGCAACCCTCTGGCAATTCCGCTTCAGTCCTACGCGAGGCCACAATTCTGCCTACGCTCGTCACTTCCGTGCAGATGTGGCCGATCCCCCCTAGGACCGGAAAAGCCCCTTCCGCGCCCGAAACTTAGGCGCATGCCGATGGCCGTCCAACACACGGTTTCTTACGGACTGTTACTCTTTTTCGCCGCAATTTACGAATGGGCGGCGGCCGTTATGCGGAGTTTACCCTACCGGCCCCGGAGGCGGATGCGGCCGAAATGCCGCTTCGGGACATAATTTCCAATATTTTCAAATACTTAAGTAAATACTGCAGCGCAATAAAGATGTTCGGCTGCCCCGCCACAACTCATTGGCGGGGCAGCCGAATTGTTAATTTGCCTGACGGCGCAGGAAGGCCGGAATATCGAGCTGGTCGTCCGGCGCCGAATTTTGCACAGGCGCGGTGCGGCCGTGCGGGTCGAGACCCTGCGGCGCGGGCCGGCGAGCATATTCGGAGACCGGATCGGCCGGCCGCGATTCGGGGTAGCGACCTTCCGGATTACGGGCCGTCGGGCGAACCGGTTGCTGCTCGAACTGCGGCATCGGGCGTGCGGCGCGCGGCGCGGGCATTGGTTCCGCATCTTCCCGCTTGCCGAGGCCGACCGAGGCCAGACGCTGCATCAGCGACATGCGCTGCTTCTGCGGGTGCTCGTCGTCCAGTTCGGTGCGACCCGCCATCTGGTTCTGCGCCGGCATCGGCAGTTCGTCGACGCGCGGCATGCGCGGCGGCCGCTTCACGGTCTCCGGCATCGGCGGAACGAAAGCCGCCGGCATCGGCGCTTCGGCGGCCGGGGCGTCCATCGGAGCCGGCTCGAACAGCGACGGCTTGATCGGCATCGGGCGGATCGACACGTCTTCGATCGAAGCGGCGTGCTGCTGCGGCAGGATGGCGGCAGCCACCGCCGCGTGGGCGGCGTCGAGCGCGGCGGCCGGCGCCATCGGCATGGCCCGCTGCACCGGCGCGGTGCCCGGAGCCGGGGTGACGCGGTCGGCCATGCGCTTGGTGTCCTGGCGCATCTTGCCGGCCAGTTCTTTCAGCGCGTTCTCGGCCGGCAGCGGCTGGTTCATGATGCCGGTCTTGTCGATGCCGGTGGCGACCACCGACACGCGGATGGTGCCTTCCAGCGATTCATCGAAAGTGGCGCCGACGATGATGTTGGCGTCGACATCGACTTCCTCGCGAATGCGGGTCGCGGCTTCGTCGACTTCGTACAGCGTGAGGTCCTTGCCGCCGGTGATGGAGATGAGGAGGCCCCTGGCGCCCTTCATCGAGGCATCGTCGATCAGCGGGTTGTTGATGGCGGCCTCGGCGGCGGTCAGCGCGCGCTTCTCGCCCTGCGCCTCGCCGGTACCCATCATCGCCTTGCCCATCTCGCGCATGACAGCGCGGACGTCGGCGAAGTCGAGGTTGATCAGGCCTTCCTTGACCATGAGGTCGGTGATGCAGGCGACGCCCGAATAGAGCACCTGGTCAGCCATGGCGAAGGCGTCGGCAAAGGTCGTCTTCTCGTTCGCCACCCGGAACAGGTTCTGGTTCGGGATGATGAGAAGGGTGTCGACTACCTTGTGCAGCTCGGCGATGCCGGCTTCGGCGAAGCGCATGCGGCGCTGGCCTTCGAAATGGAACGGCTTGGTGACCACACCGACGGTGAGGATGCCCATCTCCTTGGCAACCCGCGCGACGACCGGGGCCGCACCGGTGCCGGTGCCGCCGCCCATGCCGGCGGTGACGAACACCATATGCGCGCCGGAGAGATGATCGCGGATCTCATCCATCGTCTCTTCCGCGGCCGCGCGGCCGACATCCGGCTGGGAGCCGGCGCCGAGCCCTTCGGTCACCTGGTTGCCCATCTGGATGATGCGCTCGGCCTTCGACAAGGTCAGCGCCTGCGCGTCGGTGTTGGCGACGACGAAATCGACGCCCTGGAGACCGGCTGCGATCATGTTGTTGACCGCGTTGCCGCCGGCGCCGCCGACGCCGAAAACGGTGATGCGCGGCTTCATCTCGTGGATGTCCGGAATCTTCAGATTGATGGTCATGTCATCTGCCTCTCGATTGCACGGGCGGCCACATTTCGTGCCACCGAATTTCGTCTTGTCGTTACCGTTGGGTCAGAAACTCTCGCGCAACCATTGCCCGACCCGTGAGATGTAGCCGCCTGTACCCGTCATCAACTGCCGCGTTCGCCGCGGTTCGAAGTGTTCAAGGTGCGCGGCCTGCGGATAGACCAGCAGACCGGCGGCCACCGCGAAGGCCGGCCCCTTGGCCGCTTCGGGAAGCCCTGCAAGACCCAGCGGACGGCCGATCCGAACCGGCCGGCGCAGAATGCGCGAGGCGAGATCGGCCAGCCCCGGCAATTGCGCGCCGCCACCGGTGAGAACGACACGGGCCCGCGTCTCGGCGGCAAAAGGCGATGTCGCCAGCCGATCGCGCGCCAGTTCGAGGATCTCCTCGATCCGCGGCTTGATGATGCGCACGAGAGACGCCCGCGACACGAACTGCGGGGGCTCCCGTTCGTCGTCGCCCACCGTCGGCACCGTGATCATGTCGCGCTCGTCCGAACCACCGCTTAAAACACTGCCATAGATCGCCTTGATTCGCTCGGCGCTTGCGATTCGCGTGTTCAATCCGCGGGCAATGTCCATCGTGACGTGATGGGCGCCGAGCGCGAAGCCATCGGCATGAACGAAGCGGCCGCCGGAGAAAAAGGCGATCGAGGTCGTGCCCGAACCGAGGTCGATACAGGCAGCCCCCAGATCGGCTTCATCGTCCGCCAGGCAGGCCAGGCCGGCCACATAAGGCGAGGCGACCATGGCCTCGACCTCGAGATGGCTGCGCTCGACCGTCAGCATCAGATTGCGCACCGGGGCGACGTCGGACGTCACCATGTGCATGTCGACGCCGAAACGGTGGCCGAGCATGCCGCGCGGCTCGCGGATGCCCTTGGCGGCGTCCAGCGCGTAACCGATCGGCAGCGAATGCAGGATAGCGCGGCCGTCGCGCACCGAATGGCGGCTGGCGGCGGCGAGAACGCGGGCGATGTCGCCATCGGCGACGGCGCTGCCATTGAGTTCGACGTCGGCGATGAAGCGTTCCGAGCCGAGGCGGCCGCCGGAGAGCGACACCACGACGGATTCAAGCTGCACGCCGGCCATGCTTTCGGCGGTGTCGATGGCCTGGCGCACGGCCTCCTCGGCTTCGATCAGATCGACCACCTGCCCGGCCTTCATGCCGCCGGCGGCGGTGTGGGAGAAACCCAGAATACGAACGCCATGGCTGCGGCGGCGCAGCACGTCCTGCGGCGCCTGCGGCTCCAGGCGGGCGATCATGCAGACCACTTTGCTGGTGCCGAGATCGAGGCCGGCCACCACCGCGCTGCGGCGCGGCGACACCGGTTTCATCTTGGGCGTGAGGCCGAAGCGCAGGACGGTCATGCCTCGGTCCCCTTGCGCTTGGCCTTACGCGCCTTTTCGGCGGCCTTGACCGCTTCGTCGCGCGCCGCCGCGGCGGTATCCGACAGACGGACGGTGACCCGATCCGCCAGCCGCAGATCGACCAGGACGATGTCGCGGGCAAGCAGGTTCTTGTCGCGATCGAGATCGGTCAGCGTGCGCAGCGCGCGCTCGGCATCGGCTTCCGGCAGCAGGATGTCCACGCCGTTGGTCAGATGCAGATTCCAGCGCCGCTCCGCGACCAGCACCGAAGCCACGACTTGTTTCGAGACGCCCGGATAATGCGAGACCATCTCGAGGAAGCCGGGCGCCGCCTGCGCGGCGCCGCTGCCGACAACCAGCGGCAGCTTGGCGAAACGTTCCGGCACCGACGGCTCGAGCACGGTGCCATCGGTGGCGATGAGCGAGGTGCGCGCATCCTTCTGCCACAGCGCGAAGGGCGCGCGTTCCTTGATCTCGATGCGCAGCCGACCCGGATAGAGCTTGAGCACGGTGGCTTCGGCGATCCACGGATTGGTCAGCAGCCGCACGCGGGCCTGCGCGGCGTCGAGGAACAGCAGCGAGGTGCGGCCGGTGATGCCGGCGGTTTTCAGGATTTCATCGCGGGCCAGTTCGCGCTCGCCGGTGAGCGCCACTTCGGCAATGCCGAAGCCGGCCGCAGTGGCGGCAGCGTCGCACAGATCCTGCACGTTCTCGGCAATGGTCGGGCCGTGGTCGCCCTTGACCACGCCATAGCAGACGCTGCCGAGCAGCAGCGCCGCGACCGCGGCCGAGCCGGCGCCGCGCGGTACGTCGATGTCGACAAGCGCATTGAACCAGCGGCGCAACGAGCGCCGCCAGCGGCCGGGTGAACGGCCGATGCTGCTGTCCAGCGATTGAGCGAGGTGTCCCCGACGATCCATCGCAACCGGTTCTTCAAACGTTGGGCCCTCAAGGGGCGGCGGGCCGGACGCATGGAAGGCGCGACCGGACCCGGCACGGCGCACACGGCACCGCTCCAACGTAGTCTTCCGGCCATTTGGTAAACGATTAGTAAAGTTTGACGGATCGGGCTGAGACTTCGGTAACTTATGAACGCCGTGGCTTTTGAGTCACGGAAAGTTCCGAATTTCGCATTTGCGATGGCCAGGTATTACCGCCCATCCCCGGCCGCCCTCGCGAACGCCAGCGCGTCAGGACGCCGGCACGCCGATCCGCTTGATCTCCCACTGCAGCTCGATGCCGGAATGCGCCTTGACGCGCGCCCGCACGGTTTCGCCCAGCGTTTCGATGTCGGCCGCGGTGGCCTTGCCGCGATTGATGAGAAAGTTGCAGTGCATCTCCGAGACCTGCGCATCGCCAACGGCAAAGCCGCGCAGGCCGGCGGCGTCGATCAGCTTCCAGGCGCTATGGCCTTCCGGATTCTTGAAGGTCGAGCCGCCGGTCTTCTCGCGGATCGGCTGCGCCGTCTCGCGATGCTGCTGCACCTCGGCCATGCGGGCGCGGATCGCGTCTTCGGGCGTGATGCGGCCGCGATACAGCGCCGACGTAAAGACGATCGAGGGATCGGCGCCGTTGCCGCGATAGCGGAATTTCATGCCGGCATTGTCGAGCGTGACGACGTCGCCCGCGCGCGTGACGCCGGTCGCCGACACCAACACGTCCTTGGTCTCGCCGCCATTGGCGCCGGCATTCATGCGCAGCGCGCCGCCGATGGTGCCGGGAATGCCGAAATAGAACTCGAGCCCGCCAATGCCGGCGGCGGCGGCGGCTTCGGCGACGCGCTTGTCGAGCGCCGCCGTGCCGGCACGCACCGTGTCGTCCTGGCACTCGATGGCGTTGAAGCCGCGGCCGAGTCGGATCACGACGCCGGCAACGCCGCCATCGCGCACGATGAGATTGGAGCCGACGCCGATGACGGTGACGGGAATTTCGCCCGGCAAGGCGCGCAGGAAGTAAGCGAGATCCGCCTCGCTCTCCGGCGCGAAATAGACCTGCGCCGGACCGCCGACGCGGAACCAGGTGAACTCGCCGATCGACTGGTTCGCCGTCACGCGGCCGCGCAGCTCCGGCATGCGGGCCTTGAGATCGGGAACGATGTCGGGAAATCCAGCCATCGTTTTACTGGGCGTCCAGCGCTTTCAACTCGCCCGGCAGCGCATAGGCCCATTGCGAGATCGAGCCGGCGCCGAGGCAGACGACATAATCGCCCGGCTTGGCCAACTGCCGGACGATACCGGCGAGCTGTTCGGGGCCGTCGAGCGGCATGACCTGGCGATGGCCGCGCGCGCGCATGGCCTGCACCAGATGATCGCGGTCGGCGCCTTCGATCGGCGTCTCGCCGGCGGCATAGACATTGGCGACGATGACGGCATCGGCATCGTTGAAGCAGGTCGAGAACGGCTCGAACAAGGTCTTCAGGCGCGTATAGCGATGCGGCTGCACCACGGCGATGACCTGGTTCTTCGTCGACTCGCGCGCTGCCTTCAGCACCGCCGCGATCTCGACCGGATGATGGCCGTAGTCATCGATGATGGTGGCGCCGTTCCATTCGCCGACCTTGGTGAAGCGGCGCTTGACGCCGCCGAACTTGGCCAGCGCGGCGCGGATCTTGTCATCGGCAATACCGAGCTCGTGCGCCACCGCGATCGCCGATGTGGCGTTCAGCGCGTTGTGGCGGCCCGGCATCGGCAGCACGATATCGGCGATGCGATGCCTCTCGGCGCCGTTGCGATCGCGGAACACGACGGTGAAATACTGCTTGCCGTCCTTATTGACGAGATCGACGAGGCGCACATCGGCCTGCGCGTTCTCGCCATAGGTGACGATGCGCCGGTCGGCGATGCGGCCGACAAGACGCTGCACGATCGGATGATCGGTGCACATCACGGCGAAACCGTAAAACGGCACGTTCTCCACGAAGTGGATGAAGGCCTCCTGCACGGCGGCGAAGGTCTTGAAGTGATCGAGGTGCTCGGCATCGACATTGGTGACGATGGCGATGTCGGCCGGCAGCTTGAGGAAGGTGCCGTCGGATTCGTCGGCCTCGACCACCATCCAGTCGCCCTCGCCGAGGCGCGCATTGGTGCCGTAGGCATTGATGATGCCGCCGTTGATCACCGTCGGATCGAACCCGCCCGAATCGAGCAAGGTCGCGACCATCGAGGTCGTCGTCGTCTTGCCGTGCGTGCCGGCAATGGCGACGCAGGATTTCAGCCGCATCAGTTCGGCAAGCATCTCGGCGCGGCGCACCACCGGCAAACGCTTGGCGCGCGCCGCAATCAGTTCCGGATTGTCCGGCTTGATGGCGGAAGAAACAACGACGACGTCGGCATTGCCGAGGTTCTCGGCTCTGTGGCCGATCTCGACGGTGACGCCCTTCTCGCGCAGCCGCTTGACGTTGGCGCTGTCGGAGGCGTCCGAGCCGCGCACGGTGTAGCCGAGATTGACCAGCACCTCGGCGATGCCGCTCATGCCAATTCCGCCGATGCCGACGAAGTGTACCGGTCCGAGTTCGGTCGGCAATTTCATGGAAAACCATCCCTGCATGCGGCGTCCGCGCGGGCGGACAGTCTCAAGTCAGAATGCGCCCGTTTATGGCAAGCCGGTGCAAAAGGAAAGATCGGCGCTGCGGTCCGCCCGGTTGACGGTTAAGCGCGACCCAACGCTTTAAACAGAGCCACCGGCGATCTTGAGAACCAGATCGGCCAGGCGCTCGGCCGCATCCACGGTTCCCGCGGCCTTGGCGGCCTGCGCCATGACGCTCAGCCGGGATGAATCGGCCGCGAGACCTGCAATCTCCCGCGCCAGACGCTCCGGCGTGAACTCAGCCTGCACGATGCGGATCGCCCCGCCCGCGTCCTGCAGCACGCCGGCATTGGCGAGTTGGTCCTGATCGAGCGCATGCGGCAGCGGCACCAGGATGCCGGGCCGACCGATGGCGGAGAGCTCCGCGACGGTCGATGCGCCCGACCGCGATATCACCAGATGAGCCGCCGCCATCCGCACCGGCAAGTCGGAGAAAAACGGCGCGCAGGTGTGCGCCACGCCGAGCTTGTCATAGTGCGCCGAGACGGAGTCGATATCCTCCGGCCGTGCCTGCTGCACAATGTGCAGCCGCGCCCGCAAGGCGGCGTCGAGCTTCTCGACAGCAGCCGGCACGATCTCCGACATCACGCGGGCGCCCTGACTGCCGCCGAACACCAGCAACCGCAATGTGCCGTCGGCGTTGAGAGGATGGTAAGGCACCTTCGACGCCTCGATCACCAGCGGCCGCACCGGATTGCCGGTGAAGGTCAGCTTGGCGCGAACACTGTCGTCGACCTTGTCGAGCACCCGAAAGCCGGTGGCGATCGCGGTGACGCGCGCGGCGAGCAGCCGGTTGGCGCGGCCCATGACACCGTTCTGCTCGTGCAGCACCGTCGGCACGTTACGCCACGACGCGGCGATGAGCGGCGGCACAGTCGGATAGCCGCCGAAGCCGACAACGACCGCCGGCCTGATGCGGCCGATGACGCTCCAGGCTTTCAGCGTGCCCCGCCCCAGCATCAGCGCGGTGCGCGCCAGCGAGATGGGGTCGCGTCCGCGCACGGTCGCGCTCGGAATGAGATGAACCTCGCGGGCGGGAAACTCGAAATGCGCCGCGCGCACATCGGTCGCCAGATCGACGGTGGCGCCGCGCTTGTTCAGCACCACCGCCAGCGATTCCGCCGGGAACAGATGGCCGCCGGTGCCGCCGGCCGCCAGCAGCACGAGCGGCGATGCGCCCGGCATCAGATGCGGCTCCCGGCCGGCAACAGGGCGTCGGGCGAAGACAGCATCGCGCCGCTCGGCTGTTCGCGCGTGAGCGCCAACAGCATGCCCATGCCATAGGCCAGCGACAGCATCGACGAACCGCCATAGGAAATGAAGGGCAGCGTCATGCCTTTGGCGGGGATGAGATGCAGGTTCACCGCCATGTTGATCGCCGACTGCGTGGCGAACAACATGGTGAGACCGGCGGCGGCGAAGCGGCAGAACGGATCTTCATTGCGCATGGCGCGGATCAACGCGCGGATAACGATGAAGCTGAACAGCATCACCAGCGCCAGGCACAGCGCCACGCCGAATTCTTCCGCCGCCACCGAGAACACGAAGTCGGTGTGGCTCTCCGGCAGCATGCGCTTCACGGTGCCCTCGCCCGGGCCGCGACCGAACCAGCCGCCGCGCATGAAGCTTTCGGTGGCGACGTCGATGTTGAAGGTGTCGCCGGCCGCCGGATTCATGAAGCGCTGAATACGCGAGGTGACGTGCGGCACCGTGTAATAGGCGATCAGCAGGCCGAAGCCAGCGGCGCCGGCAATGCCGAACATCCAGACGATGCGCATGCCGGCCATGAAAAACAGCGCGCTCCACACCAGCACGATCAGCATGGTCTGGCCGAAGTCCGGCTGGATGACGAGCAGCGCGACGACCATCAGCAACAGACCGAGCGCGATGGTGTTGGCCGGCATTTCCGGGCGCTTGGCGGATTCGCCGAACAACCAGGCGATCAGGATGACGAATGCGGGTTTGAGGAACTCGGACGGCTGGATATTCACACCGGCAAGGACCAGCCACCGCCTGGCGCCCTTGATCTCCTGACCGAAGAACGGGGTCGCCGCAACCATCACAAGGCTGATGGCGAAAACGACCAGCGACAGCCGGCGGATCTGGCGCGGCGTCAGGAACGACACGCCGATCAGGATCGCCAGCGTCGGAAACAGGAACATGATGTGGCGGTTGACGAAATAGAACGGCTCAAGGCCGAGGCGGCCGGCCACCGGCGGTGACGCCGCCAAAGACAGCACAACGCCCGCCAGCATCAGAGCGCCGATAGCGGCCAGCGTCAGGCGATCGACCGTCCACCACCACTCGCCGATTGGGGTGCGTTGCGCGCGCGAAATCATGGGAGGGCCTAGAGTCCGTTAGGGCTCCAAGCTGACGCGTCGTGGTTTAGGAAGGCTTAACGAAGTCGTCCGGGCCCGATAATGGGCCCTCCGCATGCGAAATGCGAAGGACCCACGGGACCGGCAACGGTCAGGCCGCTTCAGCCTGCTGATTAACGACGCTTTCCGCCAGTTCGGTGAGCGCCGCGTCCGTCTTCTTCTCTTCGTCGAGCGTCTGACCGAGCAAACGCACAGCGTCCTTGAGGCCGAGTTCCTCCGCCCAGGACTTCAGGGTTCCGTAGCGCGACATTTCATAGTGCTCAACGGCCTGCGCCGCCGCGAGCAGGCCGGCATCGAGCGCAGGCGAGCCCTTGTACTCGTCCATGATCTCGGCGCCTTCGTCGACGATGCCCATAATGGCGTCGCAGGTCTTGCCCTGCGGCTTCTTGTCGATCAGCGCAAACACCTTCTCCAGGCGCTCGATCTGCCCCTCGGTCTCGCCGTGGTGCTTCTTGAAGGCTTTCTTCAGTTCGGGCGACTGCGCCGCCTTTTCCATCTTGGGCAGCGTCGAGAGGATCTTCTTCTCGGCAAAATAGACATCTTTCAGCGTGTCGTGAAACAGGTCGTCCAGAGTTTTGGTCTTGGCCATGATCGCCTCCGCGTCGGGGGTAAAGTGACGCGCTAACCCATGGCCATTCTGTTTGTTCCGGTTGCAGCCGACCTTCGACGAAAGGGGCAATCACCACTAAAAAAGACACATGTCAGACTGGTTCGACGCCGGGAACAGCGCGGACAAGGTCGGCAAAAGCTTGTCCGCGCACTTCGAAATTCGGGAACTGGTCGAACGAAGCGCAGGCCGGCGACAACAGGACAACGGCTTCCTTGAGACCCGATGCCTCGGCGTCGCGGGTCGCCGCGTCGATGGCCTTGGAGAGCATGCCTTCGATCTGGTGATCGACCTTGCCATCGAGCGTTTTGGCGAAGGCGTCGGCCGCCTCGCCGATCAGATAGGCCTTGCGGATGCGCGGCCAGAATTCCGACAGGCTTTCGATGCCGCCGGATTTCGGCTTGCCGCCGGCGATCCAGAAGATGTCGGTGAAACTCGCCAGCGCCTTCGAGGTGCTGTCGGCGTTGGTCGCCTTGGAATCGTTGACATAGAGAATGTGGCCGGCGGCCGTCTTCTTGCGGCCGACCGCCTGCATGCGGTGCGCGAGCCCGGGGAACGAGACAAGGCCCTTCTGAATCGCCGGCAGGTCGATGCCGAGGGCGACGCAGGCGGCGATGGCGCAGGCCGCGTTCTGCGCATTGTGCTGGCCGCGCAGCGAGCCGATGCCGGTGAGTTGCGCGGCCGGAAAGGGTTTGCCGGCGTTGGCGCGCATGATGCGCGCGCCCTCGGCGAAATAGCCGTCGCGCACCGGGCCTTCGACCGAGACGCGCACGACATTGCGGCCGGCGCGTTCGACGCGGTCGGCGGCCTCTCGGCTCCAGCGATCGTCGACCCCGACCACAGCGGTGCCGCCCGGCTCCACCTGCGCCACCACCAGCGTCTTGATCGCCGCATAGTTTTCGATGGTGCCATGACGGTCGATGTGATCCGCCGACACATTGATGAGGACGCCCACGGTTGGCCGGAGCGACGGCGCGAGATCGACCTGATAGGACGACACTTCGAGCACGTAATGACGTCCCGGTGCGAACGGCTCCAGTGCCAAAGCCGGCACGCCGATATTGCCGCCCATTTGAGCATCGCGCCCGGCGTGTGCGATGAGATGCGCGGTGAGCGCCGTGGTGGTGGACTTGCCGTTGGTACCGGTGATGGCGACCAGCGGGCAATCGACACCAAGTTTCGAGGTTTGCGCGGCGCGCTCGCGGCAGAACAATTCGATGTCGCCGATGACCTCGACGCCTTCAAGTTGCGCGCGCTGCACCGTCCAGTGCGGCGTCGGATGCGTCAGCGGCACGCCGGGCGACAGCACCAGCGCGGCAATGCCGGTCCAGTCGATATCGGCGAGGTTGGCGGTCTCGATGCCCGCAGCCCTCGCCTGCTCGTTCTTCAGCGGCGCATCGTCATAGGCGATGACATGAGCGCCACCCGCTTTCAGCGCCCGCGCCGTCAGAAGTCCTGAGCCACCAAGGCCGAACACGGCGACTTTTTTGTCGGCGAAGTTGGTGACCGGGATCATTCCATTCTCCGTCATTCCGGGACGCGAGTGCAGCCAGCGGGCCCGGAATCCGGCGACATCCGCCGAGTTTGCTTCTGGATTCCGGGTTCGCGCTTTCAGCGCGCCCCCGAATGACAGCTATCTCAACTTGAGCGTCGACAGCCCGGCGAGCGCCAGCACCACGGCGACGATCCAGAAGCGGATCACGATCTGCGGTTCGGTCCAGCCCATCTGCTCATAGTGATGATGGATCGGCGCCATCTTGAAGACGCGTTTGCCGGTGAGCTTGAACGACACCACCTGCACGATCACGGACACGGCTTCGAGCACGAACAGGCCGCCGACAATGGCCAGCACGATCTCGTGCTTGATCGCCACCGCGACGGTGCCGAGCAGACCGCCAAGCGCCAGCGAGCCGGTGTCGCCCATGAAGATCGAGGCCGGCGGCGCGTTGAACCACAGAAAGCCGAGCGAGGCGCCGATCACCGCGCCGCACAGCACCGCGAGTTCGCCGGTGCCGGCAACATAGTGCAGTTGCAGATATTCGGAGAACAGCGCGTTGCCGACCACATAAGAGATGAGGCCGAAGCTCGCCGCCGCGATCATCACCGGCACGATGGCGAGTCCATCGAGGCCATCGGTGAGGTTCACGGCGTTGCCGGCGCCGACGATAACGAAGGCGCCGAAGATGACGAACATCCAGCCGAGATTGAACACCAGCTCTTTCACGAAAGGAAAGGCCAGCGACGTCGTCATCGGCCCCTTGCCGATATGGGTGAGCGCGATGCAGGCGACCAGCGCCACCGCCGCCTCGGCGATGAGCCGGGTGCGACCGGAGAAGCCGGCGTGGGTCTGCTTCGTCACTTTCAGATAGTCGTCGTAGAATCCGATCAGGCCGAAGGCGAGCGTGACGCCGAGTACGATCCAGACATAGGGATTCTTCGGGTTGGCCCACAGCAGCGTCGACACCAGCAGACCCGACAGGATCATCAGGCCGCCCATGGTGGGCGTGCCCTTCTTGGTGACCAGATGTGACTGCGGCCCGTCGGCGCGGATCGGCTGGCCGCGGCCCTGCTTGAGCCGCAGCATGTCGATGATCGGGCTGCCGAACAGGAAGACGAAGACCAGCGCCGTCACGATCGCGCCGCCGGTGCGGAAGGTGATGTAGCGGAAGACGTTGAAGAACGAGACTTTGTCGGAAAGTTCGGTCAGCCAGTAAAACATCGCAGTCGCCTTATCGCAGAGTCTTGCCGCTGGGTGGGCCTATCAGCCTCCGGCATCCGCCTCGGCCGCCGGAGTGCCCGCGTAGACTTTTTCTAACGCTTTGACGATGGGGGCCATTTTGGAACCGAAGGAGCCTTTCACCATCACCGCGTCGCCGGGGCGAATCGCGTCGATGACGGCCGGCTCCAGTTCCGCCGCGACTCCGGCATAGCCGCCCCGGCGTCCGGAGGGAAGAGCCTGAAACAGCGAATGCATCAGCGGTCCAGAACAAAACACCAGATCGACCTTGGCAGCCGCGAGTTCGGCGGCCAGCGCGCGGTGCAGATTTTCGGCGTCGCCGCCCAGTTCGAGCATGTCGCCCAGGACCGCGATGCGCCGGCCGCGCGCGCCGGTCTCGGCCTGGCCGAGCAGCGCGATCGCCGCCGCCATCGAGGCCGGATTGGCGTTGTAGCTTTCGTCGATCAATAGCGCGCTGCCACCGGACGGATGCAGGACGATGCGGGCGCCGCGACCGACCGGCGCGCGCAATTTGCCGAGCGCGAGCGCGGCGAGCGCCAGATCGGCGCCGGCGAGCGACACCGCGGCGAGCACGGCCAGCGAGTTCCTGACGAGATGCTTGCCCGGCGCGCCGAGCTTGTAATGCGCCTCGTGGCCGAGAATATCGGCATGAACGCAGGAGGTGTCGGCGCGCAGCACGAAGCGGATGAGCCGGGCCTCGCAGGATTCATGTTCGCCGAAACGCACGATGTTCTTAACGCCGGCCGCCGTCGCCGCAGCGGCGAGGCGCTCATATTGTGAATTGTCGCGGTTGATGACCGCGGCGCCATCCGGCTCAAGGCCGAGAAAGATCTCGGCCTTGGCGTCGGCGATCTTCTCGACCGAACCGAAATATTCCAGATGCACCGGCTCGACGGTGGTGACGATGGCCACATGCGGGCGCACCAGCTTCGTCAGCGGCGTGATCTCGCCGGCATGGTTCATGCCGATTTCGAAGACGGCGTATTTCACATCGGCCGGGCAGCGCGCCAGCGACAGCGGCACGCCCCAGTGATTGTTATAGGAGGCAACCGAGGCATGGGTTTCGCCATCGGCTGACAGTGCGAGCCGCAGCGCCTCCTTGGTGCCGGTCTTGCCGACCGAACCGGTGACGGCGATGACCTTGGCGTTGAGGCGCGCGCGCGAGGCCCGGGCCAGATCGCGCAAACCGTCGAGCACGTCATCGACCAGGAGCAGGCGCGCGTCGGCGGCGAAGCGATCGCGCTTATTCCGCGCCACCACGGCGACGCTAGCGCCGGCATTCAGCGCCGCCTCGACGAAGTCATGGCCGTCGCGCACATCGGTTAAGGCGAAGAAGGCCTCACCCTTCTCGATGGTGCGGGTGTCGATGGAAATGCCGGCGATGTCGGCGTCCGGCGCGCCGACGATATCGGCGCGCATGGCCTTCGCCATGTCGGCAAGTGTCCAGAGCGCGGTCATGATCGGACTCTTGCCCCCAAATCCTTCAACACTGTCGCGACCGCCTCATGGTCGGAGAATGGCAGCACCTGTGCGCCAACAATCTGGCCGGTTTCATGGCCCTTGCCGGCAACCAGCAGCACATCGCCTGGGCGCAGACCGGCAATGCCGGCACGGATCGCCTGACCGCGGTCGCCGATTTCGGTGGCGCCGGGCGCGGCAGCCAGAATAGCGGCGCGGATCTCGGCCGGCTCTTCGCTGCGCGGATTGTCGTCGGTGACGATGACGCGATCGGCCTTTTGCTGCGCGACCTCGCCCATCAGCGGCCGCTTGCCGGGATCGCGGTCGCCGCCGGCCCCGAACACGACGACCAGATGACCGCTCGCATAAGGCCGCAACGCCTCCAGCGCTTTGGCCAGCGCGTCGGGCTTGTGCGAGTAATCGATGAAGATCGGCGCGCCGTTGTAACTGCCGGCCAGTTCGAGGCGGCCCTTGGCGCCAGCGAGTTTTTCCAGCGCGGCGAAAACAGGCGCCGGCGCCGAACCGGTGGCAATGGCGAGGCCGGCGGCCACGGCGGCGTTGTAGACCTGGAAGGCGCCGACCAGCGGCAGCTTCACATTATATATATGGCCGGCATGCGCGAACTCGACGCGCTGGGCGAAACCGTCGATGGCGACGTCGGCAATGCGAATGCCCTCGCCGCGCCTGCCGATGGTCATCAGCTTCAGCCCGCGCTGGCGCGCCGCTTCGACAACCTGCGGCGCGTGCTCGTCATCGACATTGATCACCGCCGTGCCGTTCGCGGCAATGAGGTCCGTGAATAGACGCAGCTTGGCGGCGAGATAGGCTTCCAGCGTCGGATGATAGTCGAGATGATCGCGCGACAAATTGGTGTAGGCGCCGGCGGCGATGCGGATGCCGTCAAGACGATACTGGTCGAGGCCGTGCGACGAGGCCTCCAGCGCCAGATGGGTGACGCCATCGCCGGCCAGTTCATCGAGCGAACGATGCAGGTCGACCGGATCGGGCGTGGTCAGCGAGCCGTAGACTTCGCCTTTCGGCGATACGACGCCGACCGTGCCGATGCTGGCGGCGGGCTCACCGAGCGCGCTCCAGATTTCGCGCGTGAAGGCCGCAACCGACGTCTTGCCGCTGGTGCCGGTGACGGCGGCAATGACGCCCGGCTGGCGCGGAAAGAATTTCGATGCCGCGAGCGCCAGCGTACGGCGGGCATTGGCAACCTGAATGAAGACCGCGCCCGGCGGCAGGCCGTCCGGCTTGTGCTCGGCCGCGACCGCGACCGCACCCGCCTGCACCGCCTTGAGCGCATAGGCGCCGCCATCGGCCTTGTTGCCGGCGATGGCGATGAAGAGAAAACCTTGTTTCACCTTGCGGCTGTCGGACGTCAGGCCCGCCACCGCGATCTGCGCAAAGCCCGGCGCAAGCGCCGTCTCGGGCAACAGCTCGCCCAAAGTCACCGCGCCACCCGGTTGCTGACGAGGATCGACTGCTCGGCGTTCGGCAGATCGAAGCGCGGCGCAATGTCGAGCAGCGGCGCGACACGCGCGATCACCTTGGCGGCCGTCGGCGCCGCGTTCCAGCCGGCGGTGGCGTAGCCGTGGGTTTCCTTAGAGGCTTGCGGCTCGTCGAGCATGATCAGCAACAAATACTGCGGTTTGTCAGCCGGCAGCACAGCCATGAAATCGGTCAACAATTTGGTCTTGGAATAGCGTCCGTTGACGACCTTTTCCGCCGTGCCGGTCTTGCCGCCGATGTAATAGCCATCGACATTGGCGGTCTTGGCGCTGCCGATCTCGGCATTGAGCCGCATCAGGTAGCGCATCTTGATCGACGTCTCCGGCTTGATCACCTGCTTGGCCATCGCGCGCGCTTCATCCTCGCTGCGCTTGAGGAAGGTCGGCGGGATGAGCAGGCCGCCGTTGAGCGTCGCCGCGACACCCATCACCGCCTGCAGCGGCGCGACCGAGAGGCCGTGACCGAAGGCGATGGTCACGGTGTTCAGTTCACCCCAACGCTTCGGCACGATCGGCTCGGAGCTCTCGGGCAACTCGGTGCGCAGGCGGTCGAGCTGGCCCATCTTGCGCAGGAACGCCTTGTGGTAATCGACGCCGAGCGACAGCGCGAGCCGTGCGGTACCGATGTTCGACGAGTAAGTGAAAATCTCGGGGATCGAGAGCACCCGCCGCTGCGCGTGGTAGTCGTTGATGGTGAACTTGCCGTAGCGCAGCGGCAGCCGCGCGTCGAAAGTCGTGTTGAGTCCCATGCGGCCGGAGTCGAGCCCCATGGCGATGGTCAGCGCCTTGAAGGTCGAGCCCATTTCATAGACGCCGGTGGTCAGGCGGTTGATGCGGGTCGGGTCGTTGGCTTCGCGCGGGTTGTTCGGGTCGTAGTCCGGCTCCGACGCCATGGCGACGATCTCGCCGGTGTTGACGTTGAGCATCAGGCCGGCCGCCGCCTTGGCGGAGAACTTCTCACGCGCCTTGGCGAGTTCGTCGCGCAGCGCGAACTGGACGCGGAGATCGAGCGCCAGTTCGACCGGCTTCTGCAGGCGGTCGGTGGCGAGCCCGGCCATGTGCAACGCGGCGAGCCCCTGCCCGTCGAGCCACTTTTCGATGCCGGCAATGCCCTGGTTGTCGACGTTCACATGGCCGATCTGGTGCGACACCACCGGGCCGTTCGGATAGACGCGCTTGTTTTCGGTCAGGAAGCCGATGCCCGGCAGGCCGAGACGATGAATCTCGCGCTGCTGGGTGGCCGTGATTTCACGCTTGAGCCAGACGAAACCGCGGCCCGACGCGAGACGTTCGCGCAATTCCCTGGCGTCGAGATCGGGCAGTACGGCCGTGAGCAATTCGGTGGCCTCGTCGACGTCGATGAGACGGCGCGGCTCGGCGAACAGCGACGGCATCTTCACATCGGTGGCGATGATCGAGCCGTGGCGGTCGACAATGTCGGGCCGTGCGGTGGCCACCGCGTCCTGCGCCACGCTGCGCCGGCCGCCATGGCCTTCGCTGATGAGCGCGAACATGATGAGCTTGCCGGCGATGATGCCGTAGACGGCGACGAAGACGATGATCGCCAGACCGAGGCGCGCCTTGGCCTTGACGTTGCGGTCAACATTGGCGCCGTACAGGAGCGTCCGCACCACGCGCTGCCAACGCGATTCGGTCGTTTTCTTCGCCGGCGCGGTGAAGCCGATCGCGGTCATCGCGGCGCTCCCGGCCTGGAGATGCTGCCCGTGGTTTCCTGCGGCGCGCCCGGCACGATCATCGACGCGATCGGATCGTCCTGCGGCGGCGCCGGCGCCGGACGCATCGGCAGATTGTCGAAATTGGCAAGCTGCGTCGAGACGGCCGACTTGAGCTTGAGATGCCTTTCGGCCAGCCCCTGGATGCGCATCGGCGCCTGCAGCTTGGCCCATTCGGCGCGCAGGCCGGCAACGGCATCGCGCTCGCGGCGCAGCTCATGCCGCAGCTTGGCAACGCGCTCAGCCTGCAATGTCGAGTCGAATTTGATCTTGTAGACATAAGACGCGGCAATGACGAGCGCGGCAATGACAAGGATGTTGAGGATGCGCATGACGTCAGCCGCCCCTCATCACATCGTCGAGCGACGGCAGCCGCGGCAGCAGATCATCGAGATCGCCGGCGAGCGGGGGCGCGGCGGTGCGTTCGGCAGCGCGCAACTTGGCCGACCGGGCACGCGGGTTCTGCGCGACTTCCTGATCGCCCGCCACGACCGGCTTTTTCGTCAGCGAGACGAAGCGCGCTTCGCTGCGCGCAACTTCCGGCAGGTGGCGCGAGCCGGCGCGGGTCTCGCCGCGCGAGGCGAAATAGGATTTGACGATACGGTCTTCCAGCGAATGAAACGAAACCACCGCGAGACGGCCGCCCGGCTTGAGGATGCGTTCGGCCGCGAGCAGCGCCGACGCCAGTTCGCCAAGCTCGTCATTGACGAAGATGCGCAGCGCCTGAAACGTGCGCGTCGCCGGATGGATGTCGTTCGGCTTGGCGCGCACGACGGAAGCAACCAGCGAGGCGAGTTGCGCCGTGGTGCGGATCGGCGTCTCGGCGCGGGTCTTGACGATGGCGCGGGCAACGCTGCGCGAGTGCCGCTCTTCGCCAAGCTGATAGATGATGCCGGCAAGATCGCGTTCGGACGCCGTGGCGACAACGTCGGCGGCGCTCGGCCCCTCATTGCTCATGCGCATGTCGAGCGGACCGTCGAAGCGAAACGAAAAGCCGCGCTCGGCCTGGTCGAGTTGCATCGACGACACACCGATGTCGAGAACGATGCCGTCCACCTCCATCGCGCCACATTCGCGGGCGACGTCGTCAAGATGGGAAAAACGATCCTCGACCAGAGTCAGCCGGCCGGCCGCGTGCTGGACGAGATCGGCGCCGCGCGCCACCGCGCTCTGGTCACGGTCGATGCCAATGACATTGGCGCCGCGCGCCGCATCGAGGATCAGCCGGGTGTAGCCGCCGGCCCCGAAAGTTCCGTCGATATAGACGCCGCCATCGCGCACATCGAGAAACCCGACCGCCTCGCGGCCGAGCACCGGAATGTGCGGCGCGTCTGCATCGGAACCGCCGAGCGCCCTCTTCATGCCTGAACCCGATCTCCGGACATCGATCCGCCGTCCCTCGCGCCTCGGCCGCGCGCTCCGAAAACCGCCGGCGCTCCGCCTAGCCTCGCGTCCGGTCGGCCCCGCATCGCGGCGGGTGGCGGCCGATCTCCTTGAGGATGCTGCGGTGGGCATTGGCGACTTGAGCGGCAACGGATTGACGCTGCCCCGCCGCCCCGTTAAGGGCCACGGCGCAGCGCACGAGCGCCCCATTAAGCCGCTCTTAAACTTAAGGATTTCTTTCGATTCCGCGGCCAAAACAGGGCGCGTGTCAATTTCCCGACGGGAACCCGCTAATTGTTGCAGAAGACCGATTTTACAATTCATAGCAGTGACCGGGCCATGACCCCTTTCCAGCCTGATTCCTTCATTGTGGCCGACATCGTGCCGTCGCCGAATGTCGACGTCCGCGCTGAAGACCGTCAGCCCGACCTCATCCTGCTGCACTACACCGGCATGCAGAGTGGCGAAGCGGCGCTCGCCCGCCTCACCGCGGCCGAGTCCAAGGTTTCATCGCACTACGTCGTGTTCGAGGATGGCCGGGTCGTACAATGCGTGCCGGAAAGCGCGCGCGCCTGGCACGCCGGCGTGTCGTCCTGGGCGGGGGAGACGGACATCAACTCGTGTTCGATCGGCATCGAAATCGTGAACCCCGGTCATGAATTCGGCTACACGGATTTCCCGCTGCGGCAGACCGCGGCGGTGATCGCGCTGTGCAAGTCGATCCTGACGCGGCGTGGCCCCATCAGCCCGGACCGGGTGCTCGGCCATTCCGACGTCGCGCCGTCGAGGAAGATGGACCCTGGCGAGAAGTTTCCTTGGGAACTGCTGAGCGACTCCGGTGTCGGTCACTGGGTGCGGCCGGCGGACCTCGACGTCCAGGGCACCACCTTGCACCCCGGCGATCGCGGCGAACACGTCACGCGCCTGCAGCGCGCGTTTCAGATTTACGGCTACGGCCTCGAGCCCATCGGACACTATGACGACAAGACGGTCGATGTCGTCGCCGCCTTTCAGCGCCACTTCCGTCCGGCGCGAGTCGACGGTGTTGCCGATCCATCGACCGTGCTGACGCTCGGCCGGCTGATCCAGACACGGCCGACGCCGCTGGGCTGACCGGCACAGTCCGGCCCAATAACGCCTTAAACCGGCGGCGGCGGAATTTCGGGGATGCGCCACGGCGTATGGCCGAAGCGCTCGCGCAGGAATTCGATGAACACCGCAACGCGTGGCAAGCGATTGCGCCCGGTCGGATAGATCGCCGCGAGCGGAAACGGCTCGACGTGATGCGTCGCAGTGAGCAGCGGCACCAGTTCGCCCTTCTGCAACGGATCGCCGACGATGACGTCGGACAGCCGCACGATGCCGCCACCTTCGATCGCCATGCGCAGTGCGGCTTCCGCATTGTCGGTGGTGACGCGCGGCCGGACCTCGACGACATCGATGCCGGTGCGCGTTTTGAACGGCCAGCGGTTCAGGCCCGGACCGGCAACGACGATGCAATCATGCGCCTTGAGATCGGCGGCGCTTTGCGGCGTGCCGCGCTGCTGGAGATAAGACGGCGCGGCGCAGATGACGCGCTGCAGATCGGCGAGCTTGCGCTGAACGAACGGCCCTTCCGGAATATGGCCGGAGCGCACGGCGATGTCGGTCTGCTCCTCGATCAGGTCGACCAGCCGGTCGGTGATGGACAGCTCGATATCGATTTCCGGATAGCGCACCAGAAAATCCGGCAGCGCCAAAGTGAGCTGGTGCAGACCGAATGCGGTACCGGAATTGATGCGCAGCTTGCCGCGCGGCGCACCGCGAACGCGGGCGACTTCGGCCTCGGCTTCCTCGATATCGGTGACGATTCGGCGGGCCCGCACGAGAAAAGTCTCGCCTTCCGGCGTCAGCGCCAGCCGCCGTGTGCTCCGCTCCAGGAGCCTAACACCGAGCCGGTCCTCAAGCCGCGACACCAGCTTCGAAACAGCCGAGGGGGTCAGCCCCAAGTCTTTGGCAGCTTGAGAGAAATTGCCGCGATCCATGACGCGGACGAATACCCGCAGGTCGGATGTGGCGTCCATATCTGTTCCATTTGTTCACATATGTATGTCCATTATAGAGGATTATAAATCCGTTGGAAGATAATATTATGCATTCAGCGCATGGGGAGAACCTGCCCCGCGTTGGAGATGACGATGACCATTCCGACCAACTACGCCGTCGAGAACCGTATGGAGATCGACCGCGTCGTCCGCCAGGCGCAAGCCGCCCGCGCCGAAGCCATCCAGGCCGCGGCTCATGATCTGGCCGTGGGCATCAAGCGCTTCTTCGCAGCGCTTCGCCCGCAGGCGGCGCACTGAGCGCCGCCGTCTGAACCGATTTCTCGACGGACTGAACCTCCATCGAGACTGCTGAGCTAGCGCGCCTTCCCCTCCTACCGGCGCGCTTGACTTGCCTCCCAAGGCACCCGCCCGGGCTGGTCATCCCCTCGACCAGTCCGGGCTTTTTTTGTTTACCCGCTTGAGGGTCTGCGCCTTGACGCCACCCTCCGCGATCTCCATTCCTCATAATGTCAGTCGGCCGGACGGCCGCTCCGCGCCAATGCCGAAAGGCGGCCGGGGAGGAAAGTCCGGGCTCCATGGACAAACGGTGCCGGATAACGTCCGGCGGGACCCGCGCCGCAAGGCAGAGGTCTCAGGGACAGTGCCACAGAAAACAGACCGCCCGGGGCCGCGTTGCGTATTGGCCTAAGGGTAAGGGTGAAACGGTGGGGTAAGAGCCCACCGCGCTCGTCAGCAATGACGGCGGCACGGCAAACCCCACCGGGAGCAAAACCGAATAGGGATGACGCTGAGGCTTTCGGGCCGAAGACCTGTCCAGGTCAGTCATCCGGGTAGGTTGCATGATGCACCGGGCAACCGGCGTACCAGATGAATGGCCGTCACGTTTGCGGAGCGATCCGCAGGCCATACAGAACCCGGCTTACAGGCTGGCTGATATGATGACGAGGGCCCGGTGGGAAATCACCGGGCCCTCACCAGTTTTGAACCCATCTCTCTTCAAATATCAGTTGCTCGAAGGCTTGGTGACCGGTTCAGGCAACGGCGTCTCGGGCGACGTCGAACGCCGATCGTCAAGCATGGCGGCCTCGACCCTGGCGGCCGAGACCGGCTTGCCGAAGAAATAGCCCTGCACCTGATCGGCATTCGCGTCATAGAGGAAGTCGACCTGTTCGGCGGTCTCGACGCCCTCCACCGTCACGCGCATGTTCATCTCGCGACCGAGCGCAATGATCGTCTTGACCACGGTTTCGACATTGTGTCCCGACTGCGCGAAGCTCTCCATGAAGCTGCGGTCGATCTTGATCTTGTCGAAGGGAAACTTCCACAGATAGCTCAAGCTCGAATAGCCGGTGCCGAAGTCGTCCATGACGATCGACACACCCTTGTCCTTGAGGCGACGCAGCGTCTCAAGAGTCGCATGGGTATGATTGAGCAGCAGCCCTTCGGTGATCTCGAGCTCAAGCCGATGCGGATCGAGACCGCTTTCGTTCAACGCCTCAGCCACCGCCGGCTCCACCGAACCGGATTCGAATTGTGATGAAGACAGATTGACCGCGACCGTTAGATCAGATGGCCATGACTTCGCCGTGCGGCACGCCTCGCGCAGCACCCACGCGCCGATCTTGTCGATCAGCCTGATCTCTTCGGCGATCGGAATGATCGTCGCCGGCGGGATCAAAGTCCCGTCCGCCGTTGGCAAGCGCAGCAACGCTTCGAACCCGACAAGACGTCTGCCGACTATCTCGAACACGGGTTGGTAGTGCAGCACGAAGTCGTTGTGCGTGGCGGCGTCGCGAATGAGCTTCTCAAGCGCCATGCGCTCTTGCAGCGCTACATCCATCTCGCTGGTAAAGAAGCGGGCGCAGTTGCGTCCCGCCGCCTTGGCGGCATAAAGCGCGAGATCGGCGCTCTTGATCAGTCGCGCGGCCGATTTGCCGTCCGCTGGACCCATGGCGATGCCGACCGTGCAGGTCATGGTCAGTTCCTGCCCCTTGATGTGCATCGGCGCCTTCAGCCCAGCGATGGTTCGTTTGGCGAATTCCTCGGCCTGAGTTGCGCTGACGAGGCCGGTTTGCACGACCACGAATTCGTCGCCGCCAAAGCGGGCCACCATATCCTCAATACGAGTCGTCATGCGCAGGCGCTTGCCGATCACACCGAGCAGGGCATCGCCGACGTCGTGGCCCAGCGAATCGTTGACCTGCTTGAAGTGATCAATGTCGATCATATGCACGGCCACCAGAGCGCCGGTCGAGGCGGACTCGGCGAGCGCCGTCTCGAGCCGCTCCATCAGGCGGGCTCGGTTTGCAAGCCCGGTCAGAGAATCGTGATGCGCAAGGAACCTGATGCGGCGATCAGCCTGCTGCTTCTCCCGCGTCCGCCGATACCAGGCGATCGCAGGCACGCTGAACGACAGAGCCGTCAGCACACAGAGCGAGGCCGCCGCGACGAGAAATGCCTGGAAATAGCTTTCGCGTTCCCCGGTTTGATCGACGTAAGCCGCGACGACCGCGATGGGCTTGCCGCCGACCAGAACCGGCACGTAGGCCTGAGCGAAATAAGCAGGCTCGCCGGGTCTGCTTCCGGCCATGGCGTCGACGACAGCCGTGTCGTGCTTGACTGCGTCCGCGGCTTTGGCATCGAACTCCGACAGATCGACAGGCGTCACCTTGTCTCGATCGGCGACCAGCATCGAAAAGCCATACCGGTTGAAAATGGTGTAGCGGAACACAAGGCCGGCGGTCCGCGCCGTTCCGAAGAAGGCAAGGCTTGCGGACGACGGCGCTTCGCCAGCGGCGATCTCATTGAGGTCAGCGACATTGTCGGCAAGGAAATTCGCCCAAAGCTGCGCCGTCCGCGTCGCATGCCCGTAGAGCAAATGATCGGTCGTCGCCTTGACGACAATCCACGTGCCACCGACGAGCGCGACAAGAACGACAATCAGCGCGGCCAAATAGCGCCAGAAGGCCATGTTCGTGAAACTCAATATCCGCATTGCTACCGCACGGTCGAGCGTATGACGGAAAGATCGGCTTCGAAGTGCCGCAAGAGATCGCGGTTGCGCGTATTGGCGGCAGCCCAACCGTCAATAAGCGACCGAACGGCGCGGCTCGCGGTGTCCAGATCGTGTTGCGACGGTTCGGTAAAAACGCGCTTTGGATCCGACCGGAGCACGGCAAGACCCTGCTTTTCGGACTCGGCAATCGCTTCGATCCAGTGCGCTGCCGCCCACTCACCGCTGTACTTGTGGATGATATGCTTCGCCGCATCGGGCAGAGCGGCGAACTTCTTGCGATTCATCAGCATCGCGACCGGGGCCCCGCCGCCAGCCAGATGAAAATGGTGAGTCGCCACATCCGCAATTCCGAAATCGAACAGGCCGGGCAGCGCCACCACGGCGCCATCGATGGCGCCGTGTTTAATCGCAGTCGCCACCTGTGATACCGGCATGACCGTCGCAATTACGCCCAATCGCTCAAGCGCCTCCGCCTCGATGGCGTTATTGGCGCGGATCTTCAATCCGCGGAGCGCCGCGATGGAAGCGACCGGTTTACGGGTGTGAATGAAAGCGGGGCTGGTCACATAGGCGCCGACGACAAAGTAGTCCTGATAGCCGCGCAACCGGCCGGCCGCGACCAGGCGCGTATAAGCCAGCGTGCCTTCGCGGACATCCCTCGCGAGGCCGGGCAACTGGAAGATTTCATCATCGGGAAACCGATATGGGGTCTGGCCGGGCACCACCCAGGCGATATCCGCGACCTCCTTCTGAATCAGCGCAGGCTGTTCGGCGATCGATTTGCCGAGCGCGCCGTCGGCATAAATGACGATGCTGACAACGCCCTTCCCTTCCGCATTGACGGCGTCGACAAAGGGCTTGATGCCCGCCTGAAAGGTTTGCGCCTTGTCGGGGCCAAAGTAGGAGAGCTTGAGCTGAACGGGCTGGGCCACGGCAGCGGCAGATAAAAGCCACGCCGCACCGCAGACGGCACTCAGCCGTAAGGCCCATTTTGCGCATTTGGCAGGCGCGAACACAAAGGTGTGCGCCATGGGGCCGGTCACTTGGCCACACGAAATTTCGCAATGTACTCGTGCACCCTGCGCACGAGTACGGCGTGGCGCGAGCTTTTCGCTGCGAATTCATCAGAGACTGTCGCGTAGACGGCTCTCGCCGTGTCGAGGTCGGCTTGCGACGGAATGACGACCGTACGCCGGCGATCCTGCTGCAGCTCCTCGAATGCCTTCTTGTCCGCCTTCTCGTAAACATCAATAAAGCTCGCGGCCGCCCAGTCGCCACTGTATTTGCGGATGATAGCCTGAGCCGCCGGAGAGAGCGCATCGAGCGCCTTGCGATTCATCAGGAGGGTGAGCGGCGCAACACTCGTATTGAGCAGAAAATGATAGCTCGTCAGCCGGCCGATACCGACGTCGAAGAGCTGCGGCACCGCCGTCAGCGCGCCGTCGATCTCCCCGCTCATGATTGCGGGCGCCGTTTCGTTGAAGGCAATAACCGAAGGCCGCGCACCGAGTTTGGTCAACACTTCGGCCTGGATCGCGTTATTGACACGGATTCGCTGGCCACGAAGATCCGCGATCGACCGAATGGGTTTGCGACTGTGAATGGCGTCGGGCGACGTCGTAAACACGCCAATCACAAAGAAGTCGCTATAGCCGGCAAGCGCCTGGCCCTTCGCCAGTTCGGTAAAGGTCAACGTCGCTTCGCGCACGCTCTGGAACAGACCGGGCAGTTCGATCACACCCGTATCGACGAAGCGGTCGGGATTCTGCCCCGGCACGATGAAAGCCATGTCGGCGGCGCCCGACAGAACCAGGTCAGGCAGTTCGCGCTGCACCTTGCCAAGCGTGCCGCTGGTATAGACCTCGATATTCACGAGGCCAGCGCCATCCCGATTGACGGCGTCGACAAATGGCTTGATGGCCGCAGTGTAAGCGACCGTGCGGTCGGATGAAAAGAAGGACAGCTTCAGGCTGACGGGCTGAGCCGCAACAACGGCTGGAAGCGCAAGGAGTGTGGCCGCAGAAACCACGAAACGCACAAAACTCTTGATCACAGCCCAACTCCCGATCAGCCCATGCCCGACGCTCCCGACGTCCCTTGCGGAACGAAGTTTCTGGTATTTTGTGATCTTAGGCGCATACGGCGCGGGCTGGTGGTACCATGGCAGTACCGACGCATGGGCGGCTTCGCCGCCATCTCTCCCCTTGGGAGACGTGACGTTGCGCCAGCCGCCTCGATCTTGATGAATCAAACGCCGCCGGTCAGGGCCTTCATCTTGCCGATCAGGCGCTGGATATCGACCGGCTTGGTATCGAAGTCGTCGCAGCCGGCGTCACGGGCCTTCTTCTCATCCTCAGCCATCGCATGAGCGGTCAGCGCGATCACCGGAATGGCCTTGGTTGCGGGATCGGCCTTGACGCGGCGCGTCGCTTCCCAACCGTCGATCACCGGCAGGCTCATATCCATCAAGATGATGTCGGGGCTCACCGAACTGGCCATGGTGACCGCCTGCTCGCCATCGACCGCCATGATCACCTCGTAGCCATTGCGCGCCAGACGGCGCGAGAGCATATCGCGGTTCATCTCGTTGTCTTCGACCAGCAGCACTTTCATTGCTCAGAGCCTTCCAGTTCCTAATTCGTGTGTTTTGCGGCGCCAGCGTGATGCCGGTGCGCCAGCGCCGACAGGGCGGCGCCCAGCGTGCCGATCGGCTGGCCGCTCTTGCTCAGCACCAGCAGCGTGCGCTCAGCAAGGAAGGCGCGCTCCTCGTCGGTGAGGTCCTTGGCCGTCAGCACGACAATGGGCACGTCCTTCATGCTGTCCAGATCGCGCACCTTCTCGAGAAACTCGAAGCCATCCACCTCGGGCATCATCAGATCGAGCAGCACCAGCGCGGGAGCCTGATGGTTGGACAGCCACCCAAGCGCCTCGCGGCCATTGGCGGCCTGCGCCGGCGTCATGCCCGCGGCCTTCACGGTATTGCCGATCAGCTCGCGCACGTCGGCATCATCATCAACGATGAGAATGGTGGAATCGGTCTTGGCCGGTGCCAGCTTGCGCAGCAATGCGGTGAGCTTGTTGCGGTCGATCGGCTTGGTCATGAACTCGGACGCGCCGAGCGAGAAGCCGAGATTGCGGTCGTCGACGATGGTGAGCATGATCACCGGAATATGTTCGAGCGCCGGCTCCGACTTCATGATTCCCAGCACCGACCAGCCATCGATCTTCGGCATCTGCACGTCGAGCGTGACGATATCCGGCGGCGATTTGCGCATGATGGCCAGCGCCTCGGCACCGTCGCGCGCGTGCAGCAGCACGTAGCCTTCGCGACCGAGCGTCGCCGACAGCACATCATGCACCGCCGGATCGTCGTCGACGATCAGCACCGTGATCGACGAAGCGACGCCTTCCGGCGCCAGACCAAGATCGTCGGCGACGGAGGTTTCGCCCTCGCCGCCCTCGCGGTCGGGCAATACGATGCTGAAGGTCGTGCCCTGGCCCGGCGCGCTGACGACATCGATCGCGCCGCCGAGCATGGTGACGAAATGCCGAGTGATGGTGAGACCGAGTCCCGTGCCGCCGAAATTGCGGGTGGTCGATGAATCGGCCTGGGTGAAGGCCTGGAACAGCCGGCCGACCTGCTCAGGCGTCATCCCGATGCCGCTGTCGCCGACATCGAAGCGGACCAGGTCGCGGCCGTCATCGCTCGCCTCGCGCGACAGCCGCAGCAGCACGGTCCCCTGTTTGGTGAATTTCGCGGCGTTGCTGAGCAGATTGATCAGGCACTGCTTGAGCTTGGTGAGGTCCGTCTTCAGCGTGCCGATATCCGGCGGACATTCGATGACCAGCCGGTTGCCGTTCTTGCCGATCATCGGATCGACGATGGTCTTCACGTCGGCGATCGTCTTCGGCAGATCGAGGCGCTCGAGATAGACCTCCATCTTGCCGGCTTCGATCTTGGACAGATCGAGAATCTCGTTGATCAGCCCGAGCAGATGCTTGCCGGCGGCGCTGATCTTTTCCAGGTCGCCGAGCGCGGCCTTGTCGCCGCGGTCCTGCGCATCTTCGGCGAGCAATTCGCTGTAGCCGATGATGGCGTTGAGCGGCGTGCGCAGCTCGTGGCTCATATTGGCCAGGAAGGACGACTTCACCTTGTTGGCGGACTCGGCATCTTCCATCGCCTTGCGCAGCGCCAGTTCTTGCTTCTTGCGTTCGGTGATGTCGGCGTAGATGGCGATGAAGCCGCCGCCCGGCACCGGATCGCGGCGCACTTCCATGACCATGCCGTCCGGCCGGGTGCGCTCGAACGAATGCGAGGTGCCGAGCACGGTGAGACGTTTGGCCAGCTCCTTTTCGATGTCGACATCCTCGCCGAACTCGCCGCGGGCGCCGAGATAGCGGATGTAGTCGGAGAAGGTCCGGTCGGTGCCGAGGAACTCCTCCGGCATTTCCAGATACTCGACGAAGCGCTCGTTCCAGGTGACGAGCTTGTGGTCGGCGTCGTACAGGGCGACGCCCTGCTGCATGTTGTCGATCGTCGCGCGCAGGAAGGCGTGTTCTTCCTTCGACGATAATTGTCGCTTCATATGTGCCTGCACGGCATCAGCCCCGAATTCTGACCGCGTCGAGCTCCTGGCCAAAGCTGTAGGACATGCGCCCTCACGGCTCCAGCAGAAAATAGGTTTGCATCGGGCCCTTGCCCTTGACCTCGATGACGCCGCGCGGCTCCAGCGGAAAGGCCTCGCCGAGCGCCCTGCGGGTCGCCTCAGAAATGTGGATGCGGCCGTTGACCGAATGCGACTCCATGCGGCTCGCGGTGTTCACGCTGTCGCCCCAGACGTCATAGGCAAATTTGTGGGTGCCGATAACGCCGGCAACGATCGGCCCGGTGTGGATGCCGATGCGAGCCTCGAGCTTGAGTCCCGTCGTCCGGGCCACATCGCGCACGGCGCGCATCATGCGCGGCGCCAGCCGCGCGATGCGGTGGGCGTGATCGGGCTGCGGCTCGGGAATGCCGGCCGCCGCCATATAGGCGTCGCCAATGGTCTTGATCTTCTCGACGCCCGCCTCGGCGGCGAGCGCGTCGAACTGGGTGAATATCTCGCCCAGAAAATCGAGCACATCTTCAGCCGACATGGTGCCGGACAGCATGGTGAAGCCGGCAAGATCGCAGAACAGGATGGTCGATTCATGCACCTGATCGGCGATCTTGAGTTCGCCCTCGCGCATGCGCCGCACGATGCTGTGCGGCAGGATGTTGAGCAGCAGCGTTTCCGACTTGCGCTTTTCGGTTTCCAGATCGGCGACGAACTTCTTCTCGCGGTCGCGCAGCCACTTCTTTTCCAGCGAAGAATTGATGCGCGTGCGCAGCAGGATCGGGTCGAACGGCTTGGACAGGAAATCCTCGGCGCCGGCCTCGATGCAGCGCACGACGCTGTCGAGCTCGTCCAACGCCGAGATGACGATGACCGGAATATGCCGCGTGGCGTCGTCGCCCTTGAGGCGCGTGAGCACATCGAAGCCGCTGAGCTCCGGCATGATGAGATCGAGCAGGACCAGGTCGAAATCTTCGTCACCGACCAGCTTGAGAGCCTGCACACCATTGGCGGCGGTAACGACGGCATGGCCTTCGCGGGCCAGCCGTCGCTCCAGCACATCGCGATTGGCAGCGTTGTCGTCGACGATGAGGATGCGGCTTTGCCGATCGAGCAGGTGCGAGGCTTCGGCCTTCAGCGGCTGAACGGTGCGCAGCACGTCGGCGACGATGCCAGCATGGGCGGCAAGCTTGTCCTCGCGCGCGATTGGCGCGTCGTCGATATGGGTGAGCGCCACCATGGCATCGATCTGCCCGAGCAGCTGATCGGCGGCCTGCTTGAGTTTGATGAGATCGTCGCGCATCGGCGCATGGGCGTCGCCGTCCATGTCCTCGATAAGCATTTCGCTGTAGCCGATGATGGCGTTGAGCGGCGTGCGCAGATCGTGACGGAGGCGGCGGTTGAATTCGTGGTCGTTCTCATCGAGCTTGCGATCGGCGGCGGAGTCCGTAACCACCGCGCCGACAAAGGCATTGAGCCGGGCGCCCGCGCCCTGCATACGCTCGAGGTCGCCGAGAACGGCATCGGCGCCGAGCCGCCGCGCATCCTCAATAAGGATGTCGAGGAAGTCGGCAATCGCCATGGCCGGCGCCTGCACTTCCTGGCGCAGATAGGCGGCAAGAGCCCGGTTGAGGCGTTGGTCCTGATCGTCCGTCATCGATGGTTGTGGACAATAAGGATGCGGCGCCGCGAAAGCAAAAGCGACATGACTCGGTGACAATTCGGCCGCATTCCGTTCAGAAGCAATTCAGCCACGGAACCGCACCATGGTGCCGACGTTAAGTATGCTTCCCACAGGAGTCCTGCCTGATGACATCCGTTCGCTCGCTACTGCTCGCCTGCACGGCCCTCACCGCGATTTCGGGGTTTGCCCTGCCGGCGACAGCCGCATCCAACGCGCCGATCGTGATTGCGCAGGCACCGCCAGCGCCGGCTGAACAAAAGAAGGAAGAGCCGAAGCCCGCTCCGCCCGCTGCGAAGCCGCCCGCGCCACCCGCTGCCAAGCCAGCGGCGCCGCCACCACCGCCACCGCCGGCTGCACAACGCCCTGCGCCGCCGCCGCCACCACCACCCGCTGTTCAACGTCCGGCGCCACCGCCGCCACCTGCGGCGCAGCCTCCCGCACCGCCGCCACCCCCGGCCGCGCAACGTCCTGCACCGCCGCCGCCGCCAGCCGCGGAGCGGCCACGCCCGCCTGCGCCACCGGCTGTTCAGGCTCCCGCGCCACAACCGCCCGCCGCTCAGGCGCCGGCCGCTCCGCCGCAATCCGCACCGCCGCCGCGTGGCGAACGGCCGCCTGAATCGCAGCGCGGTGAAAGGCCCGACCGTCCGCGCGGTGAGCGTCCGCCGGAAGGTCAACGCCCGCCGGGCATGCCGCCCGCTGCCGGACGACCGACTCCGCCCCCGCCGCCTGCTGCAGAACAGCCGAAGCCGCCTGCGCCGCCAACGCCTGCCGCGGAACAGCCGAAGCCGCCTGCGCCGCCTCCGGCCGCGCAAACGCCGGCGCCGCAGACACCTGCAGCTCAAACGCCACCGCCACCACCGGCAGCCCAAACACCGCCGCCTGCTGCGCAGAGACCCGGCGCGCCGCTACCGGCTGCCCAACAGCCACCCCCGCCGAACCAGCCGGCCACCGTGCAGCGTGCGCCGCAGGGCAATCGTCCGGCTGCCGCAGCGCCGCCGCCGCCGACGCAGTCCCGCAACGCCAGCGATTTCATCCGCCGTGGCGATCAGGGCCCGCAACGCAACTTCGACGACATCCGCCGCGAGCGCCGTGAAACGCGCGACGGCAGTCGTACGATCATCACCGAGGGCGATCGCACCATCGTTCGTGACGGCAGTCGCACCATCATCCGTCACAACGAGGCCGACCGCTTCGCCATTGACGCCCGCGATGTGCGCGTAACCCGGCGTGGCAACGACACGATCAGCATCATTGTGCGTCCCGACGGTACGCAGATCGTCACCACCACGGCCGGCGATGGCCGTCTGCTCCGCCGTGTGCGGCGCGACCGTGGCGGCCGCGAGGTGGTCATCATCGACAATCGTTTCGCCGGCCCGCGGCCGGGATACTTCGTCGACGTGCCGCCCCCGCGCTGGCGCGGTCCGCCGGACCGTTACATCCTCGACGGCCGCCGTGCCGACCGCAATGCAATCTTCGCGCTGTTCCTGGCGCCACCGATCGAGCGGATCGAACGCCGCTATACGCTCGATGAAGTGCGCTACAGCGAGCCGCTACGCGCCTACATGCCGCGTGTCGATCTCGATGTTCACTTCCCGACCGGCTCGTGGCAGATCACGACCGATCAGATCGACCAGCTGGCGGCGATCGCCGACGGCATCAACCGTGCGATCCAGAAGAACCCGCGCGAAGTGTTCATGATCGAAGGCCATACCGACGCCGTTGGCGCGGCCGAAGATAACCTGTCTCTGTCCGACCGCCGCGCCGAGGCGGTGGCGGTGGCGCTGACCGAGCAATTCCAGGTGCCGCCGGAGAATCTGGTCACGCAGGGCTACGGCGAACAATATCTGAAGGTGCAGACCGACGGACCTTCGGAAGAGAACCGCCGCGTTGCTGTGCGCCGCATCACGCCGCTGATCGACCAACAGGCCGGCCGGTAAGCGTCCACCTCGCCAGACAAGACTGCAGAATAAACAGCCCCCGGATCAACTCCGGGGGCTGTTGCTTTTTGCCGCCGCATTTAGGCCACGCTATGGAACCAACCGAGCCCTGTTCCGTTGATAGTCGCGGCGGCGATGCGCCTCAATTCGTGCGCCAAGCATCTAATGCAACGATCCCAAGGAGACGTGCGCGATGTCTATCGGCACAATCATTCTGATTATTCTCGTTATCGCCCTGCTCGGTGGCTTCTCCGGCATCGGCGGCGGCCCGTTCTACGGCACCGGCTATTATGGCGGTGGCGGTCTGGGCCTCGTCATCATCGTGCTGCTGATCCTCGTCCTGATGGGACGGCTGTAGCGCGAGCAACGATCGCCAAAAAATAAAAAGCCGGCGCGTGACCTGCACGCGCCGGCTTTGCTTTATGAGCTCAGAGATGGAAGAGCTTACTTCTTCTCGTAAGCGGCAATGATGGCTTCGCCATCCGCGCCCGCCTTCTTCTTCCAGTCGGCGGTAAGCTGTTCGCCAAGCTTCTTGAGGCCGGCCTTGAGCGCATCGCTCGGCGGCGCCACCTTCATGCCCTTGGCCTTGAGCTGATCAAGATACCAGTTGGTCTTCTCTTCCCACATCTTCCAGCCGCGGTCTTCAGCAGTAGCAGCAGCCTTCAGCACGGCTTCCTGCGTCGGCTTGTCGAGCGCATCGAAGGCCGCCTTGTTGACGAAGGTGATGTCCTTCGGCAGCCAGGCCTGGACGTCGTAGAAGTTCGTCAGCGTTTCCCAAACCTTCGAGTCGTAGCCGGTGCCGCCCGACGACATGAACGAATTGACGACGCCGGTCGCCAGCGCCTGCGGCAGTTCAGCGGCCTGCACGGTCACCGATTGGGCCCCGACCAGTTCGCCGATTCGCGCGGTGCCGACATTGTAGGCGCGCCACTTGAGGCCCTTCATGTCTTCGACGGTGTTGAGGTCCTTCTTGGTGTAGATGCCTTGCGGCGCCCACGGCACTGCGAACAGCACCATCAGCCCCTGCGACGCGAGCTTCTTTTCGACGGCCGGCTTCGAGGCGGCCCAGAGTTTCTTGGCATCCGAGAAGCTGGTGGCGAGGAACGGCACGACGTCGATGCCGAACACCGGATCTTCGTTTTCATGAATCGAGATCAGCACCTCGCCGACCTGAGCCTGCCCGGTCTGCACCGCGCGCTTGATATCCGGCGCCTTGAACAGCGACGCGCCCGGGTGAACGGTGATTTCAAGCTTGTTGCCTGTCGCAGCCGCCACGTCCTTGGCGAACATGGTCAGGTTGACGCTGTGCGGATTATCGGCCGGATAAGCGGCCGGCAAATTCCACTTGGTTTGGGCGACGGCCGGCTGAACGCTGAACGCGGCGGCCGCGAGCATGCCGAGCGCGGCGGTACGGGTCATTGTCTTGATCATGGTTTGCCTCACACCTTGCTGTTAATTGTTGCGATCCTAGCAGAAAACATCCCCGCCCTAACAAGCCCCCTCAACGGGGCGGGAACGCCATTTGCGGCAGCACGAGAGCGATTTGAGGGAATTCCGTAATGATGAACACGGCGGCGAGCAGCAGAATAAAGAACGGGAACGCCGCCCTTGCCACCGTCATCGTGTCCTTGCCGCTCATGTTTTGCAGCACGAACAAATTGAACCCGACGGGCGGCGTGATCTGCGCCATCTCGACGTGAAGGATGAGATAGATGCCGAACCAGATGAGATCGAGGCCGGCCTGCTGAACCATCGGCAGCACCACCACCGCCGTCAGCACGATCATCGAGATGCCGTCGATCAGACAGCCGAGGATGATGTACATGATGGACAGGTACAGCGCGAGCATGCTCGGCGTCAGGTTCTGGCCCTTCACCCACTCGGCGAGCGCGGCCGGGATGCCGGTATAGGCCATCGCAGCGGTGGCAAAAGCCGCGCCGGCCAGGATGAACATGATCATGCAGGTCAGCCGGGTCGCGCTCATGACGCTTTCAAAGAACGTCTTGCGCGTCAGCGTACCGCTCCACCAGGCGAGGATCAGCGCACCCGAGACGCCCCAGGCCGCGCATTCGGTAGCCGTGGCAAAGCCGAAGACGAGAGCAAGGAACACCGCGAGGATCAGCGTCAGGCAGGGAATGAGTTTGGTCGACTGCCGCAGCTTTTCCTTGAACGGCATCGGCGGATCGCGCGGCGGCACCTTCGACGGATTGAGCAGCGACCAGCCGATGATGTAGCCCGAGTACAGCACCATCACGAGCACGCCCGGCAGGAAGCCGGCGAGGAAGACCTGCAGCACCGAGACGTTGGCAGTCACGGCATAGACCACCATCGGTATCGACGGCGGAATGAGCAGACCCAGCGTGCCCGAGCCGGCCAGCGAACCGAGGCTCAGCCCCGGATCGTAGCCGCGTTTTTCCAGTTCAGGCAGCGCGATCTTGCCGATGGTGGCGCAGGTCGCGGCCGACGAGCCGGATACGGCCGCAAAGATGCCGCAGCCGACGACATTCACATGCACCAGCCGGCCCGGCAGCCATTGCAGCCACGGCGACAGGCCGCGGAACATCTCCTCGGAGAGGCGCGTACGGAACAGGATTTCGCCCATCCAGATGAACAGCGGCAAGGCGGCCAGCGCCCATGAGGCGCTCGAACTCCACACCGTCGTTGCCAGCACCGCGCCGACCGGGACGGAGGTGGTCAGCATCATGGCGATGTAGCCGACGATGCCGATGGCGACGGCGATCCAGACACCGCTGCCGAGAATGAAGACAAGCGCTGCCAGCAGGATCAGCGCCAGATCGGTGAGTGGCAGGGACATCAGCCGGCCCCCCCGGATGCGACGCGTTCGACGAATTCATCGGGCGTCGTCGGTGGCTCCTTTTCGTAACTCGGCTTGTTGCCGCGGAGGACGTGAACTATTTCGTCGAGCAAGGCGATGGAAAGGATGACAAGACCCGCGGCGTAGCCGAGCTGCGGAATCCACAGCGGTACCGAGATGACGCCCGTCGACATGTCGTGAAAGCGGAAGGAGTCATAAGTCATCCGGCAGGCAAACCAGGCGAAATAAAGCGTGAAGACGGTCGAGATGCCGAGCGCGAGCACCTCGACGGCCCAGCGCTTCTTGCCGGTCACCTTCTCCACGACGAGACCGACGCGGATCATCTCGCCCTTCTTGAAGGTGTGCGCGAGACCGAGGAAGGCCATCGCCGCCATGCACCAGGAGGCGAAGTCATCGCCGGCGGGGATGTTGATATCGAATTCGCGGCCGAGCGACATGACCATCATGATCGCGAAGATCGCCACCATGAAGAAGCCGGCGGCGTAGCCGGACCACAAATAAAGCCTATCCAATGCGATGCGCATCATGGAGCCCCTCACAAACTTGCGGCGGCGCGCGCGGCCTGGTCGTAGTGACCGGACAGCGCCCGCATCAGCGCGGCGATTTCAGACAGGCGCTTGTCGTCCATGCCGGCGCTCTTCACCGACTGGACCAGAAGCGCTTCGCGGATCTTGCGGTAACGCTGCACGACCTCCTCGCCTTTCGGCGTCAGGCTCACGGTCTTTTCACTGCCGCGTTTGCCGCTCAGGAGCAGCTTGTGGCTGTCGAGTTTTTTCAGCGAATAAGTCACGAGATGCGTGTCTTCGATGTTGAGCACCAAACAGATGTCGGCGACGCGCTTGGCGCGGCCGCGATGGGCGATGGTGTGCAAAACAAGGACATCGAGTGGCGACAAATCGGGCACGCCGGCGGCGGCGATGCAGCGTACCATCCAGCGCTCGAAGGCATGATCGAGCAGGATCATGCCGAATTCGAGTTCGGAGAGAACCGGCATGACGCCGGACGCCAGATGCGCCGACGATACGATCGGCCCGACCGAAACGGCACCGGCCCTCTCGGCCTTGCTCGTTCCGGCGGCCCTCGCCCTGCCGGCGTTGCCGGCCCTTGCCGCGCGTGTCCCCATCTCAGCCCCTCGCAAGAATTGGAAAAGCGTATCGGCGCCCGATAAATTGTCAACGATTTATTGACGATTTTTTTTAGCTCTGATTTATTCGTCTGGCGGCAAGGAGACGGCGACATGGCCAAGCGGGCGACGAATAAACAGGCGGACAAGCCGAAGAAACAGGCAGCGGCAAAGGCCGGGACCTGGGATTTCTGGATCGATCGCGGCGGCACCTTTACCGACATTGTCGGCCGCCGGCCGGACGGCAAACTGATTGCGCACAAGCTGCTATCTGAAAATCCGGAAGCCTATACCGACGCAGCGGTGCAGGGCATTCGCGACCTGCTCGGGCTCAAGGCCGATGATGCCATTCCGCCGGCAACGGTTGGTGCCGTCAAGATGGGCACCACGGTCGCCACCAATGCGCTGCTCGAGCGCAAGGGCGACCGCACGCTGTTGCTCATCACCAAGGGTTTCCGCGACGCGCTGAAGATCGGCTATCAGGCGCGGCCGAAGATCTTTGCACTGGAGATCGTCAAGCCCGAACTACTCTATGAACGCGTCGCCGAGATTGACGAGCGCGTGCGCGCCGACGGCACCGTCGAGCGTGAGCCGGACCTCGCTGCCGCCAGCGCCGAACTCGAAGCCGCGAAGAAGGACGGCATCGACGCGGTCGCCATTGTGCTGATGCATGCCTACCGCTTCCCCGAACACGAGGAGCGCCTCGCCAAACTGGCGCGCGACATGGGCTTCGCACAGGTCTCGGTGAGCCACGAAGTGTCGCCGCTGATCAAGCTGGTCGGCCGTGGCGACACCACGGTGGTGGACGCTTATCTGTCGCCGATCCTGCGCCGCTATGTGTCGCGCGTGACCACCGCACTCGATACGAGAACCTCCGGCGCGCGGCTGATGTTCATGATGTCCTCCGGCGGCCTAACCGCCGCCGAGCTGTTTCAGGGCAAGGACGCTATCCTGTCCGGGCCAGCGGGCGGTGTGGTGTCGATGGCCGAGACCGGCAAGCAGGCCGGTTTCGACCGCCTGATCGGATTCGACATGGGCGGCACCTCGACCGATGTGTCGCACTTTGATGGCGAATACGAACGCGCCTTCGAGACCGAGGTCGCCGGCGTGCGCATGCGCGCGCCGATGATGCTCATTCATACCGTCGCCGCCGGCGGCGGCTCCATCCTGCATTATGACGGTTCGCGCTTCCGCGTCGGCCCCGACAGTGCAGGCGCCAATCCGGGTCCGGCCTGCTATCGCCGCGGCGGACCGCTCGCCGTCACCGACGCCAATGTCATGACCGGCAAGCTGCTCCCGGACTTCTTCCCGAAGATTTTCGGCCCGCAGCAGGACCAGCCGCTCGATGCCGACGCGGTGAAGAAGTCGTTCGCCGACATGGCGTCCGAGGTCGGCAGCAAGGCGCCCGAAGAAATTGCCGACGGCTTCATCAAGATCGCCGTCGAGAACATGGCCAACGCCATCAAGAAAATTTCCGTGCAGCGCGGCTATGACGTGACGCGCTATGCGCTGAATTGTTTCGGCGGCGCCGGCGGCCAGCATGCCTGCCTGGTCGCCGATGCGCTCGGCATGACCAAGGTGCTGATCCATCCGTTCTCGTCGCTGCTGTCGGCCTATGGCATGGGCCTTGCCGATATCCGCGCCACGCGAGAACAGGCGATCGAACTGCCATGGGGCGCCAAGGCGCTGGCCGCGCTCAAGAAGACCGGTGCCGGGCTTGGCAAGACGGTGAAAGAGGAAGTCATCAGCCAGGGCGTGCCGGCGGCAAAGATCAAGGTGATCCAGCGCGCGCATATCCGCTACGCCGGCACCGACACGGCGCTGATCGTCGAAGCCGGCCCCCTGCCCGCGATGCAACGCGCCTTCGAGAAAGCGCACAAGGCCCGCTTCGGCTTCATCGACCGCAACAAGCAACTCGTCATCGAAGCCATCTCGGTCGAGGCCATTGGCGGCGGCGCCAAATTCGCCGAAAAAGCGGCGCGGCGCACTGCGGCCAAGCTGCCGAAGCCAGCCAAGGCGACACGCTTCTATTCGAACGGCGCCTGGCATCAAGCCAAAGTCTATACCCGCGATCAGTTGAAGATCGGCGCCAAGGTAAAGGGCGCGGCGATCATCATCGAGCCGCACCAGACCATCGTTGTCGAGCCCGGCTGGGAAGCCGAGTTGACGCCGAAGAACCATCTGGTGCTGTCGCGCCGGCAAAAGCTCAAGCGCGTCCATGCCATCGGCACCCATGCCGATCCGGTGATGCTGGAAGTCTTCAACAACCTGTTCATGTCGATCGCCGAGCAGATGGGCGTGTCGCTGCAGAACACCGCCTACTCCGTCAACATCAAGGAGCGACTCGACTTCTCCTGTGCCGTGTTCGCCGCCGACGGTACGCTGGTCGCCAATGCGCCGCACATGCCGGTGCATCTGGGCTCGATGGATCGCTCGGTCGAGACCATCATCCGCGACAACAAAGGCAAGATCGCGCCGGGCGACGTCTATGCCATCAACGCGCCCTATAACGGCGGCACGCATCTGCCAGACATCACCGTCTGCACGCCGGTCTTTGATGACAAGAAGAAGACCATCCTGTTCTGGGTGGCCTCGCGCGGCCACCACGCCGATGTTGGCGGCATCTCGCCCGGCTCGATGTCGCCGAACGCAACGACCATCGAGCAGGAAGGCGTCTATATCGACAATTTCAAGCTGGTCGATCGCGGCAAATTCCGCGAGGCGGCGCTGATGGACCTTCTGACCGGCGCCAAATATCCGGCGCGCAATCCGATTCAGAACGTCAACGACCTCAAGGCGCAAATCGCCGCCAACGAGCGCGGCGTCGCCGAACTGCGCAAGATGGTCGATCAGTTCACGCTTCCCGTGGTCAAGGCCTACATGAAGCACGTGCAGGATAATGCGGCGGAGAGCGTGCGCCGCGTCATCGACCGCATCCACGATTCCGAGTTCGAATACCCGATGGACCAAGGCATGGTCATCAAGGTGAAGATCTCGGTCGACAAAAAGAAGCGCGAGGCGACCGTCGATTTCACCGGCACCTCGCCGCAGCAACCCAGCAACTTCAACGCACCGGAGCCGGTGACGCGCGCCGCGGTGCTCTACGTGTTCCGCATGATGGTGGCCGACGACATTCCGATGAATGCCGGCTGCCTGCGGCCGGTCAACATCATCGTGCCGCCGAAGTCGATGCTGACGCCGGAATATCCGGCAGCCGTCGTCGCCGGCAATGTCGAGGTGTCGCAGGCCGTGACCAACTGCCTGTTCGGCGCGCTGAATGCGCTGGCCTGCGCGCAGGGCACCATGAACAATCTCAATTTCGGCAACGACACGTATCAATACTACGAAACCATCTGCTCGGGCTCGCCGGCCGGTCCCGGCTTCAACGGCACCGACGCCGTCCACACGCACATGACCAACACCCGCCTCACCGATCCGGAAATTCTCGAATTCCGTTATCCGGTGCTGCTCGAGGATTTCCACATCCGCAAGGGTTCTGGCGGCAAGGGTAAGTGGCACGCCGGCGACGGCATTCGCCGCACCATCCGCTTTCTCGAGAAGATGGATTGCACCATCCTGTCCGGCCACCGCCGCGTACCGCCCTTCGGCCTCGAAGGCGGCGAAAGCGGTCAGGTCGGCGAGAACTGGGCCCGCCGAAAGGATGGGACCATGGCGAAGCTCGAGGGCTGCGACGCCACGGTGATCGATGCCAATGAGGCGATCATCATCCAGACGCCGACGGCAGGCGGATACGGTAAGGCGTGAGCGGACCGGTATAGCCTCATGGAATTGCGCGGCGCATCGTCGTCGCGTCATAAAATGCATTGCGTCGGCGCCGAGGCGCGTCGATCAACGCGCCGCATTGACCTTCATCAAAACGACGTCGGTGCCTGCGACTAGCGTCGCGCTCATGTCAGTGCCGCCGGATTCTTCATCCCCATTCAAAGCTTTTATTCGGCAAGTCCCTGCCCTGCTGTTGACTCCGGTGCCTCTGGCGCTCCTGCAACCTGTTCTCAATCGCATCGCAACGCATGTGGCCGGGGCGCGCCCCGAACTGTTCGACCGGCTCGGTCCTCATGCCGGCAAACGCTTCCTGATCGATCCGGTCGATTTTCCTTTTGTGCTGGTGCTGACGCCCGAGCGCAAAGCGCCGCGTCTCAACGCGCATCGCCGTCACGAGCGTCCGGCGCACGATGCCGCCATCGCCGGCACTTTCGCCAACCTGCTCGACATGATCGACGGCACGCTGGATGGCGACGCCATGTTCTTCTCGCGCGATCTTGCCGTCAGCGGCGATACCGAGGCGATCGTCGCGCTGCGCAACGCGCTGGACGACTTCGAAGGCAGCGCGCTCGCCGCCGCCATCGGCAGCTTCGGTCCTTTCGCCGGGCCGGCATCCTTCGTGCTGTCCGGCTTCCGCGCATCACGAGGGGCAGGTTCATGACAGAAACGATCGGCTATCAGCGACCCGAGCTGGTCTGTCCGGCCGGCACGCCGGCGGGTTTGCGCACCGCGGTCGATGCCGGCGCCGATGCCGTCTATTGCGGACTGCAGAATGAGACCAACGCGCGCAATTTTCCGGGATTGAATTTCACGCCGGTCGAACTCGAACAGTCGCTGGCCTATGCCCATGCCCGCGGTGCCAAGGTGCTGCTGGCGGTCAACACATTCCCGCCGGCCGGACGTTTCGATCTATGGCGCGACGCCATCGATCTCGCCGCGCGGCTCGGCGTCGATGCAGTCATCGTTGCCGATATCGGCGTCGCCGATTATGCGGCGCAGGCGCATCCGGCCTTGCGCCTGCATCTCTCGGTGCAGGCCGGCGCCTCCTCGCCGGAGGCCATCCGTTTTTACTGCCAGGAGTTCGGCGTCAAGCGCGTGGTGCTGCCGCGCATGCTGACGGTCGCCGAAATCGCCGCGCTGCACCGGGAGATACCGTGCGAGATCGAGGCTTTCATCTTCGGCAACATCGGCATGATGGCTGAAGGCCGCTGCAGCCTGACCAATTACGTTACCGGCGTGTCCACCAACATGGACGGCGTCTGTTCACCCGCCGCCGACGTGCGCTACGAGCAAGACGCCCGCCATACGCTGACAACGAAGCTGGGCCCGGTGGTGATCGACCGTTTTATCCGCGGCGAGAGCGCCGGCTATCCGACCATCTGCAAGGGCCGCTATCTCTGCAGTGCCAAGAAAGATCCCTACTACGCCTTCGAAGAGCCGGTCAGCCTCAACCTATCGGCGTTACTGCCGGACCTGATGCGCGCCGGCGTCACCGCGCTCAAGATCGAAGGTCGTCAACGCAGCCGCGCCTATGTCAAGGACGTGGTTTGCGCCTTTCGCAAAGCCGTCGACGATCTGATGGCTGGCGGCGACGCCGCCTTTGCCAGCCTTCTGGCGCTCACCGAAGGGCGGCGCGAGACCGAGGGCACCTTCCGGACCAAGCGATGGAGATAATGGTGGAGGCAGGCGCAAGCGAAGTCACGCTGGGACCGGTGTTGTTCAACTGGGCGCCCGAACGATGGCGGGATTTCTATTTCCACATCGCCGACGAAGCGCCGGTCGAGATCGTTTATCTCGGCGAAGTCATCTGCTCCAAACGTGCGCCGCTGTTCGAGCCGCATCTGGAGGCGGTCGCAACGCGGCTGGCGGCGGCCGGCAAGACGGTGGTGTTCTCGACGCTGACCGAAGTAATGTCCAAGCTCGACCGCAAACTGGTGGAAAGCGCTGGCAGCGGCGATCTGGTCGAGGCCAACGACGCCTCCGCCTTCCCGTATTTGCAGGGACGGCCGCATCATGTCGGGCCGTTCATCAATGTCTACAACGAGCGCACGCTGGCCGTTCTGGCGCGCGGCGGCGCCTGCAATGTCTGCCTGCCGGTGGAAATGCCGGCCGCCGCCATCCGCACCCTGGCCGCGGCGGCCGGGAGGCTCGACGTCACGGTGGAAGTGCAAGTCTTTGGCCGCATGCCTTTGGCCCTGTCCGCGCGCTGCTATCACGCCCGCGCCCATGGCCGTACCAAGGATAGCTGCCAGTTCGTTTGCGAGAACGATCCCGACGGGATGGTGCTCAGCACGTTGGAGAACAAGCCGTTCCTGACGGTCAATGGCATCCAGACCCTGTCCTACGACTATCTCGACCTGAGCGGTGATCTTGCGACGTTACAGGACATGGGCGTACGCCGCTTCCGCATCTCGCCGCACAGCTGCGACATGGTTGCGGTCGCGAGCATCTTCCGCGCCGCGCTCGATGGCCGCATCGACGCTCAGGAGGCTCACGCACAACTCGAAGCCCTCAGACTTCAGGCGCCGTTCTCGAACGGATTCTTCCACGGCAGGGTCGGCAATCGCTGGAATTGGCCGGCAATGCACTAACACACCATGGAGCGGCCTAGTGCCCACCGCCCGCGCCGCCGCCGGCGGGCTTGGGCTTGCGCATGATCACGCCGGCCGCCGCTAGTGCGATGAACATCACCGTCAGGATCCAGAATATGTCGCCGAAGCTCATCACCAGCGCCTGCTTGCGCACCATCAGCGACATCTGCTTGAGCGCCTGCGCCGTGCCGTCCGAGCCGCCGAATTTCTGCGTCAGTTGATTGAGCGTCTCATTGGCACTGACGCTGGCGGTGCTCACCGCCTCGTGCAGACGCGCCAGGTGCAGGTCCATGCGGTCGTTGAGGGCCGTGTTGATCGCGGCGAGCCCGATGGCGCCGCCGAGATTGCGCGTCAGGTTGAACAGGCCGGACGCATTTTTGATGCGGTCCGGCGACAGTGTGCCGAGCGCGGTATTGGTCACCGGCACGATCGACAGCATCAAACCGACGCCGCGGAAGATCTGCGGCCACAGTAATTCGTAGAAATCCCAGTCCTGCGTGATCGCCGTCATCTGCCAGGTGCCGAAAGCAAAGAACAGGAAGCCGGTGATAAGGATGTAGCGCGGGTCGAATCGCTGCGCGAGCTGACCGGCGATCGGCGCGGTCAGAAACATGGCGACGCCCGAGACGAACATCGTATCGCCGATCATCAGGGCGTTGTAGCCGCGCACCTGCGCCAGATAGACCGGGTAGAGATACGTCAGGCCGTAAAGGCCGATGCCGAGCACAAAGGAGAATGCGCTGCCAACGGCGAAGTTGCGGTTGGCAAAAGCGCGCAGATCGACAATCGGGCTGGCCGCCGTCAGCACACGCCAGAAGAAGAACACCGCCGAGACGGCGCAGACCAGCGCCAGCAAGACCAATGCCTCATCGTCGAACCAGCCATAGCGCGGCCCCTCCTCCAGCACATATTCGAGCGAGCCGAGGAACAGCGCCATCGAGCCGAGGCCCCACCAATCGAACTTCGCCAGCAGGGAGTAATCCGGCTTGTCGAAGTCGATCAGCGTCCAGGCCAGCACGGTGACAACGATGCCCGGCACGATGTTGATGAAAAACAGCCAATGCCACGACATCAGCTCGGTAACGTATCCGCCGATGGTCGGGCCAACCGTGGGGGCAAGGGTTGCGATCAGCCCGACCACCGGCGCCACCAGCTTTTGCTGGGGACCGGGGAAAATCACATAAGCGGAAGCAAAAACCGTCGGCACCATGCCGCCGCCGATGAAGCCTTGTATGGCGCGCCACAGGATCATGCTGTTGATCGACGTCGAGAGGCCGCACATCACGCTCGCGATTGTGAATCCTGCAGCGGCAACGGCGAACAGCATGCGCGTGCCGAGCGCGCGCGACAGATAGCCGGACAGCGGAATCGCGATGACTTCGGCGATCAGATACGACGTCTGCACCCAGGGAATTTCGTCGCCCGAAGCGGACAAGCCCGCCTGAATTTCGGACAGCGAGGCCGACACGATCTGGATGTCGAGAATCGCCATGAACATGCCGAAGCACATCACGACGAAGGCGGCGATATGCCGCTTGCGTGTAGCGTCCGCGCTCCCGGCCCCGACCGTCGGGGAACGGGCGGAAACCGGAAGCGCGGCAATGGCGCCAGGCGTACTCATGGGGGACACGTCGCCTAGCGCCGGAGAGAGGACTCGTTCGATGCCGATCGTTGTGGCGCCGGCGCAGCGTTTGCTGCGAACCACGCGCTGCCATCCGCAACCGATGTCTTGTTGTCAGCCGACTTGGTGTTGACCTTGACCACGACCGACATGCCGGGCCGCAGCAGTTTGCTGTTGGCGACTGCGGCCGGAACCTTGATGCGCACCGGAATGCGCTGGACGATCTTGGTGAAATTGCCGGTCGCGTTATCCGGCGGCAACAGCGAGAACACCGAGCCCGACGCCGGCGACATGCTCGCCACCGTGCCTTCAATGTCGTGTTCGGGCAGCGCATCGACGCTGACGTCGACCGGTTGGCCGGGCCGCAGCCGCGACAACTGCGTTTCCTTGAAGTTGGCGTCGATATAGACATCACCGAGCGGCACCAGGCTGGCAAAGCGCTGGCCGATCTGCAGGAAGTCGCCGACCTTGGCGGCGCGATTGCCGATGACGCCGTCGATCGGCGCGCGGATTTCGGTGAAGGACAAATCGCGCTCGGCCTTGGCCTGCGCCGTCCTCAGTTCGTTGAGCATGCGCGCCGCCTCCAGTTGCTGAGCTTTCAGCACATCGACATTGGCGAGGGCGGCCGCCACAGCGGCGCTACCACCCGCGACGGACGCATCCGCCTGATCGCGGTTGGCCTGCGCGGTTTCGAGAGTTTGCTGGCTGGCGAAAGCATTGCCGGCGAGTTTCTGCTGGCGCTCGAGTTCGAGCTGAGCGCGCCGGGCCTGCGCCTGCACCGAGGTGAGCTGGGCCTGCGCCTGCGTCACCATCGCCTGCTGCGCTTCGACCTGGCGGCCGATGCGCGCCACGGTCGCCTCCTGCGTCGCGACCTTGTCGCGCGCGGAATCGACCGCAAGCTTGTAATCGCCGTCGTCGATGCGGGCGATGACGTCCCCGGCATGGACAAAGGCGTTGTCGTCGACGACAACCTGGGCGACGTAGCCGGGCACCTTGGCGGCGAGCGTCGTGGCGTCGGCACGCACATAGGCATCGTCGGTCGACACCAAGAACCGCCCGGTGGTCACGTAACCGAACCCCCACCAGCCGAGTCCGGCAGCGGCGAGCGCCGCGACGCCCATCAGGACGCGCTTGCGGTTGGCCTTCAAGAGGGCGCCGAGGCCCGCCTTAGCCGCCGGTTCAGCTTCAGGAGCAGCGCCCGGATCTACAGTTTCCGGCGCCTTCAATTGCAGATTGCCGCGTTGCGACATGACGATCTCCGAGTGACCGAACCGTTCGGTCATTTCCAGATACGCCCGCACCTGGGCCCCTGTCAAGATTGACCGAACCGTTCGGTCATTGATTTTTTGAATGGATCGCGCCATATAGATTCATGTGGGCAAAGGCCGGATTTCCGGCCGGCGCCGGCCCGGAATCGCGCAAAGGTCTGAGATGGCAAAAGAATTTTCGGCAGGAGCGAAATGATGAGCGAGAGCGCGGCCGATGTGGTTGCTGAGCGCGCCGTCGATGGTGGCGATGACAGCACCAAGCGCCGCCAGATCCTGGACGGCGCCCGTCAGGTCTTTCTGGACCGCGGCTTCGATGCCGCCAGCATGATCGACATCGCCAAGGCCGCCGGCGTCTCCAAAGGGACGCTCTATGTCTACTTCAAGGACAAGGACGACCTGTTCGACAGCATGGTGCGCGGCGAATGCGTCATGCAGCTCGATGGCGTTTTCGATTTCGACCACAACGACCACGATGTGGAAGCGGTGCTGCTCCAGCACGGCCAGATGTTCGTCAAGACATTGGCCAACTACAAGCGCCTGTCATCATGGCGCACGGTCATTGCGGTGGCGGAGCGCATGCCGGAAATCGGCCGCAAGCTCTACGAATCCGGCCCCGCCCGCGGCATCGCCAGCCTCGCGGCCTATCTCAAGGCACAGACCGAGGCCGGCGTGCTCAAGATCGACGACCACGATGTCGCAGCGGCGCAGTTCATCGAGACCTGCCACGCCACCATGCTGAAGCCAATGCTGTTCAACTTCGGCCCGCCGCCAACGGACGAGCGGATCAGTCACGTGGTCCGCATCGCGGTGCGCACCTTTATGGCCGCCTATCGCGCCTGAGAATGTGAAACCATCGCGGCCGGCGCTGTGTTAGGCTGCCGCCATGGCCAGACAAACGTTTCTGATTATCGCAATTTCGTTAAGCCTGCTCGCCGTCACGCCGGCAGCGGCCACCAATTATCCTATCGACGGGCGCTGGGGGGTGACCGCCTCGACGCAGAAAGGCCCGATCGATTGCAGCAAGCTGCGCGTCATCACCTTCAACGGCAGTCAGCGCACTGACAGCGGCGGCGGCGTGCCGGCTTTCCGCAACCATTCAATACAATCGAACGGCAGTAGCGATTTCCGCATCGTCGATGTGTTCACGACCGGCCAGATCAGCAACGGTCAGGCCAAATACACGCTGAAGATCATCGAAGCGGATCGCGTCGAGATCAATCAGCAGCCGGGCGGTGTTTTGAAGCTGCGGAAGTGCAAATAACTCAATTCCGCGCGATGATTTCGTGCTCGCCGCGATGGATCGCCATCGTGTCCACCGCCCTGCCCGCCTTACGCCGGGTCAGAAACATCGGCCGGCGGCGCCGGAGCGAGGAATGACGGCGGCGGCGCGGCCGCACCTTCGACACGCGTACCGCGCCGAGATAGGCCCCGGCCGTACACGTCTGGCTTTCGTCGGCAAACAGCATCGGCAGGCCGAGCACTTTGCTCCAGCTTTGCCATTCTGCGATCGCATCGTCGCCATGGTCGGACGCATAGAGCGGCAGCGTCAGCCCTGGGTCCTTGTGCTCGAGCGAGACCTCGACGGTCGCGGCCGCACCCGGCCGGCCGCGCACAAGCCTGAGCGCGATGCCGTCATACGCCGCAACCGGCATATTGATCGCCATCACCATGCCGGCGAGCGACCGCCGCATGACCACGCGCTCTCGGTGAACTTCAACCACCCGCACCCCGGCCGCAGCGTCGCTTGTCGCAAACGCTACCGGCAGGGCGAACGGGTCGAGCCGCTCCTGACGACTCGACCCGGCGGGACACCCGCCACTTCGCATTTTGACGCCTCAAACTCTCCCGCGTCGGGCTTATTGACCCGTATCGCTTGCAGGAGAGAATGGCGCACCGAGCGCCCGAAACCCCTTAATTTTCGCAGTTAATCGGCGTTAGGGCCCGGGGCATCGAGGCCCATGCTTGACGACGCGTTGCCAGCCATGATTGACGAGGTGTTGATTTCAGCGGCACAAATCGACACGAACGGTTGCGCGACGCCTGTGCGAGCGCCATTTGTGGGCTGAACTCCGTCTCCGGTATCTCCGGCGCGTCCGCATCGTTACGAAAGTGTTCTCATGCCCGCTCCCGCCCCGTCGCTGTTCGATCAATCCGCCCTCACCGACCGCGCCGAGCGACTGGTGAAAGCGGCGCTCGCGGCCGGCGCCGACGCCGCCGATGCGGTAGCGGTGCGCGGCCTGTCGCAATCGATCGAAGTGCGCGACGGTCAGGTCGAGGAGAGCGAAAGCTCGGAGGGCGACGATCTCGGTTTGCGAGTCCTGGTCGGCAAGCGCCAGGCTGTCGTCTCGACCAACGACACCTCGCCGGACGGTTTCACCACACTGGCCGAGCGCGCGGTGGCGATGGCGCGTGTCGCGCCCGAGGACAAATTTGCCGGCCTCGCCGATGCTGAACTGCTCGCCCACGATTTCCCCGATCTCGATCTCATCGACAACAAGCTGCCGGCCGTCGCCGATCTCGAAGCGATGGCGCGCAAGGCCGAAGAAGCCGCCCTCGTCGTCAAAGGCGTCAGCAAGTCCGGCGGCGCTTCGGCGTCCGCCGGCATCGGCGGCATGGTGCTGGTCACCAGCCACGGTTTCCGCGGCGCCTATCTCGGCTCGCGTCACGGCGTTTCAATGATGGCCATCGCCGGTGAAGGCACCGGCATGGAGCGCGACTACGATTATTCCTCAACGCTGCATGCCGAGGATCTGGAAAAGCCGGACGCGATCGGCCGCAGCGCCGGCGAGCGCGCGGTGGCCCGCCTCAATCCGCGCAAGGTGACGACGCGCAAGGTGCCGGTGGTGTTCGATCCGCGCATCGCCAGTTCGCTGGTGTCGCATCTGGCCGGCGCCATCAACGGCTCATCGATCGCGCGCAAGACCTCGTTTCTGCGCGACAAGATGGGCGCCAAACTGTTCGCCGACGGTGTTCGCATCATCGACGACCCATTGCGCAAGCGCGGCCTGCGCTCGCATCCGTTCGACGGCGAAGGCGTCGCCGGCAAAAGGCTGGCGCTGATCGACGACGGCGTGCTCACCACCTGGATTCTCGATTGTACCACGGCGCGCGAACTCGGCCTCAAAACCACGGGCCACGCCGCGCGCGGCGCATCCTCGACGCCGTCGCCGTCGGCCTCCAACCTGCATATGGAGCCGGGCAAGCTGTCACCAGAAGAGCTGATTGCCGACATCAAGGACGGCTTCTACGTCACCGACCTGATCGGCAGCGGCGTCAACGGCGTGACCGGCGACTACAGCCGCGGCGCCTCGGGCTTCTGGATCGAGAATGGCCAGCGCACCTATGCGGTGAGCGAAGTCACCATCGCCGGCCATCTGCTCGACATGTTCAAGAGCCTGACGCCGGCGAACGATCTGGTCTTCAAGCACGCCACCAACGCGCCAACCATCCGGCTGGAGGGCCTGACCGTTGCAGGTCAGTAATAGTATCAGCGACACTGCCTCACTGCGCGGGCCCCTTGAAGCGATCCTGCGCGAAGCCGGCGAGATCGCCATCGCGACATCGCGCCGCGAGTTCAAGCGCTGGACCAAGGGCCACGACAATTCGCCGGTGAGCGAGGCCGACCTCGCCGTCAACGATTTCCTCAAGAACCGCTTGCCGGTGCTGGCGCCGCAAGCAGGCTGGCTGTCGGAAGAAACCGAGGACGACCCGGCTGCGCGCGCGACCGACACAGTGTGGATCGTCGATCCGATCGACGGCACCCGCGCCTTCATTACCAAGCGCCCCGACTGGACGATCTGCGTGGCGCTGGTCGATCGGGGCCGGCCACAACTGGCTGGCGTTTACGCGCCGGTGACGAACGAAATGTTTCTCGCGGCCGCCGGTCTCGGTGCGACGCGCAACGGCACACCGATCGGCGTCAGCAGCGGCGGCGACCTGAGCGGCGCACGAACGGCAGGGCCGCGGCGGTATCTCGATCATTTGGCAACGCTGTCGCCCGGCACGCAACAGCAGCCCAAGGTCTATTCGCTGGCGTTGCGGCTCACCCGTGTGGCCGAAGGTGCATTCGACGTCGCCTTGTCGTCACCCGGCAGTCACGATTGGGATTTAGCTGCTGCCGATCTGTTGATCCATGAAGCCGGCGGCATTCTCACCGATATCGCCGGCCATGGACTGCGCTATAACCGGCCCGAGACGACCCATGGCACACTCATTGCTACGAGCACGGCGCGGCATGGCCCGCTCATCGGCCTGATGCGCGACCGTTTGCCGGAATTCGTCTAATTTCATTCTCCGCCGGAACCGACTCTCGAGGATCAAACGATGTCCGATCAGCCCGCCAAGCAACTTCTTCATCTGGTCATCGGCGGCGAACTGACCAGTTTGGAAGGCGTCGAATTCAAGGACCTGAGCAAGGTCGAGATGGTCGGCGTGTATCCGAACTACGCCTCGGCCTATACGGTCTGGAAGGCCAAGGCGCAGCAAACGGTGGACAACGCGCAGATGCGCTATTTTATCGTGCATCTGCACCGGCTGCTCGATCCGGATAAGCCGGACAAGCGCGATTAAAGCGGTTCAAAACCGCAGATTTTGCTGCTAATTCGATCTCAAGACCGGCGCCGCGGAACATGCTAGACCGTGGCGTCGATCGACGCGCCCCTTTCAAGACGAGCCACGAGCAACCGATGCCATTGATGAAGCGGATCGTTGCATCGGCCGCCTTTCAGTCCGCCGCCGGCTCGATTGCCGCGAACTATTTGCGTCTGGTGTGGCACACCAGCCGTATCGTTCGCGATCCGCCGCACATGTACGAGGAAGTCGAGACGCCGGCCATCGTCGCCTTCTGGCACGGTCAGCACTTCCTCGCACCCTTCATCAAGCGCAAGAACGACAGCCACCGCACCAAGGTGCTGATCTCGCGGCATCGCGACGGCGAGATCAATGCCCGCGCCGCCGAGAAGCTCGGCATCGAAACCATCCGCGGCTCCGGCGCGCATAACGGCGAGTTTCACCGCAAGGGTGGCACCGTTGCTTTCACTGCGATGCGCGACGCGCTCGCCGAAGGCTATAATGTCGCGCTCACCGCCGATGTGCCGAAGGTGTCGCGCATCTGCGGCATGGGCGTCATCAAGCTGGCGCAGCATTCCGGCCGGCCGATCTATCCGATTGCCATCGCCTCCTCCCGGCGCATCGAACTCGACAACTGGGACAAGAGCGCGATCAATCTGCCGTTCTCGCGCATTGCCTTCTGCGGCTGCGGCCCGTTCAGCGTGCCGGCCAACGCCGACCAGACGACGCTCGAAGCCAAGCGGCAGGAGATCGAAAGCGCACTCAACGACATGACGGCGCGCGCTTACGCCATCGCCGACGGCAAGCCGGTGCCGCCGATGCCGCAATTCGGAGATGCCGCGGCAAAGGATCTGTCGGCATGAGCAGCACGCATCTTACCTTGGTGCTGCACACCTACCGCACCTTGTCGCGGCTGCTGATGCCGCTGGCGCCGCTGCTGCTGGCGCGGCGCCTTAAGCGCGGCAAGGAAATCGGCCAGCGCCTCGGCGAGCGTTATGGCCGCAGCAAGCTCGCGCGCCCACCGGGCGCGCTGGTGTGGCTGCATGGCGCCAGTGTCGGCGAACTCATGAGCGCGCTGCCGCTGATCGAGCGTATCGCCGCGCAGGGCGTCAACATGCTGGTCACTTCGGGCACCGTGACGTCAGCCGAGATGGCAGCGCGCCGCCTGCCGCCGGGCGTCATCCATCAATTCGTGCCGCTCGATGCGCCCGCTTATATGCACCGCTTCCTCGAGCGCTGGCGGCCGGATCTGGCGTTGCTCGTCGAATCGGACCTGTGGCCGAACATGGTAATCGAGGCATCGCAACGCGGCGTGCCGATGATCCTCATCAACGGCCGTATGTCGGAAGCCTCGTTCCAGCGCTGGCAACGCCTGCCGCGCACCATCTTCAATCTGCTGCGCCGTTTCGATCTGTGCCTGGCCGGCACGCCGGGCGATGCGCTGCGCCTGACCGAACTCGGCGCGCCGCGCGTCGTCACCACTGGCAATCTCAAGCTCGACGTGCCGCCGCCGCCAGCCGACGCCGCCAAACTGCAGGCGCTCGGCGACGCCATCGGCCATCGTCCGCTGATTGCGGCCGCCTCGACCCATCCGGGTGAAGATGCGCCGATGATCGAGGCGCATCTCAGACTGCGCGGCAACTTCCCGGGCCTGCTGACGCTGATTGCGCCGCGCCATCCGGACCGCGGCGAGGACATCTTGAATCTCGCGCGCGAGGCCGGGCTGAACGCCGTGCAGCGTTCGCGCGGCGAGCCTCTCACCGCCAGCACCGACATCTATATCGCCGACACGATGGGCGAGCTCGGTCTGATCTATCGGCTGGCGGAGGCAGTGTTCGTCGGCGGTTCGCTGGTCGAACATGGCGGGCAGAATCCGATCGAGCCGGCCAAGCTCGGGGCTGCGATCCTGCACGGTCCGCATGTGTGGAATTTCGCCGACATCTACGAAGCGCTCGATGCCGCCCATGGCGCCGAGCCGGTAAGCGATGCCGATCGGCTCACTGCCGCCTTCGCCGCTTTGCTGGCGAATGACGACACGCGCAAGAGTGTCACCACCGCGGCGCGCCGCACCGTCGATGCGCTCGGCGGCGCGCTGTCGCGGACGTTGAAAATGCTCGATCCTTACCTGATGCATCTGATGCTGCGCGGGCGGGGCGATCATGCGTGAGCCCGCCTTCTGGTGGCGTCCGCCGGGGCTCGTCTCGAGCCTGCTGGCGCCGCTGGGCGCGGCCTATGGCATTATCGCCGAACGGCGCATGACGCTGCGCGGCTCGGTTGCCGGCGTTCCGGTGATCTGCGTCGGCAACTTCACGCTCGGCGGCACCGGCAAAACGCCCACGGCGCTGATGCTGGCGGCGGTGCTGCGCGACATGGGCGCGACGCCGTTTTTTCTGACGCGCGGTTATGGCGGCTCGGTCGAAGGCCCGCATCCGGTCGATCACGACAAGGACAGCGCCGCGCAGGTTGGCGACGAGGCACTGCTGCTCGCCCGCGCCGCGCCGACCGTGGTGGCGCGCGACCGCGTGCTCGGCGCCGCTTTCGCCAAGGCAATGGGCGCCAGCGTGGTGATCATGGACGACGGTCTGCAAAATCCGACTCTTGCCAAGACACTGACCATCGCCGTCGTCGATGCCAGGCGCGGCATCGGCAATGGTCAGGTGTTTCCGGCCGGACCGCTGCGGGCCCCGCTCAACATCCAAATGACGCGTTGCGAGGCGCTGCTGGTCGTCGGCGACGGCGAGGCTGCGCGGCCGGTTGTCTCGCGCGCCGGGCCGCGGCCGGTGCTGCGCGGCCGCCTGACGCCGGACCCGGCAGCGGTCACGGCGTTGCACGCTCGCAACGTGCTGGCCTTCGCCGGCATCGGCGACCCGGACAAGTTTTTCGCCACCGCCGAGCAGAGCGGCATTGTCATCGCGCAGCGCCGTGCCTTTGCCGATCATCACCGCTTCAGCGCGGAAGAAGCTGCCGACCTGGTGATGAGCGCCGAGCGCGAAGGCCTATCGCTGCTGACCACCGCAAAGGATCACGCCCGCATGGCCGGCGATCCGGCGCTCGCCGCGCTGGCGGCCAAGGCGCATGTGCTGCCGGTGACAATGGTGGTCGAGGAGAAAGAAGCGCTGCGCAGATTGCTGGCGCGGGCTTTGGCCTAGCGCTCGGTTCGTAGCCCGCATGAAGCGCAAGCGGAATGCGGGAACGGCACCTACGGCCTTGGCGTCTGGCCACAACGCTGCAGCACCGCCTCGGGGGTCGCGTAAGCTTCCTGGAGGTCCACGCTCCAGTATTTCAGTTCGTCAATCGAAATCGGCACGCCGGTAACGGCGCAACGCACGAATCCGCCGGGGCGGACGACACGAAAATCGCCATCGAGATATTTGACCTCGGCCTCGCCATTGGAGGGCTGACTGGGATCGAAGCGGTTGAGCAAGGGGCAGTCTCCAAAGGCACGGCGCAGGAACGGCTGAAGATAATCGCTCCGCCGTCGAAGCGAAACCCGCCGGGCCGGCGCATTTCCCTGTGTGGCCCGGACGCGACACCGCATCGATCGTTGTTCCGGGATCAGGCGCCGTCGGCTTGACTCTGCTTCGCTTGTGTAATGTTATAATATTACATTTATCGGCTGGGGCGGGACCGGTCACGGATCATAAGGATGGCGGAAGCGCCCGCCTTGCGATCATGCAGGGGGCCCTCCCTCACATTCCTGGAGTTCTCCATGTCGCTTCGGTCACGCCGCAGCCTACGGCTTGCTGTGTCTTTTTCCGCCCTTATTGGTGCTGTGCCGGCACTGGCGCAAACTGTAACGCTGCCGCAGGTTACGGTCACTGCGCCGAGCCCGATCCAGCGCGCCGCACCCACGGCACCGGATGAACTTCAGGGCACCCTGCCCATCGTCACCGACCAGTTCGCGCCGGTCACGGTCATCCAGAACGGCGAAATCCGCCGCAGCGGCGCAGCGACCCTCGGCGACCTCTTGTTCGACAAGCCCGGCATCACCGGCTCGCAATTCGCGCCCGGCGCGTCGAGCCGGCCGATCATCCGCGGCCTCGACGTCAACCGCGTCCGCATCCAGGAAAACGGCATCGGCGCCAACGGCGCCTCCGATCTCGGCGAGGATCACTTCGTGCCGGTCGATCCGCTGGTCACCGAGCGCGTCGAGGTCATCCGCGGCCCCGCCACCTTGCGCTTCGGCTCGCAGGCGATCGGCGGCGTGGTCGAGGCCGACAACAACCGCATCCCCACCTTCACTCCACCTCGGTCGGTCTCGACCGAATTCCGCAGCGGCCTCTCTTCGGTCGACAAGGGCGCCGACGGCGCCGTGCTGCTCGATGCCGGCGCCGGCAACTTCGCCCTGCACGCCGATGCCTTCGGCCGCAGTGCCACCGACTACAAGGTGCCGTCCTATCCCTACCGGACCGCGCCCGACCCGGCCGACCTGCCGAACGCCACCCAGCCCGGCGGCTTCAACGGCACGCAGACCAATTCGAGCCTGCGCAACAGCGGCCAGGCGCTCGGCGGCTCCTACATTTTCAACGACGGCTTCATCGGCGCCGCCATCACCACCAACAGCGCGCTCTATCACATCCCCGGCGCCGAGCCGGAAAGCAACCAGACGCGCATCGATGCCAAACAGACCAAGGTTCTGACCAAGGGCGAATGGCGCGCGCCGTCATCGGCCGTCGATGCCATTCGCTTCTGGGGCGGCTTCACCGACTACAAGCACGACGAAATCGGCCTCTCCACGCCAACCGATTTCAGCAGCACCGGCATTCAGCAGACCTTCATCAACAAGGAGCAGGAGGGCCGCGTCGAGGCGCAACTGGCGCCGTTCGATCTGCGCTTTGCCTCGCTGACCACCGCCATCGGCGTGCAGGGCGGCCACCAGATGCTCGACGCGCCGGCACCCGGCGGCATCGGCCTGTGGGACCGCAACACCAACAACCGCATTGCCGGGTACATGTTCAACGAGTTCAAGCTCAACGAACTGACGCGATTGCAGGTCGCCGGACGCATCGAACGCGCGCATCTTGACGGCACCGGCCGCACCTTCGACGCCGTCGGCACCCTGACGCAGACCGCCGCAACACGCGACTTCACGCCGAAAAGCGTCAGCTTCGGCATCCTGCGCGATGTGCCGCTCGACATGACCGCCAGCCTCACCGCGCAGTATGTCGAGCGCGCGCCGAAACCCGCCGAGCTTTATTCCGGCGGCGTGCATGACGCGACCACCACCTTCGACAAGGGCAACGTCAATCTCGGTATCGAAGCGGCGCAATCGCTCGAACTCGGGCTGCGGCGCGCCAAGGGGCCGTTCCGCTTCGACGCCTCGATCTATTATACGCGCTTCAAGGGCTTCATCTATCGCCGCCTGACCGGCAACACCTGCAGCGAAGCGGGCGACTGCACCGCGCCCGCCGAACTCAACGAGGCCATCTACTCGCAGTCCGACGCCACCTTCCGCGGCGGGGAATTCCAGAGCCAGTGGGATATTCTGCCGCTCGGCTCGGGCCAGTTCGGCATCGAGAACCAGTTCGACGTCGTGCGCGCCACCTTCACCGACGGCACCAATGTGCCGCGTATTCCGCCGGTGCGCGTCGGCGGCGGCGTCTACTGGCGCGATGTCAACTGGCTTGCGCGCGTCAAGCTGATCCACGCTTTCGCGCAGAACAATGTCGCCGCCGTCGCGGATTCGACGACCGGCGCTTATGACGATCTGCGCGCCGAGCTCAGCTACAACTGGAAGAACGCCAAACCGCGCTTCGATCAGCTCAGCGAATTCACCCTCGGCATCAGCGGCAGCAATTTGCTCAACCGCGACATCCGCAGCGCGGCGTCCTACAGCAAGGACCAGGTGCTGATGCCCGGCGCCAATGTGCGGGTGTTTGCGAGCGTGAAGTATTGAGAAGCTTGTCCCGGGCGCCTATGCCCCCTCATCCTGAGGAGCATCGCGCAGCGATGCGTCTCGAAGGATGGGGCGGCCCCATGGTTCGAGACGCGTTGCTTCGCAACGCTCCTCACCATGAGGCCGGTCTACCCAAACAAACTACCCTGCCCGCCGCCGCCCTCGTCGCGCGGTTTCTTCGGTCGTGACGGCGGCTTCGGCGTGACCTCAACGACCGTCGTTTCCGTCACCACCGTCTCGCGCACTACGACGGTCGACGCGCCGCCAGCCGTCGCCGCCAGGCGGCCATCGGCAAACTCAATATCGAGCGCAGCGCCGCGCTCAACCTGCGCCGCCGCGCGAACCGGCTGGCCCGCCTCATCCCGTACCAGCGCAAAACCGCGCTTCAAGACTTCGCGATAGGAGAACGCCGCCAGCAAACGCTCGGCGCGCTCGATGCGGGTGTGATGCTGTTTCAACAGCGCCAGCGTGGCGCGGCGCGAGCGCTCGCCGAAGGCCATGACGCGCTCGCGATAGCGCGCGATGCGCGCCTGATGCGCCTGCGCATTGGCGACGAGGCCCGCCTTGAGACGCTGATTGAGCGCGTCGTAGCGCTCGCGCCGGCGCTCCACGGTGTTCGACAGAAGCTGCGGCGCCAGCCGCGTGGCGACGCGCGTATATTGCGTGTGATGCACTTGCGCATTGGCGCGCAGCGCGCGCGGCAGCCGTTCGGCCAATGTATCGAGGCGCTGGCGCGGTTCGGCAAGGATGTCTTTCGGCAGCGCGCGCGTCAGCATCGTAAGTTCGCGGCGCAGCCGTTCCATGCCGCGCTGCATGCAGGCGAGCTTGCGCGAGGCCAGCCCGTTCACCGTCTGCAACAGCTCCACGCGCACCGGCACCGCCATCTCGGCCGCCGCAGTCGGCGTCGGCGCGCGGCGGTCGGAAGCGAAGTCGATCAGTGTGATATCGGTTTCATGGCCGACCGCCGAGATCAGCGGGATCATGCTCGCGGCCGCGGCGCGCACCACGATTTCTTCGTTGAACGACCAAAGATCCTCGAGCGAACCGCCGCCACGCGCGACGATGATCAGGTCGGGGCGCGGAATGGCACCGCCTTCCTTGAGGACGTTGAAGCCCTCAATAGCGGCGGCGACTTCGGCCGCCGACTGCTCGCCCTGCACCCGCACCGGCCACACCAGCACATGGCGCGGGAAGCGATCCGCCAGTCGATGCAGGATATCGCGGATCACGGCGCCGGTCGGTGACGTGACGACGCCGATCACTTCGGGCAGGAACGGAATGAGCTGCTTGCGCGCCTCGTCGAACAGGCCCTCGGCGGCGAGCTTCTTCTTGCGCTCCTCGAGCAGCTTCATCAGCGCGCCAACGCCCGCGGGCTCGAGACTGTCGATGACGATCTGGTATTTGGACGAGCCCGGGAAGGTCGTGAGCTTACCGGTGGCGATGACGTCGAGGCCCTCCTCGGGCTTGACGCGCATGCGGCCGTAGACGCCCTTCCAGATCACGCCCTCGATGACGGCGCGATCGTCCTTGAGCCGGAAATAGCAGTGGCCGGAGGGCGAGGCTCCCTTGAAGCCGGAAACCTCGCCGCGCACCCGGACGAAGCCATAGGCGTCCTCCACCGTCCGCTTCAGGGCGGCGGACAGTTCCGAGACGGTCCATTCGGTGAGGTTGGACGCGGGGGCCTCGGCGCGGCTCTCAGGGGGGATTCGGGGGCTCGGCATCGCATTCGATATACGCGCTCCAGCCCCGCGCCGGAATAGCACCTCGGCCGCGATCCCCATAAGGTCCCGTCAATCTTCCGGCGGGAAAATGGCCCCTGGAGCGATACCATGACCAATCCGCTGGAACACCAGGCTGACAATATCCGCGTCCGGATCCGCTGCGGCGAGTGCCGGACCACCTTCCACGAACGCCTGCAGCGCGTCGTCCACGGCGACCGCGTGCGCTGCCCGACCTGCGGCACCGAACTGCGTTTCCACGGCATCGGCAGCATGCACGACTACGAGACCCTCCAGGACTACGTTCATCACGTCGAGGAACGCACCGCGCACCCGCATTTCGAGCGCTCGAGCGACTAGGGCCACATCCCTGTCGATACCGCCTGCCCCGGCCTTGTCCCCGGCGGTTCCGCCCGCTAAGGCCGGGGCGGTATCAGACGGGGCAGCGCCATGAACATCCTCATTCTCGGTTCCGGCGGCCGCGAGCACGCGCTGGCCTGGAAAATCGCCGCCAGCCCGCTGACGACGAAGCTGTACTGCGCTCCCGGCAATGCCGGCATCGCGCAGGAGGCCGAATGCGTCGCGCTCGACATCGCCGACCACAAGGCGGTGATTGCCTTCTGCAAGGACAACAAAATCGACTTCGTCGTGGTCGGCCCCGAAGTGCCGCTGGTCGCCGGCATTATCGACGATCTTGAGGCCGCAGGCATCAAGGCCTTCGGCCCCACCAAATGGGCAGCGCGGCTCGAAGGCTCCAAGGGCTTCACCAAGGACCTGTGCAAGGCCAACAATATCCCGACCGCGGCCTATGAGCGCTTCAAGAGTGGCGACCTTGCCAAAGACTATGTCCGCAAGCGCGGCGCACCGATCGTGGTGAAGGCCGATGGCCTTGCCGCCGGCAAGGGCGTGGTGGTTGCTGCAACGATCGAAGAGGCTGAAGCCGCCATCGACATGATGTTCGGCGGCGGACAGGACAGCCCCCTTGGCGAGAAAGCCTGGGAGATCGTCATCGAGGATTGCCTCGTTGGTGAAGAAGCTTCGTTCTTCGCCCTGTGCGACGGCGACACCGCACTGCCGCTCGCCTCGGCGCAGGACCACAAGCGCGTCTTCGACGGCGATAAAGGTCCGAACACTGGCGGCATGGGCGCCTATACGCCGGCGCCGGTGATGACTGAGGCGATGAACAAGCGCGTCATGGATGAGATCATCCTGCCCACGGTCGCCGCGCTGAAGAAGGCCGGCGCGCCGTTCAAGGGCGTGCTGTTCGCCGGCCTGATGATCACCAAAGACGGCCCGCAGCTCATCGAATACAACGTGCGCTTCGGCGATCCGGAGACGCAGGTCATCATGCTGCGCATGATGTCCGACCTGTTGCCGGCGCTGATCGCATCGCGCGACGGCCAACTCAAGAATTTCGATCTGCGCTGGTATGCCGACGCCGCGCTCACCGTCGTGATGGCGGCCAAAGGCTATCCGGGCAGCTATCAGAAAGGCACGGTCATCAAGGGCCTCGACAAGGCCAGCGAGATCGACGGCGTCGAGATCTTTCACGCCGGCACCAAGACCGAGGGCGGCAACATTGTGGCGAATGGCGGTCGCGTGCTGAATGTTTGCGCGCGCGGCAAGACCGTGGCCGAAGCGCAATCGCGCGCGTATGCCGCCATCGACCGAATCGAGTGGCCGGAGGGCTTTTGTCGCCGCGATATCGGCTGGCAGGCCATCGCGCGCGAAACGAAGAAGACCTGACCTAACCTGCGTTCACGTCTTCGTCATCGCCAATTTCATTTATGTCGCGCGGTGTGTAACACCGCGAAGAACGCGCGAACAACGAGTGACGCGTAAAGCGCGCATAAATGTCCTTTCGCATGGCGCGCATGCGCATCGACGTTCTATTTTTTGCCGCAAGTCGTCACTAGCTCCGCACCCAAGGGCGACGAACGACCGGAGCTAACAGTTATGAAGAAGTTTCTCATCGCCGCAGCACTCGTCACTGCTGCAGCGTCCCCGTCTTTCGCGGCGACGAGCCACCATCGCCACGTCGTGACGCCGCAACGGGCGGCGACGGACTCCTACGCGATGATGCCCGCCAGCAATGTCGTCGTTCAGGGCGGCCAGGTGCTCGGCGCCGATCCCGATCCGTTCATCCGCGGCCAGATGGAACGCCTGGGCGATCCGGCCAACCTCAACAACTAAGCGCTGATTGAGTGGCAAGGCCCGGCGGTTAGCCGGGCCTTTTCCCCCTTGCACATCGCCGTGACGGCGGCCCCGCGCGCGGGATAGAATATCCTGTCGCAGGGAGACTTTGCCGTCATGCCGGAGCTACCCGATCTCTATCCGCGCTTTGCAACCCACACCGCCGACACGTCGGCCGGCCGCATTTTCGCGCGGGTCGGTGGCGACGGGCCGCCGCTCCTGCTGCTGCACGGCTATCCGCAGACCCATGCCATGTGGCACCGCGTCGCGCCGGACCTGGCGGAACACTTCACCTTGGTCATCGCCGACTTGCCCGGCTATGGCGCGTCCGCGACGCCCGAGCCGGACGACCACCACGCGCCCTATGACAAACGCTCGATGGCCAGAGGCATGGTGGAACTGATGCAGACTCTCGGCCATGAAAGGTTTTGCCTGTCCGGCCACGACCGCGGCGGGCGCGTCGCCTACCGCCTGACGCTCGACCATCCGGCCGTCGTCGACCGTCTCGCCACGCTCGACATCATGCCAACCGCCGAGATGTGGAGCGCCATGGACGCCAAGCTGGCGCTCAAGACCTATCACTGGATGTTCCTGGCGCAGCCGGCTCCGTTGCCTGAGAAACTGATCGCCAACGAGCCGGATCTCTATCTGGAACGAACGCTGGCAAGCTGGACCCTGGCAAAGGATCTGTCCGCTTTCGATCCCGCGGCGCTCGATCACTACCGCACCTCGGCGTCGCAGCCCGCGCGCATCCGCGCCTTCTGCGAGGATTATCGCGCCGGCGCCACCACCGACCTCGCCCATGACGAGGCCGACCGCGCCGCCAGCCGCACCATCGATTGCCCCATGCTGGCGCTGTGGGGCTCGGGCGGCTTTCCCGGCCAGACGTCAGGTCCGCTCGACGTGTGGCGGCGCTGGGCAACCAAGGTCGACGGGCGCGCTATTAAATCCGGCCATTTCCTGCCGGAGGAAAATCCGGTCGAGACCGCCGATGCGCTGATTGCCTTCTTCCGCGCCTGAGGAGGCACCATGCCCGTCGACCGCCAGCAGGCCTTCTCCGGCACCAAGGACACGCCCGCCGCTTTGCGCATGGACGAAGCGCGGCTTGCCGGTTATCTCGCCACGAAGATTGACGGCTTTGCCGGCCCGCTGACGGCGCGGCAATTCAAGGGCGGCCAGTCGAACCCGACTTATCTTCTGGAAACGCCGGCGCGGCGCTATGTGCTGCGCCGCAAGCCGCCCGGAAAGTTGCTACCGTCGGCGCATGCCGTCGATCGTGAGTATCGCGTCATCGGCGCGCTCCATGCGCAAGGCTTTCCGGTCGCCGAACCGCTGACTTATTGCGCCGACGACAGCATCGCCGGCACGGCCTTCTACGTCATGAGCTTCGCCGACGGCCGCGTGTTCTGGGAGCCGTCCATGCCCGGCTCCGAGCCGGCCGAACGCGCGGCGGTATACGACGCCATGAACGACACCATCGCGCGACTGCACACATTCGATCCGGCGGACATCGGCCTCGCCGATTACGGCAAGGGCGAGAACTATGTCGCGCGACAGGTCGATCGCTGGTCGAAGCAGTACCGCGCCTCGCAGACCGAAAAGATCGAGCCGATGGAAAAGCTGATCGACTGGCTGCCGCGCCACATTCCGCCGGCCGGGCCGCCGCGACTGGTACACGGCGACTTCCGCATCGACAATCTGATCATTGCCAGGAATTCACCATCCGTAATCGCGGTGCTCGATTGGGAATTGTCGACACTCGGCGATCCGCTCGCCGATTTCACCTATCATCTGATGGCCTGGCACATGCCACCGAGCGAAAGCGCCGCCGGCACCGCGACATTACAGGGTCACGATCTCGGCGCGCTCGGCATTCCGTCGATGGCCGATTATGTCGATGACTATGTTGCGCGCACCGGCCTTGATCCGCGGCCGCACCTCAATGTCTACCTCGCCTACAATTTCTTCCGTATCGCCGCGATTTTGCAGGGCATTATCGGCCGCGTGCGCGACGGTACTGCAACATCGGATCATGCGCCGGCCAGGGCCGAGATGATCCGCCCGCTTGCCGACAAGGCCTGGGAATTCGCGCGCGAGGCTGGCGCCACGGAATAAACAGTTTCAAATAAACAGAATATTTTACAGGTATCCGAGCGGTTTCATCCGCGTTTCCTTCAGGCGGGTTTGCGTATCTTAACCCCGACAGGAGGTTTCCATGACGGACGCCAGTATCGGCATTCGCGGCATCTCGCCTTTTGCCGGCACGCCGCAGGGCCGCAGGCAATTGCCGGAACGCGGCGGCGAGCGCTCGCTCGCCAAACACGCCGCCGTGACAGACGACGACAACGAGGCTCAAGAGCCCTTGTCGCTCGATCCCGGCCGTCTCATCGACATCACGGTCTGAGGACCGAACCGATTTATTCGGCGGGCGCTTAACGCCGCGCCGTAAAGAACTCCCGCAACAGCGCAGCACATTCGGCCTCGCCAATGCCGCCATAGACCTCCGGTCTGTGATGGCAGGCGGGGCTGTCGAAGAAGCGCACGCCGCTCTCGACCGCGCCGCCCTTCGGGTCGCTGGCGCCGAAATAGAGCCGGCGCACCCGCGCGAAAGACAGCGCCGCCGCGCACATCGTGCAGGGCTCCAGGGTCACATAAAGATCGCAGTTGGGCAGGCGCTCGGAGCCAAGCTTGGCCGCCGCCGCGCGAATGGCGATCAGCTCGGCATGTGCCGTCGGGTCCTTGTCTGCCAGGGTCCGGTTACCGGCTCGCGCCACCACCTCGCCGCCCCGGACGATAACGCAGCCGATCGGCACCTCGCCGCGCGCGGCAGCGGCGCGGGCTTCCTCGAGGGCGAGTTGCATGAAGGAGGGTGATGACATAAACGCCCTCATAGCCGGGCATCACGGCGGAGACAAATGAGCGACAAACCCAGCAGCGGCGAGCGCATCGCCAAGGTCATGGCCCGAGCCGGGCTCGCCTCCCGCCGCGAGGCCGAGGCCTGGATCGAACAGGGCCGCGTCTCGGTCAACGGCCAGGTCATTTCCTCGCCGGCGCTCAACGTCACCCCGTCCGACCGCATCGTGATCGATGGCAATCCGATGCCGCGCCGCGAGCGGACCCGCCTGTTCCTCTACAACAAGCCGCGCGGGCTGGTGACCACCCATTCCGACCCCGAAGGCCGCCCGACCATTTTCGGCGCACTGCCGAAGAAGCTGCCGCGGCTCATCAGCGTCGGCCGCCTCGACATGAACACCGAAGGCCTGCTGCTGCTCACCAATGACGGTGGACTGGCCCGCACGCTCGAACTGCCGACCACCGCCTGGCTGCGCCGCTACCGCGTGCGCGCCAACGGCCGCGTCGATCAGCCGACGCTCGACAAACTGCGCGACGGCATCACCGTCGAAGGAGTCCATTACGGCCCGATCGAAGCCCTGCTCGAACGCGAACAGGGCGCCAATGCGTGGCTGTCCTTTGCCATCCGGGAAGGCAAGAACCGTGAAGTCCGCAAGGTGCTGGAGTCGCTGGGCCTGCGCGTCAACCGCCTGATCCGCGTCTCATACGGCCCCTTCATGCTGGGCGACCTGCCCGAAGGCGAGGTCAAGGAAGTCGAGACCGCGGCGCTGCGCGCCGAACTGGGCGAGAAAATTGTGCAGGACAGTGGCGCCGATTTTTCCGCACCGCTGGTCAGCGATGAGGAGCGGATGCCGCGCAAGCGCCCCTCTCCTTCCGCCCCGCCGCGCAGCGCACCCGCGCCGCGGCAACGCGAAGAAGTCACCGCCTGGGGCCGAGAAAAAGAGCCGCGCTCACAGCAGAAGAAGCGCCCGCGCCGCGACCGCAGCAAGAGCGGTCCCCGCCCCGCCTATCCGAGAAACAGCAAATGAGGGTCGTCGGCGGCCGACTGCGCTCGCGCCCGATCGCCGGGCCGAAGGGCGAAGGGCTGCGGCCAACGGCCGACCGCCTGCGCGAGTCGCTGTTCAACATCCTGGCGCATGGCTACGGCAATCCGGTGGAAGGCGCGCGCGTGCTCGATCTCTTCGCCGGCACCGGTGCGCTCGGCATCGAGGCTTTGTCGCGCGGCGCTGCCTATGTGCTCTTCGTCGATGACGGCGTCGAGGCGCGCTCCTTGCTGCGCAACAACACCGAGCAGCTCGGCCTTGGCGGCACCAGCCGCATCTTCCGCCGCGACGCCACCAAACTCGGCCCGGCCTATCCGCTTGAGCCCTTCACCCTCGCCTTTCTCGATCCGCCTTATGGCAGAGGCCTTGCCGAACAGGCGCTCGCCTCAGCGCGCGAAGGCGGCTGGCTGACGAAGGACGCGCTTGTTGTGGTCGAGGAAGCGACCAGCGCGAAGTTCGCCGCGCCCGAAGGTTTCGAGGAACTGGAGCGGCGGACGTATGACGACTCGGAACTGATTTTCCTGCGCGGGTCATAAGTAACAACATACGCTGTCATGGCCGGACTTGACCCGGCCATGACAATCGTCGCTACCCGAGAAGAAGCTACTTCTTCTTCCAGACCTCGGTGCCCTTGGTGCCGGCATCGGTGCGGCGCCACCACTTGCCTTCGAGCGAGCCATCCGGCTTGATGTCCATCACCATGATGACCACCTTGCCGTCGGCGACCGAGCCGACGAACAGTTTGCTGCCTTCGACCTGGCCGATGCCGACATATTTGCCGCCATCCCATTTCAGTTCGAGCGCGCCGCTCTTGTCCATGGTGACGGCGAGCGTGCCCTCACCATCATATTTGGCGCCATCAGTCTCGGTGCCGGTCACAGTATAGCTGCCGAGCACCTTGGTATTGTCCTGCGCGAAGGACGGCGTCACCGCAGCCACAAGGCCGAGCAGCGCCAATGCAAAGATCGATTTCATGAAAGCCCCCAGAGAATGTATCCGGCGAGAACTTATCGCCATTTGGCGACGATTCCAATAAACGGCGCATCTATATTTTCGGAGGCGACGACCTAACGGACTACGAATTCGATTCGCGCGTCAGAAACATCGCGTAGAAAGGCCGCGTGATGATCCAAAGCACGCCCCATACAAAACCGAAGCCGGACAGCATTACAGCGCCTTGTAAGAAATTGTTTAAGTTTCCCGCAAATGGAAAAAGTGCCCAAGGAAGCGCTATCCCAATAAATGGAATGGCAGCCAAAGACAGGCCCCTTCTTCCTCGGTTTGCTCCAAATACCTCAATCGGGACAAACACGAATATAGTTACGATAATGGCCGGAATCCCTAAGAAAAAGGGCAACATGAGAATATTCCCGGCTTCCGAGGAACGCGATGTCGCGAGGTATCCAGCGATTGCAAGAGTGGGAATGCCGATTTGCATCAGAAAGCGGATGACAACTTCGGACGTTTTCAAGATTGCCCCCTGACATCATCGCTTAAATTCAGCGCCGACCGAACAACCGCTCGATATCCCCAAGCTTCAACTCGACATAAGTCGGCCGGCCGTGATTGCACTGGCCGGAGTTCGGCGTTGTCTCCATCTCGCGCAGCAGCGCATTCATCTCGTCGGGCTTGAGCCGCCGTCCCGCGCGCACCGAGCCGTGGCAGGCCATGGTCGCCGACACGTGCAATAACCGCCGCTCCAGCGGCAGAGAATCGTCCCACTCGGCCATGTGTTCGGCAAGATCGGTGACCAGCCCGCGTACATCGACATCGCCAAGCATGGATGGCGTTTCGCGCACCGCCACGGCGCCGGGACCAAAGGCTTCGAGCGCCAGACCGAAGCGCTCCAGGTCCGCGGCCCGCGCGACGAGCCGCGACGCATCGCCCTCGTCCACTTCAACGATTTCGGGGATCAGCAAGATCTGCCGGGCGATTCCCGATTTATCCAGCGCGGCCTTCATGCGCTCATAGACAATGCGCTCATGCGCCGCGTGCTGATCGACAATCACAAGACCGTCGCGGGTCTGCGATACGATATAGGTCTCGTGAATCTGCGCCCGCGCCGCGCCGAGCGGCTGCTCGATCAATTCAGCATTCGGTGCGAAGCTCTCGACCCGCGCATCGGCCGACGGCGCACCGACATCAAACGCCGCCTGTGCCGCCTCTTCAAAGCCAAGGGCGACATTGCCATGCGTCGGCGACCATGGCGTCGGACGTGACGGCGAATTGCGCCAGTCATAGGGAGCGCGCCGCGCCATCGTGACCGGACGGAACGCGGCAATCGTGGCGCCGCCGCCGGTCGATGCCGCACGCTGACCCTCGCGCACCAAAGCATGTTTCAGCGCGCTGACGATCAGGCCACGCACCAGTCCGGAATCGCGGAAACGCACTTCGGTCTTGGCCGGATGCACGTTCACATCGACTTCGCTCGTCGGCAGCGTGACGAACAGCGCCAGCACCGGATGGCGGTCGCGCGGCAAGTAATCGGCATAGGCGCCGCGCACGGCGCCAACCAGCAGCTTGTCGCGCACCGGCCGGCCGTTGACGAACATGTACTGGCCGAGCGAATTGGCACGCGACAGCGTCGGCAATCCGGCGAAGCCCTCGACACGCACGCCATCGCGCTCGGCATCGATGGCGATGGCATTGGCGCGGAAGTCGGCGCCCAGCACGTCGCCGAGCCGCATCAGCGGCTCCTCCTCGCCGGCCGCGCTCCAGGTGACCGGCGCACGGTCTTCGCCCGCCAGCGTGAAGGCGACATCGGGACGGCTCATCGCCAGCCGCCGCACCACCTCGCGCACCGCCTCGCCCTCGCTCCGGTCAGTCTTGAGAAACTTCAGCCGCGCTGGCGTCGCGTAAAACAGATCGCGCACCTCGATCGTGGTGCCTTCGCCGAGTGCCGCCGGTTTGATATCTGATTTGTCGCCGGCATCGACCGTCAGCGTCCAGGCATGCGGCTCGCTTTTGTGCCGCGTCGTGATGGTCAGCCGCGCCACCGAGCCGATCGACGGCAAAGCCTCGCCGCGAAAGCCGAGCGTGTGGATCGCCAGCAGGTCGTCGCCATCGAGCTTGGAGGTGGCGTGACGCTCGACGCACAAGTCGAGATCGGCACGCGTCATGCCGGCGCCGTCGTCGGTGACACGGATCAGCCGCCGCCCGCCGCCGTCTGTCAGCACGTCGATGCGCTTGGCGCCGGCATCGAGCGCATTCTCGACCAGTTCCTTGACGACGCTGGCCGGACGCTCGACCACCTCACCGGCGGCGATGCGGTTGACGACGGCTTCGGAGAGTTGGCGGACGGGCATAAAAAATGGGCCTGATTCGGGAGTTCGGCCCCAATCTAGTGGTCCAAGGCGGCCGCCGCGAGGCCACGCCCCCGGCTGTGCCCGTTATCCCGCCTTTGGCGGCGCCTCAGGATGAGGCCGAATTAGTCCCAGTTGCCTTTGCCGCGGCCGGCCTTGATCTCGCTGCGGCGTTTCTTGCCCTCGACCCGCTTTTTCTTCTCGGATTTCGGTACCTTGGTCTCGCGCCGTACGGTGGGACGCACCGCCGCCTGGCGGATCATGTCGAACAGCCGCTCGCGAGCCTCGGCACGGTTACGCGACTGGTCGCGGTGCTCCTGCGCCACGATGACGATGACGCCGTCCTTGGTCAGCCGCGACCCGGCGAGCTTCATCAGGCGAATGGCGACGTCATTCGGCAGCGACGGCGAGTGCCGCGCGTCAAAGCGCAGTTGCACCGCCGACGACACCTTGTTGACGTTCTGCCCGCCCGGCCCCGAGGCGCGCACGAAGCTTTCCTCAAGCTCGGAGTCGTCGATAGAAATGGTGGACGTGACTTGGTGCATCACTCGCCTGTCATGCCCCGCGAAAGCGGGGCATCCAGTATACACTGAGTCTGCTGGACCGCCCGCTGGCGCGGGCGATGACAGTTACTGGGTCAAATACTTCTTCGCCAGCACCTTGCCCTCTTCCACCGCCGGCTGGTCGAAAGCGTCGACGCCGATGAGATGCGCGGCGATAATAGTCTCGAGCATAAAGTGCATGAGCAGTTCGCCCATGCTCTGCTCGTCGATGACCGGCAAATGGATCGTGCGCACCGGGCAGCCGTTCTTGGCCAAGGTTTCGGCGGTGGCGCGGCCCTGCGCGCCGACCAGATCGCCGATGGTTTTGCCGCCAAAGCCCGCCTCGCCGGCGATCTCCGACAGTTTCTTGTCCATGCGCGGGCCCTTTCCGGCGCGGTCGGTGGTGATGACCGTGAACAGTTTGTCGCGCGGCCCGGCGATGAAGAGCTGCAACTGGCTGTGTTGGTCGACCGGACCGAGAGCGCCGATCGGCGTTGTGCCCTTGCCGTCCTTGCCGAGACTTTCGGCCCAGAGCTGCCCATACCAGCGCGTGAATCGCTCCAGCCGGTCGGCATAGGCCATGACGACGCTGATGCCTTTGTTCTTGGTCTCGGCAAGCGCGACCGAAAGCGCCGCGCCGACCGCCGCCGGCACATCGGTGGCCTTCTTCTTGGCCAGCACCGGCTTGAACGCCAGCGCCGCGCCGGCGCGGATCGCCGTCACATCGAGGCCGAGCATCGCCGCCGGCAGCAGGCCGACATTGGTCAGCACCGAGAAGCGGCCGCCGACGCCGGTGTGATGCTCCAGCATGGGCACCTTGTACTGGCCGAGCAGATCGCGCAGGCCGTTCTTCTTGCCCGGCTTGGCCGACTCGGTGAGGCCGAGGAAAATATCGGGAATGCGGGGCCCGAGGCTCGCCTCGTGCAGCGCCGACAACACGGCGATGGTCTGCATCAGCGTTTCACCGGTGCCGCCGGACTTCGAGATCGACACGAAGCGCGCGGTCTGTAGCGGTAGATGCTTTAGCAGCGCGGCGAAGGAATCCGGGTCGAGATTGTCCATGAAATGCAGCCGCGGCCCGGCACGCAAAGCACCGACACCCGGCACCATGTGGCCGGCAAGCTGAGCCAGGGTCTGGCCGCCGAGACTGGAACCGCCGGTGCCGAGCATCACGATGTCGGTGGCGCGATCGGCCAGCGCAATCGCCGCATCGCGCAACGGCGGCAGATCGGACGTCGTCTCCGGCAGGTTCAGAAGCGGCAGGCCTCCATCGCCATGACGCGCGCGCAGCCAGTCGAGCGCCCCCTCGGCGCGGGCGAGCGCGGCCTCGAGCGCCTCGGCGGACACGCCATGCTGGCCGACATTCTGTTGAAGCGCGCTGTCGATGGATTGGGTCAGGGGCATGATGGGGAGATTACTTGAAAACCATGAAACTTAAACGCACGGGCCGTGCAAATGTTCACTGCGTAGTCGACGCCAGCCCCTTCGGCCGGCCCGCCACCGTCACCAGCATGCCGCCACCGAACAGACGCTTGGCGACGCGCTTGGCATCGGCCAGCGTCACGGCGTCGATCATGGCCGAGCGCTTGTCGATATAGTCGATGCCGAGATCGTCGAGCTGGATCTGCGTCAGCTGCCCGGCGATTTTCGAGGAGGTGTCGAGCGACAAGGGATAGGCACCCTTGAGATAGTCCTTGGCGGCGGCGAGTTCGTCGGCGGTCGGACCTTCCTCCGCCATGCGCTTGGTCTCGGCCTCGATGATCGAAAGCGCCTCGGCGGTACGGTCGGCACGGGTAGCGGTGCCGCCGATGAACAGCGCGGCGGATTTGAACCAGACGAGACTCTCCGACACGCCGTAAGCGAGGCCGCGCTTCTCGCGCACTTCCTTGTAGAGCCGCGACGAGAAGGTGCCGCCGCCGAGGATGTGGTTGACGATATAGCCCGCCATGAAATCAGGATCGTTGCGCTGAATGCCGGCCCCGCCGAAAGTGATGACGGCCTGCGGCACATCGACGTCGGTGACGATGCGGCGGCCAAGTCCGGCCAGCCTGGCCTCCGGCACCGGCTTGAGATCGTTCTTCTCCGGCAGCGACCCGAATGCCTTGTCGATCAGTTCGCCGGCGGCCTTGGCGTCGATATCACCGACGATGGAAATGGTCAGGCCGTTGCGGGCAAAGACGCGGCGCGTGTAATCGCGCAAGTCGGCGACCGCAATGCGCGGCACGCTCTCCAGCGAGCCCTTGGTCTCGCGGCCATAAGGATGATCGGGAAACGCCGCCTGCCACCATGCGCGGCTGGCGATATTGTTCGGATTGGTGGTCTCGCGGCGCAACCCCGAGATTTCCTGAGCGCGCACGCGCTCAACCGCCTCGGCGTCGAAGCGCGGCTGCGACAAAGCGAGGCGCAGCAGGTCGAAGGCTTCGTCGCGGTTGTCGTTAAGCACGCGCAGCGAGCCATAGAACTGATCGCGCGTCGCGCTGAACGACAATTCGATGGCGCGGCGCTCCAGCCGGTCATGGTAGGCCTTGCTGTCGAGTTCGCCAGCGCCTTCGTCGAGTGTGTCGGCGACGAGGTTCGCCGTGCCGGCCTTGTCGGCCGGGTCCTGCGCCGAACCGCCGGCGAAGGCATAGCTCATGGCGATCAGTGGCACCGCCTTCTCACGCACCAGCCAGGCCTTGATACCCTTCGGGCTGACGACCTTCTCGATCGTCACCGCGCCGGCCGGCGCAAGCCCGACAAGCGCGAACGCAGCCGCGGCCGCGATAACAGCGACGAGACGCCTCATGAACGCTTCCCTCCGGCGCTGGCAGGCTGCAGCTGCTCGGCCTTGCCAGCCTTCGGCGTTTCATCCTTGACGAGATAACCTGTCACTGAACGCTTCTTGTCGAGCCAGGCACGCGCGGCTTCCTGAACCTGCATCGCGGTCACGGCGCGAATGCGCTCCGGCCATTTCTGCACATCTTCGACCTTGGCGCCGCTCATCAGCGCCTGGCCGTACCACCGCGCCATGGTGGCCTGGTTGTCCTGGGCGTAGACCGCATCCGCAATCAGCCGCGACTTGGCACGATCGATTTCGTCGTCGCTCACGCCCTTCTCGATCACCGCTGTGATGACGGCGTCGGCGGCGGCCTCGAACTCGGTGAGGCTCACACCGCGTGCCGGCACGCCGTAGACGGAGAATTTTGCCATGTCATAAGCGGAGGCGTCGTAGTAGGCGCCGGCGTTGACAGCGACCGGCTTGTCGACGACCAGCGCGCGATAAAGCCGGCTGTTAGATCCGGTGCCGAGAACATGCGCCAGCACTTCCAGCGCCTCGGACTCGCCGGCCTTGGCCAGGCGGAACGATGGCGCTAGATAAGAGCGCTGCATCATCGGCTGCTCGACGCGCGGATCGGCCAGGGTCAATGAGCGCGCGGCCGCGGGCGGCGGCTCCTGCGGACGATCACGCGGTGGCAGATTGTTGTGCGCCTTGATCTGGCCGTAGGTCTCTTGCGCAAACTTCAGCGCCTGCTCCGGCTCGACATCGCCGGCGACGATCACCACGGCATTGTTGGGGCCGTAGAAGCGGCGGTAGAAAGCGATGGCGTCGTCCTTTGTCAGCCCTTCCATCTCGTGACGCCAGCCGATGACCGGTCGGCCATACGGGGAATTGAGAAACAGTGCGGCGTCCATCTGCTCGCCGAGCCGGGCGCGCGGATTGTTCTCCATGCGCTGGTTGCGCTCCTCAAGAATGACGTCACGCTCGGGCAGCACCACCGCGTCGGTCAGAACGAGGCCGGTCATGCGATCGGCTTCGAACTCCATCACGGCTTTCAGCTTCTCGCCCGGCACGCGCTGGTAATAGCCGGTGTAGTCGTTCGAGGTGAACGCGTTCTCCTGGCCGCCCATACGCGCCACGACGGACGAGAAATGCCCGGCCGGATTTTTGGCGGTGCCCTTGAACAGCAGATGTTCGAGAAAATGCGCGAGGCCCGATTTGCCCGGCGTCTCGTCGGCGGCGCCGACCTTGTACCAGATCATGTGGGTGACCACCGGGGCGCGGCGATCGGGAATGACGATGAGTTCAAGGCCGCTGTCGAGCTTGAAGTGCGAGACCTTAAGCTCGGCCGCGGAAGCAGCAACGGGCATCGCTGCCATAGTCGTGATCGCGCCGAGCGCTGCGACGAATATTGCGGCGCCGACACGGGCTGACAATTTCATGAAAGTCACTGGGTAAGGCCCTATGGCGTTAGCGTTGGCGCGCCCCACGCGCGGACAAACGATACACGCCCGAGCGCTGTGCCTTGCGGCTCAGTGATCGGGCGCGCTGACGCCCTTCGATTCAAGATAGTTCGTCGCCTTCGGCGCTTCCTTGCGATCGATCACGCCATAAGGCTGGTCCGCCGACGGCGTCTGGTAGCCGGTCGGCGGATCGGTCAGCGATGCGCGCGGCGGCTCGCCGGTGAAGCGGGCAATTTCATCTTCCTTGCCGCCGAACATATTGCTGAACAGACCGCCGCGGTAGCCGAGTTGCGACGATGTCAGGCGCTGGCCCTCACCGGATTCGGTCCAGGTGCCAGCGGTGCGGTTCGGATCGTTGGCGACACGGGGCACCCGATTGGTGGCGGAAGCACCGGGCGTCAATTCGTTCGGGCTCAGCACGCGCTGAGCGTCACGCTGCTGCTCATCGGCAGATTTGTAGCGGTCAAGGCGTGCCTGCTTGGCTGCCTGCTTCTTGCGCTGAATGTCGGGGTCTTTCGGCCAGGCCGGATTATTGGCGATAGCGGCGTCGGGCTTTTCCGGGATCGGCAGGTTCACGCTCGGCGGAATGACCAGCGGAGCACGCTCCTGGTAGTTGATAATCTTCTGGCCGTCTTTGACGAAGCCGAGCCCTTCCATGACATTGCGGAGAATCTTGCTGTCGAAGGCTTCGTCTTCGTCGCCATCCTCGGCGCGCGCGGGAGCGACCAGCACCGACAAAGTGACGGCGAATACGGCGGCCGCGATCACGGCCTGTCGGGGGAAGCGGCGAACAATCATGGAACTGGCCCCTTCTTTCAGTAAATCGCCGAATTAAGCTTTTCGGACCCTAAGGTCGCCCGGCTAGGCCTATTGCCTTGGGATCAGGGCGCTTTTACGGCATGGTCCCCAAAGAAGGACTCATACAGCAGGCCCGCGACCCCGGCAACGATGGCCACGTCAGCGAGGTTAAAAACGTACCAGTTGAAGTGCCAGCCTGCCCCGGAAACGTGAAAAAACACGAAATCGACCACCCAGCCATGGAGCAGACGGTCGACGGTATTGCCGGCGGCGCCGCCAATGATCAGGCCGAGTGCCAGAGCCGTGAAGCGGTTTTCGGCCTTGGCCAGCCAAGCCCAGAGCAACAGAACCGCCGCCGCCTTGAAGCCGACCAGCAACCACTGCCCGGCCTCGCCGGGCATTTGGAACAGGCCGTAGCTGATGCCGTAATTGCGGGTCAGCACGAAATCGAGAAACGGCGCCAACCGCACCGGATTGGCGTCGAGATCATGAATGAACAGCAGATAGAGCTTGGAGCCCTGATCGGCCAGGCCGGCCACGACGGCCACGGCAAGGCCGTACCAGGTGAGCGGGCCGAAGAGGTACTGCTTCAGGTTCATGCGGCCTGACTACCCCGCCGCCTTCTTCATCGTTTCCCATTCGCGCAGCGCCTTGGCGTCGCGTGGGCTAACGTCCGGGTATTCCGGATCGGCGCCGATCGTATTGAGGATCTTCCACGACCGCGCGCATTTGGTGCCCTCGGCAAGATTGGACACCACCGCCACGCCCGACACGTCCGGCAACTGGAACGCATCGTCGGGTCCGGCGTCGCTCACCAAGGTCAGCGCCGAGGTGATGCAGATCTCCGCCATATCGACATCGAGCACCGCTTCATAAAGCTCGGCGTTCGACACATGCACGATCGGATGCGCTTCGAGCGAGGAGCCGATGCGCTTTTCCGCGCGCGCCACTTCGAGCGCGCCGGTGACGACGCGGCGCACCTGGCGCACATTGCGCCACTTCTCGGCCAGTCCGCCGTTGCGCCACTGCGGCGGCACCTCGGGGAAGGTTTGCAGATGCACCGACTTGGCATCAGCGCCGTAACGCGCGAGCCAGCTCTCTTCCGCGGTGAAGCACAGCATCGGCGCCAGCCACGTCACCGTGCAGCGGAACAACTGGTCGATCACGCTCAGCGACGCCTTTCGCGTCACCGACGAATAAGGATCACAGTACAGCGCATCCTTGCGGATATCGAAATAGAACGCCGACAGGTCGGACGTCATGAAGGCCGACAGCGCCGCGAAGATGCGCTTGTAGTCGAACTCGGCGTAAGCCTTGCGCACGACCTCATCGAGTTCGGCGAGACGATGCAGCATCAGCTTTTCCAGTTCCGGCATCGCGTCGTATGTGACGCGCTCGTCGTCATGGAAATGCGCCAGCGAGCCAAGCATCCAGCGGATGGTGTTGCGCAGCTTGCGGTAGGTGTCGGCCGTTGTCTTGAGGATTTCCGGCCCGATGCGCAGGTCGTCGGCATAGTCCGACGCGCACACCCACATGCGCAGAATGTCGGCGCCGGACTGCCTGATGACGTCCTGCGGTGCGACCACGTTGCCGAGCGACTTCGACATCTTGCGGCCGTTCTCGTCGAGCACGAAGCCGTGCGTCAACACGACATCGAACGGCGCGCGGCCGCGCGTGCCGCAACTCTCCAGCAAGGAAGAATGGAACCAGCCGCGATGCTGGTCCGAGCCTTCCAGATACATCACCGCATCCTGGCCGCCATCGACCCTGCGCTTGATGCCGGCGAGCTGCGGGAACTGCTCCGGGTCTTCGAGCACAAAGGCGTGCGTCGAGCCGGAATCGAACCAGACGTCGCAGATGTCGTCGACTTTCTTCCAGGAGTCGCCCGACAGCTTCGGCCCGAGGAAGCGCTCGCGCGCGCCATCCTTGTACCAGGCATCGGCGCCCTCAGCGGCGAAGGCCTCGACGATGCGCAGTTCGACCTCCGGGTCCTGCAGGATCTCGACCGAGCCGTCCGTCTTTTCCTTGATGAACACCGCGATCGGCACGCCCCATGCGCGCTGGCGCGAGATCACCCAATCGGGCCGGCCGGAGATCATGCCATTGATGCGGTTTTCGCCCTGCGGCGGCACCCAGCGCGTCTTGGCGATGGCGTCAAGCGCGCGCTCGCGCAAGGTGCGCTGATCGTTCGGCGCGACGCCCGGCGCGGTGGCGGCCACCGAGGCCGCGCTGGACGCACCGACGAAGGACTTGTCCATCGCGATGAACCACTGCGGCGTGTTGCGGAAGATAATCGGCTTCTTCGAGCGCCACGAATGCGGATACTGATGCTTTAGGCGGCTGCGCGCGATGATGTTGCCGGCTTCGGCCAGCGCCTTGATCACCGCATCGTTGGCGTCGCCCTTTTCGCCCTTGTCGTTGATGACACGCTTGCCTTCGAAGCCGGGCGCCTGTGCGGTCAGCGCGCCGTTCTCATCGACGGTGTAGGGGATGGCCGGATTGATGCCGCGCGCTTCCAGAGCGCGCGCATTCGCGGTCCAGGCCTCGAAGTCCTCGCGGCCATGGCCCGGCGCGGTATGCACGAAGCCCGTACCGGCGTCGTCGGTGACGTGATCGCCGGCGAGCAGTGGCACCTGGAAGCCGTAACCCATCGCAGCAAGCGGATGCTTGCAGACCATTGCCGCAAGCGTGTCAGCCGACACATCGGCGACCTTCTCGTAAGCCGCGACCTTGGCCTGCTTGAACACATCCGCCGCAAGCTTGTCGGCAAGGATGAGCAGATCGTCAACCTTGGCCCAGTTCTCAGCGGGCGCGTCGGTGACCTTGTAGAGTCCGTAAGCGATCTTCGGCGAGAACGAGACGGCGCGGTTGCCCGGCAGCGTCCACGGCGTCGTGGTCCAGATGACGACCGAAGCCTTCGCGACATCGCCGGTGCCGTTCGTCACCGGAAACTTCACCCAGACCGTGTCACTCGTATAATCTTCGTATTCGATCTCCGCTTCGGCGAGCGCAGTCTTCTCGACCACGCTCCACATCACCGGCTTGGAGCCGCGATACAAAAGGCCGTTGGCGGCGAACTTCATCAGTTCGCGCGCGATCTGCGCCTCGGCCGGGAAGCTCATGGTCGTGTACGGGTGATCCCAATCGCCCTCGACGCCGAGCCGCTTGAACTCGTCGCGCTGCACGTTCAGCCACTTCTCGGCATAGGCACGGCATTCCTGACGGAACGCGACCATGGCCGCCGGTTCGGAGAAGTTCGGCTTCTGTTTGTTCTTGGAGCGGTAGTTCTCTTCCTCGATCTTCCATTCGATCGGCAGGCCGTGACAGTCCCAGCCTGGCACGTAATTGGAGTCGTAGCCGAGCATCTGCTGGCTGCGCGTCACCACGTCCTTGAGGATCTTGTTGAGCGCGTGGCCGATATGGATGTTGCCGTTGGCGTATGGCGGGCCGTCATGCAGCACGAACTTGTCGCGGCCCTTGGCCTCGGCGCGCAGCTGGGCATAGAGGTCCGTGTCCTGCCAGCGCTTGAGCAGCTCCGGTTCCTTCTGTGGCAGGCCGGCGCGCATCGGAAAATCCGTCTGCGGCAGGAACAGGGTCTCGGAATAGTCTTTTTCGGGCTTGGACATTCGACTTTTCGGGCAAAATCAAGGGGTCGCGGGTGTGTAGCAGGGCCATTTTGACCGCGCAAAGGCTTCGGCCGGGTAAATGGCCGCCATGCCCCCGAGGCGGGCGGATTTATATCCGCCCCAGCACGGGAAATGCCTTGCCGGAGCGCTTGAGCGATTCTCGCGCCTGCGCCACGTCGGCCATCATGTGCTTCTTGAGCGCGTCGATCGACGCGAACTTCTGCTCGTGGCGGACCCAGCCGATGAAAGCGACGTCGAGCGTCTTGCCGTAGAGATCGCCCTCGTAATCGAGCAGAAATACCTCCAGCAGAGGCGCGCCATCATCGAACATCGGCCGTGTGCCGAAGCTGGCGACGCCATCGACCCGTGTGCCCTCCATATCGACGCGCACCGCGTAGATGCCGTGCTTGAGCTGGCAGGACGGGTCGAGCCTGATATTGGCGGTCGGAAAGCCGAGCTCGCGGCCACGCTTTTCGCCATGGATCACCTCGCCGGTAATGAACCACGGTGCGCCGAGCAGTTCGGCGGCTTCCACCACCTTGCCCTGGCTCAAGGTCTCGCGGATCGAGCCGGACGACACCGGCCGCCCCTCGTCTTCCAGCGGCGGCACGACATCGACCGGAAAGCCCAGCCGCGTACCCTCGAAACTCAGGAAATTGGGCGAACCGGCGCGGCCCTTGCCGAAATGAAAGTCGTAGCCGATGGCCACGCCGCCAATGCCGAACTTCTCCACCAGGATGCGTCGCACGAAGTCCTCGGCGGTAGTAGCGGCAAAAGCAGCGTCGAAATGAAATACGATGGCGCCGTCGAGGCCGGTTGCGGCCAGCAACCTGAGCTTGTTGCGATCACTCGACAGGGAGAACAAAGGCGTCTCCGGCCGGAAGAACCGGCGCGGGTGCGGCGAGAAGGTCAGCGCCGCCGCCTTGCGGCCAAGCGAAGCGGCGCGTTCCAGCGCGGTTCCGATCACCCGGCGATGGCCGCGGTGGACGCCGTCGAAATTGCCAATCGCCACCACAGCGCCATGTAGCGCGCCCGGTTCGCCATCGGTGACGACGGTAAACGGCCGGCCGGTCCAAGCATCTTCACTCATTGGAGAATCTGGGCTCTGTCGGATCGTGGCTGTTAGGGTGCGGCGCCGTCTTTACGCCCCAGCCTGCGATCAAGGCAACCGTCATTATTGACAACGGTTGGGGTTATTGGATCGTTACCAATCCTTCAAATTAACCGGTTATTCAAGCGCACAAGCTAGATTGTCTTCACTCGTTTGGGGCGCCCCTGGGTGGGCGATGGATTGGCTATGGCCGTCGATCATTCGATGCCGGTTCTCGTTGTGGACGATTACACCACAATGGTCCGCATCATCCGCAATTTGCTCAAGCAGCTTGGCTTCGTCGAAATCGACGACGCCAATGACGGCAAGGCCGCGCTCGCGAAGATGCGCGAGCGGAAATACGGCCTGGTGATCTCCGACTGGAACATGGAGCCGATGACCGGCTACGACCTGCTGCAGCAGGTGCGCAGCGACGAGGCCCTCGCCGATACGCCCTTCATCATGATCACGGCGGAATCGAAGACCGAAAATGTCATTGCCGCCAAGCGCGCCGGCGTTTCCAACTACATCGTCAAGCCGTTCAACGCGCAGACGCTGAAGTCGAAGATCGACGCGGTGTTCGAGAAGCCGGCCGAAGAAGCTCCGGCGGCTTAAACTCGACGTCGCCCACGAAGGTGTGGGCCCCCACCATCGCCGGCATCAACTCGGCCTCATGGTGAGGAGCATCGCCGCCAGCGATGCGTCTCGAACCATGGGCCGCCAACGTGACCGCCCATCCTTCGAGACGCGCTGCTTCGCAGCGCTCCTCAGGATGAGGCGGAGAGGTACCTTCCCGTTTCCGCCGCAGCGGCTATATTGCGCGCTCGCCCAGAGACATATGATGACCATACCGGTCAAACCGCCCGCTGAAACGCCGCGCTACATCAAGCTCAACGACGCCGACAATGTCGCCATCGTCGCCAACGCCTTCGGCATGCCGGCAGGTTCGGTCTTTCCCGACGGGCTGACGCTGAGAGATTACGTGCCGCAGGGGCACAAGGTGGCGCTCGCCGACATTGCCAGGGACCAGCCGATTATCCGCTACGGCGAAGTGATCGGCTATGCCGTAGACGATATCGCGGCCGGAAGCTGGGTCGAGGAATCCCGCGTGCGCATGCCGGCGCCGCCCAGCCTCGACGGTCTCGCACTTGCCACCCGCACGCCGCCGAAGCTGCCACCGCTCGAGGGCTTCACCTTCGAAGGTTACCGCAACGCGGACGGTTCGGTCGGCACCAAGAATATCCTCGCCATCTCCACCAGCGTGCAATGCGTCGCCGGTACGCTGGAGATTGCGCTCAAGCGCATCAAGGACGAGCTGTTGCCGAAATATCCGAATGTCGACAACGTCGTCGCGGTGACGCATGTCTATGGCTGCGGTGTCGCCATCAACGCGCCGAAGTCAGAGATCCCGATCCGCACATTGCAGAACCTCGCCCGCCACCCGAACTATGGCGGCGAAGTCATGGTGGTCGGCCTCGGTTGCGAAAAGCTGGCACCCGAGCGCCTGTTGCCCGACGGCAAGGCTGCCGATCACGACATCATGCGGCTGCAGGACGAGAGCCTGACCTCGTTCGGCGCCATGGTCGCGCTCATCATGCGCATGGCCGACGAGCGCTTAAAGACACTGAACGCGCGCCAGCGCGAGACCTGCCCCGCCTCCGAATTGGTGGTCGGCATGCAATGCGGCGGTAGCGATGCTTTCTCCGGCGTCACCGCCAATCCCGCGCTCGGCTTTGCCGCCGATCTTCTGGTGCGCGCCGGCGCCACCGTGATGTTCTCCGAAGTGACCGAAGTGCGCGACGCCATCCATCTGCTGACACCACGCGCGGTGAACGAACAGGTGGCGCGCGATCTCATCCGCGAGATGCGGTGGTACGACGATTATCTCGACAATGGCGGCGTCGATCGCTCGGCCAACACCACGCCCGGCAACAAGAAGGGTGGCCTCGCCAATATTGTCGAGAAGGCGCTTGGCTCGTCGGCCAAATCGGGATCGAGCGCCATTTCCGGCGTGCTGGCACCGGGCGAACGTGTCAGGGACAAGGGCCTGATCTTCGCCGCCACCCCGGCGTCCGATTTCGTCTGCGGCACGCTGCAACTGGCATCCGGCATGAACGTCCACATCTTCACAACGGGACGCGGCACACCCTACGGCCTGTCGTCGGTGCCGGTGATCAAGGTGGCGACGCGCAACGAGCTGGCGCAGCGTTGGTCCGATCTGATCGACCTCAATGCCGGCACTATCGCCACCGGCGAAACCAGCATTGAAGATGTCGGCTGGGAGCTGTTCCGCCTCATCCTCGATGTCGCCAGCGGCCGCAAGAAGACCTGCACCGACAAATGGGGGCTTTATAACTCGCTGGCGCTGTTCAACCCGGCGCCGATTACCTAGTCCGTCATTCCGGACGCCGCGGAGCGGTGATCCGGAATCCCGCGCTGGATTCCGGGTTCGCGCTTTCAGCGCGCCCCTGAATGACTACCACGCCAGATGCTTCATCACCGCGGTCGGCTCATCCCCCGCAGCGGCGAACACTGTCTTCATCGCATCGGCGTTCGGCGTGTCGCGGCCGCCGAACTCCTCGGCATGAATGCCGGCCGAGATGAACAGCATGTCGATGCCGAAAGCGCGCGCGCCTTTCAGGTCCGTGCGCACGGAGTCCCCGATCCCGATCACGCGCTTGGCGTCCGCCTTGCGGCCGAGCGCGGCTTCCGCCTTGGCCAGCGCCAGATCGTAGATCGGCCGGTACGGCTTGCCGGCATAAAGCACCTCGCCGCCCATGGTCGCGTACAGATCGGCAATCGAGCCCGCGCAATAGACGAGTTCCGAGCCGCGTTCGACTACCAAGTCGGGATTGCCGCAGACCATGAACAATTTGCGCTTCAGCGCAATATCGAGACGCGCGCGGTAATCTTCCGGCTTCTCGGTCTCGTCGTCGTAAAGCCCGGTGCAGACGATGTAGTCCGCAGTTTCCAGCGGCGCAAATTCGACATGGAGGCCGGCAAAGACCGGCAGGTCGCGCTCCGGACCGATATGGCAGAGCGTCTGGCCCTTGCGATGCGCGATGACGTCGCGCGTGACGTCGCCCGACGAGACGATGCCGTCATAGGCCTCGCGCGGCACATGCAAGCGGTCGATCTGCTTGATGACGGATTCGCCCGGCCGCGGCGCATTGGTGATGAAGATCACCACCTTGCCCTGCGCGCGGGCGCGCATCAGCGCATCGCAGGCATCGGGAAACGAAACGACACCATTGTGAACGACGCCCCAGACGTCGCACAGCAACACGTCATAGGACGACGCCAGCGCCGAGAAATGCGGGATCAGGTGGGGCACGTTGCTTGACCGTTCAGCCGGACGACGCACTGGCGGCGAGATATTCGCTCAGCGTCTTGGTGGTGGTGCCGGCCGACGGGGCCGCCGGCGGCGTGGCGCCCTGCAGCGCTTCGGCGCGCACCGGACGCGGTGGCGAGAATAGGAAGCCCTGGCCGAAGCGCACGTCGTAGTCGAGCAGATCGACCACCGTGCTTTCGTTCTCGATGCGCTCGCCGATCAGGTCGATGCCATTGCGCGCCAGCAGATCGGCAAGATCCTCGGCGTGGATGTCGCTCTGCGCCGCGGCGGCGCGGTTGAGCAGCAGATTGGCCGGCACCTTGACGAAGCGGAACGAGCGGTCGGCCAGTTCCTTGGGCTCGAGGCGCAGATCGGTGACATGATCGAGCGAGAAGCGGAAGCCACAGTCGGCCAGCGCCGCGAGGCTCTCGAACTCGATCGGTCCGAACGAACGGTAAGCGTCTTGCGTGAACTCGAAGGTCAGCGAACCGGCCAGCGCCCTGTTCGCTTCCATGAATTCGAGGAACTGCCGGAAATAGAAGCCATCGGTCAGTGTCGTGGCATTGACGTTGCAGAACAGGCCGACATCGCGACTTTTGAGTTGCAGCCGGCGCACCACTTGAACGCAGCGGAAAACCAGCATGTGGTCGATCTTCGGCATCAGGCCGGCGCTCTCGGCGATGTCGACGAAATCGCCGGCCGGGATGATCTCACCGTCCTCGGTGCGCAGCCGCGACAGCGCCTCGTAGAAGCGCACCTTGCGCTGCGGCAGCGTGACGACCGGTTGCAGATAAAGATCGATGCGGTTGGCGTCGGCCGCCTGCGCGATCATGGCGCTGATCTGCTCGCGGCTCAGGCCCTTGAAGCGCGAAACGCCGGTGACCGCATCCGTCTCGCTCAGCGTCAGCGGCGTCTGCGCTTCCGGCTCGATGGCTTGAGGCTCCTCGGCCGCCGCCATCGGCATGGTCGTGGTCGTGGACATGGGCATCGCGGCCGGCGGCATGCCGGTCGGCGCGCCGAGCATCGCCTCGTGCGCCGCGACCGTTTCGGCCAGTTGCCGCATCAGTCCGCCGAGTTCGCCGATTTCGGCGGCAATCGGATCGACCGCGCCGCGGGCGCGGCTCACGGTCTGTTCGACGCGGCTTTCCACCGCGGCAATGCGCCGCGACATCTCGGCCATCTGCCGCGACAGATCGGCGGTGCCGCGCGACAGATCGGCGATCTGGTCGCCGAGCATGCCACGGTCACGCAGGCGGTTATCCACCATGTTGTAGATCGCCATCGCCACCAGCGCCGCCAAAGCGACGATGGCAGCGGTACGCGGATCGACCTTGAGGCCGAAATACAGCACGGCGCCGACCGAGGCGGCGATGACCACCATGCAAACCGCGATGAAAATGGCGCTGAGACGAAGCATCAAAACCGATCCTGGGAGGCTTCTAAGCCCGGGTCTCGGGCGGCCGTGGCTGATTCGCGCCCGCCTGCCCCAATCTCCCTAAGTCGGCGCGCCCGCGCAACCGGGAATTCTTGCTATTCTACCGCGACTTCGCCATTGCTCCCCAGCGCTTTCGTGTCTTGGGTTAATCGGAACTTCGCCACCTATGCCGGCTTCCCGTTTCGCCTCACTGTCAGCCGCGGTCGAAGCCGCACCCCAGCGCGCGCTGGTGGCTATCCTGGCCTTGCATGCGCTCGTGTGGACGGTACTGCCGGACCTCCTGTACCCGAACCTGCCGCTCGACCTGATCGAAGCGCTGACCTATGGCCGCGAATGGCAACTCGGTTATGACAAGCTGCCGCCTTTGCCGTGGTGGCTGGTCGAAATCGCCTGGCGGCTCGCCGGCCACGACTTCGCCTACTATCTGCTCGCCCAGATCGCCGTCGTCGTCGCACTCGCCTTTGTCTACGCCGCCGCACGCCCCCTTGCCGGGCCTGTCGGCGCGCTAGCCGCAGTGCTCATCGTCGACGGCCTGCATTACCTCAATTACACCGCCGCCAAGTTCAATCACGACGTCATCCAGCTGCCGTTCTGGGCCATGGCCGGCTACGCGCTGCATCGCGGTCTGCGCCGCGGCCGCCTCGCCGACTGGCTGTTGCTCGGTCTCGCCATCGGCATCCTGGTGTGGGCCAAGTATTTCGTTGTCGTGCTGGTGGCGCCGATGGTTGCCCTCGCGCTGATCGATCAGGATGCACGCAAGGCGCTGATGACGCCGGGGCCCTATGTCGCTGCCGTTGTCGCGCTGATTATCGCTGCGCCGCACCTGATCTGGCTGGTCGCCAACGACTTCCTGCCCTTTGCCTATGCCGAGCACCGCGCCGTGCTGCCGCGCGGCTGGTACGACCATCTCTGGCATCCGTTCAAGTTCGCCATCGGCCAGTTCGGCTTCATGATTCCGGCGCTGATAATCGCGCTGCCGTTGTTCTGGCCGCGCAAGACGGCCGATGAAGCACCACCGGCCGGAGCCGCCGGCGATTTCGACCGCCGCATCGTCACCTGGCTCGCTTTCGGACCTTGCGCCGTGGTGCTGCTGCTCGGCGTCGTCAGCGGCCGCGGCGCCATCGCCATGTGGGGCTATCCGCTTTGGCTGTTCCTCGGCCTGTGGCTGGTGCTCACTGCGCGCCGGCCCCTCGATGGAGCGCGCCTCACGCGCATCGTTGTCACCTGGGCCATCGTCCTTGCCGCGCTCGCGGCCGCCTTCATCGTCAATTACGAAATCCTGCCGCGCTTCGACCACCGCTATCGCGCGGTGTTCTTCCCCGGCGAGGCGCTGGCGCGCGAAATCACCACGCGCACCCGCGCCATCACCGGACAGGCGCCGGTCTATGTCATCGGCTCGATGTGGGACGGCGGCAATATCGGGCACTATGCCAAGAGCCGGCCGCGCGTGCTGATCGACGGCAAGCCAGAACGCGCGCCGTGGATCGACCTCAACGACCTGCGCGCCCGCGGCGCCATCATCGTCTGGACCGACGCCGACACCACCGTAGTGCCGCCGATGTACCGCACTGTCGCACCCGACGCCGCGGTGCAGCCTTCTTTCACGCTGCCCTATCGGCGCGGACCGGGCAGCGTCGAGATCGGCTGGGCGATTTTGCTGCCGAAGCCGTCTTTCGCCGCGCGCTAGGCCGGCTGCGGTGCCAGCCGATGCATCTCGTCGCGCACGATGCGGCCGTCGAGCAGTTCGACATGGCGATCCATGCGCTCTGCCATCGCCGCATCATGCGTCACCGCGACCACCGTCTTGCCCTGGCCGTGCACCAAGTCGCGCAGCACCTCGAACACCTGCGCGCTGGACTTTGAATCGAGCGAGCCGGTCGGCTCGTCGGCGAGGATCACCGGCGGCTCGTTAGCCAATGCGCGCGCCACGGCGACGCGCTGGCGCTGGCCGCCCGACAATTGATCGGGCCGCTTGTCCATATGGTCGCCCAGACCGAGCGAACTCAACAGCATCTCGCCGCGCGCGCGCATCGCGTCACGATCGAGCCGGCCGAGCGCGCGCATCGGCAGCATCACATTGCCGATGACGGTCAGTTCCGGCAGCAGAAAGTGGAACTGGAACACGAAGCCGAGCATGGTCAGCCGCGCCAGCGCCCGCTCGTCCTCAGTCATCACCGTGGTCACCTTGCCTTCGACCAGCACCTCGCCCGATGTCGGCATGTCGAGCAGGCCGAGCAGATACAACAGCGAAGACTTGCCCGAGCCGGACGGCCCGGTGATGGCGACAAATTCATGCGGCCGAATGACAAGATCGATGTCGCGCACCAAGGTGGTCGGCACGATGCCCGGCAGGATGCGCGTCACCTTGCGCGCCTCGATCAGCGGCGCTGCGGCATCGCTGCTCATGTCGCGCCCCGGATGATCTCGACCGGATGCAGCCGCGCCGCCTTGCGCGCCGGCTGGTAACCGGCGATCACCGACGAGGCCAGCGCGACGAATCCCGCCAGCAGATAATGCAGATAGCTGTAGGCCAGCGGCAGATGGTTGCTATCGAGGAACGGGCTTTTGATCTCGATCGACCCCAGCCCCAGGCACAATAGATAGCCGAGCACGAAACCGGCCACCGCGCCGGCGACGCCGATGATCGACGCCTCGACCACGAAGATCGAGCGCACGGTGAATTCGCTGAGCCCCAGCGACTTCATGATGGCGATGTCGCGCGCCTTCTCGTGCGTGATGGTGGAGATGATGTTGTAGGTGCCGAAACTCGCCACCAGCAGAATGGCGCCGACCACCGTATACATGATGATGTTGCGGATGATGAAAGTGGAGAGCAGATCCTCATGCGCCTCCTCCCACGACACCGATTTGTAGCCGGTCTCGCGCTCGACGCGGGTTGCGATCTCGCGTGCGGCCATCGGGTCCCTGAGGCGGATGCGCAGTTCATTGATGAGCCCGGTCTGCCGAGCCAGGATCTGCCCGGTCTTGACCAGCACATAAGCGGTGCTTTCATCGATCTGCCGCACGCCGGTATGGAAGAAGCCGACCACTTGTGCATTCAGCCGCGCGCCTTCGCTGGTCTGCAGCGTGATATTGGCGCCGATGCGCGCGCCGATTTTCTCCGATAGCCGGTCGCCGATGACGATGGCGTTGGTGGCGCGGTACAGCGCCGCCAGCGTCGCGCCGCGCATCTGCTTGGGCAGGTCTGACACCAGCGGCTCGCGGCGCGGATCGATGGCGACAATGGCGGTCGCAACGTCGTGGCTAGCATAGCGGATGATCGCCTGCACGCGCACCGTCGGCGCAATGCCGCCGGGCAGCCACGGCTCCAGCGCCGCCATGGTGGCGAGAGGATTCTTGATGCCGCGGCGGCGCGCCTCCGGCGTCAGGTTGTGGATTTCGGCGGCGTCATAGAATCGTTCGGCCGGCTGTGGCGGCGGCGCGCGGCGCTCGTCAGACACGGTGATATGCGCCATGGCGTTGACGAGCTGGCGGATGAAGTCGTCCTGCGAGCCCTGCATCAGCGCCGCCATCATGATGGAGAAGCCGACACCGGTGGCGACGCCGGCGACCGCCACGCCGGTCTGCCGCAGCCGCGCCCGCACATGCGTCCAGGCGATGTCGAAGATGAGGTTCATGGACGCCTCGGACGATGCGGCAAACTCCATTCGCTCCCGCGCGCCTTCAACGCCGTCATTCCGGGGCCGCGCGTTTCACGCGCGTCCCGGAATGACCAATGTGTGCGCGTTGCCGTCACGGCTCCGTCACCCGCAGCCGCGCGCCGTCCTTGATCCCGGCCGGCGCCGGCGAGACGACGCGTTCGCCCTCTTTCAGACCATCGATGACCTCGACCGCGCGGGTGCCGCGAATGCCGACGGTCACCGCGCGCTTGCGCGCATGCACGCCATCGACGACGAACACGGCGCTGTCCTGCACCGCGTCGGTCGGCACCAGCAGTGCATTCGGTTTCTCGCGGGTGACGACATTGGCCTCAACGCTCATGCCGGGCTTGAGCGGCGTGTCGGAAGGCAGCGCCGCCTTGATGCGGAAGGTCTTGGCGGTGACATCGCCCATCGGCGTGATCTCGCTGATCTTGCCCTCGAGCCGCCGGTCGGGAAAGGCATCGGTGCGAAACAGCACGACCTGGCCGAACGCGACGCGCGGAATGTCCTCTTCATTGACCTCGGCCACCACCTGCAAAGGCGTCGGCACGCCGACGCGAAACAGTATCTGCCCGGCTTCGGCGATTTCGCCGATTTCGCCGTCGCGGCGCAAAACAATGCCGTCGATCGGCGAGACGATCGTGTAGTCGTTGATCCGCTCGGTCTGCACAGCGATCAGACCCTGCACCTGCTGCAGATCCATCCCGGCCCGCTCATAGGCCTGCGTGGTGGCGGAGCCGCGGGTGATCAATTGGCTGACGCGTTCCAGCTCGCTCTTGAGAAAGGCCTCGCGGGCGCGCAGTTCCTTCATCTGCGCCTGCACCTCGCGATCGTCGAGCCGCGCCAGCACATCGCCCTTGGCAACGCGGTCGCCCTCGCAGTCGCAGATTTCGACGATGCGGTCGCGGATAACGCTGGCCACCTTAGCCCAGCGCACCGGCTCGACGCCCCCGGTGGCGTAGACGATTTCGACCGCTGTGCCGCGCGCGGCGGCAACCGCGGCGACGCGGGGCCACTGGCTATAGCGCCACCAGACCAACGCTCCGATGACGATCAAGGCGACAGCCGCGATGACGAAAATGCGCCGTTTCTGCATATCGCCATCTTACCGACGGCGCGCGTGGCGGCAATTGACGTACCGCAAGGGGCGCGGAACGTTACAATGCCCAACCGGCCGCATGGTGAGGAGGCCGCAAAGCGGCCGTCTCGAACCATGGGACCGCCCCATCCTTCGAGACGCATCGCCATAGCGCGTCGAAGACGCGCGTAATCGCGCTTTTGGCGATGCTCCTCAGGATGAGGCGGAGTTTACGCCCCCTGCTTGATGATCGCCGCGACCTTGGAGATGATTTCGTCGATCTGGTCTTCGGTCACGATCAGCGGCGGCGACATCGCAATGGCATCGCCCGAGGTGCGGAACATGATGCCGTGGTCGTGGAAGCCGCTTTCCATCGCGTCATAACCGCGCTTGCCCACGGCATCGGGCTTGCTGGCGAGATCAATGCCCGCCATCAGGCCGACGACGCGGATGTCGAGCACGCCCGGCAGGCCTTTGAGGCTCATCACCGCATCGGCCCAGACCGGCTCCAGCTTGCGCGCGCGCTCGAACAGGTTTTCGTCGCGGTAGAGATCGAGCGTCGCGAGGCCGGCAGCGCAGGCCAATGGATGCGCCGAATAGGTGTAGCCGTGGAACAGTTCGATGACATGGTCCGGTCCGGTCATAAAGGCATCGTGAATGCCCTTGCGCGCGATGACGCCGCCCATCGGCACGGAACCCGACGTGATGCCCTTGGCGAAGCAAATCATGTCCGGCACCACGCCGTAACGCTCGGCGGCGAAAGCATGGCCGAGACGGCCATAGCCGGTGATGACCTCGTCGAACACCAGCAGAATGCCGTGCTTGTCGCAGATCTGGCGCAGGCGCTTGAGATAACCCTTCGGCGGCGGCAGCACCGCGGTCGAGCCGGACACCGGCTCGACGAAAACGGCAGCGATGGTCGAGGCGTCGTGCAGCGCCACCAGACGATCGAGCTCGTCGGCGAGATGCTCGCCCCAATCCGGCTCGCCGACCGAGAAAGCCTGCTCGGCACGGTTATAGGTCGACTGCAGATGATCGACGCCGGCGAGCAGCGCGCCGAACTGCTTGCGGTTGGCGACCATGCCGCCAATTGCGGTGCCGCCGAAGCCGACGCCGTGATAGCCGCGCTCGCGGCCGATGAAGCGTACGCGCGAGGCGTTGCCCTTGGCGCGATGATAGGCCAGAGCGATCTTCATCGCGGTGTCGTCGGCCTCCGAGCCCGAATTGCAGAAAAACACATGGTCGAGATCGGCCGGCGCCAGTGCGGCAATGCGCGAGGCCAGTTCGAACGCCTTGGGATGGCCGAACTGGAAGGTCGGCGAGAAGTCGAGCTCGGCGGCCTGCTTCTGGATCGCCTCGACGATCGGCTGCCGGTTATGGCCGGCATTGGTGCACCACAAGCCGGCCGAGGCATCGATGATCTTGCGACCTTCCGGCGTGAAGTAGTGCATGTCCTTGGCGCTCGCCACCATACGCGGGCGCGCCTTGAAGGAGCGGTTGGCGGTGAAGGGCATCCAGAACGGCGCGAGGTCGTTGGGGACGGAGGAAGACGAAATCTTGGGGGCCGTGGCCATGGGGGCGCGCCTCTGCTTGCTCACTGAATTCGTGAGCCCCACGAATATCCGCTTTCCCCGATAATGACAAAGCAGGAAACGGCTGCTACCACGGCGAAAATCACCCCTCAGATATTCAGAACGAACATGTCCGACCCGAAATCAGGCAAGAAACCGCAAAAACTCAAGGCGCGGATGCCGCGCGGCCTCGCCGACCGGGGCCCCGCCGAAATCGCCGCCACGCGGGCGATGGTCGAGACCATTCGCAAGACGTTCGACCTGTATGGTTTCGAGCCGGTGGAGACACCGACCTTCGAATATACCGACGCGCTCGGCAAATTCCTGCCCGACCAGGACCGGCCGAATGAAGGCGTGTTCTCGTTCCAGGACGATGACGAGCAGTGGATCTCGCTGCGCTATGACCTGACCGCGCCTTTGGCGCGCTACGTCGCTGAAAACTACCAGCACCTCGCGCTGCCCTATCGCAGCTATCGCAACGGCTATGTCTATCGCAACGAGAAGCCCGGCCCCGGCCGCTTCCGCCAGTTCATGCAGTTCGATGCCGACACGGTCGGCTCGGCCAGCATGGCCGCGGATGCCGAGATGTGCATGCTCGCGGCCGACACCATGGAAGCGCTCGGCATCAAGCGCGGCGACTATGTGGTGAAGGTGAATAACCGGAAGCTGCTGGATGGCCTTCTAGACATGATTGGTCTCGGAGGCGAGGCTAACGCGGGGAAGCGCCTAACCGTATTGCGTGCGATCGATAAACTCGATCGTCTCGGTATCGCCGGCGTGAAGGAACTATTGGGCGAAGGGCGCAAAGACGAAAGCGGCGACTTCACCAAAGGCGCCGGGCTTAATGGCGATCAAGTTGATGTGGTTCTCCAGTTTGTTTCTCCAACGGAGCCGACCGCTAACTATAAAGGCGATGCGCTCCTGACGCTGCCTGACAAATTCGAAAGAACGCCTCTGTTCAACGAGGGCGTGAAAGAGATTGAGGAAATTCGCAGTTTGATCGAGGGCGCTGGATATTTTCCAGAAAGAGTTCGCATCGACCAAACGGTCGTCCGCGGTCTCGAATACTACACCGGCCCGGTCTACGAAGTTGAACTCACCTTCGAAGTGAAAGACGAGAAAGGCCGCCCGGTGCGCTTCGGCTCGGTGGGCGGCGGCGGGCGTTACGATGGCCTCGTCTCGCGCTTCATGGGCCAGCCGGTGCCGGCGACCGGCTTCTCCATCGGCGTGTCGCGCCTGCAGGCCGCGCTCACCGCGCTCGGTAAATTACCGTCGAAGCCGGAACCCGGTCCGGTGGTCGTCACCATCATGGACCGCGACAATGTCGCCGCCTACCAGCGCATGGTGAGCGAACTGCGCAATGCCGGCATCCGCACTGAGCTCTATCTCGGCAATCCGAAGAACAATGTCGGCCAGCAATTGAAATATGCCGACAAGCGATCGAGCCCCTGCGCCATCATCCAGGGCTCGGACGAGCGCACCGCCGGCCAGGTCATCATCAAGGACCTCATTCTCGGCGCGGAACTCGCCGCCGAGAATGCCAGCGACCGCGAGGATTACCTGAAGAAGCAGGCCGAGGCGCAGTTTTCCGTCAACGAAGCTGACCTGGTTGCCGAAGTGCGCAAGGTGCTGGCGCGGCACGGCCGCGCCTGACGATTTTCACCGCCATGTCATCAAGCGGTTATTCGCTGTAAACTTCCGATCGATAGACGTCCCCGGAACGAAAACGGTTCTGGCGCATTGTGCCGCAAAACCGACAACAAGCGTACCGGGGAGACGGTCCGATGGATGATCGTTGGACTTACCCAATTTCGATGACGATGCAGCGGCACTCCGGTTCCGCACCGAAACCGCGCGTCGTGCCGGTCTCGCCGTCGGCCGATCCGGCCGAAGCTCCTGTTGACGGCAAAGCCGAAACGGCCCGCGCCACCATGGCGCCCGAGCAATAACCTGCGCTAAATCGCGATAAGGTTGTCGTCGGCGAGCGGCGGTGCGTCGCCGACTTCGATAACGTGACCGAGCAACTGCTCGGCCGCGTCGAAACTGTCCATCAACGACACGTTCTCGACGACCTTGCCATCCTGGAACCGGAAGAAATTGGCGACCCGGTAGCTCACTGTGCGACCGTCGGCGACCACATGGGCAGTCAGACGGGTCAGCGCCGCGCCGCGATTGCCCTCGACCAGAAACTTGTCTCGCACCACCTTGACGTCGCGGATCACCTTCGGCGCCTGGCGCGCCATGATGTCGATGACCGCCGCCTTGCCACGGTGCATACCGCAATAAGGGAAGACGTCGATCGGGCCGCTGATGGTCCAGACGACCTCGTCATGCAGGAACGGGGCGAATTTGGCCGGATTGCGCGAAGCGAATGCGTTGAAATAAGCCTCGGCGAATGCCGGATCGACGGTCCGGTCCATGATGGGCTGATGTTGCAATGCGTGTGTCATAGCAACACCAGGTTCCTGGGGGTCGCGGGCGCATCGTCGGCAACGGCCAGCGAATGGCCAAGCATCTGCTCGGCGGCATCGAAGGTATCGATGATCGACAGGGTTTCGATCACCTTGCCGTCCTTGAAGCGGATGAAGTGGGCGAAGCGGTAGCCGATGGTGCGCCCGTCCGAACGGCGTCGCGCCGTCAGGCGGTTGAGCGTGGCGACATCGTCACCATCGATCACCACGGAATCATGGGTGACCTTGAGGTCGGCCAGCACGCTCTGCAAGACGCCACTCGCTAGTTCGAGCACCTGCGCCTTGCCGTGACGCTCGCCGCAGAAAAGCAGCACGGCGACCGGGCCGCGGATGCTCCACGCGACGTCGTCATGCAGCATGGCCGCGAGTTTGTCGCGGTCGCCGGTGGTGTACGCGTCGTAGAATGCGTCCACGACCTGCCGGGTTACCGTGTGGGCCATCGGGCGCGAGCCTCCTCACACCAGTGAACGCCGGTTGTATTGAAATTTCCTTACTTGTCAGGTACTTGCTGGCCCACTTCTGCCGCAGCGCACAACCGCATGCCGGCCGTAGGCAGAGCGAATTTTGTTAACGACGCCAGTGATTTAAGCTCGAAGGGCAGGCCCGCGGGGCGGCATTCGTCGTCGAAACCTTAAACTTGGCGTGCTAAAGCGCCGCACGACGATCAGGATGCTGGACGACGATGAACGGGAATTGGCCAACAAGCGGCACAGGCGCCACACTGGATGCCCGCGCGGAAGCGCTGCTCGCCTCCTATGAGCGCGCCGGTTACGCCCATGTGTCGCCGTCCATCCTGCAGCCGGCCGAGCCGTTCCTCGATCTGTCGGGCGAGGACATTCGCCGCCGCATGTTTCTCACCACTGCGCCGGGCGGCGCCGAATTGTGCCTGCGGCCTGACCTGACCATCCCGGTGTCGCGCGACTATCTGGCCTCGACCCAGGCCGGTAAGCCGGCCGGCTACTGCTATCTCGGCCCGGTCTTCCGCCATCGCGCCGAAGGCAGCGCCGAATTCCTCCAGGCCGGCGTCGAGAGCTTCGGCCGCACCGACACGGCTGCCTCCGATGCAGAGATGCTCGTGCTGGGGCTCGAGGCCACCACACATTTCGGTCTGAGCGAACCGACGATCCGCACCGGCGATGTCGCCTTGTTTGCTGCGCTCATCGCCGCGCTCGATCTGGCGCCGGCGTGGAAGCGCCGGCTGATCAAGGATTTCAACCGCAAGGCCAACCTCGCGCAGGATCTCGATCGCCTGGTGCTCGGTGGCAATAATGGCCGCCCGGAATATCAGGGCGTGCTCGCCGCGCTCGCCGGCTCCGACCCGAAAGGCGCGCACGCGCTGGTCACTGACCTGTTGTCCATCGCCGGCATCAGCGCCGTTGGCGGCCGCTCGGTCGCCGAGATTGCCGACCGCTTCCTCGAGCAATCGGCGCTTGGCGCCTCGACCAAGCTGCCGCGCGACGTGCGCGGCCTGATCGAGCGCTTCCTGGCCATCGCCGGCGATCCGGATGAGGCGGCCGCCGAGCTGCGCGCGCTGGCCGCAGACATGAACCTCGGTCATGAATTCGGCTTGGCGCTCGACCTGATGGAAAGCCGCAACGGCTTCCTGGCCGCGCGCGACATCGACCTGAAGCGCCTGCACTTCTCCACCGCCTTCGGCCGCGGCTTCGATTACTACACCGGCTTCGTCTTCGAACTCACGGATCCGGCGCGCAGCGGCGATCCGCTGGTGTCGGGCGGCCGCTATGACGGCCTGCTGACGCGGCTCGGCGCCGCCGACCCGATCCCGGCCATCGGCTTCTCGCTCTGGGTCGAACGCCTGACCGTCTATGGAGGCGCCCGATGAGCGCGCCCCTCATTCTCGCCGTGCCCGCCAAGGGCCGGCTGCAGGAAAACGCCGAGGCCTTCTTCGCGCGGTCCGGCCTGCAACTCGTCAAGCCGCGCGGCGCCCGCGACTATCGCGGCGCCGTCGCCGGCCTCGACGGCGTCGAGGTCGCTTATCTTTCGGCCAGCGAAATCACCGCGCAGCTGGCCGCCGGCAGCGTCCACATGGGCATCACCGGCGAGGATCTGGTGCGCGAGCAGATTGCCGACGCCGACAAACGCGTCGTCTTGCTCGAGCCGCTCGGCTTCGGCCACGCCAATGTCGTGGTCGCGGTGCCGCAGGCCTGGATCGACGTGCGCACCATGGCCGACATCGACGACGTCGCCACCGGCTTCCGCCAGCATCACGGCCGCAAGATGCGGGTCGCGACCAAATACATCAACCTGACGCGCGAGTTCTTCTCGGCGCACGGCGTCATCGACTATCGCATTGTCGAAAGCGCAGGCGCGACCGAAGGCGCGCCGGCCGCCGGCACCGCCGAACTGATCGTGGACATTACCTCGACCGGCTCGACGCTTCACGCCAATGCGCTGAAGATCGTCGACGACGGCGTCATCCTGCGCTCGCAGGCCAATCTCGTGGCCGCGCGTACGGCCGACTGGGCCAATGGCACGCGCGAGACCGCGCGCGTCATTCTCGATCGCATTGCCGCACAGGCGCGCGCCCGCGCCTTCCGCGAAGTACGCTCGCGCTTTCCCGCGTGCGATGCGAAACTGGTTGACGATGCGAAAGCAAAGTTTGGCGTTCAGACGCCGTTCGGCGGCCCGACCTCGTCGGGCATGCTGACGCTGCACTGCCCGCCGGGCCAGGTTTACGCGCTCACGGCGTTCCTGCGCGAGCGCGGCGCCGAAGCCGTCGCCGTGGCCGACCTCGATTACGTGTTCTCGAAGGACAATCCGCTGTTCGCGAAGCTGGAAGCGGCGCTGTAGCGCCGCGTCTTCGCCGCAGCCGCGCTCAGGCGGCCTTTCCGCTCGAGGCGCAACCGCAGCCGCTTCCGGTCGTTGCCCTGGCCGTCTCGTCAGCGGCGCAGCAGGCGCTGACATCCGCTTTCGCCGGGCCGCCGCAGCAAGCGGACGCTTCGCCAGCGGCCGGCGAAAGGCTGCACACGCCGGTTTCCGGCAGCACAAGCTCCACGCGTTCGGCGCCGGCCCGGTCACCGATGATGTCGGCGACGATGGAACGGACCTGCTCGTAGCCGGTGAGCATGAGGAAGGTCGGCGCGCGGCCGTACGATTTCATGCCGGCGATGTAGAAGCCCGGTTCCGGCTGCGCCAGTTCGCGCGCGCCATGCGGGCGCACGGTGCCGCAACTGTGCTCGTTCGGATCGATCATCGGGCCGAGCGCCTGTGCGGATTCGAGCGCCGGATCGAGCGCAAGCCGCATCTCGCGCAGGAACGACAGATCGGGACGGAAGCCGGTCGCCACGATCAGCTCATCGACAATGACGCTGCGGCCGCAGCAGGCCGATCCCGCGCCGATGCGCAGACCATTCTCGCGCAGGGCGATGTGAGTGACGGGGAATTCCGATTGAACGGTGATGGCGCCGTCGGCCACCAACTGCGCAAGGCGCGCGCCGAGCTCGCCGCGCGCGGCCAGCTTGTCGTTGGCGCCACCGCCGAAAGCCTTTTCCGGCCGGTCGCCGCGCACCAGCCAGATCGCCTCCGTCGCCGGCTCATCCTGCTTCAGCCGGACAAGATCGATCAACGTGCCGACGGCGGAATGGCCGCTGCCGAGCACCGCGACCTTCCTGCCGGCATAGCGCGCGCGGGCGCGGCCCAAAACGTCGGGCATCGCATAGGCGATGCGGGTCTGCGCTTCCGTCTCGCCGATCGCGGTCAGCCCATCGGCGCCGGCCGGATTGGGCGACGACCAGGAGCCCGAGGCGTCGATGACAAAGTCGGCGCGTAACGTCCCCTGCCCGGCTCCGTTCTGATAGCGCAGTTCGAACGGCGCGTGCTCGCGGCCTTTGGTCTTCATCTTGTCGAAGCCGACGCGGCTGATCGCGGTCACGCGGCTCGTCGTGCGGATGTGATCCTTGAGCGCGGTGCGCTCGGCGAGCGGCGTGAGATAGCGCTCCGCCAGTTCGCCGCCGGTCGGGTACTGCTGCGGATCGGGTGAATTCCAGCCCACCGCCGTCAAAAGCCGCTCGGCAGCTCGGTCGATATTGTATTCCCATGGCGAGAACATGCGCACATGGCTCCACTGGCGCACGGCGTGCCCCGCCTCGGCGCCGGCTTCGACGACGACCGGCGTCAGGCCGCGTTCCAGCGCATGCGCCGCGGCCGCGAGGCCGACCGGACCCGCGCCAATGATGGCGACCGTCTTGCTCTGCGTGCTCATGATGTCCATCCTTCTAGAATTATCGAATTAGTAGACAAAAAAATTCAGGCGACCTTGGCTTTCGCGGCCGCCGGCGCGCAGGCCGCGTCGGCGCAGCATTCATCGGCGAGGAAGCCGATGAGACCGTGCATGGCCTTGTAGTTGGCGCGGCAGATGAGCGTCGTGGTCTGCCGCTCCTGGGTGATGAGCTCCACCGCCATCAGCGTCTTGAGATGATGCGACAGGGTCGAGGCGGCGACATCCAGCTTGGCCTGCAGCTTGCCGACCGCCAGGCCGGGATCGCCCGCGCGCACCAGGGCGCGGTAGATCTGCAGGCGCGTCGGATTGCCCAGGGCTTCGAGGCGTGCGGCGGCGTCGTCGATCTTCATGGTCTTTTCTATAGCCAGAAGACGATGGCGAGTCAATCATATTTCTAGAAATATAGAAATATAGAAATATAGACACTATGCTGCACCGGCGACCGCAGCGGCGTTGTCGCTACCCCGCCAGCGCTTGCGCGATGTCCGCGACGAGATCGTCGGGATGCTCGATGCCGACCGACAGGCGGATCGTGGTGTCGAGCACGCCGATGCGGGCCCGCACATCGGCCGGCACGCCGGAATGCGTCATCGCCGCCGGGTGACTGGCAAGCGACTCGGTCCCCCCCAGGCTGACGGCCAGCTTGAACACTTCCAGCGCATTGAGAAAGGCGAAGGCCTCCGCCTGCCCGCCCTTGATGTCGAAGGAGAAGGTCGAGCCCGCGCCGGTGCATTGCCGCTCGTAGGTCGCGCGCGCCGGCCCCTCGCCGAGGAACGGCAGATAATGAACCTTGGCGACGCGCGGATGATCGCGCAGGAATTCGGCGACGACCTTCGCGTTTGTGTTGGCCCGCTCCATGCGCAGCGACAATGTTTCGAGCGAGCGGCCGAGCATCCAGCATGAATGCGGATCGAGTTGCGTGCCGATGGCGCTGCGCAGCGCCTTGACCGGGCCGATCACCGCCTGGCTGCCGAGCGCGGCGCCGGCGATCAGGTCGGAATGGCCGCCAACATATTTGGTCAGCGAGTAGAGCGAGAGATCCGCGCCGAAATCCAGCGGACGCTGAAACACCGGCCCGAGCAACGTGTTGTCACAGGCGACGATGGGCCGGTGGCCTTGTGCGGCGCCCACCTCGTCGGCGAGACGGCGCACCAGCGCGACATCGACCAGCGTATTGGTGGGGTTGGACGGCGTCTCGATCAGCACGACGGCGACGCGGCCGAGCGTCTGCGCTTTCGCGAGCGCGGCGCGAATGGCGGCTTCGCTGACGCCGTCGTCGAACGGCACCGACTTGATGCCGAATTGCGCGAATGTCTTGCTCAACAGCGTCTCGGTGCCGCCATACAGCGGCTGCGAATGCACGATGACGTCGCCGGGGCGCGCATAGGCCATCAGCGATGTCGAGATCGCAGACATGCCGGAGGAGAACAGGATAGCCGCTTCGGCGCCCTCGTAGATGGCGAGCCGGTCTTCGACGATTTCGCTGTTGGGGTGATTGAAGCGTGAGTAAACGAGTCCGGCTCCGGTGCCGGCCGGCGGCGTCTTGCGCCCCGATACATAATCGAAGAAATCGCGGCCCTCCTCCGCCGTGCCGAACACGAAGGTCGAGGTGAGAAACACCGGCGGCTTGACCGCCCCTTCCGACAGCATCGGATCGTAGCCATAGCCGAGCATCAAGGTCTCGGGATTGAGGCGATGATTGCCGATCTGCGTCTTGGAGGCGCGGGGCGCGGCCATGGCGATGTCCTTTGTGCTGGCGGCGCGGGCGGCCGCAGCACAAAGGCTAGCAGAAGATTGTGGCCGCTAGGGCACCGCGTGCCGGTGGTCGAGTGGCACCGAATCGACGTTCATGCCGCTCGCGAACGGCACCTCGCCCTGACGGCACTGGCTGTAGAAATCGTCCCATTCGCCGCGCTCGACATGAACGCCGCGCACCCAGCCGAGCTGGAAACATTCGTCGTAGGTGGGCGCATCGGCGGTCGTCTCGGCCCGGGCACTGGCAGGCAGATTGCGCGGCTGGATGAATGCGTCTTCGGCCGCTGCGGGCGCGACATTCCAGACGGTGAGTACAACAGCGGCCAGGACGGCAAGGCGCATCTTCAGCTCCATAGCGACGAAGCCGCACGCTATGAAATTGTCGCGCCATGGAAACGCAAATTGGGTCTTTAAAAGACAACGCCACGTGTAGCGCCACCATAACCGGCGCGTAGCGCCGGCGTAAAATCCGGCGCCGGATTACGAGCGTTGCTGTTCGCGGCTCTTGAACACCACGAAATGCGACAGCGAGAAATTGACCACGAAACTGACCAGGATCGAGATGAGTTTCGCGGCGACCACCGGCAGCACATAGGACAGCGCCACCAAAGTCGCGGTCGAGGCCACCATGCCGGCAACGCCGGAGGCAACGAAGGTGGCATAGTCGCGCCAGCGCAGCACCCGGCCGGACTCCGGGCCGAAGGTGATGAAGGAATTCATCGCATAGGAGAACGACACCGCCGTCACCCAGGCAATGACATTGGCCGGCACCAGCCGCCAGCCGAGCAACTGGTTGGCCGTCCAGAAGATGGAAAAGTCGATCGCCGTGTTGACCACGCCGATCATGGCGAAGCTGAGGGCCTTGAGGGCGATGGCCCGCTCGGCCCAGGCCACCTTGAGCCGGTGAACAAGATTTTGCAGCATTTCGATCATGCGGGCTTCCTTACCATCCCGGCTCGCCAAGGTCTTGTCCGAAAAGGAGGTTCCGCGGACAAGACCGCGGCGGCCACCGGGGCGACAAGGCGGCATCCATGCGCTATAGATCGCCGCTTACATGGAGAATTTACGTGCCTAAATCTCCGGCAAAACCCCGGAAATCGGCCAACCGAGCCGACAAGACAGGGGCCGGGCGCAGTGCGCCGGCGGGCGGGCTGTCGATCGTGGTGCCCGTCTACAACGAGGCCAAGGGCCTGCCGGTCCTGCACGAGCGGATCGCCGAAGTCGCGCGCTCGCTGACCAGCAAATATGGCCTCGCGGTCGAGGTCATTTATGTCGATGACGGCAGCCGCGACGACACCTTCCGCGTGGCGCTGGCGCTGCCGGCCTTGTCGCTCGACGTGCAGGCGATTGGCCTGTCGCGCAATTTCGGCAAGGAAGCCGCTCTGCTCGCCGGCCTCGACCATTGCCGGCATGGCGCCGTGCTGTTCATGGACGGCGACGGCCAGCATCCGCCGAGCCTGATCGGCACTCTGGTGTCGCGCTGGCTCGATGACGGTTACGACGTCGTCTATACCGCCAAGGCGCATCGCGAGAACGAGCCGTTCCTGCGCCGGCAGGGCGTCGCCGGATTCTACTGGCTGCTGAACTGGCGCGCCCGCCTTAAAATTCCGGAAGACGCGGGCGACTTCCGCCTGCTCTCGCCGCGCGCCGCCGAGGCGCTGCGCCAGCTTCCCGAGCGCAACCGTTTCTTCAAGGGCCTGTCGACCTGGATCGGCTTCCGTCAGGTGCGCGTCGATTACGAGCCGGCCGAACGCGAGCACGGCGTCACGAGCTGGAATGTCTGGTCGCTGATCGGACTGTCGATCGAAGGGCTGACGTCGTTCTCGGTGGCGCCGCTGCGCGTCGCCAGCCTGCTCGGCGTGCTGCTCGCCGCCACGGCGCTGCTGTTCGGCCTCTGGATCATGTTGGAGACCTTGTTGTTCGGCAAGGACGTGCCGGGTTATCCGTCGCTGGTGGTCAGCATCATGTTCATCGGCGCGGTGCAACTGCTGATGATCGGCGTGCTCGGCGAGTACATCGGCAAGCTGTTGTCCGAGGTCAAAGGCCGCCCGGTCTATGTCGTCGCCGAACACAGCGTGAAAGAGACCAAGCAAGACGTGCCGCGCACCGCGGGCGCGGAGTAGGCCTTGTCCGCCAGAACCCGCCGCATCTGGCTGTGCGCCGACGATTACGGCATGGCGCCCGGCGTCAATGACGCCATCCGCCAACTGATCGCGCGGCGGCGGCTCAATGCCACGTCGGTGATGACGGCGGCGACGCATCTCGATCGCGCCGATGCCGACGCGCTGGTCGACGCGAACAGCGACGGACAAGCCGCGATCGGCCTGCATGTCACGCTCACCGCGCCGTTCAAGCCGCTGAGCGCCGGCTTTGCGCCGCTGCGCGACGGCGCCTTCCTGCCGCAAACCGACCTGATGCGGCTCTCGATGGTGCGGCGGCTCAATGTCGAAATGCTGACCATCGAAATCGCCACGCAGGTCGAGGCCTTTGTCGGGCTGTTCGGCCGTCTGCCCGACTATCTCGACGGCCACCAGCATGTGCAGCTGCTGCCGCAGGTGCGCGACGCTTTCCTCAAGGTCGCCGCGGAGACCGTGCCCGGGGCCTGGGTGCGCCAGTGCGGCCGGCCGCGCAGCGCCCGGCCGTTGCATGAACCGAAGGCGCTCGTCATCGACATTCTCAATGTCGGCTTCCGCACCAAGGCGGCCCGGCTCGGCGTCGCCACCAATCCGGCCTTTGCCGGGGCCTATTCGTTCAATCCGAAGGCCGATTTCACCAAGATATTTCCCCGCTTCCTCAAGGGGCTGCCGGATGGCGGCCTGATCATGTGTCATCCGGGCTTCGTCGATGCCGAGCTACGTTCGCTCGACAGCCTGACGACGTTGCGTGAGCACGAATTCGCCTTTTTCAACTCGGATGCTTATCCGGCCGTGCTCGCCGCGCACCATGTCGAATTGGCGAGTGCCGATCGGGCGCAGCCCTCTGGCACAGGCGGCGGCGCTTCCTAGATGCTGGGGGCGTGCCGATCGCGCGCTTTGGGAGGAAGTTCATGACGCCGCAGGAACGCCAGATGATCGACGAGCTGTTCGACAAGCTCGCCAAACTCGAGACGATGCCGCGCGATGCCAGCGCCGAGCGCGCCATCGCCGAGGCCTCACAGCGCGCGCCGCACGCACTGTATGCGCTCACCCAGACCGTGCTGGTGCAGGACGAGGCCTTGAAGCAGGCCGAAGCCCGCATCCGCGAACTGAGCGGTGAAGCCGAAGCGCCCGCGAGCGGCGGTTTTCTCGATTCGATGCGCAACGCGCTGGGCGGCGGCCGCGGCTCGGTGCCGAGCGTGCGCGCGGGCGGCGCTTCGGATTCACGCTGGAACACCGGCGGCGCGCTGGCGCCGGCGCAGCCCGCCTCGCCGTTCAATGCAGCACCGCAGGCGCAAGCTCCGGGCGGCGGCCCCTCGTTCCTTGGCACCGCGGCGGCGACCGCGGCCGGCGTCATCGGCGGCTCGCTGCTGTTCAATGCGCTGGGCGGCATGTTTGGCGGCCACCACAGCGGCAGCGCCATGGCCGACGTGCCGCGCGATCAGGGCTCAAGCAATCCGTGGAGCGGAAGCGACAATGCCGCGGGCGGCGACCTGTCGCGCGACGCCGGCTTGAACGATGTCGGCGGCGATCGCCGGGCCGGACTGTTCGACGACGACAATTCTTCGGGCGATCAGTTCGACACCGCGGACAACGGTGATTTCGGCGGTGACTTCGGTGGCGATGGCGGCGGCGACGCCTAGGCCGCTCACATCACCACGACCTTGGCGCCGACCTTGACGCGCTCGTAGAGGTCTTCGACGTCGGCGTTGCGCATGCGGATACAGCCCGACGATACGTTCTGCCCGATGGTCCACGGTTCGTTCGAGCCGTGGATGCGATAGAGGGTCGAGCCGAGATAGAGCGCGCGCGCACCGAGCGGATTGTTCGGCCCGCCTTCCATGTGGCGCGGCAGATAAGGCTGACGCTCCAGCATTTCCTTCGGCGGCGTCCAGTCCGGCCATTCTTTCTTCGCAGACACCAGATGCGTGCCGGCCCAGGTGAAGCCCGGCCGGCCGACGCCGATGCCATAGCGCAGTGCGCGTCCGCCCGGCTGAACGAGATACAGAAACTTGTTCGGCGTATCGATGACGACCGTGCCCGGCTCTTCAGGGCCCCGATAGATGACTTCCTGTCTTTCGTAGATCGGATTGATCGGATAATCGCGCGGCGCCAGCGGCTCACCGACAATCGGACCGGTGTTGGCGTAGACCTGCTGCACCGGGGCGGGCTGGCCATAATAGCCCTGCGGCGGCGCGACGTATTGCGGCTGCTGTTGCTGATGCGGCAACGGCACGTAGCCCTGCATGCGGTCGCTGCTGCCACCGCCACCGAATATCGCCTCGATGAAGCCGCCGCCGAGGCCGCGCTCCATGCGCTGCGGCTGCGCGACAACCACCATCGGCGGAGTAGCCATCTGCATTTGCGCGCGCGGCACGGCGCGGCCTTGCACCGGCGGCGCGTAATATTGCTGCTGCGGCTGCGCATAGTACTGCGCGTGCGCCGGCATCGCGCACAGCACGAGCGCGGCCAGGCCAAGGATCGTCGAACGCTGACGCATTACGCCACTCACACAACAAACAAACGTCGCCCGCTCATGCTCCCAATCAAGCACCGATTGGTAAATCGAGCCATGCGCGGGTCCGTCGCCAGTGAACTTCGTCACCGCCAGCGTTTATTTTGAGTAAAATGCCGGCGGTCTTGGTTAACCGGCGCTTCGCGACATACACGATCTTTTAATCACGTTTTCGCGGTGCAACGCGCTGTTAATTCACCACGCGGTAAAGCCTGACTTCGACAAGCGGGACCCGGAACCGTGCAGCGCAAGGTGTTCAGGATCGAAGCGATGCTTGCGGCGCGGCGGCAGCCGGGCGCCGGCCTTGCCATGCGCGCGCCGCCGATCCCTGCAGCCACGCCGAGCGACAATGTCGAAGCGCTGCTCGGGCTCAAGGCCGAGCTTGCCTACATTCACGAGTCGGTCGCGCACAATAAGCGCGAACTCGTCGCGATGATCGGCGATGGCGCGGAGCGTCGCCTCACCCGCGCCGGCGATGAACTCGGCGCTGCCGTCGCCGCGATGCGCGGCGCAACCGACACCATCCTCGGCACCGCCGAAGCCGCCGACGACAGCGCGCGCACACTCGCCGCCAGTCTGTCCGACGATTTCAGGCGCGGCCTCGCCCAGGATATCCAGGATCAGATCGTCAAGATCTACGAAGCCTGCAATTTCCAGGATATCGCCGGTCAGCATATCGGCAAGGTGATCGGCATGCTGGCGTCGGTGGAAAAGCAGCTCGACGTCATTCTCGCGCGCTGCAACGGCGTCCATGCCGCATCCGAGCCGATGGATGGATCGGCCAAAGGCGATGGCCTGCTCAACGGCCCCAAATTGACCGGGGACCTTGGCCACGCCACACAGCGCGACATCGACCGGATGTTTGCCTGACAACCGCGCTGTCTAGGCCGGCCGTCTGATCACATAGAAACAAACGAGCGCGGCCGTACCGAAAGCGCAGGCCAGCGCCAATGCCGCCGTGTCGGATAGGCCGTCGATCACCGCCGCCATCACCAGCGGCGCCGCCGCCTGCACCAGCAGGAACGGAAAAGCCAGCCGGCCCATCAGCCGGCCGTAGCCGGAGGCGCCGAACAACGCGAGCGGCACCGCGCCGCGCGCGATGGTGATAAGGCCGTTGGAGCCGCCGAAGACGATGGCAAAGGCGGCCGCCACCGGCGGCGCGATGCCGAGCACCGCAATCATGATGAAGCCGGTAAACAAGGTCGTCAGCGCGATGCGCGCGATCCACAAAGGATGCAGGTTGCGGCCGAAGGCGAATTCGATAACGCGGGCGCCGACCTGGGCCGGGCCGAACAGCGCGCCGATCCACACCACCGTGTCGCTGTCGATGCCGGAGCGCGCGAAGATCGCAAGGAGATGCGCCGCCAGCGCCGACGGCACGAAGGCGTAAACGGCAAAACCGCCGGCAACGAGAACGAATGGCCAGCCGCGCGCCGGCAGCACCTTGTCCGGAGCCTTGATGCCGTCGGTTGGCGGCGGGGCCGCGGCGAAGCGCTCGCGCGGCAGCAGGAAGGCATGCAGCGGCGCCGCAATGACGACAAGCAGCGCGGCATAGATGAGATAGGTGCCGCGCCAGCCCACCGCTTCGGTGAGGAAATGGGTGGCCGGCCAACCCACGGTCGACGCAAAGCCTCCGGCCAAGGTCAACGCCGTGATCGGCCGCCGCGCGGCGGCGCCGAAGATGCGGCCGAGCGAGGCGAAGGCGGCGTCGTAGAGGCTCGCCGACAATGCGACGCCGAGGAGTATCCAAACTGCAATGTAGGCGGCGCGATGCTCGGCGATGGTGATCAGGACGAGGCCGAGCGCGCCGAGCAGCGAGCCGGCGGTCATTACGAGATGGCCGCCAAAGCGATCGATGGCGCGGCCGATGTAAGGCGCCGAGAGGCCGGCCGCCAGCAGGGCGACGGAGAAGCCACCCATGGCGAAGGACATCGACCAGCCGTGCTCGCGCGCGATCATCGGCACGATCAGCACCGGCGTGTAGTAGATGCCGCCCCAGGCCAGAATTTGCGTGACGCCGAGCACCGGCACTGCGCGCCAAGGGCCGTGGATGAAATCACTCGGCGGGATCATCAGCGCGGGTCATGCCTGGGTCTGCGATACCCAGGCTTGTCCTGGGCGTCCCGATCAGTCGGGCACTGCGCCCTCCCAAGCGAGATGGCCGGGACAAGCCCGGCCATGACCACTATAGGCGGTGCGCCTTCCGGTGCCTACCGCGCAGCAGGCTTCGGCTTGGGCTTGGCCGCCGCGGGCCGCGGCTTGGCGGCAGGCTTCTTCTTCGCCCCCTCCGGCGAGCATCGCACATAGATCATGTTGCCGTAGCGACCCTGAACCTCGGGGTCCATCCAGTGCAGGATAAGCACGCGGCCATCGAACTGCACCACCTCACGGTCCTGCTGGCTGCCCGGCGGGTCGCCATCGGGACCGATATAGGTCTTGCCGCCTGGCGCACCCTTGAGACGCAGTTCGGTCGGCGTTGCCTGGTCGGCGAGATGCATCATGACGCCGCCGGTCGAGCCCAAGGTGATCACATAAGGCTGCCGGCACTGGCTAGCGGCATTCGTCTCGGTGCGCACGCGATCTTCTTCGCGATGGTAGGCGGCGAGGCCCCAGCTTCCGACAATATCCTGAGGCGGGAAACCCGGCGGCAAGGTCGGCACCACGGGCGGCGGCGGCGGCTCGGGCGGCGCACTGGGCGTCGTCGAACAGCCGGCAATCCCGAGCGCGATGACACCGAGAACCAGGGCGGTCCGCAGGCGGGTGCCGGGCAGACCTTGGCGGTTGGCAAAGCTCATCGGGACTCCTGAAAACTCTTTGATGTGAGAGTGCGGGGCATCGGCACGCGGTGCAAGCAAAAGCCTTAACGCTCGGTAGCGGCCACTTGTGCCCGGAATGCGGCCACATTCGCGACCAGCCCCAGCTTGACACCCAACCGTTAAGGCAATATCTCCGCTGGCGCAATTGGCACTCTCTATCAGGGAGTGCTAAGGGGTTATAATCCCTGCAATTTCAGTCACAGCGGCCGACGCTTCGGCGCCGGAGGCACGGGCCAAGCCCCGTCTACTCCGTCGCCATCCGGTTCAACGAAGAAGTCCAAGGAAATCCCCATGGCCAAGACCAAGTTCCGTCCCCTGCACGACCGCGTTGTCGTGCGCCGCATCACCGCCTCCGAGAAGACCAAGGGCGGCATCATCATCCCCGACACCGCCCAGGAAAAGCCGTCGGAAGGCGAAGTGATCGCCGTCGGCCCAGGCGGCCGCGACGAAACCGGCAAGCTCATCCCGCTCGACATCAAGGCCGGCGACCGCGTGCTGTTCGGCAAGTGGTCCGGCACCGAAGTGAAAATCGACGGTGAAGATCTCCTGATCATGAAGGAGAGCGACATCATGGGCGTCGTCGCCTAAGCGCCCGCCAGCACCAATCATTTGGAGTAAACTCACATGGCTGCCAAAGACGTCAAATTCTCCGGCGACGCGCGCGATCGCATGCTGCGCGGCGTCGACATTCTCGCCAACGCCGTGAAGGTCACGCTCGGTCCGAAGGGCCGCAACGTCGTGATCGACAAGTCGTTCGGCGCCCCGCGCATCACCAAGGACGGCGTCACCGTCGCCAAGGAGATCGAGCTCGAGGACAAGTTCGAGAACATGGGCGCGCAGATGCTGCGCGAAGTCGCCTCGAAGACCAACGATCTGGCTGGCGACGGCACCACCACCGCGACCGTGCTGGCCCAGGCGATCGTGCGCGAAGGCGCCAAGTCGGTTGCCGCCGGCATGAACCCGATGGATCTCAAGCGCGGCATCGACATCGCCGTGGCCGCGGTCATCAAGGATATCGAGAAGCGCGCCAAGAAGGTTTCGTCCTCCGCGGAAGTCGCGCAGGTCGGCACCATCTCGGCGAATGGCGACTCGCAGATCGGCAAGATGATCGCGCAGGCGATGCAGAAGGTCGGCAACGAAGGCGTCATCACGGTTGAAGAAGCCAAGGCGATGGAGACCGAGGTTGAGATCGTCGAAGGCATGCAGTTCGACCGCGGCTACATCTCGCCCTACTTCGTCACCAACGCCGAGAAGATGATCGCCGAGCTCGAGGATGCCTACATCCTCCTGCACGAAAAGAAGCTGTCGGGCCTGCAGTCGATGCTGCCGGTGCTCGAAGCCGTCGTGCAGTCGGGCAAGCCGCTCATCATCATCGCCGAAGACGTCGAAGGCGAAGCCATCGCCACGCTCGTCGTCAACAAGCTGCGCGGCGGCCTCAAGGTCGCGGCCGTGAAGGCGCCGGGCTTCGGCGATCGCCGCAAGGCGATGCTGGAAGACATCGCCATCCTGACCGGCGGCCAGCTCATCTCGGAAGACCTCGGCATCAAGCTCGAGAACGTCACCGTGAACATGCTCGGCCGCGCCAAGAAGGTCGTGATCGAGAAGGAAAAGACCACGATCGTCAACGGCGCCGGCAAGAAAGCCGACATCGAAGCGCGCGTGCAGCAGATCAAGGCGCAGATCGAGGAAACCACCTCGGACTACGACAAGGAAAAGCTGCAGGAGCGTCTGGCCAAGCTCGCGGGCGGCGTCGCGGTGATCCGCGTCGGCGGCGCGACCGAGATCGAGGTCAAGGAAAAGAAGGATCGCGTCGAGGACGCGCTCAACGCCACACGCGCTGCCGTTCAGGAAGGCATCGTCCCCGGCGGCGGTACCGCGCTCCTGCGCGCCAAGAAGGCGGTCGGCAAGCTGTCGAACGACAACTCGGACGTCCAGGCCGGCATCAACATCGTGCTGAAGGCGCTTGAGGCGCCGATCCGCCAGATCGCGGAAAACGCCGGTGTCGAAGGCTCGATCGTGGTCGGCAAGATCCTCGAAGAGAAGTCGGAGACCTACGGCTTCGACGCGCAGAACGAAGAGTATGTCGACATGGTCGCCAAGGGCATCGTCGACCCGGCCAAGGTCGTGCGCACCGCGCTGCAGGACGCCGCTTCGGTGGCCGGCCTGCTGGTGACCACCGAAGCCATGGTTGCCGAACTGCCGAAGGAAGCCGGTCCGGCCATGCCGCCGGGCGGCGGCATGGGTGGCATGGGCGGCATGATGTAAGCGCCCTGCTTCGATCAAAAGCAGAAAGGCCCGGCGAAAGCCGGGCCTTTTTTATGTCGTCGATTGTCGGGGCTCAGTGGGTCGACAGCCTGAACCGAAGCGGCGCACCGCCCGGGCCCACCAGCGAAACATAATCGCCCTGGCGCTGCCATGCGGTCGCCTGCGTGAGCTGGTCAAGCAGCGCGACATCGGCCTGCATCCGCTCCGGGCTGCATTGGCCGGTGCTCATGTAAAGCGGCAATGCCTCCGGCAGCGGCGCAGTCTGGATTTTGATCTCCGCACCACTCACTTCGAACAAGGCCGGTACGGTCTTGCACCACAGATCGACCGTGGTACGGCCATCGGCGCCGATGGTGAGAACCGGGACGCGCTTCAACGGGCCCATCCGCGGCGCTTCCAGCACCAATACCTGATCGAACGGAAATTGTTGCGCCACCGCCGCCGTGTTGCCGGATACCAGAGCCGCGAACATCAAGATCGTCAGCGACCGCCACGCGGTCAAACGCCGAACATCCATCTGCTTCTCCACAAGTAGGCCGCACTCACGACCGATCGAGGTGAGGGCCGATCCCATGAAGCCTTCGCCTTCCGTCGTCAAGATACACCAGCCTCATTCCGAGGCATTGTTGGCAATGCCCACAGCATGACAATGTTGTTACATGACTGCGGCGCTTTTCCGCAGGTTCCCGCGACGACATCGTTCTAGAATGCAACGCACTTCACCGTGGGAGCCGTTCATGAAACAGCACAGCGCGGAACAGCGCGTTGTCGATCTTTACGACAGTTTTACGCACGGCCTCATCGATCGACGCACCTTCATGGACCGGCTAACGGCTGTCGCAGGCTCAGCCGCTGCGGCCGCCGCCCTGCTGCCGTTGTTGCAGAACGACTATGCCCGCGCCGCGATCGTAGCCGCGGATGACGCCCGGCTGACGATCGAGAAAGCGACCTACGATGCCGGCGGCACGCCGATGTCCGGCACGCTGGCGCGGCTCAAGGGCGGCGCGAAACGGCCAGCAGTGCTCGTCATTCACGAGAACCGCGGCCTCAATCCGCATATCGAGGACGTAACGCGCCGCCTCGCGCTCGCCGGCTTTCTCGCTTTCGGCGTCGATGCGCTGTCGCCGCTCGGCGGCACGCCGGCCGACGAAGACAAGGGACGCGACATGATCGGCTCGCTCAATGCCGGCGAGACCGCCCAGCGCATCGCCGCCGCGGTGCCGTTCCTGGCGAAGCACGCCGAGTCGACGGGCAATGTCGGCGCTGTCGGCTTTTGTTGGGGCGGCGGGATGGTGAACCGCATTGCCGTGCAGTCGCCGGAGCTGAAAGCGGGCGTTGCCTATTACGGCGCGCAGGCGCCGGCCGCCGACGTACCGAGAATACATGCGGCACTGCTTCTACATTACGCCGGGCTCGACAGCCGCATCAATGCCGGCATTCCCGCGTATGAGGAAGCGCTGAAGGCCGCCGGCAAGCGCTACACGGTTTATGTTTATCCGGACGTCAATCACGCCTTCAACAACGACACCAGCAACCGCTACGACAAGGCGGCGGCGGATCTCGCCTGGAGCCGCAACCTCGCCTTCTTCGCCGAGCATCTCGGCGCGCCGCCGAAGGCCTAGACCGGACACGTTTATCCGGGCAGACGCTCGACCAGCCAGTTCGCCGTACGCAGGAGCCGCGCGTCGTCGCCCATGGCGCCGACGAGCTGAACGCCCAGCGGCAAGCCGTTCTCGCCGGAGAGCAGCGGCAAGGTGACGGCCGGCAGCCCGGTCAGACTCCACAGCGAGCAGAATGACGGATCGCCGGTGGCCTGGCCGACCGGCGCCACCCCGACCGTCGCCGGTGTGATGATCGCGGTGCAGGCCTGTTCGAACAGTTCGCCCAGCGCGCCGCGCATGGCGCGCGCGTCTTCGAGCGCGTCGAGATAGGTCGCCGCCGAGATAGCGCGACCGTCCGCCATCAACGCATTGAATTGCGGGCTGATCAGGTCGCCGCCCTCCTCGGCATAGCGGCCGAGATTGAAAACCATCTCCGCCGCCATGATCGCGCGCTGCGCGTCCCATGCGGTGGCGTAGGTATCCGGCAAATCGTAGGTGAAGCAGTCGCCGCCAAGCTCCTCGGCAAGCGCCTCGAAAGCATCGCGGGTGTTCGCATCGGCCTTGTCCCAGATCGGCGTCTTGACGAAGGCAAAGCGCGGCGCCAGCTCGAACTCTTCCATCGCGACGTCGCGGAAATTTCGGGCGCCCAGCGGCCGCGTGTCCGGATCGCCCGGGTCGTAACCGGCAATCGCATCCAGCACCAACGCAATGTCCTCGATCGACCGCGCCATCGGCCCGATATGGTCGAGCGACCGTGACAGCGGCAGCGTGCCGGTCCGCGGCACCAGACCATGGCTCGGCTTCATGCCGAACACGCCGCAGAAGGCCGCCGGACGGATAATCGAACCGTTGGTCTGGGTGCCCAGCGTCGCCGGGACCATGCCCGCCGCCACCGCCGCGGCCGAGCCGGACGACGAACCGCCCGGTGTGCGCGACAGATCGTGCGGATTGCGCGTCTTGCCGGGGTGGAAATAGGCCATCTCCGTCGTCACGGTCTTGCCGATGACAATGGCGCCGGCGGCGCGTAGCCGCGACACGACCGTCGCATCGTTGCGTGGCCGGCGGCCGGCGAAATAGCGCGAGCCGTACTCGGTGGGGTAATCCGCGGTGTCGATGAGGTCCTTGACCGCGACCGGCACGCCGTGAAGCGGGCCGATCGGCTTGCCGCTGCGCCGCCACGCGTCGCTCTCGCGGGCCTGCGCGAGCGCATGCTCGGCATCAATGAAGGCGAAGGCGCCGACCGATTCTTCGGTCTCGGCGATACGCGCGAGGCAGGCCGCGGTCATTTCCTCGGAGGAGCATTCGCCGGCAGAGATAGTGGCCGCCGCCTGCGCGGCGGTCAGGGTGGAGAGCTCGGTCATGGCGCGTGTCTGATTCCGATTAGTTGCCGTACAGGTATTCCGGCAACCATAGCGTCAGCCCGGGCCAGAAGTACATGATCACCATACAGACGATGACCACGAACATATAGGGCATCATGCCGGCGAAGATCTGGTTGAGCGTGACGTGCTTGGGCGCCACACCTTTAAGGTAGAACGCCGACATCGCGACCGGCGGCGACAGGAAGGCTGCCTGCAAGTTGACGAAGACCAGCACGCCCCACAGCACCGGGTCGATGTTGAAGTGTTTGAGCATGGGCAGGAAGATGGGCACGAAGATCACGATGATCTCGGTCCATTCCAGCGGCCAGCCGAGGACGAAGATGATCGCCTGCGACAGGATCATGAACGCCGTGGGCGACATGTTCAGCGCCAGCACCCACTTCTCCAGCAGCGCTTGCCCGCCGAGAATCGCGAACACGCCGGAGAACAGCGCCGAACCGACGAACAGCCAGCACACCATCGCGGTCGTCTTGGCGGTGAGAAACACCGCCTCCTTGGTGCGCTTCCAGTCGAGCGTGCGCGCGTAGAACGCGAGCAGGAAGGCACCCGCCGCGCCGACCGCGGCCGATTCCGTCGCCGTGGTGATGCCGAACAGGATCACCGCCAGCACGACAACGGTGAGAATGCCGAGCGGCGCCACCGACTGCGTGAGCAGCCTGATGACCTCGAAGCGGTCGGCGTTCATGCGCCGGTAGTACCGCGCGATGATGACGGCGCCGAGCACCGCGATGGCGCCGAAGGTGTAGTAGAAGCTTGCCGCCGGACCCTGCTCCGCGGGTGACGGCGCCGCTTCAACCGGAGCCGAACCGAGTTGCTCCAACCCTTCCGGAACTTCAATGGCGGCGACCTGCTGGTGAATGACGACGTACCACCACACCAGCCAGAGCGTACCGGCGACCAGGATGAATGGCACCAGCGACATGAAAAGATCGGCGATCAGCTTGCGGTATGAATAGGCGCCCTTGTCCGTCACGATCGCCCGAGCGCGGCCGGGCGAGGCCAGCGCGCGCAACAGCGCGACGAATACATTCTCGCTGCCATAGGCCGTGAGAAACTGACGCCGCCATTCCGGCACCGGAACGCGCGTCTGCTCGGGCGGCAGCGGCGGCGCGATCTTTGGATTGATCATCGCCCAACCGACGATATAGACGAGATAAAGCAGCGACAGGAAGAATCCCGGAAACATCGTCGCAGCGTACAGCTTGACGACCGACTGCCCGGCCACCGCCGCATAGACGATGATCATCACCGACGGCGGAATGAGAATGCCCAGCGTGCCACCGGCCGTGATGACGCCCGCTGCGAGCTTCACATCATAGCCGGCCCGCAGCATCGGGTTGAAAGCGATCACGCCCATCAGCACGACAACGGCGCCGACCAGACCCGAGGCGATTCCCCAGAAGGTGCAGACGATCAAGGTTGCGACCGCCAGTGACGCCGGCACGTTCCGAAATGCAAGCTGGATCGAATAGAACATCTTGTCGACCAGCGCGCCGCGCTCCATCACATATCCCATCAGAACGAATAACGGGATGGAGATAAGAACGTCGTTGGTCATCGCTCCGTAGGTGCGATCGACCATGAGGTCGAAGACGCGGTTGTCAAAAAACGACTGCCCGGGCGTATAGAAGGCGACATAGCCGAACATCATGCCCAGCCCCATCAGCGTGAACGCCGTGGGGAATCCCATCATGATGACGACGACGATGAGCCCCAGCATCAGGAGGCCGAGTGCGGGGTCGCTCATAGATTCAACTCCGAGCCCATGCCGCGCTGGCGTGCGGTCTCGTCAATGCTCTTGGCGCGCTCGATGGCGATCTTGCGCGCCTCGTCGTCGACAAATTCACTATGCGCGAGCTGTTCCTCGATGACATCGGTCTCGGCCACGTCCTTGAGACGACTCGGCCACTCGCCGGTCTTCAGACAAACGACGCAGCGAATGACCTCGGCGACGCCCTGCAGCATGACGAAGGCGCCGGCAATCGGGATCACCGACTTGAAATGATAAACCGGCGGCCCGTTGGCGGTGACGTTGGAATGCTCGCCGATGATCCAAGAGTTCGCCGCATAGTCGTAGCCGGCATACATCAGCGCGGCGATACCTGGAAAGAAGAACAGAATATAGAGCACGAGATCTAGGCCGGCCTGCATGCGCGGCCGCATCGACGAATAGAGAAAGTCACCGCGCACGTGCGCGTTCTGCGCCAGCGTATAGGCGCCAGCCAACATGAACAACGTGCCGTAGAACATGTTCGAGGCGTCGAAGATCCACGCCGTGGGCATGTTCATGATGTAGCGTTTGAAGACTTCGACGCAGACCAACATCATCAGACCGATGATGAGCCAGGCTGCCGCCTTGCCGACCCACGTACTGATGCCGTCGATCGTATGCAGAAGACGCTGTACGTTCATTGAAATTGCACGGGGCGCGGAGAATCGAAGAGTTCAGGGCACCACCCGGCCGCCCGACCGGATGATGCCCTGAGGTTCTGGTCGCGGATCAGCCCGGTTTCTTGCCGAAATAATGGTCGTAGGCCATCCGGCGATTGACAACGGTGTCCTGCTCCCACTGCGTGGCGCGCTTGGCGAAGGCGAGCTGCGAGTCGGCGATCTCCTTGAACAGCGGATTCTGCGCCGCGTATTTCTTGGCGACATCGTCGTAGATATCGAGCTGCTGCTTGAGGATCGCATCGGGCGTCTTGTAGAAACGCACTTTGTCCTTGGTCTGCAGTTCGGCATAGTCCTTCGAGTAGCGGTCGATCGCCTTCCAGGACATGTCCGAGGACGCGGCCTCGACGGCATTGGCGATGATCGACCGCATCTTCTCGGGCAGTGCGTTGAACTTGTCCTTGTTGAACATGATCTCGAACTGCTCGGCGTTCTGGTGATAGCTCTGCAGCATGCAGACCTTGGAGACGTCGGCAAAGCCGAGGATGCGGTCCGACGAGGCGTTGTTGAATTCCGCCGCGTCGAGCAGGCCGCGATCCATCGCCGCGACGATTTCGCCGCCCGGCAGCGCGTTGACCGCGGCACCGAGACCGGTGAACACGTCGATCGAAATACCGACGGTGCGATACTTCAGGCCCTTGATGTCATCGGCCTTGGTGATCGGCTTCTTGAACCAGCCGAGCGGCTGGGTTGGCATCGGACCGTAGGGGAACGACACCACGTTGGCATTGATCGAGGCATAGAGCTTCTCAAGCAGTTCCTTGCCGCCGCCGTATTTGTGCCACGCCAGCAGCATGTTGGCGTCCATGGCGAAGGCCGGGCCCGACCCCCACAGCGCCAGCGCGGTCTGCTTGCCGTAGTGATAGACGAGCACGCCGTGGCCGCCGTCGAGTGTGCCCTTGGACACGGCGTCGAGGAGCTGGAAGGCCGGCACCACGGCGCCCGCCGGCAGAACTTCGATCTTGAGATCGCCGCCGGTCATGTCGTTGACCTTCTTGGCGAAGTCGAGAGCGTATTCGTGGAAGATATCTTTCGATGGCCAGGTGCTCTGCCAGCGCATGCTGACGGCACCTTGGGCCTTGACGACGCTCGGCGCGGCGATGGCCGCTACGCCAGCGACCGCAGCACCACGGAGAAACCGGCGGCGGGTCGCGGTTGCAGGCTGGTCCGATTTAGCCATTCTGAATCCCTCCCTTGGGGCTTTGTTTCCTCAGTTTTCTTCTTTGTATTAAACATTTGTCATCGGGGCTTATTCCTTGGTCCAAAGCCAGCGGCCCAAGACCAAGCAACCCTTGAGGAATATCGTAAGAGCGTCCGCGAACTGACGCAACCTTGGGCAGGGTGGGATGCCCGGCAAATGCCTCTTTTCCAATATCCAAGATTGGCCGGTTTGTTATTACGCATGTGCGAAACCGCTGCCTGCCAAGCATTTCTCCCTGCCCTGTCGACCGAAGGAGCCTCCCTTGAGAGGAATTATCGCAACGCTCGCCACGGTATGGCGGATCGCCAGCCCGTATTTCCGGTCGGAAGAGCGCTGGGCCGGCCGCCTGTTGCTCGCCGCCATCATCGCCATCGAGCTTGGTATCGTGGCGATTACCGTCCTCATCAATCAATGGAACGCGCGATTTTATAATGCACTGCAAGACCGAAACTGGGACAGATTCGTCTATGAGCTCGGCTATTTCTGCGTATTGGCCACGATTTTCATCATCGCCGCCGTCTATCAGCTCTATCTGAACCAGTGGCTGCAGATCCGCTGGCGACGCTGGATGACGCGAACCTATCTCGACCGCTGGCTTGATGGATCCAATCACTACCGCATGCAGTTGCTCGGCGATGCAGCGGACAATCCCGACCAGCGCATCGCCGAGGACATCAGGCTGTTCATCGAGGGCGGCATTTTGCCGCTCGGCCTCGGCCTGTTGAACTCGATCGTCACCCTCGGCTCGTTCAGCGTGATCCTCTGGGGCTTGTCCGCGGCCGCTCCGCTCCACCTGTTCGGCGTCGCCTGGAATATTCCGGGCTATCTGTTCTGGGCCGCCCTGCTCTATGCGATCCTTGGTACCGCGCTGACACACTGGATCGGCAAGCCGCTGGTCGCGCTGAATTTCCAGCAGCAGCGTTACGAAGCGGATTTCCGCTTCAGCCTGGTGCGCGTGCGCGAGAACGCCGAACAGATCGCGCTGCTTGAAGGCGAGCAGGCCGAGCGCAATCGGTTGCTGGGCCGCTTCGCCCGCCTCGCCGACAACTGGATGGCGATCATGACGCGCACCAAGCGGCTGACCTTCCTCACCGCGGGCTATGGCCAGATCGCGTCCGTGTTCCCGATCATTGTCATCAGCCCAGCCTATTTTGCCGGCGCGGTGCAGCTCGGCGGCCTGACACAGACCGCTTCCGCCTTCAGCAGCGTCCAGGGCGCGCTCTCATTCTTTGTCGATGCCTACCGGCAGCTCGCCGTATGGAGTGCGGTGATCGAACGCCTCGACGGTTTCGACCGGTCGATCCTCACCGCGCGAGAGATCGCCACGACACCACCGGTCATCGCCATCGAACCGGCCGGCGGCACCGCGGTGGAGATCAAGGACCTCGCCGTCAAACTGCCGAACGGCGCGCCGCTCGTGAACGCACAAGACTTCGTCATCGCCGCCGGCGACAAGGTGCTGGTCACAGGCCCGTCCGGCTCCGGCAAATCAACCTTGTTCCGCGCGCTGGCCGGCATCTGGCCGTTCGGCTCGGGCACCATCCGGGTGCCGACAGGCGCCAAGGTGATGATCCTGCCGCAGCGGCCCTATTTCCCGATTGCGACCCTCACCGACGCCATCGCCTATCCGGCCGAACCGGGCACCTACGACACCGCGGCCATTGGCGACCTCATCACTGCAGTGGGATTGCCGGCGCTGGCCTTGCGTCTCGACGAGGAAGCCCACTGGAACCGCATGCTGTCTCTGGGCGAACAGCAACGCCTCGGCATTGCGCGGGCCCTGCTCCTCAAGCCCGACTACCTGTTCCTCGATGAGGCCACCGCCTCGCTCGATGAAGCGGCGGAAGCCTCGGTGTACCGATTGCTGGCGGAGCGGCTGCCCGGCACGACCATCGTTTCCATCGGTCACCGCTCGACGTTGACGGCCTTCCACAGCCGCCGCGTCACGGTCGAGCGTCAGGCGGAAGGCGCCCGGCTGAGCGAAGAGCCAGCGGCGCACTGAGCGGCCCTCCGGTCACACTGCACGCGGCCATAAAAAAAGCGGCGGTCCTTTTGGGACCGCCGCTTCTTGTTGGCCGATGAGGCCGATCAGGTTCGGCTTACTTGAGGGCCGAGAGCATGGTGTCGAACTTGAGCGACACGACGAAGGTGTCGTTGCACCAGTTGCTCGACGAGTTGCCCGCCGCGACCGCCAGGAAGGCGTTGCACTTCTGCGTGCTCTGGTCCGTGCCATGATAACGCAGGTCCAAGGTGAGCGCCTTGTAGGTGAAGGCCAGACCGGCGTTGTAGTAGGTGTAGCTCGGGTTGATAAAGCCAGCGGCGACGAAGCCGGTGTCCTTGATCCACCAGTGGCCGGCTTCACCCGACACGTAGGCGCCGATGCCGTTCGTGGTCCACGGCAGCACCCACTTCGCGGTCAACGAACCGTAGGTCGCGCCCGCCTTCTGGCCGCCCGTCGCGGTGAAGGTCTTGCTGTAGTGCAAGAGGTCCGGCGTCCAGAACAGGTTCGCACCGATCGACAGGTCCGGCGTGATCGCATAACCGAACTTGCCGTAGAGTTCGTAGAAGTCGCTGTCGTCGGTCGCGCCGTTCCAGGTTTCCTTCGGGTAGTAGTAATAGATCAGGCCGAGGTCGACCGAGAGCGCGCCGAAGGTGTTACGCCAGCCGCCATACAGGTCGACTTCCGCCGACGGATTGGTGAAGCCGTAAGCGGGCGCCGTGCTCGGCCAGTCAACGCCGTAAGCGGCGATACCGGCATAGAGCGTGCCGAAACCGATCGAAAGCTGCGGCTCGAAATAAGCGCCGCCCGAGAAACCGCGGTTCGACTGCGAAACGCCGCGGAAGTTATAGTCGCTCATCACGACGCCGCCGAAAGCGATATCGAAGATGCTCGGCGCCGGCGCGACAGCAACCTTCTTCGCCTTCACCGGCATATCCGCAGCAAATGCGGGCGCGGCGGATAAAACGACCGCGGCGACTGCTGATATCAAAATCTTCTTCATAGACCCTGCCCCTTCACTTTCAGATCGGTCTTCGACCGATGCACTCGCCCGTCCCGGTTGCGTAATCCCTCGCGAAAAGACCCTCGCCAAGGCAGGACGTCCCTTACGCAACAGGGCGTGCATTGGTGTCATTTTTCGTCTGGAGTCATGCAAATCAGCAAGGTGAAAAGGACGGCAATTGCTGCCTTATTAGGCGTTCACGCACTTCTTTCAAAAGTTTCAAAGGCGGTGTTGCGGAGATGACACAACTCCGGCTTGGCGACGTAGAGCCGCGAAATGGTCCTGCTTATCGGATATTAAAAGAAACTGCTGGTTGCGCCCTACGGCCGGGCGTTTGAAACCAGGATACCGCCGGCCGGCCCGACAAATATAAACACCCCATAAAAAACGGCCCGCCGGGACGGGCGGGCCGCTGTCTGTTGCATAGACCACCGGGAGCATTCCGGGCGGGGAGCGCCGATTCGGCCCGAACCGGACCGTGAACGACCGCCCTAGAAAGCCCCCCCCCGTTTCAAGCGGCCGTTTTCTTGCGGTTGGCGGCCAGCCTTTCGTCGACCAGCGCCACCTGGGCGTCGATGGCCGGGTGGCTGAGGCCCTTCTGTTTGGCGATAAGCTGCACCAGCTTGTCGGCGCGCTCGATATTCGGCGCACCATTATTGAGCGCACGGGCCGCCGAGGCCGGCCGCGACAGCGACTGCGCTGCGGCGGCATATTTCTCGAACGGCACCAGGTCGTCCGGCGAGGCGCCGAGCTTCACGCACAGATCGAACACGAAATTATAAACCGACTTCGATTCCTCGACATTGGTCCACACGGCCTCCTGCGCCGTGCGCATGCCGTCCTTGGTGATGCAGCGGTAGTTGCCAGCGAGCAGCATCGACCACTTGGCCAGCGGCACCCAGATCGAATCGTAGGCCTTGAGCTTCACCGGCAGTTCGATCTTGCCTTCCGGCGCGTCGAAGCGGGCGGCGTCCACATCCTTCTCGAGGTTGCGGATGATCTGCGTGTCCTTGTCATCCTCGAAGCGCGCGCACTTGAAGTTGGTCGGCAGCGTGACGAGGAGTTCGTTGGCCTTGCCGTCCGGCGGACGGATCGCCTGCGGGTCGGGACTGTTGAGCGTGATCTTCTTCGGATCGACCGAATCCCAGACGCGGGGATCGGTATAGGCCGCCTCAAGCGCCGCATAGTCGAGGCCGGGGATGCGCTTGATGTAAGGCAGCGGCGGCATGTTCATGATCGACATGCACGGCACCCGCGCCTTGCCGACGGCGTCGAGCAGCTGGCGCACGCCGTCCGAGCGATACTGCGGTTCCTGCATGCACAGGCCGACCAGATCGTATTTCGACGGATCAACGCCAGCCGCGCCGCCCGCCGTGACCTTGCCCGGCAGCTTGCGCGACTCGAGCAGCACGGGGTCCTTGCGGCCGCGGATCGGCAACGTGACCCTGAAGCCTTCGGCGTTGATCAGATCGGCCTCGGCCGGCAGGCAGACCAGATGGATCGAGTGCCCGCCGAACAGCAGTTTGGAGGCCAGCAGCGACCCGTAGGACGCGCCCATGAGCAGAATGTTGTACGCCATGATTGAAGGCTCCCTCACTCAGTTTCTTGGCGGATTTTCTTGGCGGCTTCGCTGAATTTTGTTCCCGGCCGGACCAAGGCCGGCGGCCGGCCGCAGCTAGTTGAATTGAGTCTAGGCGTCCCGGCGGGGCGATGCAATCGGACACGCTGTACCAGGTTCGCCGTGTGAATGGCTCTCCCGATCGGCGCCCTTCGAGCCATCCGCGATACAGCCTGTCGGAGTGAGCCTGCAACAAACAACAAGGGCGGCTGCGCGCGCATATCGCGCCCAGCCGCCCCGTTTGGAGCGCAGCAAGCGGTCCGTGAGGACCGGCCGCTACTGGCCGTTGCCCATGCCGCCGAAGGTCGGCGTGCCCGGAGCCGGGGCAGCCGCAGGCGGAGCCGCCGGAGCGGGCGCGGGCTTCGGCGCCGCTTTCTTCTTCGCAGGAGCGGCCTTCTTCTTGGCCGGAGCGGCCTTCTTGGCCTTTTTCGCAGTCTTCTTGGCGGACTTCTTTTTCGCCGCGACGACTTTCTTCGTCTTCTTTGTTTTCTTGCTCTTCTTGGCCTTCTTCGCGGTTTTCTTGACCGCCTTCTTACGCTTCTTTGCCATGATCGACCTCCGATCGGTTTTGAACAGATTGCAGTTCACAGGCCCCGGCTTGAAGCCCGAGACCCTTACGCAAAGCTCTTACAAGTAACTGCCGACTAACCGGCGCTCGCGCCGCCCGGGTTGATCCCCTCGATGCGGGCGAGCGGCTCCGGTATCGGGCCCCCGGTTGCCCAGTCGATCAGCTCGACCGTGTGAACCACCGGTATTGTCGTTCCGGATGCGATTTGAGTCATGCAGCCGATATTGCCGGCCGCGATCACATCCGGCTGGAGCTTTTCGATGTTGCCAACCTTGCGGTCCCGCAGCCTCAAAGCGATGGCCGGCTGAAGAATGTTGTAGGTGCCCGCCGAGCCGCAACACAGATGCCCCTCATCAACATCTTTGACGACAAAGCCCAACTTGGAAAGCAATTCTTTCGGTGCATGCACTATCTTCTGACCATGCTGCAGCGAGCAGGCCGCGTGATAGGCGACATTGAGCGGTTGAACCGTCGCACGCGCGAGGTCGAGCGTGGCCAGATACTCGCTGACGTCCCTGGCCAGCGCCGATATGCGGGCGGCCTTGTCGGCATAGGCCGGGTCGTTCCTGAACATATGTCCGTAGTCTTTTATCGTCGTACCGCAGCCGGACACGGTCACCAGAATTGCGTCGAGCGGCTCCCGTTCGAGCTCCGCCGTCCACGCATCGATCGTACCTTTGGCCTGCGCGAAAGCCTGCTCCTCCCGTCCCATATGATGGGTGAGCGAGCCGCAGCAGCCTTCGCCCTCGGCAATCACCACCTCGATGCCGTGGCGGTTCAGGGTCCGGATGGCGGCTTCATTGGTCGAGGGCCGCAGCACCGGACCAACGCAGCCGCCGAGCAACGCCACCCGGCCACGGCGTACCCCCGTCGCGGGGGAGACCATGCGGCCCCGGTCGGACGCGGGCGCCGGAATGCTCGCCGGGGTCAATCTCACCATCGCTGCAATGCGTGTCAGACCGATGGCTGCGAAGACGCCGGCGAAGGGGCGCGCCAGCCAGCCGCCAACCGCCGCAAGGCGGAACAGCGACCGGTTGGTCAGAACATGGGCCAGCATGGCGCGGATGGCCCGGTCGTGCAGCGGGCGCTTGTAGGTCTTCTCGATGTGGTCGCGGGCATGGTCGACGAGGTGCATGTAGTGCACGCCGGACGGACAGGTGGTCATGCAGGACAGGCAGGACAGGCAGCGGTCGATATGTTTGACCACCTCGCGGCTCGCCGGCCGGTCATTCTCGAGCATGTCCTTGATGAGGTAAATGCGCCCGCGGGGGCTGTCGAGTTCGTCTCCCAGCAGCACATAGGTCGGGCAGGTCGCGGTGCAGAAGCCGCAATGCACGCAGGCGCGCAGAATCTTGTCCGCTTCTGCGATCTGCGGATTGGCGAGCTGGACGAGCGAGAAATTGGTTTGCATGAGATGTCTTACACCCCCGCCCACATGCGGCCCGGATTGAGCACGCCCTTGGGATCGAAGCTGTCCTTCACGCGCTTGCTCAACGCCGCCAGGCCCGGCTCCTGCGGCTGAAAGACGTCGACCGAGGCCCGCAGCGAAACCGGCGCGCGCACCAGCGTCGCGTGGCCGCCAATCTCGGCAACGGCGCGGCGAATCGAGCCGGCATCGGCCTCGTTCTCGAACGGCATTGCCACCCAGACGAGACCACCGCCCCAGTCGTAGAACATCTGCGCCGCCGGCGTGACGAGATCGACCAGCTTGTGCGCCTGCGCCGGCGCCGTGGAGATACGCCAGAGCGGCCGGGCGCGCGCCGTCTCGATGGCAAATGGCGCCACCTGTCGTACGCTGCGCCATAGTGCCTTCGAATTCGTCTCGTCGAGCGCGACCGCCGCGCCAAAGAGCCGCATCAGCTTGAGGAGCGTATTGGTGCGGTGCGTGACCGACGGCGCCACGCCTTCGAGCCGCAGCACGGTCGAGGCTTCGGGATGAGGCAGACCATCGAAATAAGAGGCCACATGGTCCGGCAGGTGCGCTGCCGCCGACACATCGCAGGACGAGCCCAGCGCCGCCGCCATCGCCGCGCAGGCCTGCGCGTCGTCGAGACCTTCAACGACGACGGTCGCCTCGGTCTCCGGCTTCGGCAGCACCTTGATCGTCACGTCGGTCATCGCTGCCAGCGTGCCCCAGGAGCCGGCCAGCACCTTGCACAGATCATAACCGGTGACGTTCTTCACCACCCGGCCGCCGGTTTTCACGGTTTCGCCGCGGCCGGTCACAACCGTGGCGCCGAGGAAATGGTCGCGCGCGGCGCCGGCCTTGATGCGGCGCGGGCCGGACAAATTGACCGCCAGCGTGCCGCCGATCGTGCCCTGCCCTGCCTCCTGACCGAGCAAGAGGCCGTAGTCCATCGGCTCAAAATCGAGTTGCTGGTTGTTATCGTCGAGCAGCTTCTCGATCTCCGCCAAAGGCGTGCCGGCTCGCGCAGAGAGGACGAGTTCGTCCGGCTCATAGAGCATCACGCCGGACAGTCCGGACAGGTCGAGAGTCATGTCGGTTTGGCTCGGTCGGCCGAGTGCACGCTTGGAGCCTGTGCCGACAACTTCGAATGCCTTGTCGTTGCCGAGCGCCCAGCGCACGGCTTCTTCGACCTGAGAGACTTCGGTGGGCTTAAAAACGTCGGTCACGAAAAGGGCTCGACAAAGAGAAACGGCGAACGACCATCAGAACCGCGGCAAATCGGGGAATGGCAACTGCCCGCCCGAGATGTGCATGCGGCCGAGTTCGGCGCAACGGTGCAGTTGCGGAAATACCTTGCCCGGATTGAGCAGGCCCTTGGCGTCGAAGGCGCATTTGACGCGCTGCTGGGCATTGAGGTCGATCTCGGAGAACATGGCCGGCATCAGGTCGCGCTTTTCGATGCCGACGCCGTGTTCGCCCGTCAGCACACCGCCGACTTCGACGCAGAGCCGCAGGATATCGGCCCCGAACTCCTCGGCGCGATCGAGTTCGCCCGGCTTGTTGGAGTCGTAGAGGATCAGCGGGTGCAGGTTGCCGTCGCCGGCATGAAAGACATTGGCGACACCGAGTTGATACTTCTCCGACAGCTCCTTCATGCGCGCCAGCACCAAAGGCAGCTTGGCGCGCGGGATGGTGCCGTCCATGCAGTAATAGTCCGGCGAAATGCGTCCCGCCGCCGGGAACGCGGCCTTGCGGCCCGCCCAGAACAGAAGCCGCTGCGCTTCCGACTGCGACGCCTGACAAGATACCGCGCCGCACTCCCGGGCAATGGTCTCGACGCGCGCGATGAGATGATCGACCTCCGCCGCCGGCCCGTCGAGTTCGACGATCAGCAAGGCCTCGACATCAAGCGGATAACCGGCATGGACGAATTCCTCGACCGCATGGATCGCCGGCTTGTCCATCATCTCCATGCCGCCGGGGATGATGCCCGCAGCGATGATCTTCGAAACGCAGGCGCCGCCCTGCTCGGAGGTCGGAAAACCGATCAGCACGGCGCGCGCGGTTTCCGGCTTCTTGAGAATGCGCACCGTCACCTCGGTAACGACGCCGAGCAGACCCTCCGAGCCGACGACGAGACCAAGCAGGTCGTAGCCTTCGGAATCCAGATGCTTGCCGCCAAGCCGCACCACCTCGCCGGTGATCAGCACGATCTCGCAGCCCAGCACATTGTTGGTGGTCATGCCGTATTTCAGGCAATGCACGCCGCCGGAATTTTCCGCCACATTGCCGCCGATGGTACAGGCGATCTGCGACGACGGATCGGGCGCATAGTAGAAGCCGGCATGGGCGACCGCGTTCGACACCGCCAGGTTGGTGACGCCTGGCTCGACCACGGCAATGCGATTGTCGAAATCGATGTCGCGAATTTTATTGAACTTGGCCATGCCGAGCAGCACGCCGTCGGCCAGCGGCAGAGCGCCGCCCGACAACGAGGTGCCGGCGCCGCGCGGCACCACCTTGATGCCCTCGGCGTGGCAATATTTGAGGATCTCAGCCACCTGCTGCGTCGTTTCCGGCAGCACCACGACCATCGGCATTTGGCGGTAAGCGGTCAGCCCGTCGGATTCGAACGGCTTCATCTCGTGTTCGCGGTCGATCACGCCCTCGCCCGGCACAATGGTGCGCAGCGCCTTGACGATCTCGGCACGGCGGCCAAGGATCGCCTGATCCGCCTCGGGCATTTTGACCGACATCAATAAGTCTCCAGGACCACGTTATACCCCTGCCGCCAGCTTCTGCGACGATACCAGCCAATCGGGCGGGTTGACACCGGCGGCCCGGGGAAGCATTCGGATATTGGAATGTAAATGCATCCGGGACCGGTGTCGCCCAAAACGACGAAAGGAAACTTGCAATGAGGAAGACCTTTTTCCGCGGCGCTTTCTGCGCGGCCGCATTGATCGCTGTGGCGGCGCAACACGCTGCAGCGCAGGATCTGACGGCCGGCGAAAACTCCTTCAAGAAGTGCCTGCCCTGCCACGCCGTCGGCGAAGACGCCAAGAACAAGGTCGGTCCTGTTCTCAACGGTCTCGAAGGCCGTCACTCGGGCTCAGTTCCAGGATATGCCTACTCCGACGCTAACAAGAATTCGGGCATCACCTGGACCGAGGCCGAGTTCCTCGATTACATCAAGGACCCGCGCGCCAAGATCAAAGGCACCAAGATGATCTTCCCGGGCATCAAGAACGAGACCGAGGCCAAGAACCTCTGGGCCTATCTCGTCCAGTTCGACGCCAGCGGCAAGAAGAAGTAGACGGAACCGGCCGGCCAACGAGGCCGGCTCAATCGATATCGATCGCGCGCGGCGCACATTTGACCTCGGTCAAGGTCGGCGCGCGTAGTTGTCGGCACTATAGTAGTCGTGGGGCACACCAAGCCCCAAGGGAGCTGCCATTATGATCAAAGATATCGTTGTCAATCTCGGTCTCGGCGCGAAGGACCCCGCCGGCGATTACGCCGTCGCGCTCGGGGAAGCTTTGGAAGCGCATGTCGCGGGCGTCGCCTTTTCTTACGAGCCGGTCATTCCGGGCGCCGTGATGGGCGGCATTCCGCCGGAGTTCATCGAGGCGCAGCGCACCGAAGCCGACAAGAAGGCCAAGGCTGCCGTGGCCCGATTCGAAGCCGCGGCCAAGCGTTCCGGCCTGTCGGCCGAATCGCGCATCATCTCCGCCAGCGTGTCCGGCGCGGCGGACCAGTTCGCCCGCATCGGCCGCCGCTTCGACCTCGTCATTGTCGGTCAGGCCGATCCCGCCGAAGGGTTCCAGGACGAAGTGGTCGATGAGACCGCGCTGTTCGAATCCGGGCGGCCCGTCGTGTACGTGCCGTTCATTCAGAAGGGCGGCGTGAAGTTCGACCGCATCATGGTGTGCTGGGATGGCGGCCGCGCCGCGACCCGCGCCATCGCCGACAGCCTGCCGTTGCTCAAGAAGGCCAAGCAGGTGGAGATTGTCATCATCGCCAGCAAGGCGGCCAAAGGCGACGAGATTGCCGGCGCCGATCTTGGCCAACACCTCGCGCGGCACGGCCTCAAGGTCGACGTCAAGCGCATCACCTCGCCGGACATCGATGTCGCCTCGACCATCCTGTCTTACGCGGCGGACTCCAGCACCGACATGATCGTGATGGGCGGCTACGGCCATTCGCGTCTGCGCGAGTTCGTCCTCGGCGGCGCAACGCGCGGCATTCTCGAAAGCATGACGGTGCCGGTCCTGATGTCGCACTAGTGGTCGTTCCGGGACGCGCCCCGGAATCCGGCTACTCTCAGAGAGCTCGTTTCTGGATTCCGGGTTCGCTCGCTGTCGCTCGCGCCCCGGAATGACGGAGGGTCAAAGTGCTCTCACGCCATGTCAAGCTGCTCAACGGCGAAATGGTGGTCCTCCGTCCGCTCCGGCCGGAGGACGCCGCGCTCTATCCCGATTTTCTCGCCAAGGTGACGAGCTTCGATCTGCGCCTGCGCTTCTTCTCGGCGATCCGTGAAGTGTCGCCGGAGATGATCGACAAGCTCGTCCATTACGACCCGAACAAGGCGATGGCCTTCGTCGCGCTCGACGCCGATGGACGGCTGCTCGGCGTCGTCCGGCTGCACGACGACGACAAACACGAGACCGGCGAATTCGCCATCCTGCTGCGCTCGCACCTCAAGGGGCGCGGCCTCGGCTGGCTGATGATGAAACACATGATCGCCTATGCGAAGGAGCACGGGCTCAAAGCGGTGCGCGGCCAGGTCCTCGCCGAGAACACCACCATGCTGCAGATGTGCGGCGAACTCGGCTTTCATCTCCGGAACGATCCGGACGAGCCCGGCACCTACCATGTCGAACTGCCGCTCGCCGAAGTGCCGGCCGAGGCCGTTGCTTGATCGTGCGCTAGGTCAGGACCACCTGCGCCACCATGCCGCGGGCGCGGGCATCGATGACGCCAAGCGCACGCAGCGAAAACAAGGTCACCGTCTGAACGGCCTCGCGCGCCGCTGCGGCATCCGCATGCGTCGGCGCCATGGGGCTGAGCAGGCCTTCCATCAGCGCCCCGACAATGGCCGGGGCCGCCAGACGCGCGTCCTGTTCCGGCAGGAAACGCAGCCCGATGGCGATGTTGATGCGCCGCTCCAGTTCGCCCGCGAGCGACTGCCGGAAGTCGGCGCGCATGACATCGACTTCCGCATCCACCGCCTCGCCGATCACCGCCCAGGCAAGCTTGCGCTCGGCCAGCGCCCGCGAAGCAAAACGGGCAATGCCGGAGGCGAGCGCCGATAGCGGGCCGGGCGCCGCATCCGCCGCGGTCTGCATGGCCTCGAGCTCCCGCCCGGCCACCGCCGCGATCAGTTCGGCCACGAGGTCGTTCTTGGTCGGGAAATAACGGTAGACCGTGCCGGCGGCGATGCCGGCGCGTTGGGCCACCGCCACGATTTGCACGGCGGCCATGCCGCCCTCGGCCGCCAGGGCGATAGCCGCCTCGAGGATGGTCTTTTCGCGCTCGGCGAGGCGGCGGATGACATTGTCGGTCCGGCGGTACGGCATTCAACGAGTGAACAGCGATTCACCCGTTTGTGACAAGGGGAAGGCCGCCGGGCACCTGCTCCCTTGCCGGTGGGGGTTACTTGCCCGCCAGCGCTTTCGCGCGGATGGCGCTCATCGACATGCCGGGCGTCAGCGGCTCGGCATCGACTTTGAGGTGAATGATCGACGGCAGACCCGACTTCTGCGCCGCGGCGAAAGCCGCCGGGAAGTCAGCCGTCTTCTCGACGCGAATGCCGAAGCCGCCGAAGGCCTTGGCATAGGCCACGAAGTCCGGGTTCTTCAGATCGGTGCCGACGACACGGCCCGGATATTCGCGCTCCTGGTGCATCCGGATGGTGCCGTAAGTGCCGTTGTCCCACAGGATCACGATCACCGGCCGCGAATATTGCACGGCGGTGGCAAAGTCGTTGCCGGTCATCAGGAAGTCGCCATCGCCGGCGACGCAGACAACCGTCCGGTCCGGGTACAACGTCTTCATCGCCACGGAAGCGGGGAAGCCATAGCCCATCGAGCCGGAGGTCGGCGCGATCAGCGTGTTGTAGCGACGGAAGCGATAATAACGGTTGATCCAGGTGGCGAAGTTGCCGGCACCATTGGTGATGATGGCCTCGGGGCCGAGATTGTCGCGCAGCCACACCATGATCTCGCCGAGATTGATCGGCCCCGGCTGCGCCGACGGCGTCTCGGTCCAGGCCAGGAAATCGGCATGCGCGGTGTCGGCCTCGCCCTTCCAGCCGATGTCGTTCGGCGGCTGCAAACCCTCGAGCGCGGCGCAGAACGCGGTCGGCGCCGCATTGATCGCCAGCGTCGGGTGATAGACGCGGCCCAGCTCCTCGGCGCCCGGATGCACATGAACGAGCTTCATCTGCGGTTCGGGAATGTCGAAGGCCGTGTAGCTCTGCGACGACATCTCGCTCATGCGGTCGCCGATCAGCAGAACGAGATCGGCACCCTTGATGCGCGCCAGCAGCTTCGGGTTCGGGCCGATGCCGAAGTCGCCGGCGTAACAAGGGTGCGTGGCGTCGAACAGATGCTGGTAGCGGAACGTGGTCGCCACCGGCAACGCGAAGCGTTCGGCAAAGCGCATCATCGCCGCGCTCGCCGCTTCCGACCAGCGCGAACCGCCAATGATGGCGATCGGCTTTTTCGCCGCCCACAGCATCTTCTGCAAGCGGCTCATGTCGTTGAGCCCTGGCCAGGTCTCGACCGGCTCGACGGCGGTCGCATTGGGCACCACGCAGCGCTCGGTCAGCATGTCTTCCGGCAGCGCGACCACCACCGGACCGGGCCGGCCGTTGCAAGCCGTGAAGAAGGCGCGCGACACGACCTCCGGTATACGCGCGACATCATCGATCTCGGTTGCCCATTTGGCGATGCCGCCGAATACCTGACGATAGTCGAGCTCCTGGAAGGCTTCACGCTCGCGCATGTCGCGGCCGACCTGGCCGACGAACATGATCATGGGCGCCGAGTCCTGCCGCGCGATATGCACGCCGGCCGATCCGTTGGTCGCGCCCGGCCCGCGCGTGACGAAACAGATGCCGGGCTTGCCGGTCGCCTTGCCGACGGCTTCCGCCATCATCGCCGCGGCACCCTCGTGGCGGCAGATGGTCAGCGAAATCGGCGCATCGTGCAGCGCGTCGAGCGCAGCAAGATAGCTTTCGCCCGGCACACAGAAAGCGTGACGCACGCCCTGAACGACCAACTGGTCGATGAGAATCTCGCCACCAGTGCGGGTGCCGTCGTTCGAACGCATGTCACACTCCGGATGTCGCCTTAAGACGGCAAATTTTATAGACCATCACAGGCGGCGCAGCGAGAGGTCGAAATGCCCCGTAGCGCCGTCCGGCCTATACCTTTCGCGGCGGAATCGGCGGCGCGAAGGAGACCGGCGTCATCAGACTGGTCTTCTGTTCAAGCACGTAACCCATCTTGGCGCTTTCGGCGAGGTAGTTCTTCCACTCCTGGTCCTGCATCATGCGCGCACGCTTTTGCTCGCGGTCGGCGGCGCTGTCGTAGACCCAGATATGGACGATGGAATTCATCTCGCCGCTTTCCGCATTGGCGTAGCACAGCGGCTCGCCGAGATAGCGAACCTGCGCCGGATAACCCAGGCGCTCATAAAGCGCGAGGTGCGGAGCCATGCATCCCGGCTTGATCTTGTAGGTGCGAACGTCGAGCAGCACGCGAGACCTCCCTGGTCATTCTTATCGGTGGTGGGCGCGCACTTTCCGCAGCAAGCGGCGGCAGGTCAATAGGCCGAAGCGCAGAGCGCCTCGCCTTTTCTGCGGCCTTATTCGGCGGCTTTGGCGCCGGCGGTCCAGTCGGAGCGCTGTTCGGCCGGCTTGCGATAATGCGACAGATTGCTCGCCGTATTGACCAGCGCCAGATGGGAGAAGGCCTGGGGGAAATTGCCGACCAGACGCTGCGAGCGTGGCTCGTACTGTTCGGCCAGCAGGCCGAGGTCGTTGCATAACGACAGCAGCCGCTCGAACAGCTTCTCGGCGTCTTCGACACGGCCAAGCATCAGATAGGCATCGGCGAGCCAGAAGCTGCAGGCCAGGAATACGCCCTCGCCCGGCGGCAATCCGTCGTCGGTTTTCGTGGTGTCGTAGCGCAGCACCAAGCCGTCGCGCATCAACGTCCGCTCGATCGCCTCGACCGTGCCGCGGATGCGCGGGTCCTCCGGTGGCAGAAAGCCGACTTCCGGCAACAGCAGCAGGCTCGCATCGAGCTCGCGCGAACCATAATACTGCGTGAAGCTGTTGAGTCCGGCGTCGTAGCCGTGGGCGCAGACATCGTCGTGGATGCGGTCACGCACCGTGCGCCAGCGCTCGAGCGGCCCAGGAAGATCGTGGGCCTCGGCACTCTTGATGGCACGATCGAACGCGACCCAGGCCATCACCTTCGAGTAAGTAAAGTGCTGGCGTTCGCCGCGAACTTCCCAGATGCCTTCATCCGGCAGAGACCAGATGTTTTCCAGATGCGCGAGCAGCGCGCGCTCGAGATCCCAGCCCGCTTCCTGATGGCCGAGGCCGCCGACGCGGGCCTGATGCAACGCATCCATCACCTCGCCGAAGATATCGAGCTGAAGCTGGTTATAGGCCGCGTTACCGATGCGGACGGGCTGCGACTTCTCGTAGCCGTCGAGCCAGGGCACGTTCCATTCCGTCAGGCGTCGCTCGCCCTGAATGCCGTACATGATCTGGATCTGGCTCGGCGCACCGGCGGCCGCGCGCAACAACCAGTCACGCCAGGCGCGCGCCTCGTCGTAATAGCCGGCGTTCATCAATGCCAGCAGCGTCAGCGTGGCGTCGCGCAGCCAGCAGAAACGGTAGTCCCAATTGCGCACGCCGCCGAGCCATTCCGGCAGCGACGTCGTCGGCGCCGCCACCATGCCGCCCGTCGGTGCATAGGTGAGCGCCTTGAGCGTGATCAGGGAACGCACCACAGCATCGTTGTACGGGCCATCGATCCTGTTGCGCGACACCCATTCATGCCAGTAACGCTCTGTACTGCCGAGGCTTGCGGCAACGTCGAGCGCGTGAGGCAATTCGTCGTGCGACGGCGCATAAGTCAGGCTGAAGGTGAAGCACTCGCCGTCCCTGATCGTGAAATCGCCGATGGTCTTGAAGTCCTCGTCGTGGAACGGCACCGACGAACGCAGCACCACCATGTCCGGACCGGAGATGGCGCGCGCGGTGTGCCGGTCGATGCGGGTCAGCCACGGCACTGCCTGGCCATAGCCGAAGCGGAGGATCAGTTCGCCATGCAGATCGACCTGACCGTGTTCGCAGGTGATCATGCGCATCAAATGCGAATGCGTGTGACGCGGCGGCATGAAATCGGTCAGGACCACGACGCCGGTATCGGTCTCAAACCGGGTCTCGAGGATCAGCGTGTTCGGCCGGTAGCGCCTCGTAACCCTGGCGTTGGGATCGTTCGGGCCAATCAGCCAGCGACCATTGTCCGGCGTGCCGAGCAGCGCCGCAAAGCAGGCATCGGAATCGAACCGCGGCCAGCACAGCCAGTCGATCGAGCCATTGCGGCCGACAAGGGCCGCGCTGCCCAGATCGCCGATCAATGCATAATCTTCAATGCGCAACGTCATGCGGCTTCAAGAAACGATCTTCGTGGCGGCATTGGGGAATCCCGCCGGAAACCGCCGAAGCGCGGACAACCGGCAATCGGTATCGTTCATATAACGGGCCGAGAGGTTCCAGGTTCCTTCACGCGCAGCAGCGTGACCGCCTGGGCGCGGTTTTCGGCGAGGAAACGAGCCAGCGGCTGGTCGAGCACGCGGCCGCGGCTCTTGGCAGCATGGCGCAGCATCAGGTCGCCTTCGTCCGTAACGACGACGAAGCCGGTGTGGAAATAGTCGAGCCCGGGCCGCTGCGAGAGGAAGCCGACAATGTCGCCGGTCGACAGCAGCCGTCGGTTGTCGATCAGCGCCTGACGCGGCAGAGCGGTGATCGACACCTGCCGGGGGCCGAGGCCACGCATCCAGGTCAGCCGCTTGTCGATGGTCTCGCTGCCGGGCAGCACCAGCTTCTTGCACACATCGTTGGCGACATTGTTGGCGCACCAGTCGGAGAAATAGTGGTTGCGCGCGCGCCATGCGATCTCGCCATCCTTGTAGCGGATAAGCCGCAGTTGCATCTCGAACTGCGCCGGCTCTCGCGCCAGCGCCGCCGCCAGCACCGTCTCGCAGAACGTGACGCAGTCGAAGGCGTCGTCGCGCAGCACGAAACGCTCGGCCCGGCGCGGGCCGCCGATCAAGGTGTGGCCGCGATAGGGCGATCCGATCAGCGCCTTCGAGATGAAATCAACGCGTTGCGACACCGCCGGCAGCGCCGAGGCTTCGCTGATCAGCCGTGCGATGCGCTTGTCGGAAACCGGCGGCATCAGCGCCAGCGCCGGCGCACTCATCAGGCCGACGGTGCCGCCGGCCATCGCCGTCAGGAGCTTGCGCCGTGTGATGGTCGCAACGTTCATCGCCTGCCTTCTAGTCGCGGATCACGACAAGGCGATCGGTGCCGGATTCGGCGCCCCACATCTCGCCCGGGCGGCCGAGCATCTGCCGCACGTCAGCACGGCGCCGGTTGCTTGGAAAACGCTCGAACTTCTCCGTCACCGGATCGAAGCGCACGATGGCATTGGCGTTCCAGTCGGACAGCCAGACCTTGTCCTTGTCGTCGACGAACACCGCATAGCAGCCATTGTCGGCATCGGGCAGCTTCCAGACGCGCCAGGTTCGCGCCAGCGGATCGTAACGCCCGACCTCGCCCGAATTCCAGAAGCTCACCCACAACAGCCCCTTGGAGTCCGACCAGATGCGGCGCGGACCGACGCCCGCTTTCGGCGGCTGGATCATCAGCGCGTCGCCCGACACGGTATCGATCTTGGCGATGTGGTCGCCGGCGAGGGAGGCGTACCAGACGTCGCCGTTCGGCGTCGTCGTGATCCCGTAAGGCCCAACGCCCTTTGGCGACTTCCACGCCTCGACCTTGCCGGTCGCCGGATCGACGCGGCCATGCACGCCGTTCTGTCCCGTGAACCAGAGAATGCCCTTGCCGTCAAAGGTCGCGGTGTTGAGGTTGGCGTTGGCATGATCCTTGGGCAGCGGAAACACCTTTACCGTCTTGCTCGCCGCGTCGTAGCGAACGATGGCATTCTGGCCGCCATCGGTGATCCAGGCCGCATGGTCCGGCCCAACGATAACGCCGTGCGGCGCCGAATCCTTGCCGAGCGGCACCTGCGTTACAGCGCCGGTCTTCGGATCGAGCACGCCGAGCGCGCCTTGATGCTGCGCCGTGTACCAGACCGTGCCGTCCGGTGCCGGCGCAACGTCGTGCGGATGCGCGCCCTTGACGACGTCGAAGTAGGAAATCTGCGCGGCCATTGCCGGACCCGCCGCGATTGCCACCATCACCGCGAACGCTGCCACCCGAATGTGGATCATGTCGCTCTCCGGCTATTCCGCCGCCTGGTGCGGTTTCACCCAGCGCGCCGCCGCGCTGTCGTCGTCGGCTCTGGCCTCGACCCAGCTTGTCTCGATGGCGCTGCCGCTCGCCTTCTCGACCTGTTTCCAGAACGGCGCACGGGTCTTGAGATAGTCCATCAGGAATTCCGCGGCTTCGAAGGCTGCAGCGCGATGCGACGATGCGGTCGCTACCATCATGATGTCTTCGCCCGGCACGATGCGGCCGAAACGATGAATAACGATGGCGCCGGTGAGCGGCCAGCGTTGCGCGGCCTCCGCGACATGGCTTTCGATCTCGGTTTCGGCCATGCCGGGATAATGTTCGAGGGTAAGCGCCGCAATCGCTTCGCCATTCTCCGAGCCGCGGCAAATGCCGGTGAAGGTCACCACCGCGCCAACATCGGTGCGGCCGCGCGACAGCGTCGCCGCCTCGGCCGAGGCGTCGAAGGGCTCGCTCTGGACTTTGACCGCGATCATGGCCGCCATGGGGACAATGTAGTGCAGAATTGCTCCGCCGTCATTCCGCGACGGTGCCCGGAATGAGCGCTGTCAGCCGCCCGTCATCGGCGGGAAAAAGGCGATCTCACGGGCGCCGGCAATCTCCGCCTGCGGCTTCACATGGCTGCGGTCGATGGCGGCGCGGATGACCTTGGGGTTGTCGAAGGCATAGGCATATTCCTCGCCGCGCCCGGCGAGCCACGTCATCAACTCGGCAACCGTGGCGATGCCGGCGGGGACTACGACGTCCTCCTCCGGCTTGCCGATGCGTTCGCGCACCCAGGCGAAATAACGAATCTTGATCGATGTGCTCATTTTTTCCCGCGCATCATCTGGTCCGAAAACCCGTCTCCATCCCCGATCCCATCGGGGACATGCTTTTCGGGACGATGCTACTCGTCAATCATATGACGCAGACCGGCGCGCAAATAGTCCCAACCGGTGTAAAGCGTCAGCAGCGCGGCGAGCCACAGCAGCGTAATGCCGATCTCGACGGTGTAAGGCAGCACCTTCTCGCCCGCTTCACCCGCGATCAGAAAGCCGATGGCGACGAGCTGGCCGACCGTCTTCCACTTCGCCAGCGTGGTCACCGGCACGCCGACGCGAAGTTCCGCGAGATACTCGCGCAAGCCGGATACCAGCACTTCACGGCACAATATAATGACGGCGGCGAGCAGCGCCCAGCCGCGGATCGTGGTTCCCGCCGCCAGGATCAGCAGGCAGGCGGCGACGAGGAGCTTGTCGGCAATCGGATCGAGCATGCGGCCGAGCGAGGATTGCTGGCCCCAGGCCCGCGCCAGATAGCCGTCGAAGAAATCGGTCACGGCGGCGGCGATGAAAACCGCCAGCGCCACCCAGCGCAGCCACAGTTCCCCGGCAAATATGCTCTGCCAGAACAGCAGCCCGACCACGACCGGCACCGCCGCGATGCGGGCGTAGGTCAGGATGTTCGGCAGCGACATCGGGTGCGCCGGCAGACGGGGGATGCGATTGGGGTTCATGCCGGGCACAAGGAACACCGCGCCCGCCATCAGGTCAACCGCCTGTGCGGCACCAGTCACATGCAGATAGTACCGGCGCCCGTCTAATCGATCGGCGCCTTGGGCAATTTGGCGACGCCCGGCTCAACAACGAAAGTCTGATCAAGCGAAAACCATTCGCCGGAGACGTCCGGGGCCGGCGCCGGGCCGGTATGGGCCACGAAATTGCCGATCAGCGCCCGGGTGACGCCGAACTGCACATCGGTGTCCAGCTTGTCGTCGTCCTGAACATAAATTTGCGAAATGTGGGTTTTGAAGCCTTCCTTGAAGATCAGGAAGTGCAGATGCGCCGGCCGGTAATTGTGGCGGCCGGCGTGGCGGAGCAAGTCGCCCACCGGGCCGGTGATCGGAATCGGATAGCCGGCCGGCTTGACGCTGCGGAAGGAGAACCGGCCCTGGCGATCGGTCGTGAACTTGCCGCGCAGATTCATGTCGGCCTGGCTGTCATCCTGCTGCTCGTAGAACCCTTCAGGCGAGGAATGCCAGACATCGACTTCGGCGCCCGCGACCGGATTGCCCTGGGTGTCCTTGACGGTGCAATTGACGAACAGCATCGGGCCCGGCGTCGGCGAACGGACGATCGAGCCACCGTTTTCCGTACGCGGCGAGTTCAGCCGCCAGAACGGCCCCAGCAGGTTGGCGGTGGTTTCGGTCTGGCCGTTATTGCCGTTGTTCAGGAGGCAGACCAGCGCGGAGAAGCCGAGCGACCCGCCCATCAGCACCACTTCGTTGTGCGAGGCATTGGTCAACTGCCCGAGGCGGGCGACGATCGCCGCGCCCTTGTGAAATTCCTCTTCGGTGAGATGCACCTCGCGCGCAAAGGCATGCAGATGCTTGACCAGGGCCGCAACGATCTCGCGCAGCCGCGGATCGTCGATCCGGCTGTAGGCCTCGAGAACGGCGGGCGTGACGTCGGCTTGTGACTTGATGATCATCGCTTTTCGTTTCCTGCCCGCTTTGTTCTTCTTTTACCTACGGCGACGGCGCCTTGTCGTGGAAGAACTCATAGATCTTGCGCGCCATCTCCGCATTGATGCCCGCGACGTGCTGGAGATCGGCAATGCTGGCGCGCTCGATGGCCTTCAGGGTGCCGAAGTGGCGCAGCAGCGCGCTCTTGCGGGTGGGCCCGATCCCTTCGATCTCCTGCAGCCCGGCTTCACGGATATCCTTCTTGCGCCGCGTGCGATGCGAGCCGATGGCGAAGCGATGCGCCTCGTCGCGCAGCCGCTCGACGAAATACAGCACCGGATCGCGCGGCGGCAGCTTGAACGGGTTCTTGCCCGGCATGAAGAAAGTCTCGCGGCCGGCCTCGCGATCGCGCCCTTTGGCGATGGCGACCAGCGGCACATCGGTGACGCCCATCTCGGCGAGCGTCTCCTGCGCGGAACGCAACTGGCCCTGCCCGCCGTCGATGAGAAGAAGATCGGGCCAAGGCGACTCGCCGGGCTCTTCCGTGGGCTCCATCGGCGGGCCGCCCGCCATCGCCGCAGCCGCCGCGACCTCGACCGAAGCCCTTGGGCTCTCGTCGATCAATCGTTTGAACCGCCGCTGCAGCACCTCGCGCAACATGCCGTAATCGTCGCCGGGCGTCAGTTCAGCCGACTTGATGTTGAACTTGCGGTACTGGTTCTTGCGGAAGCCCTCCGGGCCCGCGACGATCATGCCGCCCACTGCATTGGTGCCGGCGATGTGGCTGTTGTCATAGACTTCGATACGCCGCGGCGGCTTCGGCAGGCCGAACGCTTCGGCCAGCGCATTGAACAACCGCTGCTGCGACGCCGTCTCGGCGAGCTTGCGGCCGAGCGCCTCGCGCGCATTGGCCAGCGCATGCATCACCAGTTCCTTGCGCTCGCCGCGCTGCGGCACAACCACTTCGATCTTGCGCTCGCTCTTGGCCGACAGCGCATCGGCCAGCAGTGCGCGCTCCTCGAAATCGTCGGAGGCGATCACCAGTCGCGGCGGCGGCTTGTCGTCATAGAACTGCGCCAGGAACGCGCTCAGCACCTCTCCCGCCCCTAAGGCGCGATCCGCTTTGGGGAAGTAAGCGCGGTTGCCCCAGTTCTGGCCGGTGCGGAAGAAGAACACCTCGACGCAGGTGTAGCCGCCTTCCTGATGCACGGCGAAGACGTCGGCTTCCTCGATGGTGCGCGGGTTGATGCCCTGCGTCGTCGTGATTGCCGACAATGCGGCCAGACGATCGCGATAGATCGCCGCGCGCTCGAAATCGAGCGCGTGCGAGGCCTGGTCCATTTCGGCCGCAAGCTGCTTCTGCACGTTGCGGCTCTTGCCGTCGAGAAACGCATTGGCCTCGCGCACCAGCTCCTGATAGCCGGCAAAGTCGACTTCCTGCGTGCACGGACCGGAGCAGCGCTTGATCTGGTACAGCAGGCACGGCCGCGACCGCGACTCGAAGAAAGAGTCCGAGCACGAGCGCAGCAGGAAGGCGCGCTGCAGAGCATTGATGGTGCGGTTCACCGCGCCGGCATTGGCGAACGGCCCGTAATAGCGCCCCGGCCGCGTACGCGCACCGCGATGCTTCAATATCTGCGGGGCCCAGTGATCCGAGGTGATGAGGATATAGGGAAACGACTTGTCGTCGCGCAGCAGCACGTTGAAGCGCGGCCGCAAGCGCTTGATCAGGTTGGCCTCAAGCAGCAGCGCTTCGGTTTCGGTCGCGGTGGAGACGAACTCCATCGACACCGTCGCCGAGATCATCCGTGCAATGCGTGCGTCGTAAGCGACCGGGCGCGTGTAGTTGGCCACGCGCTTCTTGATGCTCTTGGCTTTGCCGACATAGAGCACATCGCCCTTCGCATCGATCATGCGATAGACGCCCGGCCCAGCCGGCGCATGTTTGACGGCGCGCGCGATCGCGGCGCGCCCGTGCGCGAGCGTGCCGGCTTCCGCGTCTGGTTCTGAGAGATCGAGCTCGGGCAGCGTCGGCGCGTCGTCGTCTTCGCGCAATTCGCTGGCCGGATCGATGTCCTTACGGGCGCCGTTCATGGGGCGAATATAGGCCGTGCGGCGATCTTGGCCACTGCCCTACTCTGTGATGTCCGCATCGGGCGTCCGCCAGGACAAATGCTGCCCGCCATCCACCGCAATGGTCATGCCGGTCACGCTTTGGGCGCTGGCGAGGTAGACCACCGCCGCGGCGATATCCTGCGGGGATGGTCCCTTGCCAAGCGGCACCAGCGCCGCCTGCTCGGCGAATTGGTCGCCGTTCTGCCGCGGGCTGGGCAAGGTTGGGCCCGGCGCCACCGCATTGACGCGCAGCGGCGCCAAACCTTGCGCCAGCGTCGTCGTCGCATCATGCAGCGCAGACTTGCTCAAGGCGTAGGAAAAGAACTTCGGCGTCGGCCGCAGCACGCGCTGATCCACGATGTTGACGATCGACGAACCGGCATTGCGCGGCGCCTGCGCGGCGAATGCCTGGGCGAGAAACAACGGCGCCGTGAGATTGACCGCCAGGGTGCGCTCGAAGCCCTCGCGCGTCATAGAGGCGATATCGTCCTCATCGAACAGGCTGGCATTGTTGACCAGCAACGTCAGCGTGCCGAAGGCGGCTGCCGCCGGAACGATAGCGGCTACCGCACCTGCATCGGCCAGATCGCCGAGGACCACCGCGGCGCGACCGCCGTCGCGCTCGATCTCCGCCGCAATACCTTCGGCCTCTTCGCGCGAATGGTTGGCGTGCAGCACCACCGCGTAACCGGCGCGCGATAAAGCGATCGCGATAGCGGCACCGATGCGCCGCGCCGCGCCGGTAATAAGAGCCGCTCGCGGCACTACTGTTTCTGAAATGGCCACCACTTCATTCAACTCATCGGCACAGAGGTTGGCAAGTCAACATGGTAAACGCGGCAGAAAGCATAAAGCGCAACCGTTCTTTAGGGATAACGGGGTGTCAGGGTTAGCGGGTAATAACCGCTTAACCGCCAAAGCGCGATAACTCGTCCACGAAAAATTGTCCAAGTTTGGCAACCAAGCGCCAACAACAGTCAGACCTTTCCGCGAATGCGGAGTGCGTGAGTAGGTGGAGAGTAAAATGAAGAAGCAAATTCTGGCGATGACCGTTCTGGCGGCCGCTACGGCGGCAACTGCCGCTTCCGCCGCCGATCTGCCGCGCAACAACTACTACTCGCAGCCCGCCCAGGGCACGTACTACAACTGGGCTGGTTGGTATGCCGGCGCCGTCGTCGGCTATCAGTGGGGTGACGTGCCGGGCACCAACACCAAGCCGAGCGGCATCCTCGGCGGCCTGACCGGCGGCTACAACTGGCAGAGCGGCCAGTTCGTGTTCGGCGGCGAAACCGACCTGCAGATCTCGGGCGCCGACGATACATTTGCCCCCTACAAGTTCTCAAATCCGTGGTTCGGCACCCTGCGCGGCCGCGCCGGCATGGCCTGGAACAACGTCCTGATCTACCTCACCGGCGGTATCGCCTATGGCGGCCTCAAGGGCGAAAGCGGCGCGCTGTCGGAAACCAAGACCCATATCGGCTGGACCTTGGGCACCGGCGTCGAATTCGGCCTCGCCCAGCAGTGGTCGGCCAAGATCGAATATCTCTACGCCGACCTGAGCAACCGCACCTATTCGATCACGGGTGTCGGCAACGGTCTCGAAACCAGCATGATCCGCGTCGGTGTGAACTACCGCTTCTGACCGACGCCGCTGCAGCCCGTTCGCCGGGCCGCACAATTCAAAGCCCCGGACCGCCAGGTTCGGGGCTTTTCTTTTGCGCTCACGTATTCAGCGGAGTAATTATGGTAAACTTTCAGCTAATACTTTCTGATTAAGTATTCATTTATGAATTTGATGACCGCGAATGGTCAAAATTGCGGCGAGAACGCGGCAAATCAACGTCGTCCCGGTGTCTTGACACGATCGACAACTTCCTGACTTGTGTTGCTTATTTGCACTAGACGCTTTTTTGAAAACGAATACTGTCCCGTCAGGTTTTGGGGCTACACGACGGAGAGTTGGAAATGAAGCGTTTCGTACTTGCTGCTGCCGCTATCGCGGTGTCGATTGGCGCGGCCAATGCCGCGGATATGGCCCGCCGCCAGGCGATGCCGACCAAGGCGCCGGCTTATGTCGCCCCGATCTACAACTGGTCGGGCTTCTATGCCGGTATCAATGGCGGCGGCGGCTGGGGCCGTAGCTCGGTGTCCGGCCCGCTGTCGACCGGCGGCAACTTTAACACCTCGGGCGGCCTCGTCGGCGGCACCTTGGGCTTCAACTATCAGGCCGGTCAGATCGTGTACGGTCTGGAAGGCGACATCGACTGGACCAACCTTAAGGGCTCGTCCACCTGCGCCGTCGGCGTGAGCTGCGAAGCCAAGAACAACTGGCTCGGCACCGCGCGCGGCCGCATCGGCTACGCCTTCGATCGTTACCTGCCCTATATCACCGGCGGTCTCGCTGTCGGCGACGTGAAGACTTCGGCGACCGGTCTCGGTTCGGCGTCGTCGACCAAGGCAGGCTGGACGCTCGGCGGCGGCGTCGAAGCCGCGATCGCCGGCCCGTGGACGGCCAAGGTCGAATATCTCTACGTCGACCTCAAGGACGCCAATGCGCCGGCCGGTTCGTCGACCGACTTCCGCACCAATGTCGTGCGCGGCGGCCTGAACTACCGCTTCTAAGCGTCAAACCAAAGAAACGAAGAAAAACCCCGGACTTCGGTCCGGGGTTTTTTGTTGCCCGAATGCAACGCCCCCAAAGTTCCACATTACAAACTCACTTCGCCTACACGAATCGCGGAACGCAACAACCCATTGCGCGTTTTCTCGCCATCGGGGGACGGCGCGCTCGCGTCCGTCCGAATGAGTTCCATTCGAAGCGCGATGAGGTGCGTCATGAAAAACATTCTTCTCGCCACAGCGAGTGTCTTGGCTTTGGGCGCCGTATCGGCGCAGGCTGCAGACATGCAGCGGCCCATGCCGACGAAGGCGCCGGCCTATGTTGCGCCGGCACTGTATAACTGGACTGGCCCCTATGTCGGTCTCAGCGGCGGCGGCTCGTTCGGTTCGGGCTCCGACACCGGAATCGTCGGCGGCACGCTCGGCTACAATCTGCAGAGCGGCCCGTGGGTGTTCGGTCTCGAAGGCGACATGAACTGGCTGAGCCACAGCAGCGCCGCCGTTCGCAACAACTGGCTCGGTACCGTACGCGGCCGCGTTGGCTACGCGATGGGCGCCAGTGGCACTATCATGCCTTACGTGACGGGCGGCGTGGCGTTCGGCGACATCAGCAACGCGGTTGCTGGCGTCGGTATGGTCAGCGATACCAAGACTGGCTGGACGCTGGGCGGCGGCGTCGAAGCCGCAATTTCGGGTCCGCTGACCGCAAAGCTCGAATATCTCTATGTCGATCTCGGCGATGGACCGACGCTCGCGGGTGTTGGCTCGAACTATCACACCAACATCATCCGCGCGGGCCTCAACTATCGCTTCTGAGGCAAGAGAAGGCTGGCTGACTGAGCAGACTCAAAGCCCCGGCGCCTCGCGCCGGGGCTTTTTTGTTGGGCCTGATTTCACGTCAGGTTGGTGCCTTGGTCCTGGCGAAGGCCGGCACGCGCGCAGCAAACTGGTCGAGCCAGGTCACCAGCTTCGGATGATTCTTGCGCCAGGCACCGGCGAGACGCAGGTCGAGATAGCCGAGCGCACAGGCAAGCGCGATCTGTCCGACGTCCGGAGTTTCGGTCAGCGCCGGCGGCGCTGCTTCGAGCACGGCCAGGGCCCGATCGGTCTTGCTCTGCTGACGATCGAGCCAGGCCTGAAACCGCATCTCCGGAGTCCGGAAGCGGCCTTCATAGACAATGAGCAGCGTGGCTTCGAGAATGCCGTCGCACAAGGCCTGCAGGCGCAGCGCGGCGAAGCGCGCTTTCGGCTCCTTCGGTAAAATACGTCCGCCGCCGGCAAGGTGATCGAGATATTCAACGATCACCCGCGAGTCGAACAAGGTCGAGCCGTCCTCGAGGATCAGCGTCGGAATCTTGCCAAGCGCGTTCTGGTCAAGGAAGCCAGATTCCGGGGCAATAGTATCGGTATCCTCAAGCTTGATCTGGTCGGCGAGGCCGAGCACGTCGGCGGCGATCTTCACCTTGCGGACGAACGGCGATGCAGGGCTATGACGCAAAATCATCATTGGCGAATTCCATGGCTCGCGCGGGTGCTTGTCGGTTTCCGCGCCGGTGACGACAAAAGCTCAGGGTTGGCGCGCGCCGATGACGCGCGCTCCCCAAGCTTTTGCACACGGACGCGCCGCTGTCGCAAGCGCGTCGTGAAACGGTGTTAGCTAACGACCAGATTGACGGCCTTCGGCCCTTTGCCCTTCTTGTCGGGCTCGACGTCGAACGAGATCTTCTGTCCTTCGTTCAAGGTCTTCAGGCCGGCCTGCTCAACGGCGGTGATGTGAACAAACACATCGCGTGCGCCGTCGTCCGGTTTGATAAAGCCATAGCCCCGTTCGGTGTTGAAAAACTTCACCACGCCAGTTTGCGCCATTTCAGTCGATCCTCCCCACGCAATCGCCGGCCCCACGCACGGCGAATGACACGGCTTCCAAAGAACGGGGAAAGCATCGGCCTCTTCAAGGGCCTCAGTGATTCCGCCGGCCCCCACACGAGAGGCAGAACGCCATTGCCAGTTCACGGACTACACACCAAGTGCGGGCGCGGGAAAAGGGGCCATTTGTGCTGCTTAAGTCGCAGCGTGACGCGGCGCGGTAGAAATTAGTTCTCTCCGGCCAGCCAATCGAGCCGGTAGCCGCCACTATTGGTTTCACGCGCAAGCACTTGCGCCAGCAGCGGTAGCAAGACCTCGAGCTCGCGCTCCAGCGTCCAGGGCGGGTTCACCAGAATAAACCCCGACCCGTTGAGCCGGGTCTGGTCGCGAACGGGCGATACCAGGTGCTCGGCGCGCAGCACCTTGGAAATCCCCAGCTTGCGAACGCGCTTGGCCAGTTCGTCCGCTTCGCCCCGGCCCTTAATCGGATACCAGAGCGCGTAGATGCCGGTCGCCCATTTGCGATGCGCCACACCGAGCAGGTGCGACAGACGATGGAAATCAGCCTCCTCCTCGAACGGCGGATCGACCAGCACCAGACCGCGTCGCTCCGGCGGCGGCACATAAGCCGACAGCGCGGTCCAGCCGTCGATGGCGATCGACTTGATACGACCGTCATTGTCCAGGTTTCGCGCCAGGGCACGGACCGCATCCGGCTCGATCTCGCAAGCAATCAGCTTGTCCTGCGGGCGCAGGAAGGCGCGCGTCACCGCAGGGGAACCGGGGTAGATCTTGAGCTGGCCGCGCTCGTTGAGGGCGCCAAGGACATCGAAATAGGGCTTAAGCAACGTGGCGGCGTCGGCCGGAATATCGCCGCTTTCGGCCGCCGCCATCAGCCGGCCGATGCCCCCCGGCCACTCGCCGCCGCGGCGCGCCTCGCTGCTTGTCAGGTCATAGAGACCGGCGCCGGCATGGGTGTCGATGACGCGGAACGCCGCCGGCTTCTCGCACAGGTAATGAAGGATGCGGCACAGCACGACGTGCTTGAACACGTCGGCGAAATTGCCGGCATGAAAGGCGTGGCGATAGTTCATGACTGCCGCTTAGGACAAAACGATCAACGCTTCAACGCGGCTCGCCGCGCAGTCCGAATTCGCGGCGGGGGTGAACATAATGCGGCGGCGGCGGCTCGATCCGGCGGAGGGTCAGCCGCATCAACACACGCCCCAGCGCCGCGCGCAGACGCCGCGGCGACAGGGACGCCCATGCCGCCTTTGGCAGCAGCTTTCCCGCTACACGGCCGCACAACAGAAGGCACAGCCGCGCCAACACCCAGAAGGCCGCCAGCATTCCGATCAGATGCAGGCCGGGCGACAGCGGCGCCAAATCCGATCCGGCTGCCGGCCACAACGCGACGTAGCTGAGGCCGACGAACCAGACGACGAAACGGATGTAATCCTTCACGCGGTCCATGGCGATTTCCGGCACACAGGCTTCAAGACGCGCGAAAGATCGCGCTAACAGAGCACCGGAGTAAAGCCGGATGTGTCGCGAACGCAGGTGTTTTCCGCGAGCGTGCAATGCGAGCGTTAGCGCGCGCTTAATGGGATCGCAGAGTCATCGCCGCGAATAAACAGGCGTTATCGGCCACCACGGATCGCCGGCATGGCAACCTTGTCACGCCGGCACGAGCGGCGCGCCGTTTCGGGACAGGTGTGGAAGGCAAAATCCTTCGACATGCAGATGCGCACTTCGCTCAGGCGCTTGCTGTCGCAGGTGACGGCGATCTGCTCCTGTGTCAGGCCCGGATTGGCCTGGACGAAAGCCGCGGCCACGTCGCCCGGCGACACCATGACGGGCTTGTCGTGATCGAGATAGATGTCGGGGATCTTCACCGCCGCGCGCGCTTTGCGCACGTTCTCGAAATAGGCGTTCGACGACAGGCCCGAGCATGTGCCGTGCTTGTCCCACTCGTGATAGACAAGACGCGGGCTCGGCATCAGATCGAGCATGGCACCGACGATGGCGCGGTTGAGCCGCGGTGCCGGCACCTTGCAGTATTCCGGAAAGCCCCGATCATATTGCGGCCAAAGGCCATGGACGACGAAGGCGAAAGGCCGGCCGCCGCACTGAACGTCGGCATTGCGCGAGGCGCCACGCTCTGCCGATGCCTCGCAGTAAGACGGCGACCACGACAGCGACAACACATAGAAATCGAACCGGCCCGGCGCATTTTGCCGGCGGTCCTGCTGTGCCCGGGCGTCCTGGGCAAAAGCCACGACGGCAAACAGAAAAACAAAGCAGCAGGTCACGGCACCGGCGCGGGCAGACTTGGCCAGCCATCGCAGGGCAGGAAGACGCCACACCGCATTCCCGGCCGGATCCGACCACGCCATTAACGCCCCCAACAGAACAAAGCCGGAATTGACCTAAAACAAGGTTTCCCGGAACTTAGACCAATTACAGGAACATATCAAGAACAAATCTGCGCATCCCGGCGACGTCGGCTGGTGCTCAGATTGAAATGGCAGGAAGGGCAACAGCTCAGGGCCGCGCCATCTTGCAGGCTGGGCTGTAGACCATGTTGCTGTCGAAACCGACGACGCAATAGGTCACGCCCCAGGTGGCGCCGATCATGCCGCCGTCTTCGGTGATGTAGTAATTCACCACGTGCTTGCGGCCGGTGGAGACATCGGCCACCGCCGAGCAGAAACGGCGCGGCACGGTGCCCTTCGCCCACGGGCTGTAAGCAACCTCGCGGACCCTCTCGTAGCCAAGAATTTGGACATTCGAGTTCCAGAACCGCGCCTGCGTGCTTTCGAACCGGCTGGTGATCTCGCCGAGCGCCGCCTCGCAAGACGGCAGGTCGCCGTCATAGTTCGGGCCGGACAGATAGATGCCCTTTTCGATCCAGCCGGCCGCACGGGCCGAACCGGACTGGGCGGCCCAAGCCATCAGGACCACCGCGCTGGCGACCGAGGCCAAACTGACGATACGAAACATCTGGCGAACCATGAACCGAACTCCCGCTGACGGCGTCATTCTAGCCCAGCGGCCAGCCCATCGGAAGGACGCAAAAACCACACCGCGCCGATATCGCGCGCCACGTCCACGGGCGCAGCGGCCTTCGATTCACAGATTCGCCGCCGTCAATGCGAGTTGACCACAGATTCGCGGCGCCCCGGACTCGTGAACGGGCTTGCATCGCCGCATGATGCGCCGCGCTCGAATCGAGTCGTGTTGTTGGATTCGTCGTGATTGTGACGGGCACATCCGTCGGCCGAAGCGTTTTGTCCTCGGCGTTGCGTTGTGTGCGTATGTTCGTGCGTTCGTTGCGTTGTATGCGTTGCGTTCAAAAGCGTTTGTTGCGGCGTTGGCTGCCGGCGAAAAGCGTCGGCAGCCACGCCGGCAGTTTAATAAAACTGCCCTCTCATCACGATCTCCAGTTGCCAAGCACCGCCTGCGCCAATGTCAGCGCCGCGACCGCAGCTGTGTCGGCGCGCAGGATCAACGGGCCGAGCGACAGGCGCACGATATTCGGCCGCTGCATCAGCAACGCGCGTTCGTCTTCGGAAAATCCGCCTTCGGGCCCGATCAGCACTGCCATCGGCATCGGCGCCAGCGCTTCGTCCGGCACCAGCGCGCTCGGCAGCGGTCGGGCACGGCGCAATGCCTTCACTGGGTCCGCGACCTCGGCATCCTCGTCGCAGAAAATCAGCAGCCTGTCGGGATCGTGCAACGCGACAGTCTTGAGCTGGATCGGTTCGGCGACCTCGGCAAGATTGAGCACACCGCATTGCTGCGCGGCCTCGACGACATTGGCGCGCATGCGCTCGAGATTGATCCGCGTCACCTGGGTATGCTGGGTCAGTACGGGCCTGAGCCGCGAGACGCCGAGTTCCACCGCCTTCTGCACCGTGTAGTCGAGCCGGGCGTGCTTGAGCGGCGCGAACAGGAACTCGAGATCGGGGGCCTCCGGCTGCGGCCGCATTTGCCGATCTATCCTGACGGCAAGACGCTTGCCGGCCCCGGTAAGCTCGGCCCCCCATTCGCCGTCACGGCCGTTGAACAAAAGCACGGCGTCCCCGGCGGCGAGCCGCAGCACATTGCCGAGATGATTCGCCTGATCGCGGTCGAGTGGAATTTCGGCGCCGGCGGCCAGCGCGGTATCGAGATAGACGCGGGGGGTGCGGAAATCGTATTGCGGCATGAACAGACTGGCTTTGGCTCGATTTCGGACGTGCCGGAGGACGGATCACGGGGCGGCGATTTAACGCAAAATGCCGCCTTCCCGACGCATTCGGCGAGTTGTTATAAGCTTGCCAACAGCCCGCCGCCTAATCCGGCGGCGCCTCGAAAGGATTAAGTTATGAGCCGCTGCCGGGCTCTCGCCATTGCTGCCTGCCTTGCCACGCTTCCCGTCGGCGCGCCGGCTCTGGCCCAGAGTGCCTGGCCGGCCCCGCCGCAGGCCCAGCAGCCGGCGCCCGCAGGCGCCTGGCCCGCAGCCCAGCCCCAGGCCGAAGCGCAGCAGGCTCCGGCCGGTGCCTGGCCGGCTCCCAATACGCAATCTGCGCCTGCGAGCGCATGGCCGGCCCCGCAACCTTCGCAAGGACAGGCACCGCAGGCCCCGGCACAACAGAGCTTCGTGCCGCCATCGGCCGGCTTTGGCGCGCCCATGGGTATGCAGCAACAGCAGCAGGAGCCACCCTGCTTCAAGGAATTCGCCAAACTCAGCCAGGACACGGGCAAGAAGCGCAGCGCCATCGAGCAGGCGGGCAAGAAGCGCGTGCCGCCCGCGGTCGCCTGCCGGCTGTTCAACGAATACACCGCGTCCCAGGGCAAGCTTCTCAAATACGTGGCTGCGAACACCGCCTCGTGCGGCATGCCGAAGGACCTGCTCGACAATTTGACCAAGAGCCAGGCCCAGGCCACCGAAATCCGCACCCGCGTCTGCGAGGTCGCCGCTGCGCCGCCGAAGCCGGCCGGCCCGACCTTGAGCGACGCGCTCAGCGCACCGGTGCCGGATTCCGGCAACATCAAAACCGGCCGCGGCGGCACCTTCGACACGCTCAGCGGCTCGCCGCTCGCGCGATGAGCGAGACCGGCGGACGCGTTGCCGACTCAACCGGCAACTGGGTCGATCTCTACGCGCCGGGACAGTTCCGTCCTTACCTGCGGCTCGCCCGCCTCGACCGGCCGATCGGGTCGTGGCTGCTCCTCATGCCATGCTGGTGGTCGGTCGGTCTCACCGGCCTGACCATGGATCGGCTGCCGAGCCTCACGCACATCGTGCTGTTCTTTGTCGGCGCTTTCGCGATGCGCGGCGCCGGCTGCACCTGGAACGACCTGGTCGATCGCGATCTCGACGCGAAGGTTGAGCGGACGCGCTCGCGTCCGATCCCGTCGGGTCAGGTGACCGCCAAGCAAGCCGCCATTTTTCTGGTCGCGCAGGCCCTCATCGGCCTCGTCGTGCTGCTGCAGTTCAACCGCTACACGGTCATGACCGGACTCGCCTCGCTGCTCGTGGTCGCGATCTATCCCTTCATGAAGCGAGTCACCTATTGGCCGCAGATCTTTCTCGGTCTCGCCTTCTCATGGGGCGCACTGATGGGCTGGCCCGCGGCTTTCGGCCGGCTCGATTGGGCCCCGGTCATTCTCTACGCCGGCGCCATCTGCTGGGTGATCGCCTACGACACCATCTACGCGCATCAGGACCGCGAAGACGACATGATGATCGGCATCAAGTCGACCGCCCTGTTGTTCGGGCAGAACACCAAACAGGCGCTGACGCTGTTTTATTCCGCGGCGGTGGTGCTGATCGGCATCGCATGCGTCATGGCCGGCGCCAGCTGGATCACGCTGCTTGGCCTCGCCGGCTTCGCCGTTCATCTCGGCTGGCAAGTTCGCCGCATCGATATCGACGACCCGGCGCTGTGCCTGACACTGTTCCGCTCCAACCGCGACGCCGGCCTTCTTCTGTTCGCAGCCATGCTGATCGACGCGGCGGTCTGAGCAGGCTTAAAAATCCGCCGGGCTGCGCCCCGCGTTCGATGCCCGCTGCGGCACGACGATCGGCCAGCCGCGCCCCCGCGGCGCCGGAGTGGCGTCCTCGGCGCCCGTGGAAATGTCCGGTCCACCGCCGATCGAGCCGGTCACCATATCGTCAGCATCCTCATCATCGAGGCCGTCGGCGCCGGGGATCGCATCCAGGATTTTCTTGAGCTTGTCCTTGTCGGTGCTGCCGATCGAGCCCGTGTATTCCTTGTTGCCATTCTTCGCGGCGTAAACTGCGCGCGCCTTGGCCGCGACGACTTCCCCGGGGATCGCATCGGGGCGGCATGGCCGGCGGCCGCTCTTGCGCCGCATCAGGTCAACGTGGATGTGGTTGTAATGCGCGGCATTGTAGCCGGGCGCCAGCACCGTGCTGAAGGTGTCGCAGGCGGCGAGTTGAACGTCGTGCAGGAAGCCCTGCTCTTCCGGTGTGCCGCGCCAGCCTTTCTGCACCGAGATCTTGCGGCCGTCGGCGAGCGTGAAGCCGGCGATATCGAGCGCATTGCCGAAGGCATGTTCGGAAATGCCGCTGCCGCCGGCACCATTCATCTGCCGGCACGAATAGGCCGAGATCTGCTTGATCTCCGCAACCGGCGAGCCGAACCAGCGCAAGGCGGCCGGCTGCACGCCGCCCGCCACCCAGCGATCGAGCGCCGAGACGATCGGGCACGACAATGTTGCGGTCGGCGTCAGCGTCGCCGGGGCAATGGCGCCGGTGCGGATCGGCGCGTCGAAACGCGAGTCGCGAGATGGCCCGAGCGGCGGCGGTGTGTAGCTCGCCTGCCGTGGCGGCGGTTCATTGTAGGCAGGCTGCGCCTGACGGCGGCTGTTCGGCACGATGGCATCGTCGGGGATGTCGTCGGGCGGCGGCGCATTCACGCCGGGCGGGTAGATCGACATCGGCCCGGCGCCGACCGGCGCAGAACGCGGCTCGGCGGCGCGCGGCGGCTGATAGGTCGGCGGTTGATAGGTCGGCGGCGCGCTGACCTGAGGTGCATTGTATTGTGGCGCGGCCGGTTGCGCATTGGCCGGCGGCGGCCCCTGCATCCAGCGCATCTGACCGTTGTCGGCCGGCGGCGCATAATTCGCCGGTCCTTGCTGAACAGGGCGCGCCCGCTCGGCCGGCCAGTCCGGCATGGAGGCGCCGACACGACCCGGCGGTCGCGGTGGGGCTTCGGCGTAGCCGTAACTCTGGCTGCTCTCACCGAGCGCCAGAACCTTCAGTGGGAAGTTGGCGCCGCAGACGCCCGGCCCTTCGATCGGCTCCGCGCGCACGATGGCGCCGCCGAGTTTCACCGCACCCGACTGCATGCACTGCGCCTCGGCCTGGCCACGCCAGGCGGCGCGTTCGACGCCCCACATGCCGCTGCGCCCGCAACCGGCGAGCGCCAGCAACGCAGCAAAGCCACAGCCAAGGAAAAAACGCGGACCGGCCTTCATGACCGGTAAAATGCGACGCGTATATTTAACGAGACTTCAAGGCTGGCGCGCGGGAAAGCGGTAAGGCTAAGGAACCGTTAATGACGGGCTCAGGCGACCAGCGCATGAAAAATCCGCCCCGTCTCCGGGGCGGATTTCATGTCATGCACGATGCGGGTCCTACTGACCCGCCGCCTTGATGCCGAGCGTCTTGCCGATCTCGCCAACTTTGTCGCTCTGTTCCTTGAGCGCCGCAGCGAACTCAGCCGGCGAACCCGGATTGACGACCTGCCCGGTGGCGGCCAGTTTCGGATTGATCGCCGGATCGTTGAGCATGGCGCGAATATCGGCGGCGATCTTCTCGCGCACCGCGGGCGCGACCGACTTGGGGCCGAGCACGCCAACCAGGCCATCGAGCTCCAGCGACTTGTAACCGGCCTGCGCCGCGGTCGGGATTGCCTTGAGCATCTCGGCCGTCTGCACGTTGGTGAGCGCAATCGCCTTGACCTTGCCGGCATCGACGCGCGGACGCATGATCGCATAGGCGCCGACGAAAGCCTGGATGCGGCCTTCGGCGACGTCGTTGATTGCCGACACCGGATCCTTGTACGGCACCCGCGTCATTTCGAGTTTCTCGGCTTTCAGAAACGCGGCAAAAAGCAGATCGTTGGCGCCCGTGACCGAGGCATAGTTCAGCTTGCTGGGCTCGGCCTTGATCTTCGCCACCAGTTCCTTGATCGACGACACGCCAAGATCGGCCGGCACGCCGAGCGCAATCAGCGTGTTGGTGACGCGCGCGATCGGCACGAGATCGGCCGGATTGTATGGCATCTTCTCGTGCAGCAGCGGATGCGCGGTGAAGGTCGACGCCGGCGCAAACAGCAGCACGTGATCGTCGTTTGCACCGATCACCGCATTGATCGCCAGGATGGCGTCGCCGCCAGGCCGGTTCTCGACCACGACGGACTGGCCCCATTTGGTTTGCAGCTTGTCGGCAAGAATGCGCGCGGTGATATCAGCGCCGGAACCCGGACCCAGCGGGATGATGAAACGCACAGTGCGGGTTGGCCAGTCCGCCGCTTTCGACCAAGCCGGCGCCGAAGCGAGCGCAGCGAATGACAGAAGCGCGAGAGCGAGCACGCCGAGACGACGCATATTTCCTCCGATGACTTTTTTATGAACGGCGCGATTGTTGCCGATTCAGAAGGACCGCAAAGCTGAGCCTTCTCGGTAGGGCAGCGCCCGGCATGGCGTCAAGACCGCCTCTGGCCGCACGGGCAACAGCACTTGTGCTATGCAAATTTCGCCGCCGCACGGGCTCTGCACTGCACAAAGCTGCCCACTCCGCACCGGTTTGGCGCCGGCGCACCACGCAACGACAGGATGTTCCGGGTGAGTATTGCCGATTTTTACGCCAGCGGCAGCAAGAACAGCGCGCGATCAATCGCTTAACGAGTCATTCCGCATCCGCATGGCGCCGCTCGCTTCTTTTCGGCGATTTACATGCAATCTGCTTCGGGGGCCATCGCCGCTGTGTTATAAACAACTCCATCGTCAAACAGGGAGGCACTCATGGACATCGCTCTGCGCCTGAACGTGCTCGCTGTGTGCGCCGTATTCGCTTTTGTCGGCGCTGTGCTCTTCGGAGCTTTTTAGAACGCCGAGGCTTCAAGACAGAACACCGGGGCACGCGCTCGCTCCGGTGTTTTTATTATTGCGTCACGCCGCCACTTCGCTCGTCACCGCATTCGGACAAGCGTGAACTCACCGACATTACGTCGCATCGACCGCGCGACCGCGCCCATCGCCCACCACCACGCGGTTCCGGCCGCTCTCCTTGGCTCGATAAAGGGCGCCGTCCACCGCTTGCACAACCTGGGCATGCCCGGAGGATTGCGTGATCTCGACGACGCCAATGCTCGCCGATACCCGTAAAATCTTGTCATTGAAGGAGATCGGCAGCGACGCGATCACTTCCCGAAGACGTTCCGCTATCTCCTGTCCTTTCACGACCCCGGCATGAGGCAAAAGCACCAGAAATTCTTCGCCGCCGACGCGGAAGACTTTGTCGAAGGGGCGGACGTTGTTGGTCATCGCCTTGGCGATGACCCGCAGAACCTCATCACCGGCTGCATGGCCAAAAGTGTCGTTCGTGCGCTTGAAATGATCGATATCCAGCGCAAGAAGCGCCGCTGCTTCTCCGTGCCGCTGAATGCCAGCCTGAACCTCGGCGAAAGCTTCTTCAAACGCCCGGCGGTTGCCCAGTCCGGTCAGGCTGTCCTTGTGCGCGAGCTCGTCGAGCGCAGCCTCGGATTCATGAATTCGCCCGATCATATGATTGAACTCTTCGGCGACGCGATGCAGTTCCGGTGGCAATTGAATCTGGATTCGATGACGGCGATCACCTTCAGCAAACCGGATCGCACCATCCACCAGACGATCCACACTGTTCGACAGGACGCGGCCGATGATCAGTACACCAAGGGCGACCGTCAGCATCGACAGCGCGCCGGCAATTCCCGCGAGCCACAACGACCTTTCATAGAACCGAACCGCGATATCGTGATCCTCGTCTATCCGCGCGGCGATGCGCGTATGAACCGCCGCCAGCTTGTCGCTTGCCGCGGTGATACCGCCATGGAATCTGTGAAAGATCGCATCCTTTTCGGCATCGTCGGCGGGGCGGGCTACTGAGATCAGAGTCGTCGCGTGGCGTTCCGCCGCGGTCCAGTCGGTACGCGCACTATCCAGGATCGCCTGAACGGCCGGCTCGTCCTTGAGAGCGCCGCTTAGCTCCGCGAACGTGGTCTCAATCTGCGTGCGGAGATTGCGATACGGCGGGAGATGAATCGGATCGTGATCTTCGACGAATTCGTCGATCGACGACAGCGCTTCCCAAAGCATGACGCGGAGCTTTTGCGCCGGGATGACCTGCTGCCGCTGACGAGAAGAAACGTCGTGGAACGGCGCGATGACACCCCAATTGAGCAACAGGTAGCCACCGGTGGCCGATACAACGACCGGCAGCAGCGCGACGAGCATGCCGAGCCCAACCCAGTAGCGCAGGGATTTTGTCTTTAACAACCCGATCAAAAAAGAACTCCGATGCACATGAGCAGGCCGTCGGATACAATTATTTGTATCTGCGTCTCGTTCACAAGACGCAAACGGAAACAGTAAATTAGGAGTTCTGCCAACACCCGACTACCGCTTGCTGGCAAAAGCGATAGTACTTTCGCGACGAGGCGCCGGAAAATGCTGCTCTGAAGGTGACGGCCTTTAAGCCGCCACTTCGCTCGTCACCGCATTCGGATTGTAATTGAGGATCGGCGCCAGCCAACGCTCGGTTTCTTCGATGCTCCAGCCCTTGCGCCGCGCATAATCCTCGACCTGATCGCGCTCGATCTTGCCGACGCCGAAGTAGGCCGCCTGCGGATGGCTGAAATAAAGCCCGCATACCGCCGCGCCCGGCCACATCGCATAGCTCTCGGTGAGCTTCACGCCGATGCGCTCGGCCTGCAGCAGATCGAACAGCGCGCCCTTCTCGGTATGATCCGGCTGCGCCGGATAGCCCGGCGCCGGGCGAATGCCCTGATATTTCTCGGCGATGAGATCCTCGTTCGACAGCGACTCGTTCGCCGCGTAGCCCCAGAATTCCTTGCGCACGTTCTGGTGCAGCCGCTCGGCGAAGGCCTCGGCGAGACGATCGGCCAAAGCCGACACCATGATTGCGGAGTAATCGTCATTGGCGCGCTTGAAGCGCTCGGCGATCACATCCTCGCCGATGCCAGCCGTCACCGTGAAGGCGCCGATGTAATCCTTCAACCCCGAGTCGCGCGGCGCAACGAAGTCCGACAGCGATGAATTGAAGCGTCCCTCGCGCTTGGAGAGCTGCTGGCGCAGACCGTGCAGCACATGGACTGGCTTGTCGCGATTTTCGTCGGCATAGACATGAATGTCGTCGCCGACCGAATTGGCCGGCCAGAAGCCGAAGGCGCAGCTCGCCTTGAACCACTTCTCGGCGACAATCTTCTCCAGCATCGCCCTGGCATCTTTGTAGAGCGAGCGCGCCGCCTCGCCCACCGTCTCGTCCTCGAGGATATTCGGATAGCGGCCCGACAGTTCCCAGGTCTGGAAGAACGGCGTCCAGTCGATGACTCCGACCAGATCGGCCACCGGATAGTCCGCCATGATCTGTGCGCCGATGAAGCTCGGCTTGGGCGGCACATAAGCCCCGGACCAGTCGAGCCTCAGTGCATTGGCGCGCGCGGCGGCCAGCGACAGCCGCGCCTTGTCCTCCTGCGCGCGCGCGTGGGCATCCGCGATCCTGCGATACTCGGCGCGCACGTCGGAGACATAGCCCGCCTTGTTGTCGGCCGACATCAGAGCCTGCGCCACGCCAACGGCGCGGCTGGCGTCGTTCACATAGACCGCCTGCCCGCGCCGGTAGTTCGGATGGATCTTCACTGCAGTGTGGACACGGCTCGTGGTCGCGCCGCCGATCAGCAGCGGCAGGTCAAGGCCCTGACGCTCCATCTCGGCCGCGACATGGCACATCTCGTCGAGCGACGGCGTGATGAGACCGGACAGACCAATGATATCGGCCTTCTCGGCCTTGGCCGTTTCGAGAATCTTCGCCGCCGGCACCATGACGCCGAGATCGATGACCTCGTAATTGTTGCACTGGAGCACGACACCGACGATGTTCTTGCCGATGTCGTGGACGTCGCCCTTCACCGTCGCCATCACGATCTTGCCGTTGGACGAACGCTCCTGCGCACCGCCGGCAAGACGGCGCTCTTCCTTTTCCTTGTCCATGAAGGGCATCAAATAAGCGACCGCCTGCTTCATCACGCGTGCGGACTTCACCACCTGCGGCAGGAACATCTTGCCGGAGCCGAACAGGTCGCCGACGATATTCATGCCGTCCATCAGCGGGCCTTCGATGACGTCGAGCGGACGCGGCAGCTTCACGCGCGCTTCCTCGGTGTCGGCCTCGACAAAGTCGGTGATGCCGTGGACCAAAGCATGGGCGAGGCGTTTTTCGACCGGCTGGTCGCGCCATTTGAGGTCGACCTGCTTGGCCTCCTGCCCGGCGCCGCGGAATTTGTCGGCCAGCGCCAGCAGGCGCTCGGCGGCGTCGGGGCGCTTGTTGAGCACCACGTCCTCGCACGCCTCGCGCAGCTCGGGATCGAGATCGTCATAAACCGCCATCTGGCCGGCATTGACGATGCCCATATCCATGCCGGCCTTGATGGCGTGATAGAGGAACACCGAATGCATCGCCTCGCGCACGCGCTCATTGCCGCGGAACGAGAATGACAGGTTCGATACGCCGCCCGACACATGCACGCCCGGCAGGTTCTGCCGGATCCAGCGCGTCGCCTCGATGAAGTCGACGCCGTAGTTATTGTGCTCCTCCATGCCGGTGGCGATGGCGAAGATGTTCGGATCGAAAATGATGTCCTGCGGCGGAAAGCCGACGCGGTTCACCAGAATGTCGTAGGCGCGCGCGCAGATCTCGGTCTTGCGCGCAAAGGTATCGGCCTGGCCTTTCTCGTCGAAGGCCATGACGACGACGGCGGCGCCATGGCGGCGCACGACCTTCGCGTGCTCGACGAAAGACTCCTCGCCCTCCTTCATCGAGATCGAGTTCACCACCGCCTTGCCTTGCAGGCACTTGAGCCCATTCTCGATGACGGAGAACTTGGAGGAGTCGACCATCACCGGCACACGGGCGATATCCGGCTCGGCAGCGATGAGGTTGAGGAAGGTCTTAATCGCCTCTTCCGAGTCGAGCAGGCCTTCATCCATGTTGACGTCGATGATCTGCGCGCCGTTCTCGACCTGGTCGCGCGCGATCGCCAACGCGGCGGTATAGTCGCCAGCGGTGATCAGCTTCCTGAATTTCGCCGACCCGGTGACGTTGGTGCGCTCGCCGACATTGACGAATGGAATTTCCGGCGTCAGCGCGAAAGGCTCAAGCCCCGACAGGCGAAGCTGCGGCGCAATCTCGGGGAGCGCGCGCGGCTTGTGCGGCTTGACCGCCTTGGCAATCGCCGCGATGTGATCCGGCGTGGTGCCGCAGCAGCCACCGACGACATTCACGAGACCGGCCGAGGCGAATTCCTCGATCAGCTCGGCCATGAATTCCGGGCTCTCGTCGTAATAGCCGAACTCGTTGGGCAGGCCGGCATTCGGATAGGCGCAGATAAATGTATCGGCGACGCGGCCGAGCTCTTCGATATGCGCGCGCATTTCCTTCGCGCCGAGCGCGCAGTTGAGACCCGCCGTGATCGGTCGCGCATGCTGCACGGCGTTCCAGAACGCCGCCGGCGTCTGTCCCGACAGCAAGCGGCCGGACATATCGGTGATGGTGCCGGAAATCATCACCGGCAGATCGAGATTGCGCTCGGCGAGAATTTCCTCGATGGCGTAGATCGCCGCCTTGGCGTTGAGCGTGTCGAAGATGGTTTCGATCAGCAGGAGATCAGCGCCGCCGTCGAGCAGCCCGCGCACTTGCTCGCCATAAGCCGTGCGCAACTGGTCGAAGGTGACGGCGCGGTAACCGGGGTTCGACACGTCCGGCGAGATCGACGCGGTGCGGTTGGTCGGTCCGAGCGCGCCGGCGACAAAACGCTTCACGCCATCTTCGGCCTCGGCGTCGTTCGCCGCCTCGCGCGCCAGCCGCGCGCCCATGACGTTGAGCTCGTAGGCAATGCCTTCCATGCCGTAGTCGGCCTGGGCGATGGTCGTCGACGAGAACGTGTTGGTCGAGACGATGTCGGCGCCGGCCTTGAAATACTTGTAGTGAATATCGCGGATGGCGCGCGGCCGCGACAAATTGAGCAGATCGTTGTTGCCGCGCACTTCGCGGTTCCACGCGTCGAAGCGCGCGCCGCGATAGCCCTGCTCGTCCAGCTTCAGTTCCTGGATCATGGTGCCCATGGCGCCGTCGAGCACAAGAATGCGCTCGCGCATGGCGACGGCGAGGAGATCGCGGGTGCTGGGCTTGGACTCGGTCACGTCACGTAACTCCTGATTCACGCCGCCTCCTGCACCTGTGGGCGCAGACCCAGCAGATGACAGATCGCATAGACGAGATCGGCGCGATTCATGGTGTAGAAGTGGAACGAGGTGATGCCGCGATCGAGGAGATCGATCGCCTGCTCGGCAGCGACCGCCGCGGCGATCAGCTTGCGCGTCGCCGGATCGTGATCGAGCCCGGCGAAACGTTCGGCCAGCCAGGCCGGCACGGTGGCGCCGGCGCGCGCCGCGAAATTCCTGGCGGCGCCGAAATTCTGCACCGGCAGAATGCCGGGCACGATCGGAATGTCGATGCCCCGGGCCCGCACGCGATCGAGATAACGGAAGTAGAGATCGTTCTCGAAGAAGAATTGCGTGATCGCCCGCGTCGCGCCGGCATCGACCTTGCGCTTGAGCGTGTCGATATCGGCTTCGAGCGTCGGGGAATCCGGGTGCCGTTCGGGATAGGCCGACACCGACACCTCGAAATCCGGTGCGATGCGCTTGATGCCGGCAACCAGCGCCGCCGCGTTCTCGTAGCCGCCCGGATGCGGCGTGTATTTGTCGCCGGCGCCGGTGATCGGGTCGCCGCGCAGCGCCACCAGATGGCGCACGCCGGCATCGTGATAATTGCGCACGATGCCGTCGATTTCCTCGCGCGTGGCGGCGACGCAGGTCAGATGCGCGGCGGGCGTCAGCGCGGTTTCGGCGAGAATGCGCTTCACCGTGGCGTGCGTGCGCTCGCGGGTCGAACCGCCGGCGCCATAGGTCACCGAAACGAATTGCGGCATCAGCGGCGCCAGGCGGGTGATCGCGTCCCACAAGGTGGCTTCCATCGCCTCGTCCTTGGGCGGGAAGAACTCGAAGGACACATCGATGCGATTATGACCGGCCGGCATGAACCGGCTCGGACGCAACTGACTGATCATTACGCCACCTCTCGCTTCGCCGGCTGCGCCATCAGCGCGCGGACATCGCGCGCCAGCCACAACGACACGGCGATCTTGCCTGCAGAGCCCGGCCGCGGCCGGAGGCTCTTGTGCATCATCGGCTCAAGGCCGGACTGCACGATCCATTGCGTCACCGTCTCCGGCGAAAAGCCGAGACGGCGATGCGCAAATTGCTCGCGCAGGAATTCCTGTTCATGCGGCGCGAAATCGACGACCAGCAGACGGCCGCCGGGCCGCAGCACGCGCGCGGCTTCGCGGATGGCGCGGCCGCCGTCGTCAAGGAAGTGCAGCACCTGATGCAGGATGATGACATCGAAGGAGTCGTCGGCGAGCGGCAGGTCGTAGAGATCGCCCTGACGCACGCTGCAATTCTTCAGACCGCCGCGCTCAAGCCGGTCGCGGGCGAGAAGCAGCATGTCCGGCGACAGATCGAGGCCAAGGCCGCGTTCGATCCGCGGCGCAAACAGTTCGAGCATGCGACCGGTGCCGGTGCCCAGATCCAGAAGCGACCTGAACGGCTTGTCGGCCAGCGCCTTGATAATCGCGGCTTCCACCGCTTCGTCGGCGACATGCAGCTTGCGGATGCGGTCCCAGTCGGCGGCGTGTTCGCGGAAATAGGCTTGCGCCGCGGCGGCGCGCGCCTTGCGCACCGAGGTCAGCCGATCGCGGTCGCGGGTGATCGTACGGTCGGCGGGATCGAGATGGCTGAGCAGCGCACGCGCGACCTCGGCGGCCTCGCCATGCTCGGCGAGGCGAAAGAATGCCCAGGTGCCTTCGCGGAATCGCTCGATCAGCCCGGCCTCGACCAGCAGCTTGAGGTGCCGCGAAATGCGCGGCTGCGACTGGCGCAGGATGTCGGTGAGGTCGGAGACGGTCAGTTCCGCTTCGGCGAGCAAGGCCAGCACGCGCAGCCGCGTTTCCTCCCCGGCGGCCTTGAGGACCGCGTTAAGGGCGTCGAAACCGAGGTGGCTCTGCGGCGTCTGGGGCATCGTGTCCGAACTGGCTTTTTCGGGAGCATTCCCGGCTTGGGCGGGCTCCCACCACATAAGGATATCTTTATACGCTTAAATGTGGCCCCGCAAGGGCGGTACCCGCCGTCCCCAACGGATGGTATGGGCGAGGGTGAACGGGGCGTTATGCTCCTCCCGGAATGACGAGGAAGAGACCGCCATGGCAAATCCCGATTTTGGCGTCCGCGAGGGCGAAGTGACGGTCGACCTGCCGGCCGATTTCGACGCGGGGGTCTATTTCATTGGCCGCATCCGCACCCCCTGGAAGGAGCGCAAGGACTGCCCGAAGAACGCCCGCGCATCCGACGCGGTCTGCACCGTCGAACTCGACCCGCAATGGGTCCCGGCCCTCAAGGAGGTCGAGACCTGCAGCCACCTCGTGCTGCTTTACTGGATGGACAAGGCGCCTCGAAATCTGGTGCGGCAGGTGCCCGGCCAATACGGGGTCCAGCGCGGCACCTTTGCGCTGCGCTCGCCGGCGCGGCCCAACCCGATCGCCATGAGCGTGGTGAAGCTCAACGATGTCGACGGCAACAAACTGAGCGTGGTCGGGCTGGACTGCCTCGACGGCACGCCGCTGCTGGACATCAAACCCTACTTTGCCTCAACCGACAGCGCGCCGGACGCCGTGGTCGGGTGGCACACGCGGAAATGATCCCGCGCCAAAACGCCAATCATTGCAGCCGGTTCCCTGCTTTGTCGCATATTTGACCGCATTGTGATGGGGAACACAGCCCCCACCCTCGTACTTGCCTACACGAATGACACGCGACTTCGTGTTCGGAGGGTAAGATGTTCACCAACATTAAGACCGCAGGTTCGCTCGCCGCGCTGATCGCCGCGCTCGCATTGTCGGGCGCCGCTCACGCGCAGTCGCAAGTCGCTTTCCTGGCGCCGCCGCAAATGCAGGCCGCGCCGCAGCAGCTTTCGCCCGACCTTCAATATGACGACCAGCTCGGCAATGAGGATGCGCAGCTCGATCCGCGGCTGCAGCGCCAGATTGTCGATTATGCCACCCGCGAAGCCGCCGGCACGGTGATTGTCGATACGCCGAACACTTATCTTTATCTCGTGCTCGGCAACGGCAAGGCCCTGCGCTACGGCATCGGCGTCGGCCGCGAAGGTTTCACCTGGTCGGGCGTGAAGCAGGTGTCGCGCAAAGCCGAGTGGCCGGACTGGCATCCGCCGGCCGAAATGATCGAGCGCCAGCCTTATCTGCCGCGCTTCACCGCTGGCGGTCCCGGCAATCCGCTCGGCGCCCGTGCCATGTATATCGGCAACACGATGTACCGCATTCACGGCACCAACGATCCGTCGACCATCGGCAAGAACGTGTCGTCCGGCTGCATCCGCCTCACCAACGACGACGTCATCGACCTTTATGATCGCGTGCAGACCGGCGCCAAGGTGATTGTGCTGCCGCAGACCACCGAAGCGCGCGCCCGTCGCGACGCGCCGCAGACTGTGTCGGCGCTCTCGGACGAAGCCACGTCATCCTATGCGTCGGCGGCCCCCGGCCCGGCCGAGCGCACATGGCAGACCATCCGCCCGCGTGGGATTTACTGAACGTTTTCGACTGAACCTCCCAAAACTGCCCGGCAAACCTTCCGGTTTCGCCGGGCTCTTTTTTGCGCGCGCATGCTATAGCCACACCCGTACATGAATGCGGGAGCCTCATCATGCGGATTGCGGCAATGGCGGCAGGCGCCGTCGGCGGTTACTTCGGCGCGCGGCTTGCCGCCGCCGGGCACGACGTCTTCTTTATCGCGCGCGGCGCCAATCTCGCGGCCATCAAGGCCAACGGGTTGAAGCTTGAGAGCGTGCATGGCGACCTGCATCTGCCCAAGGTCAATGTCACCGACAATCCGAAAGACGTCGGCCCCGTCGATGTCGTGCTGTTCGCCGTCAAGCTCTGGGACACCGAAAGCGCCGCCGAACTGACGAAGCCGCTGGTCAATGACGCGACCCGCGTCATCACCTTGCAGAACGGCGTCGACAGCGTCGAGCGCATTGCCCCGATCCTCGGTGCGGAGCAGACCGTGGGCGGCGTCACCTACATCGCCACCACCATTGCCGCGCCCGGCGTCATCAAACACACCAGCGCCTTCGCGCGCATGGTGTTCGGCCGCGCGGACAAGAAGCCGGATGCGACGCTCGACGCCTTTGTCGCCGCCGGCAAGGCGGCCGGGCTCAGCCTCGAACTCTCGAGCGACATCGAACGCGAGCGCTGGCAGAAATTCATTTTCCTCACCGCCATGTCCGGCGCGACCGCAACCTTCCGCTCATCGATCGGACCGATCGCCGCCGATCCGGACCTGCGCGACTTCTTCAGGCAGTTGATGGAGGAAGCTTACGCCGTCGGCCGCGCCAAAGGCGTCGCGCTCGATCACGCATTCATCGACGAGCGCATGGCGCAGATCGCCGGCACGATCGAGCCCGGCATGAAAGCCTCGATGGCGCACGATCTCGAGCGCGGCAACCGACTCGAGCTCGACTGGCTCGGCGGCAAGGTGCGTGCGCTGGGCCGCGCGTCCGGCATCCCAACGCCGGCGAGCGACGTGGTCTGGAACGTGCTGAAGCTGCACCGGATGGGACGGCCTTCGTGACACAAACCTGATCAGCCGCGCTGCTGGTCACGCGCCGCTCATCGGCCTAAAATCCGCACGCGACGAATCGAGCGGAGCGGACCGATGGGACGAATTTTCGACGCCATTTTCTATGTGATCACCGCACCGCTGCGGTGGTTCGGCCGGTCGCGCCGCTTCCGCGTGATCGCCGGCGCGCTCATCGTCGTGGCGCTGTTCTTCGCCGCCACCTTGTGGGCGCTCGACCGCTTCTTTCCGCCGGCCAATCAAGCCAGCCGCGTCGCCGCCAAGCTCGAGCCGTTGCCGCCATTACCGCCGCTGTCGCGTCCGTCTTACGTGATCGCGCCGGTGGCCGTGTCGATCGACGCCATCCAGCGTTCGATCGAAGCCTCGACGCCGCGCAATTTCTCCGGTCAGAGCGGCAATCCGGTCAGCGGCCTGCTGCAGAAGGCCGACATCGGCCTCACGGTCAATCGCGGCAACATGGCGGTAAGCGGCCGCGCCGGTGAACTCACCGTCAACACGCCGCTGACCGGCAATCTGCACATTACCGGCCAACTCGGCGCGGCCGCCGGCAACCTGACCGGCGGCGTCGCCGGCGCGCTCGGCGGCCTGCTTGGCGGTGGCCAGCTCGGCGGCGATCTCAACAAGGCTATCGGCGGACTGGCTGGCCGCGTGCTCGATCAGAACGTCGAATTGCGCAGCCAGGTCACCGTGCGCTCGCGGCCCGAATTCGCCACCAACTGGCGCGTTCATCCCAATCTCGCGGCGCAGATCAGCGTTGCCGACAGCGCGATCAACATCGCCGGCATTCGTCTCAACATGGCCGGTGAGGCCAAGCCCCTGATCGAGCAACAGGTGAACCAGCAGGTGGCCAATTTCGAAGGCCGCATCCGCAACGATCCGATCGTCGAAGTGACGGCGCGCGAGCAGTGGCAGAAGATGTGCCGCTCGATTCCGCTGGGCGGCGGCAATACCGGCCTGCCCGCATTGTGGCTGGAGATGAAGCCGGTGCGCGCCGCTGCCGCGCAGCCGCAGATCGATGCGCGAAACGTCACGCTGGTGATCGGCGTTCAGGCCGAGACGCGCATCCTGGCGCAGGCGACCAAGCCGGCCTGCCCGTTCCCGGCGTCGCTCGAACTCGTGCCGCCGATGGAAAACGGCAAGCTGGTAGTCGGCGTGCCGATCGACGTGCCGTTCACCGAGCTCAACAAGCTGATCAACGCCCAATTGAAGGGCAAGCGCTTCCCCGAAGACGCAAGCGCGGCGGTCGAAGTCGAGGTGCTACGTGCCTCTCTGGCCGCGGCCGACGATCGCCTGCTGATCTCGCTGCGTGTCAAGGCACGCGAGCGCAAGAGCTGGTTCGGCTTCGGCGCCGAGGCCGATGTCGATATCTGGGGCCGCCCGAAGCTCGATCCGCAAACGCAGATTCTGCGCCTCACCGACATCTCGCTGGCGGTGGAGACGGAAGCGGCGTACGGCCTGCTCGGCACCGCGGCGCGTGCGGCCATGCCCTACCTGCAACAGGCTCTGGCCGACAACGCCATGATCGATCTCACGCCCTTCCTCAACGATGCCAAGAAGAAAATCGGCGAGGCGATGGCCGACTTCCGGCAGGCCGGCCAGGGCGTCGCGGTCGATACCGCGATCAACAGCCTCCGCCTCAACGGCATCGCCTTCGACTCCAACACCTTGCGCATCATCGCCGAAGCCGAAGGCACGGCACGGATCAGCGTCACGCAATTGCCGAGGATGTAATTCGGCTCACTTTGTATTCGTGAGCCCCGACGCCGTCGTCATCGCTGCGATGTCTCCCTTTGTCATTGCGGGGGGCAGCGAGTCGAACGCAATGGCGGGCCCTCCGAATATGCTCTACAAATCTCTGCGGATGGGTTTCGGAGGGTCAAATCCATGGTTCGGAAGGTCGGTGTTCTGGTAGTCTTGGCGTTGCTCGCTTTGTTGCCCGTGCGGCAGGCAGCGGCGCAGAACAATACCATTGGCGGTGCGATCATCGGCGGCGGTATCGGCGCAGTCGTCGGCGGCGCTGCGACCGGCAAGGCCGGCGGCGCTGTCGCCGGCGGCATCATTGGTGCCGCTGCCGGCGCCGCGATCGGTTCGCAGATGGAGCCCCGCGGCCGTTACTACTGGTACGACGGTCGCTGCTGGCGCAAACATCGTGATGGCAGCTATCACCGCGTGTCGCGGAACTACTGCTACTGAGCAGCGCAACGGCCGCGGCTAGCGCGCGGCGTCCGTCCGCACATGCACGACGGCAGTGTCATCGGCATAGACGCGCGTCCAGCCCGGCATACGGTCGAGCAGACCGACCGCCGGCGTCGACGGCGCCAGCAAGGTGACGTCGATATCGCGTGCCCGCATCAGATCGTAGAACACGCTGACATTCTTGAGATTCACCGCGGCATCGTGGCGCAGGAAGAAATCTGCGCCATAGAGCTCGGTGCGACCGTCGATGAACGGCTTGACGCCCTGTGCAATCAGATAGCCGCCGAAGTCGTAGGAATTGAGCAGATGCGTCCGGCCGGATGCCTTCACCGCCGCAGCCGCGCCGGCCGGCGACACCTCCGCGCGCGGTGAGTAACGCAGCGACAGCGGCAGAACCACGCTCATCACCGCGGCGAACAGCACGAGCGCCGCGGCGGCGGCCGTATAGAGCGGCTTCGCATCGCCGGCGGCACGGCCGCCAAGTTGCGGCGCCAAAGGCGCGGCCAGGAACAGCGGCGCAACAAGGCCCAGCATCTCACCGCTGCGCGACTGGCTGAGCGCCATATGCACGAGACCGAGCACAACGAGGATGCGCACCGGCGGCAGCGTGATGCGGCGATAGAGCAGAAAGCCGATCGCCGCGAGCAGACAGATTTCCAGACCGCCGAGCCTGGCGAAATTTTCCGGCTGCCATTCGCCGATCAGCGCCAGTGCCGGCCCCAGGCCAAGAATGCGCCGCGTCACCAGAATCGACTCCGGCCCGTAGGGCGTGATGCACGCGGCGGCGAGCGCGGCAACGCCGAACAACGCCCAGCGCAGCACCACCCGCATCCGCTCCTGCGCCTTTGCATTGATCAGCGCCTCGAGCGCGACCGGCGCGATCAGGAACAGACCGAAGGTGAAGCCGCCATGCAGATTCGCCCACAGCGCGATCAGGGGCAGCAGCCAGAATGACGGCGCGCGCTTCTCATCGGCGGCGCGCACCAGCCCCGCGACCCACAGCACCATCACCGGCAGCGCCAGCGCGTGGGGCCGCGCCAGCATATGCGGCGCGGCAAGCACGAAGGCGGCCACGGTGAGGACCAGCGCCGGCATCGGGGCAAGATGCCGCATCAGATGATAAGCCAGCAGGCCGAAGGCCGACGCGATCGCCAGCGCGCTGATCGCGACGACGCCGCTCCAGCCGACCGCGTTGTAAACCGCGGCGAAGATCACCTGCGCCAGCCACTGGCTGGAGATCCACGGCTCGCCCGCCATCGTCCAGGAATAGACATCGACATGCGGCACGGCGCGGTTGGCGATCATCCAGTCGCCGAGCGCGATCTGCCAGTAGGTGTCGGCGTCGTTGAGCAGCTTGCCGCCCAGCGCCAGCAACATCACATACATCAGCGACGCCACCGCCACGGGCCAAGCCACAGAGGCTGGAACCGCGCGCAGCGCGGAAAACCCGGGACGCTTGGCGTCGGCGGATGGAAAGACCACGGCAAGGCCCTCTGAAAGCGTCAGCTCCCGCCATGCGAGCGCGGGCGAACGGAGGCCATTAAATCCGCGAAGCGATAACCGAGAGTAAATGGCCTGGAACAAAGGCTTCAGCCGATTGACACAGCCCCGAACGAGCCTAGATTACGCGGATTCCGAGGGGTGCCCGGCGACATGGCCGGGCTGAGAGAGTCCCTTTGAACCTGATCCGGGTCATGCCGGCGAAGGGACAGGACACGCCAATGCAGGCTTCATATTCCATTGCCCGAATCGCCGGCCCGGTCATGGCCGTGCTCGGCATTGGCGCGCTCATCAACGGCGCGGCCTACAACGAGATCAGTCGCCAGCTGCTCGGCAACAGCGCGATGGTCGCGCTGTCGGGCATTCTCGGCCTGGCGACGGGCCTCGCCATTCTCAACGCGCATCCGCGCTGGACCGCCGACTGGCGCAGCCTCATCACCGCGCTCGGCTGGCTGCTGACCGTGATGGGCGTGTTCCGCATTTTCGCACCCGACCTCGTCCGCTTCATCGGCGCCACGAGCAATCCGCGTGTCGTTACCGTGCTGGCGATCATCTTTCTGGTCGTCGGCGGCATTCTCACATTCAAGGCTTATGTGGCCGAACAACCGCAGAGCCAGCGCAGGGAGTTGAAGTCATGAACAAGCCCGTCACCGCCGCCGATCTCGTCACGCCGAAGGTCACGACCGGCCCCCTGCCCGCCTCGCGCAAGGTGCATACCAACCCCGCCGCAGCGCCGGACATCAAGGTGCCGCATCGCGCGATCAAGCTCTCGGATGCCTCCGGCGAGCCGCCGTTGCCCGTCTACGACACCACCGGGCCTTACACGGACGACAACGTCGCCATCGACGTCGAGAACGGCCTCAAGCGCGCGCGCATCGAATGGGTGAAGGAGCGCGGCGGCGTCGAGGAATATGAAGGGCGGCCGATCAAGCCAGTCGACAACGGCAACGCCACCGGCAAGCACCTCGCCCGCAACTTCCCGAACACGCCGAAGCCGTGGCGCGCCATCGGCGACGCGCCGGTGACGCAGTATGAATTCGCCAGGCGCGGCATCATCACCAAGGAAATGATCTACGTCGCCGAGCGCGAGAACCTCGGCCGCAAGGCGATGCTCGACCGCGCGCAGGCCGCGATCGCCGACGGTGAGAGCTTCGGCGCCGCGGTGCCGGCCTTCATCACGCCGGAATTCGTCCGCGACGAGATCGCGCGCGGCCGCGCCATCATCCCGGCCAATATCAACCACGCCGAACTCGAGCCGATGATCATCGGCCGCAACTTCCTCGTGAAGATCAACGCCAATATCGGCAACTCGGCCGTCACCTCTTCCGTCGAAGAGGAAGTCGAGAAGATGGTGTGGGCGATCCGCTGGGGCGCCGACACGGTGATGGACCTGTCGACCGGCCGCAACATCCACAACACGCGCGAATGGATCCTGCGAAACAGCCCCGTCCCGATCGGCACCGTGCCGATCTATCAGGCGCTGGAAAAGGTCAATGGCGACCCGACCAAGCTCGACTGGGAAGTCTACAAGGACACGCTCATCGAGCAGGCCGAACAGGGCGTCGATTATTTCACCATCCACGCCGGCGTGCGGCTCGCTTACGTGCCGCTCACCGCTAACCGCGTGACGGGCATCGTGTCGCGCGGCGGCTCGATCATGGCGAAGTGGTGCCTGTCGCGGCACAAGGAGAGCTTCCTCTACGAGCGCTTCGATGAAATCTGCGACCTGATGCGCAAATACGATGTGTCGTTCTCGCTCGGCGACGGGCTGCGGCCCGGCTCCATCGCCGACGCCAATGACCGCGCCCAGTTCGCCGAACTGGAAACGCTCGGCGAACTGACGCAGATCGCGTGGAAGAAGGGCTGCCAGGTGATGATCGAAGGCCCCGGCCATGTGCCGATGCACAAGATCAAGATCAACATGGACAAGCAGCTCAAGGAATGCGGCGAGGCGCCGTTCTACACGCTCGGGCCGCTGACCACCGACATCGCGCCGGGCTACGACCACATCACGAGCGGCATCGGCGCCGCCATGATCGGCTGGTTCGGCTGCGCCATGCTCTGCTACGTCACGCCGAAGGAGCATCTCGGCCTGCCGAACCGCGACGACGTCAAGGAAGGCGTCATCACCTACAAGATCGCGGCGCACGCCGCCGACCTCGCCAAGGGCCACCCGGCGGCGCAGCTGCGCGACGACGCACTCAGCCGCGCGCGCTTCGACTTCCGCTGGGAGGACCAGTTCAATCTCGGCCTCGATCCCGATACGGCGCGCAGCTATCACGACGAGACGATGCCGAAGGAAGCGCACAAGGTGGCGCATTTCTGCTCGATGTGCGGGCCGAAGTTCTGCTCGATGAAGATCACGCAGGACGTGCGCGATTATGCGGCGTCACTCGGCGACAACGAAAAGGCGGCGCTGGGACTCTCCACCGCCGAAGCCGGCATGAAGGAGATGTCGGACAAGTTCAACGCCATGGGCCAGCAAGTGTATGTTGACGCCGACAAGGTCCAAACGCCGAAGGCGGCCGCCTCGTCGTCGGAAGCCGAGCACCACGCGAAGAATGCGGGGCTAGTGAAGGAGAGTAATAAAGCGCTGTCGTAAGACACCGTCTCCGTTCGTTCCCGCGAAAGCGGGGACCCAGACTCTTGATTCGTAGGGCGGGTTAGCCGACGGCGTAACCCGCCTTTTGTTTGCGCGGACGGCGGATTACGCTGCGCCGGCCCGACCCACGTCCGCGCCACAGCCACCGTCTCATTCACGGAACCCGCTCCATGCGCACAGCCGCAATGATCTTCTTGATGCTGGTCGCTTTCTGGACGATCAGCACGTTAAAGACATCATGCACATTTGAAATGGGCTGCAGCGACCTGAGTTTTGGTATCGCGCTCAGCCTGTTCTTCGGCACGATAGTCGCAGTCCCGGTCATTAGCTATCTAATCTTGGCCGACGCCATGGCCGGACTAGCCCGCGCCCCTTGGAGCCTTCTCATCTATGCTGCTTTCGTAATTGTCGGCTGCGCGCTCTATCTCGCGGCGTGGCGCTACGGCAAAGGCGAACAGTTACCCGCCAACGCCGAGGAATGGCATCGCTTCTGGCGCGGCCACGGTCCGGTTCTTATCATTGCCGCGATCCCGTTCGTGCGGCGCTTGTGGCAAGTCACGTCTGGGTCGAGGTGATGGAGGAGACGAACGCCGCGCCGAAGTCCTCGGTCTCGCCGTCGGAAGTCGAGCATCAAGCGAAAAATGCGGCGCTTGTAAAGGAGAGTAACAGGGCGTTGTCGTAATTCTTTGAGGTCAGAGACATCATGCCACAAACGACCCGCTGGATCATCATCGCGCTTGTGGTTTACGTCGGTACGTACGTCGCCTTCCGCCACTTCAATACGGAAGTATGGGCGCGCGATAGCAGGACCTACGTGATCTTCCCGCAGGGTTATGGGAGCGCGCTCTATTATCTTTGGCGGCCCCTTACCTATATCGACGGGGCCGCAACAAAGATGCAGTTCCACATTGGACCACATCGTTGACCGATTGTTATTATGACTTTGTAGGGCGGGTTGGCCTTCGGCTAACCTGCCTTACGGAAACTTACGCTCGATAGAGTTCGGCTATTTTTCTTCTCGCGCCAGCTTCTCGAACACGCCGGCAAGCGCGCGCATTTCATCCAACGTCAGGATGCTGCTCTCCTGCGGATCAAACACGACTCCGCCCGTCGCCTTCGCATTGGCCACCGCCGCCATGAAGACGGAAACGCCCTCGTGCGCCAGGCTGCCCCATCGGAAACTGAGCGCATGTTTCCAGGCCGGACAGGAGGTGAAGTAAGGCACATCATCCGCGTAGGTCTCCATCAGTTCGCGCGGATTTCGTGATAGCTCTCGAAACCAGATTGCTTGCCGCGCAACGTCGCCGGCAGGAAAGCCGCTCGCCGTCAGAAATTCCACTATCGGATCCAGCTTGAGATCGAAGCCTTCAGCGTCGATGGCCTGTTGCCATGCGGCAATCGAGGGCAGTCGTTCGTTGGAAACATGCAGCCGGTCCCTTCGCAAGGATATGGCTTTTCATCTTTTAACTCAACCCCAGATTGAGTATGTTTCAATTAGGTTGTGAGGCCACATGATCGGCTGGGTCGTTCTGTCGGAAAGCTGGATCGAACTGACGGAGGAGACGCTGCGCGCGCAGCTCGACCGGCTCTATCCCGGCGAGTTTCTGCCGGCGCGCGAGAGCGGCACTTTCGTCGTGACCGGGGCCGTTGAAGACGTACAATTCCTGATCAACTCGGGCATCGCCAGCGCCACCGGCCTGTTCATGCTGCAGTCGGTGCCAGGCCCTTACACCGAATTTTCGCCGTTCGCAGACCACATTCAAGACTCCGCCTTGCGGCGTATCGCGGTCGCGCAACGGGCATGGCTTGGCCTTGAACGCCTAGGCGGCGACAATGAGGACGACGCTTACCGCTTCATCGGCAAGGTGATTGCCGCGCTTGCGCCCGACGATGCCGCCGTTCTGGTTCATCCTTCGCGGCTGACATCATTCCCGTTCGACACCGCCTTGCGGCGCAATCTGGCAAATGGCGACATGCGCTGAGGCGCGCATCTTGCCTCGAACCGACCGAAGGCCCACGAATGGCCAAGCAAAATGAACACGGCAAACTGATTGCAGCGGCGGCGAAGGCCGCATTGGCGCCGCTTGGCTTTCGGCGTGTCGGCCAGTCGCGTACCTGGATTTCGGATGAGCGGTACTGGGCCATCTGGATCGAATTCCAGCCGAGCGCGTGGTCGAAAGGCAGCTACCTGAATGTCAGGCCGAGCTGGTTATGGTTGCGCTACGGCGGCAACGACGATCATCCGCGACCCGCCGATTTCATACCGTTCGAGAACACCGAGCAGTTCACGCCGCTGATCAAGGACATGGCCGCAATTGCTGCGCAGACCGCTGTGGCGATGCGCGACCGGTTTCGCACGCTTGAAGACGTCCATCGTTTCTTCTCTGAGCGGGTCTCCCAAGATGGCTTCCCCGTTTATCGCGCAGCGATAACGGCCGGGCTCGTGGGGGACCTCAAAGCGGCGCGGCCGCTGTTCGAGCGGATGGAGAATATAGACATGGCGAACTGGGGACCTTGGATCCTGAAACTCAAGACCGAGTGCGCCGAGCTGGCGGCGCTGCTCGACGATCCCGTCCGCTACAAGGCCGCGATTCTTGAGACAATCACCGACCGGAGAGAAAAGATTCGCTTGCCGCCCGACCCGCAATGTCTCGAATCCACGGGTTCCACAGTCGTAGGGTAATGATCCAGAGATGATGCCGATTTGCGGCGCTCGCCTTGAGCGACAAGCCGCGCCGGATATGCATTTCGATAACCGGAATACTCAGAGTGACGCCGGTCTTGGCGCGCAGCTCCCGCACACGTGGGGCATCCAGATAGGCGTTACCGGTCTTGACGTCGTAGATCGCAATGACGTCTCCAGCATCGTTTTTTAAGACGACATCGGTGCGCACGGTGCCTTTCGAGCCATAGCGCGTGTCCTCCTCCGGAAAAGTATGCTCGACGCCTTTACGGCCGATGCCGCGCAAGTTTTCGGCCTTCACCGCATCGCCGAAGGCATAGTGGATCGCCTTGCCATATTCACGCCCGAACCCTTCGGGGCGCGCGTTCACGACCTTCTCCAGAACCGTCTTGAGCTTTTCAGTGGTTTCGTCGACCGTTGATAGTCCCGTTTGCGCGTTGTTGACGATTGTGACCTGGCCAGCGCGATATGTGGTCGAACCTACCCGCTCGCTAGTGTCGGGAGTGGGAAGGTGCAGAGGACGTTTATCTTTTGGACCGCGCGGGCCGGCCGCGTACTGCGCCCCTGGTATCCAGTCATTATCCGGCGTCGCGTCCGAAATGACTCGCGAATCGTTGATCCCGCCGCCGCCCACGTCGGACATCCATTGCCCGCCCTCGCGACGTCCTGCCGGCACACGCGGCTGGTCGGGGCGATATTTGCGCGCATGGTGTTCACCGATCGTACGCGCCAAATCGCCGCGTATCGCCGTAATCTCCCTTCGCATTTGCAGAATTTCTTCGTACCCGGATCGCAAAAGCATCGCACCTTCTCCATTTCGGAGTATAATCCTATCATCCAGGTGCACCTCCGTCAAGTATTTTTTCCTATTATGTATCATAAGCCGTCACGCCCTCGCCCCGACACCCCTCGCCTCCGGCCCCACCTTCCGCCGCATTATGTGAAGGCCTGGGTCGAAAGCTGGGGCTCCGACAACGAACTGCCGCAGCCGAGGGCGCAGCAGCAATTGTAGCCCGGATGAGCGAAGCGAAATCCGGGATAGTCAGCCCGGCATTTCGCTTCATGCGGTCTACAGATCAGGCGTTATGCGCCATCGACCGCGGCATCAACGCGGCGGGTGCCCGTTGTCCTAGACCGCCCTGCCCCACCGAACATCCGCCTGCATCACTTCTCCCACCACTTGATCCCGAACCTCTCGAGCGCGCCGCGCGCGTTCGCTGCCTGCGGATACTGGTTGCGATCGCTGATGGCGCGAAACGCCGCAATCGCCTCCCTCGGTGCAAGATCACGAACTGCGTAGGCCGCTCTCAATCGGACTTCTACATTGCCGTGAGCGAGCAACGGCAGCAGCGTCAGCCGCTGGTCGCCGTCTCGTGACTTCAACGCCAGTTCGACCGCGGCAAGCTGTCCAAAAAGACGATTGAATTTCGAAATCTCGCTTCGGTCGAGCGCGTGACTTTGCTGCAGGGCGATGTCGAGGAAGCGTTCAACCAGGGCCGCGGTCGTCATCCGGGCCAGCTTTGGCGGCACTTGTGCCGGCGCGTCAACGTCACGCGGCGGCACCCAATCGTCGTCGTCGATCGCCAGCAATCGGCTTTTGGCGAGCTCCGGCGCAAAGCTCAGCGTGAAATCGGCCGCGCGAGCCCGCACGCGAATGTCGGGATGGGTGTACAGCGCGATAAGGGCGCCCGGATGTCCCTCCCGCCGCTCCAGTTCGCGGCGGGCATCGTCGAGCTTCCAGTATAGCGCGTCGAGTGCTTCGACGGGCTCGATATCGTCGTCGAGATCGTCTTCGGTCTGGGCCAGTGCCGCGAAGTGGTCGGGAATTTGAGGGACGGATAACGCTTCAAGGCCCGTCGGCGGCGGCGGCGGACGTGTGGCTATTTCCATTTCCGTCGCGGCGATCTGCCTATCGAGATCGCGCTGCGCGGCGGCATCCGTCCCGGCCTGATCACGCACATGCCGAAGATCCGCGAGATGCTGCTCAAGCATTTTGAGCGTCATATTGGCGAGCTGGACGTGCGTCATCGGACCATCCTCCGGGCCCAGTCTGCGAAGCCGCTGCCTACTTCCCCGCCACCTTCCTCAGCGCCGCATTGATCCGCTCCTGCCATCCCGGGCCATCGGCCTGGAAGAAGTCCAGCACGTCGCGATCGAGGCGCAAGGTCACCTGCTCCTTGGCGCCTGGAATGGAGGGCTTGTCCGGCGGCAGCTCCGCCGGCTTGGTGGTCGCCTGCTTGAAAGCCTTTTCGGCCTCGCTGCGGGAATCGCGGAAGGGTGTTCGTGCCATGCGGTGTTTATAGCAGGCGGCGCCTGTCCGGGCGACAGCCCCGGCCTTCACCGCACACACGCCGTCACAATCTGCCCTGCGAACGGCGCCACGGTTTCGATCCCCAACTCCTCCCGCGCGCCGTAAGCGTCGTGCAACGTCGTCAGCATCAGGGTTGCAACGGCGTCGAAATCCGGGCTGCCGGTCAAGACCCGGCGATACATGAGATCCGCCCCGCCCTGCTGCGGCTGGAAACCCAGCCGCAGCAGGGCGGCAACAGCATCCGTCGGCAGCGGCGTGCGATCGCTCAACGAGCGGCCGCGCACGGCCGAAGCTTCGCAATAGACGCTGCGATCCCGGAGGGAACAGCGCACATACCCCTCCGGCTTCCCCTTCGGCGAGATCCGGGTGAACTGCCGCGCGGGATCCGCGAAAGCGGGCCGCGCGTAGACCGCCGTGATCTGCGATGAAAGCGGACACTCTTGAAAGCGTAACAGGTCCTTGAGCGTGTCCGGCGTTTGGGCCGCGGCCGGAACGGCCATCGCTACGGGAATGAATAACAGGCCGCTCAGCCATCGCATCATGCCCCCCGGCCACGGATTACTCATACATCATCCGCCTGATCGCGGCTTCGTCCCGCTGCGGCGCAAGCGGTGCGACGATGTCGATTTTCGACAACAGCCTCGCGCCAAAAATCTTGATCAGCGGCTCCATGATGACCCACGAAGCTCCACCCCAGACGCAGCTGTCGTTTGTGATCTCGTAGTTGAACACTGGCCGACCGTCGGCATCCGGCCAATAGCCGGCATCCTTCAGTTGCGCGACTACCGCTGGCGGCAACGCCGCTCCCTGCCCTGGGCGTGGCGGATAAGGGCCGGCCACCGCCTCGCACATCAGGATGTCGCGATCCTGAAATCGATAGTGGATGTAACCGGCGTCGCGCCCGCGAAGCGCCGCCACCAGCCAGGCATTTCCCTCGTCGCGCTCCGCGAAGCCGTGAATGTGTTTGAGACGCGCGGCGATATCGTTGCCGTAAACAGTGCGGAGAATGACGTCGTGGTTATCGGCCGTGTGGCCCCGGGCCAAGGACATCGCCGACAACAGCCAGGCACCAAACCGGGGGTTCATAGCGATGCGACGCCCTCACACGACACGCAAGACAGGGTTGACCCAGCATCGCCTCAGTCTGCCGGCAAGCTGCTCCGCCTCGTCCATATCGTTCGCGCTTAAGGACATGTGGCCGCGCCAGCCAATCGGTTCGCGCACCACCGGTCGAACGATGACCTCCCCATCGACGAGGAGGGCCAGTTCTTCGTCGAGGATTTGCGACGTCAGACGATGAATACGTGCGCCGATGTGCGGTGCGAACTCAAGCTGGACGTGGGGCAACTGAAATGTGTGGTATGCCCCCGTGTCATCGCAAAAGAACGTCTGCTCGGCGCGCGCTTCGATCGCCAGGATCTCCGCTGCGACCAAATCGATCCGGTCACGCGCATGGACGAACGACAGCGCGATGCGGGCCGCAGCCGATCCGCGAACGACCGAAAACGGCGGGTTTTTGACGTTCATGCCCTCAACCTCCCCGCCCATATCCAACCACCGGTTGTGTCGCCGCGCAAGGCTGCCCGCTCAGACCCGTTTTGACTTATTTTCCTATAGGTTGACTGGTCGATGACGCACGTCCGCCGGCAGACTCGGCTCCGGACTGCGGCTACACTCATCGCATTATTAAACAACGGGGAGCACGCCATGACGGCCTTCAACGCCGTGCGTTTCAAGGTGAAGCCGGGCCGCGACCAGGACTTCCTCGACGCCCACAAGAACATCGGCGCCGAATGGCCCGGCCTGCGCCATGCCAGCATCATCAAGACAGGCGAGCAGCGCTACTGCATCATCGCCGAATGGGAGAGCACGGACGCGATTGTCGCGGCGCGGCCCAGCATGATCGTCACGCTCAATTCCTTCCGCGACACGCTCGAGGATCTGGGAGGCGGCCTTGGCGTCACCGACGCGGTGTCCGGGCCCGTGGCGCTGACGCTCAAATAGCGGGCGCGCCGTCGTCCACAGGCCGCAATCCGCCGTTGCAACTCCCGGTATTATCCGCCACCCTGATACCGGAAGGGGCGCCGTGCAGACACTCGCTCGGTCTGGGCCCGTCCGGAATTGGATGGGGGCTGGCAATGACGGCGTGGAAGCGGTGGTCGTGGCGCTATCGGGTCGGCGCGCTGTTCGCGCTGGCGCTGCTGCTGCAGGGCGCGAGTTGTCCGCTCGATCTGTTCCAGCGAACGACGGTCAACGTGCCTGGCGTCGGCAATGTGATCTTCGAATATTTCTCGGACGGCCCGTCCAACGGGTATTTCCTGGTTGAGCAAATCGACAGGAACGGCGCGCGAGGTTTTCGCCGCGTCTATTACCCGAGCCGGGAATACGCGATCATTCTGGGGACCTTTATCAACCGTGGGGACTACGTCCCGGGACAGTGGTGGCTCAGCGGACCAGCCGGCCTGCCTGGCGCCGCTGGCACCTCGCCCGCCCCGCCTTCGCTGTAGCGGAGGCAAGCCATGCGCCTCCGCCTCGCCGTCATCGCCGCCCTCGCCGCAACGCCCGCGCTGGCGCAGGAGAGCACGCAACTCGCCAACCGCATCGGCGCGATCACCGACGCGCTGTCGCAATATCGCTCGCTCGACAACGGCGTCTGGGCCGCCGCCGGCGCCGGCCGTATCAATGACAAGCGGCCCGCTCTGTCGCGCACGGTCACGACGCAGTCGTTCCAGGCCGGCTACGACCGCCGCTTCGCCTCGCCGTTCACGGCGCAGGATCAGCTGGTACTCGGCGCCGCCGTCGCCGCGCTCAGCGCCAAGGCGCAAACCGACGCGCAGAACATGCGCGTGGATTCGCGCGGCGTGAGCCTCACCGGTTATGGCGTCTACTCGCCCTGGCTGTTCCTGAGCTTCCCGGTTTCGTTCACAGTGACGCGCTGGTCGAGCGACCAGACCCGCGACGGCACCAACCTGATGCCGGTCTACCGCACCAGCTACGAGTCCACGTCCTACGCCAGCTCCGTCGGCGCCGCGCTGACGCTGCCGGTGGCGCGCTTTCTCGCGACCACGAGCCTGTCGCATCGCTACAGCAGCAACAACCGGCCGGCTTATCTCGAGGCCATCAATCCGCTGGCGACCGACTTTCAGTTCACGCCGTCGGAAACCACCGATGCCTCGCAGCTCGTCGGCAATGTGCGCCTGGCGCTGCCGTTCGAGACCGGCCGCGCCTGGGTATCGGCCGGCTATGCCCATGATCTCAAGCGCAGCCCGTCCGAAGGCACCCGGAGCGAATTTCCGCTCGGCATCGGTCTCGATCTTCTGTCGCCGCGCTGGCAGCTCGGCATCGCCGGGCAGGTCATCCTGCGCGACGACATCACCGCCTATGCCGGCGCGCTCACCGGCCGTATGCAGTTCTAGCCCCACGAAAAATCAGCCGGGACGCGCGGCTGCGTGGAACCAGGTATCGCCGCCGGGCGTTCCAATCCGCAGCTTTCGCCGTGGAGTTTGCCTTGACCTTGTTCAACGACAGCATCGAAGCCCTCCTGCTCCTGCCGCCAGCCAGTGCCGCTCATCACCGCCATCTCGGCGCCACCACCGCTGTCCTGAAATATGCGCCGCGCCGCCTGCGTCTGGAGAACGGCGACGAGGCGATCGCCCGCGCGCAGGCCGATGCGCGCTACTGGCGCGAGCGCGCCTTCAAGGCGGAGACGACGTTGCGCGCGCTGGAGACGCGGGTGCAGCAGCTGGCGCGGCGCGCGCAAGGGCGCTGAGCCTTGCGCTGTTGTCCTGTGCTAGGCTTGCGCCGTCAGATGCCGCTCTATCCAACGGGTCTCATGCCAGCGCGCCTGCGGTCTCGCCCCCTCCTCCTCGCCTTCGTCCTTGTTGCGTCCATCACGGCCGCGCGCGCGGACACGGCGCCGCTCAGCGCCGCTGACCGCGCCTGGATTGCGGCCTGCGCCGATGGCCTGCGCAACGAGCGCGGCTCGGCCGAGAGCAAGCAGCGCTATTGCGCCTGCATGCACGAACAGTTCGACGAGAACGAGCCGGTCACGCAGACCGAGATGGAGCGGATGTATCCGCCGCTGCACCGCGCCTGTCAGGTGGAGGCCGGCCGCGGCCGCTGAGGCGGCGTTACCGGCGGCCGGCCACCAGCCACACCAGCAGGCCGATCACCGGCAGCAGCAGGATCAGCAGAATCCAGAACAGCTTGGAGCCGCCGCTCTGGCTGCTTTTGAGGATCTGAACGACGGCCCAGATGTCGGCCACCAGAATGATCAGGCCCAGAAGGCCGCCTTCGAAACCCATCGTGACAATCCCTTCGTCGCTTGGTCGGGATAAGAACCGCCGGGCCGCGCGCGGGTTCCGTTGTGGCTCCATGCGCCGGAGCGCATGCGCCGTCGCCCGACCGGCCTCATGGTGAGGAGCGTTGCGAAGCAACGCGTCTCGAACCACGAGGCCGCCCCATGGTTCGAGACGGGCCTTCGGCCCTCCTCACCATAAGGGCGGAATTTATCCCTTGACGACTTTCGGCCCTAGGTCTATATTCCCCTCCATCCCGCCCCTTCTGCGAGGGGTGTCTGTACAGCATCTTCAGATGCGGGGCGGGGAGCGGTGGCCGGGCACGGGGCGTCGGAGATGCGGCGCAGCTTTCCCCTCCCGGCGGTCCAAGCCGCGCCGGGATTCCTGCACGCCTGCCGCGTGCCGGGGCCCTGACGGCCGGTACCCGGTCCTGGTCAGAACAGGACCGGCGAGTTGCCTGCCCCTTCGGTGGAGCGTTGTCGGGCTGTGAACAGGCCGATGACGAACGGACGACCACCGGGAACGGCGCGGAGCAAACCTAGAAACACCGCGTGCGGAACGCCGGAAGTCCGGCAATTTCCGTGGCGACGACGTCTGTGCGCACTACCAAACCAACACGCGCACAGAGTCATGGGGTTGTTGGGCCCCGGCGTTCCGCGCGCCCTCGTCTTATCGAGTGCGCACTTGGAATGATGTTCAGGACTGCGGCCTGCCCGGGGCCGACCAAAGAACGCGGGCGATGAATCACGCCTGTCATTCCGGCGCGCGAACGATGTGAGCGAAGCCGGAATGACGAGTTAAAGTCTCACCGCCACCAGAATCCGCGCGCCGAGGCCGATCAGCACCGTGCCCAGCGCCCGCTCGATCCAGACGCGGGCGCGCCCATAGGCCGCCTGCACACGCGGTCGCGAGAACACGAAGGCGACGATCGTGTACCAGGAAATTTCCTGCACGCCGACAATGGCCACGGCAACGAGCCGCACCCACACCGGCGCATCATGCGGCAGCAGCGCGACGAAAATGCTGGAGAAGAAAATGATGATCTTCGGATTGCCAAGGCTGAGCCAAGCGCCGGTCAGCACCGCGCGCGCGAGGCCGTCACGCGAGGCCGGCGTTGCGGATGTCTGCGCAGCAGCCATCGGCGCCCGGCTGTGGCGCCATGCGCTGATGCCGAGCCAGATCAGATAGGCGCCGCCGGCGATCTGGATGATGCCGTACACCGAGGCAAATTGCGTCATCAGCAGCGCGATGCCGAAGCACGCCGCGGCGGCCCAGATGGTCGCAGCCACGGCGACGCCGGCACCCAGCGCAACGCCGATAGCGAGACTGCGGCTGGCGGCGGCGCGGCTCACCATCAGGAATGCCGGGCCCGGGCTGATGATGCCGAGCAGGTTGGCGAGCGCGAGGCCCGCGAGCGGCCAGAGATAGGAGGACATAAGTTGCGTCTCCCGCTTCGCGCGCAGCCCGCGCGGTCAGACTTCTTCCCTGCTTCGCACCTGCGCGCCGGGCGCGATGGTCCGCGGTGCGGCGTTCAGCTTCTCGATGGCGAAGCCGGCCGCGGCCTTGTAGCCGGCCATGAATTCGGCACGCTCCTTCGGCGGGATCACATCGTCGATATTGTCGAAGGTGCCGCCGCAGCGTTCGTCCACAAGATTGAGCAGGCCGAACGGACCGGCGCCGCGGTTGCGCAAGATGAGCTGCGAGATCGGACCGCACAGCATCTTGTCGTAGGACGCGAGCGCCTCCGGTGTCGCACCCTGCGCGACCAGGCAAGCGCCCAGAGTGCGCGCGTCGATGATTGCCTGGCTGGCGCCGTTGGAGCCGGTCGGATACATCGCATGCGCGGCATCGCCGAGCAGCACCACCGGCCCGTCCTGCCAGGTGTCGACCGGATCGCGATCGATCATCGGATTTTCAAAAGCACAGTCGGCCTGCGCAATCATCGCCGGCACGTCGAGCCAGTCCCAGACCCAGCCGTCGAAGTGATGCGCGAAGTCCGAAGTCTCGACCTGGCGAAACCAGCCGGCCTGTTTCCAGCCGTCGCTGTTGTCCAGCGTGACTTCGGCGATCCAGTTGATAGTCGCGAGACCCGTCTCCGGATCGGGATGCGAGATCGGATAAAACACGACGCGGTGGCGGTGAGTGCCGAGACCGACGAACGAGGCGCCGGAACGGATCGGCTTGCCTTTGGTGGTGCCGCGCCACATCACCGCGCCGCCCCAGTGGATCGGCGGCTGTTTGGGATGCATCTGCGCGCGGATAGCCGAGTGGATGCCGTCGGCGGCGATGAGCAGCGCGCCCTGCACGTCTTCGGTCGAGCCGTCCGGATGCTCGATCAAGGCGGTCACGCCGTCCGCGGTCTTGCGATAGCCATTGACGCGGCTGCCGAGCTTGACGGCGTTGCGGCCGAGACGCGCGATCACGGCGTCGTACAGCATCATGTGGAACAGACCGCGATGGACGGCGTATTGCGGCCAGTTGTAGCCGGCGCCCAGACCGCGCGGTTCGGAATAGATGTCGTTGCCGTTGAGGCCGACCAGCGCCCATTCCTTCGCCGGCACGCCGACGCGGTCGAGATCGGCCTGTGTGAAGCCGAGATCGTAAAGCTCGCGCACGGCGTTGGGCTGGATATTGATGCCGACGCCGAGCGGGCGCATATCGCGCACGGCTTCGAACACGACGCACGGCACACCGATCTGGTGCAGGGTCAGGGCTGTCGCCAGTCCGCCGATGCCGCCACCGGCGATAATCACGCGATCACGCATACTCTTAGCTCCCCAGGGTCGTTTTCTTTAACGGGACCAGAGGGATGAGGCAAGCCGGGGCGCACTCCGGGCTATCCCGGAGTGACAGGCCGGCGCCAGCCGTGACAAACAGGATGGGAAGCGGCCTAATATCGAGGAAAACCGGAGGAACCGATGGCGAACGAGCCCACTTTGTCCCGCGACGAACTGAACGACCGCATTGCGATCCTGCGTGACAATATCCGCCAGTTGACCGAACAGGCCGCGGCGTTCTCCGGCGCGGCAGACGAGGAGCGTGCGGCGAGCCGCATTGCCGAACAGCAGGACGAACTCGATCGCCTTATCGCTCTTCGCGAAGCAATGGATAAGGGCAAGTCATAACGGCCGTCACCCTGCGGCACGCACCATCTGGTGTGTGACTTGTGCGATATCACCCCGGCCTTCCGGCCGTTCGGCGGCTAGAACTTCCAGTCGAGAATGTTGCCGTCATCGATCACGTCGGAGACATCGCGGTCCATTTCCGTGGCGACGACACCGGTTGAGTTGATGCCCGCGCCGGGCACGACGTCGGGCTGCGGCAGGCGCTTGCGCATGTCGCGATAGGCCTCGAACGCCACGGCGTTGCCGACGAACACGCATTTGCACAGGTCGGGATCGGCGTAGAGATAGTAGCGCTGGCCGTTCTTCATGCGGCTGACGAACTGGCGCGGCGGCAACCGCTTGACATGCCCAAGTTCGGCCGCGGTGTTGGCCGGGCGCATAACGAAGCCGGCATCCTCGAGCTTCATGTCAGACGCCAGTTGCGCGCGGGCCAAGCCTGTGGATGCGGCCACTGCACACAGCACTACCATTGTGAAAATTCGCATGTCGTCGCCCCTTCGCGCCGGAACTGGTCGGCGGACACAGTTTTTATACGATGGCCGCTGTTTGCGCCAACGGGACCGCGACCGATGTGTCGGCCGTCACAATCTTGCTCGCCGCTTGTTGTGCTATGATCCGGGTGCAAGACCCTTGGAATGGAGGCCGCTCATGGCTCGCATCGTTTCACTCACCGGCGCTGCTCTCGCGGCCGCAGCCCTGATCGCCATGGCTCTGAGCGTATTGACGCCGCCTGCCCTCGCCCAGCAGTCGTTCGGCCGCAATTATCCGATCACCATGCAGGAGCCCGATCCGGGCATCGACGACACGGGGCGCGACGTCGAACTGCCGCCGGAATATCGGCGCACGCCCGTATTCTTTCGCAGCGACTATCCGCCGGGCACGATCATCGTCAACACGGCCGATCGCTTTCTCTATCTCGTGCAGAACAACCAGACTGCTCTTCGCTACGGCGTCGGAGTTGGCCGCGATGGCTTCCAGTGGGGCGGCACCCACAAAATCTCCCGCAAGGCCGAGTGGCCGGACTGGACGCCGCCGCCGGAGATGATCGAGCGCCAGCCTTACCTGCCGCGCTTCATGGCCGGCGGCCCTGGCAATCCGATGGGCGCTGCTGCGCTCTACATCGGCAGCACCGTGTATCGAATCCACGGCACCAATGCGCCGCAGACGATTGGGCAGGCCGTATCGTCAGGCTGCTTCCGGCTGGTGAATGAGGACATCCAGGACCTCTATTCGCGCGTGCCGGTGGGCACCAAGGTCATCGTGCAGCACCAGTAGCGCAGGCTCGGCCTAGCGCGCTATCCTCCGGTCCAAATACAAAACGGGGGATGCGAAATGCCGGGGCTGCTGCAAAATGCTATCGCCGTCATGACCAGTGGTGACATCGGCAAAGCCATCACCCTCCCCTGCTCTGGCGAAGGCGCCAGTATCGCCGCGCTCGATGGCAGCTATCGCGCCATCTAAGCTTTCGAATTCATTCAACAGGAGTGTCGTCTATGTCGAAAGCCGTCGCCGTTATCGGAGCCGGAACGATTGGCGCCAGTTGGGCCGCGATCTTTCTGGCGCAAGGCAATGACGTGCGTGCGAGCGATCCGTCACCGCAGGGCGAGGCCTTCGCGCGGCGCTTCATCGCCAATGCCTGGCCAACGCTGGAAACGCTGGGCTGGGTGGTGCCCGGCGCCAGCCAGGACCGCTTCTCGTTCCATACCTCACCAACCGAAGCCTGCGAGGGCGTCAGCTTCGTGCAGGAAAGCGGGCCGGAGCGCGAAGACATCAAGATCGAGACCTTCAAGGAAATCGACGCCGCAACCGCACCCGATGTCGTCATCGCCTCGAGTTCGTCCGGTCTGCTGATCTCGCGCGTGACGGTGAAGTGTACGCATCCGGAGCGTTGCGTCATCGGCCATCCGTTCAACCCGCCGCATCTCATTCCGCTGGTCGAAGTCGTTGCCGGCGAGAAGACATCGCAGGCTGCTGTCGACAAAGCGATGGAATTCTACCGTTCAATCGGCAAGCACCCGATCCACATCAAAAAGGAAGTGAAAGGCCACGTCGCCAACCGCCTGCAGGCTGCGCTGTGGCGCGAAGCGGTGAGTCTGGTCGCCGATGGCGTCTGCTCCGTCGCGGATGCCGATGCCGCCATTGCCTACGGTCCCGGCCTGCGCTGGGCTTTGATGGGCCCGCATCTGACCTTCCATCTCGCCGGCGGCGAAGGCGGCATGACGCATTTCATGAATCATCTCACGCCCGCCTTGCAGACCTGGATGGACGACATGCGCAATCCGCGTGTTCTCGACTACAAACAACTCATCATCGACGGCGTCACCGAAGAGGCCGGCAACCGCTCCATCGCCGATTTGCAGAAGTGGCGCGACCGCAAGCTGATCGATATCCTGAAAGTATCGAGCGCACCCTAACTTTGGGATCTGGCGTTTTGCTCGCTGATCGCGCGCAGCAACGTCAGCAACATGCCGTTGAGCGGCGTCGCGATGCCATGACGCTTGCCGGCGGCGACGATGGCGCCCGTGAGCGACTCGACCTCAAACGGCTTGCCGGCAAGCCGGTCGAAATAGGTTGAGGTGCTCAGATCGACACCGAAGCCACGTACCGTCGCCAGCACGCGCTGGCTTTCATCGTCACGCAAGCGCGCGCCATCGGCGCGAGCCACCCGCCCCGCTTCGTCGAGTATCGCAATCGACAGATCCTGGATATCGGACCGTTCGAAAACAACAAAGCGCTGCAAAGTGAGCGCCGTGATCGGATTTGCGACGGCATTGACCAGCAGCTTGCGCCATTTCAGCGTGACGAAATCCGCGCTCGCCAGAACATGGAACGGCGTCGCGCTCATGAGCGCGGCGAAAGCGCGACCGTTGTCGTCGTCCGGCACAACGAGTTCATTGGCGCTCACCGGCTTGTAACGCACACGATCCGGCGCCAGCCGCTCGCCGTTGTAATAGACCAGCGCCGGCACGATGCCCGCACCATTGGCGTAAGGCGAAATACGTTCGACATGGTCGATGCCATTCTGCAAGGCCGCGACTTTCGTCGCCGGCGTACATAGCCGCTGGAGCCATGGCCCGGCCGATGCCGTCTCATGCGTCTTGGTGCAGAACAGAACCCAGTCGACCGGCTGGGCATCGGTTGGATCGGTCAACGCCTTGAGCGGCACCTCGAAGGCGCCATCGGGGCCTTCGACCGTGAGCCGCGTCAGCGGCGCCCGCACACAGGCCGTGACGTCGTGACGTCCGCCGCGGGCCAGCAGACCGGCGGCAGTGCCACCAATGCCGCCGAGACCGACGACGGCGATGCTCAAGCGTTGCGGTGCAGCCGGCGTCAATGACATGCCGCCCACGTTCGCGCCATTATTTGACTTTGTCAACTATTTCGCCTGCGCGGCAAAACGGGCGGCACGGCTGCCGCCGCCCGCCCGCTTCGCCGTGACTGAAAGCTTTTAGCGTATTGTCAGCACCAGACCGCTCAGATCGGCACTGATGATCAGCCCCGCCTGCCGCCCGCTCAGAGTCAGAACCGCACCCTTCTGGTTGGTCAGCACCACACCTTGCGCACCGCGAACCGCGGCAGCACCGGCGCCAGCCTGGCCATAGACGCCCTCGATGTCCGAGGCGCGGCGAATGTTCGACACGGTGCCGTAGAAATTCGTCTCGGAAGCACCGAACGTGAAGCCGTAGCTGACGCCGCCGATGCTCAGCGGATACTTCCGGCCCTGGAAGGTCAGCGTGCCGCTGCCGCCGGAGCCGCCAATAACGAAGCCCGCCTTTACGATACGGATATGAACACGGCCGCTGTCGGCATAAGCGGCGGACGCAAGGCTGAAGCCGAGAAGCGCGACAAGCGCCACCAGCGCGACGCGGAAGCTGGCACGGAAAGTCATATTGGGATCTCCCTGGAGGCCGGCACCCGGGCGCATTGGGCGCACGATTCGAGTCGGCAGAGCCATAATACGCGCCGCCGCAAAAAGTTCCATTTTGGAACGTCGCGCTTACCGCTTGAACAGGCCCATGATGCTGGCCTTGGCCAGCGTCTTGAAATGCAGGTTGAAACCGATCTGCGCTGCCGGCGTGTCTTCCCTCACGCCCAGCACCTCATTGACCGCGAACACCGTGAACAGATAGCGGTGCGGGTGGTCTCCCTCGGGCGGGCACGGACCGCCATAACCGGCGAAACCGTAATCGGTACGCGTCTGCAAGGCACCCTTGGGCAGCGCGCCGCCGGGGCTGCCGGCACCGAGCGCGAGTTCGGTGACATCCGGCGGTATGTTCACCACCAGCCAATGCCAGAAGCCGGAGCCGGTCGGCGCATCGGGATCGTAGCAGGTCACAGCAAAGCTCTTGGTGCCGGCCGGGCCGGGAGACCATTTCAGATGCGGCGACTTGTTGCCGCCGTTGCAGCCGAAGCCGTGATCGGCCGAGCCCGCATGCGTGAGCGCCAAATAATCGCCGTCCTTGAAGCTACTGCTCGATACCGTAAACGTCATGGCCGCACTCCTCGCCTGCCGGTCTGAACGGGTTACAGTTTAGCCAATGAACGACGGCCGCGCCAACCGGCACGACGTATTCAGCGATGCGTGATCATCGTCCTGTCACGCAAATCTGCCTGCCTATCAACCATGGCCGGCTTCCATGCCCCGGGCAGATTGGCCTTGGCCAGTCCAGCGCCGTAGCATAAACACCGACCGACACGACCCAAGATCCGGACAGCCCCATGCTCGCCGACCTGCCGTTCAACTTGTTCGATGGCGCGGTTGTACTTTGCCTCATCGTTGCGACTCTGTCCGGCCTGCGCACCGGCCTGATGCGCAGCCTTGCAACCATCCTCGCTTATGCAGTCGCCGCACCGCTTGCAGTGGTGCTGATGCCCTACGTGCTGCCGCTGGTGAACGAGCGCTTCCAGTTCGGCCAGATGCAAACGCCGATCGTGTTGTTCGCGATCTTCCTGATCATCGGCCTCGTGCTGGCAGCGCTGTTGCGCGGTGCCGTCGGCGAAGTGACTGGACGCCATGTCGGCCTGTTCGATCGCACCGCCGGCGCTCTCCTCGGCGCAGTACGCATCATTCTTGTCGCCATCCTGATCGTGCTGGTGTTCGACCGGGTCATACCGGCGGACCGCGAACCGGCTTTCCTCGCCGGTTCCAAACTGCGCCCGATCTTGTCGCAGGCCGGTGCCCAAGGGCTGCGGCAATTACCGCCCCATGTGATCGAGTCCATCGACCGCATCAAACGCGAGCACGGCCTGTAGCCGCCGCTGGCTGCCTGTACAATTGCCCCGCGCGGACTTAAGTTCAGGCACAACACATAAATTGACCGCGAGGCTTCTCATGACCAACGTCACGTATGAAATCGTCGAACACGACGGCGGCTGGGCCTACAAGGTCGACGGCGTGTTTTCGGAGCCCTTTCCGACACATGCCGAGGCGCTCAAAGCCGCCAAGCGTGCCGCCGCCGAGCAAGTCGTGCCGGGCCACACCGAAGAAATCGAGTACGAAGACGAAAAGGGCAAGTGGCACACCGAGACGGCCAGCGGCAGCGACCGGCCAACGACCACGATCAAGGATACCAAGTAACCAGCGGCCTTCCGTCGCGGCGGGATGGCGCGGGTAATCCGCGTCAGGAGCGGCGACGATGCGACTGAAAACGGCTTCCTGAGGCGTTATTGCCAGAGCCCGTAACCGGCCCACTTCTCCTGCGGGATCTGGTCGCCCACGTGATAGGTGAATGACAGAACCTTGAGGTGGTCGTCATTGGTCTCGCACGTATAACTGAGCACATACCACTGGCCGTGACTGCGGAACGCACCGCCTTTGGCCTCCAGCGTGTTGCCAGCAATGACGACGTCGGCGGTCGCGTTTGCAACCGCGCGGTCAGGACGAAACTTGGCCATGTCCTTGCGGATGCGCGTCATGGCCGTGGCGTCGCATAGCTGCGCCATACGATCGGTCGGCATCAGGAGCTTGAGCGTGCGCTCGAGTTTGGCGTCGGCAAATGCGGCAGTCGGAGCGGCGAGCAGAATGAGTAAGGCAATCGCCAGCATCCGATGTCTCATTACCCCAACCCGCGTTCGATGATCGACCCCGACACCGCGTTTACTGGTCATGGCGGCGTGTGGCAACCCTTCAGCTTGCGGCGAAAGGACCTGTGGACGCGCAAATTCTCGCATGCACAACGAATGCAAAATCGTTCCAAATCAAACGTACTTTGCGTTGCGTTCGAGCAGTTCGATTGAAATGCCTTGCGGGCCGCGGATGAAGCAGATCTTGATGCCGGGCCGCGGCACATTGGGTTCCATGGTGAACTCGACACCTTTCGCCTTAAGGTCGGCGGCGACCCGGTCGACGTCGGTCACATGAAAACCGAAATGATCGAGCCCCTGACAGGGCGTCACGGGCGGCGGATTGACGGCGTCGCCCGCTTTCACGGGCGCGAGAAAGATCATGGCCCCACCGAGTCTGATATCGACGCGCGGTGCGCCTTGCTGCATCGAACGCAGGATCTCCGCGCCCAGCATCCGCTCGAACCATTGCGCCGTTGCCTCAACGTCGGGCGTGCGCAGATGGATGTGATCCCAGACGATGGTCGGCATGGCGTTCTCCCGATGCAGTTTTGCCGCAACCTAGACCGGATCGGTGGCCGCGTCATGGGCCGGCCGGCGCCGCTGCGGCGCTGGCGACTCTTGCCGACCGCCGGATTTTTCAGCAACATGACGCCATTCACGCGAATCACTATCCGTCCTTTGCTTTCGTACGCGGAAGCCCCAACTGGATTCTGACGATGCGCCATCGCCGCCCTGCGTGTCAGTCAACCCGCACGATCGGCCGCTTCATGCTGCTGGGTCTGGCCGCTGGCCTGCTCGGTGGCTGTGAAACGAACGGCGGGCCGTCGAATCCCGTTTCCGAGCTGGTCGCCTACAGCAGCGGCGCACAGGCCAGTGCGCACGGCGCGGAGCGGCCGGCTGCACCGAAAGTTGCTGAAAAGCCGAAGTCGCGCGCCCAGGCCGCGATGGACTGTTGGGCGATGGTCGAAAAGTCGCGGGCCGGCGCCAGCCTCGAGGCGCGCGCCGACTTCGTCAACAAGTGCATCGACGACAAGCTCAAGACGGCGGATGGCTCCGCCGCCAAGCCGGAAGCAAAACCGGATGCCAAACCGGCCGTCGCTGCGCCGAAGCCCCGTCAGCGCGCCGACGCCAAGCCGGCGTCCTAAGACGGCCGAGCAGCCGGCATTCCGGCGAACCTCGCCCTCCCCGCGACCACACCTTCGCCCAATTTTTCCCGCACCTTGGACGTGTCCGCGACAGGCACAATTCCCGGAGTCGGAGAGGAATTCAGTAAATGCGTCGCTCAACGAGCCCGGTTGGCCCGCTGATTGCCGTTGCGTTGTTGTGCGTGGCAGTTCCGGTTCGCGCCGAGGACATGGACCCGCACGGCCTGGCGCAAGTCGCCGCCTCGCCCCCGGCTGCCGAGACCACGGCTGAGCCGCTGCGCGGCTCGGTCGATGCATCGGCCTGGAGCTTCCTGGAGACGCAGGCCCCTACCATTCACAGCGAAGACCTGCCGCCGCCGGTCACGCCTGTATCCGGCCTCGATGGCGAAGCATCGGACAAGCCGTTAAGCGCGGAAGAGAGCGAGAGACTGGGCCAGGCGCTGCTGTTCGATCCGCGCAACGCGGATGCCAAGGCGCGCGCGTTGCGTGTGCGCAAAGCCGCTGCCTTGAAAACCCAAAGTCTCGAAGTGTCGCGCACGAAGCGTGCCGATGGCCTCAGCACGGTGATCTTCGACAAGCCGATTGCGCCGAACACCGGTGACTGGAAAGCCCGCGTTGGTGCAGACCTCGGGATGATGAGCGACACGGGCATCAGCACGTCGCCGGATAACCCGCTGCGCGTGCAACGCGACGCACGCAGCGCCAACGCGGCCTGGGCCTCGGTCGACGTTCACGAGATCGCCACTGTCGACGCCCGCGTGAGCCCGGCGAGCGAACAAGGCATGCTCGCAACCACGTTCAAACGCTCGCTGCCGATCGGCAGCAACCTCTCGATGACGCTGCAAAGCCGCACGTCGATGACCGAAACCTACGGCCGCGGCATGACGACGTCCGACATTCCGATGATGGCGCTGCCCGCGTCGGACGGCACGACGACACCGCGCGTCTGGGGGCAGGACAACTCCGCGAAGCTCAACATCATCGCGACCGGCACCACGCTTGGCGCCGGCGTATCGTCGAGCAGCACCGATACGGTGACGCACAACACGCTGAGCGCCGAGCAGAAACTTTACGGCCCGTTAAGCGTATCGACGGCTATCAACGATGTCGGCCAGACAGGCGAAAGCCGCTCGGTCCGCGCCCGCGCGAAATTTAACTGGTAACAAGCGCGCCCTGACCGCCGAAGTTCCACGCCGCCGTAATCCCGCCCGTTAGCAGCCCAATCACTGCCCGCTTCGCATGCGGCAATCGCGCGTTCTGAAACGCATCATAAGCGCGGTTGCGCCTGTACAGGAGTTGGTCATGACCACAACGAAACCCGAACGTTTCGCTGCCGACAAGTCGGCGGACAAAGCGGGGCCAGAACGCTTCGCACCGCCGCCGCGTGCACCGGAACGGCTCGGCGAAATCGACCAGGCGGCCGCGAACGCCTTTGAGGGCGAGATCCGCGAATTCGTTCGGCGCGACGTTGCGCGACGCCCGCGCGGCGAAACCGAGCCCGGCGGCGACGTTGTGGCCGACAATCTCGGCATGCTGATCCGCCGCGTCTCCAGCCAGTCGATGGACGAGATCGACCGCGTGATCCTGGAACTGCAGGGTGTGCGTGACATGCTGCGGCAGGAAGGCGACCGTGTCACCCGCGAGGTCGCCGGCTATGCCAGCCTCAACCATGCGGCCATGACGGCAATGCAAGTTATCGGCGACAGCCTCAAGCAGTGGCGCGGCGACCCGACCCGACCGCCGCAGGGCCATCGCCCGGCCAGCTGAGCCGGAGCGCGGGCTGTGGATTTTTCGGGATGGCGTCATCCTGAAACCTCCGCCCCGGGGCATTGCCGCGTTATTGTGCATGGGTCCGCGACTGACCGATTCGTCGCCAGCGGCTGTGCAGTCATGAATTCGCCGGCGATATGTCCTGCCGCGCCAATGCGGAGGCAGAGGTCCGTATCGGACACTCCTCCCGACAACTTGAACCCCGCCGTGGCGGGGTTCTTTTTGAGCCGATTGATCTAGGGCGCGCCGACAGACCGGCGCAGCGTTTAGCGGCTTTCGTCGAAACCCGCGGCGGTGCCGAACACGGCCGCATCGTCATCGAGATTGGCACGGCCAGTGAGATGGCCGGCGACGACAACCGCGCCCATCATCATCACGAAAAGGGTCGCGGCAACGAACATCAAGCCGATTTTTCCAAGTGCATTCCTATCGGCCACGGCCGCGTCTCCAGATCGAGTTTTTGAAGGTCCGCCGCAATAATTGCGGGCCGGTCTTATCGCTTAGTAAACACGGCCAAAGCATGGCGGTTCCGTGATGTAGATCACATCCGCACCGATTTTCAGAAAAATCCCGAGGTGGGTTAACGGCCTAGCCAGCCGCCGCCGTTTTCGCCGGCTTGGCGGTCTTGCGCGGCAAGGGGTAGTCCGCACTGTCATACAGCTGCCGGATGCCGTTGCCGTCGAAGCGCTTTTCCTCGACCTCGAGGTAGGCGCCGAGCAGGAGTTCCGGCGGCAACTCCTCAATGGCGAACCGGATGGCCTCAGCGGCGCTGGGGAAGCGTTTGTAGCCGATCGGTCGGCGGGACTTGCGGCTCCGGCTCGGAAACAGCTCGGACGGGGCCCGATAATTGATCATCGACATCGCCACAAACTCCTCGTTCGGTACTATGACCTCGAGCGAGGGGGAAATCCAGCTTTCGTCCTTCAAAACGGGCGCTTCCCGACCCTTTTGCCCATTACCGCGACATAAAATGGGCCGCCCCGCGCGACCGCAGGACGGCCCATTTGAATGGTCTGGGAACGGCCGGATGTCCGGCTCAGTCCACCACTTCCGCCACGACCTGGCTCGTAGCCGGATCGATCAGCAGCACGCGGTTGTTCACCACCATGTACTTGTAGGACTGGATCGCAGGCACCTCGACGGCGACCTCCTGCGGCACGGCGTAGAGCGTCGTGTTCTGCGGGATCCGCGTGCCGACGCGGTACTCAACCGTACCCGGCGCCGGAGCAACGCGCTCCCGCACGATGGTGCGATAGATGGTTTGCCGCTGGACCGGGGTCAGGTCCAGCCGCTCGGTGGTGGAGACGACAGCGCCGCTGGTGGCGGGCTGCGTCGTAATGACAGTGGTCTGCGCCGACGCCGCAGCGACGCCAGTCAGCAAGACGGCAGCCACGCCGCAGCCGCGCAGCAAGGTAACGCGCTTCATGGGTTCTACTCCTCGTTAAGCCAGAAGAACGCCGCGTAAGACAAAGCGTTCCTCTCGAAGCCGCCCGAACCCATCACAAATCGTCACCTCATAATTCTGCCGAAGCAAAATAAATATCGGCAAAAGCCTGAATCAAATGAATCGGTTAGCGCAGCACGTCATCGTCATCTCAATAGCGCGCCGCAAGTTTCGGATGCGAAGGCAATGCGCCTGCGTTACCAACATTGAGGCATTTGATTCGGGACTTGGACCCCAAGATGATCGTCGAATCCTTGTTCGGTTTGTCGCTTGTCCTGAGTTCACCCGCGACGATCAACGTCTCGCTGAATGGCCGCACCGATATGGCCATGGCGCCGGCGCCCCTGCCCGACATATCGATGCGTCAGAAGGAATCGACTTTGTTGCCGCTGGTGCGCCGCGCCACCCAATGCATCGTGCGCAAGGTGGCGTCCGACCCCCGCTATGACGGCAATGTCGGTCCAGCGACCATCAACGACCTGATCATCGACTCCATCCCGGCCTGCGCGAGGCCGGTGCGCGCGATGATCGATGCCCACGACCGGCTGTACGGTTCTGGTTCGGGCGAAGCCTTCCTGCTCGGACCTTATCTCGATGTGCTGCCGTCGGCGATCGGCACGCAGGCGAAAGTCAGGAAATAGACCGGCGCTCGGCGAAGGTCGTGCTGACGAAAGATATGACCGCGGCGCCATCCTGATTGACGCCGGTGGTCAGGATGGTCATCAGGCCGAACTCGGGGCGGCTGTTGGACACGCGCAGTTCGGTCACTTCCGATTTGTAGGTAATCGTCTCGCCGACATAAACGGGCCGCAGCCACTTCAGGTCACGCAGACCGAGCGCGGGTCCGCGCATGGGGATCGTTTCGCCACGCGCGCTCATGGCATCCTCAAGGGCGCGCTGCTGATCGATCATGACCCGCATCCAGGCCGCGGCGGTGTGCCAGCCGGACGCGCAAAGCGCGCCGAAATGCGACTGCGCCGCCGCCGCCTCGTCCATGTGAAAAAGCTGCGGGTCGAAACGGCGGGCGAAGGATTTGATTTCATCGGCCTTGAAGGTGTGACTGCCGGTCATCACCACGTCGCCGACACGGATATCGTCGAAATACTTCATGCCGACGCCCCGGCATCGCGGCGCCCCATCATCAACGTCGAGATCATGGTCGTCACCACCGCGTCACTATCGTCGATCATCTCGAACGTCATCTTGACCAGTCCCATGTCGGGCCGGCTTTTCGAGGCGCGTGCTTCCAGCACCCGGGTGCGGACGCGAAGATTGACGCCGGGGCGCAACGGCCTGAGCCAGCGCACCTCTTCGACGCCCGGGCTTCCCATCGACGTCGAATTGAGAACAAAGCCGTCGGCGATCATGCGCATCAGCAGCGCGCAGGAATGCCAACCCGAACCGCCGAGGCCGCCGAGCAGCGTGTTGGCGGCCGCCGCCTCGTCGAGATGCATCGGCTGCGGATCGAATTCGGCGGCGAAGGCGACGATCTCCTCGCGCGTCACATGGCGCGGGCCGTAGACGGCCTCATCGCCAACCTTGAAGTCTTCGAAGTGGAGTTTGTCGGTCATGGCGAATTTTATATGCCGTCAAAGGCGCCGATCAAGACGCCTGGCTCCGCTCAAGTCGCAAACCGGAAATGCATCACGTCGCCGTCATTGACGACGTATTCCTTGCCCTCGAGGCGCATCTTGCCGGCATCGCGCGCCCCGGCTTCACCGCTGAAGGCGATGTAGTCGTCATAGGCAATGGTTTCGGCGCGGATGAAGCCCTTTTCGAAGTCGGTATGAATGACGCCCGCCGCCGCCGGCGCTTTGGTGCCCTGCGTAATGGTCCAGGCGCGCGTTTCCTTCGGGCCGACCGTGAAGTAAGTGACGAGGTGCAACAACCCGTAGCCGGCCTGCACCAGGCGATCGAGACCGGTTTCCTTCAGGCCAACCGCTTCAAGATAATCGACGCGCTCGCTCTCGGGCAGCGTTGCAATTTCGGATTCGATCTTGGCCGAGATGACGACCGCCACCGCGCCCTCTTCCTTGGCACGGGCTTCGACCCGCTTGGAGAACTCATTGCCGGTTGCGGCATGGCCTTCATCGACATTGCAGGCATAGAGCACCGGCGCCGAGGTCAGGAGGCCAAGCGAGTGAAACAGCTTTTCCTCTTCCGGCTTGCGCTCGACGATGCGCGCCGGCTTGCCCTCGCGCAGCGGCACCAGGCAACGCTTGACCAGATCGAGCGTCTCCTTGGCTTCCTTGTCGTTGCCCTTGGCCTTCTTTTCCAGCGCATCGACGCGCTTCTCGAGGCTTTCCATATCGGCGAGCATTAACTCGGTTTCGATGATGTCGATATCGGCGATCGGATCGATCTTGCCTTCGACATGGGTGATGTCGTCGTCCTCGAAGCAGCGCACGACATGGACGATGGCATCGACCTCGCGGATGTTGGCGAGAAACTGGTTGCCGAGACCTTCACCCTTGGACGCGCCGCGCACCAGGCCGGCGATATCGACGAAGGTGATGCGGGTCGGCAAAATCTGCTGCGACTTGGCGATGGCAGCGAGTTTTTCCAGCCGCGGATCCGGCACGGCGATCTCACCGACATTCGGCTCGATGGTGCAGAACGGATAATTGGCGGCCTGCGCCGCCGCCGTCTGCGTCAGCGCGTTGAACAAGGTCGACTTGCCGACATTGGGCAGGCCGACGATACCGCATTTGAAACCCATGAGATCAATTCCACGTTGTCCTGAGCGTCACGAAGCGTCCGGCTGATCTTTCTCGTCGCCGAAGCCTTTGGCCGCCATGGTGAGATGAATCTTGTTCTGGAAGCTCGAATCCTTGCCCTCGACGAGGAGCGATACGTTGTCGGCGACGATATCGCACAGCGCTTCGACGCCGGGCCATTCGTCCTTGGCGAAATCCTGCAGCACATAGCGCTCGACGAGCTTCTTGTCGCCGGGATGACCGATGCCGAGACGGATGCGGCGGTAGTCGTTGCCGATATGCGCCGAGATGGAGCGCAGGCCGTTGTGACCGGCAATACCCCCGCCGGCTTTGACCCGCACCTTGAGCGGCGGCAGTTCGAGCTCGTCATGGAAGACGATCACATCGGCCATGGTGAGCTTGTAGAAGCCGAGCGCTTCCGACACCGCGCGGCCAGATTCGTTCATATAGGTGCCCGGCAACAGCAGCAGGACTTTCTTGCCGACGATCGTGCCTTCGACCGCAACGCCCTGAAAGCGCTTGCGCCACGGCGCGATGTTGTGACGGCGCGCGATCGCCTCCACCGCCATGAAGCCGACGTTGTGACGGTTGCCGGCGTATTTCGTGCCGGGATTGCCGAGGCCGACAAGGAGCAGCATGGCTTCGCCGCCTCCTCCGAGACCGGTTCAGGGAAGGTCGCTTGGTAAAATCCCGCCCCGGCTCGGGGCCGGGACGGGATCTTTCGCGACGACAGACAGCCGGAAAACGGCTGTCGCTTACTTCTTGGCCGGAGCGCCACCGGCCGGCGCGGCGCCAGCGGCGGGAGCGGCACCGGGAGCGGCAGCGCCGCCACCAGCGGGCGCAGCGGCGGGAGCGGCGGCGGCAGTGGCGGCAGCCGTTGCAGCAGCAGCCTGCTGCTTGAGTTCTTCGGCGTAGCCGGACGGCGGCACCACCGTGACCAGCGTGATGTCACCCTGGGCGAGCACCTTCACACCTTCCGGCAGCTTCACGTCGGACAGATGCTTCGAGTGGTTGATTTCGAGATCGCCGATATCGACGTCGATCGAGCGCGGAATGCGGTCGGCCGGGCACTCGAGGTTGACGGTGTGGGTCACGATGTTGACCGCGCCGCCGCGCTTCACGCCCGGGGCGGTTTCGCCGTTGAGCACATGCACCGCGACCTTGACGCGGATGGTGGCGCCTTCCGGCACGCGCAGGAAGTCGACGTGCATCGGCAGGTCCTTGATGGCGTCGAGCTGGTAGTCGCGCGGAATGACGCGATGCTTCTTGCCCTCGACATCGAGCTCGCAGAGCGTCGTGGTGAAACGGCCGGCGTAGATACGCTGCTTCAGCTCATCGTGATCGAGGAGCACGAGAAGGGGCTCTTGATTGTCGCCATAGATAACGCCCGGTACGCGACCGGAGAAACGTGCTGCCCGCGAGGCCCCCTTGCCTGCCTTCGGGCGCACCGTTGCCTTCAAAGTTTGCACGGTGGCCATAGTTTAAGTCCTTTATAGATCAATGGAAAAAGGCGGCACTTGCGGGCCGCCCCTGAACCGCGGCAAGCCTCCAGGGGTGCCGGGGGCCGCGTTCGGACGGGCTTATAGCGGCAGGGGACCAAAAGGGCAACCTGGGGTCGGAAGGCCCGGACGCGCGTCATCGCCCCTGTTCTTGAAGGCCCGGGGCGGCCTGCCTTCCTCTTTCTCTCCCTCGGACATGCCGAGGGGATGGAGCGCCGCGAGGCGCCCATTTGATTTCGCACCTTGCGGTGCGCTGTGCCCTCGATCGGAGGACACATGCGCCCCGCGGCGCTCCACCGCGGTGTCGTTACGGCGCACGGGCCGCGCTTTCGGCGGCTGATCCGCCTTTGTGGGCGGGTAGCACACACCGTCAGCGAGCTCCTCGCGGGGGTCCCTAGTGCCCCCGGGCGGAACTCCGGCGCCGCCCGAGCGACTGGGATGCGTTGTCCCAGGCCCGCGGGCACCGCGTCCTCTTCCCACTGCAACGACGCCTCATGACAGCGCCCCCGGCTGGAACAGGACGATGGTGTATATAGTCCTATTCCAGATCGCCGTCAAGAATAAAATCCTCCCTCATCCTGAGGAGCATCGCTGCAATAGCGCGTTTACGCGCGTCTTCGACGCGCTATGCGATGCGTCGCGAAGGATGGGACGGCCTCGTCCCTCCTTCGAGACGTTCCTGGGTTGCTTCAGGCCGCTTCAACGGCAGCTATTGCGTCCAGTTCGCCCATGGCCGCTTCCGGCAGCACAAGCTCGGCCGCGGCGAGGTTCTCCCGCAAATGCGCGACCGACGACGTCCCGGGGATCAGCAGGATGTTCGGCGACCGGCGCAGCAGCCAGGCCAGCGCCACCTGCATCGGCGTCGCCTTCAGGCGCGCGGCAACATCCGACAAGGTCGACGACTGCAACGGCGAGAAGCCGCCGAGCGGGAAAAACGGCACATAGGCCGTGCCGGCTTGCGCCAGTTCGTCGATCAAGGCGTCGTCGCTGCGGTGAGCAAGATTGTAGTGGTTCTGCACGCAAACGATGGGCGCGATCTTGCGGCCGTCGGCAACCTGCTTGGACGTGACGTTGCTCAGGCCGATATGGCGCACGAGCCCCTTCCGTTGCAACTCGGCCAAAGTCGTCAGCGGCGCCTCGAGCGAGCCCTCAGCGGGGCCGTGCACATCCAGCATGCTGCGCAAGTTGACGACGTCGAGCACCTCCAGGCCGAGGTTACGAAGATTGTCGTGGACCGCCCGGGTGAGTTCCTCAGGCGACATGGCCGGAAGCCATTCGCCCGCTGGACCGCGCCGGGCGCTGATCTTGGTGACGATGGTGAGGTCGGCCGGATAGGGGTGCAACGCCTCCCGGATGATCTGATTGGTGACGTGCGGACCGTAGAAATCGCTGGTGTCGATGTGGTTGACGCCCTGCGCGACCGCTTCGCGCAGAACCGCGAGCGCGGCATTACGATCTTTCGGCGGGCCGAATACGCCCGGACCGGCCAATTGCATGGCGCCGTAACCGAGGCGCCTGACGGTGCGATCGCCGAGGGTGAAGGTGGCCGAATTGTTGGGTGCAATCATGGGCAGCTCCTGTTTCTGGCTCTCAGATAACAGTCGCGCGGCTGCGCTATAACCGAGTACAATCTGTACAGGCTGTGCGGAATAGCGAACAATGAAAATCGATCTCACCGACCTAGATGCTTTCCTGACGGTGGCGCGGGCCAAAGGCTTCCGCGATGCCGCCCGGACCAGCGGCGGCAGCGCGTCGGGACTCAGCGAAGCGGTCCGGCGCCTCGAAACGCAGCTCGGCGTCAGACTGCTGAACCGGACCACCCGCAGCGTTTCTCCGACCGAAGCCGGCGAGCGGCTTCTGGAGCGGCTCGGCCCGGCGCTGAGCGAAGTCGAGGCCTCGATCGACGTCGTGAATGGCTTCCGCGATCGCCCCGCCGGCACGCTCAAACTCAACGTCCCGGTCAGCGCGGCGCGGCTGATCCTGCCATCAATTGTGCCGCCGTTCCTGGCCGCGTATCCGGACATCCGTCTGGACGTGACGGCAGAGGAGAGCTTCGTCGATGTGCTGGCAGCCGGCTGCGACGCCGGCATCCGTTACGGCGAGCGGTTGGAGCAGGACATGATCGCGGTGCCGATCGGGCCGCGTCACCAGCGCTTCGCCCTCGGCGCGTCAAAAGCCTATCTCGACAAGCGGGGCCGGCCGCAACACCCGCGCGACCTCCTCCAGCACAATTGTCTGCAAGGCCGGTTTCCCAGCGGGGCCACCATGAGTTGGGAATTCGAGCGTGATGGTGAGGTGGTGAAGGTCGACGTGACCGGACCGCTGATCGTCAGCATCGGCAGCGCCACCGATCTCATGGTCGACGCGGCAATTGCCGGAACCGGCATCGTGCCCTTGTTTGAAGACTGGCTGCGCCCGCACTTCGACAACGGCACGCTCGAACCGGTTCTCGAGGCGTGGTGGCAACGCTTTCCGGGGCCGTTTCTCTATTACCCGGGTCGACGCCTGCTGCCGGCTCCGCTGCGGGCCTTTGTCGACTTCATCAAGACGTCAGCCGTCGAGACCTAGGCTTCGGGCGCCGATGTCGGCGGCTCGGAGTCCTTGGTCTTCTTCGACGCTTTCGCGACTGTTTTGCCTTCCAAAGCCTCAATCCGAGCTTTCAGCGCCTCGTTTTCCTCGCGGGCGAGCCGGGCCATTTCCTTGACCGCCTCGAATTCCTCGCGCGACACCACTTCAAGCTCGCGCAACATCTTCTCGGCCTGGGCGCGGAACAAGGTGTCGAACTCGCGCCGCACGCCCTGCGCAACGCCGGCGGCGTCGTTCATCAGGCGCGCCATCTCGTCGAAAATCCGGTTGCTGGTCTGGGTCATTGTCATCTCCGCTGGGGATCTTGAGGTTTCCCCGGGACCTGTTGCCCCGCACAATGGCGCGCAGGTCATCGGCCTGCAAGAGGCGCCGTGCTAGGAACCTAGTGGAGCGGATTTGACGTTCGCCACCGGCTAGCCGCGAATCGACCAAGCGAACGTCAAATCCAAAGCTCCACTGGCAACAATAACTTGCTGGTGGTCCTTTGATTCTAACAGTCGCAAAAGTGCCTCCGCAGACGGGATGCGAATGTTAGAACCACTAGCGGGCGACTCGGGATATTTCTACCAAGGGCCATCATGCCGTTTTTTGTCATACCGTTTCCATATATCGATCCCGTCCTCGTCCATGTCGGGCCCTTCGCCATTCGTTGGTATGCGCTGGCCTATATCGTCGGCATCGTCGCCGGCTGGATCTATTCGCGACACCTGATCCGCACCGAACGGCTGTGGGGCGGCCCGGCGCCGCTGAAAATGATCGACTTCGACGACTTCGTCCTCTGGGTGACACTCGGTATCATCCTCGGTGGCCGCATCGGCTATGTGCTGTTCTACAACCTGCCGCATTTTACCGCGCATCCGCTCGAGATCTTCCAGCTCTGGAATGGCGGCATGTCGTTCCACGGCGGCTTTACCGGCTGCGTGGTCGCGGTCGTACTGTTCGCCCGCGCGCGCGGCATTCCAACCTTGACGCTCGGCGACCTAACCTGCGCCGCGGCGCCGATCGGCATTCTGCTCGGCCGCATCGCCAACTTCATCAACGGCGAATTGTGGGGCCGCCCGACCGATGTGCCCTGGGCCATGATCTTCCCGAATGGCGGGCCGCTGCCGCGGCATCCGAGCCAGATCTATGAGGCGGGGCTTGAAGGTCTCGCCATGTTCATCTTCCTGGCTGTGATGATCCGCTTCGGTGCGCTGAAGAAGCCAGGCCTGATTATCGGCAGCTTCGCCTGCTTCTATGCCGTGGCGCGCACTATCTGCGAATTCTTCCGCGAGCCTGATGCGCAGCTCGGCTTCCTGTGGGGCGGCGCCACGATGGGACAATTGCTGTCGATCCCCTTGTTCCTCGCCGGCCTGTGCTTCATCGTCTACGCCGTGAAGCACCCTCTCCGCCCCAAGACGACCTGACGGTCCATGAACGACGCCCCGCACGCGCCGACGCCCCTCGAAGCCGAAATCCGCCGGCGCATCGAAGCGGCCGGGCCGATGCCGGTGTCGGAATATATGGCGCTGTGCCTGAGCCATCCGCAGCACGGCTATTACGTGACGCGCGACCCGCTCGGCGCCCGCGGCGATTTCATCACCGCGCCGGAAGTCAGCCAGATGTTCGGCGAACTGATCGGCATCTGGATGTCGGCGGTGTGGAAGCAGATGGGCTCGCCGGCGCGCGTGCGCGTTATCGAACTCGGACCCGGCCGCGGCACGCTGATGAAGGACGCGATGCGGGCCGCGCAGGTGGTGCCGGCCTTCCGCGCCGCCGTGGCGATCGACCTGGTCGAGATCAGCCCGGTGTTGCGCGAGCAGCAGAAGCAGACGCTGGCGCCGACCAAGATCGAGACGCATTGGTACGCATCGATCCGCGACGTGCCGGACGGACCGGCCATCATCATCGCCAATGAATTCTTCGACGCCATTCCGATCTCGCAGGCGGTGCGTACCGAAGACGGCTGGCACGAGCGCTGTGTCGGCATCGGCGAGGACGGCCGCTTTGCCTTTGTGCTCGCCCCCGAGCCGATGAAGCACATCGGCGTGCTGCTGCCGCAAGCGGCACGCGAGGCACCGGTCGACTCCATCGTCGAATGGCGCGCCGACAACACCGCAATCGATCTCGGCCGCCGTGTCGCGCAAGACAGCGCCGCGCTGGTCATCGACTACGGCCATTCGCAAACCGATTTCGGCGATACGCTGCAGGCCGTCGGCAAGCATGCTTATGCCGATCCGCTGCGCGAGCCGGGTGAGGTCGATCTCACCGCGCATGTCGATTTCGAACCGCTGACGCGCGCCATCGAACTGATGGGCGCCAGGGGCTACGGCCCGATCACGCAATCGCGGCTCTTACGCGGCCTCGGCATCGAAACGCGGGCCATGACGCTCAAGGCCAAGGCGACGCGGGCTCAGGCCGCGGACGTCGATCTGGCGCTTGCGCGCCTCGTCGGCATCGGTCGCACCGGCATGGGCGATCTGTTCAAGGCCGCGGCCTATGTCGCGCCGACGCTGCCGCCGCCACCGGCCTTCGAGCCGTGATCACACACCGCGATGAACGATAGCGGTCATCGCCACGAGCAATCGCACCAAACGGGTCATGATGGCGGCTGCCATGTGGCAGAACGATTGCATCGCCTTCGCCGCAAATTTTATCGGCAAGACCTATCTTCCTCTAATTCCAGAGCTTCCTCGCGGGCCGTAAATGCGACACATTCGGCCATAACGAATATTTGACGGGGCCGATCGCGTCCCACATCGTTCGCGTTCACGGGGGACATTCGCGCCGATGCTGCAAGCCGCTTCGATTGCCGCCCTGCCCGGCATCCGCCACGCATTCTTCACCCGCAATGGCGGCGTGTCGCAAGGTGTCTATGACAGCCTGAATGGCGGCGTCGGCTCAAACGATACGCCGGAGCATGTCGCGGAAAATCGCGCCCGCATGGCGCTGGCGCTCGGCGTCAAGCCGGAACGTTTCCTGACGGCCTATCAGATCCACTCGCCGGACGTCGTCGTGGTCGACGAACCGTGGAGTGCGGACAACCGGCCGCGCGTCGACGCGCTGGTGACGCGAGTGCCGGATCTGGCGATCGGCGTTTCGACCGCCGACTGCGGCCCGCTCCTGTTCGCCGACAGCAATGCGCGCGTCATCGGCGCCGCTCACGCCGGCTGGCGCGGCGCTTTCACCGGCATCATCGAGTCGACCATCGCCGCGATGGAGAAGCTCGGCGCCGCGCGCGACAATATCGCGGTCGCGCTCGGGCCGACCATCCGTCAGGCCAATTACGAAGTCGGACCCGAATTCGTCGCGCGCTTCCTCGCCGCCGACATCGACAACACGAGGTTCTTCACGGAGACCGAGCGCGAAGGCCATGCCTTGTTCGATCTCACCGGCTATATCGCCTCGCGCGTCGAACAAGCCGGCATCACCGATTTCGAAGATCTCGGGCTGTGTACCTATGCCGAGGCCGATCGTTTTTTCAGCTTTCGCCGCACGACCCACCTCGGCGAACCGGATTACGGCCGTCACATCAACGCCATCGCCCTGCACGACTAGCAGCCGCACCCCGTTAATCATCTCATTAACGATCGATTAACCACGCTGGACATGAGCCGATCAGCCACTAAACTCGCCGCCGGCCGGGGGGAATGGTCGGCCAGGTTCAGGGGGTTTGATGCCGTTGCGTCGCTTTTGGCAGCGCCACTTCTGTTCGCGTCACGTGGGGGGCGTGTCGCGGACGATCCATAAAGGGAGTGTGCGCCGGTCCTTGGTTGCGCGCGTCGTCCTGATCGGTTGGCTTGCCAGCGGCGTTGCCGCTTGCAAGCAGGACGGTCCGGCCAATCTCGCCTTGCAACAGCCGCGCGGCGCCTCTGTCGCTTTTGATACCATCGACGGCCTGCCGCGCCCGCAATTCCAGACTTTGGTCGAGAGGCTCAACGACGAAGCGCAATCGCGCCGGCTCGCGGTTGTGTCGCGCGAGGGCACTTCGGCCTACCGCGTGCGCGGCGCGCTGACGGCCACAGTCAACCGCGGCCAGACCACGATCGCCTGGACCTGGGATGTCTTCGACGGTGCCGAGCAGCGCGTGCTGCAGATCAAGGGCGAAGAAACCGGCACCACACCGACACGCAAGACCGAAGAGGCCTGGAAGGTCGCCGACGACGCCATGCTCAGGCGCATCGCCCAGACGAGCATGGACAAACTCTCGGCCTTTCTGACCTCGCCGGACGTGACGCCGAATGCGGCGGCCGCGCCGGCCATGGCCTTCGACAGCAGCTCGCCGGAGGCCGCCGGCATCTACCGCATCCAGCAGAGCAATGCCGATCCAGTGCCGGCCGCCCCTGCCGTCGCCAAAGACGCGGAAACGCCGCTGCCGCAGAAGCGGCCGGCCGCCACACATGCCGCGCGGCAGATGCCCGCGGCAACGCTGGCAATGGCGGAAACCGGGCTGTAGGCCCCGTTTCGGGGGTGCCCAAGGCCGGAGCATTGCGGCCGCCCCTGCCCGGAAAAGGCGCGGGACAAAGGACTTAACGCGTATTGCCCGCCCCTCCCCGCCTTGTTATGACCTGCGCGCCCCAAGCGTGAAATTTCGTCGCACCCCGAGACTCCGGACCCGAGACTTTCGGACCTTGAGACTTCGGACCCCGAGCCCGGGCCTGCAGCGAAAGCAGCGCTGTCGAAACTCCAACGGGGCGTGCGCGATGTAACGAGGACGCGGGATGTCGGGTAAGAACGGTGCGATCAAACTGGTCGCCGGTAACTCCAATCCCAGCCTCGCCGCCGCCATCGGCGACTATCTGGACACCGCGCTGACCAAGGCTGTGGTCCGCCGCTTCGCCGACGGCGAGGTGTTCGTCGAGATTCAGGAAAACGTGCGCGGCGCCGACGTATTCGTCATTCAGTCGACCTCGGCGCCGGCCAACGACCACCTGATGGAATTGCTGATCATCATCGACGCGCTACGCCGCTCCTCGGCGCGCCGCATCACGGCGGTGGTCCCCTATTTCGGCTACGCCCGGCAGGACCGCAAACCCGGGCCGCGCACGCCGATCTCGGCCAAGCTGGTCGCCAACCTGATTACCCATGCCGGCGCCGACCGCGTCATGACGCTCGACCTGCATGCCGGGCAGATTCAGGGCTTCTTCGACATCCCGACCGACAATCTCTACGCCTCGCCGGTGATGGTGCGCGACATCAAGGACAAGTTCGAACTCGAGAACGTCATGGTGGTGTCGCCGGACGTCGGCGGCGTGGTGCGCGCGCGCGGCCTCGCCAAGCGCATCAACGCGCCGCTCGCCATCATCGACAAGCGCCGTGAGCGCGCCGGCGAGTCCGAAGTCATGAACGTGATCGGCGAGGTTGCCGGCCACACCTGTATTCTGATCGACGACATCGTCGATTCCGGCGGCACGCTGGTGAACGCCGCCGACGCGCTGCTCAAGAGCGGCGCCAAGGACGTCTACGCCTACATCACGCACGGCGTGCTGTCCGGCGGCGCGGTGGCGCGCGTGTCGAAGTCGAAGCTCAAGGAACTGGTGATCACCGACTCCATCCAGGAGACGGACGCCGTGAAGGCCGCGCCGAACATCCGCGTGCTGCCGATCGCGCATCTCATTGGCGAAGCGATCGCCCGCACCGCGCATGAAGAGTCGGTGTCGAGCCTGTTCGAAGATCTGCCGCCGAAAGAGTGACGCGGCGCCGCCGCGGCAAGCCCCTCCAGAGCCAGGGCCCCGCCGATCATGGACTCGCTGTCGCAAGCCGCACTCGGAGCCGCCATCGGCGTTGCCGTCATGGGACGGCGGACCAAACCGTGGAAGGCAGCGCTGGTCGGAGCATTGGCCGGCACTTTGCCCGACCTCGACTCCTTCTATGACCATGGCGACCCGATCAGCAACATGGTCTTCCATCGGGCGAAAAGCCACGCGCTGTTCTGGCAGACGCTGGCTTCGCTGCCGATCGCCGCACTGACCACCGCCGCGTTGCACGACTGGCGCCACTTCAAGCCGTGGTGGCTGACGATCTGGCTGGCGCTGGTCACCCACGCTTTGCTCGACTGGACGACTGTCTATGGCACACAGCTCGGTCTGCCTTTCACCGACACGCCGTTCGGGCTCGGCAGCATGTTCATCATCGACCCGGCCTACACCGTGCCGCTCCTGATCGGCATCGGCGTCGCGTTGTCTTTGCGCAATACGCGCGGCTGGCGCTGGAACGTCGCCGGCCTCGTTATCAGCACCGCCTATCTGGGCTGGAGCGCGCTGGCGCAGCATCACACGACAAATGTCGCCGAAGAAAACCTGCGCGCGCAGGGCCATCAGGTCGAACGGTTGCTGGTGACGCCGGCGCCGCTCACCACGGTCCTGTGGCGTATCGTGGCGATCACCCCGCAAGGCTATCTCGAGGGCTATTACTCGCTGCTCGACCGCGACCGCACCATTGCCTTCGACAATTTCCCGCGCGGCACCGACCTTTACGCGCAACTGCGCGGCAATCCCTATGTCGAGACGATCGCGCGCTTCAGCCGTGGCTTTTTCAAGATGAGCGAGCGTGACGGCCGCGCCGTCATTACCGATCTGCGCATGGGAATGGAGCCGCGCTACACCTTCAACTTCGATGTTGCGTTACGCCAGAGCCCGACCTTCGCGCCGCTTGTGCCGCCGACCCGGCATTCCGACCGGCTCGATGCGCAAAGCGGCCTGCCCTGGCTGTGGCGCCGTGCGCTCGGCGAAAAACTGCCGCCACCGCGCTGAAGACTCCGGGTGGATGAGAACAAAACGGAATCAAATTCGGCGCGCGGATTCCTCCCCGCAGTTATCCACGAAAGAGTCATCACAGCGCAGCATTCGTTGTGGAGAGTCGACTCATGCGCCGTTGCTTCGCTGACGCAAATCACGGCTCATAGTGATTACACGCTGCCTCTAGCGGCCTGAATCGAGTGAGTTATAGTCAAGTGGCTCAGTGATTCGGTTTCGCCGTCAAGGCAGTCCGGTTCCCCGCGTATCACGATTAACGGTTTCAGTTCGGGCCTGTCAGGTCCGGAAGCCTGCTGTGCTGTGCGTATTGGAAGTGCCTACTGGCAAGCGGAGACGCCATGTCCCTCTCGACCCACATTGACGACGTCCGCCATAATCCGCTCGACGTGGTCGAGCGTCTCGCGACCGGCCACGACTGGTCATTCGAGCGCGCCAGCGAAGACGAGATCACCATCCTGGTGACCGGCCGCTGGGCCGAGTATCAACTCTCCTACACGTGGATGCTCGATATCGAGGCGCTGCATCTGGCCTGCGCCTTCGACCTCAAGGTGCCGGAGCGCCGCCGCGCCGAAGTGCGGGCGCTGGTCGCACTGATCAACGAGCGGCTCTGGGTCGGCCATTTCGACAACTGGGTCGAAGAAGGCCTGGTCATGTTCCGCCACGCGCTGCAGTTACCGGCCGGCATCGAACCGTCGGGCTCGCAGTGCGAGAAGCTGCTCGGCACCGCGCTCGACACCTGCGAGCGCTACTTCACCGCCTTCCAGTTCGTGGTCTGGGCCGGCAAGAGCGCCAAGGAAGCGCTCGAAGCCGCGATGTTCGAGACCGCGGGCGAGGCGTAATCCGTCATTCCGGGGCGCCGTGAAACGGCGAGCGCGGAATTCATAATCACAAACCGGGGATATGGATTCCGGGCCCGCGCCTTTCGGCGCGTCCCGGAATGACAACGTATTGTTTGCCGCTATAGTCGCGGCATGAAAAAGCCCGCCAAAAAGTCTTCCAAGAAACCCGCCACCAAACCCCTCGCCAGCTTCACCGGTCCGCTGGTGCTGCTCGGCGCCGGCAAGATGGGCCAGGCCATGCTCGACGGCTGGCTGGGACGCGGGCTCAAGGCGCAGAAGGTCATCGCGCTCGATCCCAACCCGTCGAAGGACATCAAGGCGACCGCCAAGCGCGGCGTGAAGGTCAATCCGAAAGCCGGGCCGCGCGCAAAGGCCGATGCACAAGCGATCGTCGTCGCGGTGAAGCCGCAAATGGCGCCCGACGCGGTGCCGCCGCTTGGGCTCTATGTCGGCAAATCGACTCTGGTGGTTTCGATCATGGCCGGGCGCACCATTGCGTTCCTCGAAAAGGCACTGCCACCCGGCACCGCCATTGTGCGGGCCATGCCGAATACGCCGGCCGCCGTCGGCCGCGGCATCAGCGTTGCGGTGGCGAACAAGCAGGTCACGACCAAGCAGCGCAAGCTCGCCAGCGATCTTCTGTCCGCCATCGGCAAGGTCGAGTGGGTCGGCGACGAAGGGCTGATCGATGCCGTAACCGCCGTATCCGGTTCCGGCCCGGCTTATGTCTTCCTGCTGGTCGAGGCGATGACCAAGGCCGGCATCGCCGCCGGCCTGCCGCCGGAGCTGGCCTATCGGCTGGCGCGCGAGACGGTCGCCGGCTCCGGCGAATTGCTGCACCAGTCGACGCTCGACGCCGCCACTTTGCGAAAGAACGTGACCTCGCCCGGCGGTACCACCGCTGCGGCGCTGAATGTGCTGATGGGTCCGGCCGGCTTCGACAAATTGCTGGGCGAAGCCATCGCCGCCGCGACAAAAAGGTCGCAAGAACTGGCGGGGTGATCGGCCTGCCCAGACGCGGCGCAGCCTGAACCGTCGAGACGCCGATCCGGGACACGGCGTGCCCTCAAACCGTCGCCTTTGCCGCCCTACACTGCCTCCCGACACAGCGAGGGAGCACGGCCATGGTCTACCGAACCCGCAGGCGCTCGACCGAACGCAAGGCTTTTGTGCCGCCGCCACCGCGCGGCACTTCCGACCGCGACAAGGCGAAAGACGCGCTGGTCGCGCTGCTGATGCAGCATTCCTACGAGGAGATCGGGCTGGCCGAGGTTGCCGGCCGCGCCGGGCTGAAGCTCTCGGCGCTGCGCGCCGAATTCGGCTCGACGCTGTCGATCTGGGCCGCGCACATCAAGGACATCGACAAGACCGTGCTGTCGGCCGACACCGCCGACATGGCGGAAGAGCCGTATCGCGAGCGGCTGTTCGACGTGTTGATGCGGCGCATCGAGGCGATGACGCCATACCGCGAAGCGGTGCGTTCGATGATGCATTCGGCGCGGCGCAATCCGCCGCTGGCGCTGGCGCTCAATGCGCTGGCGGTGCGCTCGCAGGTGTGGATGCTGGAAGCCGCCGACATTTCGGCGTCCGGGCCGCGCGGCGCATTGCGCGCGCAAGGCGCCGCCGTATTGTTCGCGCGCACGGTGCAAGCCTGGCTCGACGCCGACGACGAAGAAGCAAGCGATAAAGCCATGGCCACGCTCGACAAGGGCCTCATCAGCGCCGAGCGTTGGGACGGCTTCATGCGCGATCTGTGCGCCCTGCCGAAATGCATTCTGCGCGGGCCACGGCCACGGCGGCGTCGTCCGGTCGATGAAGGCGCAGCGGAAGCCAGTGCGGCCTAGTCCTCCGTCATTCCGGGGCGCGTGCGCAGCGGCGAACCCGGAATGACGGCTTCACACCGGCACCTTCACAATCGCGCGCAGGCCGCCGAGCGGTGAATCGGCGAGCGTAATGTCGCCGCCATGCGAGCGCGCGATGTCGCGGGCAATCGCAAGACCCAGCCCGGTGCCGCCTTCGTCCTGGTTGCGCGCATCGTCGAGCCGCAGGAACGGCTTGAACACTTCCTCGCGCTGATCGGCCGGGATGCCGGGGCCGTCGTCATCCACCGTCACGGTGAGATAGCGGTGATCGCGATGGCCGGTAATGGCGATCGCATTGGCATAACGCGCCGCGTTCGACACCAGATTGCCGAGGCAGCGCTTGAACGCCGCCGGCCGCACCGTGACCACCGGCGCGCCGTGGAAGACGACGGTGGTGCGGTGACCGTTGCGTTCGGCGTCGTCCTTCAACTCATCGAGGAATCCGGCCATATCGGTCGGCGCCGCGACCTCGCCCAAATCGCCGCGCGCGAAAGCGAGATAGGCCTCGAGCATGCGCGCCATCTCGTCGACGTCTTTCTTCATGGCGTCGATTTCCGGGCTGTCGTCGAGCAAGGCCAGTTCGAGCTTGAAGCGGGTCAGGATGGTGCGCAGGTCGTGGCTGACACCGGCGAGCATCGCGGTGCGCTGCTCCATGGTGCGTTCGACGCGCGCCTTCATCTCGATAAAGGCGTTGGCCGCGCGCCGCACCTCGCGCGCACCGCGCGGCCGGAAGTTCGGCACGTCGCGGCCCTTGCCGAAACTTTCGGCGGCGTCGGCGAGCTTGAGAATCGGCTTGATCTGGTTGCGCAGGAAGGCGATGGCGACTCCGAGCAGGACCACCGACGTGCCGACCATCCAGATCAGGAAGATCTCGGAGTTCGAAACATAGGCCGCGTTGCGCCGCGCGAACACGCGCATGACGGTGTTGTCGAGCTGCACGCGAATTTCGACCTGCGACGACTTGCCGACGGTGTCGATCCAGAACGGCCGCGCGATCTGCTTGCGCAACTCCTCCGATAAAGCCTGATCGACCAGCGAGAAGAACGGCTTGGGCCGCGGCGGCGGCATCTCGCTGATGGGGAGAAAATCGACGACGAGGCCGAGCCGCTGCTGCGCGATGCGGCGCAGCTGCGTCTGGTCGGCGTCCTGAGGATAGGTCTTATAAATCTCGGCCAGCGCCGCGATGTCGGAGACGACGCCGGCGGACAGGCGCTGCGTCACCACGTTCCAGTGCCGTTCCATGAAGACGAAGGCGATGACCGACTGCAGGATCACCATCGGCAGAATGATGATGAGCAGCGCGCGGGCGAACAGGCCCTTCGGCATGACGCTGTTGAGCCAGCGCGACAGGCGCCGCCAGCCGTCGGCAATCTTTTCGAGCTGGGCGTGAATGCGGCGGATCGGCGGGATCGAATCGTACCAGACCCAGGCGGCGCGCAGGCGCGCGACGGCGCTACCAATGACATGGCGCACGTTGTCGCCGATGTCGAGCGATGTCATGTGGCGCTCACCAACCGGTAGCCGATGCCGCGCACGGTCTGCACAAACAGCGGATTGGCCGGGTTCTTCTCGATCTTGCGGCGCAGGCGGTTGACCTGCACGTCGACGGCGCGCTCCGAGACCTGATCGCCATTGCCGGCGAGCGCCATGCGCGACACGGTCTCGCCCGGCGTGGCAGCGAGAATGCGCAGCATCTCGCGTTCGCGATCGGTCAGGCGGATAACCTCGTCGCCGCGCCGGAGTTCGCCACGCGCCAGATGATAAACGAAGGGACCGAAGCGCACGGATTCGACCGGTGGCGGCGCCGGCGGCTGGGCGCGCTTGAGAATGTTGGCAATGCGCAGCGACAGTTCGCGCGGCTCGAACGGCTTGGACAGGTAATCGTCGGCCCCCAGGCTCAGGCCTTCGATACGGCTTTCGGCGGCATCGCGCGCGGTCAGCATCAGGATCGGCACGTCGGAGGTGCCGCGCAGCGACTTGGCGAATTCAAAGCCGGTCTCGCCCGGCATCATCACGTCGAGAATGATGAGATCGAAGGACAGTCCGGCGAGCTTGGCCCGCGCATCGGCGGCGTTGTCGGCCGTCGTGACCCGGAAACCTTCGCCGGCAAGAAATCGCGACAGCAGATCGCGGATGCGGCGGTCGTCATCGACCACCAGCAAATGCGGGGCGTCGTCGGGGAGCTGAATGACCCGGTTGATCATTGATCCACTTTACCTCGTCGTTCCGGGGGGCGCGTCAGCGTGACCCCGGAATCTAGCCAGCACCTCAAGACCGTCCCTCTGGAGTCCGGCCCGCGGCTTCGCCGCGTCCGAGATCCAATGAGATCAGCCCCGCTTCACACGGTCGGCGCGCGCAATGAGACGAAGCACCTCCTCGCGGTTATCGTTATCGATCATCGCGGTCAAAAAACGGCGCGCTGCGTCGTGGGCGCCGGTACCAAGTTCACCAAAAGCACGCTCGATACGCTCCGTCTGCAACTGCGCCAGTTTGAGCGACAGCGCCTCGCCCTTGGCCGTGACGTACAGCAGACGTTGGCGGCGATCGTGCTCGCCTTCCTTCTGCACCACATAGCCCTGATCGACGAGCTGCTTGAGCACGCGGCCGAGCGACTGCTTGGTGATGTTGAGGATGTCGAGCAGGTCGGCCACCTTCATGCCGGGGTGACGGTTGACGAAATGCAGCACGCGGTGATGCGCGCGGCCGAAGGCGAACTTGGCCAGCACCTCGTCGGGATCGCCGACGAAATCGCGATAAGCGAAGAACAGAAGCTCGATGATGTCCCAGATCGGGCCCGCGCCCTGGCCTGCCTTGGCCTGGCCGGCCTCGGCCGGGCCCGGTTGGCCCGGGGAATCTTTAGCGCCACTATTTATGTCAGCCATGTTGACATATTTTGGTTTTATGTTACAAAAACCTCGTCCAGGACGAAACGATCGTTCCTGGTGATACGTGAGAGCCGAGCCGGCGCGACCTCAAGGCCCCGCCGGCGGACGTGAAATCAGTCATACCGGGTGTTGCCGGGTGACGCAAAGTGTTGGAATAAGCCCGGAAAATCCGCCAGACCGGCGGCCGCCGCACGGCGCGTTCCAGGGGCCGTTCCAAGGTCTTGTACATTGGCCCGTGCCAAAGGGACCGCGAGGTCCCGTCAATTGGAGGAAGTCATGGCTGCGCAATCCTACGACAAGCTCGACGGCGTCATCTGGTATGACGGCAAGCTCGTTCCTTGGGCGGAAGCGACTGCGCACGTACTGACTCACGCCCTCCACTACGCCAGCGCGGTGTTCGAAGGCGAGCGCGCCTATGGCGGCCGCATCTTCAAGTCGACCGAGCACTCCGAGCGCCTGAAGCGCTCCGCGCAGGTGCTGGACTTCGAAGTCCCGTGGTCGGTCGCCGAGATCGACGCCGCCAAGCAGCTCGTCGTCGACAAGAACGGCAAGAAGAACGCCTATGTCCGCCCGATCGCCTGGCGCGGCTCGGAAATGATGGGCGTGTCGGCGCAGTCGAACACCATCCACCTCGCCATCGCGTCGTGGGAATGGCCGAGCTACTTCGATCCGGAACAACGCCTCAAGGGCATCCGTCTCGATCTCGCCGAATATCGCCGGCCCGATCCGAAGACCGCGCCGTCGCTCGCCAAGGCCGCCGGCCTGTACATGATCTGCACCATCTCCAAGCACCGGGCCGAGCGCAAAGGCTACGCCGACGCCATGATGCTGGACTGGCAGGGCCGCGTCGCCGAGTGCACCGGCGCCAACATCTTCTTCGTGCAGGACGGCAAGATCCATACGCCGATCGCCGACTGCTTCCTTGCCGGCATCACGCGCTCGACCGTCATCGACCTCGCCAAGAAGCGCGGCTTCGAGGTGATCGAACGCCGCATCATGCCGGAAGAGCTGTCGAGCTTCTCGGAATGCTTCATCACCGGCTCCGCCGCGGAAGTGACCGCGGTGGCCGAAATCGACAAATGGAACTTCAATCCGGGCAGCATCACCAAGACGCTGATGGAAGACTATACCGCAGCGGTGACCGCGCCCGGCAAGGCTGCGGCAGCGTGAGCCTTGATTTTGATGGTCGATACCGAAACGGCGCCCTCACCGGCGCCGTTTTTGTTTGGTCTCAACACCGCTGTAGCCGGATGAGCGAAGCGAAATCCGGGTGGGCTGTCCCGGGTTTCGCTGCGCTCCACCCGGGCTACAAGAAAGCGCCCGATGACTCACAATAACCAACAGCCCGTCTTCGATTTCCTCGCCACGCGCGCGCGCGATGTGAAGCGCATCGACACCCATGCCGCCAGCGTTTTTCTGTCGGGCGACCGGGCGCTGAAAGTGAAGCGCGCGGTGCGCTTTCTGTTTCTGGATTTTTCGACGCTGGACAAGCGCAAAGCCGCCTGCGAGGCCGAGATCGAGGTCAACAAGCCCTATGCGCCGGCGGTCTATCGCGGCGTGGTCGCCATCACGCGCGAGGCGGATGGCACGCTGGCGCTCGCCGGCGCCGGCACGCCGATCGAATACGCCGTCGAGATGACCCGTTTCGACGAGACGCAAACGCTCGATCATGTTGCCGATCGGGACCGCATCGACGACGCCCTTGCCGACCGGCTCGGCCGCGCGGTGGCCCGCGCGCACAACATCGCGCCGGCCCGGCGCGGTGTGAATTTCGCCGCGACGCTCGACGAGATCATCACGCAGAACGACGACGAGTTTGGCGGCTCCGCCGGTCTGTTCGATGCCGGCGCGGTGAAGGCATTGACCGCGGCGAGCCGTGCCGCGCTTGAGCGCCACCGCGCCTTGATCGATGCTCGCGAGCGCGACGGCTCTGTGCGCCGTTGTCACGGGGATCTGCATCTCGGCAATCTGGTGCTCATCGACGACGAGCCGATGCTGTTCGACGCCATCGAGTTCAACGACAAGCTGGCAATCATCGACCGCTTTTACGATCTGTCCTTCCTGCTCATGGACCTGATCGAGCGCGGCCTCACGGCGGCCGCGACCACCGTGCTCAACCGTTATCTCACCGAGACGAATGACGACAGCGATCTCGATGCGCTGGCGTTGCTGCCGCTGTTCATGAGCCTGCGCGCCGCGATCCGCGCCAAGGTGACCGCGGCGCGGCCGAACCGTGACGCCGCGCTCGAGGCCCGCGCCCGCGATTACTTCGCGCTGGCGCAAAGACTGATCGCACCGCCGCCGCCACACCTTGTCGCCGTCGGCGGCCTGTCCGGCACCGGCAAATCGGTACTGGCGCGCGCGCTCGCCGCTCATGTGCCGCCGCTGCCCGGCGCGGTGTGGTTGCGCAGCGACGTCCTGCGCAAGCGACTGTTCGGCAAGAGCGAGACCGAAGCCCTGCCGCCGGAGGCTTACACCGCCACCATCACCGCCCGGGTTTATGCAGCCCTTGCCGCCAAGGCAGCGCGCATCTTCTCCGCCGGCCACTCGGTGATCGCCGACGCCGTCTTTGCCCGTAATGGCGAACGCACGGACATCGAGCGCGCGGCACCGCAGGCGTTCCACGGCCTGTTCCTGACCGCCGATCTCGATACGCGGCTCGCCCGCGTCGGCGGCCGCGAATCCTCAAAAGCCAAGGGTATTGGTGATGCCTCCGACGCCGACGCCAAAGTCGCCCGCGCGCAGGAGGACTACGACCTCGGCGATCTCACCTGGGCAAAAGTCGATGCCTCGGGAACGCCGGAGCAGACGCTCGTGAATTGCCGCACCATCTTGAAGTTTTGAAGCCATGCACGAATGCCCCCCGGCCCCGCCGGACGCGGCCGTGGTCATGACACCAAAAAACATGCATAGCTTGTGGCTGTTTCGCTCTTCGCCGCCGGGTTCCGATCATGTCCGCCGCCCGAAAACCCGGAATTTCGGCCCGCCAGATCGCGGTCGGTCTGGCCGGCTTTTTCGCCTTCATCAATCTCTATTCGATGCAGTCGATTCTGCCGCTGCTCTCGGCTGAGTTCGGCGCCGGCGCGGCCAGCATTTCCCAGATCATGACGGCCAGCACCTTGGCGGTCGCGCTCACCGCGCCGTTCACTGGCACGGTAGCCGACGTGCTCGGCCGCAAGCGCGTCATTGTCACGGCGATGCTTCTGCTCGGCATCCCCACCGTCATGTGTGCGCTGGCCCCTGATCTGCATACCCTTGTGATCTGGCGTTTCATCCAGGGGCTGGTGCTGCCGCCAGTCTTCGCCGTCACCATCGCCTATATCGGCGACGAATGGGAACCGCACGAGGTGACCTCCGCGGCCGGCGTCTACACATCGGGCGCGGCGCTCGGCGGCTTTGCCGGCCGGTTCTTCACCGGCGTCCTTGCCGACCTGATTGGCTGGCGCAACGGCCTGATGGTCATCGCGGCGCTGACGCTTGCCGGCGCCATTGCCATGATGTTGCTGCTGCCGCGCGAGACGAAATTCGTGCGTTCCGAAGGCCTCATCGCCTCCGGCCGGCAGATGCTGCAACACTTTCGCAACGGACAATTGCTGGCGACTTACGCCGTCGGCTTCGGCGTGCTGTTCTGCTTCGTGCTGACCTTTACCTACATCAACTTCCGCCTCGCCGCGCCGCCTTACAATTTGTCGCCAACCTGGCTCGGCGCCATCTTCGTCGTCTATCTGGTCGGCTCCGGGCTGACGCCGCTGGCCGGCCGGGCGGTCGGCCGTTTCGGCCGCCGTCAGTTTGTCATTCCGGTGCTGTTCGTCTGGATGGGCGGCATGGTGCTGACACTGGCGACACCATTGTGGCTGGTGCTGCTCGGGCTCACCGTTTGCGCCGCCGCTGGCCTGATGTGCCAGACCATCTCGACTGGCTTCGTCACCGTCACCGCGAAGTCCGGCCGTTCCTCGGCAGTCGGGCTTTACGTGACCAGTTTCTATACCGGCGGCGCATTTGGCGCCGCGCTCGGCGGTGTTGCCTGGACCATTGGCGGCTGGCCTGCCTGCGTCGCGCTGCTGGTGGCGATGATGACGATCATGATGGCGACGGTGTATTTCCTCTGGGCCGGGCGCACTCCGCCGGTGGCGCCCACGGGTTCGCCCTGATAGCGTCCCGGCCGCGACACCAACGACCAAGAATTCGACAAGGGCGGCAACACCAATGACTCCTTCCATCACGCAAGCGCAGCGCGACTTTCTCATCTCGATCGACACGCCGACGGTTTGCAATCTCATCGAAATCGTGGCGCCGGAGCGGCGCGGCTTCGGCTACACGGTGCGCCACCTGCACTGCCCGTTCCCAGACCTGCCGCCGATGGTCGGCTTCGCCAAGACCGTGACCATGCGCGCGCAGGACCGCGTGCCGCTCGGCGAAGCGGGCTACATGGCCAAGCGCCTCGACTATCTCGACTACGTCGCCGCCGAGCCGCAGCCCGGCATTGCCGTGATCCAGGACCTCGACGATATCGTCGGCTACGGCGCCTTCTGGGGCGAGGTGCAATCCAATGTCCACAAGGCGCTCGGCTGCCTCGGCACCATCACCAACGGCTCGGTGCGCGACATTCCGATGATCCCCGAAGGTTTCCAGATGCTGGCCGGCTCGATTGCGCCGTCACATGCCTTCGTCCACGTCGTCGATTACGGCGTGCCGGTGAACATCCACGGCATGGCGGTGCGCTCCGGCGATCTCATACACGCCGACCAGCATGGCGCGGTGGTGGTGCCGCTGGAGATCATCGACGCCATGAAATCCGCCCTGCCCGGTCTCAACGCCAAGGAAGCCAAGATCATCGAGGCGGCCAAAGCCGGCGCGGGCCTGGCGGCCATCAAGGCGGCGATGAAGGGCTGAGCGTCGCACATCAGCCTGCCGGAAATGCCATGACCCTCAAGGACAGCGCTTCCTACGTCTTCCTGGCGATCGTCTGGGGCCTGTCGTTTCTGTTCATGCTGCGCGGCGTCGAAGCCTTCGGCTGGGCCGGCGTTGTCACCTTTCGCTGCTTCGTCGCCGCGGCAACGTTGATCATCGTCGCCTTCCTCACCGGACGGCGGCTCAGGGTTGGCGCGGGCTGGCGCGCTTTTGCCGTGGTCGGCGCCACCACCGTCGCCGGCCAGCTTATCGGCCTGTGTTTTGCGATGCCGCTGATCGGCACGGCGATGTCGGCGATCCTGGTCGCGACCATTCCCCTGTTCTCGATGCTGATCGCGCGGCTGTGGGGCATCGAACATCTGACGCGGCGGCATCATGTCGGGCTGGTGCTCGGTTTTTCCGGCATGATCGTGCTGGTCGGCTTTCCGGCGGTGCCGTTCACACCATCCTTTGCATTGGGCTGCGCGACCACCCTCTTGGCCTGCCTGTGCGCGGCCTATGGGAGCTGTTACGCCAGCTACAGGCTCAAGGGCGTCAGCGCCTGGGACACGACCACGGGCGCGTTTCTGGCCGGCGGCGTCATCACGTTGCCGCTCCTCATCGTCGTCCCGGTACCGGGCACGCCGCAGCCGATCGACTACCTCTATCTCTTCGTTCTCGGCGCCATCATGAGCGCGACAACTTATGTGCTGTATTTCCGGCTGGTCGCCACGATCGGCGCGACCCGCGCGATCAGCGTTGAGTTCGCCGTGACGGTGGTGGCAGTGCTGGTCGGCGCGCTGTTCCTGCACGAGCCCTTGTCGGCCATGCAGATTGCCGGCGCCGTCACCATCATTGCCGGCTGCGCGCTCGTGATCGGGCTGTTTCCATCTTTCGCCCGCAGCACGCGCTAATCCGCGGCACCCGGATGCCATAGCGGCGCATAACCGCGTTTCAGAACGTCAATGATCGACGGCGGCGTCAGCACATCAACGTCAATACCGCGCAAGCGCGGCAAGGCCTTGTCATAGCCGGTGGGCGTCCAGCGCAGCAGACCGTTGCCACGCAAAGCGAAGGCTTCGCCATCGCGCGCGATCATGGCGCCATCCGGCAGCGTATCGAGGGCGCGGCGATGCCGGCGTTTGGCGCGGCCATCGAGCCGCTCGCGATGAAGGACTTTATCCATATGCGGCGCGCAATGGACGCGTGGAAAAAATCCGGCAAAAGCCTGCGCATCCTTGCGCCGACACTCGAAGCACGGCCGATGTCCGGCGGCGAGCGCCGTCACCTCGTCGAGAAAGAACATCTCGGTATAGCTGTCGCCCCACACCGGACGCTGGCGGTTCTTGAAATCGAGGACGCAGCAGATCCACTGCTTTGACGCCCAGCGCCGCCCGCCAAGTCGGCGCGATGCATCATGAATGCGGCCGCCGCGATTGCCCATCATCAGCCCGCGCGCCGGGGTGGCGATGAGGTCGGCAAAAGGCGTGACGCGGTTCGGCAACGGCATGATCGGGGGAGTGTAATGCAGCCCGGGAGTCGCGTCTAAATCCCGTAAGCGAATGCTGCCGCCGCCACGGCGACCCCGGCCACCACGGCGGCGAAATCCTTGCGGATGGCGATCATCACGACCAATGTCGCGGTGAGCGCGAGGATCGCCCGCAGGCCTCCCTGCACCAGAGCCGGCGCCACCGTCGCCGCGATGATCGCACCGGGCAGCGCGTCGAGCATGCGCCGCAGCCGCGGCCCGATCACCAGCCGCCCGATCAGCCAGAAGCCGCCGATCCGGCCGAGATAGACGACGATCGTCATCAGCGCGATGACGATGAAGAAGCCGAAGGCGTCCTTCTCAATCATCGTTGAAGACTCCGGCGATGCAGCCGGCCACGGCACCGACAATGAGGTACCAGACGCCGCCCAACAGATAGTAAGTCAGCGCCGCGGCCAGCGCGCCGACGATCAGGCCATAGGAACGCCGCGCGCCGCGCCACAGCGGCACCATCATGGCGACAAAGAAGGCCGGCACCACCAGATCGATGCCGAACTGCTTTGGATTGCCGACCGCGGCGCCGGCAATAAAGCCCGGGATCGCCGTGGTTACCCAGATCAGATACATGGCCATGCCGCCGCCGAGCAGATAGGCGGGATCGCGGCCACCTTTGGCGTAATAGCGCAGCGACATCAGCCAGGCCGGCTCGACGAGGAAGAACAAGGTCGGGTACGCCTTGTGCGCCGGCGCCGGGCCAAGCAGCGGCCGCAGTGTCGCGCCGATCATCAGATAACGTGCGTTGACAAGCGCGGTGAGCGCCACGATGCCGGCGATGGCGCCGACGGTCAGCGTTTCCGGCCAGCTGTCGAGCACCACCATCTGCACCACGCCACCGAATACGGTGGCGCTCATCAGCAGCGTCTCGAACAGGGTCATGCCCTTGCGTGCCGCCACCGTTCCATAGGCCATGGAAAAGGCGGCGAGCCCCGGCAGGAACGACATTACGTCGGCCGCGCCCTGCCGAAAGGCGGCAAAGGCCCAGTGCGGCTCGGACCGGGACTGCTCGGAGGGATTGTCGGGCGGGGTCATTGCCGACCACCGCTATCCCACCCCAGCCGCCGGGAGAAGCCCCAAAAGAAGAACGCCCGCCATGCGGCGGGCGCTCCTGTTTGTTGCGGTGCCCGACCGGCCTATTTGGCCTTCAGGAAATCCGTGGCCTCGATCAGGATCAACTCGTTGTCGTCCTGCTTGCCCAGCGCACGGCCCGTTGAATACGGCAGGTTGTTGTCGTTGCCGACGACGATGTGGCTGGCATCGACCACGTCCACGTCCTCGATGGTGACGAAGGGGAAGGTAAAGACGCCTTCCTTGGAGCCCTGCTTGGCCTTGGTGTTCGGATCCTTGATCGCCAGCAGGTCGATATGGCCGATCTTGCGGGCGAAGCCGCCGGCGTTGGCGTCGGTCATCTCGATCTTGTAGACGCGCTTGAACTTGGCCGGCACGTTGAAGCAGTCGGGCTTCGCCGCGCCAGTGCAGGCCTGGTGCTGCTCGCCTTCGCCATTGTCGCGCTCGATGATGAGCCCGGTGGTGGCGTCGACCATGTTGAAATCGCCGATATTGTTGTTGTTGATCTCGAGCTTGTACTTCCAGAAACGGCCGGTCCACTTCTGCGCGTTCACGTCGAATTCGAGGATGCGAAGATATTCGCGACCTTCATCGGTCTCGAAAGACTTGGTGGCTTCGTTCCAAAGCGGGCCTTCGAGCAGCGGATAAAGGAAACGGCCGTCCTTGGACGCCGCCATACCCTCATAGCCACGCGAGCGCCGCACGTTGAACGACACCGCTCCGCCCGGCACCGCCGGCGTCGACACCGCAAAGTGATCCGGTGAGCGCGCAACCTTGCCGTCGATCATCGTTTCAAAGAAGGCGCCGACTTTGCCGTTCTGGTCGATGCGGATGAGATAAGGACCGAACTCGTCGCCGATCCAGATCTGATCGCCGATGATCTGGAAGCTCTCGACGTCCAGATCGGCGCCGGTGAGATAGCGCTTCTCGCTGCCCTCAAGCGTGATCTGGAACGGCAGCTTCTTGTCCTGATCGTTGAGGAACACGGTGCGCAGGAATTCGACTTTGCCGGTGGCCCAGTCGGGCTTGAGACGGTGCAGCATCAGCATCGCGTCCGGCGAGTTGACCTTGCTGCCGTAGCCATTGTCCTGGAGCACCCAGAAGGTGCCGTCGCCGACCGCCTTGATGCCCGAGAAGCCCTGCACCGGCTGCCCCTTGAAAGGCAGCTTGATACCGGTCTCGCGCGCTGCATCGGGCGCCGAAATGAACGAGGTGCCCATCACCGTGCCGACGCTGTCGATGCGCTTGCGGTCGTTGTTGGTGAACTTGCCGGAAATCGCCATGTCGGCCGGCGCATCGGTCGGCGGATTGACGAAGGTGAATGCCGGAACGATCGCGTGGCCCACCAGCTTGCCGGTGAAGGCCTGATCGGCCATCGCCCCGGTCAGCGCCGTCGTCGTCGCGAGCACGCCCGCCATCGCCGTCAGAAGTAATCTCATCGTCGCCTCCTGTGAATGAAGTGCGGCGATCCTCATCAGCCGCACTTGTCAGCGCGGTATCGCTTCGGTGAACGGCGCGTGACAGTTCACAGCCACGACGGAGCGAAACGCAAAACGCCCGCCTTGCGGCGGGCGTGTGCGTTATTGTCGCAGCATCGAAAGTGGCGATCAGCCCTGCGGCTGCGGCGCCACATCGCCGGTCGGCGCGTCGGGGCGCGGCCGCGGCTTGCCGGCCGGCGGCACAGCGGAACCGCGCGTCGGCGGCTCGATCACGGTCTCGCGCACCGGGCGGATACCGTTGAGCAGATCCTTGATCTCATCGCCAGTCAGCGTTTCGAACTCAAGCAGGCCCTTGGCCAGCGTCTCGAGATCGGCGCGCTTCTCGGTGAGGATCACCTTGGCTTCCTCCAGACCCGTCTCGACCAGCTTGCGCACTTCGGCGTCGATCTTGCGATTGGTCTCTTCCGACACGCTTTGCTGGCGCGTGACCTGATAGCCGAGGAAGACCTCATCGCCATTGTCGCCGTAAGCAACCGGACCGAGTTCATCGGACAGACCCCAGCGCGTCACCATCATGCGGGCGAGCTTGGTGCCCTGCTCGATGTCGGAGGCTGCGCCCGACGTCACCTTCTCCTTGCCGAACACCAGCTCTTCGGCGACGCGGCCGGCCATAATGATGGCGAGACGCGAAGTCATCTGCTCAAGCGACATCGACAACTTGTCGCGCTCGGGCAACTGCATGACCATACCGAGGGCACGGCCGCGCGGGATAATGGTGGCCTTGTGAACCGGATCGGTCGCCTTGACGTTAAGCGCGACCAGCGCGTGCCCGCCTTCGTGATAGGCGGTCAGCATCTTTTCTTCGTCGGTCATGACGAGCGACTTGCGCTCGGCACCCATCATCACCTTGTCCTTAGCGTCTTCGAACTCCGCCTGCATGACCATGCGCTTGTTGCGGCGCGCGGCCATGAGAGCGGCTTCGTTGACGAGGTTGGCGAGATCGGCGCCGGAGAAACCGGGCGTACCGCGCGCGATGGTCTTGAGGTTCACATCGGGCGCCAGCGGCACCTTCTTGACGTGAACCTTGAGGATGGATTCGCGGCCGACGACATCCGGGTTCGGCACCACGACCTGACGGTCGAAGCGGCCCGGACGCAGCAGCGCCGGATCGAGCACGTCCGGACGGTTGGTGGCCGCGATCAGGATGATGCCTTCATTCGCCTCGAAGCCATCCATCTCGACCAGCAACTGGTTGAGCGTCTGTTCGCGTTCGTCGTTGCCGCCGCCCATGCCGGCGCCACGATGGCGGCCGACGGCGTCGATTTCGTCGATGAAGATGATGCAGGGCGCGTTCTTCTTGGCCTGCTCGAACATGTCGCGGACGCGGCTCGCGCCGACGCCGACGAACATTTCGACGAAGTCAGAACCGGAAATCGTGAAGAACGGCACATTGGCTTCGCCGGCGACGGCGCGCGCGATCAAGGTCTTGCCGGTACCCGGAGGGCCGACCAGCAGCACGCCGCGCGGGATGCGGCCGCCGAGGCGCTGAAACTTGCCCGGGTCGCGGAGGAATTCGACGATTTCGGCGAGATCGGACTTGGCCTCATCGACGCCGGCGACGTCATCAAAGGTCACGCGGCCATGCGCTTCAGTGAGCAGCTTGGCGCGCGATTTGCCAAAGCCCATCGCCTTGCCGGCACCGCCCTGCATCTGCCGCGACAGGAAGATCCAGACGCCGATGAGGGCGATGAAGGGCAGCCACGACACGAGCAGCGACACGAACCACGGAACGTTGTCGGTGAGCGGACGCGCGGTGATCGAGACGCCCTTGTTGTAGAGCTTCTGAACGAGACCCGGATCGTTCGGCGCATAGGTCTGGAACGAGGTGCCGTTGGCGAATGTGCCGCGGATTTCCGGCCCCTGGATCACGACGTCACGGACGCGGCCCTGATCAACCTCGGAAAGAAGCTGGGAGAACGAGATGTCCTGGGCGCTCGTGCGCTGGCCGGGATTCTGAAACAGCGTGAAAAGGGCAAGCAGCAGAAGGACGATAATCACCCAGAGGGCGAAATTCCGCAGATTGGCGTTCATCGGACGTTCCTACCCACGCGCCACGCAACGAGGCGCCGCGGCTTAATGTTACGAGACACGGACAGGGGTCCCACCACGCGTCATTGCCAATGTAGGCACCCTATCCCCGCATGGAAAGGGTTCGATTCTCACATATTCTAGCGCGATTTCACGGGCTTCGCCCGCTTGCCGGCTGCCTTGGTTAAGGCATTTCGCGCGAGCACGCCATGCCCGGGCCGTCGCGGCGGGGCGGTTTCAACACAGAGCAGACCGTTTTGCAGGGTCACCAGGGCACCGGCTAGGGTCCTGCGCCACCGGATACCGGAGCCCAACATCGCCCTCAACGCCTCGGCGAGGGCCTCGAGCTTGGCGAGTTGGACCGGTCCCTCAATACCCACGGCACCGATTGCACGTCCCAGCAGACGCAACAGGATCTCGTCGGGCGTGCGCGCCAGCGCGCCGGCATCGAAGCTCAAGGACCGCCCCGGCCCGGCTGTAACGAGCCCGTGCCAGACGATCTCCACGATTTGTTCCAGCGCCGCGTCCGCACGGCCGGCGCGCCGCGCCAACAAAGCCAGACGCGCGGCGTCGAGTCCTTCGCTGGCGAGGTGCGGCATCAGCCCACGCAGCCGCGCGCGGGTAAAGGCGGCATCGCGGTTGGTCGGATCGTCGGCAAAGGCGACGTTCGACTTTTTGAGCGTGGCGATCAGCCGCAGCTTTGCGATGTCGAGGAAGGGACGCACGAGAAGCACGGCGTCGTGACCAGGCGTGCCGGCTATCCGCTGCATCGCCGCCAGCCCGGTGATGCCACTGCCGCGGCTCATGCGAATGAGCACCGTCTCGGCCTGGTCGTCACGCGTATGCGCGGTGAGAATGTGCGAGGCGCCGGCCCGGCGCGCGGCTTGCGCCAGCAGACGATAGCGGGCCTCGCGCGCGGCCTGCGGAATGCCGGCCTTCGGCTTGTCGCCGCGCCAGCGCAAGGTGCGATGGGAAAGGCCGAGGTCTTTCGCGAGCCTGGCCACGTCGCGCGCTTCGCGTCTGGCTTCGGCGCGCAGGCCGTGATCGACGGTGATGGCGATCAAATCCGGGCCTTTGCGCATCGCCTTGCGCCAGCGCGCCGCGAGCACCATCAGCGCCGTCGAATCCGGACCGCCCGACACGGCGAGCACCAGCGCCTTCGCCGATGCAAGATCGGCGAAGAGAACCTTCGCTTCCGATGGTGAGATTGCCGTTACGCTATCGCGCGGCATGTCCGGCCCCGACACTTGCGAGGCGGGAGTCTAGCACTTCACGCGCGTGATTTCCTGCTCGGCAGCCTTTTTCACATTGGCCGGAGCCTTGGGGTATTTGCGGTTGATCTCGCCGAGCGTGGCGCAGGCCGCGTCCTTCTGCTTCAGCGCGGCCAGCGACTGGCCGAGACGCAACAGCGCACTCGGCGCCCGCGCCGACTTCTCGTGCTTGGTCGAGACGGTAAGGAAGCTCTGCGCCGCTTCGCGAAACTGCTGGCGCTGATACTGGCTTTCACCGAGCCAGTAATAGGCGTCCGGCAACTGCGTCTCGTTCGGATACTTCTTCACGAAATCGCGGAAAGCCTGTTCGGCAAGCGCATAGTCCTTGTGCAGCAGGTAGCCGTAGGCGAGGTCATATTCGTCCTGCGGCTTGGCCGAGGGCGGCAAAGTCGCCAGACGGCCGGTGACGTCGCGCGGCGGATTGGACGACGCCGCGGCCGGCACGCCGACCGCTGGATTGGTGCTGGCCACCTGACCGGGCGCCTGTCCCGGCATTTGGCCGGCGTCGACCACCGGGGACGCCGCCGGCGGCTGATTGCCGGACAAGGTCGAGAGGTCGAGCGGCTGGCCCGCGGCACGTCCATTCGGCGCGCCGATCGGTGCGTCGGCGGCCGGTTCGGCGGCGACGATCGGCGGCGGCGTGGCCGAACCGGGGGAGCCCAACGGCCGCGGGGCGCCGGGAGCCTGCGGGCTTTGCGACGGATCGAACACGTCGGAACGACGGCCCGGCTGCTGCGACGGCTGCAACGCGCCGGGCACGCCCGGCCGCACGGTCGGCAACTGTCCCGGCGGAACCTGCGGATTCTGGTTGTTGGGGATAACGCCCGGCGCCTGGGCCGGCGGCGCACCGCCACCCTGCAGGGCCCGCACCTGCTGCTCGAGCTGCTGGTTGCGATACTGCAACTGCTCGATGGTGCCGGTGAGCTGGCGCAGCGCGCTCTCGATGCGGTCGATGCGCACCGCCAGATCGTTGGGATCGCCCTCGCCGCCCGGCTGCGGCGCGGCCTGCTGCTGCTGGCGCCCGCCCTCGCCGCGGCTGAACAGGTTGTCGAGGAAGTTGCCGTTGCGGTCCTGCGCATGGGCGGAGAAGAACGCAGTCAGAACGACGAGCGCGACCACCACGGCGGCCAGCACGAAGCGAAACAAGGTGCCCGTTGTCAGCGGGGCATGCTGAGATTTCGGAGTGTGTTTCATCGGCTCATTTGTCGGCCAAACGGCCGGTCACAGGGCCCTGGATCGAAGGGCCCATCGGGATTTCCCTATTGATCAGGGGGGATTGGGCCGTTCCCCTAGCATAGCCAACGGAGTGCGACCAGATTGTGGCCCGCCGGCGGCGCTTTGCAGGGGATTACTCGGCCGGCACTGCTTTCGGCTCGCCTTTGCCCCGCGCCTTCATCCACTCCTCAAAGGCGCGGATGACGACGAAGAAGGACGGCACGAACAGCACTGCCAGACAGGTCGAGGCCAGCATGCCGGTGAACACCGTGATGCCGATCGAGGCGCGCGCATTGGCGCCGGCGCCGGTAGCCAGCACCAGCGGCAGCACGCCGAGGATGAAGGCGAACGACGTCATCAGGATCGGCCGGAACCGCGCCCGCGCCGCTTCGACCGCGGACTCAAGCAGGCCCTTGCCGCCCTCGCGCAGCTCGCGGCCGAACTCGACAATCAGAATCGCGTTCTTCGCCGATAGCGCGATAAGCAGCACGATGCCGATCTGGGTGTAGAGATTATTCTCGATGCCGAGGAAAAGCAGCGTCAGCACCGGACCGATCAGCGAGATCGGCACCGCGAGGATGACGGCGGCCGGCTGGTACCAGCTCTCATATTGCCCGGCGAGCACCAGATAGACCAGCAACAGCGCCATGGCGAAGACGAAGTACATCTGATTGCCGACGAGCTTCTCCTGATAGGAGAGCCCGGTCCACTCCATGACCGTGTTCGGCGGGAAGGACTGCTTGGCCACCTGCTCCATCAGACTCATCGTCTCGCCGGTCGAATGACCGCGCGCGGGCAGCGTGATCACGGTCGCCGATGGATAGAGATTGTACAGGCTCACCAGCGACGGCCCCGTCACCGGCTTAATCTCGATCAGCGTCGACAGCGGGATCATGCTGCCCTGGTTGTTGCGCACCGAGATGTTGTCGAGATCCTGCGTCCGCAGACGGAATTGCGCATCCGCCTGCGCCACGACCTGGAAGGTGCGGCCGAACTGGGTGAACTGGTTGACATAGGCCGAGCCGAGATAGCCGCCGAGCGCCGAAAACACCTGATCGACACTGACGCCGACCGCCTGCGCCTTCACGCGATCGACGTCGACCAGATATTGCGGGACGTTGGCGCGGAATGACGAGATCACCGCCTGGATGTTCGACTGCGACGCGGCATTACCCATCATCGTATCGACGATGCTCTGCAGCTTGACGTAGTCGGTGGAGTTGTCGCGCAGTTCGATCTGCGCCGTGGTGCCGGCGGCGTTGCCGATGCCCTGGATCGGCGGCGGCGGCAGGACGCGCACCGTCGCTTCCTCGATGGCGGCGACTTCACGCGACAGCGACTGATACATCGGCAACAGGCTCAGCGCCTTGCCGCGCACGCCCCAGTCCTTGAGAATGATATAGGCGACGCCCGCCGATGACAGGACGGAGCTGTTATCCAGCGCCGAAATGCCGGCGATGGTCACCACCTTGTCGACGCCCGGATTCTTGCGCGCGATGGCGTCCAGCTTCTCCATCACCGCTTGCGTGCGCGGCAGCGAAGCGCCGTCCGGCAACTGCACGGTGGCCAGCATGTAGCCCTGGTCCTCCACCGGAATGAAGCCGGTCGGGATGCGCGAGAAGCCGTATAGCGTCACGCCGATGGCGATGAGCGCGAGCACCGTCACCTTGCCGGCATGCGCAACCAGCCGTGTCATCAGCCGGGCATAGCCGGCCTCGCACTTGTCATAAACCTTGTTGAAGCCGCGGTAGAAGAAGTTGCGCTGCTCCGGCGGCACGGTGGGTCGCAGCCACAGCGCGCATTGCGTCGGCTTCAACGTCACGGCGTTGATCGCACTGATCAGAGCGGTGGCGGCAATCACGAGCGCAAATTGCGCGTACATCTGTCCGGTCAGGCCGGGCAGAAACGCCGCCGGCAGAAACACCGAAAGCAGCACCAATGTGATGCCGATGATCGGCCCGAGCAGCAGCCGCATCGCCTCGATGGCGGCGTCATGGCCGTTCATGCCGTGGTCGATGTTATGCGCCGCGCCCTCGACGACGATGATGGCGTCATCCACCACGATACCGATCGCCAGCACGATGGCGAACAAGGTGGCGAAGTTCACGGTGAAGCCCATCGCCGCCATGGCGGCGAAGGCGCCGATGATCGTGACCGGCACCGTGGTTGCCGGCACCAGCATGGCGCGCCAATCCTGCAGGAAGATCAGGATAACGATCAACACCAGGATCGCCGCCTCGATCAGCGTCTTGTAGACCTCGTGGATCGACGTGTTGACGAAGATGGTGACGTCGAACGGCACGTCATATTGCATGCCCTTCGGGAAGCTGCCGGCCAGTTCGGCGAGGCGCTTCTTCACGTCGGCGGCGACGGTAAGGGCATTGGCGCCCGGCGTCAGCGAGATGCCAAGGCCGGCCGAGGCCTTGTTGTCGACCTTGAAGACAACGCCGTAGGTCTGCGCCCCGAGTTCGACGGTGCCGATGTCGCGCACGCGCGTGATCTCGCCGGTCGGCCCCGTCTTGACGATGACATTGGCGAATTCCGACACCTCGGTCAGGCGGCCGAAGACGTTCAGCGTGTACTGGAACGGCACCGTGTCCGGTCCCGGCGGCGCGCCGATCTGGCCGGCCGTCACCTGGCTGTTCTGCGACTGCAAGGCGCCGACCACGTCGCTGACGTTGAGCCCTCTCGCCTTCATCTTGTTCGGATCGAGCCAGATGCGCATCGCGTAATTGCCGGCGCCGAACACGGTAACGCCGCCGACGCCGGGAACGCGCGACAACTCATCCTTCAAGGTGATGGTGGCGTAGTTCGACAGGAACAGGCTGTCGTGTTTGGGATCGCTCGATGTCAGCGTCGCGATCTGCAGCATCGAGGTCGATTTCTTCTGCACCACGACGCCCTGGGCCTGCACCGCGGAGGGCAATTGCGCTTCCGCGCTGGCCACGCGGTTCTGCACCAGCACCTGCGCGAAGTTGAGATCGGTGCCGATCTTGAACGTGACGGTGAGGTTATAGGAGCCGTCGGAGGCGGCGTAGGACTGCATGTAGATCATGCCTTCCACGCCGTTGACCTGCTGCTCGATCGGCAACGCCACGGTTTCGATCACCGTGCGCGCGCTGGCACCGGGATAGCGCGTCGTTACCGACACGGTCGGCGGCACGACATCGGGATACTGCGCCACCGGCAACTGGAACAGCGCCACGCCGCCGATCACGATCATCAGAATGGCGATAACGTTGGCGAGAACCGGCCGCTCGATAAAGAATTTTGAGATCATCGCCCGGTCCTCGTCACGAGGACTTCGGCGGCGCGGATGCCGTCTGTGGATCGACCTTCTGCCCCGGCACCGCGCGCAGCATGCCGTTGATGATGATGCGGTCATCGGGACCGACGCCCTTGTCGATCACTTGCAGGGTGCCATCAAGCGGCCCCAGCGTGACGCGGCGCTGTTCGACCACGTTGTCCTTGTCGATCACGAGCAGATAGCGGCCGCTCTGATCGGTGCCGAGCGCGGTGTCCGGCACCAGCAGTTCATCCTTCGGCGGCCCGAGCGGGATGCGCACGCGCACGAACAGGCCGGGCAAGAGAACGTACTTCGGGTTGTCGAGGATGGCACGGCCGGCCAACGTGCCGGTCGACGGATCGATGCTGGGCGCTGCGTAGTCGAGCGTACCTTTGTGCGGATAGCCGGCCTCGGTCTGCAGCGAAACCTCCACCGGCACCTTCTTCAATTCGGCCGGCGTGAGACCGCGTTCGGCGATCATGGCGCGGACGCGGATGGTCTCCTGCTCGCCAATGGTGAAATTCACATAGATCGGATCGCTGGACACGATGGAGGCGAGCGCCGTGCCATTGCCCGACACGAAAGCGCCGATCGACACCTTGCGCGCGGTAACGATGCCATCGAATGGCGCGCTGACCTGTGTGTAAGCCAGATCGTTCTCGGCCAGTTTAGTCGAAGCGATCGCCTGATCGACGCTGGCCTGCGCGCTGTCGCGGCTGGCGATCGCATTGTCGAGGGCGGCCTTGGAGGCCGAACCGCTCGGCACCAGATCGGCCTGGCGCTGATAATTGGCCTGCGCCGAAATCAGCGCTGCCTTGGCGTTATCTTCATTGGCCTTGGCCTGCTGGACTTTCAACTCGTAAGGCCTCTGCTCGATGACGAACAGCACCTGACCCTTTTTGACGGTGGCGCCGTCCTCGTACTTGATATCCTGGACGAAGCCGGCAACGCGGGCGACCAGATCGGCCGAATTCACCGCGGCGACATTGCCGGTCGATTCCAGATAGCGGGTGACCGGCTTCTTGACCGGCGTGGCGACCGTGACCTTGGGCGGCGGCGGCGCGACGTAGGTGTTCTTCTCGCCGCACCCGGCGATCAGCGGCAAGACGCCGACCAGGATAATTGCTGCGGCAAGCTTTCGCCCGCGCTTCAAGCCGTGCGCCATACGAGCCCCCTCGAATTTCAAGACGGCGGTTATGACCTCTCCGCCGCACGGGGATCATCGCCCGGGCGGGAACCCGTGACAACGGGGAATAAACAGGGCTGTTGAAGGCTTTGTCGCCGGCGCGTCACAAAAGCCGGCGGTCGGTCGTGCGGTAAAACGCGAATGCCCGGCACCAGGCCGGGCATCGCAACATTCGCTAAGAGCGCCGCAGCGGGGCTATCAGGCGCCGCCGGCGTTGAGCACCGTGACGGCGCGGCGGTTCTGCGACCAGCACGAGATGTCGTTACAGACGGCGACCGGGCGTTCCTTGCCGTAGGAGATGGTCCGCATGCGGCCGACATTGATGCCGCGCGAGACGAGATAATCGCGCACCGACTGGGCGCGGCGGGCGCCGAGCGCGATGTTGTATTCGCGGGTGCCGCGTTCGTCGGCGTGACCTTCGATCACGAAGGTGTACTGGCTGTAGCGCGTCAGCCACTGGGCCTGCTTGTCGAGCGTCTCGCGGCCCGTCGCGGTGAGTTCGGTCTGGTCCGTTTCGAAGAAGACGCGGTCGCCGACATTGACGACGAAGTCCTGCTGGCTGCCCGGCGTCGACGCCGAGCCGGCCCCGCCATTGGCGCCATCCGTGGCGTTCTGGTTGGCGCAGGCCGAGATGGCCAGGCCGAAAGCGAGCACGGCCACAAGCCGCATGCCGCGCGCAAATTTTCCGATTTCGATCATCTTCTAACTCCGTACACCCGCCGATGCGGTGCGCGTCAGGTCCGACAGCAACGAACCGGAACGAGCCGCGCGCTTAAGCCCCACATCTAACCGCGGGGTGGTTAAGCGAACCTTCCATCAACCTAAATGGAACCTTGCCGCGGCCCCTAAACCTTATCCGAACGGCTTAAACCGCCGCTCATGGTTAAGAGCCGGTGAATATGGCGCTCTGACGGCGCGCGGACGTAATTCGTCGGCTTTTCGGGGCGAACCCTGGACGATTGCGGCCTTACGACAACAGCGGCGACCAGGCCGGATCGGACGCCAGCGACGGCGTCGGCACCTTCTGTTCGTTACGGCCGGTGATGTCGATCGTATAGAGCGACGGCCCCTGCCCCGGATCGCGGAAGAACATCAGCACGCGGCCGTTCGGCGCGAAGGTCGGGCCTTCATTGTGGAAGCCCGAGGTGAGCAGGCGTTCGCCCTGGCCGTCCGGCTTGAGAATGCCGATCGAGAACTGACCGCGCGCCTGGCCGGTGAAGGCAATGTAGTCGCCGCGCGGCGACCACACCGGCGTCGAGTGCGAACCTTCGCCGAACGAGATGCGCTGCGCCGGACCGCCGCTGGCCGCCATCACATAAATCTGCGGTGAGCCGCCGCGATCGCTTTCGAAACAGATGGAGCGGCCGTCCGGCGAATAGCACGGCGCCGTATCGATGGCCGGCGTGTCGGTGAGCCGCGTCGTCTGCTTGGAGCGCAGGTCCATCACGAACAGATTGGAGTTCGGGCCCTGCTGCAAACTCATGATGACGCGCTGGCCGTCGGGCGAGAATCTCGGCGCGAAGGTCATGCCCGGGAAGTTGCCGACGATCTCGCGCTGGCCAGTCTCGATGTTGAGCAGATAGACGCGCGGATCGGCCTGCCCGTAGGACATGTAGGTGATCTCTTGCGTCGTCGGATTGAAGCGCGGCGTCAGCACCAGGTCGTCGCCGCGGGTCAGGTAGCGCACGCCGGCGCCGTCCTGATCCATGATGGCGAGCCGCTTGACGCGGCGGTCCTTCGGTCCGGTTTCGTCGACGAAGACGATGCGGCTGTCGAAATAGCCCTTTTCGCCGGTCAGACGCTCATAGACCGCATCCGAAATGATATGCGCGATACGCCGCCAGTTGTCCGGCGTGGTGAAGTACTGCTTGCCGTCGAGCTGCTGGCCGGCGAACACATCCCACAGGCGGAATTCGGCCTTGAGGCGGCCGTCGGCCTGCTTGGTGATGCGGCCGGTCACCAGCGCCTGCGCGTTGATGACACGCCAGTCGGCAAAGCGCGGCACGGCGTCGGAATTGGTGACCTTCTCCGTGAAGGCCGCCGGATTGATCGGCGCGAACAGGCCCGAGCGCTGCAGATTGTTCGAGATGATCGCGGTGACGTTGCGCGCGATCTCGGCATCGCCCGGCGTGCCGGCGACGAAATCCGGCAGCGCGATCGGCATCGCCTGGACATTGCCCGAGGTGATTTCGAGCCGCAGCACGGCCCCGGCCTGACGCGGCGCCAGCGCCAAAAGCGCACCAGCCCCGGCCCCGGCCATCACGCCGCGGCGGGTGGGCAGGCTTGAATTTAAAACGTCGCTGGATCGCACCATTCAATCGCTTCCGTACCGGGCCGGCTCATATTGCCGGATGATCGCAAATAACAACTACTGGAACATGTCGCGCGGCGTAAAGCCGATCTCGATATCTTTCCAGCTGTCGTAGTGTTCGGGCCTGAGCATTGTATAGGGCTGGCACTGCAGAATGGCGCGCCGGCCACTCTCGGCGAAGGCCGGCCCGTAAGGCGAGGCCGAGCCCTCGACCGGGCTGGGACCACTCTCGACGGTGCCGTCGCGCCGGAACATGACCCGGAACACCACCTTCAGATTGTCGGCGCCCTCGGCGCCAACCGGAATGGTCCAGCACGAGGCGACGCGCCGGCGGAAAGCGTCGATTTCCGACTGGCTCAGCCGTGCCGCATTGGCATTGGCAGCGCCCAGGCTGGCATTCTTGTTGACCTCGGCGCCGGTCGCGGCGGCGCGCGTCGGATCGCGCTTGTCGAGCAGCGCGGCGATCTTGCTGGCGTCGAATTTCTGTTCGGGCTGCTGTTTCGGCAGCGGCGGCTTTTTCGGCGGCAACGGCTGCGGCTCGGCCTTGGCTTCCGGCTTCGGCTTTTCTTCTTTGAGCATGTCGGCGATCTGGTCGGGTTTCGGCGGCTCCGGCTTGGCCTCGGGCTTCTTCTCCGGCGGCTTCGGCTCGGGCTTGGGCGGCTCCGGCGCCGCTTCCTTGTTGGCGGCGACTTCGCGCTTTTCGTTGACCGTCGGCTTGAGTTCTTCGACCGGCTTGGGCGGCGGCTCGGCGACCTTCTCGACCACCGGCTTCGGCTTTTCCTCGACCTTCTTGGCGTCCTTCACACCCTTGGTGATTTCCGAGAAGTCCTTGTCGCTGATGATATCGACCGGCAGCGATTCCGGCGGCGTCACTTCGAAGGCCTTGCTGGAAAAGGACAGCGTCGCCCAGCCCAGCACCGCAATGTGCAGGGCGGTCGAGATCACCGATGCCGTCCGCATCTGCATCGACGGTTATTTGCCCTGCTCGAATTCGGTGACCAGAGCGACGCGGTGGAAGCCGGCCGCCGACAAACGGCCCATCACCGCCATCATCGATCCATAGTTCGCGTTCTTGTCGCCACGCACATAGACACGGGCCTCCTTGCCGCCGCGCGCCTGCGCGACCGCTTCGAGTTTCGGCACCAGCTTGGCGAGCTCGATTTCCTCGTTCTGCAGATAGACCTTGCCTTGCGTGTTGACCGACAGCGTCAGCGGTTCGCGGTCCTGGTCGAGGCTCTTGGCCTGCGACTGCGGCAGATCGATCGGCACGCCGACGGTCAGAAGCGGCGCCGACACCATGAAAATGATGAGCAGCACCAGCATCACGTCGACCATCGGCGTGACGTTGATTTCCGCCATCACGCCACGGCGGCGCCGACGGCCCTTGCCGATAACGGGCGTTCCCGCATTCGCTGCCATTGCGTCGTCGTCCCCTCAAGACCAGGATCGCGGCGCTCCGCGATCCGTTCATGCAATCCGGTTCAGCCGGCGCCGCGCTCGTCGATCTGGCGCGACAGGATGGCGGAGAACTCGTCGGCAAACCCCTCGAGCTGCTGCGCCTGTTTATTCACTTCGCCGGCGAACTTGTTATAGAAAATCGTCGCCGGTATGGCGGCGATGAGGCCGACCGCGGTCGCAAACAGCGCCTCGGCGATGCCCGGCGCGACCACGGCGAGCGATGTGTTCTTCGACGCAGCGATCGACTGGAAGCTCGTCATGATGCCCCAGACGGTGCCGAACAGGCCGACGAAGGGACCCGCAGAACCGACCGTCGCCAGCACCAGCAGCCGCTTCTCCAGCCGTTCGACCTCGCGCGAGATGGTGACCTGCATCACCTTGTCGAGGCGCGTTTGCAGACCCGCAAAGGAGCGCTGCTGGGTGGAAAAGCTGCGCTTCCACTCCTGCATCGCGGCAACGAACAGCGCCGCCATCGAATTGGACGGCTTGGTGGCATGGATGCGATAGAGCTCTTCGAGCGACTGGCCGGACCAGAACTGCGCCTCGAAATTGCGCATGGCGCGAGCGTTGCGCGCATACAGCACCCACTTGTCGATGACGATCGCCCAGACCCACACCGAGCAGGTCAGCAGGCCGACCATGACGAATTTCACGACCCAGTGGGCGTGCCAGAACAGGGTCCACAGCGACAGGTCGGAGGCAACGATGGTCGGCAACGACTGTGCCACATCGGCAGGATTCATAAGGCACGTCCTTTGCGCGGCGCGGACCTTGTGGTGAAGGCCCGGCACCCCGGTGTTTAAAATCCATTGGCTTGAGCTCAGCAGGCGGAATCCCTGCCAAACTTGGCCAAATGAGGGCGCAGGGCCCGCTAAAATACGGACTTTTGCTGGCCTTTGTGCCCGCTAGACAGCGCCCTTTATGGTAAAGGATTCGTTAGCGCGTGTGACGGTCGGCCGTCACAAAACGACTTCGCCTAAAGGCCAAAGGCCGGCGCCCGTAAAGCAAAAAAGAAAGGCCGCCCGCCTCGGGGAGAGAGCGGACGGCTACAGACCATGCCGATGGGTTGGGGGACTACATCTAACGCATGATCCGATCCGAAATCCGGACCCGCCCCCGATCACGTCGGGGGCGGGCATTTCCAGGATCAAACGCTAGTTCTGCGTCGGGCTTTCCGGCGCCGGGCGGTTGCGCCGCTCGGACATGAAGGCGTCGAATTCGGTCTTGTCCTTGGCGAAACGCAGCCGCTCCAGGAACGATTTGAACTCGCGCTGCTCTTCCTCGAGACGCTGCAACGTTTCGTTGCGGTATTCATCGAAGGCCGAGTTGCCACTCGAGGGGGCACCGCCCCAGGACGAACCGCCAAAACCGGACCCCTGGCCGCCGCTCATCTTCGAGCGCATCCAGTCCATCTTGGATTGCAGGCGATCCATCTTGTGCTGCCAGCGATCGTGGCCGCGATAACCGCATCCCATTCTTCCGCTCCCGATTGTGAAGGCCAGAGTTGCCAGGCCGATAGGCCACCAGGCCATGAAGCCCAGTACGGTGAGGGCAATCCAGGCGGGCTTGCCGAATTCGTCGAGCTTGGCGGTGATTGGCATGTCGGCCTCTCCGGTCTCCGTTGTGAATGTAAATAACATTTACATGAGTAAGGGTGCTCAAGCGGAATGTCAACACCCTTCACATCGCAATTTTCCAGATGGGGATCGCCAGCGCAGATACGAGGGGCCGCGGCGCTTTAGCGCTGGGGAATTTAGGAGGGGCAACCGGTGGAAGGCGTCGATGCGGCTAGGGCGACCTTTTTCGGCCGTGACAACCTAGCCATCCACTTTACGAGCACCGCGGCGATATACTCGCATAAATTGAGTTCGCCTTGACTGCGCTAATATTGGGGGTACAATAATTATTGTAACGTTCGACCCGGCGAAGCGTGCTTTGACGCTTGAGCACCGCGGGGCTGGATTTCGCCCGCGCCGCCGAACTGTTCGCGGGACTGACCGCATCGATTGTCGACGGGCGACTGGTGGTGATGGTCTGGACACAGCGCGGCGAAGCCCGCTCATCATCTCGATGAGACATTGCCATGCCAAAGAAGAAAAAATCTGGAACAGCCGCATGGAAAGATCCGGATGACGCACCGGAGCTGACCGAAGAATTCTTGGACCGCGCAGAAATTCGACAAGCTGGCAAGCTTGTTCGCAGAGGACGTCCGCCCCTGGAAAATCCGAAACAGGCGGTGAAGCTCAGACTCGATGCCGACGTACTGGCCGCATACCGCGCGACTGGCGCCGGCTGGCAGACTCGGATGAACGCGGATTTGCGGAAAGCGAGAAAACTGAAAGCCGGCTAGGCGCCCTCACGTCGTCAATCGCGCTCCGGCACGCCGGCGATTGTCAGATTGCGTGGCCTTCATGAGCCACGGCATCCCCCGCCCGCGCGCTGCCAGCTTTTTCCCAATGCGTCATGATGCGTGGCATGCTCGTCTCGATCCAGTCGGCGAGCACCCTCACCTTTTCCGCCGCTTCGCGGCCGAGCGGCGTCAGGCTGTATTCCACATGCGGCGGCACGACCTCGTAAGCGACGCGCGCGACCATGCCGTCCTTCTCGAGATTCTGCAGCGTCTGCGCCAGCATGCGCTCGCTCACCCCGCCGACTGCCCGGCGCAGTTCGCTGAAGCGGTGCATGCGCCGCTCCAGCACGATCATCACCAGCACGCCCCAGCGGCTGGTCAGGTGCTTCAACACCTCGCGAGAGGGGCAGGCTTCGGCGAGGAGATCGCCGCGGGCGAGCAGCTCCGAAAGCGACGGAGGCTCGGTTTCCAAAAAATCTGACGGTCGCGGCATAGGTTCAGGCTCCGGCCAGTGGGCCGCCATGCGGCACCGAACTTTCTTCATACTTACGCTTTTGTATGTACTTACTAAAAATAATCAAGTCATTTATGTGGGGGTATCGCTTCTCACCCTCAAGGAATCCAATCCATGACTATCGGAATTACCGGCGCCACCGGCCAGCTCGGCCGTCTCATCGTGGCCCAGCTCAAGTCCAAGGTCCCGGCCGGCGACATCGTCGCCCTCGTCCGCACACCCGCGAAAGCCGCCGATCTCGGCGTCGCCGCCCGTGAGGCCGATTACACCAAGCCGGCCACGCTCGAGGCCGCCTTCAAGGGCATCGATACTCTGCTGCTGATCTCGTCGAACGACGTTGGCCAGCGCGGGGCGCAGCATGAGGCGGTGGTCGCGGCCGCGAAAAAGACCGGCGTCAAACGCATCGTCTATACGAGCATCCTGCACGCCGACACCTCGGGCATCGATCTTGCCGCCGAGCATCGCACCTCCGAAGCCGCGATCAAGGCATCCGGCATCCCGTACACCTTCCTGCGCAACGGCTGGTACACCGAGAACTATGCGGCCGGCATCCAGGGCGCGGTGGCGGGCGGCGCGCTGTACGGCGCGGCCAGCGACGGCAAGATTGCCGCCACCCCGCGCACCGACTACGCCGCAGCGGCGGTCGCGGTGCTCACGACATCGGGCCATGACGGCAAGACCTATGAGCTGGCTGCCGACAAGGCCTTCACGCTCGCGGAGCTGGCTGCGGAAATTTCCAGGCAGACCGGCAAGACGATTCCCTACACGAATGTCAGCGTTGCCGACTACGCGGCGGGTCTTGCCAGCCACGGCGTGCCGGAAGGTTTCGCCAAGATGATCGCCGGCTGGGAAGTGCCGATTGCGCAAGGCGCCCTGTTCGACGACAGCAAGACCTTGTCGAAGCTGACGGGCAAGCCGACCACGCCGCTGGCCGACGCCGTGAAAGCGATCCTCACCGCCTAAGACGCGGATAACCCAAGCCTGCCGGCCTCACGCCGGCAGGCCGAGGCCGCGCAAATAAACAAGCACGGCGGCCTCGAGCAGTTCGTCCGGCGCCATGGGCAGCGCCCGCCGCGCGCGATCGCCGCGCCCGAACAGCGACGCGATGCCGTGCGTCATCGACCAGATATGCAGCGCCACCATCAAGGCCGGCGGCCGCGCGCCCGCCGGCATCGAAGCCACCAGCCGTTCCGCCGCCGCGCGCAAGACGCCGAAGGCGTTCTCTCCCGCGATGCGCATTTGCGGATCGGTGTCCTGTGGCACGCCGGCTTCGAACATCGCCGAGTAATAGGCCGGCATGTCGCGCGCGAAATCGAGATAGGCCTTGCCGAGCCGGTGGAATGCCGTCAGCGGATCGGGCTTGCCATCGTCCCAGGCTTTGTCGAGGGCGGCCGTGAACAACTCGAAGCCGCGCCGCGCCACGTCGGCGAGCAGTTCCTCGCGGCTCTTGAAATGACGATAGGGCGCCGCCGGTGAGACGCCGGCCCAGCGCGCCGCGTCGGCAAAGGTGAAGCCGGCCGGGCCCTTCTCGGCGATGAGTTCCAGCGCCGCACGGACCAGCGCCTCTTTGAGGTTGCCGTGATGGTAGCCGCGCGGGCCCTCACCGCCACCCGACGCACCATCGCGCCCGTGCTTGGTCCATCTCATGCGCAGCAAGCCTTCATGTGAAGGGGCTTTACATGAGTCAGGCAAAGAAAGCGAGTGGAACCCGCGTCAGCGCCCGTGTGGCGCGACGGCGAGCGGCAAGGAGTCAAACAAGGTGGGCCCGCCGGGCTGCGCGCCCTCGATGGTGAGCAGCTTCAGTTTCGTCACCACGCCGCCAGGCGCGGAGAAGCCGCCGGTGTGACCGCTGGCCGCCAGCACACGATGACAGGGCATGACGACGGGACACGGGTTCTGCCCCATCGCCTGACCGACGGCGCGCGCCAGCGTCTTGTCGCCGAGGCGTTCGGCGACCTCGCCATAGGTTAGCGTCTCGCCCGGCGGAATCTGCCGCACGATTTTATAAACGCGCGCGTTGAATTCGGGCGTCGCGCTGTCGTCGATGACAACGGCAGAAAGGTCGCGCCTGTTTCCGCTCAGCAGCGCCACAATGCCGTCGACGGCCTGTTGCGCGGCGAGGTCCGGCATGCGCTCGGCCGCATCGGGGAAACGCTCGCGCATCCGCCGGCGTGTCGCATCCGTCTCGCCTTCCGGCAATTGCACGCCAATCAGGCCGCGCGCATTCCAGGCGATGGCGCAAACGCCGATGGCCGTGTCGAACAGTGTGAAGCTTTGTTCGTTCATGGTGCAAATCTAGCACGTGCGACCGCCGCGCGCCGCCCGATTTCTGACGACGGCAAACGCCGCGCCACAGACGCGGGCGCACCGGCGTTAAGCAGCCCCGCCGGCGTCCTGATCCGCCTTCATGGCAATGCGCAGCGGCTTCGGGATCGGCTTCGCGCGGCCGCCGGAGACGAAAGCGACCTGCACATCGGCTTCGACCAGCAATTCGTCGCCGCGCTTGACCTGCTGATGCAGCGTGATCGAGGCGCCCTTGACCTCTTTCGGCCGCGTATAGAGATCGAGCAGGTCGTCCATCTTCGCCGGCCGCTTGAAGTCGATCTTCATCTGCCGCACCACGAAGGCAAAGCCCGGCGCTTCCTTCTCGGTTTCCTCGAACAGCGCGCGGTGATCGGCCCCGAGGAGGCGCAGATAATTGGTGCGCCCGCGCTCCATGAAACGCAGATAGCTGGCGTGATAGACGACGCCGGAAAAATCCGTGTCCTCGTAATAGACGCGGATTTTCTGATGATGCAGGCCGTCGGTGACGGTGCCGTCGAGAGAGTTCAATGCCAACTGCGTTACTCCGCGTCTTCCTCCCCAGCGAACAACCCGAACTGGCTCGGATCTCGCTTGGGCTCGTTGAGGCCGAGGTGCTTGAACGCGGCGCCGGTCAGCAAACGGCCGCGCGGCGTGCGCTGGATGAAGCCCTTCTGGATCAGATAAGGTTCGATGATGTCCTCGATGGCGTCGCGCGGCTCCGACAAGGCCGCGGCGATGGTCTCGATGCCGACCGGTCCGCCGGCATAGTTCTCGGCGATCATTTTCAGGTAGCGACGGTCCATGGCGTCGAGGCCGCTGGCGTCCACTTCGAGGGCCGACAATGCCTTGTCGGCAATCGCACGGTCGACCGCCTTGTCGCCATCGACGTGGGCAAAGTCGCGCACGCGGCGCAGCAGCCGGCCGGCGATGCGCGGGGTACCACGCGAGCGCTTGGCAATCTCGTTGGCGCCTTCCGGCGTCATCGGCAGACCGAGCACGCGCGCGCCGCGCGCCACGATGAGTTCGAGTTCGGCCTCGGTGTAGAAATTCAAACGGATCGGAATGCCGAAGCGGTCGCGCAGCGGATTGGTCAGCAGCCCGGCGCGCGTCGTCGCGCCAACCAAAGTGAATGGCGCCAGATCGATCTTCACCGAACGCGCCGCGGGACCTTCGCCGATGATGAGATCGAGCTGGAAGTCCTCCATCGCCGGATAGAGGATTTCCTCGACATGCGGATTGAGGCGATGGATCTCGTCGATGAACAGCACGTCGCGCGGCTCGAGATTGGTGAGCAGCGCAGCAAGATCGCCGGCCTTGGCGATCACCGGGCCCGAGGTGGAGCGGAAATTGACGCCCATCTCACGCGCCACGATCTGCGCCAAAGTCGTCTTGCCGAGGCCGGGCGGTCCGACGAACAGCACATGATCCAGCGCCTCGCCGCGCGCCTTGGCCGCCTCGATGAACACCGAGAGATTGGCGCGGGCTTTTTCCTGGCCGACGAACTCGGCGAGCTTCTGCGGCCGCAGCGAGGCGTCGACATCGTCGTCGCGCTTGTCCGGGGTCACGAGGCGCTTGGGGGTCGTGGTCACATCATCCCCCGGCGATATTTGTTCGGCAGCAATTCACCGATGGTCACCACGGTCGGACCCTTCTTGCCGTCAGGCACGATGACGCGCGCCTTGGCGTCGTAGTCGTGGATCAGTTCGCGGCAGGCGCCGCAGGGCGACACAACGGCAATGTCGCCGGGCTCACCCGGCTTGGGATGACGCACGGCGACAATGGTCTCGATGCCCTGATCGCCTTTGTCCGTCAGCGCGGTGCCGATCGCCACCGCCTCGGCGCAGACCGCGCCGCGCCCGACATAGGCGTCGAGATTGACGCCGACGACAAGGCGGCCGTCGCGCGTGCGCAGCGCCGCGCCGACCTCCTGCCAGTCATTGCGATAGCGCGACTTGATCGCCTTGGTGGCGGCGTCGATCAGCTCTTTGTCTTTCGCGGTCAGTTTCATTCGCTCATCTGTCATTTGGCAAGTTCTTTAAGTCCCTGCCGGATCAGCGCCGCCGTCTCCGCGCCCTCGCCCAGCGCGCGCGATGCTGCTGCAATCGCAGTTGCCGCCTGCGGCTGGCCATAGCCGAGATTGACCAGCGCCGACACGGCATCGAGCACCGGCTTGGGCGCGCGCCGCTCATCGACCGCACCGGCCATTTGCGCCGCGCCGAAATCGACATCGGCGTAGGCCGGCACCTTGTCTTTCAGTTCCGACACGATGCGCTCGGCGACCTTGGCGCCGACACCCGGCGTGCGCGCCACCGAAGCCTTGTCGCGCATGGCAATGGCATTGGCGAGTTCATTGACCTTCAGTGTCGACAGCACCGACAGCGCCACCTTGGCGCCGACGCCCTGCACCGTCTGCAACAGGCGGAACCATTCGCGCTCGGCGTCGGTCGTGAAACCGAAGAGCTTGATCTGGTCCTCGCGCACATAGGTTTCAATGGCGAGTGTCGCCGCTTCGCCCGGCGCCGGCAGCGCGGTCAGCGTGCGCGCCGCGCAATGCACCTGATAGCCGACGCCGCCCACATCGAGAATGACGTAATCCTCGCCGTAGCTATCGATGATGCCTTTTAATTTTCCAATCATTGGAGCTTGCCGATCATGCTGCCGTCTCTCTCCGCCTCATCCTGAGGAGCGGCCGCAGGCCGCGTCTCGAAGGATGGGGCGGTCTCATGCTTCGAGACAGCCGCTGCGCCGCCTCCTCAGCATGAGGCCGATGAGGGCTGCAGTACATGGAAAGCCAAGGCTTGCCCCTCATCGCGCCGCCACCTTCATCTTCAACATGATGCTGGCGCGATGATGCGCATGGCAAATGGCGATCGCCAGCGCGTCGGCGGCGTCCTCGCTCTTCGGCTGCGCCTTCGGCAGCAGCACGCCGATCATCAGCCGGATTTGCGCCTTCTCGGCATGGCCGGCGCCGACCACCGTCTTCTTGATCAGGTTCGGTGCGTATTCGGCAACGCTGAGACCCGCGCGCGAGGGAACCAGCATGGCGATGCCGCGCGCCTGACCGAGCTTGAGCGTCGAGGCGCCGTTGCCGTTGACGAAAGTCTGCTCCACCGCGGCTTCCTGCGGGGCGTAGCGCTCGATCACTGCCATCAGCCCGTCATGGATCGCGACCAGCCGCTGGCCAAGATCGACACGTTCGGAGGTCTCCACCGAACCGCAGGCGACATGGATCAGACGATTGCCTTCGCTTTCGATCAGCCCCCAGCCGGTGCGGCGGAGGCCCGGATCGATGCCGAGAATGCGAATCGGTTGGCTGGCCATGTCCCGTTGATAACCCCGGGGACGGCGGCGGGCCAGAAGCCGGTAGCCCCGTCCGGGCCCGGCTGGTAGAACGACCGTCCTGCCGGGGCTGGTTCCAATGACAGAAATTTTCGCGTCGGTCGTCGCCGATCCGCGCTTTCCCGTTGCTCTGGCCATTTCCGTCGCGGCCGGGCTGGTGCGCGGCTTCACCGGCTTCGGCTCGGCCCTCATTTATATCCCGCTGATTTCGGCGGTTTACGGCCCGCACATCGCGGCGCCGACCTTGCTGCTGTTCGACACCATTTGCAGCGCCCCTTTCGCCGTCCAGTGCTGGCCGCAGGCGACCCGCCGCGAGGTGCTTCCCGTGGCGATCGCCGGCGCGCTCGCCCTGCCCGTCGGCGTCGCGGCGCTGGTTTATGTCGATGCCCTGGTCCTGCGCTGGTTCATCGCAGCGCTGGTGCTGTTCGCCCTTGTCGTGTTGATCACCGGGTGGCGCTACCACGGCCGTCCGACCATCGCGGCCTCGCTCGGCGTCGGCGCTTTTGCCGGCTTCGGCTCCGGCGCGGTGCAGATCGCGGCGCCGGCGCTTCTGGTGTTCTGGCTCGGCGGTCCGAACAACGCGACCACGGTGCGCGCCAACATCATGGTGCTGTTCGCCATTCAGGGCGCGCTGGCGATCGCCGCTTATGCCATCGCCGGCGTGTTCGGCGCCGAGGTGCTGGCGCTCGCTTTCGTGATCGGCATCCCCTTCATCGCGGCGATGGCGGTGGGCGCGCGCTGGTTCCGCGGCACCAGCGACACGCTCTATCGGCGTGTCGCTTACATCATCATCGGCTTCTCGGGGCTCGTCAGCCTGCCGCTTTTCGACGCGCTGCGCTAGCGCGTGATCCCTAAAGCAATGTGCCGCGCAAAATCACCAGCGCCACGCTGAAGTAGATGACGAGGCCGGTGACATCGACCAACGTCGCCACGAACGGCGCGGATGCGCTCGCCGGGTCGAAGCCGGCGCGCTTGAGGATGAAGGGCAGCATCGAGCCCGCCATCGAGCCGAAGGTGACGATGCCGATCAGCGCCGTGCCGACGGTGAGCGCGACAAGCTGCCAGTGCGGGCCGTAATCGTAGAGGCCCGCCGACTGCCAGATGGCAATGCGCGCGATGCCGATGATGCCGAGGAACGAGCCGAGCACGATGCCGGTCGGCAATTCGCGGATGGCGACGCGCCACCAGTCGCGCAGGCGCAGTTCCTGGAGCGCCAGCGAACGGATCAGCAGCGAGGTCGCCTGCGAGCCGGAATTGCCACCGGAGCTCATGATCAGCGGCACGAACAAGGTTAGCACAATGGCCTTCTCCAGTTCGGCCTCGAAGGACTGCATGGCGCTCGCGGTCAGCATTTCGCTGAGGAACAGAACGCACAGCCAGCCGGCGCGCTTCTTGATCATGGCGCCGAAACCCATCTGCAAATAGGGCTTGTCGATCGCTTCCATGCCGCCGAACTTCTGCACGTCCTCGCTGCTCTCCTGCAGCATGGCGTCGATGGCGTCATCGACCGTGACGATGCCGAGCACATGACCGAAGTGATCGACCACCGGCACGGCCAGCAGGTCGTATTTGCGGAACAGCCGCCCGACCTCTTCGCGGTCGGTCTGCGGCGTCACCGTGATCGGCTTGCTCTCGCGCGCCGCCGACAGGATCGGCGCCGACGGGTCGGCGGAGATGAGCCGGCGCAATGTGACCATCTGCACCAGGCGCTTGGTCGCCGGATCGAGCACATAGATGGCGTAGACGGTCTCGCGGGTGCGCTCGACGTGGCGAATGTGCTCCAAAGTCTGCCCCACCGTGAAGTTCGACGGCACGCTGACGAACTCGGTCGTCATCAGGCCGCCCGCGGTGTCTTCCGGGTAGACCAGCAGGCGCTGGATGGCGCTGCGGCTCTCGTCGTCGAGCACGGCCAGCACCAGCGGCGCGGTATCCTCCGGCAACAGGCGCACGATATCGGCGGCGCGGTCGGCCGACATGGCGTTGAGCAGCGCGGCGGCATGGGCCGCCGGCAGCGAAGCGATGAGCTCGGGGCCGCCGAAGAATTCCGGCTGGTCGAGGATTTCGACCGCGCGTTCGACCGGCAGCGCCGCCAGCACCGGCGCCGCCTGCTCGATTTCCAGATTGTTCAGCGTTTCGACGTTGTCGCCGACATGCCGGTTAAGCATCGCCTTGGCGAGCTCAGACGGCGAAAGGTCGGCCTTGTGAAGAAGGTTTTCGGTATCCATCGCGCACCTTTTTGGAGGACGGCCGTTGCTAGGGCCGAGGTGCGTCACGCCATGCGCGTATTACGCCTCGAACGCCGAGAGCAGGCCGCCGGTACTAGGGCCATCGTTAGGCATGGTTTTCGGAATCTCTGAAATTGATCGTTGGGCGAGCGCCGTCGGCGCGCGCCTCTCCATTGGACGAGCGGGCCGGAAGCGTCAAGGCAAATTCGGCGTAAAAAGAAAGACCGCCTGGCCTTAAGCGCTCATCTTCTGCATCAGCGCGTCGGACAGTTCGAAGTTGGCATAGACGTTCTGCACGTCGTCGCTCTCTTCCAGCACTTCGATCAGCTTGAGGATTTTCTCGCCGGCCTCGTCGTCGACCGCGACGGTGTTCTGCGGCTTCCAGGTGATGCCCGACTTGCGCGGCTCGCCGAACTTGGCTTCCAGAGCCTTGGTCACGTCGGCGAGCGTCTCCGGCGTGGTGATGACCTGGTGGCCGCCCTCGTCCGAAATCACGTCCTCGGCGCCGCCCTCGATGCCGGCTTCCAGCATGGCGTCGGCACTGGCCTTGTCAGCGTCGTATTCGATGACGCCGATCCGATCGAACATGAAGGACACCGCGCCGGTGGTGCCGAGATTGCCGCCGGCCTTGGTGAAGGCCGATCGCACGTCGCTGGCGGTGCGGTTGGTGTTGTCGGTCAACGCCTCGACGATGACAGCGACGCCGCCCGGGGCATAGCCCTCGTAGCGGATCTCCTCGTAATTATCCTGCTCCGAGCCGGATGCCTTCTTGATGGCGCGCTCGATATTGTCCTTCGGCATGTTCTCGGCGCGGGCCGCGATAATCGCGAGGCGCAGGCGCGGATTGAAGGCAGGGTCCGGCAGGCCGAGCTTGGCCGCCACCGTGATTTCTCGACCGAGCTTGCTGAACACCTTGGAGCGGACTTTGTCCTGCTTCCCCTTGCGGTGCATGATGTTCTTGAATTGGGAATGACCAGCCATGGCTCTTGATCGCGCGTTCTGAAGGTGGAATGGGTGCCGGCTATATAATCCGGGCGGCGGGGAAAATAAACTCTGAACCTGTCATTCCGGGGCGCGAGCAAAGCTCGCGAACCCGGAATCCAGCCAGGTAGAAAAGGTTTCGGTTGGTGTCTGGCTTCCGGGTTCGGTCCTTCGGACTGCCCCGGAATGACGGCAATCAAGCCACCGCCACGTTGCGCAGCATGGCCGCGACCCGGCCGCGCATCTCGGCGACATTGGCGTGGACGCGGGCCTTGTAGCGGGCGACCGCGTCGCCATCGACCATGAAGAACTCGCGCTCGGGATAGCTGCGGCCGAACACATCGACGAGCATCGAGCGGAACTTGCCGGAGACGATGCCGGGCATCCGGTCGGAGGCCTCTTCGGCATAGGCCACGTATTCGGCCGACGTCAGCGCGCACAGCAGGGGATGCAGCCGCGCCGAATAGACTTTGCGGTGCCGCTGGATCAGCTCGATGGTGCGGTCGAGCGGGATTTCGGCGCCGATATTGGCGCCGATCTGCAGCGGCTCATCCAGCATCGAGCGGGTCAGCGGAAACTGCCCGATGGTCCAGTCACCGAGATGCACGGCGTTGGAGCGGCCACGACCATAGAGCATGACGTCGTCGGCATAGGGTGCGTACCAGACATCGAGGCGATCGATGACGCGCTCGATCATCGGCCGCGGCATGAGTTCGCGATAGGCGGTGCCGAAAATGCCGATGGCGGATTTGGCGCGCGCCAGGATGCGCAGGATGTCGTCGCCGATCAGCGGCTGGAACATTGCGTTACCGACGCCGACGACGACGAGATCGTAACTTTCCCGCGCGGCCGCAAGACCTTCGCGCAAGCTGTCGAAAGTCATGTGGTGAATGCGCGCCTCGCCCGGCAGCAGGCTGTTGATCATCTGCACGCCGAGCCGATCGCCGAAATTGGCGGCGTCGCTTTCCGAGACGACGGCGACGTCGCAGGCCGCGACCGGCGCAACGCGGCCCGTCGGCGTCAGGCGAAACATCATCTCAGTATCGCTGACCGGCGCCGTGCATTCGATGCGGAAGCCGTAGCGGTCGAACAGCCGGGCCAGCTCGGCATAGCCCATGTGGTTGGCAAAGCCGCGCGTCTCGCGCGCCGGCCCGCCCACGAGATCGGTCGGACAATACGTGACGATCACGTCCTGCCTGCAGAAGCGCAGATGCGTGAACAGGCCGTCGAGGTCTTCGACCTGTTCGAGCACGCCGAGCATCAGGATGATGTCGCTTTCGGTCGCCGCCTTGGTCGGGAATTCGGCGCCGGTGAGATTGTGGATCAGCGAGCCCTTGCCGTGCGTCAGATGATCGACGGCTTCATAGGCGCAGCCGAACGGCACCAGGTCGCGCAACGTCTCGCCGCCACCATGACCGAGATCGAGAAGGCGGGCGCCGGCCGGGATGAATTGCGCGGCAAGCTGCGCGCGCGGATCGGGCTGGCGCAAAGCATCAGGCCGACGCGCTTCGTCATGAACAATCTTAAGAGCGAGATTTGCGTTGACGTGAAGCGCCATGATGTCCTCAGAGGACATCAACGTGGTTAACGAAAGGTTAACCCCACTGCGGCGCCGTCTGCTCGAGCAGCCCGCCAATGCGCACTGCCGACACCGTGACCGCGAGGCCCGTCTTGTCGTCGAGCTCGACTGCTACGCCGGACAAGGTCGCCGGGCCGGCGGCAGGTTCGAACTTGGAGCCGGGAATCTTGCGCAGGAAGCGCGACAGCGGCTCGTCCTTCACCATGCCGATGACACTGTCATAGTCGCCGGTCATGCCGGCATCGGTCATGAAGGCCGTGCCGCCCGGCATGATGCGATGATCGGCGGTCGGCACATGGGTATGCGTGCCGACGACGAGCGAGGCGCGGCCGTCGCAGAAATAACCCATCGCCTGCTTTTCGCTCGACGCCTCGCAATGAATGTCGACGACGATGGCGTCCGCCGCCTCGCGCAACGGACAGGCTGCGATTTCGCGCTCGACCGCTGCGAAGGGATCGTCGAGCGGGTCCATGAAGATGCGGCCCATGACGTTGATGACCAGTGCGCGCTTGCCGTTCTTGGCCTCAACCAGGGCCGCACCACGGCCCGGCGCACCCTTCGGATAATTCACCGGGCGAATGAGGCGCGGCGCGCGCTCGATAAAGACCAGCGCCTCGCGCTGATCCCAGGAGTGGTTGCCGAGCGTTATGGCGTCGGCGCCGGCGTCGATCAGCTCGTGATAGATGGCCTCGGTGATGCCGAAGCCGCCGGCGGCGTTTTCGCCATTGATGACGACCAGATCGAGTTTCCAGTCACGCACCAGACCCGGAAGTTTGTTCTGAACGATGGCACGGCCCGCGCGCCCGACAATGTCGCCAATAAATAACAGTCGCATCCGTCAGCTTTCAAATCGCGATGATTTCTTTTTCCGTTAGCACGAAGTCGAGCCGCTCGTCGCGGTCGGTGGCGGGCACCTGCGGTATTTCCTGCATCGCGAAGGCAATGCCGATCGTGGTGACGGGCTTGATGGCACGCAAGCCGGCGATGGTGCGGTCGTAATAGCCGGCGCCATAGCCGATGCGCTGGCCGCTGCGGTCGAAACAGACCAGCGGCACCAGAAGGATATCGGGCTTCACTTCGGCCGCCTCGGGCATCGGCTCGCGAATGCCCCATTGGCCGGACTTGAAAGCGTCACCAAAACGGTAGGCGCGCATGATCAGCGGCTTGCCGCGCCCGTCGATGCAGGGCAGCGCCAGTGCGGCGCCCTCGCCCGCCAGTTTGCGCATCAGCGGCAGCGGATTGATCTCGGTCTTCATTGGCATGAAGCCGGAGACGATCGCGTCCGGTTTCACCGCGATCGGCAGACCGCGCGCGGCCAGTGTCTCCGCCGCCGCCTGCCGCTCGGCCGCGGGCATAGCGTCGCGCCTGGCGAGCGTGGCGTCGCGGAGGGATGATTTGTCGTCAGGACGCGGGGAAGCGGAAAGCGGTGGCACAATCTTGTCCCGGATGCGGTGCAGCGCGCAGCGGTGCGCCGCTGATCCGGGACCGCCACGATCTGGAACGGTCCCGGTTCTGCATCACATCGCTACGCTCTGCGATGCGCCCGGGACAAGTTAAACAAGTGCGGAGCCGCAACGGCCGTGGGAGTGTGATCCCGGGAACCTACATAAGTAGGTGGGCGCCATGTGACCAAGCCCACGGGCCTGGCCAGGGACAGCTCCCTTGAGGATCGTAAGGCCCCGGGGAATGTGTCCCCCACGCACCTCGCAGCCCCGCCGTTCCAATGTAGTGTCTTGGCCTGTCCGGCGCCAGCGGCACGCGAACGGCGTCTAGCGCCCGAAATCCACGCACAGACAGCGCTTGGCGACGATGACGCCGCTGCTTTCGAGGGCAACGCGGGCCGGGCGGCCGCCGCGCCGGACCGTCAGCGCTTCCGAGATGGCGACGCGCAGCGCCATCTCCCGGCAATGATAAGGACCCATTTCGCGGCTGGCGCCATCGATCATCCAGCCCTCGCGGGGACCGGGGCGAACCAGAATGCGCGTGCAATCCATCGCGGCAACTTTCAGGCTCAATAAATATAACAGCGAGCCTCTGTACCTAATGAGGCCTTAAAAAACAGCTTATGAAATTTTATGGGAACGGCGCGGCCGGCCCCGTTGGCCCGAGCCCACTTCGCGTAAAAACGCTCTAGCCGATGCCGACGCCAGTGCCGGCGGGCAGCGAATGGTTGAGCTTGCGGGTAATGCTTTCCAGCCGCTCGGCCGCGGAATTGAAGGCGCCGACCACGGCGTCGGAAGCGGCCCTCGCCCGGTCGGCCGCCACCACGCGGGCGTCCTGCAAGGCCGCCACATCCTCTTCAAGCCGGCGAACCTTGCGCGCCAGTTCGGAATTTTCATCCGACACCATCAGCGCCGCCATCACCGTGAGCCGCGTATCGCCGATCTCGCCGAAGCGCGCGCGCAGATCGATGATGCGCTGGTCGATGTCTTTCGCCAGCGCCTGCAGATGCTCCTCCTGCCCGTCCTCGCAGGCGAGGCGGAACTGGCGGCCGGCGATGGTGGCGTTCACCGTGCCCATCACTCACCCTCCCCGAGCACGGCCTGAACTTCGACAATGGCGCGATCGAGCCGTTCGGCGACGTCGCGATTGGCCTCGCGCAGTTCGCGCGCCAGCGCCGCCTCGGCGTCGAGCTTGTCGGCCAGCCGGGCCCGATCGGCGCCCAGCAGCTGCACCTGCGCGGCGAGCGTGTCTTCGTTGCGGTCGGCTTCGCGGCGGCGTTCGACCGCGGCATCGAGCGCGTCGAGCGCCAGCGCCAGCCGCCGGACGGCGGTATCGAGCCCACCCTCGCCGGTCATGGCATATCCCGCGCGCGGCCCTTGCGGGGCCGCCGCCTGTGCGCCTCTCTCGCCATAACTTGCGACGTCACGCCATCCTGCCTGCGCGGCCATCTTGTTTACTGCCCAAAAATGCTTGCGGGGCAATTGCTTAGGACAAGAACCTTACGGGCTGGACGAAGCCCGCGTCAACGCCGCGCGCCACATATGCCCCGGAGAATTGGCGCCCCTGTGCATGGCCCGGGGCGTTGCGGCCCGTCACATTGACTCAAGGGCCGTGCGTGCTATGCGAACCCGCAAAACAGGCCGTTTTTCCATGTCAGCACCCACTGCTTCCGCCGCCGCGACTCATCCAGATCGTGCCGTGCATCCGGTCGGCGTCACCTCGCCGATGGCTAACGCGATCCGCGCGCTGGCGATGGACGCCGTCCAGCAGGCCAATTCCGGCCATCCGGGGCTGCCGATGGGCGCCGCGGACATTGCGACGGTGCTGTTCACCCAGTTCCTGAAATTCGACCCGGCGGCGCCGAAATGGCCCGACCGCGATCGCTTCGTCCTGTCGGCCGGCCACGGCTCGATGCTGATGTATGCCCTGCTCTATCTCACCGGCTATTCGTCGGTGACGATCGACGAGATCAAGCGCTTCCGCCAGCTCGGCTCCAAAACGCCGGGCCACCCGGAAAACTTCATCACCGAGGGCGTCGAAACCACCACCGGCCCGCTCGGCCAGGGCATCGCCACCGCCGTCGGCATGGCGATGGCCGAGAAGATCATGGCCGCCAACTACGGCGACACCATCGTCGATCACAAGACCTACGTGCTCGCCTCCGACGGCGACCTCATGGAAGGCATCAGCCACGAAGCCATCGCGCTGGCTGGCCATCTCAAGCTCAACAAGCTGATCGTGCTGTTCGACGACAACGGCATTTCCATCGACGGCCCGCTGACGCTGGCCGACTCGGTCGATCAGGTGAAGCGCTTCGAAGCGTGCGGCTGGAATGCCTGGCGCATCGACGGCCACGACCACAAGGCCATCGCCGAAGCGCTGACCAAGGCGCAGTCCTCCGACAAACCGGTGATGATCGCCTGCCGCACCACCATCGGCTTCGGCTCGCCGAGCAAGGCCGGCAAGTCGTCGTCGCACGGCTCGCCGCTCGGCGCCGACGATATCAAGGGCACGCGCGAGGCGCTCAAGTGGACCTCGCCGCCGTTCGAAATCCCCGCCGATATCCTGAAAGACTGGCGCAAGGCCGGCGAGCGCTCGAAAGCCGCGCATGCCGACTGGGACAAGCGCTTCGCCGCGCTCGAAGCTGGTCAGCGCAGCGAATTCACCCGCCGCATGAACGGCGAACTGCCAAAGGCCGCGCTGGACGCCGCCGTGAAGGCAGTGAAGGAATCCCTGCAGGCCTCGCCTAAGGAAATCGCGACGCGCACCGCTTGCGAGTTCGCGCTCGAAACACTGATCCCGGCGGTGCCGGACATGATCGGCGGCTCGGCCGATCTCACCGGCTCGAACAACACCCGCACCAAGTCGATGAAGGCGATCTCGGCCGCTGACTTCTCCGGCCGCTTCATTCACTACGGCATTCGCGAACACGGCATGGCCGCTGCGATGAACGGCATGACGCTGCATGGCGGCGTCATCCCCTACTCCGGCACGTTCCTTGTGTTCTCCGACTACGCCCGCCCGGCGATGCGCCTTGCGGCGTTGATGGGCACGCGCGCCATCCACATCATGACGCACGACTCCATCGGCCTCGGCGAAGACGGCCCGACCCATCAGCCGGTCGAACATCTCGCCGCGCTGCGCGCCATCCCGAACATGCTGGTGTTCCGCCCCTGCGACGCGGTCGAGACCGTCGAATGCTGGCAGCTCGCGCTGGAAAACGCGACTGGCCCGAGCGTGCTGGCGCTGACGCGCCAAAACCTACCGCAGCTGTCGAAGGACTTCGTCACAACCAACCGCTGCGCCGCCGGCGCCTACGAAATCCATGCCGCTGACGGCCAGGCGCAGGTGTCGATTTTCGCCACCGGCTCGGAAGTGTCGATCGCCGTCGATGGTGCCAAGTTGCTGGCCGAAAAGGGCATCGCCGCCCGCGTCGTCTCGGTGCCGAGCTTTGAACTGTTCGCCGCGCAGCCTGAGGCCAAGCGCCGCGCCATCATCGGCGATGCGCCGGTGAAGATCGGCGTCGAAGCGGCTGTGCGTCAGGGTTGGGACGCCATCATCGGCAATGATGGCGCCTTTGTGGGCATGAGCGGCTTCGGCTCGAGCGCGCCCTACAAGGAACTCTATAAGAAATTCGGCATTACCGCAGAGGCCGTGGCCGCAGCGGCGATGCAGAAATTGGGTAAGTAGTTCACCTGCTATCATCGCCCGCGAAAGCGGGCGGTCTGGCTTTCGTTGACTATATACCCGTCACGCGCCGGTTGCCCCGTTTTCGCGGGGCATGGCGGCGTCACCATAACGACCGGGAGCGACTAAAAAATGACTATCCGCGTTGCCATTAACGGTTTTGGCCGCATCGGCCGCAATGTTCTCCGCGCCATTTCCGAAAGCGGCCGCACCGATATCGAAGTGGTCGGCATCAACGATCTCGGCCCGGTCGAGACCAACGCGCATCTGCTGCGCTTCGACAGCGTCCATGGCCGCTTCCCGAAAGAAGTGACCGTCAATGGCGACAGCATCACCATCGCCGGCGGCAAGCCGATCAAGGTCGCCGCCGAGCGTGACCCCTCGAAGCTGCCGTGGAAGGACCTCGGCGTCGACATCGCGCTGGAATGCACCGGCATCTTCACCGCCAAGGACAAGGCTTCGGCGCATCTGACCGCCGGCGCCAAGCGCGTCCTGGTGTCGGCCCCGGCCGACAACGCCGACCTCACGGTCGTTTACGGCGTCAACCACGACAAGCTCACCAAGGATCACCTCGTCGTTTCGAACGCCTCGTGCACGACCAACTGTCTTGCGCCGGCCGTCATGGTGCTGAACGAACTGGTCGGCATCGAAACCGGCTTCATGACCACGATCCACGCCTATACCGGCGACCAGCCGACCCTCGACACCATGCACAAGGATCTCTATCGCGCCCGTGCCGCGGCGCTGTCGATGATCCCGACCTCGACCGGCGCCGCCAAGGCGATCGGCCTGGTGCTGCCCGAGCTGAAGGGCAAGCTTGACGGCGTCTCGATCCGCGTGCCGACGCCGAACGTCTCGGTCGTCGATTTCAAGTTCCTGGCCAAGAAGAACACCACCGTTGAAGAGATCAACGCCGCGTTCAAGGCGGCCGCTGCGGGCAAGCTCAAGGGCATTCTCGGCACCACGGCGCACCCGAACGTGTCGATCGACTTCAACCACGATGCGCACTCGTCGACCGTCGCCTACGACCAGACCAAGGTGCAGAACGGCAACTTCGTCCGCGTGCTGGCCTGGTACGACAACGAGTGGGGCTTCTCCAACCGCATGTCGGACACGGCCGTTGCGATGGGCAAGCTGCTGTAACTACACTTGTCCCGGACGCGATGCAGCGTGTGAGCGGTGCATCGCAGATCCGGGACCCTTCCAAATTCAAAGTCTGTAACGGTCCCGGTTCAGCAGCGCAGCATGTCATGCCGCGCTGGGCCCGGGACAAGAGATAGAGAATGAGTAACTTCCACACCCTCGATCACGTCGACGTCAAAGGCAAACGCGTCCTTGTGCGCGTCGATCTCAACGTTCCGGTCGAAAACGGCGTCGTCACCGACTCAACGCGTATCGAACGCATCGGCCCCGCCATCACCGAACTCGCCGACAAGGGCGCCAAGGTGATCCTGCTGTCGCATTTCGGCCGCCCCAAGGGCGTCGATCCCAAGCAGTCGCTGAAGCCGGTCGCCGCCGAAGTCGCGCGCATCATCAAGCGCAAGGTCGCCTTCGCCGCCGACTGCATCGGCGAGGTCGCCGAAAAGGCCGTCGCCGCCATGCACTCGGGCGACATTCTCTGCCTCGAGAACACGCGCTTCCATGCCGGCGAGGAAAAGAACGATCCCGCCTTCGTGGCGCAGCTCGCCAAACTCGGCGACATCTGGGTCAACGACGCCTTCTCCGCCGCGCACCGCGCCCACGCCTCCACCGAAGGCCTCGGCCATAAACTGCCCGCTTATGCCGGCCGCGCCATGCAGGAAGAACTCGTGGCACTGACCCGTGCGCTGGAGAAGCCCGAGCGTCCCCTCGCCGCCATCGTCGGCGGAGCCAAGATTTCGACCAAGCTCGAACTGCTCGGCAATCTTCTGGAGAAAGTCGACGCGCTGATCATCGGCGGCGCCATGGCCAACACGTTCCTGCTGGCGCAAGGCAAGAAGATGGGCAAGTCGCTCGTCGAAGCCGATCTGGTCGCGACCGCGCAGAAGATCATGGCGCTGGCAAAAGCCGCCAAGCGCGATATCGTGCTGCCGGTCGATGTCGTCGTGGCGCAAAAGTTCGAGGCCAATGCACCGTCTCGTGTCGTCGACATCGACGCAGTTGGCGACAATGACATGGTGCTCGATATCGGCCCGCGCAGCGTCGAGCAGGCGGTGTCGGTGCTGGCGCGCGCCAAGACGCTCGTCTGGAACGGCCCGTTCGGCGCGTTCGAAATGGAACCCTTCGACAAGGGCACCGTTTCCGTTGCGGAAGCGGCGGCCGAACTGACGCAGGCCGGCAAGCTGGTCACCGTGGCGGGCGGCGGCGACACCGTTGCGGCGCTCAACGTCGCGGGCACCACCGACCGCTTCACCTACGTTTCCGCCGCCGGCGGCGCCTTCCTCGAATGGCTCGAGGGCAAGGCTCTGCCGGGGGTTGAGGTTTTGCGCGCCAAATAGCCAACGGTCATTCCGGACGCCGCGCAGCGGCGATCAGGAAGCCAGCGGCATAGTTTGTATCTGGATTCCGGGTTCGGCCTGCAGCCGCCCCGGAACGACGAATGAGAGAGGGGAGACAATCATGAATCTCGCTGACCTGAACAAAATCGCGGTCGCCATGACCGCCGCCGGCAAGGGCATCCTGGCCGCCGATGAATCGACCGGCACCATCAAGAAGCGTTTCGACGCGATCAACACCGAGAACACGGAAGACAATCGCCGCGACTATCGCGAGATGATGTTCCGCACCACCGAGGCGATGAAGAACTACGTCTCGGGCGTGATTCTGTACGACGAGACCATCTGGCAGAAGGCGAAGGACGGCACGCCGCTCGTCAAACTGATCGAGCAGGCCGGCTCCATTCCCGGCATCAAGGTCGACGAAGGCACCAAGCCTCTGCCGAACTGCCCGGGCGAACTCATCACCGTCGGCCTCGACAAACTCGCCGACCGTCTGCCGAAGTACTACGAAGCCGGCGCACGCTTCGCGAAGTGGCGCGCGGTGATCGATATTGGCGCCGGCATTCCGAGCCACACTGCGATCATGACCAACGCCCATGCGCTCGCCCGCTATGCCGCGCTCTGCCAGCAGGCGCAGATCGTGCCGATCGTCGAGCCGGAAGTGCTGATGGACGGCGCCCACGACATCGACCGCTGCTACGAAGTCACCCAATGGGTGTTGAAGGAAACCTTCCAGCAGCTTTATTTCCAGCGCGTCGAACTGGAAGGCATCGTGCTGAAGCCGAACATGGCCGTGCCGGGCAAGAAGAGCGCGAAGAAAGCTTCGGTCGAGGAAGTCGCCGAGAAGACCGTGCGCCTGCTGAAGGATTGCGTGCCCGGCGCGGTGCCGGGCATCGCCTTCCTGTCGGGCGGCCAGTCGGACGAGGAAGCCACGGCACACCTCGATGCCATGAACAAGATCGGCAACCTGCCCTGGAACCTGACCTTCTCGTATGGTCGCGCGCTGCAGGCCGCGCCGCAGAAGGCCTGGTCCGGCAAGGCAGCGAACGTTGCCGCCGCGCAGGCCGCGTTCACGCACCGCGCCAAGATGAACTCGCTCGCCGCGCTCGGTAAGTGGGCGGCGGACCTGGAGAAGAAGGCGGCGTAATTCTTTTCCCGGGTAGCGGCGGTTCACGCTGCAGCGCGTCCCGGACAGGACGTAAATAAAAGGCCGCCCTCATCGGGCGGCCTTTCTTCTACACGCCAGCGCTCCTCGCAGTTGCCGAGCAACGCCGCGCTGACTTTACGGGCAGTCGGTCTTGGTCACGGTGGTGTCGGGACCCAGCGCGCGCTCCTTGTGGACAGTCTTCGACGAACATTCGGTCGAGAAGCCCGAGCCGGTCGTGGTGCGCGTCGTGGTCTTGCTGTCGAGGCCGAGCGGACCGGTGCGTTCCTTGGTGGTCACGGTGGTCGAGCTCTCCGGCTGGACGATAACGGCCGGCGTTTCGGTGGTGATGACGGTGGTCTGGGCGTTCGCGGCAACGGCGCCGAGAGCGGTCGCGAGAACGATAGCGGTCAGCTTGAATGTCATGAGTCGCCTCCTCTGGGTGTGTCACCGCCCTAACGTGCAGGCTCGCCCGCGGTTCCTGAAATGCAGGCCGGGGCGGCGACCGCGTGTTCCGGGCCGCATTGAACAGAGGCCGTCAACGCCGTACCGTGCGTGCCGTTCCAAGCAACGAATGATTTGAGGAAACGCCCGTGATCGACTTGTACACCTGGACCACGCCGAACGGCCGCAAGGCCTCGATCATGCTCGAGGAAACCGGCCTGCCCTACACCGTCCACGCCATCGACATCGGCAAGGACGAACAGTTCAAGCCGGAGTTTCTCAAGATCGGCCCGAACAACCGCATCCCGGTGATCGTCGATCGCGACAACGGCCTGTCGCTGATGGAGTCGGGCGCCATCCTGATTTATCTCGCCGACAAGACCGGCAAGCTGATGCCGAAGTCCGGCGAAGGCCGCTACAAGGTCATCGAATGGCTGATGTGGCAGATGGGCGGTCCGGGGCCGATGCTCGGCCAAGTGCATCACTTCGTGAAGTATAATCCCGGCAAGGCGCCTTATGCCGAGGAGCGCTACCTGAAGGAAGCACACCGGCTCTACAAGGTGCTCAATACGCAGCTGGAACAGAGCGAGTATGTCGCCGGCGATTATTCCATCGCCGACATCGCGCTGTGGCCATGGATTTCGCGCTTCGAGTGGCAGACCATCGACTTGAACGAGTATCCGAACGTCAAACGCTGGTACGTGGCGATCGCCGGCCGTCCGGCGGTGCAGAAGGGTTATCAGGTGCCCAAGGATATGGGCCCGATCCCGATGCCCAAGTAGTCACCGGGCTGCGTCAGACAAAAAAAGCCCCGGCTCGCGCCGGGGCTTTTCAATTTAAGTATCGTTCTGCCGTTACGGGCAGAACCAAACCGGCCCGACCATCACACATCCACGACGGCTCCAGTCGCCGGGGCGGCGATCGTAGCGATGCCAGCCGCGGGGCGCAGACCCGTAGCGGTGACCAGCACGATAACGCGGCGGCGGCGCCACATGCCGCCGATAGTGTCGGCGGTCATCGTGGCGATACTGATAGTCTTGGCGATACTGCACGTCGATCACCGGCACGTGCTGCTGGCTGACACCCGTTACCGGTGCGGCAGGAGCCGCGGACGCCGCCGACATGGCGAAGCCGGAGATCAACAAGGCGGCGGCAAAATATACGGCTCTCATAGGGTTCCTCACTTATTGTCGGGATGATGGCAACGTCTTAACCCGGCGAATGTTCAGTCGCGGATGCCACTGATCATTCAACGCGACGCGCGGGCAAACCCTGCGATTCGCGACATTCGTGAAGCCGCAGCCCTTGCCGCCGCAGCCCATCTGTTCCAAAAAGACGCCCCTTTTCCGCCAGATTGAGCTAGCATTCCGCCACCATGGCCCAACGCCCGAAAATCGCCGAGCCGCGCCCGCAGCCGCGTCTGTATCTCATCACGCCGCCGATCGCTGACGCCGCCGCTTTCGCGCCGGTGCTCAAGGCGGCGCTGGCCGCCGGCGATGTTGCGGCCGTGCTGTTGCGCCTGGCGGAAGGCGACGACCGCACGCAGATCAACCGCGTCAAGGCGCTCGCGCCGATCGCACAAGGCGCTGGCGCTGCGCTGCTGCTCGATGGTCATGCCGGGCTGGTGGCGCGTTCCGGCGCGGATGGCGCGCATGTCGCGGCCTCCGATGTCGCCGACGCGCTAGAGGTTCTCAAGCCAGATTGGGTGGTCGGCGTGGGCGGCGTGTCGAGCCGTCACGACGCCATGACGGCGGCCGAGGCCGGCTGCGACTACGTCATGTTCGGTGAGTCCGACGCGCGCGGGCAGCGCCCCCCATTCGAACTGGTCATCGAGCTTTTGTCCTGGTGGGCCGAGGTGTTCGAAATTCCCTGCATCGCTTACGCCGCGACCATTGAGGAAATCACACCGCTGATCGGAGCCGGTGCGGACTTTGTGGCTGTTGGCGACCAAGCCGATGACTGGATCTGGCGCAATCCGCCCAGCGCGCTGGCCGCCCTCACGCCGCTTCTGAAGCTGCCCGAGGCGGCGCTATGAGATGCCCACGCGCCGCGCTGGCGCTGTCGCTCATGCTTCTGACCACCGCGGCGCTGGCGCAAAGCAAGCCGCCGGCCTCGCCGCCGCTGCCTCCACCCGCGCCCAAGGCGCCCGCGGCAGACCCGAACGCCGATCTCGCCTTCGGCGCCTATCAGCGCGGTTTCTTCATCACTGCTTTCAACGAAGCCTCCAAGCGCGCCCAGCAGAACGATGCCGCGGCGATGACGCTACTTGGCGAACTCTACGCCAATGGCCTCGGCGTTGGCCGCGACGACATCAAGGCGGCGCAGTGGTACAAGATGGCCGCCGCGCAGAACAACCGCGACGCGCTGTTCGCGCTCGCCATGTTCGCCTTCGAAGGCCGTGCCGGCACCAACAACCCGACCGAAGGGGCGCGACTGCTCGGCGAAGCCGCCAAGCTCGGCCATCCGGCCGCCAACTACAATCTTGGCCTGCTCTATCTGCAGGGCCAGCAGTTCGCCCAGGATTTCGGCCGCGCCGCCGAGCTGTTCAAGGTCGCCGCCAATGCCGGCAATTCCGAAGCCCAATACGCGCTTGGCACGATGTACAAGGAAGGCCGCGGCGTGCCGAAGGATGCCAAGCAGGCCGCGCTCCTGATGGCGCGGGCCTCGATCGCCGGCAATGTCGATGCCATGGTCGAATTCGCCATTATGCAGTTCAACGGCGAAGGCACCGAGAAGAGCGAGCCGGCCGCCGCCGAAACCTTTCTGCGCGCCGCCCGACGCGGCTCGCCGATCGCGCAGAACCGTCTCGCCCGTATCCTGATGGCCGGCCGCGGCCTGCCTGCCGATCCGGTCGAGGCCATCAAATGGCACATGATCGCCAAGGCGGCCGGTGCTGGCGATCCCGAACTTGACGTCTTCATGGCCAAGCAGACGCCGCAGGTCCGCGAAGCCGCCGACAAGGCAGTCAAGAAATGGATGTCTACCGTTGCCGCGGTAGCCCCTTAACCTCTCCCCCCGCCCGGCGCTTGACGGCACGCATCCGGCCGGGCAGACCCACCGCCATGCACCATTCCGCCCTGTTGAACGTCATGATCGCCGCGGCGCGCAAAGCCGCCCGCTCGCTCAAGCGCGATTTCGGCGAGGTTGAAAACCTGCAGGTTTCGCTCAAGGGACCGGCCAATTTCGTCACCGCCGCCGACCGACGCGCCGAAGAAACGCTCTATGCCGAACTGAGCAAGGCGCGTCCGGGCTATGGCTTTCTCGGCGAGGAAGGCGGCGTGCGTGAAGGTGACGACAAAACGCATCGCTGGATTGTCGATCCGCTCGACGGCACCACCAACTTCCTCCACGGCATTCCGCAATTCGCGATTTCGATCGCGCTGGAGCGCGAAGGCGCCATCGTTGCCGGCCTTGTCTACAACCCGGCGACCGAGGAGCTGTTTATCGCCGAGAAGGGCAAGGGCGCATTCCTCAACGACCGCCGTATCCGCGTCGGCGGCCGCAAGCAGTTGCGCGAAGCGGTGCTTGCCTGCGGCCTGGCCCATATCGGCCATGGCGACCACGCGGTGGTGAAGCGCGAAACCGGCGCCATGCTCGGCGAAGTCGCGGGCTTGCGCCGCCTCGGGGCCGCCGCACTCGATCTCGCCTGGGTCGCGGCCGGTCGCTTCGACGGCTATTGGGAACGCAGCCTGAGCCCCTGGGATGTCGCCGCCGGCATCATCCTGGTGCGCGAGGCTGGCGGCTACGTCTCCGATTGCGAAGGTGCGGACGAAATGCTGGCGAAGGGCTCAGTGGCGGCCGGTAACGAGACCATCCGCAAGGAAATCATACGGGTGATCAAGAGCGCCTGACCCGTCTTCAGAGAGGCTGATCCGCCCCGTCGAGGCTCGCCGCAATAGCGGCTGATACTTCAGTATGACGGATCCGGGTCGGTGCTGGCATCACCCCAATTCCAACCCAATCTGGAGCTTTATGAGTTCCGGCGCGTCGCCGGACAATTTTCGCTTGTCACCGGTCTGTGCCATATTGGCCGGTAATTTCCTGCGCCGGATTCGGCCGGCGGACCCCGCCCTCCAGGACGCGGTCCAAGGACAAGCCCAGGACGCTCAAGCCCAGGACACTCATGGCAAAAGACGTCGATCCGCTCAAATTGTCCTCGCCCCGCATCTTCCTGTTCCGGATGATGGTGTTCATCATCCTGGGCGGACTGATCGCCTTCCTGCTCTTCAAGCAGATCCAGACCGCCTTCATGGCCAATCCGGGCCTCAACGGCGTGATCATCGCGGTGCTGCTGATCGGCATCGTTCTGGCGATCCGCCAGGTGGCGCGGCTTTATCCTGAAATAGCCTGGGTCAACAATTTCCGCCTCGCCGACCCCGGCCTCGCCGTCGAGCGCCCGCCCGTTCTGCTGGCGCCGATGGCCGCGATCCTCGGCAGCCGCGTCGGCCGCATGGCGATGTCACCGCAGCTGATGCGCTCGCTCCTCGATTCAATCGCCACGCGTCTCGACGAGGCGCGCGATATCCTGCGCTACATGACCGGCCTGCTGGTCTTCCTCGGCCTGCTCGGCACCTTCTGGGGCCTGATCGAAACCGTCGGATCGGTCGGCAATGTCATTCAGAGCCTCAAGCCCGGCGGCGACGCCGCCGCGACGTTCGACACCTTGCGTGACGGCCTCGCTGCCCCGCTATCCGGCATGGGCATTTCGTTTTCGTCGTCGCTGTTTGGTCTGGCCGGTTCGCTGGTTCTCGGTTTCCTCGACCTGCAATCGAGCCAGGCACAGAACCGTTTCTACACCGAGCTTGAGGATTGGCTCTCTACCACTGTCTATGATCAGGCCGCCGAGCCATCCGGCGCGGTGACCGCAATGCCAATGGAGATGCGCGGCGCCATCGAGAAGCTGCGCGACGCCGTCGAGCAGACCGGCTCCGGCAAGCAGGCCTCCGTCGCCATGGCCAATCTCGCCGAAGCGATCCAGGGGCTCGTTCATCACATGCGGACCGAACAACAGATGATCCGCGACTGGGTGGACGGCCAGGCCGAACAGCAGCGCGAGATCAAGCGGCTGCTGGAAGTCATGGTGCGCGAGCGCGCGTCGAACTAGCTCCGTTTTACTCAATGCCCGCCATCCTTCGAGGCTCGCTTCGCTCGCGCTCAGGATGACGGAGACAGGTTTGGAGGCCCACCAAGATGGCCCTTGCTAAAAACCGGCGCGGCGGCGAAGGAATGAACTACTGGCCGGGCTTCGTCGACGCGCTGTCGACGTTGATCCTGAGCATCATCTTCATCCTCACCGTCTTCGTTGTCGTGCAGTTCGTCCTGCAGCAGGAAATCTCCGGCAAGGATACGGCGCTGCAGCGTCTCAATGCCCAGATTGCACAACTGACCGAACTCCTGTCGATGGAAACATCGAACAAGGGAGATCTCGAACAGCAGATGGCGCAGCTGCGCGCCTCGCTCGCCACCGCCGAAAGCGACCGCGACAAGTACAAGGGCATCGCCGAGGGCTCGGGCGCCGGACTGGCCGCGGCCCAAGGCAAGGCGTCCGATCTTGCCACCGAGCTCGAAGGCGAGAAGAAAATCTCGGCGCGCGCTTTGGCGCAGGTCGAAATCCTCAACCAGCAGATCGCCGCCTTCCGCCGGCAACTCGCCGCCCTCGAGAGCGCGCTCGACGCCTCCGAGAAGAAGGACAAGGAAGCGCAGGCGCAGATTGCCAATCTCGGCCAGCGTCTCAACCTTGCGCTCGCCCAGCGCGTCGAAGAGCTGAAGAACTACCGTTCCGACTTCTTCGGCCGTCTGCGCCAGATCATCGGCAATCGTCCCGACATCCGCATCGTCGGCGACCGCTTCGTGCTGCAATCCGAACTTCTGTTCGACGTCGGCAAGGCCGACCTCAAACCGGAGGCGCTGCCGGAAATCGACAAGATCGCGGCGGCCATGTCGGAGATCGGCGCCAAGATCCCGGCCGATATTCCCTGGGTGCTGCGTGTCGATGGCCACACCGATATCCGCCCGATCAGCGGCGCCGGCCAGTTCAAATCGAACTGGGACCTGTCGGCGGCGCGCGCCATCGCCGTCGTCAAATACCTCGCCACCAAAGGTATCGCGCCGCAGCACTTGCTCGCCGCCGGCTTCGGCGAATTCCAGCCGATCGACACCGGGACCAGCGATGAAGCCTATCGCCGCAACCGCCGCATCGAGTTCAAGCTGACGGAGCGGTAGGCGCAAATGTCCGTCTACGTCGATGATCCGATCTGGAGCCGCTGGGGCCGCAAATGGTGCCACCTTCTGGCTGACGACATCGACGAGCTGCACCGCTTCGCGCGGGAACTCGGCCTGCATCGTTCGTCCTATCAAGGTCCGCCGAAGACGACCAAGCCGCATTACGACCTGACTGCAGTGGAGCGCGAGCGCGCCTTGCGCTACGGCGCGATCCGCTGCGACCGCACCGGCATCATCGTCGTCCTGCGGCAATTGCAGGCGCAGCTCAGACGGGCGGCGTGATGATGCTTCGCCCCTTCGCGGCGGCCGACGAAGACGCCGCCATCGAGTTGTGGCGGCGCACCTGGACGCAGCATTATCCGCATATCGATTTCGACGCCCGCGTCGGCTGGTGGCGTGAACGCTGGCGCAGCGAACTGGTGCCGGCCTGCGAGATCGTGTTGGCGGAAACGGACGGCAAGCTCTGCGGCTTCGTCACCGTCGATCCAAAGACGCAGTATCTCGACCAGATCGTGGTCGCACCCGAGCAGTGGGGGTCGGGGCTTGCCCACGCTTTGCTCGACGAGGCCAAGCGGCGCTCGCCCACGGGGCTTTACCTGCTGGTCAACAAGGACAATGCCCGCGCCATCGCTTTCTATAAGAAACACGGCTTTGTTTATGACGGCGAGGACAAGAACCCGGTGTCAGGTATCGCCGTGAGCCGGATGCGCTGGCGACCGTCAAAGACATCCCGTGGTTTGTGACAAGCCTTTGTCACACAACGAACTGTGCGGAATTGCCCCCAGCTCCTTGCGCCGCGCATTTATTCGCTGATGGCGCGGCGCGTTTTTGCTAAACCGAATCGGCCCCCGACGACCAACATCGGTCGCACTACGGGGCGGGAGCGAGCGGCGTGGCAGGCAAGACGATCGAGGCGGCGGGCGGCATTGTCCTGCGCAAAGGCGCGGGCAAGCTCGTTGCCGTCGTGCAGCGATCGAAAGACGATGCTTGGGTTCTGCCGCGCGGCAAGCTGAAGCGCGACGAGAATCCCGCTGCGGCGGCGCGCCGCGAGGTGGTCGAGGAAACCGGGCATCGCGTCGAGGTTCACGAGTATCTCGGCGCCATCACCTACCGCGCCGGCGGCCGGCCGAAGGTGGTCCAGTTCTGGCGCATGGAAGCCGACCCGGAACCCAGCCACGAGTTGATGCCGGACATCGTTGCTGTTGACTGGCTGCCTCTGAAGGCCGCCATTCGGCGCCTGAGCTATCCGCTGGAGAAGCTGTTCCTGCGGCACGCCATCGCGCGGGCGCTCAAGAAGCAGCGGGTCAAGAACGCGAAAGTGAAGACCGTTGTCGCCAAGGCGAAAGCCGGCAAAACCGACAACACGAAAACGGGCAAGGTGAAGCCGGCAAAGGCCGGCAAACGGAGTCACAAGCGTAAGCTCAAAAAGTCTGCGCAAAAAAAATCCGCGAGCAAGGCGGCGGCGCGGCAGCACCCCAAGCTCAAGCGGCAGGCCAAGGATGCGCGGCGCGCCGGCAAGACCAAGGATCGCGCCAAAGACCGCGGCAAGCGTAAGGCCAAGGACAAAAAGAAAAACAAAAGCGAAGGCAAGAACCGCAAGCCGAAGAAAGATCGCAACAAGGCCGCCGCGCCGATGGCGCCACCGAACACCGCGAAGACCGCCCTCGTCGCGGCGCCGCCAGCCCGGCCTGCGGCGCAGCCTCAAGCTGTTGAACGCAGCCCGCATCCGCGCAAGACCATCCTGCAACGGGTGCTCGGCCGACTCGCCGGCTGAGCACCGCCGCCGCCACGATTTCTCCGCAATCGGACGAGCGAAAGCGCCATTTCATTAGGAATTTTGTGCGTCGGCGTTCAGTCTGCGTTCACGTGGAAAGCAGGAACCTCGTGGCTGTGAACGACGTTAAAATTAGCGTCGATGTGCCGCAGGAATGCCGCAACCGGCCCGTTCAATTGGCAAGTACTCGGCAAATCCCTTCGGCACGTACGTTGGGCTAGTCCCGTTAATAGCAATCGGCGAACCCAGGAGGTGCGCTATGACCAGTTTCCGCAAATCCCTGACGGCGCTCGGCGCCGCCGCCATCATCACCATTGCCGCGGTCGCGGCGCCGCAGCCCGCTGAAGCGCGTGGCGGCCGTGTCGCCGCCGGAATCATCGGCGGCTTGGCGGTCGGTGCAATCATTGGCGGCATGGCCAGTGGCGGGTATGGCTACGGTTATGGTCCCGGCTACTATTATGGACCGCGTCCCTATTACGCCCCGGCGCCCGTGTACTACGGCCCCCGCTGCTGGTGGCAGCGCGAGCGCGTATGGGACGGTTATGGGTGGCGGCTGCAGCGCGTCCGGGTGTGCGACTAGACATATGACCTTCGGTCATGAATCGGCCCCGCCGTCGTCCCCCACCTTCCGTCATGAAAAGGCCCGGGTTCTCCTGGATCCGGGCTTTTTGTGACCCCCGTCACAGCCGCCCTGCCCCCGCCGCGGTACCAAAGCATAACAGACGCGGGGTCTGCGGCGGTTCCTGCCTCACTGCCTTAAGCTTCGCGTAACGGGTTCGGCGCAATCTCCAAGCCAACCCCGTTCAACCCGGGCGCTACGCCCGAAAGGAAGATGCCATGAACGTCAAGGTTCTCGCCCTCGCCGCGGCGGTTCTCTCGGTCGCTGCGCTGCCCACGACGGCGGACGCGCGCTGCCGCGGCTGCGGTGTCGCCGCCGGTGTCGTCGGCGGCCTGGCGCTGGGCGCCATCATTGCCGGCTCCGCCAACGCCGGCCCGCGCTATTACGAAGAGCCGCCGGCCTATTACGCCCCGCCGCGCCGCGCCTATTACGGCGGCCCGGCCTATGTCGAAGGCCCGGTCTGCCACATCGAGCGGCAGCGCTTCTGGGACGGCTATGGCTGGCGCTCGCGCCGCATCGAAGTCTGCGACTGATCTGACAACCGCCCTCGCCCGGTATCACCATCCCGGGCGAAGACGCGAACACCCCCGAAGGACCTGACGGCCGCCTGAACCTCCGGCCGTCACCTTCGGGGATTTTTTTGGCCTGCCGAAGCGCTTTTTTGTTTTACCGCCGCATATGGGCGAGGACTGCCGCCGTCGGCCAGCAATCGACCTTCAAGCCATTGGCCTTCTGGTACTGCCCGAGCGCAGCCCGCGTCAGCATGCCGGCCTTGCCGTCGATCTTGTCCCGGTAGAGCCCGAGGTCGGTCAGGCGCTTCTGCATCGCCTCGACGTCCTTGGTCTTGAGCTGATCGCTCTTGCTCCACGGCGTCATGAAGGCTTTCGCGCCGGCAATGCGGTCGGCGAGATGGCCGACGAACAGCACATAGAGATCCGAGAAATTGTAGTCCTTGATGACGAAGTAATTCTTCGGCGTCAGGAATGACGGGCCGTAAATGCCTTCCGGCTGCAACAGCGACGCCGGCAATGCCAGCTCCTGCGCGGTGAGCTTGCGCGGCGGTGTCAGCAGATAGCCGCGCTTGACCCATTCGCCGATCGGCATCTTCGTTTCCGGGGTGCCGATCGAGCAATCGCCGTTCTCCGGCGCGCGCACTTCGTAGGCCCAGCGCTCGCCGCGCGCCCAGCCGCGGCCGGTCAGCTGGCGCGCCGCCGACGCGAGCGCATCCGGCACCGAGCGGAAGATATCGACGCGGCCGTCGCCATCGAAATCGACGGCGTAGCGATAATAGTCGGACGGCAGGAACTGCGTCAGACCGAGCGCACCGCCCCATGATGAGCGCAACGACGCGCGCGGCACGCCGTCCTGCAGCATCTTCAGCGCCTGGACGAACTCGCCCTGATACATCGCCTTGCGCCGGCCGACATAGGCCTGTGTCGCCAGCACGCGGATGCCGTCATGCGGCAGCTTGTAGGCGCCGTAATCGGTCTCGCGCGCCCAGATGGCGAGCACGACATCGCCCGGCACGCCGATCTCCTGCTCGATGCGCCGGAGCGTCGAGCGATACTGCACGGAAAGTTCCTGGCCGCGCCTGGCGAGGCGGTCGAAGCTCGACTCGCGCAGATATTGCGATGGCGTCTGCACGAATTCCGGCTGCCCCGGCTGCGGCTTCTCCGGCTGGCCGGGAATTTCGAGATCGGGCAGCGAAAAATCCGGCGTCAGCCCCTTGATCGCCGCGTCGAACACCGGCCGCGTGACGCCTTCCTGTTGCGCGCGCGGCCACATCGATTCGAGAAAACGATCGAAGCCCGCATCGGCGCGCGCGTGATTCGCACTCATCAGCGCAACGATGAGGACGAATGACGCCACATGTAGTTTGCGTGACGCGAGCCAACACAGCATCGGCGATCCTCTCGAACGTTCGGGGAACATCCGCGAATCAGAGAACGGATAGTGTCCGGTAAATCCAACCTTAATGCGATGAGCCCAGCGCGTCCAAATATGCGCGGCCTGCAGCATGGTTAGCGGTCGGTATACCCGATGTGCCTTGAACGCGATGAGCGGCAGCGTCTAGGAAGCATGCAGTCCTCACGCCGTCACAAGGTTCATCCATGGCCATCAAGCTGAACATCATCGTCTGCAGCACACGTCCAGGCCGCATCGGCCTGCCCATTGCCCGCTGGTTTGAATCCGCCGTCAAGAAGGACAGCCGCTTCGCGCCGACGCTGGTCGATCTCGCAGAGATCAATCTGCCGATCTACGACGAGCCGCGCCATCCGGCTATGCAGCAGTACGAACACGCGCACACCAAGGCCTGGTCGGAGACCGTGAAATCGGCCGACGCCTACGCCTTCGTTATGCCGGAGTACAACTACTTCCCGCCGGCGGCCCTCATCAACGCCCTGACCTATGTGTTCAAGGAGTGGAATTACAAGGCGGCCGGACTGGTGACCTATGGCGGCGTATCGGGCGGGCTTCGCGCCGCGCAAGCCGTAAAGCTGATGCTGAGCACCATGAAAATGGTGCCGCTACCCGAAGGCGTGCCGATCCCGTTCGCCGGCAAACAGATCGAAGACGACGCGTTCAAGTCCAACGAACTGATCGACGCCAGCGTCAAGACCATGCTGGACGAACTGGCGAAGTGGTCCGGCGCGCTGGCGCCGCTGCAGGGCAAGTAATCTCTTCTGCCCAACAAAAAGGCCGCCCGTCGTTCAACGGGCGGCCTTTTTCATTTCCAGGGGATCCGCGTCAGTGATGCGGCTTCACGTAAGAGTCCTGGCTGATCTTCTCGACATAAGCGATGCCGATCGCCGAGATCACGAACAGGAAATGGATGATCGCCTGCCACATCACACCGGTCTCGGTGTATTGCGAGCCCGATTGGCCAAGCTGCCCGGCGTAGATGAAGGTCCGCAGCAGATGGATCGACGAGATGCCGATGATCGCCATCGCCAGCTTGATCTTGAGCACGCTGGCATTGACGTGGGACAGCCACTCCGGCTGGTCCGGATGCCGCTCAAGCTCGAGGCGCGAAACGAAGGTTTCGTAGCCGCCGACGATGACCATGATGAGCAGGTTCGAGATCATCACCACATCGATGAGGCCCAGCACCACGAGCATGATTTCCTGCTCGGTGAACCGCATGGCGCCGCCGACGAGGTGGACCAGTTCCTTCAGGAACAGGAAGACATAGACACACTGCGCGACGATAAGGCCAAGATAGAGCGGCAGTTGCAGCCAGCGCGAGGAGAAGATGAGCTGCGGCAGCGGACGGAGCTTGCCGGCAAGTTCGGGGGGCGGGGTCGGAACGTCGGCCGACATCGACATGGCGTGGGCTACCTTCAAGGAAAACGGGTTGCGCGCCCGGCGGGACGCCGGTCGCGAGCGCAGGATTTATAGGCGATTCGCCCTGCGACAAGATGGCCGGCCGGCGGTCGTCTGCGCCAAGAGGCCGCGCTGTCCCGTCACAAATTTGCCGAACGACCGGCCGGCCGCCGCGTTTCCGGCCAGGCCTTCCAAGCGGCACCGAACAGTGGGATCGTCCGGCGGGCCCGGGGATTTCCGGATCGGGATTGGGGGAATGTGAGACAATGAAAAAGATGGTCTGGGCGACAGCCGTCGCCGCGATCGGCCTGATCGCCAGCACGGCGGTTGCATCGGCGCAGGTGTGCGTCCTCGGTATTTTCGGCGCCGCCATCTACGTGGCCGCGACCGAGAAGCGCGAACTGACGCAAAAGGAAGCGATGACCTGCGGCCTGTCGCGCATGTTCGACGACAAGAAAGACGACAAGGACGCGGCGAAGGCCAAAGGCAAGAGCGTCAAGACCGCCAAAACGACGCGCGCCAAAGCCGCCGGCAATCAAGAGAATAAAGAATAGGCCCGAACGGGAAAGCTCAAGGAGAACGACATGGACATCAAGCGCAGCGGCTCGCGGCCGTCGACCAAGCCATCGCCCGATTATTTTACGGGTGCCGTGCGGCAGGACCCGCTCAACGAAGCGCCGGAGCCGGCGCGCGTACGCGCCGTGCTCGTCACCTTCGAGCCCGGCGCCCGCACCGCCTGGCACACGCATCCGCTCGGCCAGACCTTGATCGTCACCTCCGGCCTCGGCTGGGCGCAGCGCGACGGCGGCCCGGTCGAGGAGATCCGCCCCGGCGATGTGGTGTGGTTTCCGCCCGGCGAGAAACACTGGCACGGCGCCGCGGCGACGACGGCGATGAGCCATATCGCCATTCAGGAGGCGCTCAATGGCAGCGTCGCGACCTGGATGGAGAAGGTGAGCGACGAGGACTACGGCAAGGGGACGAAGGGGTAGCGCCAAGCGTCGACCAGACCGAGACGCTGCCCGTACAAATATTATATTGCGGAACTCGACCCGTCACACCGCGGCGCGCGCCACAAGGCGCGCCTCAGATGACGGCTCAGCGCGTGAACTTCTTGTACTTCAGCCGGTGCGGGATGATGCTGTCGGTGCCGAGACGGCGCATCTTGTCCTTCTCGTAATCCTGGAAGTTGCCTTCGAACCATTCGACATGGCTGTCGCCCTCGAAGGCCAGAATGTGCGTCGCGATACGATCGAGGAACCAGCGGTCATGGCTGATGATCACGGCGCAGCCGGCGAAATCCTCCAGCGCCTCTTCGAGCGCGCGCAGCGTATCGACGTCGAGATCGTTGGTCGGTTCGTCGAGCAGCAGCAGGTTGGCACCGGTGCGCAGCATCTTGGCGAGGTGAACGCGGTTGCGCTCACCGCCCGACAATGAGCCGACCTTCTTCTGCTGGTCGGCGCCCTTGAAGTTGAACAGCGAGACGTAAGCGCGGCTCGGCACTTCCTTCTTGCCGACCATGATCTGGTCGAGACCGTCCGAGATTTCCTCCCAGATGGTCTTCTTCGGATCGAGCGCGTCGCGCGACTGGTCGACATAGCCGAGCTGCACGCTCTCGCCGATCTTGATGGTGCCGGCATCCGGCTTGTCCTGGCCGGTGATCATGCGGAACAAGGTGGTCTTGCCGGCGCCGTTCGGGCCGATGACGCCGACAATGCCGCCGGGCGGCAGCTTGAAGGTGAGATTGTCGATCAGCAAACGATCGCCGAAGCCCTTCGACAGGCCCTCGAAATCGACGACGTTCTGGCCGAGACGCTCCGACACCGGAATGGTGATCTGCGCCACGGTGTTGGTCTTGGCATTGGCGATCTTGAGCAGTTCCTCGTAGCGCTCGTAACGCGCCTTGGATTTGGTCTGACGCGCCTTGGGCGAGGACTGCACCCACTCGCTTTCGCGCTCCAGCGTGCGGCGGCGCGCTTCGTCCTCGCGGCCTTCCTGCTCCATGCGCTTCTGCTTCTGCGCCAGCCACGAGGTGTAGTTGCCCTCGTAGGGAATGCCGCGGCCGTGATCGAGCTCGAGAATCCAGCCGGTGACGTTGTCGAGGAAGTAGCGATCGTGGGTTACGATCAGGATCGCGCCGGGATAATTGCGCAGATGGCCTTCGAGCCAGTTCACGCTTTCCGCATCGAGATGGTTGGTCGGTTCGTCGAGCAGCAGCAGGTCCGGCGCATCGAGCAGCAGCTTGCACAACGCGACGCGGCGCTTTTCACCGCCCGAGAGCTTGGTCACCTCGGCGTCATCCGGCGGGCAGCGCAGCGCGTCCATTGCCTGATCGACCTGGCTGTCGAGGTCCCAGAGATTCTTGGAGTCGATCTCGTCCTGGAGCTTCGCCATCTCGTCGGCGGTCTCGTCCGAGTAATTGACGGCGAGCTCGTTGTAACGGTCGAGGATCGCCTTCTTGGCGGCGACGCCCTCCATGACGTTTTCGCGGACGGTCTTGTTCGGATCGAGCTGCGGTTCCTGCTCGAGATAGCCGACGCGGGCGCCGTCGGCGACCCAGCCGTCACCGGAAAACTCGGTGTCGATGCCGGCCATGATGCGCAGCAGTGTCGATTTACCGGAACCGTTGACGCCGAGCACGCCGATCTTGGCGTCCGGGTAGAAGGACAGGTGGACGTTATCCAGCACCTTCTTGCCGGCCGGATAGGCCTTGGTCAGGCCCTGCATGTGATAGATGAACTGACGACCGTTCATGGCCTCTCAAAACCCCTCAAATCCGGCCGCCTCTGGCAGCGCGCAAACGATGGCCGGCGCGCGAAAGACGCTGGCCACGCCCCAATGTCGGGAAAATCTGCGCTGGATGTAGCGAGCGGAACCCCGAAGGGCAAGCCATCGCCCGGCCGTCACCGGCGCTTTCGGCCGGCGCGCCGGTAAAGGGTCTGGAAAGGCTGTCGCGGAAATTCCCTTTGCGCGGCGGGATTTAAAACCCGCCTTAAGAGCTGACCGGCATCATCGGCTGCAACAAGACCATGGCGCGCCAGAACGGCCGTCGTGGCCGGGCGGGGTGTCCCGTCCTCAAGAAGGACTCTGGTGTCATGGGTCGGGCGATCTCGGCCATTTCCGGTTCCGCGGCGGGCTTCCTGCACCGCCCCGTCGTCAGCCTCGGCCACTCGGCCGCCCGCTTCTGGCGCGACCTCTCCCGCCTGATGTTCCATCCCTACCGGCCGGAACGGCATTACATGCGCGGCCCCGGCCCGGCCTGCGCCAAGAAGCGCGGCCAGACGCAGAACTGATCCGCCGCCGCTACCCTTTCCTTTCCCGGCTCCGTCCGTAAGGTGGCGCCGCCCGGTTCAATCCGGGCGTTGCGACAAGCACACTTTGGGAAGGAAACAACCATGCTCCGGGCCGCCATTCTCGACGACTACCAGGGCGTGGCCCTCAAATTCGCCGACTGGTCGCCGGTGGCGGGCGAGGTCGAGATCACGGTGTTCGACAAGCCGTTCAAGGATCAGGCCGAGACCATCGCGCAGCTCCAGGGCTTCCAGATCGTCGCCGGCATGCGCGAGCGCACGCCCTTCCCGCGCGCCGTGATCGAGGCGCTGCCGGACCTGAAACTGCTGATCACCACCGGCGCCCGCAACAATTCGTTCGACCTTGCCGCCGCCGCCGAGCGCGGCGTCACCGTGTGCGGCACCGGCACCTTCGGCAATCCCACGGTCGGCATCGCCTTCGGGCTGATGCTCGAACTGACCCGCCATATCGGCCACGAGAATGCGCGGATGAAAGCGGGCGAGCCGTGGCAGGTCACCATCGGCCGCGATCTCGAAGGCCTGACGCTGGGCATTGTCGGCCTCGGCAAGCTCGGCAGCCGGGTCGCCGCGGTCGGCAAGGCCTTCGGCATGAACGTCATCGCCTGGAGCCAGAACCTGAAGCCAGACAAGGCCAAGGAAGGCGGCGCGACCTACGCGACCCGCGAGGAGCTGTTCGCGCAGGCTGACATCGTCACCATTCATCTGGTGCTGAGCGACCGCTCGCGCGGCCTGATCACCGCCGACGATATCGGCCGCATGAAGAAGGACGCCTACCTCATCAACACGGCGCGCGCGCCGATCGTCGACCAGACGGCGCTCTTGAAGGCGCTCGACGACAAGCGCATCGCCGGCGCCGGCCTCGACGTGTTCGAGATCGAACCGCTGCCGGTCGATCATCCCTATCGCAAGCTCGACAATGTCGTGCTGACGCCGCATCTCGGCTATGTCAGCGAACAGACCTATCGCAAGTTCTATCCGGACATCGTCGAAGACATCCGCGCCTTTCTCGACGGCAAGCCGGTGCGCGTTATCACCTAGCGGCGCGCCACAAAGACAATTGAATGCAGAGTTGAATTGCATTCGCTCGATTAATCCTAAAGCGACCTATAGCGGTGCATGACTCTGCGGAGGTAAGATCTGCCCCGGCGGCGACGCTAAATTGGCCCGATCGAAACCCAGGGTCGCGCCATGATGAACCAGCAGCCACCGACAAACGCCGTTTCACTCAATGAATTCGGACGTCGCCGCGTCAGACCAAGCGTTGTCATCGCCGACGACAAGCCGCATATCCGCAACTTCGTGCGCGACGCGCTCGAAGACATGGGCTTCATCGTCGAAGACGGCGGCAGCGACAGGCTCGTCAACCTCACCGCCGGCCGCAAGATGGATCTCGTCATGCTCGGCCTCTCGGCCGGCGGACTGACCGCCAGCCGCGCCCTCGAAACATTGGCCGCGACCGGTTTCGACGGGCAGATCATGATCTTTGCGCCGGCCGAACTGCCGATGGTCGAAGCCCTGTACGAACTCGGCGAAAGCCTTTCACTCAACATGCTGCCGTTGCTGCCGACGCCATTCAGCGACGAAACCTTGCGCCAGGCGGTCAGCAGGCTCGCCCCGCAGGAGCCGGTCATATTGCCGACGCTCGACGCCGCGCAGGCCCTGCGGGCCGGCTGGCTGGAGCTCTGGTATCAGCCCAAGATCAATGCGCGCTCGCTGACCATCGACGGCGCCGAAGCCCTGATCCGCATGCGGCATCCGACATGGGGCATCGTGCCGCCGGCGAACTTCCTGCCCGACCCGGACGATCCGAATTTTGCCGAACTGTCGTTCTTCGTCTTGTCCCGCGCCGCCGCTGACTGGCAGGACTTCGCCGCCGACCATGGCCACATCGAACTCGCGGTCAACCTGCCGCTGACTTATTTCAGCGATCCCCTGGCGATCGAGTCGCTGATCATGCGGTTGCCGCAGCATCCGGCCTTCGAAGGTCTAATCGTCGAAGTTAACAGCAACGAATTGGCCAGCAATATCGAACTCGCCCGCAGTGCGGCACGCCAGTTGCGATACTTCAATATCGGCCTGTCGATCGACGATCTCGGCGCCGACTGGCCATTTCTCCTGGAAATCGGCGACTGTCCCTTCGTCGAGATCAAGGTGGACCGGGAATTCGTCGATGGCGTAGCCAACGACCGACTCAAGCAAACCACATGCCGCAGCATCGTCGAACTGGCCGATCAGCTCGGCGCCCGTACCGTGGCGGAGGGCGTCGAAACCCGCGCCGATTTCGTCATGGCGCGCGAACTCGGCTTCGATGTGATCCAAGGCTTCTTTTTTGGAAAGCCGATGCCGCCGCGCAAATTCGCGCGCCACACATTGCGCGAGCCAGTCAGAATCAACTGATCAAAAAAGCCCGCGCCGGTTTCGGCGCAGGCTTCTGATCTATCGAAGATGAATGCGCGGTCGACGCGTTACTTCTTCTGCTTCTTTTCAGCTTCCTTCTCCAGCGGCTCGACATCGGTCGGGCCGGTGATGCCGGGATTGAATGACGGCGGATCGCTGGCAGGGAAGCTTTGATCGGAACTGGAGACGACCTCATCCTCTTCGTTCTTGATGCGCTCGCGTTCTTTTTCGGCGTGTTGTCTTGGCTTTTCGGTCACAGCGTCCTCCATGGCCGCTCTGCCCATGAGGCGGCTCACAGACAACGGCCAAAGGCCGTGCCAGGTTCCCGTTTGGACGTTCGACGAAAAACGCCGAAAACTCAGGCCGCCTCGCCGCGGAACTCAGGCACCGCGGCGCGCAGCACGTCGTAGATCGTTTCACGCTCATTGCGCTCGATCGCCTGCTCCACGGTCGCGAGCCAGACCCGAACCGCATCGAGCGAGGCCTGCACCGGCTTAGCCGCCACGATGCCTGCCAAACCGATCTCGGCCATCTCTTCTTCGCTGGAAAACAGGATTTCGTGCAGACGTTCGCCGGGGCGGACGCCGGTGAAAGCAATCTGGATGTCGCGGCCTGGTTCGAGGCCCGACAGGCGGATAATGCGCTCGGCCAGATCGACGATCTTCACCGGCTGGCCCATGTTGAGCACATAGACCGACGCGCGGTTCTCACCGTCGCCCTGGGCGTGGCTGGCTGCAGTGACAACGAGATCGCAGGCTTCGCGGATGGTCATGAAATAACGCACCATGTCCGGATGCGTCACCGTGACCGGGCCGCCGGCTTCGATCTGCGCCTTGAACTTCGGCACCACCGAGCCATTGGAGGCGAGCACATTGCCGAAGCGCACCGAGATGAGCCGCATCGGCGTCTCGCCGGGCACGGCACGGCGCCTCAGATCGGCATCGAGCGCGTCGCAATACATTTCCGCCATGCGCTTGGTCGCGCCGAGCATGGACACCGGCTCAATGGCCTTGTCAGTCGAGATCATCACCATGGCAGACGCACCAGCCGCGGCCGCCGCATCGGCGACGTTCACCGAACCGAGCACATTGGTTTTCACACCTTCGTCCCAGTCACGCTCCAGAAGCGGCACATGCTTGAGAGCCGCGGCGTGGAAAACGATATCCGGCTTGAATTCGGCGATCAGCCGCGCGATGCGCGCACGGTCGCGTATGTCGGCGATGCGGTCGAGCAATTCGGCGCTGCTCTGCACTGTCTTCAGCTTCTCGGTGATCGCATGCAACGCCGGCTCGGAATTCTCCAGAATGAGCAGCCGCGCCGCGCCAAAGGCGATGACACGCTCGCAGATCTCCGAACCGATCGAACCACCACCGCCGGTCACAACGACCGACTTGCCTTTGATATAGTGCTCGAGCCGCTGGTAATCGATTTTGGCAGTCGGGCGAAGCAACAGGTCCTCAACCGATACCGGCAGCAGTTGTACGGCCGCGTCGCCGTCGAGCGACGGCAACTGGCTCAGCGTGAGATTGAGCCGGCGCGCACGGACCAACAGCGATTCCGGTTTCACCTCCGGGATCATGGCCGACGGCACCATGACGATGCGCGTGACCTGAGTGCCGCGATCAGCGAGGTCGGAGACCGCGCGCTCGAGGTCGCTGAGATCGCCGAGCACCGGGATCGAGCGGATTGACTGGCCGCGGTCGGACGATGACGGCGACAAAATGCCAACCGGCCAGATCTTTTTCACGGCCCCGCTTTCGATGGCGCGGATCAGCACTTCGGCATCTGCCGTGCGGCCGAGGATCAGGGTCGGCGCAGCATCCGCCACGCGGACGCGCTGCAAGGTCCGCATATAATGCAGATAGCGATAGGCGATGCGCCCGCCCCCCAGGAAAAACATCTGGAGGACCCAGTAAAGCAGGATGGTGATCTTGCCGAAGAAGAACTCGCCATAGACGTTCGGCGACAACAGCACATAGTCGAGCGCAACCAGCGACACCGCGAGCACCGAAGAGGCGCGCACAATGTTGAACAGATCGGGCACCGAAGTGAAGCGCCACTTGCTGGTGTGCAGCCTGAATAGAAAGAAGACGGCGGCGGCAAAAACCGCGAAGATCGGCAGAAAGAGCTTGAGACCTTCCATCTTCGCGGCGAGCTGCACCACGTCGAAGCGCATGACAAAGGTAACAAGAATCGCCGCGATGGCCGCGACGACATCGTGGAGCACAATCAGATACTGGCGCGGCGTCAGGGTTTTCATGTCGCGGGCTTCCAGGTCTGACGCAAGGTGACGGAGTTGGCCGGACGGCGCAGGAAGGTCGTGGCGAAGGCGTAACGATACCAGCGAAGATAGGCCGGCAACCAGTGCAGCACCCGGAAGCGGCTGGCACCCTTGGTGCGCTCGATCCACTGCGCCGGCACTTCGGCAACCGGCCAGCCGAGGCGATGGCATTTCACCAGCAATTCGATGGAATAGCAGAAGCCGCTGTCGGATTCGACGGCAATCGCGTCGATGACGCGGCGCGAGAACAGGCGGAACCCGCTGGTCGGATCGTGCGTCGGCAGCCGCGCAACATGGTGCAGCGTAAAGGCGGCCGTGCGCACCAAGGTGGCCTTGAGCCAGGGGCAGCCGACCATACTGCCGCCCGGAATGAAACGGCTGGCGCAAACCAGATCGGCGCCCGCCGCGGCCTTTGCCACCATGCCATCGAGAATGCCGCCGTTGAAATCGTCATCGGCCGGCAGCACAATCACGAAAGGCGCAGTGCTCACGGCAAAACCGGCCATCACCGCGCCATGGGCGCCGCGGCCGGGATTGCGGACATAGTCGATGGCCATGCCGCCGAGACGGTCGCGATGCGCGTCGATCGTGGTCAGGGTATCGTCGTCGGGTCGGTCGTAACAGATGAGCACGCGAAACGGCGTGCGCACGTTATCGCGCAGCGAACCTAGCGTCGAAAGAATATTCGGGCCTTCGTTGTAGACCGGAATGACGATATCGAGCCGCGCGGTCATGTCGCTTTCGACGCTCATGGGGGCGCCGTGGCTCAATAGACCACGTTGGCATTCTTGAGGCAGCCCCAGATGTCGGCCACCGGCTTGCCGGCGAAGTCATGTTCCTTGTAGGCCGAATGCGGCGTACACAGAATGAGCAGATCGCTGCGCTTGACGACCTCGTCGAGCGGAAGCAGCGACGGATCGGTGGTGACGAAGGGATCGGTGGTCAGCACGTCGCGGGCATTGGTCAGCAACGTGCGCTTGATCTTGTAGCTCAGCGAAGCGCGGACGTCGTCGATCTCGGCCTTGAACGCCATGCCCAGCAGACCGACGGTCATGCTGGACAGGTCGAACTGCCGCTTGAGATCCTCGATCATGTGAAGGGCGAGCCCTTCGTTGATCTGCATCGCGGCGTGGCCGATGTTGAATTGATTGCGCGCGAAAGCGGCGAGCTGCATCGTGTCCTTGAACAGACACGGGCCAGCGGCAAAGCCAGGACCGGGCAGCGTGCGGGCGCGCGGATAGTTGTGCTTCATCGCCTTCATGATCGCCGTGTAGTCGGCGCCGGCCGACTTGGCGATCATGTAGAACTGGTTGGTCGCGGCAAACTCGATGTAGCGATAGGCATTGGCATAGAGCTTGGCGAGCTCAGCCTCGATCGGCTTGACCTTCACCACCTCGGGCGCGATGCGGGCGAACAAGGCCTCGGCCTCGGCTTCGGCTTCCGGTGTCGTGCCGCTGACGATCTGCGGCATCTCCGCCAGTTCCTTGATGCCGTAGCCTTGCACGACGCGCTCCGGACAAAAGGCGATGCGGTTCTTGCGGCCAAGGCGCTGGAGATAGTCGTGCAGCCAGTCGGTGGTGCCGGGAAATACCGTCGAGCGCAGGACAATGAGTTGCTCGTCATTGATATGCGGCAGCAGGTCGTCGATGCACTTCTGTACCGCGGCGGTGACGGGATTGAGGAATTCGTCGACCGGCGTACCGATCGTGACCACCACCGGGCCGTTGCCGCGGATGGCGCCCGGGGTCGAGGTGAAGACCAGGCGGTTCTCGGCCAGCGCCTTGGCCAGCAGCGGGGCGGCGCCATATTCGATGAAAGGCAGCTTGCCGGCACGCAAGGTCGCCAGGGTTTTCTCGTTCAGGTCGTTGACGTTGACGGTCAGCCCGGCTTCGGCAAAGGCCAGCACCAGCGGGATGCCGACATGGCCGGCGCCGCCCACCACGGTAATGTCGGGCGCGGTGTCGCCCTGCCGGGCCGAAACCTCGGGTGTGCTCGACGCGTAGTTCACAAGTCACCTGTGCTCTAGAGGCCGGACCAATATAGCGAATTTTCGCCGCCTGCCGAAGGCGCATAATATCCTGCGGCCGGAAGGGCATAGGCCGTCCCGGCGAGGGTCGCAATGGGAGCCTCAGGTGTTGATCTCAGATTTGATTACAACTATAACGTGTATGCATCGCTGATTCGCCAAATGGAGCGAGACAGGTAATGGATTCCGCTATGCCGGTTTGGAGGATTGTACACCAGAGTCCCGTCGCCCGCCGGATCGCGCCGTCCTCGATTGGACTTGTGTTGAACTATGACGGCCGGGAAGCCCGCCTGAGTATCGCCCTTGGCGAGCCCCTCAGCACCAGCGGTTCCGAAGCCGATTCGATCCTTGCCGAACTCAAGATTCTTTACAACGCGATTGGGACTATCCTTTCCTGACACGGTGCGCCGGCATTCAAATGCCGGTGCCACCGGCGAGGCGCGGCATACGTCTTGCGCCGGCCGGACCGGCATGCCAAGCGAAGGCGAAATGATCGTCTCACGGCCGCCTGTCGCCTGAGGGGCGCGCCAACAAGGTCACCCGCCCATGCGGCGCTCGCTGATGCTGCTCGCCAAAGCGGCCATCTCCATTCTCCTGCTCTATATTTCGCTGCGTTCGGTGAACCTCGCCGCGCTCGGCGAACGCCTGAGCCGTCTGCATGCCGGGTGGATCGCCGCTTCGCTCGCCATTCTCGCGGCGCAGCTGTTCATCCTCGCCGCGCGCTGGCGGATGATCGCGCAAGGCTGCGGACTGGCGCCGCGCTATGACGCGGTTCTGCGCATGAGCTTTGTGGGATTGTTTTTCAATCAAGTGCTGCCGTCCACGGTCGGCGGCGATGCCGCGCGCATCTACATGCTGGCACGCGAACAAGGGGGCTGGGCCGGCGCGACCTATTCGGTGCTGATCGATCGCGTCGCCGGCATCTTCGCGCTGACCCTGTTGGTGTTTATCTGCCTGCCCTGGACTCTCGCGCTGGTGCAAGATCCGGTGGCGCGCATCGTGCTGATCCTGATCGGCTTCGGCGCCTTTGCCGGCGCCTTCGTCTTTCTCGCCATCGGCCGTATCCACTGGAAGCCTCTGATGCACTGGGCGCCAACGCGGCATCTGGTGGAAGTGTCGCGCACGGCCTGGCGCATCTGCGGCTCGTGGCGCACGCTTTCGATCATCCTTGCGCTGTCCTTCGTGGTTCACTTCATGACCGTGCTCGCCACCTGGTGCATGGTGCAGTCGGTATCGGCGTCGGTGAATATCGAATTGCTGCTGTTCATGGTGCCGCCCGTGCTCCTGATCGCCACCGTGCCGATTTCGATCGCCGGCTGGGGCGTCCGCGAAGGCAGCATGATCGTGGCGTTTTCCTACGCCGGCTTGCCGCAGAGCGACGGTCTGGTCGTATCGGTGCTGATCGGCATCACGTTCTTCGCCATCGGCGCGATCGGCGGCATCGTCTGGGTGGCCAGCGGCGCGCGGCGGACGAAACCCGCCGACATCGCGGTCCATCCGGCACCGAACGGGACGACCTGATGCCGGCGCCGGAAACGTCAAGGCCGGCCGCCTTTCTCGACCGCGACGGCGTGCTCAACGTCGATCGCGAATATGTCCACCGCGCCGATCAGTTGACGTGGATCGACGGCGTGCCGGAGGCGATCCGGCTGCTTAATGACGCCGGTTTTCTCGTCATCGTCGTGACCAATCAGTCGGGCGTCGCCCGCGGCTTCTACGACGAGGCTGCTGTCGCCGCCTTGCACGCGCATATGCGGGGCTATCTCGCCGCGCGCGGCGCGCATATCGATGCTTTCTATTACTGCCCGCATCACCCCGACGGCAAGGTTGCGGCCTATACAATGCGCTGCGATTGCCGCAAGCCCGGCACCGGCATGTTCGAGCAGGCCGCGCGCGATTGGCCTATCGACCGCGCGCGCAGCTTCATGATCGGCGACAAGGATATCGACATCGCGGCGGCAACCGCCTTCGGTATCCGCGGCGCCCAATTCAATGCGACAACCGACAAGCTGCCCGATCTGGTGCGGCGCATGATCACCGCAGACTGAGCGATTTTTCGGCGGCGTCGACCCATGCGGTGCGCACCTGCCTGTGCTGCGTGCATGACGCGGAAGCCTGTGTTATGGCACGCAGCGCGCCGGGCGATATCAAGCAATAAGACCCGGCCTTATGTGCTGCTGGGAAATGCCGGGATCTTCTTCATCGACCGCGGACGGTTCTGCGCCGGCCCGCCTCATCACCGCGCTCGCTTTATTGTGGCTCGCCGGCAATGCGCTGCGCCTGACCATTCTTGCCGTTCCACCGGTCATCCCGCTGATCCACGACGACCTGGCGCTGAGCGCAACGCAGGTCGGTATTCTCACCGGCCTGCCCTCCATGCTGCTGGCCATCGCCGCGGTGCCGGGCTCGCTATTGATCGCCCGTTTCGGAGTCCGTGCCGCGCTGGTCGCGGGCCTCATGATCACGGCGGTGGGTGGAGCCCTGCGCGGCACCGTTGCCGATGTGTGGTGGCTTTATGCCATGACCGTCGCGATGGGCGCCGGTGTCGCCATCATGCAGGTGACCATGCCGACTGCGGTGCGGGCCTGGGTGCCGAGCCGCATCGGCTTTGCCACCGCGGTCTATACCAATGGCCTCATCGTCGGTGAAATTCTTCCTGTGGCGTTGATGCTTGTTGTCGTGCTGCCTCTGGTCGGCAGTTGGCAGATGGGCTTTGTGTTCTGGAGCGTCCCGGTCGCCATCATTGCAGTGCTGGTGCTGATCATGGCGCCGCGGCCGGCGACCTTCGCCGGCGCGGCGGTGGTCAAACGCAAATGGTGGCCGGACTGGCGCAATCTGCTGATCTGGCGCCTCGGCATCATGCTCGGCACCATCAACGCCATCTACTTCGCCACCAATGCTTTTATCCCGGATTATCTGCGCAGCACCGGTCAGGACGCCTGGATCAGCGCGGCGCTGTCGGGGCTGAACATCGGCCAGTTGCCGGCGTCGGCGCTGCTGCTCGCGGTCGCCGGAAGACTCGAACGGAAAATCTGGCCCTATGTCGTGTGCGGTGTGCTGTGCATTGGCGCGACCGCCGGAATCGTTTTCGGCACCGGCATCTGGCTGGTCGCGGCGGCGACGTTGCAGGGTTTTGCCGCAGCGGCGATCCTCATTCTGGTGCTCGCGCTGCCGCCTCTGCTCAGCCCGCCGGACGACGTCCATCGCGTTACCGCGGCGATGTTCACCATCAGTTACACCTGCGCCGTGATTGTGCCGGTGATCAGTGGCGCGTTGTGGGACCTCACGCACATTGCGGCAATGGCCTTCTTGCCGATTGCCATATGCGGTATGCTGCTGGCGTTGCTGGCGCCGGCGATCAGCCACATTCCGCGCCAGCACGGTTGAAGGAGCAGACATGCGTCCCGTCCCGGTCGGAGCCAAAGGCACCTTTACGCTGCGCGTGACGCCGGCCCATCTGGCCAGCCAGTTCAAGGATGCCGTGCTGCCACCGGTCTTCGCCACGCCGATGATGGTGACGATCATGGAAAACGCCGCGCTCAACGCCGTGCGCGATTATCTCGAACCGGGCGAGAGCGTGGTCGGTACCGTGGTCAATATCAGGCATCTCGCCGCAACACCCGCCGGCCACACTGTGACGGCCGAAGCCGTGGTGACCAAAGTGGACGGCCGCCGCCTCGAATTTGACGTTACGGCACGTGACGAAGTCGAGGAGATCGGCAAAGGCACGCATGAGCGCATGGTGGTCGACATCGCGCGCATCGCCAAGAAGCTCGCCGCCAAACCGCCGAAAGCCTAACCGCGCATCCCCCGGCACATGTCCAAGCGGGGCGTCACGGCCTCGGCGCCGACAAGACGGCCACCAGCTTGGCAACGCCGCTCGCGACATCAGCATCATTGACAACGCGGACGACATCGACGCCGGCCGGCAGGGCCGGCACGGCGCGCGCAATGCGCTCGGCAACCTGGGCCTCGTCTTCGCGACCGCGCGCGCGCAATCGGGCGGCCACCGCTTCCGGCGGCGCCGTGATCTCGACAATGGTGAGACGCGGCACGATCTGGCCCAGTTCGGCGATAGTCGCGCGCGAACCATTGGCAACCACGGTGCGCCCCGCAGCCAGCGCGTCCAACAGCGCCGCAGGCAATCCATAGTTCAGGCCATGCGCCGCCCAGGTGAGCAGAAAACCGCCGGTCGCCTTGCGCCGCGCAAACTCCTCGGTCGTCACGGCCTCGTGGTCCTCACCTCCGGCATCGGCGGCGCGGGTGATGACCCGGCGGGCAAACACAAAGCGCGGATCGCCGGACAACCGGCTACGCGCGCCGTCGAGCAACGTGTCCTTGCCGACGCCGCTCGGACCCACGACCAGAAAAAGCGTGCCTGTCATGCCCCTCGTTTATCGGATCGGATCGCGAGTCGGCAACTGCCGCGGCCTTGTGCTCCCGACCGTCAGGCATCCAGATTAAGAAGCGAGGCGGCATTCCCGCCGATGAGCTTGCGGATATCGGCTTCGGGCACCTGCAGGTCGAGCAGCGTGGCGACGATTTCGCGATAGCCGTCCACCGGCCGCGGCGACCCGACCAACCCCAGATCGGAGCACAGCACGGTGCGGTCAACGCCGGCGATGTCGATCAGATGCTTGAGCTTGTCCGGCCCATATTTCTTCGAGCGCCCCTCGACGAACATGCAGATCGAGTGCTCCATAAACACTCCGTTCGAGACCATCTGCCTGATGTCCTCGTCGGTGCAGCCGACGACATAAGTCGGATGATTGACCATCATCTTCTTGACGCCGCGCTTCTTTGCCTCATCGAAGACCAGATGCAGTTCGAACGCCGGCAAATGGCCGCCAGCGAGGATAATGTCCGCTTCTGCGATGAGGTCGAGCACCTTCCTGGTGTCGTCGGACAGTTTGCCGCTCGCATCCAACGCGCTGAGCGGAATCGGCTCGAGCATCTTCTGCGTCGTCTTCGGGAAGGTCTTGGCCTGCCCCGAGGTCTGCGCGATGTGGTTCTCGGCCGACAAAGTCGGCATCCAGACGATCTTGGCGCCGATCATCGTCGCATGGTTCACGGCATGCGGATTGATGCCGCCGACGGCGTTGTTCAGCGCGATGCCCGAAAACAATCTGACGCCGGTGTTGGGCACCAGCTTCTCGAGCATGATCGCGTGCGGCGTCCCGAGATAGAAGTGGTCCTTGTAGACCAAAGCGCGGAAACCGGCTTCGGCGCAGTCCCGCATCGCTTCATGGTGGTCGAGGATTCGCGGCATGGCCGCGGGGCCGCTGTGGCAATGTAAATCAATCGCGCCAACCAGCAGCTTCTCAACGTCGTCCCGGCGCGGCCGATTCGCGCCCTTTTCAGTCTGCTCTTGCTTGCCGTCCTGCATGGCAGTTCCTCCCGGAACGCCGCCCCTCAGATCGTGCTCACGCCGCCGTCGATGATGAATGTACGACCCGTCATCCAGTCGGCATCGGGCGATGCCAGAAACAGCGCGACCCCGGCGATATCGTCCGGCTGGCCGATGCGGCCGAGCGGCGTCATCGCCTTGATGGCGTCGCCGCGCTCCGCGAGAATCTTGGTGGTCATCTCGGTCTCGATGACGCCGGGCGCAATGGTGTTGACAGTGATGCCGCGCGGACCGAACTCCCGCGCCAGCGCATGCGACAACGTGGTGATCGCGCCCTTGGAGGCCGAATAAATCGCCGAATTCGGAATCGGCCGCGTCGCCAGCGCCGATGAGAAATTGATGATGCGGCCGCCGGGCGATGGCAGATGCGGCAGCGCCGCCTGGATCACCGCGATGGTGCCGAGCACATTGGTGTTGAAGGTCGAATGGAACAGCGCGGCGTCGGATTTCTCGAACGGCCGGTACTCGGCAATGCCCGCGCCATTCACGACGACGTCGATGCGTCCGAACTTCGCGGCCACGCTATCGACCGCCGCTTTGGCCGATTCGGGGTCAGCAATATCGGCGGCAATGGCCAGGCCCTGCCCGCCCGCGGCGTTGATGTCGCCAACGACCTTGGCGGCAGCGTCGGCACCGCTGCGATAGAACACCGCCACCTTGCAGCCGGCAGCCCCGAAACGGCGCGCCACCTGGGCGCCGATGCCACGCGAGCCACCGGTGACAATGACGACCTTGCCGGCCAGCGGGTAAATCGTCTGAGCGTCGCTCATGGTGCCTGCTTTCAATTCCTAGGCTTGCGCTGCCTCACGGGGCGCGTTCTCGGCCGCGATCTCGAGCAGCTTCTCGCTCCACTGCTTCAGGTAGGCCTTGCGGCCGGCCTCGTCGATGCGTGGCGAAGCATAGGCGACGAAGGGCGGATAGGTCTTCATGCCCATGTATTCGACCATCAGGTGCTGCGTCGGATAGAGCACCTGCTCGACCGGACCGTAGACATTACCAGCCGAGAACCGCTCCACCGTGCCGCCTGTCGTCAGGCACAGCATACCGATCTTGCGCCTGAAGAAGCCGCTGTCGAAACGCTTTCCATCGGCATAGGCGAAGCCGAAGGCCATGACGCGGTCGAACCAACCCTTCATGATCGCGGGCACGCCGCCCCACCAGATCGGGAACAGCCAGACGATCATGTCAGCCTTGAGGATGCGCTGCTGCTCACGCGCCAGATCGGGCGCGAAGCCGGCATTGGCGTGGGCGTGGCCCTGTTCGTTCTGATAGTGAAACCGCTTGGCGTCGTGCACGGTGGTGAAGTCGTGGCGGCCGGCCACAGGATTGAAGTTTTCAGCGTAGAGATCCGACACCTCGACGTGGTGGCCGGCGGCGGTTAGCGTATCACGCGCGATATCCTTCAGCGCTCCGGTGAACGAGGTTGGCTCCGGATGCGCGTAGACCAGCAGAACATTCATTACTTGCACTCTTGATGACGAAACTTGCCGGAAGCGCCTTCTCAGGCTTTCTTCTCGAGCCCGCCGAACAGCCCCTTCGGGAAGTACATCAGCACGATCAGAAGCACCGATAGCGAGATGATGTTCCTGAAGCCGGCCCCGAAGAAGACAATGGCTTCCGACTGGATGACTCCGAGCAGGACGCCGCCCACCAGACCGGCCACAGGGCTGCCGAAACCGCCAATGATGGCGGCGATGAAGCCGTTGATGCCGTAAGGCGTGCCGACGAGATAGGCCGTGTACTGCGTCGGCGTGATCAGGATGCCGGCGATGGCGCCCAGACCGGCGCTGAGCGCGAAAGCGACGATGAGCATGCGCTCGACCGGAATGCCCAGCAGCGCCGCCGCTTCGCGATTCTGCGCACAGGCACGCAAGGCGCGACCCATGCGAGTCCGGTTGAAGAACTGCGTCAGCGCGAACACCAGCAGCGCGCCGCAACCGAGAACCCAGAATTGCTGATAGGCGATCGCAATCGGGCCAACCTTGAGCGGACCACCGGCGGTGAACTCCGGATAGGTGCGCGGCTGATCGCCAAGGGTCAGGATGATGATCTGTTCGATCAGCAGCTGCACGGCGAGCGTCGCCAGGATGATGGCAAACAGCGGCGCATTGCGGCGCCACATCGGATTGATGACGAAAATCTGCACCAGCACGCCCGCGCCGGCGACCAGAATGGTGGACACAATCGCCGACAGCCAGATCGGCAGGCCGTAACGCACCAGCAAGGTGTGCGCGAACATGCCGCCGAGCATGACGAAAACGCCCTGGGCGAAGTTGACGATGCCGCTGGCGTTGTAGATGACGGAAAAGCCGATGGCGATCAGGCCGTAAATCAGACCGATGCCGACACCGTTGACGAGACTCTGGATCAGTTCGACGGCGCTAGGCATTTTCAACCTCTTCCACGCCCAGATAGGCGGCGATGACTTCCGGGTGGGCCTTGATTTCGTCGGGCGTGCCTTCGGCGATCTTCTTGCCGAAATCCAGCACCGCGATGCGATGAGCGATGCGCGTGACCAGCGCGACGTCGTGCTCGATGAGCAGGACGGTCGTGCCTTGTGCGTTGATCTTCTGGATGATATGGGCGAGGCCCTCGGTTTCCTGTGTGTTCAGGCCGGCGGCCGGCTCATCGAGCAGCAGCAACTTCGGCTTGGCCGCCAAGGCGCGGGCCACCTCCAGCAGACGCTGCTGGCCATAGGGCAACAGTTCGGAATCGATATCGGCCTGGGCGGACAGGCCGACGAATTCGAGAAGTTCGTAGGCGCGCTCGCGCACCTCGATTTCCTGCTTGCGAAACCAGGCCGGCCGGAACAGCGACGCAGCAACGCCGCCGCGTGTCGCAAGATGGCAACCAACCTCGACGTTCTCGGCAACCGACATGCCCTTGAAGAGCTGCACGAGCTGGAACGTGCGCACGAGGCCCATCGCCGCGATCTCGTGCTGCGGCGCCTTGGTGACGTCGCGCCCGTCGAACTCGATGCTGCCGGCGGTCGAGCCGAGGAAGCCTGAGATCATGTTGAAGAATGTGGTCTTGCCAGCGCCGTTCGGGCCGATGACCGCAAACAGGCTGCCTTGCGGCACGTCCAGGCTGATGTCGTTGTTGGCAGCAAGGCCGCCGAAACGCTTGGTCAGGCCTTTGACTTTAAGGAGTGCCATGGTCACGCCTCCTTCTTCTTGCGCCGGAACAGGCTGCCAAGCGCCGACAGGCCCTTGGGCGCGTAGATCAGCGTGACCAGCAGAACGACGGCGTAAGCGATGTCCTGAAAGTGCCCGCTGCCGCGAACGACTTCCTGAAGCAGCGAGGTCACGATCGCACCGATGATCGGGCCGACGATGGTGCCGACGCCGCCGACGAAGAGCATCGTGAATGTCATGATGCTCATTTGCGGACCGTAGACTTCGGGGCTGATGAAGCCGATCGTATGCGCGAACAGCGAGCCTGCGGCCGAGGCGTAGAGCGCGGCGATGACAAAGGCGATCAGCTTGAAGCGCGGCACGCGCACGCCCAGCGCGGCGGCGCCGTTTTCGCTGCCGGAGATCGCGCGCAAGCCGCGGCCGAACCGCGAATCGCGCATGCGTAGCGACAGCCAAAAGCCGAAGGCCACGAGCACGGCCAGCGTCACCAGCTTCCAGCGCTCGTTTTCGATCGTGAAGCTGCCAATCCCCATCGGCGGAATGCCGGCATAGCCCATGTAACCCTGAGTCACGCTCGTCCAGTGGATCGAGATGTCATAGGTGATGAGACCGAGTGAGAACGTCGCCATCGCGAGATAGTGGCCGCGCAGGCGCAGCGTCGGATAGCCGATGATCAGGGCAAAGAAGCCGGCGATCACCATCGACGCAATCAAGGCCGGCAAGGGATCCCAGCCATACTGCACTGTGAAGATGGCGCTGCCGTAACCGCCGATGCAGGCGAAGGCGTTCTGGCCGAACGAGGCCTGACCCGTATAGCCCATGAAGAAATTCAGGCCGATACAGAAGATCGCGTAGATCATCGCGAGCTGCATGACGGTCAGCAGGAAGCCGCCGTAGGCGAGCGCGCCGCAGGTCAGCAGCGCGGCCACGACAAGGAGCCCGACCTGGAAGCGGTCGAACCGCGAGGCGAATTTCACTGGGCCGGCGGGCGGCTTAGCTGAAGTAATAGCGGGCGAGGTCATGATGCGATTTGATCTCGTGCGTCGGCAATTCGGCGCGAACGCTGCCAGAGGACAGGATATAGACGCGCTGGGCGAGCTTCAGCGCCAGCGGCGCCTTCTGCTCGACGAGCAGGATGCCGAGTCCCTCCTTGTTGAGGGCGCCCAGCGTCGACAGAATTTCGGTGGCCACGCGCGGCGCGAGGCCGAGCGAGGGCTCATCGAGAATAAGCAACTTCGGTTCGGCCATCAGCGCCCGGCCGACAGCGAGCATCTGCTGCTCGCCGCCGGACATCGAGGAGGCTGTCTGATCGATCCGCTCCTTCAGGCGCGGAAACAGCGTGAAGACCTTGTCGAGCCGCCGGTCCATATCGGCCGGCGAGCCCGACAGTTTGTAGGCGCCGAGCTGCAGGTTCTCCCGCACGCTCATATCGCCGAACAGGCCACGACCCTCCATCACCATGATGATGCCAAGCTCGGCCAGGTCATGCGTCTTGAGGCCGGTGACATCCCGCCCCTTGAACATGACCTGCCCCTTGCTGGGGATCAGCCGGGTGATAGCGCGGAGCAAGGTGGTCTTGCCCGCCCCGTTCGGCCCGAGGATCGTGACGAACTCGCCCGGCGCCACATGGAGACTCGTCGGACGAAGAGCCTCGATGTGGCCGTAGCTGGCCGCCAGATCGCGAACCGCGATCAGATGGGTCGTGTCAGCCGACATCTTACTTCCGCACCAGCTTGTCGTCCTTGACCGAGATCAGGACATAGGGATTCTCGGTGATGCCGATGTGGTTCTCGGTGCTGAAGTTGTACGTCGCGCCGGCGCCGACATACTGGCCGAGCTTCTCGAACGTGTCGCGCACCTTCTCGCCGTCCGTGGTGCCGGCCTTCTTCATGGCTTCGGCCATCATCATCATCGAATCCCAGGCGCGCGAGGCCTGAGCATTGTCGCCACGGCCGTACTTGTCACGCATCGCCTTGATGAACGGCTCCGCGATCGCACGGGCCTTCGGATCGGTGAGAACGCTGATGTCATCCGACGCGAGCTGGATCATCGGAGTCGGCGCCATGTACTGGTCGCCGAGCACCTTGCCGGCGGCGAGATGGATGTCGAGCTCCTGGATCGAGCCGAGCATCAGCATGTTCTTGAGGCCGAGGCTGCGGATGTTGTTGGCGGCGGTGACGACCGCGTTGCCCTGACCCAGCATGATGACGGCGCCGGCGCCGGCGGCGTTGATACGGCCGATCTGAACGCTGAAGTCCGAGTCGTCCTGCTGATAGGTCTCGCTGGCAACGACTTCGAGGCCGAATTCAGCGGCGGTCTTCTCGGCGATGCCCTTCATCAGCGTGACGTACGGGCTCGGATCGGCGAGCAGGCCGATCTTGCGGACCTGGGTCTTCTCCTTGAGGTACTTGTAGCGGGTGTCCACTTCGTACTTCGGCGGCGGCAGGAACTGGAACGCCCACTTCACCTCTTCCGGCTGACGCGGCAGGATCGAGCAGAGGAACATCGGCAGCTTCGCCTTGGTGACAAAGCTCGCGGCGGCGAAGTTGCCGGCCGAGATGCAGCCGGAGTTGAAGGCAACGACCTTATCCTCGGACATCATCTTGCGGTAGACGACGACCGCCTGTTGCGGCGTCGACTTGTTGTCTTCGGTGACGAGCTCGAACTTCTTGCCAAGCACACCGCCCTGGCTGTTAAGCCGTTCGATCGCCGCAACGAGACCGTCGCGCCAGTGCGCGTCGGTCAGCGAGCCGTAGCCGGTCAGGCCGAGCGACGAGCCGATCTTGATCGTATCCTGGGCGTTCGCCGGCAATGCCGCGGTCAACGCGACCGCCGCCGCAAGCAACAATGTCTTCTGGTATTTCATCGTATCCTCCCTCACTTAGGTTATGGTTCTTCGGATTAGACTTGAACGTTGCGTTGCGCGTTCGCGCAACTCCTCAAACCTTCTCGCGGACGTCGCGCAGGCCCTGCACCGCGGCCTGACGCAGAAAACCCTGATCCGACGACAGCACGAAGACGCTGGCGCCGAGCGTGGCCAGCCATGCGGCTTCGGCACCATTGCCAACGAACACGCTGATCGTCTTTTTCGCCTTGCGCGCCGCCTCGGCGATGCGCTCGGTCGCACGGATCACCGCCGGCGGTTCCTTCGACTCGTCTCCGAAGGCGGCCGTCAAGTCACCACGGCCGATGAACAGCGAGTCGACACCGTCAACGGCGGCAATCTCTTCAATTTCGTCGAGCGCGATCGGATCCTCGATCTGCGCCACGAACGTCATCTGCGCGTCCTGTTCGCCGATATGTTTCCACATCGGGACGCCGGTGTAGGCGCCTGCGCGGGTGCTGGTGGCAAAGCCGCGGGCACCGTTGCTATAGCGGAACAGGGCCGCCGCCTCGCGCGCATAGGCCGCGCTCTTGACGTGCGGCAGCAGCACGCCGGTGGCGCCGCAATCGAGCACCGAGAGAATGCCTTCGGGTCCCGGCACGCGAACCAGCGCCGGAATGTCGTGACCACGCGCCGCCAACAGGGCGATATCGGTCGTGGTGCGGTCGAACGGCGCGTGCTCCTGGTCGATCACGACGAAATCGAACCCGGCACCAGCGAGAATTTCGGTGCCATGACTCGTCGGCGTCTTCAAGAATGAGCCGACAAGCTTGTCGCCGGCCAGCATGCGCTGACGGAAGGTGGAAGTGTTTTTCATGAGGCGGTCCGTCGCGTCCTAGTGCTGCTCGGGCATCGGATAATCGTCGGCGTTCAGAATCCAGCCGGGCTTCTGCGAGAAGTCGATCCGCGGCGGCACGAAGATATCGACGAGTTGGTTGAAGTTCGGGCCCGACGCTTCCGTTGTATGAATCGACGGCGGCGGGATCACGGCGATCGACGGCGTGCCGCAGACTTCATGATCGTCGGCGCGCCAGTTGTTCTTGTTGACGACCCACGGCCAGCGCAGGTGATGGATGAACTCGCCCTCCACCGCCAGCGAGCACTGCTCGAAGTCATCGTGATGATGCGGCGACAGTTTGGTCGGGTCGCGGCGACCCTGGAAGCCGTCGAGGTAATTCACCATGATGGTGGTGCAGCGCCAGATGCGGCCGAAACGGCCCGGCTCCGGCGCCACGTCGAGGCTGTAGATCCGAAGCTTGAATCCATCTTTTGGCGCAGGCCAATTCTCAAGCGATGCGACGTAAGGCTTCGCCGTGGCGTAAGATGCCGCGTTGGCGCATTTGGCGGCGAGATCCGCCGAGCGCGACGTGAAGATGCGATAGATGCGGCCTGGCTTGACGATCTTGATGCTCGACGCACCGGGCGGCACGAAGGCCAGATGCCGGCCGTCCATGCGTTGCGTACCATCCTTGGTGGTGATCTCCACCGCCACGTCGGCGTCCGACAGCAGCACGGCATATTCATCCGGCTGATTGTCGCGCTTGAGTACGCCGCCAACCTTGCCCTCGGTGTAGGCCATGACGAAATTCTGGCCGCGGCCATACCAGGTTTTGCCCTCTGGTCCCTCTTCCTGCGGAGGCTCCTGGTAGAAACGCAGATATTCCGCCGGACCGAACGGTCCCGTGACCGGGGCCTTGGCCGAGGGGGCTACCGGCGCGAGCTTGGCGCGCGGATCGCTGGCATCATACATCGTCGAACTCCCTGACTTTTTTCAGTCGGCAGCGGCGGAACCGCCGTCGTTTCTATGCCTTGCGGACAGCCTCGACATCGGCCTCGATGCCGAGCGCACGTGCGGTGTTGGTGGATACCATCTGGCGGATGTCGTCGTCGCTGAAGCCGAGGTCCATGCACATCTTGATGCCACGGCGCATGCCGTCGATCGGATCGAAGGTGCCAACCTGTCCGAGATCGGAGGCGAGGATTGTCTGGCCAACGCCGCCAGCTTCGATCTGATTGCGCAGATCTTCTGCTTCGCGGCTCTTAAACTTGCAGCCGTCGAGGAACATGCAGAGCGAGTGCTCGACGAAAGCGCCCATCGCGGCAATGCCCTTCACATCGTTAAGAGAGGCATCAACGATGTCTTCCGGATGGGTGAAGACGAGACGCTTGACGCCACGGCGCTTGGCCTCTTCGAACACGACCCAGGTCTCGCTGACATGAAGGTGGCCGCTCGCAAGCACCATGTCGCTGGCAGCGACAATATCGAGGATTTCCTTGGCGTCGTCACGCAAGGTCTTCTTGTCGTCCTCGAGCACCTTGACCGGTGTTACAGGGCGCATGCGATCGGTCGAAGCCGGATGCGTCCACTGCGCCTGCGCCTGCCAACGCAGGTGATTTTCCGCAGCCAGCGTGGGCATCCACACGATCTTGCCGCCCAGCGCGGCAGTGTGCTCGACAGCATAAGGGTTAAGGCCGCCGACCACATTGTTGAGCACGATGCTCGGGTAGATCTTGGTCTTGAGATCGGGGAAATGCTTGCGGATCAAGGCTGCGGTCATGACGCTGCTGTAGTCGTGATCCTTCGTCACCACGGCGGCATAGCCGGCCCGCGACGCCTGTTGCAGCATTTCAACATGATCGAGAGCGCGCGGCGCAATCGATGGCCCGGTGTGCACATGCGGGTCGATTGCACCCTTCAGCAGTGCATCGATGCGCTGCTCTGTATTGCCTTGTCCTGACATTTCCTCACCAAACGCCTGATGTCGCGAGCCGTTTCCGTTCTTGTTCGCGAGAGCGGAACACTGTTTCAATGCAAGGTACCGGACGGCGTAACGGGATGTCAAACGAAACGACATCGTGTCCTGCGGTTACTCGTTTGCAGCGCAACATAAGCAGTTTGCGATTCAGCATTTCGGAACGTTGTTTTGTAGTCGCGAACCGTGATAATCATCGCCCATGAGCGAACCTGAATTCGGCGGCGTCCGTTCCGTCCAATTGGCCATTGATGTTTTGGAAGCCGTCGCTTTTGCCGACGGTGAACTTGGCGTGACACAGATCGCCGAGCGCCTGAACGTGACCAAGGGATCGGTACACCGGCATCTCCAAACTTTGGTCGAGCGCGGCTATCTGGCGCAGAACCCGTCGACATCGCGTTACATGATCGGGCCCAAGAGTCGGCTGCTAGCGCGGCATGCGCCGGACGACGATCTTGTGCATGTCGCCGAGGGCCCGATGCGGCAGCTCCGCGATGCCCTCGATCAACCCATCGTTCTGTCGGAAATGACGCCGCGCGGCGCACTGGTGCTGCACAAACTCGCCGGTTCATCACCGGTCGAGATCGGTGTGCGCTCGGGCAGTGAATTGACGTTTCATGCCTCGGCGCAAGGCAAGGTGATGCTGGCCTTTGCGCCGCAGCCGTTCCGCGAGCGCGTGCTGGCGCGGCCGCTGCAGCGTTTCACCGAGAAAACCATCATATCGCCACGCAAGCTCGAACAAGAGTTACTGGAGGTGGCGCGGCTTGGCTTCGCTTCGTCGCCAGAGGAAGTTGCGCTCGGCCTCAACGCCGTAGCCGCACCGATCTTCAACGCCCAAGATGCCTGCATCGCCGCCATTGCGATCGTTGGCTCTATCCACGGCCTGCCGGAGAAAGCGCGCGCGCATGACGTCGCGCTGCTGACCGAAACGGCGCGGCAGATTTCCCGCAAGCTCGGGCATGGTCTTGGCACCGAGCAGGTTGCGGCCGCCGGTCGCGGCGTGCGTCCGGTTCGCCCGCGCCGGCGCGCGTAGCCAACTAAAATCAAAAAGCCCGGAAGGCTCTCGCCTCCCGGGCTTTGCTTCAGGCGAACATTGCGCCTCAAAACTCGATCTTCGCGTCCTTGATGATCGGGCCCCATTTGTCGATCTCAGACTGCGTGAAGGCCCTGAGTTCGGCGGGCGTGCCGCCAGCCGGCTGAATGCCGAGATTGGCGAGGAATTCCTGCGTCTTCGGCTCCTTTAGCCAGGCATTGGTAGCGGCGTTGATCTTGGCGATCACATCGTCCGGCGTCTTGGCTGGCACCAGAACCGCGTACCAGACACCGGCTTCGAAGCCCGGCAACGATTCCGCAACCGTCGGCACGTCAGGCAGTCTCGACCAGCGCTGCGACGAAGCGATCGCCAGCGCCTTGATCTTGCCTTCGCGCACCGACGGCACATAGCCGGCAAGCGAATCCATACCGACATCGATGTGATTGCCGATCAGGTCGGTCAGGATCTGCGCGCTGCCGCGGTACTGCGATTTGGCGAAATCGACGCCGGCACTGCGCGCCAGCAGCTCCCCAGTGATGTGGCCGAGCGTGCCATTGCCCGGAAAGCCGCCGGTCGCCTTGCCGGGATTGGCCTTGGCAAAAGCGATGAAGTCCTTGAGCGAGGAATAAGGCGCATCGGGCCGCGCGGTAATGATCACCGGAGCCTTGGCGACGAGCACGACCGGCGCGAAATCGCGCTGCGGATCGAACTCCATCTTCTTGTACATCAGTTGGTTGGTTGCGGCCTGTCCCGTCGTCGCGAACAGGATGGTGTAGCCATCGGCATTCGCGCGGGCGACGACCATCGCGCCGATGTTGCCGCCGGCGCCGCCTTTGTTCTCAACGATGAAAGGCTGGCCGAGCTTCTGGTGCAGTTCCTGCGCCAGGCTGCGGGCGATCACATCCGATGTGGTGCCTGCGGTAAACGGCACGACCATGGTAATCGGCCGCGAGGGCCAATTGTCCGCAAAAGCCGGCGTAATCTGCGTCAATCCACACGCTGCGCCGATCAAAGTCAGTGCCGCCAAACGGCGATTGATGATGTGCATCGCTTCGCTCCCTTACTTTTCTAAGTCCGCAACATATTTTCTCCAGTTGTTCGTGCGCAAGGGCATATCGGCAAAAGTCTTGCGCTGATCGGCGGCCATGCCGATCAGCGCGGCGGCGGCCACGTTCTTTCGCTGCAGATAGGCACGGAACTCGTCCACGGCGTTCGACAGAACCGCCGTGCCGCGCAGCATCACTTCGGACGACATCTCCACCGCGCTCGCACCGGCGAGCATCATGCGCGCGACGTCAAGCCCATTGCGGGCGCCATTGGTGCCGATCAGCGGCTTGCCGGCGCCAAGCTGCTGACGCGACACCGAAAGCCAGTGACAGGTCAGCGGCAGATTCCAGTATCCGCCGACACCGAGCGTGGTGCCGAGGAAAGGTTGCATGGTCTCGACATCGGGAATGAAACCGAGGAGCCGGCCGGCCATCACCACGGCTTCGCCGCCAGCAGCGAAAGCAGCGGCGGCGAGGTCGGGCACCCGTTCGCTCTGGCCGGTGATCTTCACCCACAGCGGAATCCCGACCGCGTTTCGCACGGCCGAAACGATCATCGTCACCCGCGCCGGGTCGAGCTCGGTCGCAACCACGCCCTTGGCCTGGCTCGCGTAGGGTGTGCCGATATTCAGCTCGAGCATGCGCAGGCCCGCCTGCTCGATCTGCTTGGCCATAGCAACCGTCCGCTCGAGGTCGGCGACGATCAGACTAGCGATCGCGTAGGCGTCCAACGCTTTGGCTTCGCGATCGAGCATGGCCGTCTGTTCGAGCCAGGCTTCGAAACTCTGCGGCGTCAGACCTGACCGACAGGCGATGAACGCCGTCTGCGGCGCCTGCGGCGTCCATGGAACTTCCCGCCAGGCGTCGTCGAGCAGCATGTACTCGGCGCGCTGCAACTGATCCTTGCCGCGCTCCATTTCGTTGATGGATTTGACGACTACGGCGCCGACGCCGGCGCGCAAGGCGCGGCGAACCCCATCGGCCTCGATCATGTGTTCGGCCGAACCGGCGATCACCGGGTTCTTCAGCGCGGTCCTGCCAACCGTCACGCCCAGACGGGTCATGCATCTCTCCTGTGGTCTGTCATCGTGCCTTCGCGAGGCGCGCGTCTTAAACGATCTGGTGGGCCACCGATACCCGCGCGGCGCTCATGGCTGATCCCGGCCGGCCCACCACGGCCCATCTTACCTGTCCGGCCTGCTCCGCGCCGAAGTCGCTTGAGTTCGGCCGCGGCGCGCGATAGCGAAAGCAGCCGCCAACCGAAGGGCCTGCCGAAAATGACCGCCAGACTCGTCGACGGTATCGCCGTCGCCGCCAAGATTCGCACCGAGCTGAAAGAACGCACCGGCCGCCTCGCCACAGCCGGCTGCGTCCCGGGGCTCGCCGTCATCATGGTCGGCAACGATCCGGCATCCGCCGTTTACGTCCGCAACAAGATCCGTGCTTGCCACGAGGTTGGCATCCATTCGTCGCGCTTCGATTTTCCCTCCGATGCCGATCCAGCCGAGGTGCTGGCTTGCATCCGCTCGCTGAACGCCGATCCGACTGTTCACGGCATTCTTGTTCAATTGCCGCTGCCGAAGCATTTCTCGGTGCCTGATATCCTCGAGGCCATCTCTGCCGAGAAGGACGTGGACGGCTTTCATCTTTACAATGTCGGCGGCTTGGTCGTCGGCAGCACGGTGTTTCCGCCCTGCACGCCCTATGGCGTGGTCAAGCTGCTTGAGCACGAAGGCGTCGAGATCGAAGGCAAGAATGTCGTCGTGGTCGGCGCCAGCAACATCGTCGGCAAGCCGATGGCGTTGATGTTGATGCAGCGCGAGGCAACGGTGTGCATCTGTCACGCCAAGACGCGCGACCTCGCCCAGTTCACCATCCTCGCCGACATCCTGGTTGTCGCCGCCGGCAAACCGAACCTGATCGTGCCGCAAATGGTGAAGACCGGCGCCGTCGTCATCGACGTCGGCATCAATCGTCTGCCCGACGGTCGTCTCGTTGGTGATGTCGATTTCGCGGGTGTGTCGCAGAAGGCCTCGCTCATTACGCCGGTGCCCGGCGGCGTCGGGCCGATGACCATCACCATGCTGCTGGCCAACACCATCGCCTCGGCCGAGCGGCGGATGTCGCTGGCAGAACCGGAACGGTCGTGAGCGGCGACAACAAGCTGACCATTGCGGTGCTCGGCGCCGGCATTGTCGGCCTCTGCACTGCGCTCGAATTGCAACGTGATGGCCACGCCGTCATCATTGTCGACCCCGATGAACCAGGCGTCCGCCAGGCCGCGTCCTACGGCAACGGCACCTGGCTCAACCCCGGCTCTGTCCTGCCGATGTCGACGCCCGGGCTGTGGAAGCAGGTGCCCGGTTTCCTGCTCGATCCCGATGGCCCTTTCATCATCCGCTGGCGCTACCTGCCCGCGCTCGCCGGCTGGCTCATGCGTTTCGTGCTGGCCGGCCGCACCTGGCAACAAGTCGAAATCTGCGCCACACGGCGTTACGAATTGAACCGGAACACCGCGCAGGATCACGCCGCACTCGCCACCGAAGCCGGCCGCCCGGACCTCATCCGCTGCAACGGCCTGATGTTCGTCTATCCCGATCAGGCCGCCATCGATGCCGAACGGCAGAGTTGGCAATTGCGCCAGAACCTCGGCATTCGCTTCCGCAAAATCGAGACCGCAGAGTTGCACAAACGCGTGCCCGAACTCAGCACGGCCTACAGCCTCGGCATGCAGATGGAGGATGGGGGGCAGGTCGTCGATCCTGGCGCCTATTGCAACGCGCTCTATCAACTCGCAATCCGCCGTGGTGCGACGCATAAAACGGCGCGCGCCACCGGCTTCAGCTTTAACGGCAACCGGCTCACCGCCGTTATGACCGACGCTGGCGCCATTCCTTGCGACCGCGCTGTGATCGCCGCCGGCGTCGGTTCGCGCGACCTCGCGCGCCAAGCCGGCGACAAGGTGCCGCTGATTTCGGAACGCGGTTATCACGTCGTCATCCCCAACCCGGGCTTCGACCTTCCTGCCGGACTAATGCCATCGGATGGTAAGATGGGCGTGGTCATGACACCGCAAGGTCTGCGCCTGGCCGGACAGGTCGAGCTTGCCTCGGTCTCGGCAGCACCGAACTGGCGGCGCGCCCTCATCCTGCTCAATTACGGACGCCGCATGTTTCCTGCGCTCGCCGCCAAAGCCGACGCCGTTGAAGAAGACGTCGGCTCACAAAACTACTGGATGGGTCATCGTCCCTCGACGCCGGACGGCCTGCCCTGCATCGGCCCCGCTTCCCGCTCGCCCGACATCTTCCATGCATTCGGCCATGGCCATGTCGGCATGATCCAGGCACCGGCGACGGGCAGACTGGTCGCGGCACTGATCGCCGGCCGGCAGCCTGCCTGTGACGCCACTGCATTTGTGGCCCGTCGCTTCGGTTGAACGTCAACACGTTCAAATTGCAGCCGCGACCCGTTAAATGGAACCTAAACTAAAATACAACCCAGAATAGTCACATTATCGTAGGTCGTATCTGGCACAAGTACATCCTCTGGTTTCGGTCGGCCTTGCACGAAGGGGCAAGGCCACGATTATTCTGGTGGGTGAGACATGTCGTCTCGATTGCGCGCGATCGCAGTCTGCTGGTTGGTGATTGCGCCGGTCGTCTACGTGATCGATCTGCTGGTATTGCGTCTGCGTGACGGCCGGCCCTTCGGCGACGACTTCATCAATTACTGGTCGGCTGCATGGCTCGCCTTCAACGGCCGAGCCGCCGAGATCTACGATTGGAACGCATTTCATGCTTTTGAGGTCGGCGTCGCGGGCGCGCCGATCGATTTCTATCACTACAGCTATCCGCCGATCCTGCTCGTCCTCACGGCGCCGCTTGCTCTCATCCCCTATATGCCGGGTCTTTTCGTATGGCTCGCGTCGGGATGGGGCGCGTTCTACGCGGCGCTGCGCGTGGCGTCGCCAAAATACGGGCTGTGGCTGGCCCTGGCGACGCCCGCAGTTTTCGTCAATGCGGTAGGCGGTCAGAATGGGACCTTTACCGCCGCATTGCTGGGTGGCGGCCTGACGCTCATGGAGCGCAGGCCTTTGCTGGCCGGCGTCCTGTTCGGAGCTCTAGCCTGCAAACCGCAACTGGGCGTCCTGTTGCCGATTGCACTTGTCGCTGGCCGGTACTGGCGAACGATTGCAACGGCTGGGGCGACGGTCGCAGTTCTTGCCGTGACCAGCATGTGGTGGTTCGGCATGGATCTGTGGGCCGACTACCTGGCGAATACCGCAGTGCTGCGCCAGCTCGTTCTTGAGGACGGCACCGGCGTTTGGCACCGCATGATGTCGGTCTTCGTCGCCGCACGGCGCCTGGGCGCCGGCGTTTCCGAAGCATATGCCATGCAGATCGTGTCGGCACTGACAGTTGCTGTGATCGTCGCCTTGCTGTGGCGCCGGCGCGACTGCCCCGCTTCTCTCAAATATGCCGTGCTGGTTATCGGCACTTGCTTAGCAACACCCTATCTGCAGGACTACGATCTGGTTGTGGGCGCCTTTGTCGCTGCGTGGATCCATGAAGCCCCAGTCGAGCAGCCGAAATTCACTTCGATGGCCATTGCCGGCGTACTCTTATTGCCACTCTTTGGCGCGAGCCTTGCCAGCCTGACCGGCGTTGCATTCGCCCCCTTGGTATTGGGACCAGTCTTCGCGATTTTGCTCGCGCAGGCGGTCCGAATACTTGGATCGCCCGCGAGCGTTTCAACAAACAGCCGTATGGTGGATCACTCACCAGTAAAATCGCTTCGATGCGACGCAGGGTCGATCTGCCAGAGATGCAGACCTAGCCGACACGCCGCATCCATACGTGATTGTCGAGTCATGATCGACGTCCAATCCGCCCGGTAGATGCAGCGATTTGGAACCGGATCTCTATGCGCGGTTCGTCCAACGGCCGTGACGGCGTGCGACTGCGCCACGAATCCATCGCTCCAGGTCGTCCATGACCGTGAAAACGGCAGGCACGTAGATCAGGCTTAGCAGCGTTGAACTCGCCAACCCACCAATGACGGCGATCGCCATAGGCGCGCGCCGCTCGGCATCGGCGCCGATGCCCAGCGCGATCGGCAACATGCCGGCCGCCATGGCGACGGTGGTCATCACGATCGGCCGGGCACGTTTACGCGCCGCGTCAAACAGCGCCGTAGCCCGGTCGAGCCCGCCATTGCGTTGCGCAACGATGGCGTATTCCACCAGGAGAATGGAATTCTTGGCCGCGATGCCCATCAACATCAAAATACCGATCAGAACCGGCAGCGAAAGCGCCGTGCCAGTGACCAACAGGAAGCAAACCGCGCCGCCCAACGACAACGGCAGCGCCGTCAAAATCGTAACGGGCTGAACGAAGCCGTTGAAAAGCAGAGCCAGGACAACAAAGAGCAGAACGATCCCCGAGCCAATGGCGAGTGTGAAACCGGCGAACAATTCTTCCATCCGCTCGGAGTCACCACCGGACTTGCGCATGACCGACGCCGGCAGTTGCTTCATCGCCGGCAGTTCGGCGACCAGTGCCTCGGCCTCTCCTACAGTAAGGCCGGCCAGTTCGGCTTCGACGGTCTGGCTGCGGGTCCGGTCGATGCGGTCGATCTGAATCGGTCCCGACCCGAAGACAATGTCGGCAACCGAGGCCAGAGAATGCGGCTGCTCGAAACCCGGCACCTGCAGAAGGGACAGCCGCGACAGATCGTTACGTGCCTCGTCGTTCAACAGGACTCGGATGGGAACTTGGCGAACGCCGAGACTGAATTTGGCCAGGTTATGGTCGACGTCTCCAGCGGTGGCGATGTTGACCGTGCGCGCCAGGCTTGCCGTTGAAACGCCGAGTATGGCGGCTTTGTCGGGTTTGGGGACGATTCGGATTTCCGGTCCGGCCAGGTCGCTGGTTGCTCGCGCCCGATTGAATCCTGACACGGTGCGCATATCCTGCACCAGGCGACGCGCGGCGTTAGAAAGCTCCACCGGATCGTCACTGAGCAGCGAAATCTCGATCTTAGCACCGGACGAACCATCGTCGCCGAGACTGATGCGAGCACCGCGCGTTCTCGACAGTTCCGGCGCCACGGCCGCCTCAAATGCCTGTTGCGACAAGCTCCTTTGGCTGCGTGGCACGAGGTTGACTGTGATACTCGCCTTACGCACCTCCCCGGCCGACATGGATACGTCGCCAGGGCCCGATAGGATCGACACAGGGGTGCCAATAGCGGCATAGACCGACTGAACTTCCGGACGGGCCCTTAAAACGGACACAACCCGCCGCACGGCCGAATCGGTCTCCTGCAACGTCGAACCAGGCGCCAATTCCACATTGAGAAGTGTGCGACCGCGGTCAGACGTCGGCATGAAATCAGTTGGGAGCAAGGTCGCAAGCGAAAGCGAGGCAAAAAAGAAGACAACGCCAGATACGATGGTGATCCAGCGGTGGCGTAACGTCCAACCGAGCACGACGGTATAGTACCGCAACCAGGTCGCCTCGCGGCGCTCCCGATCGCTAGGCTTGAGCAGGTAGGCTGCCATCAACGGCGTCAATAAACGCGCAACCACGAGCGAAAAGAAAACGGCACAGCAAACGGCGATGGAAAAAGCCTTGAAGAACTGGCCGGGGATCCCGGGCATCAATGCCACCGGCAAGAAGACTGCAATAATCGAAAACGTCGTGGCGACAACGGCCAGCCCGATCTCGTCGGCGGCATCGATGGCGGCCTCGTATACGCTCTTTCCGGACTGACGCACATGTCGCACGATATTTTCGATCTCGACAATCGCGTCATCGACAAGGACACCCACGACCAGCGCAATGCCGAGCTGCGAGATGTTGTTCAGCGACTGATTGAACAGATACATGATGCCGAATGTCGGGATCAGCGACAGCGGCAGCGCCAAGCTTGAAATCAGCGTCGCACGAATGTCGCGCAGAAACATCCAGACGACGCCGATAGCCAGGAGGCCGCCAAGCAAGAGCGCTTCAATGGCCGCGTAATAGCCCTCGACGACCGCGTTGGTCGACGAGGTCACTTCGACAATTCTGATGCCGGGATGCGCCGCTGCGAACTCAACGATCCGTTTGCGCACGTCGCGCGTCACCGCGAATTCGCCGGACTCAACGGCCCGGAAGACGCTGAACCCGACAACTTCGCGTTCATTGTACCGGGCCCGTTGTCTTGGCTCGGCCCAGGACCGCTCGACCACACCCAGTTCGGCCAGTCTCACACTGCGGCCGTCACTGAAGGCCAGGCGCGTGTCGCTCAGATGATCGAGGTTAGGCGCGCTGCCAACGGCGCGGACAGTTTGCTCAGCAGATCCCAGGGTTGCCCGGCCACCGGTCAGATTGACGATCCGCGCCTTGATCTGGTCAGAGACCTCCGCAGCAGTCAGCCCGAGGCTCATCAGCCTATCGGGGTCGAGCTTGACTTTGATCTCGGCATCGACGCCGCCCGACCTGGATATCCGGGATGCCCCAGGCACTTCGAGCACCGCCCGGGCGATGTCGTTGTCGACAAACCAGCTCAGATCATCTGCGGCCATCGACGAAGCGTCGACCACGAATGTGAGGATGGGCTGTCCTGACGATTCGACGCGTTGAATAACAGGGTCGAGCGCGTCCTGTGGCAGCTTGGACCGAATGGACATGACCGCATTGCGGACATCGTTGGTGGCCCGGTCGATATCCGTACCGATAGCGAATTCAACGGTGCTCAACGATACGCCTTCATTTACGGTGGACCGAACGCGGTCAACGCCGCCCAGGCCGGCAACGCTGTCTTCGACGGGGCGCGCGATTTGCGTTTCGACTTCCGTCGGCGCAGCACCGGTCCATGCGACACTGACCGTCACGGTCGGGATAGCAATGTCCGGCATGCTGTTGAGTCGCAGCTTTGTGAATGCGACCAGACCGGACAAAGCCAGAAGCAGAAACAGAATGGAAATTGCGACCGGATTGCGGATCGCCCAGGAAGAAATTCGGTTCATCGAACCGTCCGGCTTCCGAACGATACGGTTTCGACAAAGACGGCATCACCGTTGTTCAGAAGACCCGCTCCCTGACTGACCACACGGTCCCCACGGCTCAAACCGTCCAGGACTTCGACCCGCGCTGCAGTGCCACGGCCAACCTTCACCTCGATCAGCGACACCATGCTGTCGGCGCTTACGCGAAACACATACGCCTTGGCATCTCGCCACACCAAGGCTTTGAATGGAACGGTCAGCGCCAGCTTCGTATCAACGGCAACTTCGACGCGCGCGAACATGCCGGGCTTGAGCTGCGTGTCCCTGTCCAGCGCGATGCGCACTGTACCAAGGCGGGTCTTAGGGTCGACAATCGGCGATACGACACGGACAACGCCTTGTTCGGTCCGGCCGGTCGGACCGACGATTTTTACCGTCTGCCCGACGGAAGCCGCTGGCAGATCGGATTCCAGCACCCGGGCGTCGACCTCAATGCGCCCGTCCTGAATGATACGAAATATTTCAGTGCCAACTTGCACGACCTGTCCGATCGTCACCGCGCGAGAGGAAACCATGCCTGCGGCCGGAGCGAGAATGACGGCCTGCCGCTGTCGCACTTGAATGTCGAACAATTGAGCGCGCGCAGCCTCGAGCCGCGCTTCGGTCGTCTTGACCAGCGTGTCACGTTGCTCGATCGTCTGTTCTGTAATGACGCCGGTCGCAACCGACTTGGCCCGGTTCAGATCCGACTTTGCGCTTGTGAGGTTCGCCTCCAATTCCAAGATGACGGCCTGCTGCTTGATTAGTTCGGCCCTTATTCGCGCGTCATTCAGACGAGCGAGCACCTGGCCTTCAACGACCAAAGTGCCCTCGTCTGCCACCACCTGCGTTACGGCGAGACCGCTCGCCTCGGTGCTGACGGGTATCTCGCGCCACGCCACTACGTTTCCGGTCGCAACGACGTTTTGTGAGACCGGTGTGCGTTCGACTGACGTCACTGCCACAGTCATTGCGGCAGAGGGGCCTTTGGCCTCGGCGGTGTGAACCAGTAGCAATAGAACGGGTACGAAAGCCGTCCACCGAAGCGGGCGATTTGAGACCGCCAACTTCATCAGCCTTCCGACGCTTTGGTTCGACACTGAGATACCTCGTTACTGATCCACACGAAGACGCGCGGATACCGGCCTAAACGCCTCCCTTTGCTCGCGTAGGACAGTTCATTTCTGAGAGCCGTCCGACGGTGCCTAATTTGTGTCTCAACATTGCTCCGGGAAAAATCGCCTTATTTTGTCGCGATTTACAGCTTCTAATCATGACGTTCCGCGGTAAAAATTACGCTATAGACTCAAGTCAATCCGAGAGCCCAAAACCAACCCCATGAGTGCCTATACGCCGCAAATTCTGGTGGCAGACGACGATCCGGAAATCCGCAAGCTGCTCGGCCGTTACATTGAGAGCCAGTCGTTTCGCGTCCTGCTCGCCTCAAGCTGCAGTGAACTTCGGGAACGCATCGCGAGCCACAAGATCGATCTTGTGGTCCTCGATGTCATGCTTCCTGACGGCTCCGGCCTGGACACATGCCGCGACCTGAGGTCCGAGAAGAATCCGATCCCGATCATTCTGCTCACCGCCCTGAAGGAGGATGTCGACCGGATTATCGGCCTGGAGATGGGAGCCGACGATTATCTCGGCAAGCCATTCAATCCCCGCGAACTGGTCGCGCGCATACGGGCCGTACTCCGACGTCGTTCCGAGACGTCGGAAAAGACGCAAAACTTACGGACCTACCAGGTCGAAGGCTTTACCGTAGATCCGCAAACGCGCATCGTTTTGAACGCCGAGGGTAACGCGATCGAACTGACCGGTGCCGAGTTCGACCTGCTGCAAATATTTCTCGACCGGCCGGGTCGGGTACTTTCACGCGACCAGCTCATCGATCTGACGCATGGCCGCGACGGTGATGTGTTCGATCGCTCCATCGACGTGTTGATCAGCCGCCTGAGGCGCAAGCTGGACGCAACCGGGACGGCCCGGCTGTTCAAGACGGTGCGTAATGGCGGCTATCAGCTGGTGGTCAAGGTCGTGGTCCAGGATTTTCCGTCGTGAACACGTTGCGGGTCAAGCTGGCGATACTCATCGCTGCGTCAATCGTCTCGGTCACCTGCATTCTGACGGCCGTTCTTATCTATGTATTCAATCCGCCGGACGGGCAGCAAGCGGTCAAGCCACTGGTCGAACAGATCGAGTTGCTGAGTCAGGTCGCCAAGGTCGCCCCTGCCCTCGTTCCGATTGCCAATGTCCCCGCAACAGGTGCCATCGACGATGATCTGACCTCGCGACTGCGCGAAGCATTGAAGGCACGGGGCACGCCGCGCAATGTCGTGGTCTCACGCGAAGGCGATGCGCCGCTCCTTTCCATCCCTGCCGATCAGGGCTGGATTATCATGCAGATTCCCGACCTGCCGCCCCAAGGCGGCGTCTTCAATCTGCTTCTGGTGTGGCTGTCGATCTTCACATTCGGCGCAACAGCAGTCGCGATATTCGTCGCCAACCGGATGGTTAAACCTCTCGTTCTTCTTGAGAAGGCGATCGAGTCGGTCGGACCTGACGCCTTGCTACCGGAACTCCCGGTGTCGGGCCCCGCCGAGGTTCGCGTCGCCGCAAGGGCCCTCAATTCTCTGAGCTCACGCCTCAAAACGGCGATGGAAAGCCGAATGCGTCTCGTCGCGGCCGCCGGACACGACCTGCGGACACCCATTACCCGCATGCGTCTCCGCGCCGAATTCGTCGAGAACACAGACGACCGCGCAATGTGGCTGAATGATATCGACGAACTGGCAAGAATCGCAGACAGCGCCATTCAGCTTGTGCGGGAAGAGTCCGGAAGATCGAAACCGGAGTATGTGGAGCTCGACAGGCTTATTGCCGAGCTTGCGAGCGATCTGAGCGCCATGTCATACGACGTTACATTGACTTGCAACGCCGCCGCGGTCGTTCGCGCCGATCGCGTCGGCCTCAACCGTGCGTTTCGCAATCTGATCATCAATGCAGCCACGCACGGCAAGCGGGCCCGCATCGCCATCAAGGTTACGCCTACGGACGCGACGGTCACGATCGACGATGATGGCCCCGGCATTCCACCGGAGTTGCTCGGTCGGGTATTCGAACCGTTCTTCCGTGTTCACCCCGCACGCACGAAGGAAATCGATGGCGCCGGGCTTGGACTGACGATCGCTCATGAGATCGTTCAGCGCTCCGGCGGCAGCCTTATCATCGAGAACGGCGCGCTGCGCGGCCTGGTTCAAATCGTCAGGCTACCGGTCGCACCAGGCCCCGAATCTGCTTAGCAAATCCACGCGATACTTCTATGGCCCGGCGGCTTCGCCAGCCGATGCGCACTCAATTTTGTAACGAAGCCTCTCCACAGGCCAACCAGACATCTTTCGACATAAAATCAGCGTCTCCGGAAACGTTCGGACGTATCCCGGTCGGTTCAGCGCCATGTACCCCCGCTATCAAAGCCCAGCTTTAACATTCAGGGGATATGGATGCGCTTCATTGCCGGATCTAACCAGGCCACGGCGTCCTGGCCGCAGCGCCATCGTTCGGCAAAGCATCGCGAGGTGCTGGCTGTGGTAACAATGGCCATCCTCCTGTCAGGCTGCGCGGCGTCGCCCATTGTCAGCGGCGGCGGCCTGTCATCATACGACGGCCTCACACAATCGGACGGCAAGGTCACGAAGTCTCGTCTTCTTGTGCGGAAGGAGAAAGTGATGGCGGCGAAAACGGTCAACATATCGCCGACATTCTTCCCGGCATCGGCGGCGCCGAAACTGTCCAATGCGCAGCGCGCACTTGTCGCCAACGCCGTGGATCGAGCCTTGTGCATCAGCCTCAGTGATCGCTTTCAGGTTGTGCGAGCGGACGGGTCGGCGGACCTGTCGGTGCGGGCGTCGATTACCCAGGCGACACCAACCGATGAACTCGCGGCCGGCGTTTCCGCGGCGACTTCGATCGGCACCAAATTCGTGGATATGGGCACCAATGTTCCCATTCCGATACCGCGGGTCCCGATCGGCCTGGGTAATCTCTCGATCGAAGCCGAAGCGGTCGATCCGGCCGGGCAGCAGCAGGCGGCCATGCTGTGGGGCCGGGGCGCAACCGTGTTCTTCAGTTCTCCAAAGGTCTCGAAGGCGAGCGATGCATACGACCTGGCCGCGGAGTTCGGCGACGACTTTGCTTACTTGCTGGTCAAGGGCGAAAGTCCCTTCAAGGGGGTCGGCATCAAGCTGCCGTCCTGGCAGAAAATAAGCTCGGGCGTGGGCCTCGCGCCCAAGCATAAGGCCTGCGAAAATTTCGGACGTTCTCCCGGCGTGGCCGGTTTTGTCGCCGGCAAGCTCGGCATGCCGCCGGAGTGGACCGATAAGGGGGCGACGCCAAGCCAGTGATAGCCGGCGTCACAGTCTCAGGGTGTCGTGGCGGGCGGGCGGCGATGCTTCGTCGCCTGCTCGTAGGCGAAGGCGAGCTGAATCATCTTGTCGTCCGAATAGGGCCGGCCGAGGAATGTAATGCCGGCCGGCAAGTCGTCCGACGTATAGCCGGCTGGCACCACGATCGAAGGAACCGACATCAGAAACGTGTTGATGTGCGGCGCGCCTTTCTGATCCACGAACGGCGGGTTGACGCCATCCTTGATCAGGGTCGGCTGATGCTCGACCGCCTTGTGGATGATGGCGTCCAGTCTGTGCTCGGCCATGACCTTCAACAAGTTCGTCATCAGCATCGACCGCGCGCGATGATCGCCAAGCTGGCGCTCCGGCGACGGCGCGTCGAGCCAGCGCTTCTGCGAACCCGGCACGACCTGTTTGAACAACGGTGACGCCGCGACATCGGCGCGCGTCTTGAACGGGGGGTTGGTTCCCGCCGTGTAGAGCTGATACATCGTTTCGTCATCTTCGGCGCTTCGCGCCCGCTTCGCCAGCAGCGCTTTCAGATCCGGGATAACGATTGGATCGATAATTTCGGCGCCGGCCTGCCGCAACTCGACGACAGCGCGATTGAATACCTCATCCACCTTCTTGAAGTCGGCCGATTCAGGCTCGCTGTCATAGCCTACCACCTCGCGCAGAATGCCGAGGCGCGCGCCCGCGAGCCCGTTCTTGTTCAGCAAAGCATGATAGCTCTCCGGCGTGCGGCCATAGCCATGCGCAGTACTTGGGTCGTCCTGGTCGAAGCCCACAATGCAATCCATGAGCCGCGCCAGATCGGCGACCGATTTGGCCATGGGACCGACCGAGCCGTTAAGCGTTGGCCAGCCATTGAATACGCCCGAGCGGCTGACGAGGCCGATCGAGGGCCGCATGCCGACAATGCCGTTCCAGATCGACGGACGGCGGATGGAGGAAAAACCCTCCTGCCCCAGCGCTGCCGTGCAGAAATTCGCCGATACGGCCACGCCACAACCACCGGATGAACCGCCGGCCGTGCGCTCCGGATCGTAGACATTGCGGGTTGAGCCGAACAAAGAACCGTGAGTATCGCCGCCACCAAGCTCGCCCAGAGTTACCTTGCCGAGAATGATCGCGCCGGCGCTCTTGAGCTTGCGCACGACAAAACCATCGCGCTCCGGCCGGAAGTCCTTGAATAGAATCGATCCCATCGTTGTCGGCATACCTTTGACATCGATCTGATCTTTCAGCAGCAGTGGAATGCCGTGCAACGGACCACTCAACTGACCTTGCTTTGTCAAGGCGTCGAGGCGGTCGGCCTCCGCCAACGCTTGCGGATTAAGGGAGATGACGGAGTTCAGCTTGGGCCCGTTCCTGTCATAGGCCTCAATGCGGTCCAGATAAGCCTGGACCACGGCCCGTGCCGTTAAACGGCCTGCCTTATACGCAGCATGAATGTCATCAATGCTGGCCTCGACCACCGAAAACTCTTGCTTGGTTTTATCTTGTGCAGCCATTACCGGACTCCGGACGATTCGCGATGGTCATGTCGCTCATCAGCGATCCTAATGCAGGACACGGACAAGCCAGAGAGAAATCTGCGGCACTGCAGAAATGACTGCCAACGCCCCCATCATGAGCGCAATATACGGAATAACGGCGCTCACCATGAGCCGGAATGGTTCCTTGAAAGCAACGGAGCCCACGATAATATTCAGGCCGACAGGTGGCGTCAGATAGCCGATCTCGAGATTGACGATCATGACGATACCGAAATGCACCGGATCGAAGCCATACCCCGTGACAAGCGGCAGAAAAAGCGGGGCAAAGATGACGATCGCTGAGAACGACTCCATGATGCAGCCGACGAACAACAGGATAATGTTGATCGTCAGCATCATGCCCCATCCGCTGTGAATGTACTGCTTGACGAAGGCCGTCAGCGCCTGCGGATATCCCTCAATGGCAATGACGTTATTGAGGCTGGAGGCGAAGGCAAAAATCGGCGTGATGATTCCCGACATGATGACGGTTGCCAGAGCGACCGTTCCATAGTCCCGCACATTCATCTCACGATGGATGAACAGCTCGACAATCAGAGCATATAGCAATGACACGGCAGCAGCCTCGGTCGGCGTGAAGCGGCCGGAGTAAATGCCGCCCAACAGGATGACCGGCATCATGATGGCCCAGCCGCCGCGCCTTAGCGCGCCGCGAACTTCAGCCAGATCCAGTTGTCTGGGCGACAGGTGCCGACTTTTCCAGAGGACGTAGGCTGCCATTACAACGATCAGCAGCAGACCCGGACCGACACCCGCAACAAATAAATCGACCACCGAGGTGTCGGTACTCATGCCATAGAGCAGCAACGGGATCGAAGGCGGGATGATGATACCGAGCGTACCACCCGCCGTCATCGATCCGAGGGCGACCTTTTTGTCGTAGCCTTCGCTGAGAAGCGCAGGATACATGATCGCGCCAACCGCCAGCATGGTCACGACAGACGACCCGGAAATTGCGGCAAACGCACCGCAGGAGAGAATTCCGGCTAGCCCCAGGCCGCCACGTACCGGCCGCGTCAGCGCGATCACCAGATCGATGATGCGGCGTGCGATCGATCCTCGCGTCATCACCGCGCCGGCAAGGATGAACATCGGAATGGCAAGAAGCGTTTCGCGATCGACGGAGAACCAGATGTCCTGAATCAGGAACTCAATCGCGGACCGGCTGACGAAGAACGTATGGACGGCAGCAGCGACCACGGCCAAAATCAGAACGACGTTCTGGCGCAGCGCAAGCAGCACGACGACCAGCACAATAAGCAGAAACACGGTCATTCGACGCCCCCTTGAGAGCTCTCAACAGGTGTCAGTACCGGCAGAAGCGCATAGATGAAGTAACGTAGTGCGGCCGAGGCAAAGGCATAGGGCAGTACCGTCTGCATCGGCCAAACCGCGGTATCGAGAGCGACACCCCGATAGCCGCTCAAATAGGAGGTGTAGACGAAGAACCACGAGTAATAGGCGAGCCAAAGGCAGATCGCGGCGGATAGAAGCGAACCGAGACGCGCGACCGCCGGGCGCGCGCCCGGCGGAAACACGTTATCGAACAGCGTCGGCCTGAGATGCTCGCCGCTTTGTATGGCGAGGCCGAACCCGAGCATGGCCGCCGTGGTCGCACAGTAGACCGCCACGCGCTGAGCCCAGGGAAGGCCATGCCCGAGAAGCTCGCGGAACACGACATCCGCGATCAGCAGCGCGCCACAGGCCGATATGCAGACCACTGCCACAGATGCCTCGAGCCAACGAAGCCAGACAAGAAAGGTTCGCGCCGACTGCTCGAGAGAGTTGCTAGAGGAGGTGTTCATGACGATGTCGGCCCGTTGCGAGGCACCTTACTTGGCCTTGGTACGGAACTCTTCCTTGCCCTTCAGCACCGCATCATAGATGTCTTTGGCCACGGGTCCGAAGCTCTGCACCACTTCCGGCTGTCCCGGGACGACAACAGCGGCCCACTTCGCCCGCTGCTCCGCAGTCAGATGATAAGCATGACCACCCATCGTCTTCAGCCTAGCCTCGGTCGGAACGTCCTCCTCACCGACGCGGCGGCGGATCTCGGATGTCGGCAGAATCGACGCTTCGATGGCTTTACGCTGATCGGCCGTCAGCTTTTCCCAGTACTTGGTGTGGACCACCAGAAACATCGGCTGATGACCGTGCCGAGTAAACACGTAGTTCGGCGCAGCCGCGGCGGCGGGGGTCGCCACATAGAAGCCGAATGTCAGCGAACCGGCATCGACCACACCCTGTTGAAGCGACGGGAAGAAGTCGGCCAGCGTCATTGTCACGTAGTTGGCACCGAGACGCGAGAACATCATGCGATCGCTCGCCGTCGGCGAAATACGCACCTTCATGCCGGACATCTGCTCGGGCGAAACGCAAGCAGCCTTGCAGAACAGGTTCATCCAGCCGCCGTCGCCCGTGCGTACCAGCGTCAGCCCGTTCTTTGCGAGAAGATCCGTGACCAGCGGCACGACGTATTTGTCGTATACGTAGTCCCGCTCCTCGGGGCTCGACCACAGATAGGCTAGGTTGAGCACGCCCATCGCTGGAATAGCCGGCGCCAATCCCGTCGCGGAAATGAAGGCCATTTCGTATCGGCCGCGAATGACGTTCTGGGCGATTTCCTGCTCGTTCGGCTGCTGGAAGCGTTCGGCCTTGATAGCACCATTCGTGGTCTTGGTGATGGAAGCGGCCATCTCGTCGACCATAATGCCGAGAACCGACGGCGGCGCGACGACCGTGCCGATTCTCCAGTTCTCCTGCGCATTCGCGGACCCATGCGCCAACAGGCTGGCGGCAAGTACGGCTACCGAAGACAAGATTCTGCGAAACATCTGAGCTCCCCTTTTTTGCTTTGACGCTCTGTATTCTAGTTCCGGCACCTGTTAGCGGCCGCTGACGAGTGAACGCGGCTCTTCTTTGCCTTTTATCTTCAGCTTTCTCCTTGCGGCCTGACGAACCGCGCGGTCGCGTGTTCGCCAAGGGATGGCGGCGCCACCACCGGAGCGCGCTCTCCATTGATGCGAAGCGGATTGCGAATGCCGACGACCCTCCCCTCGGCGGGGTGTTGCGACTCCGCGAAGGTGCCGAGATGCACCACCTGCGGATCGGCGATCACTTCCGCAATCGAATGAACGGGCGCAAACGGAATGTCGTTCTTGGCGAAGGCGGCGATCCAATGGTCGCGCGGCTGCGTCTTCGCGACTTCACTCAGCGCGGCGGCAAGCGGTTCGTAGTTGCGTATGCGATCGCCCGGCGTCCTGAAACGCGGATCCGCCGCAATCGTGTCGCCGATATTCATCGCCGCGACCAGCGCCAGCCAGAATTTTTCCGGCACCGACAGGTGAACGGCAATGGCCTGACCGTCGGCGCAGGTCCAGACAAAACCTTGCGACGACGCGACGCGGGACAAGGGCCCGTAAGACTGGCCGAGCTGCGTGGCGTAGGCGAAAGCATCGGGCACGAAGGCAATCGCGCTGTCGAGCATATTGATCTCGACGCGCTGCGACTTTCCGGTCGCCTGCCGCGCGTGCAACGCCGCGAGGATGCCGCCGAAGGCATAGAGACCGGTCGCGTTGTCGGCAAGCGTCGGCCCATAAACCTGCGGCCGGGCGCGGTCGAGATACATGTGCAGAATGCCGGACAGCGCGATGCCTACGGTGTCGTAGGCCGGGCGCGCCGAATACGGGCCATCCGCGCCGAAACCGGTAATTGAGCAATAGACGAGGCGAGGATTTGTTTTGGCGAGGACGTCAGCCGTGAAGCCCAGCCGGTCCATGACGCCGGGGCGGAAATTCTCGATCAGTACATCGGCCTCTGCGATCAGCTCGAGCGCCCGCGCCTTCCCTCCGGGCGTTGCAAGGTCAAGCTGAAGGCTCCGCTTGTTCTGATTGTAGGCGATAAAGTTCGGGCTGTAGGTGCCGCCCGTAGACCTGCGGAAGGGGTCGCCTCCCGCAGGATTCTCGATCTTGATTACATCCGCGCCGAGTTGGGCCAGCAGCATCGCGGCCAGCGGAGCGGTCACCATAGTGCCGATCTCCACGACCTTGATATCACCCAGCGTCGGCGCGGCGTTTGGCATCAGACGTTATCCGCCTTGTCGCGTGGATAAGGCTCGAGCCCCGGGCGGTATGCCTTGGCATCGATGAATTTCGAGATGCCCTGGTAGTAGCCGCCTTCCCGGTCGCGATGGGAGAGCTGACCGTTCTTGGCGATCAGATATTCGTGCGCCTGCTCGATGGTCATTTCGCGGGTTGCCTTGATGGCCTGCTTGGTGGCGCGGACCGCTTCGGGGTTGAGCGAAGCGAGCTGCCGAGCAAGAATCATCACCTCGTCGTGGAGCCTCTCGTCCGGAACGGACTCGTTGATGAGACCCATGCGGACGGCTTCCGGACCCTGGAACGGCTTGCCCGTGATGGAGTAATAGAGCGCGTCGCGATAGTTCACGGCGGCGTTGAAGGCCTTGCTGACCAGGCCGCCGGGAATGACGCCCCAGTTCACTTCCGACAGGCCGAACGTCGCGCTGTTGGCGGCGATAGCGAAGTCGCAAGCAACGAGCTGGGTGAAAGCGCCGCCGAAGCAGAAGCCGTTGACCATCGCAATGGTCGGCTTCGGGAAGTTATAGAGGCGATGCCAGCGCCACTGATGGGTGGCCCACTCGGTGCGGACGTGCTTGGCGGCATTCGCCGGATCGCCTTCCAGTTCGCGGAAGTAAAGCTTGAGATCCATGCCGGCGCACCACGCCGGGCCCGCGCCGGTGAGCACCACAACGAGCGTTTCCGCATCCGCCTCGAGATTGAGGATGCAGTCCAGCATCTCCTCGTCCAGGTCCGGGCTCATCGCGTTGCGCTTCTCCGGACGATTCAAAGTGACGGTGGTGATGCCGTCCTTCTTATCGACGAGCACGTTCTTGTAGTTGCTGTAGAAAGCCATTCGTCCCTCTCATCATGTCAGCACTTGTGGCGTGCTGCACTTATCGGAAATATGTTAAACTTGTAGCTATATGGACGCAAGTGCGCTTTCGAGTCAACTCGCCGAGTCCCTTTCAGTGGCAGAACCGTTACGATCAATCCTTTACGCGCCGGATAGGGTCATGCGGCTGCGATGAACCGCTCCGTCACGGAGATAAAGTCTTCCAGATTATCCCAGGGAATCATGTGTCCGGCTTGCACGCCGACCACTTCTCCGTTCGGCAGCAACCGCCCGATTTCCGCAGCGTTTTCAGGCGTGACCACCTTCGCGCGCATCGCGTAGATCAGCAGCGTCGGACAGTTCAGCTTCGGAAAATCCGGGAAGATATCCTCATCCTGGAAATTCTGGTGCGATTTGGTAATCGCGTCGATGCTGCAGGTGGGGAGCCACTCGATGCGCAAAGCGATCTGCTCATCCGTCCAAGTCGGCGTGAAACTACGGAATTGCTCGACGGTCGCACCCTTCGATGCCGCCTCACGCGCCGAAATATATGAAACAAGCGGCGTCGGATAAGGCTCGCGACCCGGCCCCGAAAGTGGCGGATCGGCCAGAACAAGCCGCGATGCTGCCCCGGGCGCCGTCGTCTCCATTCGCGCGGCAATGCGCGCGCCCATCGAGTGGCCGACAACGATCGGTTTCTTCAGCCCAAGTGCGTCAATGAGACCGAGCGCATCACGCGCATAGTCATCGAGCGAATAGCCGAGACCCGGCCCGCTGTCCGAAAGCCCGCGTCCTCGGATATCGGGGACGATCACCCGACGCGACGTGGCAAGCCGCTGCGCGACGAAAGCCCAGGTCGCGGCCGGGCTGGTGATCCCGGGCAACAGCAAAACCGGTATGCCAGGCGCCGCGTGGTTGAAGTCGAGATAGTGCTGACGAATGCCATTTGTCAGGCAATGCAGACCGCGCACGTCAACGGTCAGGCTGCCAGAACGTACGTCGCTTTGTGCGCCTGCGCCGGTCATTCGACTCTGCCTAACGCCAGCCCCGACATTGAATTCGGAGGCTACCTGTTTCAATTAGATTGCTACATATCGTAGCTGTCAAGCCGGATTCACCCGCCGCGCGCAGGCGCGGCGTCAGTTCATGACGCCGCCGCCATCGACGAATATCTGCTGCGCCGTGATCAAGGCCGCTTCGTCGCTGGCCAATAGGGTGATGATGCCCTCCAGATCCTGCGGAACGCCGACGCGATGTATGAATTTGCTTTGCGCCCGCGACTCCAACTGCTCGCGCGTGAAGGCGCCAGTGTCGACCTGACCGGGGTTGACCATATTGACGGTGATCCCGTCCTTGCCAAGCTCCTTGGCCGCACAACGCATCAGGCCGATAAGCGCCGATTTCGAGGCGCTGTACTGAGTGATGTGCGCCAGCGCCTCACCGATGGCCGCGGAACCGATGAAAATGATGCGGCCCGATTTCTGGCGTACTAGGTGGGGCGCGACCGCGGAGGCGCAATTAAACGCGCCCTCGGTATTGACTCGAAAGGTGTTCTGCCACTCGGCATTGCTGAGTTGCCAGAATGGCCCACGGCTCAGATTTTTCCAGACGCCGGCATTGCTGACGAGAATGTCAACCCGGCCGAATGCGGCCACCGTCTTCTCGACCATTGCCTCGACGGACGGACGATCGCCGACATCGACAGTCACGCCCAGACATTGGGCTCCGGGCAGATCGCGCTGAACCGTTTTGATTGCGTTATCGGTATCATTCGCATTGAGATCGGCGATGACCACGCGCGCGCCCGCTCGACAGAAGCGGGTTGCGACGGCCAAACCGATGCCACGCGCGGCGCCGGTTACGATTGCAACTTTGCCCGTAAGATCCATGGTTATGCTTCCACCTTGATAGCGATTGTCGGGATTACGGCTTTGTGGACGTTGAAGCGCTACCGCCGGCCATTCCGCGAATCATGTCCTCCGAGATGTTCTTCGGACGCAGTTCAAAAACGTCGGTAACGGAGGTGTAATCGAGGTAACCCATACGGGCCAGTGGCCGCATCTTAAGGATGTCCAGCTTTCCGCTTTTGTCGATGAAATCGTCGTTGATGTGAACGCCAACAACCCGGCCGATAACGACAGAATTGAAAAGTTCGGGCTTGTTGTTCGCCAGCACGATCGTCTGATGATGTTTGCACTCGAGGCTGATGGGACTCTCTTTGACCCTGGGTGGCTTCACCAGACGACACTCGGCCGGCGTCAGACCGGTCGTAGCCAGCTCATCGATGGCCGGATCTTCGATCATGCTGCTTTCAACGACCGCATCGCGCAGTGCATAGGTCGCCATATTGTAAACGAACTCGCCGGTGTATTCGGCATTGTTCACGCTATCGTTGCGGTTGCCATTGACGCGGTTCTGCGCCGAAAACATGACATAGGGTGGATCCCAGCCGAGGATATTGCTCTGGCTGAACGGCGCCAGATTGACGATCCCATCACGGCTGATTGTCGATATCCAGCCGATTGGTCGCGGCACAACGCATGATTTGAAGGGATTGTAGGGAAGCCCGTGATCGTTCTTGGAAGGCTCATAGAACATGCGAATGTCTCTTTAGCGGAATGAACGATTAAGCGCGTTTTGTTCGGATAAATAGCGGCCGGCCTGTATCAGGCGATGACGGCCTTGACCTCGTGAAACTCCTCGAAGCCGAAAAGCCCCACTTCGCGACCATTGCCGGATTGCTTGTAGCCGCCGAACGGAGCCTCGAACTCGTAATTTGGCGTCTCATCCTGCGGCTTGTCGTTGAGATAAACGCGGCCGGCGCGAATGCGCCGGCCTACGCGATCCGCTTCGCTGAGATCGTCGGCGGATACGAAGCCCGCGAGGCCGTAAATGGAGTCGTTGGCGATCTCGATCGCATGATCGACATCGCGGTAGGCCATAACCGCAAGCACAGGGCCGAAGATCTCTTCCCTGGCGATACGCATATCCGGCGTCACATCCGCAAACACGGTCGGCTTGACGAAATTGCCGCGGTTCATGCCGGATGGGCGCCCCTCGCCGCCGACCACGACACGCGCGCCCTCGTCGACGCCGGATTTGATGAGTTCCTGGACACGGTCGAATTGCCGCCGGTTGACCAACGGTCCGTGCGTGGTGGTTTCCGAACTCGGATCGCCGACAACGAGATTCTCGGCAGCCGCTTTAAGGAGGCCGACGACACGCTCCACCTCGCTCTCCGGCACCAGCATTCTCGCCGGGGCAATGCAGGACTGACCGCTGTTGGTGAAAGCGCGCAACATGCCGTATGGCGCCGAGATATCGATGTGCTTGCCGGGAAGAAGGATGTTGGCCGATTTCCCGCCAAGTTCCTGATGAACCCGCTTGACGGTAGCGGCCGCGTCGCGCGCAACGGCAATGCCGGCGGCCGTCGAGCCGGTGAATGAAACCATGTCGATGTCAGGATGACGCGAGATGGCGCTACCGACCGTCGGTCCATCGCCATTGACCAGGTTGAAGACCCCGGGCGGGACGCCGGCCTTGTCGAGAATTTCGGTAAGAATGATGGGGCTGACGGGCGCAAACTCGCTCGGCTTGACCACCATGGTGCAACCGGCGGCAATGGCGCTGCCCAGTTTCGCCGTGATCTGATTGATCGGCCAGTTCCAAGGGGTGATGAACCCGCAGACGCCGATCGGCTCGCGCAGGATACGCGTCTTCCCCAACATGGATTCGAATTTGTAGCTCTTCAGGACGGCAATCGCTTCACGCAGATGGCCCAAGGTCGCGGGCGTTTGAAGGCCGCGGGAGAAGCCGATCGGCGAGCCCATCTCTGTTGTAATCGCCCAGGCGACGTCGTCGAACCTGCGCTCGTACTCCTCGATAATCCGCTCAAGCAGCGCCACGCGCTGGCCGACGGTCCAGTTGGAAAAGCTATCGAACGCCTTGCGCGCCGCTTTAACGGCGCGATCGACATCCTTTGCGCTGCCGAGGCTGATTTGTGCGAATACCTCCTCAGTCGCTGGATTGATGACGTCGAAGGCCGTCGCCTCCAGAGGGTCGACCCATTGTCCATCGATGTAAAACTGACGGAACTGCTTCATGGCTTACCCCCTTCTTCGCGGCTTTTGCCGACGACACGCTCGTTGATTTTTTGTTGCAATCGTCCAGATGCGGACATTTCGTCGAGGTGCTGGCTTTCCCCTATAGATCCAGCACAAGGCGGGGGGTGCGTGAGCGACCGCAGCAAACCATCATGATGTTTCCCACGGCCCTCTCCTCTTCCGTGAGGATCGTGTCGCGATGATCCGGTACACCTTCGAGGACGCGCGTCTCGCAACTTCCGCAGTAGCCCTCCTGACAGGAGAAAGGCACTTCGATGCCGGCATCCTGAAGGACTGTACCAAGGCTGCGATCAGCTGGGACCTGGAGAACCACACCCGATTTGCGCAACTCGACTTCGAAGGCCGCATCTCCGGCGCCGCCTGCGGGCGGCACGGCATCTTCGGACGCTGAAAAGCTCTCGATATGCAATGCGCTTGCACGGCCGTGCTGCGCGGCGGCATCCTTTAGGGCCTTTAGCATACCGGCGGGGCCGCAGCCGTAGATTGCGGCATCGAGCTCCACTTCGGAGAGCAGCGCGTTAAGATCCGGAAGCCCAACCTCGTCTTGCGGCAACAACGTAACGGTGCCGCCGGTCCGAGCCGCAATTTCCTTGACGAAACCCATCGAAGCGCGGGTACGGCCGCCATAGACCAGGCGCCAGGGCCGCCCCGCAAGTTCGGCTTGGCGGATCATCGGCAGGATCGGCGTAACGCCAATGCCGCCGGCAACGAACAGGTAACGCGGAGCTTCGACCAGCGCGAAGTGATTGCGCGGGCCGCGCACGCGCACGGTCAGGCCCGATTTGGCGATGGCATGTATCTCTTCCGATCCGCCACGGCCGGCTGTCTCACGCAGCACCGCAACGCGGTAGCGCGAGGTGTCTGCGATGTCACCGCAGAGCGAATATTGCCGGATTTTGCCCGATGGCAAAACGAGGTCGACATGCGCGCCGGGCGCCCATGCAGGCAACGCCGTTGCGTCCGGGCGCTTGAGTTCCAGAACCAGGACGTCGGCGGTCTCACCGACGACCGAGTCAAGAACAAGCTCCAGCTCATTGCTTTCCGCGGCCGTCACTATCGCTTCCTTCAATCAAGCTTGCCGGGCCACATCCACGGACCAGCTTGAGAAGAACGGCTGGGCCCGGCGCATCAGCAATCAAGGGCTTTTCGGCGGGGTCCATTCCGCCTGAAGGTGATTGATGGTCGTCACCGTCATCACCGGCAGATACTCGACATGCTGCCCCGGCGTAACGCGAATGTCGGGAATGCGCTTGAGGAGTTCTTCGAACGCCACCTTGGCTTCAAGCCGCGCGAGCGGATTGCCGAGACATGAATGACGGCCGTGACCGAAGGCGAGATGCTTGTCGCTGTTCGGACGATGGATGTCCCACTTTTCCGACTGAGGGAAATGGCTCTCGTCGACGCCACCGCCGATAAAGAGGAGCCACACCAGCGCCCCCTCCGGAATCTTCGTGCCGCCCAGTTCAGTGTCCTTCGTGGTGACCCGGAACAGGCCCGGTGAGGTGCCGCGCAACCGCAGGGTTTCCTCCACCACGTTCGGCAGCAAAGCGGGGTTGGCGCGGATCTCGGCGTCTTGCGCGGGATTTTCGGCCATGTGAATCAGCATCAGGCCCATAAGATTGGCCGTCGTGTCATTACCAGCGGCGACCAATTCATGAATCTTGCGCACGATCCGTGGCGTGGGCATGGCCTGGTTGCCGGATGCATCCTTCACTTTGACGATCTGGCTCGTGAGATCGTCCATGGGACACCGAACGCGATCCGCGACGAAATTCTCGAAGAACTCCTGGCTCTCGGCGAGCCGGGTCCAGCGCTCCCTCTTTTCTTCTTCGGTCATCGGCTTGGTAACGGCGTCCTTCGTTTTCGGCGTCAGCACCGAAAAGAGGTCTTCCGTCCAGATCCGGTAGTCGTGCTCCCGTTCCTTGGGAACGCCGAGCAGGCCCATGATGACGTTGAGCGACAGCGGATAGCAGAACTCCTGCATGAAGTCGCAGGAACCCTTGGCGATGAACCGATCGATCAACATGTTGGCGATCTGCCGGATATTGGCTTCCTGCTTTTGCAGTTCGCGCGGCAGGAACTGACGGGCCACCGCGGTGCGGTCTGCCGTATGCTCCGGTGGATCGAGCGAGATGAAATGGTCCGCGATGTAGTTGTCGGGGATCTTGGGCTTCAGATCGGCCGGCGGCGGCACAAAGGCCGTCGCCTTCGAGGAGAAAGTCTCCCAGTCGCGCGCCGCCTTGCAGATGTCGTCGTACTTCGTGACCACCCAAAGCCGCAGCGGAGGATAGTAGAAGATCGGCTGCTTTGCCTGCGCGTCCTTGATGATCGGAACCGGATTGCTGAGGAACTCCTGGCTGAAAGGATCGAAGCCTTCGAGCGTCGGAAAAGAAGCGGGATCATGCGACATGGGAGCGGGTCCTGTTGAGCGCAAACCGGAGACTACGTTCCGAAGCTGCTGCCAGCTGCCGGCGGATTTTAGTACATCTTGTATATTCTTTGACAGAAGTTTCCCTGTCAACAGCGATTAGTCCGCCCCGCCGGAGCGATCGCCTGCTTCGGCGCGCGGTGCGGCGTCAGGCTTGCGAAGCCTGACGTTCCGCCTGCCTCTTTTTAACCTCTTCGATGGTGAGAGGCACGCCGCCAGTCGCCCACAGCCCGCTTTCGATTTCGCTGACTGTGATCAGAACATTGGGACGGATACGTTCCCCCGACACGCGAACGAAGGCCTCGGTAATGTCCCGAATAAGAGCCGTTTGCTGCTCGCGGCTGAAGGCCCCGGCCAGATGCTGAACTTGAACGAATGGCATAAGACGCTCCTTGATTACTGGGGCAACTGGTCGATTACCGGCCGGGCACCCGCATCTCCTCGGGAAGAATTTCGCCATCCTTGAGAATTTGGCGACCGTCCAGGAACAGCGAGCAATTCTTCAACGGAATGTCCAGATGGCACATGGTGTCGTTGGTCCCGCCAAGCTCGGTATTCGGACCAGTGGAGAACAGGACATTGCCGTAGAAACAGCGGCCATCGACGCCGAGGCTGTCGCGCGCGGCCGGATTGGTGGCCAGGAACGTCCATTGCGCATTCTCATCAAGACCCCAGCCGATATGCGAGACGGCATAAGCCTTGGGGTCGCGGAAGCTCGCCATGAAATCGCGCATCAGCGCGCCTTCGGCGCCGCCGCCGGCGATCTTCGTAATGTAACCCTTCTTGATCGTGAGCACGATCGGCTCCGACACATAGCGAAGGATCGGATCGAGCAGCAGGTCGCCAGCATCGACGACAACCGTTCCATCGACGCCGTCTTCGTCGCCCCCGGTCCAGACGAAAGCGCCAGCCCATGCATCCCAACGACCTGGCTCGTCCGTATAGCCGTATTGGCTCACGGTCTTCAGTTTGCCGATCTTATAGGTCACGTCTGTTCCGCCCGGCGAGGTGATGCGCAACTCGCGCGCACCGGCGATCAGCTTGTGCGCCTCGCCAACACGCCGCCGCGAGTCCGGCGACGTCAACAGCCGCGACAAAACCTCCATGGGCTCCAGCACCAAAAGCATGCGTGGTCCGCCGGCGGTGATCGCATCCTGCTCCTTGGACCAGAGCAGGCCGATCAGGTCGATGACCATGTCGGTTCTCTTGAGCGCCTCGATGGCGGCCTGCTGCCCGCGCAAGGAGTTGCCGGGTCCGAAGAAGCTGCCGGGGCGCTTGCGAATATTGACGTGGAGCGTATCGGCCCCGAGATCCTCTGCCGCCGCCGCAAAAGCCACCGCATAGTCTCTTCGAATGGTGTCTTCCGAAAGGATGCCGATCGTCTCTCCCGGCTTCACCTTGCAGAGTTGCAGCTCCTTGCGGAACAGCTCGAACATATACTTGTCGACAGTCATGTTACCCCCGGGGGAATGTTGCCAGATCGCGTACCTTCCGTCCTCTGCTGCAGGAGAGCGAAACAGAAATCCCGCCTCATACGTCGACAACACCGACGACTGCACAGATCAAACGTCCGGCGGCCAAAGCTACAATATCTCGCCCGGATCTTCTAGGTACAAAATGTATATACTTATCCGGGCGCCGCTTTCCCCTTTCCCTTGCCGCGACAACCTCTTGGTGATAACAGATCGCTCCGGTTGCGCCCCGAATGGCCGACCACGGACCGCCTAAAGCACAATACAGCGATCGAGAGTTGGAATGCTGGACAGCAGACCGCCCCTTACGACCTCACGTGAAGACTTCCTGAAGGACGGATCTGATCAGCTCTTTCGGGAGGCCATATACACTTGGGTTCGGAGCGTCGAGCAGCTCCTGAAATGCCGCAGCGCCTTCGCCAAAATCTCGGGCCTGACGTCGTCGCAATTTGCCGTATTGATGGGCGTCGCATCCCAGCAGGGTTCACAGGGCGTAACCATCAAGGACCTTGCCGAACACGTCGCGCTCGCCTCCACCCATGTGACGACAGAGGTGGGCCGGCTCAAGGCAAAAGGTCTTGTGCTCAAGAAGAGCAACTTGAACGACCAGCGCAGCGTTCTGGTCCAGCTTAGTCGCAAAGGCGAACAACACATTGAGCGCGTGACGCCGTATGTGCGCACTGTCAACGACATGCTGTTCCAGAATGTGAGCCTGCATGGCCTGGTCAGGGCACACATCGCGGCAAAGAAGCTCGTCGACAACTCGGGTGAGGCTCTCGCGTATCTTCGGGATATCTCAAGCCGTTCGGCCAAGAAGCCGCGCAGCGGCAAAACGACAGGTACAGCTGCCACGACGAGAAACGCCCGCAGGTCGGCTGGTGCCGCATCTGCCAATCAATAAAATTTGGAAATTAATGTCGGCGCGCGTGGAAAGCCGGTTCTCAACCTATCTGGTAATAGGTCCAGTTTGCGCAACCGTCGCTGATTGACGACAAGCAGTTAAGGCGAACGCCCGTATCACGGCATTCTAGTCATCGTTCATCTTAGAATTCATTTTCCGCAGACAGCGCTCGGTGCGCTAGCGGCGGCCGCGTCCCATGACCTTCTCCAGGTGCTGCGCACCCCGGGATAACGGATAGGCCATGATGATGTAAAGCAGCGCCGTGATCAAATAGACCTTCATCGGCATGAAATACTCGCTGCTGAGGTCGTGAGCGTACATCATGAGGTCCGGCGCCGACACAATAGAAGCCAGCGACGTCGACTTAAGGATGGTCACACCATAACCAGCCAGGTTAGGGATGGAGACTAGGACCGCCTGCGGAATAAGAACCTGCAGCTGAATCTGGAGACCGGTCATGCCGATGGCCTTTCCCGCCTCCTTTTGTCCCGCATCGATCGACAGGAAGCCCGATCTATAAATCTCCGAAATATAGGCGGCGCTGTTCAGCGTGAGACCGATTACGCCCGCCACGAACGGACTAAAGATCAATCCGACCGCGGGCAAAGCGTAGTAAATGATGAAAAGCTGAACGAGCAGCGGCGTTCCGCGAAACACTTCGATGAAGACGATTGCAGTCCACGAAATGACCCGCTTTTCGGACATGCGCATCAGCGCGACAATCAGGCCGAGGATGACCGACAGGGCAAACGAAAGCAACGCCATCTCCAGTGTATGACGAACACCTTCGAGGAGCTGCGGCATCCACTCCCAGACGACACTTTTCGCAATGGAGGAATAAAACTGGCTAATCATGGCGTTCGATGCTGAGCGCTGAGCTTTGTCTGCAGCCACAGCGCGCCATAACTCAGCGGCAGGCTCATGACGAGGTAGATGAGCGCCACGAACACGTAGAGCTCGATGGTCAGATAGGTTGCGTTGGCGATCAGCCGCGTCTGCATCATCAGTTCAGGAACGGATATCGTGGACGCGAGCGAGCTGTCCTTAAGAAGTTGAATCGCATAATTGCAGTACGGCGGCAGGCCGATCCGGGCCGCCTGAGGCAGTACGATGATACGAAGCGCCTGAAAGCGGGTCATGCCAATAGCCAGGCCCGCCTCAAGCTGCCCCTTATTGATGGCCTCGATTGCCGAGCGGAAGATCTCCACGAGGTATCCGCCACCGTGAATGCCGAACGCAATCACGGCAGCCGACAGCGGATCAAGCCGGAGCCCAACCTGAGGCATCCCGAAATAGATGATAAAGAGCAGCGTCAACATGGGCACCGCCCGCGCCAACTCAACATAGGCAATTGCCACCGCGCGAAGGGGGCGCGATGCCGAAAGCCGAGGAAACAGGAAAACGATGCCGAAGAATGTCGCCATCAGTGACGCACACAAAGTGACGACTATCGTCATGACGGCCGCATGCAGCAGCACGTCGATAAATCCTGGCAGCTGCTGAAAGAAGACTCCGAAGCCAAGGCCCATGGCTAGGCACTCGTCTGGATTGGCGATGTATTCTCATTCAGCATACGAGAAAGGAAGGCCGCTGTTCTCGGGTGTTTTGGGGATTTTAGAATTTCAATCGGCGAACCTTCATCGATGATCCGCCCGGCATCCATGACGATAACCCGGTCGGCAATGCTGGCAGCGAAGTGCATTTCATGGGTGACGATGATCATGGTCATGCCGTCTTCGGCCAACTTCCGCATGACGCCGAGGACTTCACCCACGAGTTCCGGATCGAGCGCGGACGTTGCTTCATCAAACAGCATCAGCTTGGGCTGCATCGCCAGCGCGCGGCTGATCGCAACACGTTGTTGCTGGCCACCGGAAAGTCGCTCCGGATAGGCATCACGGTGCTCCGCCATACCTACCTTTTCAAGGAGCGCCATTGCCAAATCGTGCGCTTCATTGCGCGGGCGTTTCAAAACCTTGAGCGGTCCGCACATCACGTTTTGCAACGCAGTCATATGAGGGAATAGATTGAAGCGCTGAAACACCATACCTATCTCGCGCCTCTGACGTGCGATCTCAGCGTCCGGAAGATCTATATGAGGCTCGCCCGGCGCTTTCCGCCAGCAGAGACGTCCGTCGATGAACACATGTCCCGATGTGGGCTTCTCGAGATGATTGATGCAGCGAAGCAATGTCGTCTTTCCCGATCCGCTCGGGCCGATCAGAACAAGACGCTGTTTAGCCTCGACGTCCAGGCTGACCCTGTCGAGGATCAGCCTGTCGCCGAAGTGCTTCGTCAGTTCCATAATGCGGACCAACGGGACCCGCGCGGCATCGATTTCTGTCACGTCGCTCTCACTCATCCGCGTCAGGAGAACAACGCGCTGAAATCCTTGGGCTTGTGAGCAGCGGGCCCGGTGACATTTCCGCTGGTGTCACGGTCCACGCCGATGCGGGGATTTTCCGCGAGCGGCGTAAAGTAGAGCTCGTCTGTCAGGCCATATTTGGCGAAGATCGCCCGGTCCTGCTTGTTGCGCTTGAGCCAGGCCAGACCGGCGTTGACAGCATCGACGAGGTCCGGGTTGGCCAGTGGCATGCCGAACACGGCCTGGCTGCTGCCAGTCAAGGTTGGATATTCGGGGTCCGGCTTGTAGGTGATGTGCTTGAGATTGAGACCCGGATTTTTGCTACCCAAATAGGCAATCATCGTCGGGTCAAGGCTGGCGAAGTCCACGCGGCCCGCAATGATGTCACGGATCACCGCATCGCTGTTGTCATAGAAACGGACACCACCGCTGTCCGGCACCTTCTTGAGGTCGGTAGACGACGCCGCCCCGGTCAGCGTGGCCAGACGCTGTCCTTTCAGATCGGAAATCGCCACAACATTGGGAAGCTTGCTGTCCTTCCGGGTTACGGAACCATAGGTCACGTAATATGCGGCGTCGCTAAGCGCCATGACCGCTGCACGCCTCGAGGTCCACCGCATATTGCCGATCATGATATCGGCGCGGCCGGAGACGACGGATTCGATCGTGGCCGCGTTGTCCATGACGAGCGGCTTCACCGTAAGGCCGAGCTTTGGGGCAATGGCCATGATCATGTCGCCGTCAAGACCGACGAGCTTGCCGTCCTCGATGCCCGACGCGGGCATTTCGCCGAAGGCCGCCACGGTCAGCACACCGGGCGTAATCGTCTTGAATTGCGAAGCAGCGGCACGTGCCGTTCCGGTTGCTCCAACCGTCACCAATGAGGCGACGCCACCCATGAAGTAACGCCGAGATATATTGTTGCAATTCCAGGTCATTGAACCCTCCATGACAGACTACAAGATTGAACTTTGGAAGAACTTGCTGCGTGAACTCTGGTCCCAACCAAGGTTTGGAATGAGTTTGTCAAAGCGAAAAGCGTGCCACGCAGTCGGGTGATCGACGAACTTCTTCACATTCGCATGGGTCATCAGATACCCCATCTGCTTGGACTGAGCGGTTCGATATCGAAGGGTAACGGCGCGCGTGCTATGGTTGCCGCGACGAGACTCCCGGTGAGCGGGCCTGTCGTCAGGCCTAAATGACCGTGTCCAAATGCGAGGATTACGCCGGGATGCTCCCGCGGCGAACCGATGACGGGAAGCGAGTCCGGGAGCGACGGCCGGAAGCCAAGCCACTGGTCCGAAATGTCGGAGCTCAGTCCCGGCAAAAAGCGTTGCGCATGCGTCACTATATGACTGATCGGAGACCAATCGGGCGCCGCTTCAAGACCGGCGAACTCCACGCCGGAGGTCAGCCGTATGGCATCGTCGATCGGGCCAAGTGAAAAGCCGTAGTCCGAAAAAGACACCGAACGTCTCAGAGAATGTGCCGGCCGCGGCAGCATCAGGTGATAGCCGCGCTCGGTGTCGAGCGGCACGTCCAGTTTCAACGTTCGCAACAAGGACCGCGAATGGGCGCCTGCGGCGAGGATAACCCGATCGTAGCAACGGGTTTCGCCAGTTGTGCGAACTTCGATCTCACCACCGGGCAACGTCGCTATCGCCACCGCGCGTTCGCGGTGATACGTCGCACCATTGCGAAACAGCATCTCCGAGAGTGCGCGCAACATTTTGAGCGGACTCGATACGAAGCCGTTATCGGGATAGTACAAGCCGGCCCCGAAAACCGGCGCCAGCGCCGGCTCCAGATCCCGAATCTCGTTTGACGAGACTTCCTGAACGGCAATGCCTCTGGCCCTCTGCAGGGCGACCGTTGCCGCCTTTTTGCGGACGCTCTCGGAATCTTCGAAGACCTGAAGCCAACCCGAGCGTTGGATCAAAGCCGCGACTGCGGGATCAGTCGTGAATGAAGCCCAGGCATCCCAACTTCGCGACAGCAACTCAAAGAGCGCGTTAACGATCGTTTTCTGCTTGGCGGGGCGGCACGCCAACGTAAAGCGAACCAGCCATGGCAGGATCGGAAACAGATAGTCCCGTCTCAAACGCAGCGGCCCGTTCGGATCGCGCAACATCGCTGGAACTTTGCGCAAAGTGGCAAATGTGCTGAAGGGGATCAGTTCGGAAACGGCGATGATCCCGGCGTTGCCGCTCGACGCGCCCTCGCCTGCTCCCTGCCAGTCGATCACCTCGACCTGATGCCCCGCGCGCTGCAGATGCAAACCACAGCTCACACCGACGATACCCGCACCAATAATGCCGATCGAAAGCGGTGCCGTATCAGGCCTGGCGAGGGCGGAAATCATACCCGATCACCCGCCAAGGCCATCTTGGGCGCGGCCAATGCCGAGCCCTGATCGGGAAACTTCAGGCGCGCTTCGAGATAACGGCCGAGCACCGATAACGGATAACAGACCGCCGTATATATGATCCAGATGAGCGCCATTACCTCAAAACCGCGAAGTGTCCGCTCGATGATCTGATGGCCGGCGTACATCAGTTCCGGAACGCCCAGCAGCGAGATGATCGACGTGCCCTTGATCAGCCAGACGAACTGGCCAACGAGCGACGGAATGATGGTCGGCAACGCCTCAGGCAGAACGACAAGGACGAGTGTATGCAGCCGCCCGAGCCCCAAAGCACGCGCCGCCTCCCATTGGCCCGCCGGAACCGTCACGATACTCCCGCGCACGATCTCGCCGATTGTAACCGCGGCAAAGAGCGAGAGCGCAACGGTTGCGGTGAGGAACGGCGACAGCGTCGGGCCGACCAGCGGCAGGAAATAGAAGACGGCAAAAACCTGGATGAGCAAAGGAACGCCTCGCACGATAACGACGAGACCATGAATGATTGACCGGGTAACGCGTGAGCCCCGTGCGCCGGCTATGCCCAGAAGGAAGCCAAACACCGTGCCGAGGATGAGAACGCCGGCGGCCAGCTGCAGACTCACCATGAAGCCTTTCAGCAGGAGCCACACCATGGCGAGCAGCCCCATATTCATAAGCTGACCGCCTTGGCGGTGCGCCGCGGACCGTAGGGCCTGTTAAGGCGGCGTTCCAAAGCCGACACCCCCAAGGAGAAAATCCACGTTACCGCCAGATAGAAGCCGGCCGCGACGACGAAAATCTCAACGGTTCGCATTGTCAGGGCGATAATCGAGACAAACACGAAATAGGCTTCGGCGAGCGAAATCGAACTCGTCAGGGATGTGTCCTTGATAAGTTCGGAACCCACATTGCCGACCGGCGGTAACGCCGCCCGCAAAGCCTGGGGAAGTTCGATTTTCCAGAAGGTCAGCCATCGCGGGAGCCCCAGACTTGCCGCGCCATCGAACTGCCCGCGAGGCACACCATCGAAAGCGGCCCTGAATATCTCCATGAGATAGGCCCCGTGATGCAAACCAAGAGCCACCGCCCCCGACACAAAGGGGCTAAGTGAAATATCGAACGTCGGCAGCCCGAAGTAGATGAAGTACATCTTCACCAGAACAGGGCTGTTCCTGACCGCCTCAAGGTAGACAATCGCTGCAACGCGCACCGAACGAAACTTGGAGCGGCGCGCCAGGGCTCCGAGTATTCCAACGAAGAATGCGATAAAGCCGGCAACGACGACGAGTTCAAGCGCGGTGACGATTCCATCCGCCAAGCGAGGCAGATTGTCCCAAACGACCCGCCAATCGATGTAATACATAACCCCGCCCCGCTAATGGCATTTGGACAGCCCAGGGCTTCTACATCGGCTGACGTGACCAGGACGGCATCAGGCTGGTGGTACCGAACCACTTCTCGTGGATCGCGGTAAGCTTTCCCGACAACTTCAAGTCAGTAAGTGCCGTGTTGATGTAATTGATCCACACCTGATCGTTCTGGCGCGTCGCAACGGAGAGATAGCTCGGTGCAATCGGCTTGCCGCCGTCGGAGACCTCCCGTACGGCATCGCCGAACTCGCGCGCCAAGTAGAGCGCCGCACCGCCCTCGAAGAAGAAGGCGTCCGCTCGCTTTTGACGCATGGCCAAAAATGCATCCGAATTGCTCGGATACATCTGGAAAACAGGATTCTTGATAGCGGTCAGGACGATTTTCTCGAGATCGGCGCCCTGACGCCCGGTGATCTTCTTGCCGTCCAGATCCGAATTGTTGCGGAAAGGCGAGTCGCTCCGAACGATAAAGACGCTCTTCGAGATGCTGTAGGGGATCGAAAATCCGACAACCTGAGCCCGTTCGAGGAAAACGCTCATCGTCGAAATGACAGCATCGACACGCCCGCTGACGATGGCCGGCGCCCGATCGGCGCCGCCGGTCAGCAGCACGAATTCAATCTTGTTCGGATCGTTGAAAAGCCCGCGCGCCAGTTCGCGTGCGAGGTCGATTTCAAAGCCAACCAGTTCGTTCTTGTCGTCCCTGAACGAAAAGCCCGGTGACGTATCGCGCACCCCAACCAGCACGCGACCGCGCTTGATAACCGTCTGCAAGGTGGATTCTTGAGCGTGCGCTGCAGCGTAAGGCTCACCGATTAGGCAAACGGCCGCCGCAAAGATGAGCGCAATGATCGTGGACGTCCGAATACACCGCATTTGCGTGCCCCCTTCTGCACAGAAATTTGCCAGAGACCGTAAACTAACTTCCGTCCGAAGCTGCTATAATAACCAAATATAACTGCCTTATTTATGAATGCAATATATATTACCTATCGTCTATAGCGATCACATGCGCCGATCTTTATCCTGGGCGTATCCCGATCGAAAAGGTGCGGCATGGGAACAGCGAAAACCGCAAGCTACGACGAGCTTCGGATGCGTTTTCCAACAGTGGACACCATGCGCGATTACGCGCGCACCCACGCGCCGCATTTCGCGTTTGAATACGCGGACGGCGGAGCTGGTTGCGATGCGGGAACGACGCGCAATCGCACTGCACTCGATGCTATCGAGTTACTTCCGCGCTACGGCGCCCTCGCTGAAGCAGGGTCGACAGAGATTTCTCTTTTCGACCAGCGTTACGCCGCGCCGATTGCAATATCGCCGATGGGTACGCCAGGCATTGTGTTGCCGGGAGCCGACAGGTTTCTTGCCCAGGCGGCGCAGGCGGCACGGGTTCCCTACACGCTCGGCATGATTGGCGGTGCAACGGTTGAAGAGATGGCGGCGCTGGCGCCCGATGTGCTCTGGTTCCAGATGCTGCGATGCTCGCTGAGCGACCACAAGATTGCCTTTGATCTCATGCGCCGTGCCGATGCTTGCGGCGTACGTGCCCTTGTGTTGACCATGGACGTTCCCGTTTACACGACGCGCCCGCGGGCAACGCTAGCCGGATTGGGGGGCAGCAGGTTCAGCCCGAACGCACGAATGATGTGGGATATCGCCACGTCACCTGCTTGGTTCGCAGCGCTGCTGGCCAATGGGATTCCCCGCTTCGCAAATCTGAAAAAATACATGCCGCCGAGCGCGAGCATCAACGATGTGATTGCATTCACGCAACGGGAGATTGGCGGAGCCTTTTCATGGGAGGAAGTTGCGCGCTATCGGGATTTTTGGAAACGGCCGCTCGTCATCAAGGGCATTCTCCACCCGCAGGACGCCGAGAAGGCGGTCGCCCTCGGTGCAGACGGCATTATCGTCTCCAATCATGGCGGGCGACAGGTCGACGCCCTGCCTGCCAGTATCGATTGTCTGCCGGACATCGTTAAAGCCGTAGCAGGGCGGACGACCGTCTTTCTGGATTCCGGCATCCGCAGCGGTTCGGACATCGTCCGCGCTCTGGCTCTTGGTGCGAATGCCACGTTCGCTGGCAAAGCGTTTCTGTGGAGCCTTTCGGCACTTGGAGCCGAAGGACCTGCTCATGCCATACGCATACTCCAGGAGGAAACACGCGCCACCCTCGCTCAACTCGGCGCCACTTCTGTCGCCGATGCGCAGCACGTAATGACCCGCCATATACCGCGGTCATGGGCAGCACTTCGATGATGGCAGGCGAGATACTGGGCCAGAGCCTCGTTGCGGACATTTTATCGATCGACCCGTCGACGGCGGAAGCGTTCGTGGCCGCGCGCTATGGAATTATCGGATCTGCAACGCGGCTGACGGCGGAACGTGACTGCAACTTTGTGATTCAGACCGAAGCCGGCGATCGATACGTACTGAAGGTCACCAATCCGAAGGAAGACCGAGTTTTCGTCAACTTTCAGACTAGCGCCCTGCGGCACCTCGAATTGAAGACCCCTGCGATCCCCGTGCCGCGCGTCTTGCCGACCGTCGACGGTAATTTCGAGCCGGAGCTGCGCCTAACACCTTCCGGTTCCGCGATCGCCCGCCTGCTCACATATGTGCCTGGCGAAGTCTTGCGGTTCTCCAACCGCACCGCACAGCAGCGACACAATCTCGGCCGCGTCGCCGCCGAACTGGCCGTGTCATTGCAAGACTACGATCATCCGGGGGCCCGTCATCTCATTGCCTGGGACATCAAGAATGCCGGCAGGCTGCGGGAGCTGATGTCGCCGTCGCTTGGCGAACAGGCGGACCAGGAAATAATCGTGAAAACGCTCGATGTCTTTGACCAGCGTCTGGCCCCTCGACTGCCAAACCTTCGCGCGCAAATTGTCCACAACGACCTCAATCGCAATAATGTCATCGTCGACGCCGAAGACCATAGCCGGATTGTCGCAATCCTCGACTTTGGCGATATGGTCCACACAGCGCTGATCAACGATGTCGCGATAGGCGCTGCCAATCAACTGGGCGACACGCCCGATCTTCTGGCGCCCGCCGCCGATTTCGTTGGCGGGTATCATACGATCACGCCGCTGTCCCCGGAGGAACTCGGTATGCTGCCGGACTTAATTGCCGTTCGGCTGGCCATGAGCGTGATTATTACGGAGTGGCGCGCCAGGCGCTTCCCCGACAACCGAACCCACATCCTGCGCAATACCGAATCGAACCGGCAGCGGCTTCACCTTCTGCTCGGTATGCCGCGCACAACGGCGACGTCGATATTTCTCCATGCGTGCGAGAGGCCCCGGGTGCCATGACACAGAAACCGCTTCTTAACTCTTTCAATCCAGGCAACGCGAACGAGCTTGATGCCCCGACCAAGGCACTGATAGCGCGCCGTCAACGTGCTCTAGGCGCCGGCTACAGGCTCTTTTACGAGCGGCCGGTTTATGCCGAACGTGCCGAGGGCATATGGTTATATGGAAAGGACGGCGAACGGTATCTCGACGCCTATAACAACGTTCCTTCGGTCGGCCATTGTCATCCACGCGTTGTGGAGGCCATCGCCAAGCAAGCGGCGAAGCTGAACACGCATACGCGATACCTCTTCGACGTCGTCATCGACTATGCCGAGACCCTTCTCGCAACATTCCCGCCCGACCTGGACAACGTCATGTTTACCTGCTCGGGCAGCGAAGCCACAGATTTGGCACTACGCGTCGCTCGGGATTTTACTCAAGCCGAAGGCATCATAGTCACGCGCCATGCCTATCATGGCACGACGGCCGCCGCCGCAGAGGTATCTCCTTCACGCGGAGCCACATCGCCAAGGATTCGCACCGTAGGCGCGCCTGATTTTTATCGCTCGCCGGATGGCAATGTCGGTGCCCAGCTTGCCGAGGAGGTCGCGCGGGCGATCGATTCGTTGAAAAAGGATGGAGCAGGGTTTGCCGGACTGGTGCTCGACACCGTCTTCAGTAGCGATGGCCTGTGCGTCGAACCGGCCGGCTTTTTGCGAGACGTGACCGATGTCGTCCGCGCCGCGGGCGGCCTGCTGATTGCGGATGAAGTTCAGGGCGGCTTTGGCCGCACCGGCAGCCATATGTGGGGCTTTGCACGCCACGGTATCGTTCCGGATCTGGTCGTCATGGGCAAAGCCATGGGCAACGGCATGCCCATTGGCGGCGTGGTCGGAAAGTCTCACTTGTTCGACAAATTCGGCAAGAGCAACCGCTACTTCAACACGTTTGCCGGCAACCCGGTCTGCTGTGCGGCGGCTCTTGCTGTTCTTGAGGTTATTGAGAGCGAGCAATTGATGGCGAATTCGGTCGCCGTTGGCAATTATCTTCGAACGGCACTGGCAGACCTTGCCCGCCCTTATCCGCAGATAGGCGATGTTCGCGGTGCCGGGCTTTTTGCCGGCGTCGAATTCGTCAAAGACCAAAGCACCCGCCAGCCGAATGCCGCCGCCGCCCTCGCCTGCGTCAACGCGCTTCGGGACAAGCGTATTCTCATCAGCACGATGGGCCCCTACGGCAGCACGCTTAAAATCCGACCGCCGCTACCGTTTACCAGGGAGGCAGTTGATCTACTGATAAAATCCCTCGGCGAATGTCTGACGCAAATCTAGAATTGAGCGCACGATGTGCTCATCGTAACATGAAGCGTTGAAGCTCGCCCTCGTCCACGGTGATGCCAAGGCCCGGCCCTTGCGGACAGGTTACCGTGCCAAGCATCGACGGTCCCCCGGGGCCGATCGGGTCCTCAGCGAGAAACGCAACGCCGACATTGAGCAGCCAGTCGATCTGCGGTAACGCACACGATGTATGGATCATCGCCGCTGTCGACAGCGACGTTTCCATCATCATAGCGACCCCGACCGACAGGCCGAAACCGTCGCAGATCGTTGCTACACGCGTGAGCTCGGTTGGCCCACCGAGCTTGATCGATTTCAGGCTCATGCCGGCTACGGCCTTCAGATCGCGCAGGGCCGTAACGTCGTTGAGGCCGTGAATCGACTCATCTGCCGAGATCGGTACGGGCGTCTGAGCCGCCAAGAGCGCCATGCGGTAGTTGTCCGCAGCGATCGGCTGCTCCAGATAGGCAAGGCCATAATCCGCTGCGCCACAAGCAAACTGCAGAGCAGCGGGAATATCCCAGGCCATATTGGCATCGACGCAGAGGAAGCGGTCGTCGCCAATGGCGCCCCGAACGGCCTTCACCATGGCGACATCGTCGCGCACCAGACCTGAGCCGACCTTCAATTTGAAACAGTCGACACCGGCGTCGAGCAGTTCGGCCACGTCTTTCAAAACGGAAGCCTGATCGTATCCGCCGACAATGGACAAGGTTTTCACCGATGTCCGGTATGCGCCGCCCAGCACGTCGACCGCGGCAATGCCTTTGAGCTTTCCAACCAGGTCAAGGAGCGCCATATCGATAGCGCCGATCGCGCCACCATTGGCGAACACCGACGCGGCCATCGCTCTGACGATGGAAATACGGTCGAACGCCGACTGGCCGATCACCAGCGGCTTCAGACGCGCCTCGATCATGGCCTGCATACCGCGGACGGTCTCGCCGGCATTGCCGGGGTCCGCGATAGCCTCACCCCAGCCTTCGACACCGCTCGCCGACCGCAGCCGAAGATAAAGGATACTCGCGTCGTGCACCAAGCTGCCGGCAAGCTTCATCGGCTTCTTCAGCGGCAGTTTGATTGGAAAGCAATCGAGGGCGACGATCTTGCTCTCCGGTGCTCCAGGGTCGGTCACGGCGTCGTCTCCTTTGCACTCAGCTCTGGTGCAGTCCGAAGTCAGGCAGAGCTTCAACGCGCGGGTCGCGCAGCGGCCAGCGTCCCGCATCGACCTGGCAGAGAAACCGTTCGAGGATGCGGTTGTATTCGTCCGGCTCCTCGAGGTTGATGGAGTGACCGGCATTCGGAATGACCGACAAGGCAGCACTGCGGATCGTGCGCTTGAGGAATATACCGGGCTGAATGCAGGGAAAGTCCTCATCGCCGACCATGATCAGCGTCGGCACCTCGAGCGTCTTTAGCGCCGGCTCCAGCGTGTAGATCGATGGCCGGCGTCCTTGCAGATGACGCTGCGTCATCGCCGAGCCGGTGGCGTCGTGGCCGCCGAGTTTCGTCAGGAACTCTTCGTAGCCGCGCGGGTCCTTGTTCGCGAATTGCACGCGGCCAAGGCCCGTCGCATAGAGCCGCCCGAAGGCCGGCATGCCCATGGTCTCGATGGCGCGGCCGGTCTGCTCGCTGCGTTGCCGGAAGGCGTCGAGCCGGTCGAGGTCGGCGCCATAGCCGCAACCGCCAAGGCACAGCGACAGCGCGCGATCGGTGTAACGGACGCCGAAATGCAGCGTTGCGATGGCGCCCATCGACAAGCCGACAATGTGCGCCTTGTCGATGCCGGCGGCATCGAGCACGGCGGCAATGTCATCAACGGCGCGGCCCTGCTCGTAGGCCGCTGGATCTGTCGGTACATCGGACGGCGCAAACCCCCGCGCGGCAAAGCTGATGCACCGATGGGTCTTGCCGAAGTGACGAAGCTGCGCCTCCCAGCTCGTATGATCGCCGGCGAACTCATGCACGAAGACGATCGGCCGGCCGGCGCCGGCGATCTCGAAGTGCAGCTCGTAGCCGTCCTGCGTGCGGGCGCGTGGCATGTCCGCCTCTACAGCGAGCGGGTTTCAGCAACGAGCTTGGTACGCATGAAGGCTTCGAGACCTTCGATGCCGCCTTCCGAGCCGTAACCGCTGTGGTTGACGCCGCCGAAGGGCGTCTCCGGCAGCGACACCATCATGCCGTTGATGCCGACGAGCCCGGTCTCCAGCCGTTGCGACATCTGCTCGGCGCGGCCGCCGTTCTTGGTGAACACATAAGCCGCGAGGCCGACGTCGACGCTGTTGGCACGCGCCACCACCTCATCGAGGTCGTCGAAGGTCGCGACCGGCGCCACCGGACCGAACTGTTCCTCGCGCATAATGGTCGCCTCGTCCGACACACCGTCCAGCAAGGTCGGGGCATAGAACCAGCCGCGATTGCCGACGCGGCTGCCGCCGGCCACGACGGAGGCGCCGCGCTGCGTTGCGTCCGATACCATGCGCTCCATCACGTCGATGCGCCGTTTGGCCGCGAGCGGGCCCATTGTGGTGTCCGCCGCCAGGCCGTCGCCGACGACGATCTTGTCGATGTTCTTCTTGAAGGCATCGACAAACTGGTCGTGAACGCGCGAATGCACGAAGAAACGGCTCGCCGAAGTGCAGACCTGCCCGGAGTTGCGGTACTTGAAGGCGACCCCGAGTTGGGCGGCGGCTTCCACGTCGGCGTCGTCGAATACAATGAACGGGGCGTGGCCACCCAGCTCCATGGTGCAGCGCTTCAAGGTGTCGGCGGCTTGCTTCTGGAGAATGATACCGACCGGCACGCTGCCGGTGAAGGTCACCTTCTTGGGGATTTTCGACGCCATAAGATGGCTCGACACCTTGGCCGGGTCGCCGAACACGACATTGAGCACACCAGCCGGCAACCCGGCCTCTTGGAAGCAGCGCGCGATGGCGATCGCCGTGCCCGGGGTTTCCTCGCTCGGTTTGACGATGATCGAGCACCCTGCGCCCAGGGCACCGGCGACCTTGCGGATCACATTGACGCCGGGGAAGTTCCACGCCGCGAAAGCCAGGACGGGGCCGACCGGCTCTTTCATGACCGAGGTTCTGGTGTTGGGCGTGCGCGACGGCACAATCCGCCCGTACCCCCGCTTGCCCTCTTCGGCGTACCAACGAAGGATGCCGACAACAAAATCAATTTCCTGCAGCGACTCACGCATCGGCTTGCCTATTTCGAGTGTACAGGTCCGCGCGATTTGCTCGCGGCGCGACTCGAGCAGACGCGCCGCGCGTTCCATCACCACCTGACGTTCGAAGGCCGGCGTCTTTTTCCAGACTTCAAATCCTTTCGCGCTTGCCTCGAGCGCGCGGTCGAGATCGGCGATGGAGGCCAGCGGCAGATCGCCGAGCTTCTCCTCCGTTGCCGGATTCTCGACGGCGATCGCGGCATTCGCCGAACCCGAGGTCCACTCACCATCGATCAACATCTGAAGACGTTCGTAGTCAGCGGTCATCGCGATCACCCTTCAATTCGGAATGGACTTGGATCGGCATGCAGCCGGGATCAAAGCGAGTCTCGGGACGACAAGCCGCCGTCAATGGTCAGAACCGTGCCCGAGGTGTAGCCGGACAGCGGCGATGCCAAGAACAGAATGGCGTTGACGATTTCGGCAATGCTGGCTGGTCGGCCTTGCGGCAAATGGCTGGGCGCGCCGCTGTCGCCACGATCCGCCTGCAGTTTCCTGAAGCGCGGCGAGTCCACGGGCCCTGGATTCACGCCGACGACGCGAATGCCGTCATCCAGACTGCGCCCGCCAAGAGCCCGGGTGAAAGCCATGAGACTGGCATTGGCTGACGACCCGCAGATGTATTTGGCGTCAAAGATTTCGCCGGCGGCGCCGATGTTGTTGATGATCACCCCGCCGCCCCGTTGCTTCATCAACGGGTAGACCGCGCGCGCCAGCGCCACATAACCGAACACCTTGAGGCCCCAGGCTTCGCGCCATCGGGCATCATCCACCTGCCAGAGGGTGCCGCCAGGCACGGCGCCGGCATTGTTGATCAGGATATCAATCTCGCCCGCTGCTTTGGCGATTCTCGGTGGCACAGCCGGATCGCCGAGATCGGCGGCCTGGACCGTGATTTCGACACGATGGTGCGAGCGCAGCTTGTCAGCCAATGCGTCCAGCAAATCCGCGGACCGGGCAACCAGATGCAGCAACGCCCCTTCCGCCGCGAAGGCAACAGCCAACGCCTCACCAATGCCCTTGGTGGCGCCGGTGATCAGAACTTTGCGACCAGCGAGTTGGAGATCCATGCTTCAGCTACGCGTACCTTGCGACGCCGCGGCCCCAGTGCCGAGCCGCGCGCCGCTTCACTCGAACCATTTCTTGAAACGAGCCAGTTCGCCGATGATGCCCTTTCGGAACATCAGCACGGTGGCGATGAACAGGACGCCCTGCAGCACGACGACCGAAATGCCAATCTGGGCGAGGCCATCCTGCGCAGCCACGATGAACAGTGCACCGACGATCGGCCCGATCAGAGTGCCGATGCCACCGACCAGTGCCATCAGCACGCCGTCGCCCGACATCAGCCAGTGGGCGTCGGGTAGCGCGGCGATCTGGAACACCAGCGCCTTCAACGCACCGCCGATGGAGGCGAGAAATGCCGACAGCACGAAAGCGATGAACTTGTACGACATCGGGTTTTCACCCAGCGAACGGACCCGATCGGAGTTCTCCCGGATCGCCATCAGAATTTCGCCGAACGGAGAGTTCACGACCCGATAGGTGAAAAGCAGGCACAGCATGAAGATCGCGAGAACGAAGACATAAAGGTTGGTATTGTCGCGCAGACTGAAGCCGAAGATTTCGCCGCGCGGGATGCCCTGCAGTCCGTCGTCGCCGCCGGTAAACGGCGCCTGGACGCAGAAGAAATAGACAAGCTGCGCGAGCGCCAGCGTGGTCATCGCGAAATAGAACTCGATGCGGCGCACCGCGATCGCGGCAAAGACGACGCCGAGCGTCGTGCCCGCGGCCACCCCGATGAAAAGCGACGGCAGGACCCCGAAATGGAACTCCTTGGCCACGTAACCGAAAATGTACGCGGATATGGCAAAGAAAGCGGCATGCCCGAAGGACAACATACCCGCATAACCCAGCAGCAAATTCACGCTCATGCCGAGAATGGCGTAGCACATCGCCTTCATCAGGAAGACCGGGTACACGTAGATCGGAGTGAGCAGGAAAAAGACTGCAACAAGGACAATGCCGACGATTTCGAGATTGAGACGTCGTGGCATCGTGGCGGCCGTTTGCATCGTTTCGGCTTGCTTGTTCATCGCTAGGCGTCCTTGCCGAAGAGGCCTGCCGGCCGGAAGAGCAGAACCAGGGCCATTACCGCGAAGATCACGCTGTTCGCACCCTGCGGGTAGAAGACCTTGGTCAGGCCTTCGAGCACGCCGAGGCCGAACCCGGTGAAAATGGCACCGGAGAGCGAACCCATGCCACCGACAACGATAACGGCGAACACCACGATGATAATGTCCGCGCCCATCATCGGGCTGACCTGATAGATCGGTGCCGCCATGACGCCGGCAAACGCGGCCAGACCGGCACCCGCGCCGTAAGTCGCCGTCAGCAACAACGGAACACGCACGCCGAACGTCTTAAGCAGATCGGGGTTCTCCGTCGCAGCGCGCAGATAAGATCCGAGTTTGGTTTTCTCAATCACCAGCCACGTTGCCGCGCAGGCGACGATGGCGGCAACGATCACCCAGAGCCGGTAGATCGGGATGTACATGAATCCCACATCGATGCCGCCACTGAGCAACTCCGGCGGCGGATAAGGCGCGCCCGACGAGCCGTAACGATCGAGAAGGAGGCCCTGCGCCAGGAGAGCGAAGCCGAAGGTCAGCAGCATGCCGTAGAGGTGGTGCAGATGATAAAGACGGCTCAGCATCAGGCGCTCAAAGACGATAGCAATCCCGGCCACGATCAGCGGCGACAAGACAAGCGACGGCCAGTAACCGAGATTCAGGTAGCGCAGCAGCAGCAGCGCGGTGAACGCGCCGAGCATGAACTGAGCGCCGTGGGCGAAGTTGGCTACCCGCAGCAGGCCGAAGATGATGGCAAGCCCGAGGCTCAGCAGCGCATAGAACGAGCCATTGATCAGGCCAAGGATAAGCTGGCCGGATAACGCCACCATAGAGAAATGATCCACGATCGACCTCCGACCTAAACGCTCAAATACCGGGTGACCTGGTCCCAGTCGCGCTTGATGCGCTCGCTATCGAACTCGTCGACCACGACACCTGATTCCATCACGTAATGGCGGTCAGCCACGCGTTGCGCAAAGCGATGATTCTGTTCCACCAGAACGATCGTAAAGCCGCGCTGCTTCAACAACGCAATGGCACGTTCGATCTGTTTGACAATGACCGGAGCAAGTCCTTCGGTCGGCTCGTCGAGCAAAAGAACTTCGGCACCGGTGCGAAGGATGCGCGCGATGGCCAACATCTGCTGTTCGCCGCCGGAAAGATTGGTGCCACGGCTGGCCAGCCGCTCGCGAATATTCGGGAATAGATCGAAGATCTCTTCGGCCGAGAACCCTCCGTCGCGCAGCTTCGGCGGCAGATAGAGGTTCTCTTCTACGCTGAGCGACTTGTATATACCGCGCTCCTCAGGACAGTAAGCGAGCCCGAGCCGTGCGATCGCGGTCGGCGAATAGCCGATCGCTTCCTCACCCCGAATCTTGATCGAGCCGCGCTTCTTCGACATCAGGCCGATCAGCGAACGAAGCGTTGTGGTCTTGCCGGCGCCATTGCGGCCGAGAATAGTGACGAGTTCGCCCTTCGAGACGTTCAGATTGACACCATGAAGAACGTGGGAATCGCCGTACCAGGCCTGCAGCCCGGAAACGTCGATGAGTTTCGTTCCGGAGCCTGTGTTATTCACTATCGGTCCCCAGGTAAGCCTGCTTAACAATCGGACTGTTCGAGACGACGTCGTAAGATCCTTCGGCAACGACCTGACCGCGCACCTGAACGGTGATTGTGTCGGCAAGGCGCGCAACCACACCAAGATTGTGCTCGACCATGATTACGGTGCGGTCGGCGGCGCATTTCTTGATGAGATCGGTGGTACGATCGACATCTTCGCTGCCCATGCCGGCCGTCGGCTCATCGAGCAGGAGGAGCTCGGGTTCACGCGCAATCGTCGTAGCAATTTCGAGCGCGCGGCGCCGCCCGTACGGCAGATCGGCCGCCGTTGCATGAAGGACATCCTCCAAGCCAACGGAGGCAATGTACTTTTCCGCCTCGTCGTTCAAACGGTTCAAGGACGTCTTGGATCGCCAGAAATCGAACGAGCGCCCTCCCCGATTCTGGATGGCGATACGGACGTTCTGCAGAACGGTTAAAGCCGGGAAAATGGCGGAAATCTGGAAGGATCGCACCAGACCGAGCCGCGCGATCTCGGGCGAGGACAACGGCGTGATATCGCGACCGTTGAACTCGATCGTTCCGCTCGTCGGCTGATGAACTTTTGTCAGCAGATTGAACAGCGTTGTCTTGCCGGCGCCGTTCGGTCCAATGATGGCGTGGATCGAACCACGCCGCACATTGATGCTGACACTGTTGACCGCGACGAAGCCGCCGAACGATTTGCTCAGCGCCTTCGTCGCGAGGATGATGTCGCTTTCGCGATTCATTATTTGATGACTGCCTTAGGTGCTACGCACGAAGCTTGCAGGCGCTTTCCGAGAGCGGGCGGAAAGCCTTGTCCGCCGGGACGGTTGCAATCACCTTCTCGTAATCCCACTCCCCCTTCGACTCTTCTGGTGTCTTCACCTCGACCAGATAGACGTCGTGAGTCATGCGGCCGTTCGGAAGCAGCCTGCCGTTGCGAAGGAAGGCGTCGTTAAGCGTGGTGTTCAGGAAGTATTGGCGGATCTTGCCCGGATCGTCAGTGCCGAGCTTCTCGACAGCTTTGAGATACTGCAGCGTCGACGAATAGACGCTCGCCTGAACCGCGGTCGGACGCTTCTTGAAGCGCGCGTAGAAGCGATCGGCGAACTCCTTGGACTTGTCGTCCATGCCCCAGTACCAGGCGTCGATGAACCGCAGGCCCTGCATCGTCTTAAGGCCGACGGCATGAATATCGGAAAGGTAGGGCAGAAGAGCCACAACCTTCTGACCACGGCGCGTGACGCCGAATTCCTGCGCCTGCTTGATTGTATTGACGGTGTCATTGCCGCCGGAAGCGATGGCGATCACCTTGGCGCCGGAGGCTTGCGCCTGCAGGACGTAGGACGAGAAGTCGAGCGTCTGCAGCGGATGGCGAACGGCGCCAACAACTTTGCCGCCGGCCTTTTTCACAGCCTGGTCCATCGACGCCTGCATCGCGTGGCCGAATTCGTAGTCAGCGACGATGAAGAACCAGGAATCGAGGCCCTGGCCGATCATGCTCGCGGCAACAGCGTTCGTCTGCGCGTAAGTGTCGGTGTTCCAGTGAATGCCGTACTCGTTGCAGGCATCTTCGGAGATCTTGTCCGTGGCGGCGGCCGAATAGAAGGCAAGGCGCTTATAGTCGCCCACGAGCTTGTTCACGCCGATGGCAATGCCGGAATTCATCACGTCGACGAATGCCTTCAGATCGCGCCGCTCGATCCATTCGCGCGCCAGAGCCAGACCGACATTCGCTTTGTGCTGGTGATCGGCGATCAGAAGCTCGACCTTGCGGCCGAGAACCTGGCCGCCAATTTCCTGCATCGCGATTTCAGCGGCAACGCCGGTGCCGGGACCACCCAGATCCGAGAAAGAACCGGTCAGATCGGTAAGAATGCCGATCTTGAAGGTTTCGTTGGCAGCCGCTGTCCGGACGAACGGCGAGCTCACCAGAGCGGTTGTTGCGGCCAAGGCGCCCACGAAGGCGCGGCGGGTCGTTCTGAATTCCTCAGGCATCTGCTGCACTCCCCAATCGCATTTTTTGGCTGCGGATTCCCCGCAACGGACAGGCTGACCATAAGTATGTCGGCCGATAATCGCGTCATACAATCTGCAAACGAGACTGTCAATCTGGCTGGCGTTAGAGTTTGGCGGCGTCCTGCCTGATGAGATCGGCGCCCTTCTCGCTGAGCATCAGCGTAGGCGCGTACGTGTTGCCCGACGGCACGTCCGGCATGATCGATGCATCAACAATACGGAGGCGTTCCACGCCGTGGACACGGAGATGGTCGTCGACGACCGCATTGACGTCAGTCGCGGGACCCATCCGGCTCGTGCCGCAGAAATGATAGATCGTCGAACCCGTCTGCCGCGCGAAGTCCAGAAGCTCATCGTCGCCTTCAAGCGCGGGCCCCGGTACGCTTTCGCGAACCACATACTTCGAGAATTCAGGCGTGCCGAGAAATTTGCGTGTCTGGCGAATGCCCGCAACGATCGTCCGTTGATCGTAGGAATCTGCAAGATAGTTCGGCTGAATGATGGGGTCTTCGAAGGCATTAGTCGACCGCGCCTCGACGTAACCGCGGCTGTGCGGACGATGGGGCCAGACGCCGAGCGAGATGCCCGGGAAATCGTCAAGAACACCGAACAATCCGGCCTTGAAGCTGATCGGGGTAAAGACGAATTGAAGGTCCGGCTGATCGAGACCAGCCTGCGACTGACCGAACACGTAGGCCAGCGAGGAACTCAGACCGAGAATGCTCGGCCGCCCCATGAGCCATTTGGCGACCTCCCAGCCAAGCCGCGGGCCGCGCGACAGCTCATTGGCCGTCGCGGCACCCTTGATCTCGACGACTGTGCGGACGCCGAAATGATCAGACAGATTTCGTCCCACCCCCGGCAGGACGTGGACCGGATCGACGCCGAGACGCTGCAAGACGTTCGCGGGACCGATGCCCGAAAGCTGCATCAGCTTCGGCGTGTTCAGCGAGCCCGCCGAGATAATGACCTCTTTTCTCGCTCGGATCGTCCGCCGCGCGCCACCGGTGGATTGGCGGAAGGCGACACCAACCGCCCTCTTGCCCTCGAATAAAATTCGTTCGGCCTGGGCACGGCAAATGACTTCGAGATTCACTCGACCACGGGCCTGCCCTAAATAGCCGCGAGCGGCGCTGACCCGCCGTCCATGCTCGATCGCCCGCTGCATGTAACCGACGCCGGCCTGATTGCCGTCGTTGTAGTCAACATTGCGCGGCACGCCTGTCCCGGTCACGCCCGCGACAAACGCTTCGGTCAGCGGCGTGAACCATTCATTGTCTGTGACCGGAATTGGCCCGCTACGCCCGCGGATATTATCGTCGCCCTTTCCGACACGCCGCTCGGATTTCTTGAAGTAGGGCAGAACGTCGTCATACCCCCAGCCTTTGTTACCGGCCTGAGCCCACGCGTTGTAGTCCGATGGCAAGCCGCGATTGTAGATCATGCCATTGATGGAGGATGACCCTCCCAGCGTCTTGCCCTGCGGCGCGAACACAGGCCGGCCGTTTGTGCCCGGACTTCCTTCGGTTCTGAACTGCCACGCAACCTTCGGATTGAAGAGCAGCTTGATGACGCCGGCCGGAATGCGGATGAGCGGATTGGTGTCCGGCGGACCCGCCTCAAGAACGCAGACCGTGACGTTAGAGTTCTCCGTCAACCGTGCCGCCAAGACGCAGCCAGCGGCCCCGCCTCCGACGATTACGTAATCGAAGGCGGATTCAGACGTAGTGGCCATGGTGAGCGTATCTCCCGCTGAACTCTTCCATATGCTTTATATGCTCATATTGCAGTCCGTTGACATGTCTGTCGGCTTGCCTGACAATATGAACGAAATCGCATGTAGCATCGGCGCGCCTTATTGTGAAGAGACGAAGCGGTGGGCACCCGCGCCGACAATCCACACCAAATACCAGTCTAGATTGTTCAGACGTGACCAATGCGGATAGGCTTGAGGCCAAATACCTGGATAGGACCAAACACGGTGCGTGATCCGTTAGACAGAACCTCAATGCGCGTCGCCGCCGTCGCCGCTCCCATTCGCACGCAGGTTGCGGAGATGCTGCGTAACGCCATTATCTCGCAGCGTTTCGAGCCCAATCAGCGCCTGGTCGAAAAAGACCTTTGCGAAATGCTGGGCGTGAGCAGGCCCTCTGTGCGCGAAGCTTTGCGCGAACTTGAGGCCGAGGGGTTGATCCGAACCGTGCCGAATCGCGGACCGGTCGTCGCCAAGCTTGAGGTGCAGGAGGCCATCGGCATTTACCAGATCCGGGGGGTGCTCGAGGCCCTCGCAGCGAAACTGTTCTGCCAGAATGCCACTGATGCCCAGATCGGCGAATTGCAGGTCCAAGCCAAGCGCGTCGAGGCTGCCTACAAGGCCGGCGATATCGACGCCATCATCAGCACCAAGGCCGCGTTCTACGCCGTGCTGCTGGAAGGCGCGCAAAATCCGCTCATTCCAAACTTCTTGCGGCTCATCAATGCCCGCATCATTCAGCTTCGCCGCTATTCGCTCTCGTCCAAGGAGCGAATGAAGGCAAGCATCCACGAGATCCATGAGATCATGGACGCCATCAAGCGCCGTGATGAAGACGCCGCCTTCAAGGCCTCGATGCAGCACATCCAGGCGGCGGCAAAAGCCGGAATCGAAAAGCTGTCTCGCGAAGCCGAACAGAAACTGAGCGAGAAGGCGTCGTAGATTGGGCCCCTGCTGCGGGTAACTTCAACGGCCCACCGCGTCCACTTACGCCGCTAAATCGGTCAAGATGGCGCGCCCTCGAGGATCCGAGCTTCAATCCCAGATACATGCCTGGGCCCCCTGCCTCTACTTCAACAACTGAACAGTGTAGAGCGCGAGTGCTGGAAACATGACCAGCAGCGCCAGACGCAACACGTCGGCAATCAAGAACGGCGTGATACCGGCATAAATGGTCCCCAAGGGGATGTCCTTCCGCATTCCGTGAACGACAAAGACGCTGAGGCCGATCGGCGGCGCGAGGAGCCCGATCTCAACGACCGTCACGTTGATGATGCCCCACCAAACAAGATCGTAATTAAAATGCTTTATGAGCGGCAGCACGAACGGCAAGGTCACAACCATCGCAGCAACCTCGTCGAAAATGGCCCCGAGGATGAGATAGAGGAGCAGCAGGATGGAGACAACCAGCACCCCTGACAGCTGCAGCGCGCCGACGGCTTCGATCAACCGTTGCGGTGCATGCGTTACGGACATGAAATATGAAAAGATGGAGGCACCGACGATCATGATATAGATCATCAGAGTCGTCGCGCTGGCCTCTGCCAGGACACTCAGAAAAGACCGCCAGGTCAGTCTCTTGCGGCCGATAGCGAACAAAAGCGCGATCGTGACACCCACGGCTGCGGCCTCGTTGACGGTAAAGATACCGCTGTAGATGCCGCCAAGAACGACCGTTCCGAGCAGCAGCACGCCCCAGTTGGCCTTGATCACCTGCCATCGCTCAGGCCAAGGCACGCGCGGTCCGGGCGGGCCACCGTTCGGATTGATGAAATACACATAGGCCATGACGGCAAACATATAGAACGAGATCGCCATGATCGCGGGGATGATCGCCGCAACGAACAGATCGACGATGAACTGCTCGCTGAGGATGGCGTAGATGACCATGATCGACGACGGCGGCACGATGATGCCGAGTGTACCGCCGGCCGCCACCACCCCGGTCGCCAAAGCTGGCGAATAACCCCGTTCCAACATCTCTGGCAAAGCAACGCGACCGAAAGTCGCCGTTGTGGCAATTGCCGAACCACACACCGCTCCGAAACCGCCGCAACCACCGATCGTAGCCAGAGCCAGTCCGCCGCGACGATGACCGATAAACGCATAGGCAAGTTTATAGACATCGGAAGCCAGACCTGCCGCTGCCGCGAGACTGCCCATCAGCAGGAACATCGGAATGACGGCGAGGTCGAGATTCGTAAAGACGCTCGCTGGCTCGCTGGCCAGGAGAGACAGAGCCGGTTTGACGCCGACCAATATGGCAAAGCCGCCCGCACCGACGATTCCCATAGCAATGCCAATCGGCACGTGCACCGCCATCAGAACGAACATGGCGACGAAGCCCAAGCCCGCCAATACAAGTGGATCCGACATGCGCATTCTCGCAATCTTCAGGATTGAGGACTAGACGTCGCTTCTCGAGCAGAAAGCGCGCGAGAAATCGAACAGAACGATCACGAACTGAACCGGGACGCTAATGAGCAGCAGCGCTGTCGCGATCCACCAGCCGGGCGAGATCGGTAATTTCAGAACCCAGGTGGTCTGCCCGGAGTTCGTGACTTCGATGGCGTAGGGGACGAACTGCCAGGCCATCACGGCAACGAAGGCCAGCGTAAACAGCCCCCCGAAACCGTCGAGAAATGCCTTACTGCGCGGCCCTAAGGCATTACCGAGAAACTCAACCGTGATGTTCTGCTTGGCCGCAAGATTGGCCGGAACGCAAGCCGCGATGACGACGGCCAGCACGATGGCGCTGACGTCGTTGACGCCATGGATCGGAGCTCCGAATAGCCATCGGGAGCCAATGTCGAGCGTCGTCATCACCGCAAGAATCAGGAGACCGAAGAAGCCGATCAGCGCCATGGCGCCGCTAACCTTGAGCATTCTCTGCCAATAGATGTTGTCCTCGTTCATCTTCAGGCTCCGGCCGTTGGCATGAAGCGGACATCTTCGGGTTGGCCGAGCTTGAGTATGGCTCGCGCTTCTCCGGGCGAAGCGACATTGCGATCAAGCTGTTCGATGATTGTGACGGCCCGTTCAACCAGCGCGGCATTGTGCGGCGCCGGCATGCCGCGGCGCAGATATAGGTTATCTTCCAGGCCGACGCGTACGTGCCCGCCGAGGAGGACGGCCTGCGCGACCATGGGAAACTGCATTGCACCGATCCCGAACGCTGCCCATTCGGCGCCGCCCGGCAATTCGTTGCGCATTGCCATCATGACTTCCGGCGTCGCCGGAGCGCCCCACGGAATGCCGAGGCAGATCTGAAACAGCGGCGGCGCTTCGATCAGCCCCTGCTCAATCAGGTGTTTCGCAAGGCGAATGTGGCCAAGCTCGAAGGTTTCCATTTCCGGTTTAACGTTCACCTTTCGGATAGCCTCGGCCATCTTCTTCAAGTCGGCCGGGGTATTAATGAAAACATGCTGCCCGAAGTTCATGCTACCGACGTCAAGGCTGCAGATGTCGGGTCTCAACGCCTCGATGTGTTCAACACGCTTCTGCCAAACGGCTAGCGTCGAAGCTGGATCGCCGATACGCGGATCGTCGTTCCCGGGAATAAATCGCGCGCCGGGCCCGGTCGTCAGGTTGATCAAAATGCCGCAATCCGCTTGCCGGATGCGGTCGACCACTTCGCTGTAGAGATCGATGCGCATGCTCGGCGCGCCTGTGCCCGGCTCGCGCACGTGGATATGCGCGATGGTCGCGCCAGCCTTTGCCGCGTCAACGGCTTGCTGCGCGATCTCGGCAGGCGTCACCGGCACCGCCGGATTCTTACCGGAAAGCGCGGCGCCCCCGGTCAAGGCGCAGGTAAGTATGACAGGCCTCGACAATTTCCTCAGAGCTCCCCGTTGCTTTGTTATCAGCCCATCCTCGTCAGGGGGACAGGTTGGATTCGGACGTCAGTTTCGTTCAAGCTCGATAGGATTACTGAGTGTCCCGATGTTCGAAATCTCGACCTCGACTGTATCGCCGGCCTTCATCAGCAAAGGCGGATTGCGTTTGAAGCCCACGCCACCGGGCGTGCCGGTGACGATCACATCGCCGGGTATCAGCTCGCTCCAGACCGACACATATTCGATGAGTTCAGGTATCGAGAAGATCAGAAGATCGACGGTGGCGCTCTGCACGGTTTGACCGTTGAGACGCGTTGCGAGCGACAGGACGGTTGGGTCGGGGATCTCGTCCGCTGTCACCAACCACGGCCCGAAAGCGCCTGTTGCTGCAAAGTTTTTGCCCGGCGTCCATTGCGACGTGTGCCGTTGCCAGTCGCGCAACGAACCGTCATTGTAGCATGAATAGCCGGCAATGTGGTCGAGCGCGTTGTCGCGCGAAATGTGTCGGCCAGGTTTGCCAATGACGATGGCAAGTTCGCCTTCATAGTCGAACTGGTCGGAAATGGCCGGGCAGATCATCGGCTGGCCGTGCCCAACCTGGCTCGCCGCGAGACGCAGAAAAATCACCGGCTTCTCCGAAGCGGTCCGACCGGTCTCTTCGACATGCGAGCGATAGTTAAGGCCGGCGCAGAAAATCTTGTCGGGGTTCGGGATGACCGGCAGAAACGTCACCTCGTCAATCGGAATCGTCGACGTTTGCGCCCGCAACTGGTTAAGCAAGGCAGGCCCCGCCGTCAGTAACGCTTTCAAATCCGGATACTGCGCACCAATCAGCTTGCCGAGGTCGACAATGCCGCCATCTTTGACGATGCCATAAGACGCGCGACCGCCATGGCTGAAGCTAGCAAGCTTCATTCCTTTTCACTCCCTAGACTGTACCCCGGCGCTGCTTGTCGCCAGTTGCGAATAATTATTGACATTGGCGGTATCGATGCAAAATGATCTAGCGAAGTGTTCACTAGGTGGACGGGGCGGCATGAGCTCATTCGGCAATGTCCGCTCGCTTGAGCGGGGTCTCAAGGTTCTGGAAGCTCTCAACCGCTTTCACGGCGCCAGAGCCCAGCAGATCGCGCGTTTTGTCGAGTTGCCGCGACCGACAGTCTATCGCTTGCTCGAGACGATGGAGCATCTCGGTTATGTCACACGTAGCGAGGACGCCTGGACCCTGACCGCGCAGGTCAAGTCGCTCAGTGCAGGATTTCATGACGATGTCTGGGTCACACGAGTGGCCTCGCCTATCCTGCATGAACTCGGCCGTGAAGTTCTCTGGCCCATCGATCTCGTGACGTTTGAGAACGATGCGATGATTATCCGCGAGACAACTCACGCGGAAAGTCCGTTTTCGATCGACCGCGGCATGGCCGGAACGCACTTGCCCGTCCTGCAAACCTCGGGCGGCCGCGCTTACCTCGCATTCTGTCCGGATCGCGATCGGGAACTCATCCTGGCGCGGCTGCGCCAATCCGGACAACCAAGCGATGCGATGGCTCACGATGAGCGGTTAGTACAGCGAATCTTGAGTGAGACGCGTCAACTTGGTTACGGCTTCAGAACCGAGGGCTTCAACCCGCATACAGCCAGCATATCTTTACCGGTCCTGGTTGAAGGCCGAGTTCTGGCCTGTATCACCATGATTTGGATCGCATCTGCTTTAAGCTTCGAGGAGGCAGTCGCGCGCAATCTCGACGCGATCAAGCGCGCCGTTTCTCGAATAAAGTCTCTGCTGGACGCCTAAACACCGCCGGCCTTAGGCCGACATGCGTTCCATCACTCTGTTTTGCAGAAGCTGCTGGAAGCGGTCGGCAAAATTGAATTCATCATCTGCGAAGAATGCGCCTGCGACGTAGCGGTCCGGCCTGACCAGGACGATCTGGTCGCGGTGCGTACGTAGCGGGCGGGAAAAACCGTCCGATGTCACGACGGGGATGATCGGCCCGACGCCGGATATTTCCTTGTCCGCACCGGCCAGATAAATGAGGGCCGGCTTGAGCTGCTGCCAAAGCGGATGCGTCAATCGGGCGATCGCGGCGGCATCTTTCTCGTTCTGGGCGATGAGTGCAAAGCCCGGGCCCAGGATCTCATCAAAGCGTACTGTCTTTCCGGCGGCCGTCTTTACCACCGGCTGCGGCATCATCTGCCCCACCAGCGAAGCTTCGTAAGGTTGTCGGTCAATATCGACAAACAGGCCGCTGTCGTAGCGCGGCGCTGGCTTGAACTTCATCTGCAGGAAATAGTCCTGGGCGCCCGGGAACGCTTCGAGCATCCTCAGCAGCATCCCGCGTAATGCGATCTGGTCAGCGCCTTTCGGCATCACGAGTTGTCCCATCGCGACCGCAAGTTGAATCATCGCCCAGGCCGGCTTACGGCGTTCTTCGTCGTAACTGTCGAGCACGGAGGCATCGGCTAACCCCCTTACCAGCATGCTCAGTTTCCAGGCGACATTATGCGCGTCACGAAGGCCAGCATTCATACCTTGGCCGGCGAAAGGCGGCGTTAAATGAGCCGCATCGCCGAGCAGTAGCGCGCGGCCCTGCCGCATGCGTGAGGCAATACGCGCGTGAAAGGTATAAATGGCTCGGCGGATGATATCTTCCTTGCGAAACTCACGATAGGGCGCAATCAGGCGTCCGATCGATGCGTCAGTCAGCATCTCGGCGCCGACTTCGCCGTCGAGCAGCATGAACTCGTAACGCCGACCGCCTCGGGGCGCCGGCACGCTGACCGCAGGGCGGGTCGAACTGCAATAGAAGCGCGAGTAATTGACGAGATCGGGGTCCGCCTTCAGATCGAGAACGATCCAGTCCTGCTCATAGGTCGAACCGACGAACTCGATCCCGAGCCACTGGCGGATGGGACTGCGGCCGCCATCGCAGGCTAGCAACCAGTCACAACGAATGGTCCTTTCGCCCTCCGGCGTCATGCAGGCAATCGTTACACCGGAGACGTCCTGGTTAATGCCGGTTACATTCCAGCCAAAACGCAAGTCGACGCTCGGAAATCGCTCAAGGCTCTTGACGAGTTCCGCCTCCAGTTCCGGCTGATACATGAAATGGCGCTTGGCGAACCCGTAAGTCCGTGGTCCGGCGCCAACCGTGCCAAAGCAATGGCCACTATCGTCGAAATAGCGCGCGCCGTCGCCTTCGATCGTATGAGGCAAAAATTCGTCAGCCGCGCCGAAGGCTTGCAGCGTGCGTGCGCCTTCGTCATCTAGGACGATGGCACGCGGATGATCGACCGTAGTCGCGTTGCGTTCGAGCACGACAACATCAATGCCGTCCTGACCGAGCAGATTCGCAACCGTCAGACCGACCGGTCCTGCTCCGACGACGACAACGGGCACATGCATGATCTCGGTCATCGGTCGAGAGACTCCGGATTCAGGTTTGTTCTGAATGATTGCGATTACTGGCTGTGATAACCATAGCTATCTGGCAACTGTTCATTCGGCGGACAGCGCTACGCCTGCGTCAACCATTCGCCATAGCGTCGATAGAGCGCCTCGGCCTCGGGGCTGGCATTGACGATGATCGGAGACACCAGCTTGCGGCCGGTGCTCACAAGACGGTGCGCAATGAAGCGATAGGCTTCCGGATAGATCGAGAAATCAGTCTGCGTCATGAGGCGGTTGAACGCCTCGCTCGGCACGACCGGATCGAGCCGGTCCTTCTCGTAGATTGCGACGCGTTCGGCGAGGCGCCAGCGACCTGCCCGACGTTCCAGGCGATCGAGAAAGCGCCCGTAGGACACGTTGTCGACGAGGATGCCGTCGAGCGCCGCGCGTCCGTGAATGGTGACGCTGGTTTCAGCCGTGGCGCGGTCGCCCCGCAGCGTGACGAGCGGCCAGCCAATCTGGTGCTTGGATAGCGATGTTGATCGGACGGCAGCGCGCTTCGACGCTTCGACGAAATCGGGAAAAGCGCCCTTGAACCAGGTGACAGAAATTATTCCGTCAGGGTGGAAGGTGTCGAGCAGTTCGGCCCAGCGCCCCTGATCACGATAAAGAGCCCAGGCCTGGATCAGATCCATGCAGTCCAGGCGGTCGGATGTCGTCATGATGTCACTCGTTGCCGACGCCCGCCGCAGATCGTTACGATCGGCGGCGGGCCAATGCGGAAAAATCTACTTCTTCACGGCCTGAATGGCGGCGACCTCGTCGCTGAAGGCCTTCAGCAGCTTGTCGCCGTCGGGCGTGGACTTTTTCCATTCCTCGATCGCGGGCTGCACTGCGGCCTTCCATGGCGCCTGCTGCTGAGCGTTAAGCACCGTGATGGTGCGCTTCTTGTCACCCTTGGCCGTTTCGAAGACAGCGCTGTTGTTCTCATCGAACTTGGCGCCGAAGAACTTTGCGAAAACCTCGCCCGAGTTCTTGTCGAGCGCAGCTCTGGCCGACGGCGGCAAACTTTCATATTTTGCCTTGTTCATGATGACCATCAGCGATGTCGAGCCCAGCGGCAGGATGATCTGGTGCTTAGCAACCTCGAGCACGCGGAAGGTCTGCAGTGCGTTCCATTCGTTGAGCGTGGCGTCTATGACGCCGCGCGTCAGGTTCTCCGCCAGCGCCGGGCCGGTTATGCCCCCGATCGGAACGCCACCGAGTGACTTGACGACATTGAGCGAAACCGGGCCGGCTGCACGGAAATTGTGCCCCTTGAGGTCTTCCAGCTTTGTTGCGGGGAACGTCGTATTCACGAAGATCGGATTGTTGGCGCAGACGCAGAGAAATTTGACGTCATTGAAACCGCCACCTTTCAGGAGGCCTTTCTCGAAAACGCGTGTGAGTGCGAGCGAACCGGTGTAGGCGTCCGGCACGACGAAGGGCAGTTCGACGACCGTCGCCGCATCGAAACGACCGGGCGTATAGCCCGGAACGATCCACGCAATATCGGCAACGCCGTCGAGCACGAGCTTCAGCTGTGCCGCGGGGTCGCGGCCGAGCGTACCGCCAGGATACATCTCAATCTTGAGCGTACCTTGCGATTCGGTCGTAACTTTTTGGGCCCAGGGCGTGAGAATTTTGCTGGTGATGAAGGCCTGAGGGGGCTCGAAACTCGAAAATCGAAGCGTGACCGGGTCAGCGGCTTCCGCCCCGGTCACGTTGGCCAGCGCGAGCGAAGCGAAAACGGCAGCGGAAAGTAGTCGTTTGAGCATTGAGGATCCTCCCTGACTCGCGGCTTCTGGGCCGTCGAATTTCTTATGCTCTCGTCGAATGCCGCTCCTTCCGCCGTCAAGCAACCGTATTTGAACGACTGTCCGCGCTGTGAACGGTAGCTGCGTCCATGCAGTGAACGTTTCCGCCGAAACGGTTGCTGATGCAGTGCACGCACGCTTAAGGAATAGACAACGAGGCAGCCTAACCTCACCGACCGGGCTGACCGGCGAAAACTGCGGGAAGGAAACTGGCAATGGAAGTTCAAGCGCTGGGTTATGTCGGCCTGCCAACCGCCGCAATCGAAGACTGGGCCGATTACGGCACCAAATTTCTCGGTATGCAGCTTGTCGATCGCGCCAGGAACTATCTGACCTTCCGCATGGACGACCGCCGCCAGCGACTGGTCGTCAGTAATGACAGCGCCGATCGATCCGGATTCTTCGGCTGGGAGGTCGCCGACGCTTTCGCCTTGAATGCAATGGCTGCACGTGTCGAAGCCGCCGGGGTTGCTGTTGCGCGGATACCAAGCGCACTTGCCAGCCAGCGCCGAGTGAAGGAAGCGATCACATTCAAGGATCCGGTCGGCAACAGGCTTGAAGTCTTTTATGGCGCCGAGATTGCGTCAGACCCCTTCATTCCGGGACGCTCGATCTCAGGCTTTCGTACCGGACCGCTTGGCATGGGTCACGCTGTCTTGCATGTCGAACGGATCAGCGAGGCGCTGGCGTTCTACACCAAGGTCCTTGGCCTGCGCATCAGCGATTACTTCACCGTGCCCTACAACGCTTACTTCTTCCACGTAAACCCGCGACATCATAGCTTCGCGATGATCGAAACCGGCCGCAACGGTATCCACCATCTGATGATGGAATTGACGATGCTCGACGACGTCGGCCAAGGTTACGACCTCGCATTGGGCGAGAAAGGCCGGGTCGCGACGACGCTCGGCCGCCATATCAATGATCAGATGGTTTCTTTCTATTCCCGCACGCCATCGGACTTCTTCATAGAATATGGCTGGGGCGGACGGCATATCGACCCGACCACGTGGCAACCCGAAGAGATCACTTACGGTGCCAGCCTATGGGGTCATGACCGCGACTGGCTGGGACCAGAGCAAACGGCCGCAGCGCGCGCGCTCAAACTCAAGGCCGCCGAGGACGGACTGCGGGCACCGGTTAACGTGATCGAAGGCAACTACGCGGTTGCGCCAGGTCATTGCATTTGGTGGGATACGATCCGCAAGGCCGGCTGAGACTGCGCGCGCCCAACACGCCTCTTACTGGACCCTATGCCGCGCATTCAACAAGCCATTGTGGTTTCCGCCCCGGGCGGACCCGACGTCCTGGTCATGAAGAATGATTGGCCGGTCCCCACGCCGGGCGACGACGACGTTCTCATCGAAGTCATGGCGGCGGGCATCAACCGCCACGACTGTAATCAGCGCAAGGCTGGGCCCACTCATGAACCAAATCCCGTTCCTGGGCTAGAGGCCGCGGGGCGCATTGTTGCTTGCGGTAAAAACGTTCCGACGCGACGCGTTGGCGAAAAGGTCGTGGCACTAACCGACGGTGGCTCTTACGCACAGTTTGTCGCGACACCGGCAGAGTTGGCACTACCAATGCCGGACAGTCTCGATTGGGAATCAGCAGCCGCCCTGCCCGAAGCCCTGTTCACGGCCTGGTTCAACTTCTTCGGGCTCATGCAGTTGAAACCCGGCGAGATCGCGCTCATTCACGGCGCGACCAGCGGTGTTGGTTCGATAGCCACACAGATGCTCAAGGCGATGGGTTACAGTGTCTACGGCACGGCCGGAACGGCAGAGAAGCGAGACGCAGCGTTTCACTTCGGGTGTACCGCGGTATTTGATTATAACGACCCCGATCTGGCGGACCAGGTGAGGCAGAAAACAAGCGGCCACGGCGTCGACACGATCCTCGATATGTCGGCCGGCGCCCACCTTGAGGCGGACCTTGCTATGATCGCCAACGACGGACGCATCGCCCATTTGTCTGCCGGCGGCGGAAAGGTGCTGCCGGTGCCACTGCGTGCATTAATGGCCAAACGCGTGCGCATCACCGGCGCCTTCCTGAGAGCAACGCCGGTCGACGAGAAGATCAAGATCGCACGCCATCTCCATGAAACTGTCCTGCGTCATGTGGGAAAGTCGATCAGACCTTACCTCGCCAAGATTTATCCTCTTGAAGATGCTGCCGCGGCGCATCACTTCATGGAAGCCAGCAAGCACGTCGGAAAAATTGTACTGACGGTCGGACGGCAGACAACGCTTTAGGAATACGGGCGCTCAGCCAAATGAAGATCACGCGTATGAACTCTATCCCGCTGTGATGTCGGCCGGGATTGGACTGCCGTGAAGTGGTGTTTACGGAGCCCGGACCGCAGAAGCGTCGGCATGCTTAAGGCTTCGACATGCGGCCACAAGTCAACGGACTGCTCTGACGTAGTCGATAGTCGCGCCTGCGCGATGCCATCGGCATCATAACGCCAGACGATTCGGCCACTTTCGCCCTGCTTGAGCGAGTGGAGGACACGCGGCTGAAGCGCTGCATCGAAAATGTTCGGGCGCAACTTGCGCCCAAATGCAGTTGCCTCTTCCCAGCTTCCAAAGAACGAAGGCGTTCCCGTTATGGCTTTGCGAGGCAACGTGCCTAGCTATGCTACCGAAAAAGCGGAACGCGGAGGCCGGCTCAAAATCTGGCGCAATGCCCCAAGGCCGGCGTCGAGTTCGCGCGCTGCGCACGCGCCGAGACAAACACGTACGCCGCGTTCGCCGTTCTGATCGACCGCCGCCGATCCGGGCGGTGTTAGCAGTATCCCGTGGTTGCGTGCGACAAAGAATAATTCGTCGGCCGTCCAGCCGTCAGGAATGTCCATCCAGACGTGGTAGCCTGCCAGCGTGCGCTCTTGGGGCAACTCCTGCTCGGGAAAGAAATTCCGAAACAGGTCTGCGCGCCGGCGCGTCTCCTTGCGGAGGGAGACGACGACGTCCTCAAGCTCTCCCGACAGAATGAGTTTGCGGCTCAATTCGAAAAGTAGCGGCGTCGCGCTCCAGGCGCTCGCGCGCATGGCCAGCCTTGCCCGCTCGAGCAGAGCGGCCGGCACAACGGCTATACCGGCCCGGAAGCCGAGTTCGAAAACCTTGGACAGACTCGCAAGATAGATCGTCCGATCCGGTATCAGACCCGCAATTGGATCCGGTTTCGGATTGATGAGAAAGGCATAGACATCATCCTCGATCAGCATCGCGTCATGCTTGACGAGAACGTCCGCTATTCTCTGCCGACGCTGGGCGTCCATCGTCCTGCTGGTGGGCGTGTGCAGGGTCGGCATGGCGTAAACGACACGCGCGCCGGATTGCTGCAGTTTTTGGTCCAACGCCTCAGGCACCATACCTTCAGCATCCATCTCGACCGGCGTGAGACTGTATCGATGCAGGCTCGCCAGCGCCTTGAACCCGACATAGGTCAGTTGCTCGACCAGGATCGTATCGTTCGGCTTGCATAGAATGCTCAGCGCCAGATCGAGGCCGTGTTGCGCCCCATTCGTGGCGAGAAGGAGATCCGGCGACGGCCGGAACCCGGGGGTCGCGATCCACTCGGCCAGCACGGCGCAATGCTCACGAAGGCCCTGCCCGGCATCATAGGCGAACAAACGATCAATATCGCCGGACCGCATGATCTCGGCCATCGCCATCCGCAGTTTTTCCATTTGCCCGACGTCGGGGGCAAGGTTGACACTAAAGTTGGCCGTTCGACCCGCGCGGCTTTCCATATCGGATGCTGCGCGACGTGCGACAAATGTCCCCTGTCCTACACGCCCGGTCACGATGCCGCGGGCATTGGCCTCACGATAAGCCTTGGACACGGTAGACAGGCTCAAACCGAGCTGAAGCGCCAGCGCGCGGTGCGGCGGCAGCTGCGTGCCATGCGGCAGTATGCCCTTGCGCACGTCTTCCTCGAGCGCGGCGATCAGCGCAAGATAGGGCGGTAGTGTCAGATTTAGATTGCTGGGAATCCAGCTCAGCGACGAACCGGGTTCGGCATCGTTGGCGGCGTGCTTTGGCGACGCAGCTTCCATAACAGTCTTGGACGGAGCCGGCGGCCGCATGAGAGATGTCTTACGCGAACCCATGGAGCCCCGCGGTTCAGTCCAAAATGCATGTCCGTGGAGTGCTGGCGGCGACAACCAAAAGTCGCTCAGCAATCCAGACGCGAGATTGTCACAGTACAATAATCAGTCGTCGTTTCAAGTGACGGGGGAGGAAATCCACACTCTCCTCCCCCGCGCCCGTAACCGCGAAAGCTAGCAGTATTTGCCCGACTGCGGCACGACCGAGAGATCGATGCCGCGCTCTTGCATGTACTTGGTGATGTGCGCGCAAGATAGGCCGAGCGTCCGCTGCTGCATCGACCAATTGGCCAGCAGGTTCATGAAACCCTCATTGCCTTCTTTTCGGGGCACCGCGGTCATCATCGGATTGCGCAGAACGGGCGTCGGAACGATCGCCTTGCCAAGGCCCGCCTTGTGCAGCTGCGCCGAGTTCTGATCCGCCAGCAAGATCGCATCGACCCGCTTGGACTGCATTTCAAGAACGGCCTGATCGCGGTTCTTCACCAGAATAATCTTGGCTTTCGGCGCCATCGTCTCGGCAATGACCTGCATGGTGCTGCCGCTCTGGGCCGCGATGCGGACTTCAGGTTTGTTCAAATCACGCCAGGTTTTCGGCTCGAAGCCTTCACGCGCGGTAATCGTCCAGACGCCTTCCACGATCGGCTCCATGACGTAGTCGACGACGAGGCCGCGCTTCGGGTTTGGGTTGACGCCGAAAGCCATATCGAGCCGACCGGCCTGGAAGTCGGCGGCGAGGTTGCCCCAGGTGGTTTCGACGAAGTTGATCTTGACCCCAAGCAGGTCGGCAATCTGGCGACCCCAGTCGGGATAGATGCCGGTCCAGTCGCCAGTCTTGGGATCCTTGATAAAGTCAGGCTCTTCGCCGGACATCACCGGATAATTCAGCGCACCACGCTGCTTGATTGCGTTGATGACCGCGGACGGATCCGCAGCGGAAGCGAGTGACACCAGATTCATGGTGCCAACGAGAAGCGCTGCCAAAAAAGCAAAAACCTTCAGTCTCATGTTCGGTTTCCCTGTCAAAAATGAACTGCATCGCGAACCGACGATGCCGAGGCCGCCCTCAGCCGGGGCATTGACATGCTACACATATCGCCGCAGTGTAGTACAGCACTTTAAAATTGTCGCGCTACAATAGTTCATTATTCTGCCGCCTCGGCAGCAGGATAAAGACCCGCCTCTCAGGGACGCCCCCTTGCCTCTCGCGGTTGTTTTCCATCATCGCGGCGAGCCGAGCTGGCGCCGCTATCCTGCCGGCAGAGGAACCGCTGCATGATCCGCCTCGATGCTTCGTTCTCGGTGATCGATACCCATACCGCAGGGCACCCGACCCGGGTCATTCTCAGCGGCATTCCGAAGCTCGAAGGCGCCTCGGTTCTCGACAAACGCGACGACTTTCGGCGGCGCTTCGACGGTCTGCGCGGCCTGCTGCTGCACGAGCCTCGGGGCCATGCGGCCATGGTCGGCCTCGTGCCGGTGCCCTCGACGATCGCCGACTATGGAGCCTTCTTCATTTCGTCCTACGTCTATCTCGACATGTGCGGCCATGGCACGATCGGACTGGCCAAAACCCTGGCCTCGACCGGCCAGATCACGCGCGAACAGGGCGACAGCTTTACGCTCGAGACGCCAGCGGGCGTCGTGACGGTTGGTCTCGTCTGGAGCGATGACGGGCGCCTGTCGGCCGTCCGCATCAAAAACGTTCCGAGCTTCATCGGCATCGAAGGGCTGAAAATTCCGTTCGAACCATTCGGTACCGTTTCGGCAGATATCGTCTATGGCGGCATGTGGTACGCGCTGGTCGACGCCGGAGCGCTCAGCCTTTCACTGGCGCCCGAGCACGCATCCCGGCTGATGAGGCTTGGCAGCGAACTCAAACAGGCGATCAAGGCCTGCATCGCCGACAGGCCTATGTTTGCCAGCGCCGTGCCGCCCAGCGTCCTCTTCTACTCAGACACAGCGCCCGGCGAGGCAACGCATTTCCTCGTTCTAGAATCGAACAAGTTCGACCGCTCGCCGTGCGGTACGGGCACGGCCGCGCGTCTGGCCATGCTCGATCGCCAGGGAAAGCTGAAGCCTGACGGCACTTATGTCGCGAAAAACATTCTGGGCGTTCCGTTCATCGCCCGTGTCGCCGAACGACGGGACGATGCGGTCGTCGCGGAAATCGAAGGCATGGCCCACCTCGTCGCCCATTCCACCATTCTGCTGGAAGACTCCGACCCCCTTCGACAGGGGTTCTTGTGCAAATGACAGCTTAAGGAAGCACTGATCGTCGAACGCGGCCAACGCGACAGCGTCGTCCAGAATTCGCGGTAAGGATCGAACATGGATTTTTCAGTCGTTACCAGCCACGCCGACCTGCTCTGGTTCGGCATTCTCATCACGCTTTACTACACAGCGATCACGATCGCCGGCGGCATGATACTCGGGCTCACTATCGGCCTGATCCAGTTTGCTCCTATCAGGCCGCTGGTTTGGCTGGGCTGGTTGTTCGTCGAATTTTTTCGCAACATCCCGCTTCTCGTCATCCTGCTGTGGACGTATTACGCGCTGCCGATCTTCCTCAATATTGAAATCAGCAAGGGATGGGCGGGCTTCCTGGCGCTGACCTGCTATTCGGCAGCCTTCTATGCCGAAATTTTTCGCGCCGGCGTGCAGTCGATCGATCCCGGACAAACCGACGCAGCAACGGCCCTCGGCATGTCCTACGGTCAGAAGATGCGGCGCATCATCCTGCCACAGGCCTTCAAGCGCATGATTCCGCCGCTGGTAAGCCAGTCGATCATGCAGATGAAGAATACGAGCCTGCTGTCGACGATCACCGTGCCCGACCTGCTCTATCAGGCCGGCTACATCTCGAGCCAGACCTTCAAACCCATGGAAGTCTACACGGCCGTCGGCGTCATCTTCCTTTTGTTCCTTGTCCCGTTGACCACCCTGTCGCGCATGATCGAGCGCCGGCAGGCGTCGCATCGCTGAGGGCTAGCCGTGACAGAAAAGTCATCAAAGCCGCTTCTCCGTATCCAAAACCTGTGCCTGCGATTTGGCTCACGCGAGGTTCTTCGCGGAGTCGACCTGACGGTCAATGAAGGCGAGGTCGTCGTGTTGATCGGCGCCTCCGGCTCCGGCAAGACCTCGCTCCTGCGCTGCATCAACCTGCTGAATACGCCGAACAGCGGCCGTATCGATATCGACGGCGAGATCATCTTCGACGCCACTGCGGACAGCGGTGTCTCGCGCATCCCCATCGCCGAGGTGAACCGCATCCGGTCGAAGACCGGCATGGTGTTCCAGCAGTTCAACCTGTTCCCGCATATGTCGGTCCTCGACAACGTGACCGAAGGTCCGGTCATCGTGAAGCGAGAGACTCGCAAGGAGGTCGAGGTCCGCGCCCGCGAGCTGCTGGCGCAGATGGGTCTCGAAGGTCACGAGCACAAGCGCCCGGCGCAGTTGTCAGGGGGACAGCAGCAGCGCGTGGCGATCGCACGGGCGCTGGCCATGCATCCCAAGCTCATGCTGTTCGACGAGCCGACGTCGGCGCTCGATCCCGAGCTGGTCGGCGAGGTCCTCAAGGCCATGAGCGCGCTGGCGCGCTCGGGCATGACCATGGTCATCGTCACCCACGAACTCGGCTTCGCTTTCGAAATCGCCAACCGCGTGGTCTTCCTCGACGAAGGCACCGTCGCCGCCGATGGCTCGCCGCATGATGTGCTGCTCAAGCCAGAACATCCGCGGCTCAAAAGCTTCGTCAATCGCTTCCACGAAACCGCCGACATGCTGCGGCCATTCCTCGAAACGCGCTGAGGAGTAAACGAGAATGAGCGAGGCCGTTTCCATCTCGGATGTTGCATCGCCGGCCAGGGGACGGCGCGTCGCCATCATCGGCGCCGGTGCCGTTGGCACCTGCTGCGCCAACTATCTGCTCGATGCCGGCTTCGAGGTCGAAGTCATCGACACCGTCGAGCCGGGCGGCCCCGATCAGTGTTCCTACGGCAATGCCGGCGGCCTCTCCCCCGGTTCGTGCATTCCGAACGCCATGCCGGGTCTCATCGCTGAACTCCCCGGCATCTTGCTCGACCCCGAAGGCCCGGTGAGCCTGCGCATCCTCGACCTGCCGCATGCGTTGCCGTGGCTGATCCGCTTTCTTTGGTCGAGCCGCCACCGCCGTGTCGAACGCATTTCCGACGCGATGATTGCGCTCAACCGACATACCTTTGATTTCTACAACCCCCTCATCAAGCAGGCCGGCTGCGAAGACCTCATCCGCTACCACGGGCAGCTCATCGTCTACGAAGACCCCACCGGACCATCCAAGTCCAAGCTGTCGATCGCCATGCGCCGAGCCCGCGGTGTGAAAGTTGAAATTCTCGACGACCGTCAGATCCACGAACTCGAGCCGGCGCTGGGGCCTGCCTACAAGGCCGGCGTCTTCCTGCCCGAACAGGGGCAATGTCCAAACCCCGGGCGGCTGGTCGCCAACCTGTGGCGACTGGCCGCCAGCAAAGGCGCCAAACTCAACCGCACCCGTGCCAAGGGTTTCGTCTTCGGGCCCAACGGCCCGACCGCGGTCATTACCGAGAACGGGGCCGTGCAGGCCGACCAGTTCGTCATCGCGGCCGGCGCCTTCTCAGGCCCGCTGGCGCGGCAGGTTGGCACGACGGTGCCGCTGATTTCCGAGCGCGGCTACCATGTGATGGTCGAAAGTGCGCGGACTGGTTTGCGCGTGCAGACCAATTCCGCCTCGCGCAAATTCGTCGCGGCGCCGATGGAAGACGGCCTGCGCCTGTCCGGCACGGTCGAATTCGCCCGGCCGGGCACCGGGCCGTTCTGGAAGCGCGCCGATCTGCTCGTCCGGCAGGGACAACATATGTTTCCCGGGCTCGATGTCTCCTCGGTGAAGCGCTGGATGGGCAACCGTCCGGGCACGCCCGATAGCATTCCCGTCATCGAGCGGGCGCCGCGCCACAACAACGTCATTTTCGCTTTCGGTCACGGCCATCAGGGCCTGATCGGCGCATCGGTTACCGGCAAGCTGGTCGCCGAGATCGCGGCCGATCGACCGACAACGATTGATCTTTCACCCTACCGCTCAACACGGTTCTGAACGTGCGCGGGAATCATTTGCGACTGGAGAGTTCTGGAATGTACGACGAGAAGATTGCACTGCTGATCGACGGCCAGTGGTGCGATGGAAGTGAAGGCAAGTCCGAAGCCCTACTCAACCCGGCCACCGGCGAAGAAATCGGCCGCGTGCCGCACGCCAGCAAGGCTGACCTTGACCGCGCACTGGCCGCTGCCGACCGAGGCTTCAAGGTCTGGAAAGCGATGACGCCACACGAGCGTTACAAGATCATCATGAAGGCGGCCGACCTGATCGAGGCCGATGTCGAGCGCATTGCCCGCATCCTGACGATGGAGAACGGCAAACCGCTGGCCGAGGCGCGGGGCGAAATCCTGTTTTCCGTCGAGGCAACGCGCTGGTATGCCGAGGAAGGCAAGCGCGCCTATGGCCGCGTCGTTCCCGGCCGTCTTCCCAATCAGCGCCAGATCGTGCTCAAGGAGCCGGTGGGCGTCGTCGCCGCCTTCGCCGCGTGGAATTTCCCCGCGTCCAATGTCATCCGCAAGATGGCGGGCGCACTCGGCGCCGGCTGCTCGATCATCCTGAAGACCGCCGAAGAAACGCCCGGCACGGCTGTCGCTTTCGCGCGCTGTTTCGAAAAAGCCGGCACGCCGGCCGGCGTGATCAATCTCGTGTTCGGCGTGCCGGATGAGGTGTCGTTGCACCTGCTCGCCTCGCCGATCCCGAAGAAAGTATCGCTGACGGGTTCGACCGCAGTCGGCAAGCTGCTGCAGGTGCGCGCCGCGCAGACGCTGAAGCGCTGCACAATGGAATTGGGCGGCCACGCGCCGGTCATCGTTCACGCCGACGCCGACATCGAGAAATCGGTCGCCACGCTGGTGGCGGCGAAATTCCGCAATGCCGGACAGGTCTGCACGTCGCCGACGCGCTTCTACGTACACGTCTCGATCTACGAAACCTTCGTGAAGCGCTTCAGTGACGTGGCAGGCAAACTGACGATCGGTAACGGCCTTGCCGCCGATACCCAGATGGGCCCGATGATCGCGCCGCGCCGGCTCGACGCCATGCAGGGCCTGGTCGACGACGCAGTCGGCAAGGGCGCGCGCCTGCTGCTCGGCGGCAAGCGCATCGAAGGCAAAGGATATTTCTACGCGCCGACCGTGCTTGCCGACGTGCCGGACACGGCCCGCATCCTCACCGAGGAGCCATTTGGACCGATCGCATCTTTCCAGTCCTTTGAAGACTTCGATGACGTGATCGCGCGTGCCAATTCGACGCCCTATGGTCTCGCCTCATTCGTCTTCACGCAGAGCGGCGCGCTGGCCCAGAAGACCGAACTCGCACTCGACGCCGGCCTCGTCGGCGTCAACAACACGTCGATTTCCACTCCGGAGACGCCCTTCGGCGGCGTCAACGAATCCGGCTACGGCTCCGAAAGTGGCATTGAGGGACTCGAGGCCTTCCAGCGCGTCAAATCGATTTCCGAAATCTTCATGTGAACCGTACGGGCGCCAGCCGCGCCCCGACACCACCCCTTTTCTGGATCGTCCATCGCGACATCCCATCGTCAAAGTCAGGAGAACCAAACAATGCGCCCGAACAACGTCCGGTCCATGTGGAAGCAAGGCAAGAATGTCTATAATGGCTGGCTGATGATCCCTTCCTCCATTTCGGCGGAGCTTATCGCGCGCCAGGGCTGGGACTCGGTCACGATCGACATGCAGCACGGTCTGGTCGATTACACCGACGCGGTGCCGATGTTGCAGGCCATCTCCGTCAGCGATTCCGTGCCGTTCGTTCGCGTCCCCTCGCTGGAATCCGGCATCATCGGCAAGATGCTCGACGCGGGCGCCTATGGCATCATTTGTCCGATGGTGAACACGCGTGAGCAGTGCGAACTGTTCGTGCGCAGCTGCCGCTACGCGCCGGTCGGTCAGCGCAGCATGGGCCCGGTCCGCGCCACCATGTATGGCGGCCCCGACTACGCCACTCACGCCAATGACACCGTTATCGCGATGGCGATGATCGAAACGGAGGAAGCCGTTCGCAATCTCGACGAAATCATGTCGACGCCGGGCCTGGACGCCATTTTCGTCGGCCCCTCCGATCTGTCGGTGTCGATGGGCCATTCGCCGGGCTTCGATCCGAAGTTTCCGAAGGTCTATGACGCCATCAAGAAAATCGCGGAGACCGCCAAAAAATACAATGTCGTGCCGGGCATCCACACGGGATCGGTCGAATACACCCGCGAGATGGAAGCGCTCGGCTATCAGTTCTTCGCCTTTCTGAGCGAATTCCGCTTTATGGCGATGGCGGGCAACGCGTATCTCAAGGACCTCAAACACACGACGGAGGCGGCCCCCGCCACCCAGTCGAAATCGTACTGATTTTATTTGCCGTCACGTCTTCGCTGCGCCTTCTCTCTGCGAGAGGGCGCAGCGGAGAATGCTTGATGCGCCGTGGCGCACATCGGTTGAAGATCGGAGCGCATTCCAAGGGGCCGCAGCTTCGATCCATTGATATCGGGGCCCACTTCGCGCTCCCCGGCCACACCCACGCCGAGACTTTGAAAGTTCTGGTGGGCCCGGCAGGACTCGAACCTGCAACCAGACCATATGAGCGGCTATCTCCCCGGGAGACTCAATCAAATCTGCTAGTTATCGTCGCGTCCGACCACATTTGTTCGCGTTCGTTCACGGCTGTGGTTATCCTGGGGGCGCGGCCTAGCCGGACAGCCAGCGAAAAAGGCCTTGTCTCCGGCTGATTAGCAAGTTGACGGCAGGCGGGTCCAAAGCATCGTGTCTGATGCTTGGTGCCCCCGAACCGCTTCGCCGCGCCAGCCCGACCCTGACGCCCTCGTTGTGTCTCGCTTCGCTCTCTAGTTTAGCGATGTCCAACTTAGTTTAGTAGCTAAACAAGTTCTTGGACGAACCCGAGATACATTTGGTTGTTCGACATCGACGGCCATTTCGGATGCTGAATACAATGATCCGCGTCACAGTAGACTGCGGGTGCATTCATGAAGGCTTGGCTTACTTACGGCTTCAACGATATGCGCCTCGAAGACGTGCCCATGCCCCATGCCGAACCCGGCTGGGTGGTCTGTAAGGTACGTAATCTCGAATTGTCGGTAACGGAAATTGCTGAGTTTCGCGGGCTACCGGTACCATCGCACGAAAATCTCAAGAATATGCTTGCGAAGCGCGCGCCCATTCAGCTCTGGGGACATGAGTTCTGCGCAGAGGTCGTCGAAGTTGGGGCTGGCGTGACCAACGTAAAGCTTGGCGACCGCGTCTTCTATCACCGCGGTGTACCCTGTGGCACCTGCAAGTACTGTAAGGCAGGAATGTCGCATCTTTGCCGGTCAGTCATCAATGTGTCCGAAGACACGCCGGGCTGCCTCGCAGAGTACTTTCCAATCCCTGCGAGCACCATCGCGCCGCTGCCATCTGAGATTACAGATAAGGAGGCTTGTGCACTCCAGCCCCTTGTGTCGGTGGCGGGTCGTATGGAAGCCGTCGGCATCGAGATGGGCGACACGGTGGTCGTGATCGGCCAAGGACCGATGGGAATCTTCTGTACTCAGATTGCCGCCGTCACGGGCGCCGGTAAAGTCATCGCCATCGCGCGCCGTGATCCCGTGCTGGAAATGTCAAAGCACCTTGGCGCAACCCATACCATCAACACGACAAAAACCGACGTCGTGGAGGCCGTGATGGATATTACCAAGGGATTGGGTTGCGACGTCGTGCTCGAATGCGCCGGCGGCAGTAAAGATCAGGGTCACGCAGGTACCGATGCTTTTGTTCAGGGGCTTCACATGCTCCGCAACGAAGGGCGTATAGCAGAATTCGGCCACTTGCCTGTCGGTTCCACGATACCGATCGGTCCGATCGATAAGAAGGGCTTACATGTGATCGGCCAGCGCAGCCCATCGCCACGCATGATTGAGTACGCGATCGATCTGGTCGCCACCAAACGCGTTCAAATCGAGCCAACCGTAACCCACATTCTTCACGGGCTCGACAAGGTGCCTGACGCTATCGAAATCACCGGCAACAAGGCCAAATACGGATCAATAGGCCCGGCCCAAGTGATGCTCTGACGAGAGACTGAAAGAGAAAGACGTCGTCTAACTCATACGGAGGGTTCGCAGATGCGACTGAATATGCAGTATGCTCGAACAGTGTTACTGGGCGCTCTAGTTGTCTGCCCAGTCGTTGCCACCGCTCAGCCTATGGAGAAGGTCAAGGTTGCGACGACCTTTCTCGGCCTCTGGGATACTTCCCAGCCGACGTTCTGCAAGGATCGGGGAGAATTCGCCAAAGCGGGGCTGGACGTTGAGGTACTCTCAACCCGTGGCGGGTCGGAGAATGTACAGGCCGTCGTCGCGGGCGGAATGGACATCGGTTTTTCCCCTGGAACAAACGCTGTGCTCGCTGCAATCGCTCAAGGCACAAAAATCAAGATTATCAGTTCCGAGTTCTTGGGGCAGAATGATACATTCTTCTATGTTCCAGCTGACAGCCCGATCAAGTCGATCGCCGATCTCGCCGGCAAGAGCGTCGCCTTTCCTCGTCCCGGCGGCGCCGGAGAAGCGATCCTGCTGGCCCTGAAGGCCGAACGCAAAATCGACTTCAAGCCTGTGGCCACGGGCGGCATGGATGCCACTTTTACGATGACGATGACCAAGCAGATTGACGTCGGCTATTCGGTCCCACCGTCAGTCCTCGACCAGGTTCAGAAAGGGATTGTGCGCGTTGTTTTCGCAGGAGACGATGTCCAATCACTAAAGGCGCTCACCGGGCGAGTTGTCATCGCTAGCGATGAGTTCGTGAAGAACCGCCGCGCGACGGCTGTTAAATTCATGCAGGTTCTCGACCGTTGCATCGACTGGGCCTACGCGAATAAGGCGGAATCGGCGAAGATGTATGCCGCACTTAACAAGATTGATGCCGGCATTGCCCAAAAGGCGCTCGAATTCTACAAGCGCGATGCTCTGGCGTTCGGAGAAATCAGCAAGCTGGATGAGGTCATGAAGCTGGCGGTGGACGGAAAATTCATCGCGAAGCCGTTCACGCCCGATGAAATCAAGAACGCAATCGATATCGTCTACACGACCAAGAAATAAAGACCGTCAAGAAAAGAAAGGGGCGAGACCATCGCCCCTTTCTTTATATTTCGAAGCTACATTTTGATACGGTCGCCATTCGGATCGTAAAATGGCTTGAGCTGGACTTTTGCCGGATACTTGCGCAACGCGGCCTCGATTTCATACTTGCCGCTCTCGATCCAGGCGAGACTAACACCCGAAGGGTTCTTGACGTAGCCCATTCCAAGCGACGCGCTGACGCGAAAGCCCCAACCGCCTGACGTAATGTAACCAACCCGCTCGCCGTTACGCCAGATCACCTCATTATGAGCCAGGATCGGCGCATCTTCCGATTTATCCTCAATCTGCACCGTTACCAGCCGCCGTTGAGGCGCCCCGCGACCGCGCCGCATCTCAAGAGACTTCCGTCCCAGGAAATCACCGGGCTTTTGCCAGGCGACTGCAAAAGACAGGCCCGCCTCGATCGGCGAATAGTCTTCTGTGATATCATGGCCAAAGTGCCGATATGCACGCTCGAGACGGCAGGCACCCAACGCGTATGAGCCTGCGTGGCGCATGTCGTAAGCGGCACCCGCCTGGACCAAGGTCTCGTACACGTAAGCAGCCATGTCCGCGCTGACCAACAGTTCGTAGCCCAACTCGCCAACATAAGTGAGGCGTGTCGCACGAACGATGGCGAAGCCAAGATCGATCTCGCGGCTGGTGGCGAATGGGAACGCCTCGTTCGACAGATCGGCATCTGTCAGTTGCTGCAGCATCTCCCGGCTCTTCGGCCCCATGATACCGAACATGGCATAGCCAGCCGTTACATCCGCGATGGTCACGTTCCATTCGGATGGAACATGCTTTCGGAACCAGTAGACATCGCGGACCATCGACGGTGGCGCCGAGGTCAGGATATATCTATCAGCAGCAAGTCGGGTCGCCGTTATATCGGCCTCAATCCCTCCCCGCTCGTTAAGCCATTGGGAGTAGACGACTCTACCCGGCTCGACGTCGACGTCATTGGCACAAAGATAGTTGAGCGCGCGACACGCGTCTCTGCCTTGCACGAGAAATCGGGAGTAGTTGGACTGGTCATAGAGCACGACCGAATCCCGCGTCGCAAGGCACTCCTCCTGGACCTGCGCGTGCCAATCCTGCCGGCCGAGCTTGTAGCTGAATTGTCCGCCTTTTGGAGCGTACCAGAGGGGAGCCTCCCAACCGTAACGCTCGCCGACTACCGCCCCGGCGGCGATGAGCTCCCGATGCATCGGGAAACGGCGAACACCGCGCCCGCTTTGCATGAGCTTACCGGGCCACGGAATATCCATGACATAGCCCATGCTCTCCTTGGTCCGCTCGAATAGATACCGCCGGGCACGCTGGAATGGCATCACGCGCGTCACGTCGTAACCGGACAGCGCCATTGGCGGGCTGCGGTCCCGAATCCATTCGGCCATGACCTTGCCAGATCCGGGTGCCGCCATGATGCCATGCGAGTTGAAACCCGCGCAAACATAGAGATTGCGGACTTCGGGCGTTTCACCCATCAGTTCGCGCCCATCGGGCGTGAAACTTTCCGGGCCGGTAAAGAAGGTGCGAATTCCGACCTTATCCAACGTCGGCACACGGCACGATGCCATTTCCAAGAATTCGGCGTAGCGATCGAGATCGTTGGGTAGGGTCTCATACTCGGAGTTTGGCGGGATGCCTTCGGTCGCCCACGGAACGGCGTGCTTCTCGAAGGTACCGATTAAAAGCTTGCCTGCATCTTCTTTGTAGTAGGCCCGCTCGTCGGTGCAGAAAAGAGTCGGCGTGGCTTGCGAAAGACCCGGTATCGGGTCCGAAACAATATAGAAGTGCTCGGCGGCATGGAGCGGAATATTAATTCCGTACTTTGCCACAAGATCGCGCGTCCACATACCGCCGGCAAGAACGACAATCGGAGCTTCTATCGCCCCGTGTTCTGTTTCGACACCGGCGACGGCCCCATTGCGGATGATGATATCTTGTACATTCGCATGTTCAATGATGCTGGCGCCGCTCATGCGGGCGCCTTTCGAAAACGCCTGGGTCGCGTCGACCGGGTTCAACTGGCCTGTGGAAGGCAGGAAGCTGCCTCCAATAACTCCATCTAGATTGAGGAGCGGCCACCGCTCGGCGATCTCCGGTGGCGTTAGCATCTTGGCCCCTGAGACACCGAGGTAGTGCGCATAGCCAATGGTCTGCTTCAAGAAGTGCAACCGCGCCTCATTGAGCGCAAGGTAGATCGTGCCTTTCCCGACGAAGCCTGCTGACTGTCCGGTTTCGGCCTCGATGTTCTTATAAAGTTGCGCCGCGTACTCAAGGAGCCGCGTCTGGTTCTCGGACGGACGAACCTGAGCCAGGAGTCCGGCGGCATGCCAGGTCGTACCGCTGGTCAACGTCTTGCGCTCCAACAGCACGACGTCCTCGAAGCCGAGCTTGGCGAGGTGATATGCGATCGAGCAGCCGATAATGCCACCGCCAACAACGACGATTTTGGCGCTGGATGGAACTTTTTGGGGCAAGAAGGACTCCATATTCTAAAGTTCGAGACGGTAGTAAGGCGAGGTCAATGGAGACCGGGATCGTGGCGGTGATCGCGGTCTTTCGATCAGGCGTGGCCTTCTAGCCAATCGAAACTGGCGCCACGCGTTGAGTCGAGAGTGACGTCAATGACGTAGGGCTTGCCCGCCGAAACCATCTCAAGTCCTCGCGCAATGGCTTTCTCGAGGTCGCAAGCGCGATGGACCGGTCCTTCCGCCTCGACGCCGACGCCCTTGGCCAAACTGACGATGTCCACCGCCGGATCGTCGATACGCTGGCCGATCCACTTATTCTCCGCGGGCCGTTGCCTCTCTTTCGCAACCGTCTCCTGCTGGATTTCATCGGTGAAGTAGGAGCGATTGTTCGCAACAATGATCAGGACGGGGATGTCGTAATGGGCTGCCGTCCACAGTGCCGATGAGGCGCCAAGGAATTCGCCATCGCCCATGATACCGACGACGATACGGCCCGATCCCGCCAGCGCGAGAGCCGCTCCAACTGCCATGCCGGGGCCTGAGCCGACGCCGCCTCCGCCGTCGTAACCAAGGTAGTCTAAGGGCTCGTGGAAGTCGTAACTCGCCGCCGGCCAATTGAGCGGAACGCGAGCCAAGGTTATGGCGCGGCCTTCACGCAGACGAGACATAACATGGCCAATATCAGCGAGCGTGGGAACGGCCTCGCCTAAAGTAACCTTCGCTGGAGACTTGGCCGCGCTACCCGCATTCCGGCCCGACACCTCCCCGAACCGATCCAGGAGGGCGGCGACAAGAACGTCGGGCTGGGTCGGTACTTCGACATCGATTGCCGGCAAGCGTTGATGATCGCCGTTGTACCCGTTGTGGATATGGGAATCGATCGATGCATGAATTACTTTTGCACTCCCACCCGCCTGCGCCATTGTGTCGGCAAGGTCGTACCAATCAAGGCTCAACACAATATCGGCTTTGGCCAGCAAGTCCCGGTCTTGGGGGGACAAGAAAAGATCGGCGGGGCCACCATGAAGCGGATGATCTGTCGGAAAGCTGGCACCCATCCTCAGATCGGTCACTACGCGCGCGTTCAGATGTTCTGCAAGTTTGATCCGCTTGTCCCAGTCTCGCTTTTCGGGAGATACGCGTCCGAACAGAAACACCGGGCGTTGTGCCCTTGTAAGCATAGCGTGTACGCGCTCGACTATTCGAAGCGGTGCCTCGGCAGGCAACGGCGGACGAAACCGTTCGATATCGGGAATTCTCACATCGGCTTCAAGCTTGTCTTCCTGTAGCCGCCGATCGAGGATGACATAACTTGGCCCGCGCGGTGCCGTAAGAGCCGCCTTATAAGCGCGGAGCACACCCTCCACGGCTGCCGCCGGCGATGCAGGCTGGTCATCCCATTTGACGAAGTTGCGAACCATCGCGCCTTGGTCGCGGAACGTATGATTCCAGTCGATCCAGCTTCTGCGCACCGCAGAATCAACGGCACCGGTCGCGCCGAAGATTAGGATCGGGACGCGATCACACCAGGCGTTGAAAATCGACATCATGCCGGCCATGAGGCCGACGTTAGAATGCAGCACGACCGCCATCGGCTTGCCGCAGGCCTTGTAATAGCCGTGCGCGATGGCAACCACGGACTGCTCGTGCAGCGCCAATAGCATCTGCGGCTTCTCGTTGCCGAGATAGTTCACAAGACTATCGTGCAAGCCGCGAAAGCTCGAGCCGGGATTGACGCATACGTACTCGATGCCGAGGCGACGAAGAAGTTCGGCAATAACGTCGCTTCCCCAACCCAACACGGGTTGGGCTTCAACTTTAAGAACGTCCGCTTTCATGGCGAAATTACTGCGCAGGATTTAATGTCTACGAGGACGCCGTCAGCAATGCAGTTTGCCCGCTTGAAGGCATCGCGCTTAAAAGCTAAGATAACTATGTCTTTTACGTCAATAATTCCCGCTGCGCGGAAGGCAGGCTCTGTCGTTCGCACCTCGGCGTGTAAGAAGATGTGCTCCTCTTCAAAAAAGCCGTAAAACGGCATTTTTTTCAAGGAGAGCGCTGAGGCGCGAATGCTCTTCACAGGCCGTCAAGGAACATTTAGTTCGGTTGGATAACCATGTTCTGTCGGTCCAGAACGACCTCACCGCAAGGATTACGGATCGCCGCTGCAAATCCTTATCTTCGATACGTCAGCGACAATGCCGTATCCTGGCATGGACTTTGCGAGAACGTTGTCCGGCTGATTCGTTAAACCGAGGCTTCTTGATCAAGACGAAGGCAAGGCGATGCGCTCGAACAATCTAAACTGTCAGGAGCCTGACAAACGGGCACAAAAGGCGGAAGAGTCCGTGGTCGATTGGTGTCGTCCGGCCAGCGTGTCTGCCGATACGCTTTTAATCGACGGGACCGATGGCTGCTTCTTGACGATGATCTACAATCTTTGGGCCTTCAATCAACATATGGAGGCTGCTCGGAATTCGCTCGCCAAGCACTTCGAGCTGAGCGGCCCTCAATATACAATTTTCATGGCAATCGCGCGCTTTGAAGGTCAAGAGGGCATCAATGCCCGCGACCTCTCAAAACTGCTGCAGGTTAGCCCCGGCTTTATTGCGACTGAAATTAAGTCTCTCGTTAGTCTAGGATTGCTCACCAAATCGATCGACGGTCGAGATCGGCGAATGCACCGGCTGCAAACCAGCGATCAAGGGCGTAAACTGCTGCGCACAAATTCGTCTTTCGTGTGCAAGATGAACGATCTGCTATTCGGCGGACTGACAAGTGAGGAAGTTCAACAACTGGTAACACTGTCGTCGAAGCTTACACACCAATCCGAGCGAACCTCGGCCATTTTGGACACGCACTACAAGATGCGCGGTGAGGCTGGGCAGAATTAGTCTCGTCCGGCTCTTCAAAAGATGATTGCCGAACCGGGAAGCCTGGTCATCCGGCACTCCCCGATCATTTCAGCCAACTACCATTCCGAAGCGATTTGGCGCGCGGAGCATGCCGGCTGGGGCGAGCAACAGTTAGGCCGTCTGAAAAATCTGGTGGGCCCGGCAGGACTCGAACCTGCAACCAGACCGTTATGAGCGGTCGGCTCTAACCATTGAGCTACGGGCCCGGCGCCGCCGGAGCAGGTCACGGCGGACGGCATCATCTAACAAAGCGCAGGCCCTTCAGGCAAATCGGCGAAGGGGGGTGAGCCTCAGGCTTTGAACCGCGCGGGGCCGGCGGCCGCGCGCGACTCGCATTGCGTGTAATTTACAGGTCTCGCGCGGGACAAATAGGCGCGATAGCAAGCCTTTGGCGTTTGCCCCGACTCAGTTATTCACAGTTCATGCTGCCGATCTTCCGCATTATCTCAGTGGGCGGCGTATTCCTCGCCATAGCGATTCTGGCCCTGGCGCTCGTCCCGCCGGGCAGCACGCGTTTGGTCGTAGCGCAGCAAGACATCACCGCGCGCGGCCCGCTGATGGACCCGGGGCAGCACCCGGAATGGCGGCAATTTCTCATTCAGTCGGCTTTGCGCCGCGCCGGCGAGATCGAGCGCCTGCGCGAACTGCGCGACACCGTCGTTCGCCCGCCAGCTGCGCCCGAAGCCGGGGCGGCCGACGAGATGACGGTGACCGCGGCCGCGCCGCGCGTGGTCATCCGGCCCGGCGCGCTCGACGATGACCAGCCGGAGGACCCGACCGGTTCGATCGGCGGCCATGGCGGCGCCACCATTCCGATCGAGATCGGCGAAACCTCCTCGACCGAGTTGCCGGTTATCGGCATCGAGGAAACGCCGCCGGTCATTCGCATGCCGGCGCTGCAGATGCCGATGAACGATCAGGATACGCCGGCTACCCCGCCTGCGCCGTCGGCCGCGAAAGAAATCTCGAAAAAGCCCGAAGTGTCGCGCCGCGTGGTTCATCAGCGCGCGCGCCGCAAGCCCCCCGCGCCGGAGCCGCCGTCGATTCCGCCGCCGTTCAATATACTCGCGGCATTCTTTGGCAGCTTTGCAAAGGCCGAGGCCCCGGCTCAAACATCGGCGTCATCGGGCCGCGCCGCCACAACATCGCCGGCCAGCCGTCAGGCGTCCAGGGCGCGCGCCGTCACGCAATAGGCGGCGGCCACCTTATTGTCTCGGGAAATTCATGCGCGGCGCCGTGCCGCGCATTGCTTTCTCAGCGCGAATTGAGGGCAGCCGCGTCAGCGGCCCGGGCCGCTTCGGTCGGCGTCATGTCGTCCGCCGCATCGTCAGTTGCTTCAGCGGCCGCAGACGATGATGCATCGGCCATCGCCGTCGCGACAGCCGTTGCGGCGTTGTCGGCCGCCGGCAGGGTCATGCCCTTGCGCTTGGCGACATAGTAGTAACCCGCCGCGTAGTAGCGCACGGCGCGATCGGCATTGCCGTTGGCGACCCTGTAGGCGCCGGCCAGATACTTGACCGCGTAGGTCATGTTAGTGTCGGCATCGAGCAGCCCGGACACGTCGCCGCGATATCCCATGGCGCGCGCGGTGCCGAGGCGGATCTGCATCAAACCGTAATTGCCCTTGGAGATGGCGCGCGGATTGCCGCCGCTCTCGCGCTTGATGACCCGGCGCACCAGCGCTTCGGGCACGTCATGCACGGCGGCGTGCTTCGCGATCAGGCTGTCGAGCGGACTGCCATTGCCGTCCATCACCTTGCCGGCTTTCTGCGCCAGCGCCGGCGTGGCGGCGATCATGGCACCGAGAACAAGGGCAAACGACAATCCGTGGCAGACACTGCGCATCAGGTGAACTCCGATGTGGGGATGGCCCGCTTCTGGAAGCCAAGTCAGGCAACTTTGTGACGCGACACGGGCGCGGAAAGTTCCCTATTTGACTTAAATCAACGAGATCGCGCGGTTCCGATGCCTAATTTGCCCCGAGAAAACGGGGGGAACTGCCCATGCCGACCGAATCGGTCATCGTCATTTCCGGCGTCATCGCCGCCTTCACCATCTTCGCTGTTGTCCTGGCCTGGGCCGACCGCCGCACCAACCAGTCCTGATACGCCTCTTCAGACACCTCCCCGCCGACAGGGTTGGCGGAGCGGCCAAATCCGGTTAATCCCGGCAACGGGTCGTGCGGACCGCGATAGAAGCACCGCGCACGACGCCGCCGGGATTGGTCGCGCCGCATGGGAAAGAGTCTCGGTCCGATCGCATCGCTGCTGCTCGGCATCGGCTTCTTGCTGGCCGGCAATGGTCTCTTGTTCACGCTTCTGCCGCTGCGAGGCGCCGCTGAAAGTTTCGGCGCGGTTGGCCTCGGCTTTATCGGATCGTTTTATTACGTGGGCTTTGTCGCCGGCTGCGTGCTGGCGCCTTACGCGATCCTGAATGCCGGCCACATCCGCGCTTTCGCAGCCCTCGTGGCGCTCGCGGTCACGGTGGCGCTCGCTTACGGCCTTGCCCCCAACGTCTATGCCTGGGCCGGCCTGCGGCTGATGAACGGCTTCTGTCTCGCCGGCATCTATCTCGTCATCGAAAGCTGGCTCAACAGCCGCACCAGTAACGACACGCGCGGCCTGGTGATGTCGGCCTATGTGATGGTGAACTTCGGCGCCTTCACGGTCGGCCAGGTTCTGGTCACGCTCTATCCGATCGAACAGGCCGGCGGCTTCATGATCGCCGCCATCCTCGCCTCGCTCGGTATCATCCCGGTGGCGCTGACGCGGTCGGCGCAGCCGGCGCCCATCACCATCGTGCGCTTTCATCCTGTCCGGCTGTATCGCGCCGCGCCGGTCGGTCTGGTCGCAGCCTTCATGGTCGGCATTGCCAATGGCGCGTTCTGGAGTCTCGGCCCGATCTCAGCGGCGGGCAGCGGTCTCGACGTTACGCATGTCGCCATGTTCATGAGCGCGGCCACCTTGGCCGGCGCGCTGTCGCAATGGCCGGTCGGCCGGCTGTCGGATCGGATGGATCGGCGCCTGGTCCTGTTCGGAATTCTGTGTGGCGCCTCGGCCACCGGCTTGGCGCTGTGGCTGTCGGCGGCGTCCGGCACGATGCTGATTTTGTTCGGTCTCGCCTTCGGCGCGCTGACGCTGCCGTCTTATTCACTCGCCGCAGCCCACGCCTATGACAAGACGCCGGCGAGCGAAACCGTGCCGACGGCCGCTACGGTGTTGCTGGCCAACGCGTTGGGTGCTGTGATCGGCCCGCTGCTGGCCTCCGCCGTGATGCGCGGGCTCGAACCGCGCGCCTTGTTCCTGTTCATCGCGGGCACACAGGCCCTGCTCGCGGCTTATGTCTTCTACCGCACCAAGGTGCAGGCATCGCTGTCGGTCGCCGAGAAAACGGATTTCGGAATGACGGCCAGCGCCCCGGCAGGTTCGATGCTGACCCCGGAGGTACCGGACCTGCGCGACCCGTCGGTTGTGATGCCGGACGATTACGGACCGGACGAGACGCCGGACCGCCGCTGACCGAGAAGCTGCAGTGCGTAAAAAAACAAAAGCCGGAAGCTTGAAGCTTCCGGCTTTTCGTCAACAACCTTGGCAGGCTGGATCAAACGTCGGCGAACGGATATTTGCGCCGGGCGTCGCTGGCTTGCTGCAAGCCTTCCGAAAAAGCCTCGCAAAAAATCCGCACATAGTTCAGAAAGCCGCCGGTCTTGGCGACCGGCGTCCAGTTGACGCCGTGGCTCGCGATATGCGCCTTGGCAGTAGTCATCTATTCAACTCCGGATCAGAAGCGGCTGTTCGGCGACAGGAAGCGGCGCTCGATTTCGCGCTCCGCATCGTCGGTGAACTTGCCGCCGGTTTCGACGATGTAGCGGGCAACTTCACGCTCGGCCTGGCGCATACGGGCGGCCATCAGGCCGTCGAGCATGCGGGCGAAAAAGCCACGCTTCGGCGCCGCCTTGGCGGGCGCATAGGTCGTGGAGAAGGCTGCTTCGACGGTGGACGGGGTGTAGGACATGGAATTCGCTCCTGGTTAAGCCCGAGCCTCGCCATTCGCGTGGCTGCAAGGACTTGTTGCAATGCAATATATATCGCATTGCGGAATCGACTAGGTGCATCGCAACATGAAAGCTTTGCAATTTACGCATGTCGTTTATTGCTGCTGTCTCGCCGGTTTTGTTTGTTTTGTTCAAAACCGTCAGAAATGGCCCGTCCAAGGTCGTCTCCCTCCATAAGAAAGCCATTCAGCGGCCGTTTCTTAACGAATCAGCCCTTTGCCAGTCCTTGGATATCGGCCATAAGTGCATAACTGATCGCAGCAGGGCCCTGTCTCCAGGGCCCGCAATACCGTCATTTCCGTCGACTCAGTGGCCACCATCGGATACGCGCATTGCGCGGCCGGCCGAGGGCCCGGGTGCGACCGTTCCGAGGAACCTGACTATGGCCAAGAAACCGGGAAGCAATCCCAAGGGCGAATTCGTGATGTTCGACGTCGTCTATGAGGACGGGTCGCAACGCTCGAACCGCCGCGTACCCGCCGAACTGCTCGGCGGTCTCCAGAAAGATGAGCCGGCGCTCGGCTTCATCATCGAGCAGGACCGCGACATCGCCGAAAAGTCCGGCCGTGCCCCGCTGGCGATCAAGTCGATCAACCGCACCGGCGCCAAGCCGAAGAAGGCGATGGGCGCCAGATGATGGCCATCACAGTCTAGGCCGCGGTTTCGTGGTTCGATCGATCACCTTCGATCTGAACCCCGGAGCCCGCCATGCACCGCTGCGTCGCCCGACTGCTCGCCGCCTGTGCTGCCGCTTTTGTCGCAGCCTTGCCGGCACATAATGCGTTCGCCCAGAACCGCGATATTGCCGGCGCCCGCGATTATCCCGGCATTGGCCGCTTCGGCGGCAGCGTTATCACCGGCTACCAGACCAGGGATTTCGACGCCGTGCGGCTCCAGGCCGCCGCCTTCAAGGATGGCCAGCCGACCGACGCGCGGACCCTCGAAGGTCGGGTGACACGCATTGCCTATCGCACCGGGCCTGGTCCTTCGATCCTCGAAGTGTCGCGCAATTTCGAGAACCAGCTCGCCAAGGCCGGGTTCGACACGCTTCTGGCCTGCAACACCGACGATTGCGGAGGCATTCCCTTCAGCGAGAAGATCGACGCCCTGCCGATCCCCGCGATGTGGGTCGACGGCTTCGACTTCCGTTACTTTGCCGGCCATAAAAAGCAGGGCGCAGCCGACGTCTACGCCGCTGTCCTGACCAGCAAGAACAACGACAACATCTACGTCCAGCTTGTCGTCACCGTCGTCGGCGCCATGGAAAACAAGATGATCGACGCCGCCGCAATGGCCAAAGGCCTCGGCGACAAAGGTCATGTCGCCATCTATGGCATCTATTTCGACACCGACAAGGCGATCGTCAAACCGGAAAGCGCGCCGACGCTCGCCGAAATCGCCAAACTGCTCGGCGGCCAGCCCTCGCTTACCGTGTTCATCGTCGGCCACACCGACAGCCAGGGCAGCTTCGAACGCAACATGACCTTGTCGCAGCAGCGGGCCGAGGCCGTCGCCGCGGCGCTGGCCACGACTTACAAGATTCCGCGCGGCCGGATGAAAACCGCCGGCCTCGGTTTCCTGGCGCCGGTCGGCTCGAACGCCACGGATGAAGGCCGCGCGCTGAACCGCCGCGTGGAACTGGTACAGCCGTAGCGGCCGGCAAGCTTGCCATGATGAGTTTGCATTGCCGCGGCATTGTTGCGTGCCGCGTTCGGGCGTAGCCTGACTGAATGAAGACGCTGCTCCGCCTGCCTTTGCTGCGGCTGCTCGCCATCAATCTGGCGATCGGCATCACTGCGGCCGTCGTCATGATCGGCGGGCTGATGTGGCTGAACCCGCACCACCTGCGCGATCTGATCCTCGCAGACCGGGCCGGGGGCGCGGCCTTCGGGCTTTTGTTGTTTGGATTGGTCGTGACCTTCGGCAGCGTCGCCATGGGCACGGCCATCATGGCGCTCGGCCGGCCCAAAGACTCCGAACCGCGCGGCGGCAAGCCGATTGCCCTGCCCGCGACCATCCCGGCCCGCGCCCGCTAATTCTTGTTAGTTGGTATTGCCGCCGAGCTTCTCGGCGAACAGCACCATGGTCTTGCGGTAGATCTCCGAGCGATTCCACTCGCGCATGACCTGGAAATTCTCGGTGCCCTCGCCGTAGGGCTGGCCGGCGCGCCAGCCATTCACCTTCAGCAAATTCGCCGTCGAGGCCAGCACGTCCGGCACCGAGTGGCGCAGATCGACATGGCCGTTGCCGTCGTAATCGACGCCGTACTTGATGTAGGACGACGGCAGGAACTGCGTCTGCCCGAGCTCGCCGGCATAGGCGCCGACCAGATCCCTGAGCGGCAGGTCGCCGCGATTGACGATCTTGAGCGCGGCGATCAGTTCACCCTGGAAGAGTTCGGTGCGGCGGCAGTCATGCGCCAGCGTCGCCAACGTGCGCACGACCGGGCGCTTGCCCATGTCGCCGCCGCCATTGTCGGTCTCCAGCGTCCAGATCGCCATGACCAGTTCCTTGGGCACGCCGAACTGCCGTTCGACGCGCGCCAGCAACTGGGCGTGGCGCTGCAGGAGCTGGGTCGCGCGCTTGAGGCGCGCCGGGATGACGCGGGTCCTGGCGTAGTCCTCGAAGCTCTTCTTGAAGGTGTAGCGCTGGCGCTTGTCGAAGGCGAGCACCTCCTGGTCGATGGTGACGCCGGACAAGGCCTCGTTCACCACCGCGGACGAGACGCCGGCGGCTTGCGCCTCACGCCCCATCTGCGCGACGAAAACGTTGAAGTCGCCGCCGCATTTGGCGGCCTGCGCGGGAACCGCAAAAACGGACGCGGCGAGAAGAATGAATGCAGCGATGTGTTTGTTCATGACCGATTGTCTCACGCCTTCAATTCGCCCGCCAGATACGCGATCGCCGCAGCCGTGCCGCCGGAACCGTGCGGCAGCTTGAGCGCCGCCAGGCCCATCTCGATGGCGCCAAGGATTCCCAGCACCATCGGCGCATTGACATGCCCCATATGGGCGATGCGGAAGCCCCGGCCCTCCGTCTTGCCCAGCGCACGGCCAAGCACGACGCCGCATTTGAAGTTGCAGTAATCGACCAGCGGCTGGGCGCTGTCGCCGCCGCGCGTGATCACCGTCGTCACCGTGTCGCAGCGCTCGGACGGCGCGGCAATGTTGAAATCGAATGTCTGCCCTTCGCTCCACACCGCCACCGCGCGGCGCACGCCTTCGGCGAGCACGCGGTGCCGCGCGAACACATTGGCCTCGCCTTCGGTGAACATGAGATCGAGCGCGGCGCGCAGGCCGAACAGCAATTGCTCCGGCGGCGTGCCGCAATATTTGTGGTAATGCACCGGCCCGTCGCGGAACGTCCAGTCCCAATAGGGCGTGCGCATGTTCGCTTTTTTGTGCGCCTCGAGCGCACGCGGGCCGGCGGCGGTGAAGCCGAGCCCCGGCGGCGTCATCAGGCCTTTCTGCGACGCCGACATCGACAGGTCGACGCCCCACTTGTCCATCTCGAAGGGCACGCAGCCGAGCGAGGCGACCGTATCGACGCAGAGCAGCGCCTCGTGGCCGGCGGCGCGCATCGCCTCGCTGATGGCGGGAATGTCGTTGATGACGCCGGAGGCGGTGTCGATCTGCGCCACCAGCACGGCCTTGATCTCGCCTTTGGCATCGGCCTTGAGCCGCGCCTCGACCTCGTCCGGCCGCACCGCGCGGCGGAAATCGCCGGGCAGGATCTCGACCTCGGCGCCCAGCATCCTGGCGGCCTCGCCCCAGCCGATGGCGAACCGGCCGCTCTCCAGCACCAGCACCTTGTCGCCGCGCGACAGCACATTGGTGAGCGCGGCCTCCCAGGCGCCATGGCCGTTGGCGGCGTAGATGTAACAGCGGCCGGCCTGCGTGGCGAAGACGCGCTTGAGATCGCGCAGCAGGCTGTCGGTCAGCTCGACCAGCGGCCCGGTATAGATGTCGAGCGCCGGGCGGTGCATGGCCTGCAGCACGGCGTCGGGAACGTTGGTGGGGCCCGGAATGGCGAGGAATTCACGGCCGGAAGCGAGCGAGGAGACGGACTGGGGCATCGGCGGGAGGCAAGCCTTCTATTTAAAGGCGGCTCATTAGCATGATTTGGCGGGGTCAGGGATCACGATTGTTGATGGGATTTATCAGCAGCGCCCTAACCCTTTTCTGCGAAAAAGGGCGGACAACGTGGCACACAATGGCAGCGCCATTGTCCCGCCCCGCCACACGCACAGAACACCTAGACTTTAATTTTACTCATCAAACTCATGGCGTTGTCGAAAAAACCGCCTCGATCAAATACAAAAAAATGGAAAAGAAGCGTCGTTGCGATGAAGCATAAAAAATACCTTGTAAGGTGACTTAACGATCTACGATTTCGCCAAACTCGTGGCGCAAAAACAGCCGCACACGCCAGAAACGAATAAATTAATGCGGGAATCCACTCTTCGATCGTCAAAACCATCCAACTGGCCCGGGTCGATGCGGGCAACCGGTAACCTAAAGCATCGAGCATCCCGGTCGTGAAAAATCCAAATAGGACAGACAAAGTTATGAAAAGAACCGACGCCGTTAACAGGCACACAAAAAATGTTACGGCGTAACGATTGATCGTCTCCAAGGCAATAAATGGGGCGAAGAGAAATCCAGCAATCAAATAAACCGAAAGAAGAAGCGCTGCGGTCCCTGTAAAGTGTTGCACCAGGCTAAATTCAGCATCGCCAAAGAGTGTTTTTGAAACAGCCAGAAGCACAGCAAGAACAATCAACATAGACAAACTAAGGGGTATCAAATTGTCCTTCGCTTCGGGCTCACGAGCAGCGCCGATAAGCGAATGATAACTTTTCACCAAATCGTCTTTGAACAGAAGGTCGACAAGCTTTTCCATCGACTTACCGATCCCATTGAATTGTGAAGGTGGCGCCTCGATCACCGCTGAAAGTCCGCGCTTCTGTGATGTCGATTGTGAACGACGTCAGTAAAGAAACTTCATCGGCGTCGTCTTCATCTTCATCAGGCAAGGCGGCGGTAAGTGCGGGCGGCTTTAATACAAAATTAACACATGTACGGTGTTCGGATGACGCCAAATATGTAATCGTCAATAGACGTCGCGTTGCGGTCTTATATCTTGCAAAAAGCGCCGAAAAGAAGTCGGAATTTCCAAACTTAAATGAGTGCCGTGTCCCAACTGGATTGTCTGACCGATCTGCTCCCCAGTTATGATAATGCCGCAACACTCGGGAGTTATCCGTTCGAGCGTCGTGGTATTCTTGATAAGTACCAAAATGTACTTCTTTCGCGAAAGGCGCGCGCTGCTTTCTTAAACTGACAAAATTACTCCCGCCGTTACCTACAGCACTAGTTCGTATTGCAAGGTACTGGCGTGAAAGCGCCCCAACCTTGGGGGCCGCATAAATAAACCTGAGGTTCTGATTTTGCAGTTCGATTGGGAGAGAGTTGGGTGCCAATGAGAACGCGCTGCTTTTTGCTATTTCGGTCCATCCATCCCTAGATTTTAGAAAAAGACGACTTTCGGGCCCGCCTGAGGAAGCCAGCAACGGCGCCACTGGTTCGCATTTGTCACGAACTACTTGAGCAACTGCGCCCTCAACAAACGCGAACAGCGCTGCCAATAGGATAATATACTTATACATTAGCCACTCTCCCCCGGCAATAAAATAGCTCCCTTCAATTTAAGATTGCAAGAGAGGGACACCGGGTGACTTGGGGGGCGGTCGGCGCCAGAGCCCAAATGGTGATGGCCGGGACGCGCCCTGCGGGCGGCCCGGCCATGACAAGTCGCTGAGTGCGCGCCCCATCCTTCGAGACGCATCGCTTCGCGATGCGCCTCAGGATGAGGGCGCTTACGCCGCCTGGCGCTCGTGCTTGCCCTCGCGCACTTCCTCGATGATCTTCTTCGAGAAGGCCTCGAGATCGCCGGGCTTGCGCGAGGTGATCAGGCCGTTGTCGGTGACGACCTCGGAATCCTCCCACAGCGCGCCGGCATTGATCACGTCGGTCTTGATCGAGGAATAGGACGTCATCTTCTTGCCCTTGGCGATGCCGGCCTCGATCAGCAGCCACGGCGCGTGGCAGATGGCGGCCACCGTCTTGCCGGCGTCGTAGAAGGCCTTGATCAGCGCCACCGCGTCCTTGTCGGCGCGCAGCAGGTCCGGGTTCATCTGCCCGCCGGGGAGCACGATGGCGTCGTAGTCGGCGGCCTTCGCGTCGCTGAGCGCCTTGTCCACCTTCACGGCGCGGCCCCAGTCCTTCTTGTCCCAGCCCTTGATCTCGCCCTGTTCCGGCGAGACGACGTGAACCTCGGCGCCGGCAGCCTTGAGCCGGTCGCGCGGCACTTCGAGTTCCGACTGTTCGAAGCCGTTCGTGGCGAGAATGAGAATGCGTTTGCCGTTCAGTTCTGCGGCCATGGTTGATCTCCTGTTGGATGGTGGTCCTTGGGGAGACAACGACGCAGCGGCGCGGAAGGTTCACCCCGCCGGGATCGGCCGTGGCCGGCCGTTGTCGTCAATGGCGACGAAGGTGAAATTGGCGTCCGTCACCTTCTCGTGGTGCCGCGTCATGAAGCGCCGCGCCCAGGCCTCGACATGGATCTTCATCGAGGTGCGGCCGATGCTCTCGACCAGCGTATAGACCTCGAGCACGTCGCCGACTTTCACGGGCCTGATGAACGTCATGGCGTCCAGCGCGATGGTGACGGCGCGGCCGTGGCTGCGCTCGATGGCGGCGATGCCGCCGGCCTGGTCCATGCGCGACAGCACCCAGCCGCCGAAAATGTCGCCATTGGCGTTGGTGTCGCCCGGCATGGCGCTGATGCGCACCGTGAGATTGCCGCGCGGGATTTCCTGATCGCTCATGTCTCGTCCTCGAATCCGGGAAAGTTCCGGCGGCCGAGAAAAGCGCGGCGGCGCGAAGGAGGCAAGTCAGGAAACAAGTCAGGAAAAGGAAGGGCGTTTATCGCTCGTCATTCCGGGGCGCGGCCCTCAAGGCCGCGAGCCCGGAATCCATAACCCGCAGCGCTGCGGCGTATGGATTCCGGGTCCACGCACGGCGTGCGTGTCCCGGAATGACGGTGTTGATCAGTTATCCAGGAACGAGCGCAGCTTGCGGCTGCGGCTCGGGTGCTTGAGCTTGCGCAGCGCCTTCGCCTCGATCTGGCGGATACGTTCGCGCGTCACCGAGAACTGCTGGCCGACTTCTTCCAGCGTGTGGTCGGTGTTCATGCCGATACCGAAGCGCATGCGCAGCACGCGCTCCTCGCGCGGCGTCAGCGAGGCCAGCACGCGCGTCGTGGTCTCGCGCAGATTCGACTGGATCGCGGCGTCGATCGGCAGCACCGCGTTCTTGTCCTCGATGAAGTCGCCGAGGTGGCTGTCTTCCTCGTCGCCGATCGGCGTCTCGAGCGACAGCGGCTCCTTGGCGATTTTCAGAACCTTGCGCACCTTCTCCAGCGGCATGCCGAGCTTTTCGGCGAGTTCCTCCGGCGTCGGCTCGCGGCCGATTTCGTTGAGCATCTGGCGGGACGTGCGCACGATCTTGTTGATCGTCTCGATCATGTGCACCGGGATGCGGATGGTGCGCGCCTGATCCGCAATGCTGCGCGTGATCGCCTGGCGGATCCACCACGTCGCATAGGTCGAGAACTTGTAGCCGCGGCGGTATTCGAACTTATCGACCGCCTTCATCAGGCCGATATTGCCTTCCTGGATGAGGTCGAGGAACTGCAGGCCGCGGTTGGTGTATTTCTTGGCGATGGAGATGACGAGGCGCAAATTGGCCTCGACCATTTCCTTCTTGGCCTGACGGGCTTCGCGCTCGCCCTTCTGCACCATCTGCACGATCTTGCGGAATTCGCCGATCTCGACGCCGGTCTGCGCCGCGAGATCATGGACCATGCCGCGGATGTCCTTGATCTTGTCCTTCTCCTTGGCGACGAAATTCTTCCAGCCCTTCGCCGACAGCTTGGAGATGCGGTTGAGCCAGCGCGGATCGAGCTCCGAGCCGATATAGTTCTTCAGGAAATCGTCGCGCGCGACGCCATAGCTCTCCGACAGCCGCATCAGGCGGCCTTCGCTGGAGACGAGGCTCTTGTTGATCGCGTAAAGCTGCTCGACGAGTGAATCGATACGCGCCTGGTTGAGGCGCAGCGACTTCACCTCGGTGATGATCTCGTCCTTGAGCTTCTTGTACTTGCGCTCCTGCGCCGGCGACAGCGAGGTGTTCTTGAGCCGGAATTCGATGTCCTGCTCCTGCAGGCGGCGCAGCCGCTTGAAGGCATCGGCGATGTTGTCGAAGGTCTCGACGACTTTCGGCTTCAGCTCGGCCTCGATGGCGGCGAGCGACATGGAGCCTTCCATGTCGTCTTCATCGTAATCGCCTTCGGCGGCGCTCTCGGCCGGGTCCTTCTCCTCGTCGCCCGCTTCCTTGAAGGGCGTGGCGGCGGCCGGCGCGGTCGGCGCCGCGGTGGGCTGCACGACCTGCAGATGCGGCGCGCCCGGCGCGCCGTTGTTCATCGGCTTGCCGTCGGGACCGACCGGCGTCTGCATCTGCTTGGCCTCGGGACCGGCATAGGTCGCTTCCAGGTCGATGATGTCGCGCAGGAACACTTTTCCTTCGTTGAGTTCGTCGCGCCAGATGATGATGGCCTGGAAGGTCAACGGGCTTTCGCACAGGCCGGAGATCATGGCCTCGCGGCCGGCCTCGATGCGCTTGGCGATGGCGATTTCGCCTTCGCGCGACAACAGCTCGACCGAACCCATCTCGCGCAGATACATGCGCACCGGATCGTCGGTGCGTTCGGACGGCTCTTTCTTTTCGACGGTGGCCAGAGCCTTGCTCTTGGTCTCGACCAGCTCGCGGCCGGAATCGTCGTCATCGTCGTCGTCGGCTTCGTCGGTGGCCTTCTCGCCTTCCTCGTCGCCGTCGGCGTCTTCCTGCTCGATGACGTTGATGCCCATTTCGGACAGCATCGCCAGCGTGTCCTCGATCTGCTCGGAGTTCACTTCCTCCGAGGGCATCACGGCATTGAGCTGCTCATAAGTGACATAGCCGCGCTTCTTGGCGGCCTTGATCATCTTCTTGACGGCGGCATCGGAAAGATCGAGCAACGGCAGCGGCGTATCGGGCGCGCCTTCGGCTTCCTTCTCGGGAGCCTCCTCGCCCTTGGCCTGGGTGGCCTTCGCCTTTGCCGCCATCTGCTTCTCCTGGACCTTCCCAGCCATATCGTACTCCGCCTCGTTCCTTAACGCGTCAACGCGGGCATCCCAACAGCGCCGCAGACTTGGCGCGGATGCCAAAAAAGGGCCGCCGCCGGCAATGGCAGGGCCCGAATCAGGCCATGAGTGTCGTCGCGAGCCACTTAAGCCCCGATTAACCCTATAAACCCGGCGGAAAACGGCCTTATTCCCCGCCGTCGCGATCGTCCTGGCGCCCCTGCCCCACCCCTAGTGCGTGACTCGGGCGGCCGTCTCGGTCAAGCCAAAAGCTAAGCAAAATCGCTCGTTCCGGCGTCCGTCAGAGCGTCCGGGCGCCCCGCCCGGAGGAGGCGCCGAAGCCTTCGATCAGCGCCTCGGTTCCGTCCATGCGGGCGAGCCGTTCCTTGATGTCGACGAGGCGCAGATTATTGGCCTCGTTCATGTCCTGGCCCAGGGCCAGTTCGGCTTCCCTCAGCTCCCTAGTTAGGGAATGCCACTGCCGATGCAAGGCGACAAGCTGTTGCCAGGTCACCAAAACATCGTCCGGCGCGGCGTCCGGGCGCACGCCCCAGACCGAGGCGGTGGTCACCGAGGCAAAAACGCGCTCCAGCGCGTCGGACAGGCCCCGGGCGGCGAGTTTGGCGCGCAGCGTCTCGGATTCATGACCGGAGGTCAGGTCTTCGGCCTGGGCCGCGATGTCGATGAGCGCCCCCTTCACCCGCTCAGCGTCGGGGTGGCGGAACTCGATCTGGCTCAATTCCTCAAGGTGATCGTGCAGCAGCCACGGGTAATTCAAGGCGGCCTGCAGGATCAGCGCCTCGCGAGTCGGGACCGCGGTGCGGTGGCCCCGGTGGACCGGGCTCGCCGCCATCTGCTGACTGGCGACGACATAGGGACCAGCGGCACCTCGCATGGGCCCGCCGCGCTGGCCGGAAAAGCGTGGCTGCCAATTGCCGTTGCTTTGGCGAACGCCGTTCCCACCAAATTGTCCGCGCTGACCGCCGAACTGGCCGCGTCCGGCAAAACCCTGGTTCTGCGCTGGCTGAAAGAAAGAGCGCAGACGCTCGTTGAATTCCTGCCGGTAGTATTTGCGCACGGACTCGTCGGCGATTGCCGTCGTCACCTCGGTGATGCGGGTGTCGAGGGCGGCGCGGCGTTCCGGCGTGCCGAAATCATGACCTTCGGTCATGAATTGCCACAGCATCTGCGCCATCGGCTGGGCGGCGTTGATGACGTCGCGGATGGCGTCGGGACCGGCCGACCGCAACAGATCGTCCGGATCCTGCCCCTGCGGCAGCAGCGCGACCTTCAGGCTCTTGCCCGGCTTCAAATGCGGCATCGCCAAATCGACGGCCCGGCGCGCCGCGCGCAAACCGGCGCCGTCGCCGTCGAAGCACAGTACCGGCTCGTTGGTCATCTTCCAGATCAGGCCGAGTTGCTCTTCGGTCAGCGCAGTGCCAAGCGGCGCCACCGCGCCGGGATAGCCCGCCGTCACCATGGCAATGACATCGACATAACCTTCGACGACGACCACCGGCGCGCCGTCATGCGCGGCCTGCCGCGCCGCGGCGATGTTGTAGAGCGTGTGGCCCTTGTGAAAGAGCGGCGTTTCCGGCGAATTGAGATACTTCGCCGCGACATCCTTCTCCAGCGCGCGGCCACCGAAAGCGATGATACGGCCGCGGACATCGGTGATCGGAAACATCACGCGATCGCGGAAGCGGTCGAACGGCACCGGAATATCGTCGCCGGCAATGAGCAGCCCGGCCTCGACCATGTCGGCCGTGCTGATGCCGTGCGAGCCGAGATGCTCCTTCAGCGCGTAGCGATCGCCCGGCGCATAGCCGATGCGGAATTTGACCTGCGTTGCGGCGTCCAGCCCACGGTCGGCGAGATACCCCCGCGCTTTGGCGCCGGCGCGCGACGACAACGTGGTTTCGAAGAACTTCGCCGCAATCTCCATGACGTCGTGCAGCGTCTTGCGCTTGGCGTCACGGCGCTGGTCGTCTTCCGACACCTTGGGCAGCGGCATACCGGCCATCTGCGCCAGTTGCTCGACGGCCTCGGGGAAGGTCACGCCTTCGGTCATCATCACGAAGTCGAAGATCGAGCCATTCTTGCCGGAGGAGAAATCGAACCAGGCCTCCTTCTGGTCATTGACGAAGAAGGACGGCGTCTTTTCCTTGTTGAACGGCGACAGGCCTTTGTATTCGCGGCCCGAGCGGATGAGCTTGACGCGGCGGCCCACGACTTCCGAAACCGGAAGCCGGGATTTCAGCTCTTCAAGGAACTGGGGCGTAAAGCGCATAAGGCGGAAAGTCCGATTCGAACCTCCCTTAATATAGGGAGTCCGGGTCCCGATTTCCGAAACCTCGGCCTCGCGACCGAAACGGCCGGGTTTGCGAGGCTTTTCCTAGTTATGCACAGGGGCTGCACGGGAAAAAACGCCAGCCGCCGGCCGGACTGCGGCCCAAAGGCCGCCGGCTCCTTACCGCGATCCGGGGAAATACTCGATAGGGCTGTCGCCGCTTCGGCCGTAATAGACGACGCGCTTGCCGGCGATGTGGACGTGATAGCCGGCGCAGCCGGCGTCGAGGACGCGTTCGCAGAAGGTCTTGTAATCAATCTAGCCCCACTGAACGGCTTTCACCGCAGCCTCGACCGATGCCGCCGAAAACTCCACCGCCGGCGCACAGCCGGCCAGTTTCCTCTCGCGGAGGAAAGCGCCCGATCTATAATCAGACCTGGTGTGGGGGGATGTCCGTGGCCAAGCGACCCGATCTCGATCCGATCCAGGTGCAGAAGTGTGCCGAATGGGCCCGGAATCGCCTCGGCGATATCAGCGACTTCAGCAAGGCGGAGCGAAAGGCGGCCTATGCCGAGCTGCGCGCGACGCTGGAAAAATTCTATGCCGAGAAGAACTATTCGATCGCGGACAAGAAACGTGCGCTCGACGTCGCCGATGCTGCAATCGAGAGCATCGAAAAGTCCCAGGGCGGGAAAGGCACCCTCGTCGACAGCCTGTTCTCGAAAGTCACCGAGCTGTGGGCATACACCAGTCCGAGCCTGATCGCGATCGGTAGCGTCGTGTCCGCATTCGCAGACTTCCTCAAGCCGGTACTCGAGCTCACCCCGATCACGACCATCGTAGCCGGAATAGCCACGGTTACGCTCGGCGCACTTTCGACGCGCTCCGTCGAAGCGCGCTCCCGCCTGCGCAGCTTTGCGGCGGTTTGCGGCGTGATGTTCGCCTGCAGCGCCGGCTTCTGGGGATTGCAGATCATCGTCCCGGGAGCAAAGACGGAAGGGGCCATAGCCGCAGTCGTCCCGGGCCTCAGCACCATTCAGGACCGACTGTTCGCTTCGCTCGACCGCATCGAGGACGCGGCGCGCAGCGGCAAGCGCGAGGTCAGCGCCGATCCACGCAAGGAGCTTTTCAATCTCGGAATGAAGTACGACGAGGCCGATTTCATGAAGGCCTACTTCATGTGCGACAAGCGCGCACTGTCGCTCTACAAACAGGCTGGAATGAAAATTCCGCGTTACAAGGCGATCGAGTTTCTCACCAATGCGCCGGACATCGAATGCATCCGCGAATTCAAGGATGATTTCGTCGCCATTGGTCCGGATATCTGTCTCACCGAAAATTACGTGAATCCAATGATGCGGCTCAACGTGCCAGCCATCGAATGGCTGCGCGCCGGCTTCGAAAAACCGGAGAAAAAAGCCTTCATCGAGGAGATATGCGGCGCCGAGCGCCTGAAAGCGGAGTATCCGCGCCTCTATCCGCAGCCACGCCGCAGCGAACCGCCACGAATTCAGCAAGCCGCAAGTTCACTGCCTGCACCGCCAGTAACGCAGCAGCAAGCTCCGGCAGCGCAGCAGGCACCCGCATCGCTCCCTGCGCCGGCGCAGCCGCAAACGGCGATGGCTCCCTCGTCAACGCCAACGCCGGCCGACGCCGCCACCATTCGCGCCAACAGCGCGCTGACCGCCGCCGAAGTGCGCGCGCAGATCGTCGGTCCCACCAAGACCGTCAATCACAACGGTCAGCTCGATCTCACCTACGGCGCTGACGGGAAATTCGACGGCGGCGACGGCCGCCTCGGCACCAGCGGCACCTACCGGGTCGAACCGGACGGTCGCCTGTGCTGGAAGAACAGCCGTGGCACCTCCGGATGTTTTCAGTACTACCGGCAAAACGGCGCACTGTTCGTGCGCCGTAACGACGGGGGCAACACCGCCATCATCGGACCGGTGAAGGTTTCAGCCCGCTGACGCGCATTACGACAGCTTCGCCTTCACCGCGCCGCTCGCCTTGCCGAAGTCCATCTGGCCGGCGTATTTGCCGCGCAGCACGGCAATGACCTTGCCCATGTCCTTCATGCCGGCGGCGCCGGTTTCCTTGATGGCGGCGTCGATCGCAGCGGCGACTTCCGCATCCGACATCTGCTTGGGCAGGTAGGCCGTGATCACGGCGATCTCTTCCTCTTCCTGCTTCACGAGGTCGTCGCGGCCGCCCTTCTTGTACATCTCGACGGATTCTTGCCGCTGCTTGATCATCTTCTGCAGGATGCCGAGCACTTCGGCGTCGCCGAGCGGCTTGCCGGTGGTGCGCGCCTCGATATCGGCGTTCTTCAATGTCGAGTTGACCATGCGCAAGGTCGAGACCGCGCGCTCGTTCTTGGCCTTCATCGCTTCGGTCAGGGCCTTGTTGATGTCGTCGCGGATCATGGTCTTTTCCCTTCTTAATCAGATCGTCGGCCGGTGACTCCGGGGCCGAAGACCGCTTCGCGCCTGCATGCCCGGCGAATCCTTAAAACCGACCCAACGGGCGGGGGCGTGCCCTGACAGATTGGCCCGGCAACCAGACTTCGGCCGCCCCCCAGCCAGGTCTCGTGATCTGGGCCGAGCGCCGCGGCGCCCTTGTGGCACAATCCCGGATACAGCCTCAAATTGCGCGGGGACGGGCCAAACGGCCCCCTTGCCTCGCCCGGCATAATACGCAACTAAGAGGCTTATGACACAGGACAAAGCCGCCACCAGCGGAGCCTGGGCAGAGCCCAAGGCCACCGCGCTCATCGTGCTCGCCGATGGAACCGTCCTCGAAGGTTTTGGCATCGGCGCCGCAGGCCATGCCGTCGGCGAGGTCTGCTTCAACACCGCCATGACGGGCTACCAGGAAATCCTCACCGACCCGTCCTATGCCGGGCAGATCGTCACCTTCACCTTCCCCCATATCGGCAATGTCGGCACCAACGAGGAAGACATCGAGTCGCTGAACATGGCGGCCCGTCCGGGCGCCTGCGGCGTCATCCTGCGCACCGACATCACTCTGGCCTCGAACTACCGCGCCACCCGCCCGCTCAACGACTGGCTCAAGGCGCGCGGCATTATCGGCCTCGCCGGCGTCGACACCCGCGCGCTGACCGCTCTGATCCGCGAGAAGGGCATGCCGAACGCCGTGATCGCGCATGCGCCGGATGGCAAATTCGACCTGCCCGCGCTCAAGAAGGAAGCGGCGGCATGGCCGGGCCTCGTCGGCATGGACCTTGTGCCGATGGTGACCAGCGCGCAGCGCTTCACCTGGGACGAGACCGAGTGGCAATGGGGCAAGGGCTACGGCAAGCAGACCGCACCTGAATTCCATGTCGTCGCGCTCGATTACGGCATCAAGCGCAACATCCTGCGTCTGCTCGCCAGCGCCGGCTGCAAGGTCACCGTGGTGCCGGCGACCACCAGCTATGACGACATCGTCGCCTTGAAGCCCGACGGCGTGTTCCTGTCGAACGGCCCCGGCGATCCGGCCGAGACCGGAAAATACGCCGTGCCGGTCATTCAGCAGGTGGTGAAGTCGGGCACGCCGACCTTCGGCATCTGTCTCGGCCACCAGATGCTCGGCCTCGCGCTCGGCGGCACCACGCTGAAAATGCATCAGGGCCATCACGGCGCCAATCATCCGGTGAAGGACGTGACGACCGGCAAGGTCGAGATCACGTCGATGAACCATGGCTTCGCGCTCGACAAGGACTCGCTGCCAGCGAGCGTCGAGCAGACGCACTTTTCACTCTTTGATGGATCGAACGCCGGCATCGCGCTCAAGGACAAACCGGTGTTCTCGGTGCAGTACCACCCCGAAGCCTCGCCCGGCCCGCGGGATTCGCACTATCTGTTCCAGCGCTTCGTCGAACTGATGCGCGAGAAGAAGAAGGCGAAGGTGTAGCCTTCGTCATTCCGAGACGCGCATAAAATGCGCGGCCCCGGAATGACGGCTGATAGAACCATGTCTTATCGCCTCGCCATCTTCGACTTCGACGGCACGCTGGCGGATTCGTTTCCATGGTTTACCGGCGTCATCAACGACACCGCCGACAAATTCCGCTTCCGCCGCGTTGAGCCCGACGAGATCGACGGCCTGCGCGGCAAGTCCTCGCGCGAGATGATGCAGATTCTCGGCGTGTCGGCGTGGAAGCTGCCCTTCATCGCCCGTTACATTCGCAAACGAAAAGCACAGGACCTCGCCGGCATTCCGCTGTTCGCCGAGGCGTCGTCGGCACTCGGGCGGCTGCACGAGGCTGGCGTCACGCTCGCCATCGTCAGTTCCAACTCGGAGGCGAACATTCGCAAGATGTTCGGCCCGGACACGGCGCGCCTGATCGCGTATTACGAGTGCGGCTCGTCGCTGCACGGCAAGGCCAAGCGCTTCCGCAAAGTGCTGCGCAAAAGCGGCTTCGCCACGCATGAGGCCATCGCGATCGGCGACGAACTCCGCGACATCGACGCAGCCCGCGAGGCCGGCATCGCCTTCGGTGCCGTGACCTGGGGCTATACCCACGGCGCGGCGATGAAAGCGGCCGGCCCGGACTTCGCCTTCGAGGCTTTCGACGCGATGGTGCAGATCATCGCCGGCGCGGCGCGTTGACAGCCCCCTTTGGCCAGATAACATAGCTACATAACGAAGCTATTTGCCGCGCGCCCTGCGGCGCGCCAGCAGTGAGTCGAACCCGATGCGCGATCCCATCCATCACCGGCTCGACGCAGCGCCCGACACGGTTCACTGGGGCTATTTCAGCGCGGCGCTGCCGCCGCGGCTGACCATCGACAGCGGCGACCGCGTCACCATCTCCGCCGTGTCCGGCGGACCGGACATCCTGCCGCCGCCGCCGCTCGTCGTGCCGCAGGCGCAGCGCGACATCCACGCCAAGGTCACCGACAAGATGCCGGGCGCGATCCTCACCGGGCCGGTCGAAGTGCGCGGCGCCAAGAAAGGCCAGACGCTGCAGGTCGACATCGAGCACATCGAGCCGCTGTGCGGCTGGGCCTATCATTCGATCCGGCCGCTGGTCGGCGCCCTGCCCCACGATTTCGACGAGACCCGCGTCATTCACCTGACCGTTGACGAGCAGCGCACCGCGTGGCGGCTGCCCTGGGGCCAGCAGGTGCCGTACAAGCCGTTCTTCGGCATCATGGCGGTCGCGCCGCCGGCCAACTGGGGCAAGATCTCTTCGCTGCCGCCGCGGCAGAACGGCGGCAATATCGACAATTGCGAACTCGGCGCCGGCTCGACCTTGTATCTGCCGATCTTCACCGACGGCGCACTGTTTTCAACCGGCGACGGCCACGGCGCGCAGAGCGACGGCGAGATCGGCATGGCCTGCGAGGCCGGGCTGATCGGCACGTTCCGCCTCACCGTGCGCGACGACATGCCGTTGCAATGGCCGATGGCGGAGACGCCGACGCATTACATCACCATGGCCTTCGACCCCGACCTCGACGATTGCGTGGTCATTGCGTTGCGGCTGATGCTCGACCTCATGGTCGCGCGCACCTCGCTCGACCGCTACCAGGCCTATGCGATGATGAATCTTGCCGCCGACCTGCGCGTCACGCAGGTGGCGAACGGCGACAAGGGCATCCATTGCATGATGCACAAGAAGTATTTCGAGCCGCTGCCGGCATAATCGCCCGCGCAAAAAGACACCCGCCCTCGATGAGAGAGCGGGTGCTTGAGGCGCCGCAGGATCGCGGACGCGATTACTTCTTCGTCGTGTAGAGAATGTCGAGCAGATCCTTGGTTTCATCGGCCGTCAGCGGCTTGTCGATGAATTTGGCGGCGACGGCCTGCGCCACCAGCGTGTCGAAGCCGCGCACCGGGCCGAAGGCGAGCGCGTCGCGCTTGTAGAAGGCAAGACCCTTGGCCGCGATTTCCGGTGTCACCTTGTTCAGTGCGGCATAGCTCTTCGACGATTCGCCGATGTTGGCGTAAGCCCAGTCGATGCACTTATCGAGCACCTCCATGAACTTCTGCGCCACCGCACGGCGCTTCGTCACGAACTCGTTGCTGCCGATGATGACGCGGCCGGTCAGCTGCGCCTGCGACTTCACATCGTCGCCGGAGAACAGAACGCGGATCTGACCTTTCTCGACCGCATCGAGGCCCGACGGCGGCACCGAGAAGCCGACGTCGATCTGCTTGGTCATTGCCATCGTGAAGGTGGCATCGAGCGCGCCGGTCGAAATCGCCTTGAACTCCATATTACGTTCGGCCTTCAGCGCCAGCAGGATCGCCTCGCTGGCGCCGCCGGGGCGCGAGAAGGCCACGGTCTTGCCCTTGATGTCGTCGATGGTCTTGAGCGGGCTGTCGGCCGGCACATAGAAATACGAGTCGTTCTGGCCGATGAATTCCGAGCTGATGATCTTGAACTTGCCGCCCTGGCGGTAAGCGGCGAGCACCGAGTTCGTGCCCGGCGAATAGCCGATGTCCATGCCGCCGACGAGCACCGACTGCACGTTTTCCGAACCGCCGCGCGTCGACGTGATTTCGACATCCAGCCCGGCCTTGGCGAATTCGCTGCGCTCCTTGCAGAAGGTCGGCTGCGTCGTATCCCAGAGGCCGACGAAGGTGGTCGCGACTTTCACTTTTTCCATCGGCTGAGCCGACGCGGCCTGACCGAAGGCCGCCAGACACAGCGCCGATGCGATAACAAGCTTGGCACCCATGACAAACACTCCCCTCTTGTTGAATAAACCGCCGCGCGAAACCGGCGAATATGTTAACATAACTAAGTAATTTGAATGATATTGTAGCCGGCTTCCAAGTCAAAGCGTATTTGGCCGCAGGGTGGACTGTCGCGTTGCGGGAAGGCTGCTGCCGCCTCAATCGGCGATGGGAGGCGGCCGGGCCGCGACACACGCACCCGCTGGCAGGGAACGATGGGCCTGCGACGTCATTGTCGCGCGCGGTCCGGTGTGCCATCTGTCCGCCGGGCGGCCGCTGGAGCGCACAGCGCATGGACTGGATCAGCTTCTACGACTTCAAGCACTCAGTGATCTATGTGAATGGGCGTCACCGCGACGTCCATTACCAGACCATTGCGCAGGACATTCGCGCGCTGGTGCCGGCGCCGGACGCCATCGTCATGGATTACGGCTGCGGCGAAGCGACCAGCGCGGCGCTGGTGGCGGAAGCCTGCGGCCATCTCACGCTGGTCGAGGCGGCGCCGAACGTGCGCGCAGCCTTGCGCGAGCGCTTTGCATCCCATCCGAAAATGTCGGTGATGAGCCCGGACGAGGCGGCGCAGACGGCGGACGGTTCGGTGGACATGATCGTGCTGCACTCGGTGGCGCAGTATCTCACCGGCGCCGAACTCGACGCCATGATGGCAACGTTTCGAAGGCTGCTCAAACCCACCGGTACCTTCGTGCTCGGCGACATCGTGCCACCGCAAATGGCTTCGGTCTGGGCGGCGCTGTCGCTGCTCAAATTCGGCGCGGCCAACGGCTTCTTCTGGGCCGCGGTCGGCGGCCTGATCCGCATCCTAGTATCGGATTATTTCACGCTGAAGAAAACGCACGGCCTTTCGCACTATACCGAGGCCGAGGCGCTGGCGAAGCTGAAGGCCGCAGGCTTCGTGCCGCGGCGCGCCGCGCACAATATCGGCCACAACCAGCACCGCATGACGTTCCTGTCGAAGCCGGCGTGAGCGGCGCGCGGCCTTTGACGCTGCGTTAACCGCAAACCAAAATGTCGCAGGCGCTTAACACCCTTGTGAACGGCCTGCGCTAGTATCGCGTCATGGCCCGGTGGCGGAGCGTGTACGCAAAGGACCCTGCAAGGTCCTTCACCCTGGTTCAAATCCAGGCTGGGCCTCCATCTTTCAGCCCCCTCGCCGCGCCGGCGGATACCCGTTCCGTCATGGACAGCGGCCGGTGCGAATAGTATGACGCTGCCGGTTCGAACGGCGGCAGGCAGGCTGAATGTCAAAGCAGGAACAGCGCGCGGAGGCCGAGCGCCTGATGCGCGAGGCGATGGAGCGCAAGGGACTTGCCGTCAAGCACGGCGACACCCGCATCGAGACCAAGTGCGGCAAGTGCGGCGCCGTCAACAAGGTCGAGGCCAAGGCCGGCGAGACCCGCGTCATGTACAAGTGCAAGGACTGCGGCCACGAACAGCGGGCGATGTGATCGCGCTGTTGTTTTGAGTCGTTTTCTTCACGCGAACCGGTGCCGGCTTCGCTTGAAAACGCTGTCGCCGGACCTCCCGCCTCTCTTTATGCCGCCCTTATGAGGCGGCGGCCATTTCCTCATCGAAAGCCTATGGGTCTGCGCTCATCTTCCTGACGTGCCGGACGTTGACCGGCGCTGGAATCAGGAGATGTCGTCATGAACCGTTCGGAGCCTTCCTGTAGCGGGCGTCCTTCACGCTCCCCTGCTCCCTTCCTGATCGGCCGCGACAGCCACGGCTGCTGGGTCGCGCAACAGCAGGACGGCAAGAGCGGCGGCCTATTCGCCGACCGCGGCGAAGCCATTCGCTTCGCCATGGCCGAGAACGGCCGCCACCCTGAAGACATCATCATGGTCGCCGGCGTGCTCGAACTCGACACACAAGGCACCACACAACAGCAACCGCGTGCGGCCTGAGGCGTCCAGCCATGCGTATCGTGACCAAGCTGACCGGCTTTGCGCCGGCGCTGCCGACGCCGTTCACCGAAGACGACCGGATCGACCTCGAAGCGTTCGCGCATCTGTGCCAGTTGCAGCTTCGCGCAGGCGCGACGGCCCTGGTCGTGTGCGGCACGACGGGCGAAGCGCCCACACTCACCTTGGATGAGCGGAAACTGCTCATCGCGACCGCGGTGAATATCGCAGGTGGGCACATTCCGGTGATTGCCGGCGCCGGCTCGAACGCCACCGAGCGCGCGATCGAGCTGACGCGCCAGGCGCACACCGCCGGTGCCAACGCCGTACTTTCGGTCGTTCCCTACTACAACAAGCCGACACAACGCGGGATGATCTTCCACTTCGACGCCATCCGGCGGGCCTGCGGCATACCTGTCATCGTGTATGACGTGCCGTCGCGCACCGGCAGCGCCCTGACTGACGAGACCGTGATCGCACTTGCCGCCATGCCCGGCATTATCGGCCTCAAGGATTCGGCCGGCGATGCCGGCCGCGCGGTGCGGTTGCGCCGCCATGTCGGCGACGAATTCCGCCTGCTGTCCGGCGATGACGCCACCGCCATGGGCTACATCGCCAGCGGCGGCGATGGCTGCATTTCGGTGAGTTCGAATGTCGCGCCGGGACTGGCGCGCGAAATGTTTCTGGCGTTCCGTCAGGGCCGCATGACCCGCTTGAAGCAGTTGAGCCTAGCGTTCGCCCGGCTCACTGATGCGCTGTATCGTGAGACCAATCCGGCGCCGGTGAAATATGCCATCGGCACGTTGCTGGGACACGTCTCGCCGGCGGTACGACTGCCTTTGGTCGAAGCGACATCCGAGACGCAGAAGGCAATCTCCGAGGCCATTGACTATCTAGACAAGTATTACCCGGACTACCTGCTCGACGCGTCGTTCGAACAGCAGCGCGATGCGTCATGAAGCGCGGCCGAACCCGTCACTCCGCTTGCCGATGCCGCCCTCTTCCGGCTCCGGCACAGACCACATTTCGTTGTCGATCTCGGAATTCAGTTCGGCGCCGACCAGCACCACGGTCACGGTCATCCAGAGCCACATCATCAGGCCGATACCGGCGCAAAGCGATCCGTAGGTCGCCTCGTATTGCGCGAAACTTGCCAGATACCATGACAACAAGGCCGAGCCGCCCAGCCAGGCGACGACGGGAAAAACCGCGCCGACCCTGAGCAGTGCCGGCCGGTGCCGGATCGGGCTGACAATGCGGTCCGGGATGCCCATGGGGAACAAGGGCACAAACGTCGCAAGGTTTCGGCATTTCTGGGGCGATCACAGCCGAAAGCGCCCTAAAAGGCTGCTAAGTAGTTGTGGCCGAAAGGGTCCTAAAGGCTTCCCACCCCGCCGATTCTGGTCTAAGCACCCCTCGCGGCTCCAAGCCGCCCTCTTCGCAGAATGGCGCTTTCCGGCCGGCTGACCGGGTTCTTTCAGCCTGAAAGCGCGCGAAAGCGCGCCCTTTTTTTGTGCCCAGTTTCGGGAGCCGATCCTTCCGTATGCCCAAACGCACCGACATCCAAACCGTGATGATCATCGGCGCCGGTCCAATCGTGATCGGCCAGGCCTGTGAGTTCGATTACTCCGGTACGCAGGCCTGCAAGGCGCTCAAGGAAGAAGGCTACCGCGTCGTCCTGGTGAACTCGAACCCGGCGACGATCATGACCGATCCCGATCTCGCCGACGCCACCTATATCGAGCCGATCACCCCCGAAATCGTCAGCAAGATCATCGAGAAGGAGCGCAACGTCCTGCCCGGCGGCTTCGCGCTGCTGCCGACCATGGGCGGCCAGACCGCGCTGAACTGCGCGCTGTCGCTCAAGAAGATGGGCACGCTCGAGAAGTTCGACGTGCAGATGATCGGCGCCACCGCCGAGGCCATCGACAAGGCCGAAGACCGCGAGCTGTTCCGCAACGCGATGACCAAGATCGGCCTGTCGACGCCACGCTCGCATCACGTCAAGACGCTCGGCGATGCGCTGAAAGCGCTGGACGATATCGGCCTGCCCGCCATCATTCGCCCGTCCTTCACCATGGGCGGCACCGGCGGCGGCATTGCCTACAACAAGCAGGAATTCATCGACATCGTCGAAGGCGGCATCGACGCCTCCCCGACCGACGAGGTGCTCATCGAAGAGTCCGTACTCGGCTGGAAAGAGTACGAGATGGAGGTGGTGCGCGACAAAAAAGACAACTGCATCATCATCTGCTCGATCGAGAACGTCGATCCGATGGGCGTGCACACCGGCGACTCCATCACCATCGCGCCGGCGCTGACGCTCACCGACAAGGAATATCAGATCATGCGCGACGCCTCGCTGGCGGTGCTGCGCGAGATCGGCGTCGAGACCGGCGGCTCGAACGTGCAATTCGCCGTCAACCCGGAAGATGGCCGGCTCATCGTCATCGAAATGAACCCGCGCGTGTCGCGCTCGTCGGCGCTGGCGTCGAAGGCCACCGGCTTTCCGATCGCCAAGGTCGCGGCCAAGCTCGCGGTCGGCTACACGCTGGACGAAATCTCCAACGACATTACCGGCGGCGCGACGCCGGCCTCGTTCGAGCCCACCATCGATTACGTCGTCACCAAGATCCCGCGCTTCGCCTTCGAGAAATTCCCCGGCGCTTCGAACGTGCTGACCACCTCGATGAAGTCGGTCGGCGAAGCCATGGCCATTGGCCGCACGTTCCAGGAGAGTTTGCAGAAGGCGCTGCGCTCGCTGGAGACCGGCCTCACCGGCCTCGATGAAATCTGGATCGACGGCTACGACAAGGAAAAGGGCCTCGACGACGCCGACAACAAGGCGGCCATCCGCGCCGCCCTCGGTACGCCGACGCCGGACCGCCTGCTGAAGGTGGCGCAAGCGATGCGCCTCGGCGCTTCCGACGATCTCATCTACACCGCCTGCCGCATCGACCCGTGGTTCCTGCGCGAGCTGCGTGGTATCGTCGAAGCCGAAGAAGAAGTCGCGGCCAAGGGCCTGCCGCCGACCGCCGGCGCGTTCCGCCGCCTCAAGGCAATGGGCTTCTCCGACAAGCGGCTCGGCAAGCTGACCGGCAAGACCGACGACGATGTCAGCGCGGCGCGCCGCCAACTCGGCGTGCGACCGGTCTACAAGCGCATCGACACCTGCGCCGCCGAATTCGCCTCGCCCACCGCCTATATGTATTCGAGCTACGAGACCGCCTTCGCCGGCGCCATGGCCAATGAAGCGCGGCCGTCGGACCGGAAGAAAGTCGTCATTCTCGGCGGCGGCCCGAACCGTATCGGCCAGGGCATCGAGTTCGATTATTGCTGCTGCCATGCCTGCTTCGCCCTCCGCGATGCCGGCTACGAGACCATCATGGTCAACTGCAATCCGGAGACGGTGTCGACCGACTACGACACCTCGGACCGGCTGTATTTCGAGCCGCTGACGCCGGAAGACGTCATCGAGATCATCGACATCGAGCGCTCGAAGGGGACTTTGCACGGCGTGATCGTGCAGTTCGGCGGCCAGACGCCGCTCAAGCTCGCCGCCGCGCTGGAGGCGGCCAATGTGCCGATCCTCGGCACTTCGCCGGACGCCATCGACCTCGCGGAAGACCGCGACCGCTTCAAGAAGCTGATCGACAAGCTCAAGATCCGCCAGCCGGCCAACGGCATTGCCACCTCACCGGCGCAAGTGCGCGAGATCGCCGACAAGATCGGCTATCCGGTCGTCATCCGCCCGTCCAACGTGCTCGGCGGCCGCGGCATGGAGATCGTGCGCGACGGCGCACATGCCGATCGCTACGTCCAGCGCCTTGCTGCGACGCTCGACAAGCCATCCGAGCTGATCGTGTCGGCCAAGAGCCCGCTGCTGATCGACAGCTACCTGACCGATGCCACCGAAGTGGACGTGGACTGCATCGCCGACGGCAAGGACACGTTCATCGCCGGCATCATGGAACACATCGAGGAAGCCGGCATTCACTCGGGCGACAGCGCCTGCGCACTGCCGCCGCACTCGCTATCGAAGGACATCATCGCCGAACTCGAACGGCAGACGCGCGAACTGGCGCTGGCGCTGAATGTCGGCGGCCTGATGAACGTGCAATACGCCATCAAGGACGGCGACATCTATGTGCTGGAAGTGAACCCGCGCGCCTCGCGCACCGTGCCCTTCGTCGCCAAGGTGATCGGCCTGCCGGTTGCCAAGATCGCCTCGCGCATCATGGCCGGCGAGAGCCTGGCGAGCTTCAAGCTGAAGCAGCCGGTCTACCGGCACAAGGCGGTGAAGGAATCGGTGTTTCCGTTCGCGCGCTTCCCCGGCGTCGATACGGTGCTCGGCCCGGAAATGAAATCGACCGGCGAAGTGATGGGCCTCGACATGACGTTCGAGACCGCCTTCGCCAAGAGCCAGATCGGCGGCGGTACCAACCTGCCGCGCTCAGGGACGGTCTTCGTCTCGGTCCGCGACAACGACAAGGCGCGCATCCTGCCGTCGATAAAACTTCTGATGTCGCTCGGCTTCAAATGCATCGCCACCTCGGGAACCCAGCGCTATCTGGCCGAGCACGGCGTCGAGGCCGCCAAGATCAACAAGGTGCTGGAAGGCCGGCCCCATATCGTCGATGCGATCAAGAATGGCGGCGTTCAGCTCGTTTTCAATACCACCGAGGGCACCGCGGCGCTGGCGGACAGCCGGTCCCTGCGCCATGCCGCCCTCTTGCATAAAGTGCCGTACTACACCACTCTTTCAGGAGCCGTCGCGGCGGCGCAAGGCATAAAAGCCTATCTCGGGGGCGACCTCGAGGTCCGCGCGCTGCAGAGCTATTTCACCGGGAAGGCCTGACGGCCACCCGGCGGACGGCGAGTGAGGCCGGGCAGAACGAAGAGCGGTCGCGGGCGATAAAACTCGCCGCGGCTGGGCAAGGTTTTGACCGGTTTTGAAATTTCGCAGGGCTCCGGAACGGATTACCGTGACCGGAGTCCAATCATGACTGGCCTGCCCCTCCCCGGGGCGGCCTCACGGATGGAAAGGCTTGGCGCGCGCGTCAGTCCAATGACGCAGGCAGCCGCCAGGAGGAGAAGACACGATGGAAAAGATTCCGATGACCGCCGCGGGCTACTCCGTGCTGGAGCAGGAACTCAAGCACCGCCAGTCCGTCGAACGGCCGCGCATCATTCAGCAGATCACCGAGGCGCGCTCGCATGGCGACCTGTCGGAGAATGCCGAATATCATGCCGCCAAGGAGCAGCAATCGCTCAATGAAGGCGCCATCGACGAACTTCAGGACAAGCTGGCGCGCGCCGACGTGATCGACGTGTCGAAGCTGTCGGGCGACACCATCACGTTCGGCGCGACGGTGACGCTGATCGACGAGGACACCGAGGAAAAGAAGGTGTGGCAGATCGTCGGCGAGCCGGAAGCCAACGCCAAGGCAGGCAAGATTTCCGTCACCTCGCCGCTCGCCAAGGCGCTGATCGGCAAGTCCAAGGGTGCGACCATCGAGGTCAACGCGCCCGGTGGCGCCAAGGGCTATGAGATCAAGAAGGTGGAGTGGAAGTAAGCCTTCCCGCTCCGCACTCAGACCTTACCGTACATATGACAATGCGCGGGCTCTCACCCGCGCATTGTTCTTTTTAAGATGCCGCGCCCTCATTCCGGCTCGATCTTGGCGTCCGATGCGATCTTGACCCATTTCCTGGTTTCGACGGCCTGGAACGCAGCGAGTTCGGCGGGCGAACTGGCCTCCAGCTCGATCCCGGCCTTGAGCAGGCGTTCGGCGACTTCCTTGTCGGCAATCGCCTCGCGGAAGGCCGCATTCAGCTTGTCGATGATCGGCTTCGGGGTGTTGGCCGGCGCATAGGCGCCGAACCAGGCCGTCAATTCATATCCCTTCAGTCCGGATTCATCGATGGTCGGCAGGTCGGCCGCCAGCGGCGAACGTTTCAGCGCCGACACCGCAAAGCCCTTCAACTGGCCGACACGCACCGGCGGCAGCGATGTCGAGATATCGCCGAAGAACAGCGAGATCTGACCGCCGAGCAGATCGATAACGACCTGCGGGTTGCTCTTGTAAGGCACGTGCAACATGTCGATGCCGGCCATCGTCTTGAGCAGCTCGCCGGCAATACGCGACGACGTCGACCCGCTGCCGAAGGTGAGCTTGCTCGGATTGGCCTTGGCGTAGGCAATGAGTTCGGACACGTTATTGGCCGGCACCGACGGATGCCCGACCAGCGCCAGCGTGATGGTGCCGAGCTTGGTGATCGGCTCGAAGTCCTTCACCGCGTCATACGGCACCTTCTTGAGCAGCGCCTGGTTCGACGCGTGCGTCGTATTGGACGTGACCATGACGGTGTAACCGTTCGGCTCAGCCCTCACGACGTTCTGCGACGCCGGGATGCCGTTGCCGCCGGCAATGTTCTCCACCGTGATGGTACGGCCCAGCGTCGTCGACATCTTGTTGGCCAGGACGCGCGCCAAAGTATCGGTGGCGCTGCCGGCGGTGAACGGCACGACAAAACGAATGTTCTGCGAGGGGTAACTGTCCTGGGCCAGCGACGGCCCAGCGACAAGCGTGGCGAGCAATGCGAGCACGCCCGTTGTTGTCTTCATCCTCATGTGTCTCCTCCTTGTTATTGATCGTTGACCTTCAGCGACGCTTAATCCGTCTCGATGTCGACCGGCAGATCGAGCAGCAGGAACGACAGCGACTTGCCATGGCCATCGAGGCCGATGCTGTCGTTGACGCCGCCCTCGAGCACGGCGTCGAGTACGAAATTGAAAGCGGCGAGCTTCGGCAGGTCGTAACGCACGACCCGCGATGGCCGGCGATGCGCAAAGACGTCGGCGACGCGCTCCGCCGTTACCTGTGCGGCGACGGCGGCGAAATGCGCCTGGTCGTGGCAGACCAGCGCGATGTTGAGCCGATCGCCTTTGTCGCCGGAGCGGGCATTGGCGATGTCGCGCAGGAGAACGTGCCGCCGCATCAGGCGTTCTCCATCATCGTGACGCGCGGCACAGCATGGATACGTTCGATCAAGCACGACGCGCTGGCCAGCCGCGGTGTCAGCCGGCGCCGCACGCCGGCACCGCCGGCGGGACCGGCGCAATAAAGGGCCTCGACTTCATCGAGCAGCAACTCAAGCGTCGCGGCATCGTCGGACTGGGCGGCAAAGCGTAACCGGACATCACGCGTATCGGCATTGCCGAACGACGGCACCACGCCGCTCGCACCGAGAATGCTGACAGACCCGATCGCATCGACGCGAACGGCAAGGCCCGGGGCCCGCTCGCGCAGGCGGGTCAGCACGACATCGGCGGCGAGCCGTGCGCGTGCGGCGGCGCCCGCACCGGCATAAGAGATTTCGGCTTCGCCGAGATAGCCGCTGTCGATGCAAACGGTCGCCTTGAGCGTTGGCGGCGCGGGATGGCCGCGCGCGCCGCTCACGCGCACACGATCGGGGCCGATCTGCTCGACCTCGACCTCGCCGAGATCGAGCACGACATCGGGAGCGAGATAGGCGCACGGATCGTGAATCTCGTACAGCGTCTGTTCGATGACCGTGAGGCGATCGATCCGGCCGCCCGTGCCCGGCGGCTTGCCGATGATCATGTCGCCGCTCGCCGCGATCTCCGCGATCGGATAGCCGACATGGGCGAGATCCGGCACGTCCTTCACGCCCGGATCGGCAAAGTAGCCGCCGGTGATCTGAGCACCGCATTCGAGCAGATGACCGGCCAGCGTGCCGGCGGCCAGACGATCCCAATCGTCGGCGGCCCAGCGATAGACATGCAGCAGCGGCCCCAAGGCGAGCGCGGAATCCGCCACACGGCCGGTCACGACAATATCGGCGCCGCGATCGAGGGCTTCCGCGATGGGCTGCGCACCGAGGTAAAGATTGGCCGACAGAACGGGCCGCCCGCGCGACAGCATCGCGCCGCCGGTCTCCCGCGCCGCGAGTTCGGCATCGCTGAGACGGCCCGTGAGATCGTCGCCTTCGACGATCGCGATGCGCGGCGGAGCAATGCCGAGCTCGCGGGCGATGACGGCAATGTGCCGCGCCGCCGCCGCGGGATTGGCGGCGCCGAAATTGCCAACGATCCGAATGCCGTTTTCAACGCAGCGCGCCAGCACCGGACGCAGCAGACGATCCAGCGCCGGGCTAAAGCCGCGCTGCGGATTTTGCCGGCGCTCAAGCTGCGCCAGCGCCAAAGTCCGCTCGGCCAGGGTTTCGTACATGAGAAAACGCGGACCGCGACGCGCGGCAAGCGCGGCCACCACCGGCCCGGCGGCATCGCTGCGATCCCCGGCGAAGCCGGCACCCGACCCGATCAGAACGGGGTCTGTCATTGTTGTCGTTTCCTCCACCGGGGAGGTTAGCGGCGGCAATTTATCGTGTAAAATAATGCAGTCTGATGATTTCATAGGACCGCACGATGAATACCCTGCGACAGTTTCAAATCGTGGCGGCGGCCGCCGAGGCGGCCACGTTCAGCGCGGCCGCCGCCAAGCTCGGCATCACGCAGCCGGCGCTGTCCGAAGCGATCCGGCGGCTCGAGCGCGAGCTCGGTGTGACCTTGTTCGAGCGCACCACACGCTCCCTGCGCATCACCGACGAGGGACGCCGCATCGCCGGAATCGCGCGCGACGTGATGCAGGACGTTGAACGCGCGATGCAACGCATCGCGGAAAATGCCCTCAAGGGACGTGTCGCCATTGCGGCGCTCCCATCGATCGCCTGCAGTGCGCTGCCCGCGGCCCTCGCGGAATTCAGCCGCACCTATCCCGACGTCGTCGTTTCACTGCATGACGTGCAGCACGAACGCGCCATGACCATGTTGCAGGATGGTGAAGTGGACATCGCGGTGACGCTCAAGCCAGCACCATCGAGCGATCTCAGCTTCGAAGGCGTCACCTTCGACACGGCCCATCTCGTATGCCGCCGCGACCATCCGCTGGCGCGCCGGCGCAAGGTCGGCTGGCGCGATCTCGCCGGACACGCCTTCATCGGCCTGACGCGAATTTCGTCGGTGCGGCGGCTGACCGACGCGGCGTTCATGCACGACGACATTGTGTTGACGCCGCGTTACGACGTGGAGCAGGTGCCATCGGCGGTCGCGCTGGTCGAAGCCGGGCTCGGCGTCACCGCGCTGCCCTCACTGACCTTCGCGATGTTCAAGGGGCGTTCGCTCGTCGTTCGGCCTCTCGGCGATCCGGTGATGCGGCGCCACGTCGGCTTCGTCACCCGGACGAGCCGCACCTTGCCACCCTTTGCGTCAGCGCTGAAGCAGACGATACAGGTACATCTGAAGAAAGCTGTTCGTGAAGCCTGACGAGACCGGGAAGGTGGAATGGAAGCAATCGGCTCTCGCGCCTGCTTCGGCCAGATTCTAGAACTCTTCCTCGCGCTTGAAGGCGACGGCGAGATTGCCTTGCATCTGCCGGACCGGGCCACCGCGGAATTTGGACGCTGCGGGCTTTTTCGCCGGCGCGGGCTCTGACTTCATGGCTACATCGCTGGCGCGGTCTGATACAGCATCCGCCGCGGCGTGCGTGGCCGAGCGCGGCCGGAAGTAAGCGATGCGCTCGTCGGCCGCGATTGCCTTCGCCTGATGCTCGAGGGTCTTGGCCGTTGCCGCATTTTCCTCCACCAGCGCCGAGTTCTGCTGGGTGACCTCGTCCATCTGCGTCAACGCCTTGTTGATTTCCTCGATGCCGATCGCCTGCTCGTTGCTGGCATTGGCAATCTCGGAGACGATGACGGCAACACTCTTGATCGAGGTCAGAATTTCGGTGAGCGATCCACCCGCGAGCTTGACCAGTTCGACACCGTCCTTGACCTGATCGCTTGAACTGTTGATGAGTTCCTTGATGTCCTTGGCGGCCTGCGACGAGCGCTGGGCCAGACTGCGCACTTCGGTCGCCACCACGGCAAAGCCCCGACCGGCCTCGCCAGCGCGCGGCTTCCACCGCGGCGTTGAGCGCAAGCAGATTGGTCTGCCGCGCGATCTCGTCGATGACGCCAATGATGTCGGCGATCTTACGCGAGGAATCCTCGATCTTGGCCATGGCCGCGACCGTTCTGGCGGCGACCTCGCCGCCGCGATCGGCGACGCCACAGGCCGTGGCGGCAAGATCACTGGCCTGTTTGGCATTCTCGGCGTTCTTCCGCACCGTGGCGGTCATTTCTTCCATCGACGCCGAAGTTTCTTCCAGGCTGGCGGCCTGCTCTTCGGTGCGCTGCGACAGATCGGTGGTGCTGGTGGATATCTCGGCCGAGGCGTTGCTGATCTCGCTCGTCGCCGCCTTGATGGTGTTGATGGTTTCGCCGAAGCGATCGACGATCAAGTTAGCGGCTTCAGAGATCTGTCCGAGCTCGTCGGCGCGCCTGACATCCGGCAACACCACGTCGAAATTACCGTTTGACATCTCACGCATCGCTTCGCGCAGTTGCGCCGTCCGCCTGACGATATCGCGGATGAAATAGGTCGATATGCCAACCACGATCAGCAGAATGACAAGTCCGGCAATGCCGCCGACCATCAGGGCGCGATTGCGCTCGGCCCTCAGATCGTCGTTATAGACGCCGGTACCGACGATCCAACCCCACGGCTCGAACAGCGCGACGTAGGAGATCTTTTCGATCGGCTGCGTGTGGCCCGGCTTCGGCCACATATATTCGACGAAGCCGGCCCCGTTTGCCTTGGCGACCTTGACGAACTCGACGAAGAGAGCCAGCCCATTCGGGTCCTTGTTATTGGTGAGATCCTTGCCGTTGAGATCCTTCGCGATCGGATGCATCAGCATCTTCGGCTGCAGATCGTTGATCCAGAAATAGTTGTTGCCGTCGTAGCGTATCCTCGAGACCAGTTCGAGCGCGCGCTGCCTGGCATCGGCGTCGCTGATCTTGCCCGCCTTGGCGAGCGCATGCTCGCCGGCCACCACGGACATCACCGAATCGGTCAGACCCTTGAGCTCCTGCTGCCGCCGTGTCCGGGTGCTGTCGGTCATCATGTTGATCAGGACGGCAACGATGACGACCAGGCCGACGGCGGAAAGGCCAACCAAGCTGTAGAGCCGTGCGCGAATGTCAAATCTGGGCATGACTTTATCCTGAAGAAATAAGAGTGAACTGACGGCGCAGTTACACCCGCGCGCTTTGAGCGCCCGGACACCTCCGCGTTTATTCCAAAAAGAGCACCGGCCCGAACTCGGCCGTCGTGCGACTGGTAAAAGGCTACAGGCGCTTATTGAATAAATTGTCTATTTACGCTGGATGCCAAAACGGCAAAGCAAATTGCAATACTCAGCAATGCTCTGCGACAAGCCGTCATTACAACGCACGGCAGCACCATCACGATGTTTAATATTCCGCGAAGCCGGATTACATCGGCACCATCGCGGCGTCCTTGGACTGCCGCAGCGTCAGCGAGGTCTTGACGTTGCGCACGTTCGGACCGGCGGTGAGTTTCTCGACAAAAGCCTGAAAGGTCTTGAGGTCGGGCGCGACGCATTTAAGGACGAAGTCGATCTCGCCCGACAGCATCCAGCACTCGCGCACCAATGGCTGCGCCCGCACAAAAGCCTCGAACGCATTGAGATCGCTTTCGGCTTGGCTCGACAGGTGAACGAAGGCGAACACCACCACCTCGTAGCCGAGCATCTTTTCGTCGAGCAGCGCGCGGTAGCCCTTGATATAGCCGGCCTCCTCGAGCGCTCGGACGCGGCGGAGGCACGGCGGTGCCGAGATACCGACGCGGCGCGCCAGTTCGACGTTCGTCATGCGGCCGTCGTCCTGCAATTCTTTCAGGATTTTGCGGTCGATGGCATCGAGGGTGGCTGGCACGGGCTTCTCCTGGCAGTCTCCGGCGCGATCCGGCGGAATATCCATATAGTGAAATAATCTTTCGCGAAAGATTGTTGCGCCATCTATTCACGCGTTACGCAAGCCTGTGCACCGTCCGGGTTGCGTATCTTGCATAGCTCCTAGAAAGCCATAGATTGAGCCGGGCCAGGAAGCGGTTCCCCTATGGGTCAGCACCAACGCCGGGGCCCCCACTCCTCGACCGCTTTCAGGGGGCGAATAAGATGTCCAAGACGATTCATTCCAAAGTCGTGATCATCGGCTCGGGACCGGCCGGCTATACCGCCGCGATCTATGCCTCGCGCGCGATGCTGAAGCCGACCCTGATCCAGGGTATCCAACCCGGTGGGCAGCTCACCATCACGACCGATGTTGAGAACTATCCGGGCTTTGCCGACGTCATCCAGGGCCCCTGGCTCATGGAGCAGATGCAGGCCCAGGCCCAGCATGTCGGCACCAACATCGTGTACGACCACGTCAACAAGGTCGAACTCGGCGCGCGGCCGTTCCGGCTGACCTGCGATTCGGGCGACGTCTACATCGCCGACGCCCTGATCGTCGCCACCGGCGCCCAGGCGCGCTGGCTCGATCTGCCCTCGGAGCAGAAGTTCAAGGGTTACGGCGTCTCAGCCTGCGCCACCTGCGACGGCTTCTTCTACAAGAACAAGGAAGTGTTCGTCATTGGCGGCGGCAATACCGCGGTCGAGGAAGCACTCTTCCTCACCAATTTCGCCTCGAAGGTGACGGTCGTTCATCGGCGTGACCATTTCCGCGCCGAGCGCATCCTGCAGGATCGCCTGTTCAAGCATCCCAAAATCGAGGTGGTGTGGGACACGGTGCTGCATGACGTCATGGGCGACGAAAATCCGCTCAAGGTGCGCCGCATCGCGCTGAAGAATCTCAAGACCGGCGTCGTTTCCGAGCACGCCGCCGATGGCGTGTTCATCGCGATCGGCCACCAGCCGGCGTCCGAGCTGTTCATCGGCCAGCTCGAGATGAAGCCTTCGAACTACATCGTCACCGCGGCGCATTCGACCGCGACTTCGGTGCCGGGCGTTTTTGCCGCCGGCGACGTCACTGACGACATCTATCGGCAGGCCGTAACCGCGGCGGGCCAGGGCTGCATGGCCGCGCTCGAAACCGAGCGCTTCCTTGCGGCGCGTGAAAACCAACAGGCGGCGGCGGAATGACGATGCCTCACCCAAACAACTCGATGGACTGGGACAAGCTGAAGGTCTTTCACGCCGCAGCGGAAGCCGGATCGTTCACCCACGCCGGCGAACGTCTCGGCCTGTCGCAATCGGCGGTGTCGCGTCAGGTCTCGGCGTTGGAAACCGATCTCAACGTTTCGCTGTTTCACCGCCATGCCCGCGGTCTGATCCTGACCGAACAAGGCGACATGCTGTATCGCACGGCGCATGAAGTGTTCATGAAGCTGGAAGCGGCGCGCACCAAACTCACCGATAGCCGCGAGCGGCCGAACGGCGAACTCAAGGTCGCAACTTCGGCCGGCATCGGAATCCATTGGCTGACGCCACGCCTCGGCGAATTCCTCGATCTTTATCCCGATATCCAGATCACGCTGATCACGACCGATGAAGAGCTCGATCTGGCCATGCGCGAAGCAGACGTCGCCATTCGCATGCGCCAGCCGACGCAGCCGGACCTCATTCAGCGCAAGCTATTCTCGGTGCATTTCCACGCCTATGCGTCGCCGGATTACATCAAGCGTTTCGGCACGCCGCGCACCCACGACGACCTCGATCATCACCGCGTGCTGTTGCTTGGCGGCAGCGTGCCGGCGCATTTCGCCAATCGCCGCTGGCTCGTCGAAGTCGGCCGCGAAGCGAAGAATCCGCGCGTGCCGCATCTTTCCATCAACAACGTGCTCGGTCTGCTGCGCGCCTGCCAGCGCGGCCTCGGCGTGGCCATGCTGCCGGACTATCTCGTCGAAGAGAACGGCGGGCTGGTGCAGCTGTTCGGCGAGCAGGACACGCTCGCGCTCGACGCATTCTTCGTTTACCCCGAAGAACTCAAGTCGGTCGCGCGCATTCAGGTGTTCCGCGACTTCCTCGTCGCCAACGCGCAGCGCTGGAATTTCTGATCGTATCGCGATCCGAAACGAAACGCGCACCTGCGCTGTTTTCGCGCAGCCTTCGCGTGCATGGCTGACATTCGCCCGATGGCATTGCTGGCAACGAGCGGGCCGACCATAGTCGCGGTCGTTGCGGGACGGACGAATATCCTCCCAGAGTCGCCGATACCGCAACAAGTTCCCCTCTGAGATTTGCCGGACCCCACGCCGGCATTCTCCAACCGGGCCCCGTTTACGGGGCCCGGTTTTTTTTGCCTGAACACCCTGCGACAAACGCGGCCTGCGACCATTCGCGCGCGGCGAGTCGCACCCGCTTTTCTCAGTCTCATCCTTGTGACCGGCATCACAGCCGCGCGGCGTTACGACCGGTTAAGTACCCTCGAAGGCGCGGCACGCTGATGGGGGAACCCCCATCCGGCCGTGCCGTTGTGGTTGCAGGCCAACCGTCCGTCCGGAGCCACAAATACAGCGGTGTAAAATAGTCACAGTCACAGTCCGAATGCCGGGGCAGCGTTTGAAAAGCCGTAACTGTGAGCGATCTATCATTTATTATGAAGCGGCCTTAGAAGGGCGCTTCCTGACAGCCTTTGGGAGATTAGCGGTGAAGATCGTTGCAATTGACCGTCTGTTGGCGTCGTCCGCCCTCGGGCTGGTGCTGATGCTGGCCACGCAGCCGGGCCATGCCCAATCGCTGGAAGAGCAACTCAATACCGCCGCGCCGCTGGCGGCGCCGATCGCGCCGCCTTCCCTGAAGGATCTGGCGCCGCAAGCCGCCGAAACGCCGACTCAGGCCGCTTCGACCCCCACCCCGGTTGCAACGCCGGCCCCGGCAGCGCCCGAAGCCGCCAAGGCCGATACCGCGAAAGCGGCTCCGGCCGTCGCCAACCCGACCGCCAACGCCGCCGTCACCGACAAACTGCGCGAGATGGTGACCGGCAAGGCGCTCGACCGCATCGTTTCCCGCAAGGCCGAGCATCTTGGCGTCGAGGCTTTCTACAAGGCCCGCGACTACGCCCCGCTCTGGGTCAATGATGGCGCCGTTACCGACCGCGCCAAGGCCGCGATGTCAACGTTGAACAAGGCCGATGAAGTTGGCCTCGATGCCGCCGACTATCCGACGCCGGACTTCGCCGCGGCCAAAACCGCCGACGAACTGGCCGACGCCGAACTCAAACTGACCTCGGCCGTTCTGACCTATGCCCGTCAGGCGCAGGTCGGCCGCATTCACTTCTCCCGCGTCGCCGCGGATATCGAATTCAGCCAGACGGCGCCCGATCCGGCGTCGGTTCTCGACAATCTGGCGAAGGCGAGCAACGCCGCCGCCGCGCTCGAGGACTACAACCCGCCGCATCCGCAGTTCAAGGCGCTGCGCGCCAAGCTCGCCGACCTGCGCGCCGGCAAACCCGTTGTCGATACCAAGACGGAAGACGCCAAGCCCGCGCCGGCGGTCCAGATCGCCTCGGGCCCGATCCTGCGTCCGGGCATGAAGGACAAGCGCGTCGCCGACCTGCGCAAGCGCCTCGACGTTCCGGGCGACAAGGACAACACCCTCTATGACGCCGCCGTCCAGGAGGCCGTGAAGACCTTCCAGACCACCGCGGATCTCGACACCGACGGCAATGTCGGCCCCTCCACGCTGCGTGCGCTCAACGGCACCAAGCCGGAAACCAAATCGATCAACCGCGCCTCCAACGATCCGATCGACACCATCATTGTGAACATGGAGCGCTGGCGCTGGCTGGCGCGCGATCTCGGCAATCCGCATGTCATCGTCAACGTGCCGGACTATCGCCTGGCGCTGTGGAACAACGGCAAGGTTTACTGGAGCACCAAGATCGTTGCCGGCAAGCCGGGCAGCCACGCCACGCCGATGATCTCGGCAGAGATGAAGTTCATCACGGTCAACCCGACCTGGAACGTGCCGCCGTCGATCATCGAGAAGGAATACCTGCCGGCTCTGCAGGAAGATCCGCAAGCGCTCGACCGCATCGGCCTCAAGGTCGAGCAGGCCGCCGACGGCACCGTGCGCATCTATCAGCCGCCGGGTGCCGCCAACGCGCTCGGCCGCATCCGCTTCAACTTCCCGAACAAGTTCCTGGTCTATCAGCACGACACGCCGGACAAGAACTTGTTCAAGCACGAGAAGCGCGCCTACAGCCACGGCTGCATGCGCGTCGAAAACCCGCTGATGTATGGCGAGAAGCTGCTGTCGCTGGCGCTGCCCGACCAGAAGTACACCGCTGCGAAGCTCGAGAGCATGTTCGGCGGTTCGGAGATCAACATCAACTTCCCGAACCATCTCTGGGTTCACCTGACCTATCAGACCGCGTTCGTCGACGATGAAGGCAAGCTGCAGTTCCGCGAGGACGTGTACGGACGCGACCAGCGCATGATCGCGATCCTCAAGGGCAGCGATCGCAAGGTCGCCGATATCGCAATCGCGCGTCCGCCGAATACTTCGTCGAAGCCGGTGCGCGTGCCGGTCGGTTCATTCGGCGGTGGCAGCTACAGCAGCGGCCCCAACTTCTTCGAAGCGCTGTTCGGCGGTTTCGGCCGGCCCGAGCCGCGGCCGAGCCGCGACGTTGGCGGTCCGCGCTACGGCCGCGACGGGCGCGTCGTGGTCCGCTAACGACCGATCAAATGACGAGAATGAAAACGCCGGCGAAACATCGCCGGCGTTTTTTATTGCGCCGGTGACGCCGAGCGCTCGCGCGGCGATAACAGATAAATGCCGAGCGCGACGGCCAGCACCACACCGAATGCCGTGAACAGCCGGCCGTACAGCAAATCGGGAGCGACGGCCGCGATCTCAGCCGCTTTCACGTAACGGCCGGACAGCCATTGTCCCAGACCGGCGCCGCCGAAGAACAAGAGGTTCATCATCGTCACGCCCTGCCCCAGCACATGCGTCGGCAGAAAGGCGCGCGAATGAGCAAGCAGGATCGCGAAGCTCGCGCCGAAACCGGCTGCGACGAACAGAAGTCCGAGCGCGAGACCGTCAGATCCCGCGCCGAACTGGCCCAGCACCAGCCACGCCACCACCGTAACGGCAATGCCGGCCGCCACCGTGATCTTGGCGTCGCCCAGATAGCGATTCATCGGTGCGTAGAAAATTCCGCCGAGCGCCAACGCCAGCCCCATCGCGGTGGCGCTGAGGCCGACGGCATAGGGGCCGAAGTGGTGAACCTGGGCGAGATAGGGCGCGATCCATAGTCCGCGCACCGCGGCCACCACCGCGTAACTGACAAAGGCGAGCGGGATGATCGGCCACAACGCCCGGATGGCGAAGATCTGCCGTGTCGCCGCCAGCGCCGAAATTTTTCCGCCCGGCGCTTCAACACGCGGCGGATCGCGCAGCACGATAGCGATCAGCACCAGACTCAGGACCGTGATGCCCGCCATGCCGAGCATCGTGACGCGCCAGCCGAAGACGCCAACCGCCAGCGCCAAAGGTGCGCCGCTGACCGGGTCGCCGAGCGTGCCCAACCCGAACAGCAAGGACGACAAGGTTGCAAACCGTTCGGGCGCATAGACGCGGCCGATGACATAAAATCCGGCCATCATCACCGGCGAGAAGCCGGCGCCAAGCAGCGCCATCGCCGTCAACGCGTGCCACGGCTGGCCCGCAGCACTGAGCAGAACACTGCCGGCCACGGCCGCGCACAAGCCCAGAATCAGGATTCGGCGCGGGCCGAAGCGATCGAGCGACAGCGCGACCGGCACCTGGGTCAAGGCAAAGGCGAGCAGGAAGGTGGCCTGCAGACTGGCGAGGCCAGCGGAATCGAGGCCGAGATCGCGCGACAGGTCGCCCGCCACTACGGCCAGGAACGGCCGATAGAAATTGCCGAGGAAATAGGGAAACAGGAGCGTGAAGAACACCGGCGCAGACTTCCTCTTGGCAGTCAGATGGTCTGCATGCTCTTCGCAGGGTGGTACAGGCGGGTGGACTTGAACCACCGACCTCCGGTTCCACAGACCGGCGCTCTAACCAACTGAGCTACGCCTGCATAAGGATGACGTGACGACCGGGCAACGACCGCCCTTGGGCCTCACGGGCTGCGGGGCCGCAAAGGGCCCCGCGCGCGGCGCGAACCTAAGAGCCGCACCCGTCTTTGGCAAGCGGTTTGGCCGCCCCGGCCGGCGCCGATTTGCCGGCCGCTAGGCGCCGGCAAAGCCTGGACGCCAAAAAAAGGCCCGGGCATTCGGCCCGGGCCTCAGAACTCGATGGTGAGGTTCGCGTCAGGCCGATCAGGCGGCCTTGCTGAACTTGGCGAAGCTTTCCTTGATCGGCTCGGCGGTCTCGGTCGCGACCTTCTGAGCGTGCTCGGAGAGCTCCTTGGCCTGGGCATTGAACGCATCAAAGCGGTTTCGCATGTAGGCGGTCGAAAGCCCGACGAAATCGGAGTAGGACTTCGCGCCCATCAGTTCCGCCATCAGATCGTAGGCGGCATTGCTGTTGGCGCGGGCGGTTTCGATCAGCTTGAGGCCGTAATCGGCGCAGCCTTTCGAGGCGATCGAATAGGTCGTCTCGAGCGTTTCGGTCGCCTTCTCGGCGTTGGCCTTCATCTTGTCGTAGCCGTCTTTCGCCTGGGCAATGCCCTTCTCGGCGAATTCACGGAATGCCGGCGGCACTTCCATCGTCGGCACTTCGAATTTCGGCATCTGGAACATCGCGTCCGTGTTCATCGCGACGACTTTCGGCGTGTAGGTTTCTTCGGTCATGGTCGTCATCCTTTGGCGAGGACGTTTTTCCGGCGGCGCGGAGCAGCCGTCCCCTGGCTCGATGCGGCCCGCGCCTCTCTTCCATCCGCGCCCAAGGGCGCTGGAGGTCACTGGCCAAAAGTATAAACCATGTCGCGTGCATTGCAACAAAAATATTGCAATGCAACATAACGCCGCAAAGCGCCGTCGCGGCCAGCGTAAGCCACTGCAATCATTTCAATTTTATCGCCGGCAGCAAACCGCGTATCCGGCCAAGCGCTGGGGCTAGGCCGCGTGAGCTGCTGGCGGCGCCGGCCGATGCTACTTCGGCGTCATCTTGCCGGCGTGCTCGGATAGGGCTTTGGCCTGTTCCGACAGGGCCGCGATCTGCGCTTTGACGTAGTCGATCTGCAGCTCGGTGACTTCCTTCGGGTCCTTGGCGCGCAGCAGGCGCTGGGCGAAATCGAAGGACGCCGTGAGGTTGCGCTCGGCAAAGCCCATGGCGAGCTGGCCGGCTTCACGCACGCCACTCTGCAAGGTCTTGGCCTGGGTTTCCGCGGTGCCGACCGCATGTTTGCTGGCCGCGATGAAACTGTCGAAGGCGACCTTCGCCTGCTCGACGCTCTTTTCCGCGAATTCTCGCATCTCTGCGGGGATTTCGAATTTTGGATCCTGCGCCATAGTCAGCTCCTTCCGAAATTGCCGAACCTGAACCGGCCGGCCCTTTTATAGCCCGCTTGTGCGAGCGGATGTGTGACGGCCGCCCCCCGCTCGGCGCCGCCAAATGCAGCAATTAAGGTTACCCCTCTATGAGCGGGGGCGGTAGGGCGCGGATCGTGGACGGCGGATGGCCGCAGGCTTATTAATGCTTTGTTAGCCGTAACGGTTGCGGCTTTTCTGCGAAATGCAATGAGCGGGACGAACGACCAACACCTCTGGCTCGACGATCCTCGTCTGGCCGATTACGCGCTCGCTCCTGTGCCGGTGTGGCTGTGGCGTGAGGACGGTACTCGCGTGCTCTGGGCCAACGGGCCCGCCGCAGCGATTTTCGACGGGGCAAGTTCCTCAGCGCTCGCGCAGCGCGCCTTCGACGCCGACCATCCCGCCGCGACGCAGATCAAGCGCCTCGCCGGTACGTTGCCGGGCGGCGGCACCAAGCGCCTCGAGCGGCTGCGTGGTTTCGGCGCGCCGCTGGGCAGTGCCCTGACCTGCTTCTGCTCGCGCTTCACCCTGCCCGATCGGACCACGGCCGTCCTCGTCGTCTCGACCGAACGCGTGGCCCGCGACTTGAGCCTGCCGGAGCGCGCGCATCGCCTGATTGCCGATGTCGAGCGGCCGGCCGCGGTGTTCTCAGCCGACGGTGAACTCATCGACGCCAATATGCCGGCGCGCCAGCGCATCGCCGACAAGCGCGACATCGCGGCGCTCGGCCTCGACCGGCTGGCACGCGACGCCAGCCGCAACGGCCGCGCCGAAGGTGACTTCCCGCTCGGCTACGCCGTCATGCGCAAGCTCGGCGCCGGACAGACGATCGCGCTGCTGCTGCAATTCACCGAACCCAAGCCCGTGCTGCAGCCGCCGCCGACAAACGATGTCGTGGCGATGCCAGCCCCGGTGGCGCCGAAGCTTGTCGCCGAGACGCCACGGCCGCAGCCTTATCGCTTTGTCTGGCAGATGGATGCGGCAACGCATTTCACGCAGGGGATGGAAAACTTCGCCCGCCTGCTCGGCCCGGAAACGGCTTCTGTGCTGCTGCGCTCGTGGCCGGAAATCGCGCAGGCCTTGAACATCGACACCGATAGCCGCATCGCGCGGGCGCTGGCGGCCCGCGAGACCTGGAGCGGCATTGTCGTCGAATGGCCGATGGACGGTTCGCACGAACGTGTCGCCATCGAGATGTCCGGCCTGCCAACCTTCGACCGCGATCGTCGCTTCACCGGCTTTCGCGGCTTTGGCATCTGCCGCGCCGGCTTGCGCGACATCGACACCATTGCCGCCGTGCCCGCACCGAAGCCGGCAGAGCCACCGTCAGCTAATGTGCTCGCCTTCCGTCCGGCCGCCGAACCGCAGCCGCCCGCGCCGCCGATTGTGCCGGTCGCCGAGCCGCCAACCACCGCAGACAAGCCGGCGCTCACGGCCAGCGAGCACAGCAATTTCGAAGAACTGGCCCGCGAACTGAACGCCCGGCTCAAAGGCGGCGGCGCAAAACCTCCGCTGCCCACGGACGAAGCGCCGGATTTCGGCGAGGAGCCGCTCATCGTGCCGCAGCCGGCACCGACCGCGCCGTCGCGCGTGTCGGCAACCGACGACGGCCGCGCCATTCTCGAGCGGCTGCCGCTCGGCATTCTGGTCTATCGCCTCAACAACCTGCTCTATGCCAACCGCGCCTTCCTCGACTGGACCGGTTACGACAGCCTTGCCACACTCAATGAAGCCGGCGGCCTCGACAGCCTGTTCATCGAGCCAGCCAATGGCGACGAAAGTGGCGGTGGCCATGGCGCAAAGTCGCTCAACATCGCCACCGTCAACGGCCAGCAGAAGCCGGTGAAGGGGCGCCTGTTCAGCGTGCCGTGGGGTCAGGAGTCGGCGCTGGTGCTGATGATCCAGACCGGCGGCGGCGCGGCGGAAGCCAAACCGAACGAAGCGGCAATGCGCCGTCTCGAATCCGAAGCCAACGAACTGCGTGCCGTGCTCGATACCGCGACCGACGGCGTGCTGCTGCTCGACCGTGCCGGCCGTGTGCTCACCGCCAACCGCAGCGCGCAGGCGCTGTTCGGCTACGACGCCGCCGACTTCACCGAACTTTCCCTCGATGATCTTTTCGCGCCGGAAAGCCGCCGCGCGATGATCGACTATCTCGACCGCGTTTCAGGCGATCGTGGCGTCATGCCCGATGCAGGCCGCGAGGCAATCGGCCGCTTCAAGCGCGGCGGGCTGGTGCCGCTTTATGTCACCATGGGGCGCATCGAGGGCGGCGACAAATATTGCGCGCTGCTGCGCGACCTCACCGCCTGGAAACGTACTGAGGAAGACCTCATCAATGCGCGGCGCGAGGCCGAACGCGCGTCCACCGCAAAATCCGAATTCCTCGCCAAGATCAGCCACGAGATCCGCACGCCGCTCAGCGCCATCCTCGGCTTCTCCGAAGTGATGATGGACGAGCGTTTCGGCGCCATCGGCAACGAGCGCTACAAGGAATATCTCAAGGATATTCACGCTGCCGGCGGCCACGTCATTTCGCTGCTCAACGATCTGCTCGATCTGTCGAAGATCGAGGCGGGCAAGCTCGACCTCACTTTCGTCAGCGTCAGCCTCAACGACATCGTCCAGGAATGCGTGGCGATGCTGCAGCAGGAGGCCAACCGCCAGCGCGTCATCATCCGCACGTCGCTATCGCCGAACCTGCCGCCGATCGTGGCGGACGCGCGTTCGGTCCGCCAGATCGCGCTCAACATCCTGTCGAACTCGATCAAGTTTACCGGCGCTGGCGGCCAGGTGATCGTGTCCACGGCGGTCAACGACGACAACGAGGCAATGCTCCGCGTGCGCGACACCGGCGCCGGCATGAGCGAGCAGGAACTGCAGATGGCGCTGGAACCGTTCCGCCAGCTCGCCACAACGTCGCGGTGGGGGGCGAGCGGCACCGGACTCGGCCTGCCCATCACCAAGGCCCTGGCCGAGGCCAACCATGCCCGCTTCCGCATCACCAGCCGTCCCGAGGACGGAACCCTCGTCGAGGTCGCCTTCCCCGCGACCCGCGTGCTGGCGGAATAGAAATAGACTGATAGACTTGCCTTTCGGTCCGTCGCCCCAGACGGCGGGGAAAGGTGCTCATGAGTCGCCTGTTCCGTTGCGCGCTTCTGCTTGTTGCGGCGTTCGCAATTTCAAACCTCATTGTCCCCGCTCGCGCCGCCGAGAAAGTCGACCTGCTGCTGGTGCTGGCCTCCGACGTGTCGCGCAGCGTCACCGGCGACAAATTCAAGCTGCAACGCGACGGCTATGCGGCGGCGATCGCCAATCCGAAAGTGCTCGAGGCGATCAAGGGCGGACGCAACGGCCGCATCGCCGTCATGTTCATCGAATGGTCCGGCGCCGCCAACCAGAAGGTCGTGATCGGCTGGACCGTGATCGACGGCCCGCAGACGGCGCACGCTTTCGGCACCCGGCTGCTCGAAGAGCCGCGCGCTTTCGCCGACCGCACCTCGATCAGCGGGGGTATCGATGTCGCCATGGCCGAACTCGCCAAGGCGCCGTATTTTTCGGAGCGGCAGACCATCGACGTCTCCGGCGACGGCACCAACAATTCCGGCCGCGACGTCCGGCAGGTCCGCGACGAGGCGATCGCCAAGGGCATCGTCATCAACGGCCTCGTCATTCTCAGCGACCAGCCGATGCCGTGGAATCCCGAGCACACCCATCCGCCCGGCGGACTTGCCAAGTATTACCGCGACAACGTCACCGGCGGACCGGGCAGTTTCGTGATGGAAGCCAGAGACTTTGAGTCGTTCGGCGACGCCATTCTGAAGAAGATGATCGCCGAAATTGCCGATGCATCGCGGGAGCTTGGTGCACCGATCGCGCGCTGAGAAATCGCCGGACCTAGGGCAGATTGTCGCAACCTGAGTAGCCCTGTTTTTAATCGTTCTAACGGAAGGGGTTCCTGCTGGCCGTGCAAGTCCTTCGCATCGGCAGCAAAGCCGAAGCTACCCTATAATTGTTCTAAACTATTGTTTTATCTTAAGAACTTCTGTTGACCGCTGTCCCCTCGGACCGCCACATAGGCCCGACTGTGACCCGCCGCTCTGTTGGCGCTGCAGGGGTCCTTTGGAGGTCAATCGATGTTGAAGCCCATTCATGCCGTCTCTCTTGCCGCCGCGCTGGTCGCCGGCGCCGTATCGCCCGCGTTCGCGCAGGGCGAGGTCAATGTTTACAGCTATCGCGAAACCAAACTGATCCAGCCGCTGTTCGACGCTTTCACCAGCGACACCGGCATCAAGGTCAATGTCATCTCGGCCAGCTCCGGCCTCGAGCAGCGTATCAAGACCGAAGGCGAGAACAGCCCGGCCGACGTGCTGCTCACCGTCGATATCGGCCGTCTTGAGGAAGCGGTGAAGGCAGGCATCAGCCAGCCCATCGTCTCGCCCGCACTCGACAAGGTGGTGCCGGCGCAGTTCCGCGATCCGGAAGGCCACTGGTATGCGATCTCGATGCGCGCCCGCGTCGTCTACGCCTCGGTCGATCGCGTGAAGCAGACCGCGATCACTTACGAAGAGCTCGCCGACCCGAAGTGGAAGGGCAAGATCTGCATCCGCTCCGGCCAGCACATGTACAACAACGCGCTGATCGCGGCCTATATCGCCAAGCACGGCGAGGCCAAGGCCGAGGAATGGCTCAAGGGCCTCAAGGCCAATCTGGCGCAGAAACCGTCGGGCGGCGACCGCGAGACCGCGCGCGACGTTGCTGCCGGCAAGTGCGATCTCGGCATCGGCAACACCTACTACTGGGCGCTGATGACGCAGAACCCGCAGCAGAAGCCGTGGGCCGACGCCACCAAGGTGATCCTGCCAACCTTCGCCGGCGGCGGAACCCATGTGAACGTCTCCGGCGTCGTGCTCGCCAAGCACGCGCCGCACAAGGCGCAGGCGCTCAAGCTGATCGAATGGCTCGCCGGGGAGAAGGCGCAGCACATGTATGCCGACGTCAATTTCGAGTACCCGCTGCGCGCCGGTATCGCGGTAAACCCGATCATCGCCGGCTACGGCACGCTCAAGCCGGACGCACTGCCCTTGTCCAAGATTGCCGATCAAAAGAAGGCAGCGGCCGCATTAGTTGATAAGGTCGGCTTCGATAACTGAGTCAGTTTCGAGGCCCTCGACCATTATGTACTCCGTCACCGGCGGCCCCGCCTTGCGCGGGGCCGCTGGCCGTTTACCGGCAGACCGAATTGCGAGCCTGACCATTGCGCTCGCCGCCGCCGCGCTGATCGCGCTGCCGCTGGCAAGCCTGATGCGTCTGGCCGTGGCCGGCGACGCCGAGCTTTGGCCCCACCTGATCGCCTATGTCCTGCCGCACGCCGTCGTGCAGACTGCGCTGCTGCTGGCCGGCGTCGCTGCCGTGACCGCCCTGACCGGCATCGCGCCCGCCTTCCTGGTTGCCGGTTTCGAGTTTCCCGGCCGCAAAGTGCTGGAATGGCTGCTGCCGCTGCCGCTCGCCATTCCGACCTACATCGCGGCTTATGTGTACGCCGATCTCCTCGACGCCGCCGGCCCGGTGCAGAGTGCGCTGCGCGCGATATTCGGATTCAAGACCGGCGCCGAGTACTGGTTTCCGCCGGTGCGTTCACTGCCCGGCGCCATCCTGATCGTCGGCATCGTCGTCTACCCTTACGTCTATCTGACCGCACGCGCGCTGTTCAAAACGCAGAGCGCCAGCTTTGCCGACGCGGCCCGTACGATGGGCGCCACCTTATGGCAGACCTTCCGTTACGTCTCGCTGCCGCTGGCGCGGCCCGCGATCGCGGTGGGTCTGGCGCTGGCCTTGCTCGAGGCGCTTAACGACATCGGCGCCGCTGAATATCTCGGCGTGCAGACGCTGACCTTGTCGATCTTCACCACCTGGCTCAACCGCGGCAGTTTGGGCGGCGCGGCCCAGATCGCGCTGGCACTCCTTGCGGTGGTGACGCTGCTGATCGTGCTGGAACGCACCGGCCGGCGCGGACAGTCGGTGGAGAGCGACGTGCAGGATGGCGCCGTAACGCGCCGGCTGCCACTGACGGGGCGCGCGGGTTGGATCGCGGCCTGCGTCTGCGTCATCCCGGTCCTGTTCGGCTTCGTTATTCCCGGCGGCTATCTGTTGCGCGAAGCGATCATGCGCGGCCTGATCCTCGGCATCGATCCGTCGCTGTTCACCGCGCTCATGACGACCGTGGCGCTGGCCGCCGTCGCAACCGCGGTCGTGCTCGCTGTCGGCATCGCCGCCGCTATCCCGCTGCGGCTGGCGCCGGTCAGAGCGGCACGGCCTCTGCTGGCGCTCGCCAGCATGGGCTACGCGGTGCCGGGCACAGTGCTCGCACTCGGCCTGATGTCGCCGCTGGTCGCGGGCGACGAGATGCTCAACTGGCTGAGCGGAAAGCTCTCCGGCACCCATGTCGGCCTGGTGCTGGCCGGTTCCAGCTTTGCGCTGATCGTCGCCTACACGGCGCGCTTTGCCTCGATCGCCATCGGCGTCGTCCAGGCGGGCCTCGCCCAAATGCCGCACGAGTTCGACGAAAGCGCGCGGCTCGAAGGCGCCGGCATTGGTCCGCTGCTACGTCATATCCACCTGCCGCTGCTGACACCGGCGCTGACCGGCGCGGCGCTCCTTGTTTTCGTCGATTGCCTCAAGGAACTGCCGATGACGCTCCTGATGCGGCCGCTCAATGTCGAGACGCTGGCGACCTCGATCTACCAGTACGCCACCCGCGGCAATTTCGAGGACGGTGCGCTGGCCGCCCTGCTCATCGTGCTGGCCGGCATTCCCCCGGTCATCCTGCTCATGCGGCTGCCGGACGCCCGCGAGACGCGGCGGTAGCGGCCCGGGTGGCTGATCGAGGGCGGGCCGCCAGGCTTTGCCGGCCATGAAAGCGTCACACGGACCGCTCAGGTTGGCGCTGACTGGGCCAATGGTATATTCCTCCGGCCACCACCGGCCCCACTGGCTCGACCCATTCGGAACAACTCACTTTGACGGCTTTTGCTGGCATTCGACGCTTGGGATTCGTGCTGATCGCCGTCGGCGCGATAACGGCTGGCGTGTTGACGACCGCGGGCTACCTGATTTCCCCCGACACCGTCCGCACCGAAGTTCTCAACCGCATCCGTGCCGCGACCGGACTAGACCCGCAGCTTGGCGGCAAGGTCAGCGTCAGCCTGTTCCCAAAGGGCAGCGTCAGTTTTTCCGATGTAGTCCTGGGCGACCCGAAGCGCCCGGCGCTCACCGCCGAACGGCTGACCGCGCGGCTGCGCTTTTTCCCCTTGCTGATCGGCAAGGTCGAGATCGCCGATGTTTCGCTGGAGAAGCCGACCATCGCCATCGACTTCGAGCGCGACGGCGGATCGAACTGGTCGGCATTGATCGATGCGCTGGTCAAGGCGCAGAAGCCTCGTGCCAATCACAGCGTCGCCGGCTTTTCCGAAATGCGCATCGACGACGGCACCGTCTTGCTGCGCAAGGACGAAGGCCGTTCGGTCGAGACACTTTACGCAGTCGATCTTTCGCTCGCCTGGCCGTCGATCTCCAAAAGTTTTGGCGCCACCGGCCACTTCGTCTGGCACGGCGAGAAGATCGACGCGAGCATAGCGCTGGCCGATTTCGCCGCGGCACTGGCCGGCAACCGCAGCGGCATCAAGCTGCGCCTGAGTGGCGCGCCGATGAAGGTCGCATTCGAAGGCGCATTCAGCGTCAAACCGACGATCAAGGTCGAGGGTACGCTCGCCGCCGATGCCGCTTCGTTTCGGCGCGCCATGACCTGGGCCGGACATGAGCCTCTGCCGGGCGGCGGCTTCGGCCGCTTCGCCATCAAGGCCCAGACCACGGTCCTGGCCGACTCCGTCAGCCTGTCCAGCGTCAACGTCGAACTCGACGGCAACAGCGCCGAAGGCGTGCTTTCCTTCTCCAGTGAAGGCCGGCAATCGCTGCAAGGCACCCTCGCCGCCGACACGCTCGATCTGACGCCTTACATTTCCACGATCCGCCTCTCGACCGCGAACCAGCGCGCCTGGAACGATGCGCAGTTGACGCCGGACGGACTCAACGGCCTCGATTTCGATCTTCGGCTCTCGGCCGCAAACGTTATCATGGGCAGCGCCAAAATCGGCCGCACCGCGATCGGCGCCAATCTGCGCTCCGGCAAGCTCACGGTTTCGATCGGCGAGGCTCTGGCTTACGGTGGCGTTATCAAAGGATCGCTGGCGCTGAACAATTCCAGCACCGGCGTCGACTTCAAATCGCAACTGCAATTCGCCGATGTCGATCTGGAGTCCTGCCTCGGCCAACTCTTCGGCCTGAAGCGTCTCGAAGGCAAAGGCACCATGTCCATGGCGCTTGACGGCGCCGGCGAAAGCGTCCTGGCGATGACGCGCACACTCGCCGGCACGGCGACACTCACGGGCCGAGACGGCGCCATCGCCGGCATCAATGTCGAGCAGTTGCTCAAGCGTCTCGAGCGACGGCCTCTGTCAGGCGGTGGCGAATTCCGCACCGGCCGCACGCCCTATGACAGGATCGACATCATGCTGCGCATCGCGCAGGGCACGGTCGACGTGCAGGATATGAAAGTCGAAAGCGCGGCGGTGCGGCTCATACTCGCCGGTACCGCGTCGATCCCGGATCGAGAACTCGACCTTAAGGGCACCGCCGCATTGGCGGTGGCGAGCCGCGCAGGCTCGCAACCCTTCGGCCTGCCCTTCGTGGTGCAGGGCTCGTGGGACGATCCGATCATGCTGCCCGACGCCGAGGCGCTTATCCGCCGCTCGGGCGCGGCGGCGCCGCTGCTTAATGCTGTGCGCGAACGCAACGCCCGCGATACCGTACGCTCTGCCATCGAGCGGTTAACCGGAGGCGGCGTCCAGCCCGCGGCCGAAAATGCTCCCGCCGAACCGAAACCCTGATCCGACGTTCAACGCAGCGTCAACGTCCGGCGGATAGCGTCCTTCCAGCCGGCATATTTCATCTCGCGCGTGGCCACATCCATGTGCGGCGTGAAGCGCTTATCGAGCCGCCATTGTGCCGCGAAACCGTCGAGATCGGGGCATAGTCCGGCGGCACGGCCGGCAAGATAGGCCGCGCCCAGTGCCGTGGTTTCCATGACCACCGGCCGATCGACCGGCGCGGCAAGAATGTCAGCCAGAAACTGCATGCAGGGGTCGCTCGCCGTCATGCCGCCATCGACGCGCAGCACCGTTGTGGTGTCGCGAGACGCCGGCCAGTCGGCATGCATGGCTTCGATCAGATCGCGCGTCTGATAGCCCACTGCATCGAGCGCAGCGCGCGCGATCTCGGCGCCACCGGAACTGCGCGTCAGCCCGTAGACGGCGCCGCGCGCCTGCGCGTCCCAATAGGGCGCGCCCAGTCCCACAAAAGCCGGCACCAGATAGACCTCTTCCGCCGGGTCGGCCTTGGCCGCGAGCGCACCGACATCGGACGATTTGGCGATAATCTTGAGGCCGTCGCGTAGCCACTGCACCGCAGCGCCAGCAATGAAGATGGCGCCTTCAAGTGCGTAAGTGCGCTTACCATCGAGTTGGTAGGCGATGGTCGAGAGCAAACGGTTGCGTGAAATGACGCGTTCGGCGCCGGTGTTTAGCAGCATGAAGCAGCCTGTGCCGTAAGTCGATTTCATCATGCCGGGCTTGAAGCAGCCCTGCCCCACCGTTGCTGCCTGCTGATCGCCCGCCATGCCGAGAATCGGAATCGCTGCGCCGAACAGATCGGGCATGGTGACGCCGAATGAGCCGGCGCAATCGCGCACTTGCGGCAACATTGCCATCGGCACGCCGAACAGACGGCAAAGATCACCGTCCCACTCACCGCTCGCAATGTTGAGCAGGCTGGTGCGGGCCGCGTTGCTGGCATCCGTCGCGTGAACTTTGCCGCCGGTCAGGCGCCACAACAGAAAGCTGTCAATGGTGCCGAAAGCGAGCGCGCCGTTCTCCGCTTTGGTGCGCGCACCGTCGATGTGATCGAGCAGCCAGCCGATCTTGCTGGCGGAAAAGTAGGGGTCGACGATCAGACCGGTCTTGGCCGCAATCTCCTGCTCGTGACCGCCGGCGCGCAGGCCGTCACAAAACGATGCGGTGCGGCGATCCTGCCAAACGATGGCATTGTGGATCGGCCTGCCGGTCGCACGATCCCAGACGACCGTCGTTTCGCGTTGATTGGTGATGCCGATGCCGGCGATGTGTTGCGGTGCCAGGCCGGCCTTGGCGATCGCGTCGCGCACCACCGCGACCGTGGCGGACCAGATCTCTTCGGGGTCGTGCTCGACCCAGCCCGGCGCCGGGAAGATCTGCGGTAGCTCCCGCTGCGCCAGCGCAAGCGGCTTCAGCGCCGCATCGAACACGATGGCGCGCGTCGACGTTGTGCCCTGATCGATGGCAACGAGATATGACAGTTGCGCCCCGGCCGCACCCATACAGTGAGGCTAAGGCTTCGCAGGCGAAATGAAAAGCCTGGATCAGTTCAGATAAATCAGCGTCTTGCTGTCGTCTTCGTCGCGATAAATATCGACCAGCCTGCGCGGTGCCGGGCCGTAATACTGGCCGGAGCGGATGTTCGGGCGCGGGTTGAGCAGCACGGCGGCCATGCGGTCGCGCAGCGCCTTGGTCGAAACCGGCTTGAGCAGGAATTCGTTGACGCCGATCTCGACCGCCTCGATCACCTTCGCGCGCTCACCGTGCCCGGTCAGCATGATGATCGGAATATCCGGCATCGGGAAGGTCTGCGGCGAACGCACCATGCGCACGAAAGCCGGACCATCGAGGCCGGGCATGTTCCAGTCAAGGATTACGACGTCGGGCTGTTCTCGACGAATGGCATCAAGACCATGCAGGCCATCGTGCGCCTCCATGATGGTGCGCACGCCCATGCCGGTCAGCAGCGTCCGCACGACTTTGCGCATGAAGGGCTCGTCGTCCACGACCAGCACCTTCAGCTTCTCAAGGCGGCGTTCCAGTTCCCGTGAATCATATTGCATTTGGCGGCCCCGATAACGGCGTCGTCACCAGCGCATTAGATCATGGGCCCGTCGATATGAGGTGAATTTCGTCAACCCAATTGCATCGACACCGGTAACGGTCTGCTAACCCTGATCTGCCGCTTGGCGCAGCACGCCGATCAGCCGATCGATAGCCTCGCGCTCATCGGCCGTGGCAGTCAGCCCCAACTTGCCGCGGCGCCAGAGGATGTCCTCGGCGGACTCGGCCCATTCGTTCTCGACCAGATAGCGAATTTCGGCGGCGGTCAGATCTCCGGTCAGGATGGGACCCAGCGCTTCGAGGCTTTCGGCGTCGCCGAGGAAACGTTCGGCGCGCAGGCCGTAGGCACGCAGGATACGCCGCGCCATCGCCTCCGGCAGGAACGGCCACCGGGTTTGCATCTCGGCGAGCACCTCTTTCCAATTCGCCTGCTCGAATTCGCCGCCGGGGAGCTTTGCGCGGGCCGTCCATGGTGCATGGCCTGGGAAAATGCGGCCGAGCTTCACCATCGCCGCTTCGGCCAGACGGCGATAGGTCGTGATTTTGCCACCGTAAATGGTGAGCAACGGCGCTTCGTTGCGCGGTGCCTCCAATTCGAGATGATAGTCGCGCGTGACGTCTTCGGGCCTGCCCTTGCCGTCGTCGTAAAGCGCGCGCACGCCTGAGAACGACCAGGCAAGTTCATCGGGTGTCACCGGATGGCGGAAGTAGCGATTGACGACGTCGCAGAGATAAAGAATTTCGTCGGCACTCGGCGCGGGCGAATTGAGGTCACCAACGAAATTCTCATCGGTGGTGCCAATCAGCGTAAATTCACCGGCGAACGGTAAGGCGAAGACGACTCGCTTGTCCGGCGCCTGAAAGATGTAGCCGCTGTCGTGGTCGAACAGCTTGCGCACCACGATGTGGCTGCCCTTGATCAGGCGCAGGCGCGCCGTGAGTTTCTTGCGCAGCACGTTCTCGGCGACCTCGCCGATCCACGGGCCAGCGGCATTGACCAACACCTTCGCGGTCGCGGTGTCGCGACGGCCGTGATCGTGCAACACCAACTCCCACAGGCCGCCGCGACGGTCGGCGCGCACGCAGCGCGTTCGGGTGCGGATCGTGGCGCCGCGCGCGGCAGCGTCGAGCGCGTTGAGCACAACCAGCCGGCTGTCATCGACCCAGCAGTCGGAATATTCGAAGGCGTAGCGGAACGCCCGCTTGAGCGGCTGGCCGACGACGTTGTGCGTGAGGTCGATTGTCCGTGACGGCGGCAACAGCTTGCGCGCGCCGAGCACGTCGTAAAGCCAAAGACCGAAACGCAGCAGCAGCGGCGAACGCTGGCCCAGCGCCGGCGGCAGCACGAAACGCATCGGCCGGACGACGTGGGGCGCGATGCCGAGCAACACCTCGCGTTCGGACAGCGCCTCGCGCACCAGCCGGAAGGCGCGGTGCTCCAGATAACGCAGGCCGCCGTGGATGAGCTTGGAGGAGGCCGACGACGTGCCGGCGGCCAGATCGTTCATTTCGACCAGCAGCACCTTCAAACCCCGGCCGGCGGCGTCGCGGGCAAGGCCCGCGCCATTGATACCACCGCCGATGATGGCGAGGTCGAAATCGGCCGTTTCCGGCCCGGCCTGGGAGGTCTTGGCCATTGCTTTCTTCCGGTTCGTCCGCCGATCCTGGGAGACGGCGATCAGGGGCTGTTCGCCCGACACCAATCTAGGCAAGCCGCGTTAACGTGACTTAAAACCACAAAAACCGGCCACTGGACGCCAAATGCCTTTGCCTCTGCCTTCGCTTCGACATATCTCTTCTGTTGTTACTGTTTGACGTCACTTTCGCCCTTCCAAGGTTTCCATGCCCACCCCCCGCCTGCTCGTTATCGAAGGCAATAACCCCGCCACCATGGCCGAACATGTGTCGTTCGGCGGCACCGAAGCCAGCCGGGGCTACGCCAACCTGCTGCGCGAGTTGCTGCCGGTCGCCGAGGTGGACATTTGCTATCCGGCCGACGTGACGGCCGGACTGCCATCCGGGCAGTCTCTGGAGGGATATGACGGCATCGCCATCACGGGCTCCGGGCTGCACGTCTATGGCGGCGGCGACGAGGTCACCCGGCAGATCGACCTGGTTCGCGAGGCGTTGAAAACCGGAACTCCGGTGTTCGGTTCGTGCTGGGGCCTTCAGATCATCACCACCGCAGCGGGCGGCGTCGTCCGCAAGAACCCGAACGGCCGTGAGATCGGTTTCGGCCGCGGCATTCGTCTCACCGAGGAAGGCCGCAAGCACCCGATGTATGCGGGCAAGATGGATGTCTTCAACGCGCCCACGGTTCACCTGGACGAAGTCGTCACCTTGCCCGACGGCGCCGTCCTCCTCGCCAGCAACGCCGTCTCCAAGGTGCAGGCCGTGGAAATCCGCACGCCGGGTTCAACCGCGTGGGGCGTGCAGTATCATCCCGAATATCCGCTCAAGGAATTGGCTATCATCGTGCGCCGCATTGGCACGCGGCTGATCGGCGAAGGATTCTTTGCCGGCGAAGCTGATCTCAGCGAATTCGCTCATGATCTCGAAGCACTCGACCTCGATCCCGCGTGCAAACGGCTGGCCTGGCGGCACGGCATCAGCCTGAACGTGCTCGACAAGAAACGGCGCGTCAGCGAGATCGCGAACTGGCTCGAATATCAGGTACTGCCGATGCGCGTGAAGCGCGGACGCGGGTAGTCGCCGCGAGGCCCGACAGGGCGGAGAGAGGCTGCGCCATGACCTTCACCGATAAACTCGTCCTCGTCACCGGCGGCGCAGGCGCGCTCGGCGTTGCGGTGGCGGGCGCGCTACTCGGTCAGGGCGCGCAATGTATCGTGCCCTACCGCGACGAGGCGGAAGCGCAGCGCTTCGCGTTTCGTGACAACAAGAACGTCAGACTGATCGCGGCCGGCGATCTCGCCAACGAAAGCGTGGTCGAAGGGCTCTACGACGGTCTCAAGCTCTGGGCCTCAGTTCATATTGCCGGCGGCTTTGCTTCGGGCTCGGTCGAGGATACCGACAAGGCCGCACTGATGAAGCAGATCGACGGCAACCTCGTTTCCTGCTTCCTGTGCTGTCGCGCGGCGGTGAAAGCGATCAAAGCCACGGGCAACGGTGGCCGCATCGTCAATGTCGCCGCCCGCCCCGCCCTGGAGCCCCGCGCTGGCGCTGGCATGACCGCCTACACCATCGCCAAATCCGGCGTTGCCACCTTGTCGATCTCATTGGCCGAGGAAGTGGCGAAAGAGGGTATCCTGGTGAACGCCGTGGCGCCGTCGATCATTGATACGCCGGCCAACCGCAAGGCGATGCCGAAGGCGGCTTTCGACAAGTGGCCGAAGGTCGAGGAAGTCGCAGCGACGATCGTGTTCCTCGCCTCGCCCGATAACGTCGTCACCCGTGGCGGCATCGTGCCGGTATACGGCCGATCCTAGCCCGCGATGGGTACAAGTTCGAGCGTCGGACGGAGATAGCGCTGCACGCCGGAGGCCGCGACCACAGTGCGCTGCTCGGCGAAGGCTTCGTGGTTCTTCTCAATGTGCTCGACGTTATAAAGATAGTTGACCATCAAGCCGTAGGACTGCGCGATGCCCTTGTCAGACGCATCGGCGAGCCAGTCGAGGCGTTCGAGCCGCGCGCCGTTGCCAAGATGGAAGCGTGCCACCGGGTCAACAGGCATCCCGCGTGGTGTCTTGGCCCTGAGATAATAATAGGCCGCCGCCCGCATCATCGGCTCGCGCAACTCCTCGAGCTTGTCGACATCCTGCCACCAGCCGGGTTCGTCGAGCACCGCAAAAGCCTGTCTGTCGGCCTCATTGATGGCAGGTGACGTCTCCTGCGCGCGCTCGCGCTTGAGCCATTTGGCAAATGTCGGCGCCGGCGACAGCGTGACCAGAGTCGAAAGCTTCGGCAGTTCGCGGCAGATTTCCTCGACCACCTGCTTGATGAGGAAATTGCCGAACGACACGCCGGCGAGTCCGCGCTGGCAGTTCGAGATCGAATAGAACACCGCGGTACGCGCCTTCTCCGGCTCGACCGGCTCCCGTTCGGTGGCGAGGATCGGCGCGATGGCCTCCGGAATGTCTCGCGTCAGCGCAACCTCGACGAAGATCAGCGGATCGTCGACCAGTGCCGGATGGAAGAAGGCATAGCAACGCCGGTCCTGCGGATCGATGCGGCGGCGCAGATCGTCCCAGTCGCTGATTTCGTGCACCGCTTCGTAGCGGATGATCTTTTCCAGAATGTTCGCTGGCGTCGACCAATCGATGTGACGCAAAACCAGGAAGCCGCGGTTGAACCACGACGTGAACAGATGGACGAAGTCCTCGTCGACCGGCTGCAAATCGGGCCGGTTCGGCAGCACGTCCATGAGCTGTTCGCGCATCCGCACCAAGGCCGCTGTGCCGCCGGGCGCCAGATTGAGCCGGCGGAACAGCTCCTGCCGGCGCGGCTCGGACGCAACGTGCAGCCTGGCCGCTGTGCCGTCGTTCGGTGTCGCCTGCCAGGCGGTGATCGCCTCGCTAACCCGCTCGGGCTGCACGCCGAAGCGGCCCGCCAGCGCCTCGAAGAAGGCGATACGGGGTCCGGTGGTGAGTTCCGAGTAGCGAGACAAAATGTCACGAGCCCGCGCCACCCCGGAGGCCTCGCCACGCCCGGACAGTAAATCCTCGCAGAGCTCGACAAGATTTTCCGACTGCGCCGCTGTGTCGCTGCGCCGCCCACGGTCGAGCAAGGCCCGGCCGCGATCCGATATGGTTTGCAGGAGTTCGCCGAAAAACGAGGTGTTCATGAGCTGTCGAGCCTTGCCCCTTCAAATCAGACCTAATTCACCTAGCGAAATATCGTTCACCCGACCTGTGGCAATTTCGCGAAACGATACCAAACATTACCATCATTAATGTCGGCTCAACCCGAAAATTGCGGGCAAGTATGACCAAAGGGTGATGCCTATTTGCGCTGCGTCCCGCGCTGCGGAATCGCATCCTACACTGGAGCCCGCCTTTATAACGGGCTTGCACCATCGCGCTCCGGCAAGCATTGTGCTCCCCAAGGGAGGGACCGGGGCGTCATGCGACGCCACGCACCCCGAACAAAAACAAGACTAAAGTCTAGACGTTCAAGAGGGGTCGTTTTGAGCATCGTCGAAGTGGGCGAAGACCTGCGCGAGAAGGTCGACGCGCGGCGCGATTTGGGCGCGCCGTTGCTGGCAGTCGAGGACCTTCACACGCAATTCAACACGTCGCGCGGCATTGTGCGCGCGGTGGAGGGCGTCAGTTTCACAGTCAATGCGGGAGAAGTCGTCGCCATCGTCGGAGAGTCGGGCTCCGGCAAATCGGTGACCGCCCTCTCGATCATGCGGCTGCTGCCCCGGCTCACCGGCAAAATTCCGAAAGGCAAAATTACGTTCGACGGCCGCTCGCTGCTCGACCTCAGCGACGAGGAGATGCGTAAGATCCGCGGCCGGGAAATTTCGATGATCTTCCAGGAGCCGATGACGTCGCTCAATCCGCTCCTCACGATCGGCCTGCAGATCAAGGAGCCGCTGCAGATTCACCTCGGCATGAGCGATAGCGAGGCCCAGGCGCGCGCTGTCGAGCTCCTGACTCTGGTGGGCATTCCCGATCCGGCCGGCCGGCTGGATCAATATCCGCATCAATTCTCTGGCGGCATGCGCCAGCGCGTGATGATCGCGATCGGGCTGGCCTGCAATCCCAAGCTCATCATAGCCGACGAACCGACCACCGCGCTCGACGTCACGATCCAGGCGCAGATTCTCGAACTGATGAAGAATCTGTCGCGCAAGCTGAACATTGCGCTGATTGTCATCACCCACAATCTCGGTGTCGTCGCGCGCTATGCCGATCGCGTCATCGTCATGTATGCCGCCCGCGTCGCCGAGCAGGGCTCGGCCGAGGCCGTGTTTCATAAGCCGCGCCATCCTTACAGCATGGGGCTGCTGCGCTCGGTGCCAAGGCTTGACCGGCCGCGCGGCGCCAAACTCGAAACCATCGAAGGCCTGCCGCCGAACCTCGCCAATGTCAGCACCGCTTGCCGATTTGCGCCGCGTTGTCCCTTCCGTATCGCTGTCTGCGATCAGGAACCGCCGCTGTTTTCGACTGACACCGGCAGCCTGTCGCGATGCCACCGCCATACCGATATCGCTGAGGGCAAGATCACCTGGGAAAGCCTTGGCGGGGCTGGTCTGAATTTCGCCGCCAATACGGAAGCGCCCGTTCTGGCGGTGAAGAACCTAACTAAGCACTTTTCCGTGTCCGGCGGACTTCGCAGCGCCCGCGGCACGGTACGAGCGGTCCAAGACGTCTCATTCGACATTTACCCCGGCGAGACATTGGGGCTCGTGGGAGAATCCGGCTGTGGCAAGACCACGGTCGGGCGTCTGATCCTTGATCTCGAAAAGCCGACGTCAGGATCCATCACATTCGAGGGGCTCAATCTCGAAGGCGCGTCATCGGCACAGCTCAAAGCCATGCGCCGGAAGATGCAGGTAATCTTCCAGGATCCCTACTCCTCGCTCAATCCGCGCATGACCGTGGGGCAGATCATCGGCGAACCGCTTCATGTGTACCAGATCGTCGATGGTCGGCAGAAGATCGAAGCACGCGTCGCCGAACTCCTCGAGAATGTCGGCCTGCGGCCCGAGATGGCCGAGCGTTACCCGCATCAGCTTTCCGGCGGTCAGCGTCAGCGCGTCGGCATTGCGCGCGCCTTGGCGATGGAGCCCTCCTTCATTGTCTGCGATGAAGCCGTATCCGCCCTCGACGTCTCGATCCAGGGGCAGATCATCAACCTGCTGGAAGATCTTCAGCGCAAATTCAAGCTGGCCTTCCTGTTCATCGCGCACGATCTCGCGGTGGTGCGGCACATCTCGGCGCGCGTGGTGGTGATGTACTTTGGCCGCATCATGGAAATTGCGGATCGCGATGCGATCTATCAGCAGCCACTGCATCCCTACACCAAGGTGTTGCTGGATGCCGCACCGGTGCCGGACCCGACAATCGAGAAACAGCGCGAACCTCGCCTGATCAAAGGCGAGTTGCCGAGCCATATGGCACCACCAACCGGATGCGTCTTTAATACCCGTTGTCCGATGGCAAGCCAGGAATGCCGGGAGACCGTCCCGCCCCTCGAGGAGAAAAGACCCGGGCATTTCGCTGCGTGTATCAATATCTGACAAACAGCGAAACTTATAAAAACACGATTACATAGGAGGAAACGATGAAGATCACGAGACGAACGGCTCTGCAGGGAACGGCCGGCGCATTCGCCCTCGGCCTTAGCGGCTTCAACTTCGACTTTACCAAAGCCGAAGCCCAGGCTCCGAACGTGAAGCGCGGCGGCACGCTCAATTTCGCGATCAGCGCCGAAGCGCCGCACTATGACCCGCATGCCAGCGACACCTATGCGACGCTGCATTTCGCCGCACCGTTCTATTCGACGCTGCTGCGCTTCAACCTGTCCAAGTTCCCGTCGGTCGAAGGCGATCTGGCGCAATCGTGGACGGTGGCGCCCGACCTGATGACCTATACCTTCAAGCTCCATCCGAACGTCAAGTTCGCCGACGGCACGGCTTTCACCTCTGCGGACGTGAAGGCGACCTACGATCGACTGCGCGACCCGCCGCAGGGCGTGGTGTCGACGCGCAAGCCGACCTTCGCCGACATCGGCAGCATCGAGACGCCGGACCCGCTTACCATTATCTTCAAGATGAAGGCGGTGAACGCGGCGATGCTGGAGCACTTCGCCTCGCCGTGGAACGTGATTTATTCCGCCAAGGATCTGGCGGAGAACCCGGCCGGGCCACGCACCAAGATCAACGGTACTGGACCGTTTGTCTTCGTCGAGCACGTCAAGGGCAGCCACGTCGCCGGCAAAAAGAACGACAACTACTTCAAGAAGGGCATGCCCTATCTTGATGGCTTCAAAGGCATCTTCACGTTGCAGGCGGCGGCGATGCTCAACGCCGTACAAGGCGGCCAGGTGCTCGGTGAATTCCGCGGCATCTCGCCAGCGGAGCGCGACCGTCTCGTCCAAGCCATGGGCGACAAGATCCGCATCGAGGAAGACAGCTGGACGCTCAACCTGCTGGTCTGCTTCAACGTCACCAAGAAGCCATTCGACGACGTGCGCGTGCGCAAGGCGCTTCTGATGGCGATCGATCGCTGGGGCGGCAGCGTCGGCCTGTCGAAGATCTCAACTCTCCGTGCCGTCGGCGGCGTGCTGCGCCCCGGCTCGCCTTACGCGACGCCAGAAGCGGAGCTCGTCAAGCTGCCAGGCTTCTCCAAGGACATCAAGAAATCCCGCGAGGAAGCCAAGAAGCTGCTCAAGGAAGCCGGACAGGAAAACCTGAAATTCGTGCTGTGGAATCGCAACCTCGCGATGCCCTACACCCCGGCCGGCGTTTTCCTTGTCGACCAGTGGCGACAGATCGGCGTCGAGGTCGAGCACAAGCAGTCCGACACCGGCCCATATCTGGCGACCATGAACGCCGGCAACCACGACGTCGCCATCGACTTCTCCAACCTGTTCATGGATGACTCGAGCCTCGCGCTATCAAAGTATCTTTCGTTGTCGCGCGCCCCGGAAAACCGCTCGCGGTCGACCGATCCGGAACTCGACAAGCTCTATGACGACCACATCCGCGAGCGCGATCCGGAGAAGCGCAAGGCGCTGATCCGCGCTTTCGAGAAGCGGGTGTTCGAACAGGGCTATCAGCAGCCGATCCTGTGGTGGCACCGCATCGTGCCGACGCACAAGGCACTGATGGGCTGGAAGATGTCGCCGAGCCACAACCTCGGTCAACAGCTCGAAGATGTCTGGATCAATACGTAATACTTTTACCCCTCATCCTTCGAGACGCCGTGCTGTGCACGGCTCCTCAGGATGAGGGCCACAAATGAGCGACCTCATCCTGAGGAGCGGCCTTCAGGCCGCGTCTCGAAGGGTGAGGTCGCGGCAATCACGAGAACCGCTCATGCTCCGCTACACGATCAACCGCGTTCTGCTCGCCATTCCGACCCTGATCGGCGTGGCCGTGCTGGTGTTCTTCCTGCTGCGCGTGGTGCCTGGCGACATCGTCGAGATCAAGCTGCGCGGCGACGGCGGCAGCGTGACGCAGGAAACCATCGAGCTCGAGCGCAAGCGGCTCGGCCTTGACCGGCCGCTGGTCGTGCAATTCGGCGAGTGGATGGTCAACATGGCGAAGTTCGATTTCGGCACGTCGATGTGGACCGAGCGTCCGGTCGTGACCGAAATCGCCATCCGGCTCGAATTGTCGCTGCAGGTCGCCATCATGGCGACGATCATCGCAGTGCTGCTCGCAATCCCGATGGGCACGCTGGCGGCGCTGTTCAGAGACACGTGGATAGACTATCTGGTCCGCGTATTGACGATCGGCGGCCTCTCCATCCCGTCATTCTGGTTCGGCATGCTGATCATGCTGGCGCTGCTGTCGTTCTTCAACTGGCTGCCGCCGATCACCTTCACACCGATATATGTCGATCCGGTCGCCAACCTGAAGCAGCTTATCTGGCCGGCGCTCGCGGTCGGTTACCGCTATTGCGCCGTGGTGGCGCGCATGATCCGGTCGTCACTGCTCGAAGTACTCAATGAAGATTACATCCGTACGGCGCGCGCCAAGGGCGTTTACGAGCGGCTGGTGATATCGCGGCACGCCCTGCGCAACGCGCTGCTGCCGGCAATCACCGTGATCGGCCTCGAATTCACCTTTCTGATCGGCGGCCTTGTCGTCACCGAGCAGGTCTTTAACCTCAACGGCATCGGTCAGCTCTTCGTGCAGAGCGTGTCGCGCAACGACTTCACGCTGATCCAGGGAATGGTGATGCTGATCGCCGCCTTCTACGTTTTCGTCAATCTTGCGATCGACCTGCTTTACGCGGTGTTCGATCCGCGCATCAGGTACGGCAAATGACGCTCGCATCCCCCAGCCTGCCCGCCGAAACGGCGGCAGCCAAACCCCGCCGTTCAAACGTCGTAGTCGACTTCTGCCGGCAACAGCCGCTCGGCGCCGTGAGTTTTGTGATTATCTTCGCGATGATGTTCGCCGGCCTGTTTTCGCCGTGGGTCGCGCCCTACGATCCGCTCAGCATCGATTTTGCCTCCCTTCTGGCGCCGCCGTCGGCGGATCACTGGTGCGGCACCGATGCCTATGGCCGCGACATCTGCTCGCGCCTGATCTACGGTTCACGCACCGCACTGGTGATCGGTTTTACCTCGTCATTCGTCGGCTCGTCGCTGGGCGCTATCCTCGGCGTCGCTTCGGCATATTTCGGCGGCCGGATCGACAATTGGATTCAACGAATTGTCGACATCCTGTTGGCCTTCCCGCTCATCGTGCTGGCGCTGGTTGTGGTGGCCGCGTTCCGCAAATTCACGGTGGCCGGCGTCGACATCAACTTGATCGTCGCAATTGCCATCCCGATCATCCCACGCGTTGCGCGCGTGGTGCGCTCGGCAGCGCTGTCGGTGCGGGTGATGCCCTATGTCGATGCCGCCCGAGCGGCGGGCTATTCGCACAGCCGCATCATCTTCCGTCATATGGCGCCCAACGTGGTCGCGCCCTACCTCATCATGCTGACGGCTTTCATCGCTCAGGCAATCCTGGCCGAGGCCTCTCTGTCGTTCCTCGGCCTCGGCGTCACCGAGCCGACCGCCGCCTGGGGCCTGATGCTGTCCGGCAATGCCGCCGACTTCTACAAGCAGGCGCCGTGGATGATCCTGTTTCCCGGATTGGCCATCAGCCTTGCGGTATTTGCCTTCAACCTGGTCGGCGACAGCCTTCGGGACTTCCTCGATCCGCGCTTCAAGGTATAACAGCGCCCGGTCGGGCGTCCTTTTTGCGGTGCATCAAGGATCGCCAAAGCCCGACCCGCGAATATTGCCGAACGAAAGCCGCAAGGAAATCTCATGTCGAAGCCACTCGCCGGAATCCGCGTCCTCGAGCTCGCCCGCATTCTCGCCGGCCCCTGGTCGGGTCAGATGCTGGCCGATCTTGGCGCCGACGTGATCAAGGTCGAGCGCAAAGGCGCCGGGGACGATACGCGCCAGTGGGGCCCACCCTTCGTCGAGAGCACCGATGGCAGCCATCTCGGCGCCGCTTATTTCCATGCCGCAAACCGCGGTAAGCGCTCAATCGAACTGGATTTCGACGATCCGGAAGGCCAGCGCATCGTCCGCAAACTGGCGGCCAAGTCCGACGTGCTGATCGAGAACTTCAAGGTCGGCGGGCTGGCCAAGTTCAAGCTCGACTATGCGAACCTCAAGGACGAATTCCCGCGGTTGATTTATTGTTCGGTGACCGGCTTTGGTCAGGACGGCCCCTATGCGCAGCGCGCCGGCTACGATCTGATGGCGCAGGGTATGGGCGGCATGATGGATCTGACCGGCATGCCGGGCAATCCGCCGACGCGCGTCGGCGTCGCCATCTCCGACATCTTCACCGGCTGCTACGCCACGATCGGCATTCTTGCTGCCCTGCAGCAACGCGAGCGCACCGGCAAGGGTGCCTATGTCGATACAGCGCTGGTGGATTCGACCGTCGGGGTCCTCGCCAATCAGGCGCTGAACTTCCTCGTGTCCGGCAAGATGCCGGAGCGCATCGGCAACACGCACCCGAATATCGTGCCGTATCAGGAATTCCCCGTCGCCGACGGCCATATCATCGTCGCCACCGGCAATGACAATCAGTATGTGAAGTTCTGCAATGTCATCGGCCTTCCGGAGCTGGCGCAGGATCCGAAATACGCCAACAACACTGGCCGACTGACACACCGCAACGAGCTGGTGCCGCAACTGGCCGCAGCGACCAAGCGCATGACCCGCGACGACTTGCTCGCCAAGCTGGAGGCGCAGAAGGTGCCGGCCGGCCCGATCAACAATCTTCAGCAAGTCTTCGACGATCCGCAGGTGAAATACCGCGGCATGAAGCTCAATCTGCCGCGTGCCGAAGCCAAAGGCGGTACCATTCCCGGCGTGCGCACGCCCATCGTCATCGACGGCTGGCGTGCCGCCAGCGAAAACCCTTCGCCCAAGCTCGGCGAGCACACCGCAGAAATCCTCAAAGAGATCGGCGAGGGCTGAAGCGGGTCACGCCTCGGCGCGCTGACGCAGCGACAACCACTCCCAGGTTGCGACGACGATCAGGATCCCCGTCGTAATTGCCGAGAGTTGCAGCGGCGACACGAAAAACGACGCTGGCACCGCGAGCGCCAGCAGACCCAGCCCGACCAGATGCGAGAGCGGCAGGTTTGGCGCCGACAACCGTTTAAACAACGCATTGCCGATCAGATACAGCGCGGGGCCGCCCACGAGCGCGCCCAAGGCCGGCAGCTCGACGTGCCCGCCAGGGTGATGCAGCACCAGTTCGTCGCCAACCGCGACGACGATGATGCCAGCCACGATCGGCATATGCATGAATGTGTAGCCGGCGCGCGCCAGCCGGCCTGGATCGTCCGACGTTTCGATCTGCCGGCTCGCACGCTCTGCGCCGATATTGAAATACACCGCCCATAACGCGACACTGCCCGTGAAGGCCACGAGGAAGGCCACAATGTTGGTGACCGTCCAGTCAAGCGTGGCGAAAGTCGCACCGGTGATCAGGATCGACTCGCCGAGCGCAATGATGATGAACAGGCCGCAGCGCTCCGCCATATGGGCGCCGGCCACGGCCCAGTCGGTGCTGACCGAACGGCCAAGGCGCGGCACCCAGTAGCCGAGGATTGGCGCGGCCGTCTCGATCGCCACGGCGAGTGCCCAGAACTGAAGACGCCACGCCGCATCGCCGTAACATCCCGCCAGCCAGAAGGGCGATGCCGCCAGGTGCCAGATCGAAATGCGCACGAAGTTGCGAAAGTTATTTCTGTCGTGGCGATAGAGTGCCCACAACATCACGCTGTCGCGGATCACATGCATGGCGACATAACCTGCCGCCACGGCTCCACCGCGGTCATCAAACGCCTTCGGCAAAGCAGCGGAGAACACCAGGCCGGCCAACATCAGCGCAAACAGCATGATGCGGACTACCGGCCGCGCCGGGTCGAGCCAGTTCGTCACCCAGGCGGCGTCGATCCAGGCCCACCACATCGCAACAAGCAGCACCGCTGCCTGAGCAAGTCCGATCGGGCTGAGATGCGCCAGCAGCCCGTGCGACAGCTGTGTGACCGCGAATACGAAAACCAAGTCGAAGAACAGTTCAACATAGGTGACGCGGCTGCCCTCATGACCGGTACGGAGGCGCGTTTGGCTGGTGCGGGCGGCAAAGAGGCTCATGCAGGGTTTCCGGTTGGGTCAGAGCGACATTTCTAACCGCCCCGGCCGATGCCCGCCAGCCGGGAGCCATTCGGAGGCCGGCGCGTTATGCTGGCCCAATGGCCAAAAAGAAGTCCCGAACGCCCACCGCCACGTCAAGCAAAGCCGCGAAGGCGGCGACTGACGACGATTTCGTTGGCAAACGCATCAGGATTGAACGTGCCACCTGGGACGCAATCTCGCTGACGGCACGCGAGCAGATGAAGGACCTCGACGACATCACTGAGGAGGCGTTTCGCGACCTGCTGAAGAAATATGGCCGCACCGCCGACTTCCGCGAAGCGCTCAAAATGAGCGCCAGGCAGGCCACCGGCAAACCGGCACACAGGCGGCCCCGCAAGAAGCGCTAGCCGGGAGCGATGGAACTTCGGCGGCCCGCCCCGGTTTATGCGCCATGGACAGCAACGCCTGGGACGAAATATTCCGCCTTCTTGCCGCGGCCGGAGCCGGCATCGCCATCGGCCTCAATCGCGAAATGCAGGGCAAGCCTCTCGGCATGCGGACACTGGCCCTCGTCGCTTTGGGTTCGGCCATTGCCGCCCTAACGGCCGTCGATTATCGCGGTCTTGACCACAATCCTGATGCGCTCAGCCGCGTTGTGCAGGGCGTATTGCAGGGCGTGCTCACCGGCATCGGCTTCATCGGCGCTGGCGTCGTGTTGCGTAACAAAGATGCCGGAACGGTCGAGGGACTGACCACGGCGGCCTCCGTGTGGGTCACGGCCGCAATCGGCATCGCCTGCGCGCTGGCGGCATGGCATCTCGTCATCATCGGGGTCGTGCTGACGCTCGTTGTGCTGGCCGGCCTCGGCTGGGTGGAAGACAAGCTTTTCCCTTCCCGCGACGCAGTGAACAAGCCGCAAAATATTGACAAAGCTTAAATATCCACGGCACTCCGCAAATCGATATTTTTCGCCGGAGGGCTTATCCACAGGCGGCCGACTCAGCTAGCCCTGTCGTGGAACGAGCTGTCATCGGGAAATTTCATGCTCCTTGCTCTTCATGACTCGCCTTCTCTGCAACCTTCCCAATATTCGGACGTCACAACCGAAAGCCCTCCGGCCCTGATGACGCCGGCACGGCGCGCCGCGCTCGATGCGCTGGAGCGCGAATTTCACGAACTGCTGATTCGGGGCATTCTGAAAACCGCCGGACACTGATCCAGCGCGCGCCGGGGCTCCGTTGCGTTAGGCTGAATGACGGCCTAAATCGGTCCGGCCGGTGCTGGTGCCGGAGATAGCGCCTGAAGTCAGGGACCATGGACACCGAGATCCTGCGCAGACTGCACTATGCCGCGGCCATCGGCTGCGGCGTTTTCGCAGCGCTGGTGGTGCATATTCTGCTGACCGTGTTCGGGGCCGGTCTCGATACCGTGCTGCGTGAGGCCAACGCCGGCAATGCCAAACAGATGGCGTCCGCGATTGCCTGGTGGGCGATTGCCGGGGCCGGCTTTATCGGCGGCTGGAGTACCGGCGCGTATCTCATCGCCGCGGCGCGCGGCCGCGAATTCATCGCCCGGCTCGCGCAGCGCTTCCTCATTGCCGTCGTGTTCGCGATGGCAACGGCCGGCGGCGTCATGAGCAAGAGCGGCAATCTCGGCGGCACCATCGACGTAATTGCCGGGCTGGCCGCATTGGGACTTGGCGTCATCTGCGCCTTCTGCGGCGCGCGGCTCGCTTATCTCAACGCCGAGCAGGTCTGACGTCCAGAACGCCGCTCCAACGCGTCACGCCGCCGCAGCGGGTCGCATAGCGTCCTGCAGCATCATGTCCGCACATTTCTCGCCGATCATGACGATGGCGGCATTGGTATTGCCCGACACCAAAGTCGGCATAATCGAGCCGTCGGCAACCCGCAGGCCGTCAAGGCCGCGCACACGCAGCCGTTCATCGACTACCGCGCCGGCGTCCGGCCCCATACGGCAGGTGCTGACCGGGTGAAACACCGTCGTGCCCTTGTCGCGCGCGAAATCGAGCAGCGCGTCGTCGCTTTGCGCCCTCGGGCCTGGGTTGATCTCCTCCGCCACATATCGCGTGATGGCGGGCTGGCTCATGATGTTCCGGGTCAGCTTCATGCCGGCAATCATGACGTCGCGGTCGAAGGCCGCCGACAGATAGTTGGCCTTTATCGCCGGCGCCTCGGCCGGATCGGCGGACTTGATATGCACCGTGCCGCGGCTGTGCGGCCTGAGCTGACACACCGAGGCGAGAAAACCGGAATGCGAGTGCAGTTTCTGGCCAACGCCGTCGGCGCTGAACAGAATGAAGTGGATCTGCACATCCGGTGACGCCAGCGATGGATCGGTCTTGAAGAAACCGCCGGCATAGCCGGCGCCGATGGTGAGCGGCCCCTTGCGATAGAGGGCATAGTCGAGCGCCGCACCAACGCGGCGGGAAAAGCTCGCCATCGTATCGTTCACGGTAATCTTTTCGGTGCAGCGATACTGAAAACGCGCCTGGAAGTGATCCTGCAGATCGGCCCCGACGCCGCGCATCTCGTGCCGCACCTCAATGCCGTGCGAGCGCAGCAAGTCGCCGGGCCCAACGCCTGAAAGCTGGAGGAGCTGCGGCGAATTGAACGCACCGCCGGACAGCACGATCTCGCCCGCGGCCCGCGCCTGAAAGAGCTGGCCGTGCTGGCGATACTCGACACCAACAGCACGCTTGCCCTCGAACAGAATGCGTGTCGCCAAGGCCCGCGACTCGACTTTGAGGTTGGGGCGCTTCAGAGCCGGCTTGAGATAACCCTTGGCGGTCGAGCAGCGCCGGCCGTTACGTGCGGTGAGTTGGTAGTAGCCGGCGCCTTCCTGCGACGGTCCGTTGAAGTCGTCATTGCGCGGGTGGCCTGCCTGCTCCGATGCTTTGATGAAGGCTTCGCACAGCGGATGCGTTTCGACGTCCGAAACGCATAGCGGTCCGCCCGTCCCGTGCAGATCGTCGGCGCCGCGCGTCTGATCTTCGGATTTCCGAAAATACGGCAGCACATCATCGAAGCCCCAGCCGGTGTTGCCGAGCTGCCGCCACTGGTCGAAATCTTCATGCTGCCCGCGGACATACAGCAGGCCGTTGATCGAGCTTGACCCGCCAAGCACCTTGCCGCGCGGCTGGATAATGCGGCGGCTGTTGAGTTCGGGTTCCGGCTCGGTCTGATACAGCCAGTTGACTCGCGCATCCGTGAACAGCTTGCCGTAGCCGAGCGGGATGTGAATCCAGATATTGCGGTCGCGGCCGCCGGCCTCGAGGAGAAGGACCCGGCATTTTCCCGATGCGGACAGGCGCTCCGCCAGGACGCATCCGGCACTGCCGGCGCCGACAACGATGTAATCGAATGAGCCTGCATCCTGCAAAAGACATTCTCCCCGGGGCATTTTGTTATTTGTCGGGGAGTGTAGCCAAAATCCCGCCGCCGGGAAGAGCGCCGTTTGATGCGCAGGTCAGCGACCCGGCAACGTCACACCACGCGTGACGAGATAGAATGTCGAGACGACAAAGTTCGAGCGGAATGCCGTCGAGACAATCGTCGAACGCGCTTTCGGCGACGTGTACGGAACAGGCACGAGCGATCCAGACGTCGTCGCCCTCGCCTGCCTGCTTGCGATCGGCTGCTCGACAGATCGGGGCCTGTAGTTTCCCTTCATTTCGATCGCGGGAGAATAGCCCTCCGGCGGCGCTTCACGCTCCCCGGATACCAACGGACGGCTTCAGCGCGGCAACGTCGAACACCCTGTATCCGTATGCGGCTGAAAAGGCATGCCTTTCCAGCGTTTCCGAGACTTTATCTCCAATTGTTTGAGACCCAACATGATTGACTTGTATCAAGGACTTTCTGCACTTTTGGCGTGGAATGGTCTATGCTGACTGCAGATGCGGCACGGCAACTTGGAATTACTCCGGTTTCGGTAGTTCATCGTACTTATAGGCTCGGGGAGGTTTCCCATGCCTACGTCCGGTCTCTCACGGGTCACCTGTCGGAAGACCTCACCGAAGCCTGCAACGCAATTTCAATAGCGGCAAGTTGGCCCGTCACGAGGTGCCACGTGATTTCGATGTATGAGAAAGAGTTACGCTGGCACAAAGCGACCGAATCAAAGTTGCGCGAAGCCGTCATTCGCGAAAGGGCTTTGTTGCACCAGAAAGACGCAATGATCCAACAGATGGATGTTCTGGGCAAGGAGTCAGAACATCGTTTTCTGAACGGCCTGCAATTGATCACCAGCCTTCTTACAGCCCAGAGCCGCGGAACCACCGATCCCGAAGCTGCGGCCCAACTGATGATCGCGGCCAACCGTGTCGCGACGCTCGCGCGTGTTCATCGGCACCTCCACGCCCTCGACAAGACCGAGAGCGTTCAATTCAAGCCTTACCTTGAAGAACTATGTCACGACATTGCGGATATGACCGCCAACGAAATTCCACGCCGATCCATACGTGTCGAGGGAGATGCCCTGAGGATCCCAAGCGTCACGGCAATTCCTCTTGGATTCATCGCCAACGAATTGATCACAAACTCAATCAAGTACGCAAAGGGCAATGTCACGGTTGACCTCAAATCAACACCGGAGGGGAACTGCGTCCTTTCTGTCAGTGACGACGGCCCGGCATCACCTGCACCGTTCGACCCCATGGCGACGCCCGGATTGGGCATGAAGATCATTACCGCACTCACCAGGCAGATTGGCGGTGACTTCCATTTCGCCAAAGGCGACCGCGATCACGGGCCTCGGTTCTCTGTAACATTCAAACCTCAGGACATGCACTCATGAACCGTAATACTCTTTATATCGCCATCGCCGCGCTGATCGTCGTCGCCGGGGTCGTCAGTTATCAACTCTACCAGGAACGACAGAAAACGACCGGCATCGATATTAACATCGGGAAAAGCGGAATTTCCATCGAGAAGAAATAGTAGTCCCGACCTTACGGGAGGCTGCTAACTGAATCGTACTCGTCGCTTGTCGCAACAAGGGAAGATCAAACATGTCACTTGGCACCATTCTCGTTATCATCCTGATTATCTTTTTGCTGGGCGGGTTCAGCGGCCGTTTCGGCGGCTATGGCTACGGTTTCGGTCACGGCGGCGTGGGAATCATTGGTACGATTCTGATCATTGTCCTGATTCTGATGCTGCTCGGACGGATATGACAGGCGGGCATAAGAACAGTGGCCCGTCTTCACCCCGAAAACCATCTCGTCAGCCGCATCGGCTGGTTGCGCGCGGCAGTGCTCGGGGCCAATGACGGTATCATATCAACCGCAAGTCTGATCGTTGGAGTAGCGGCGGCAGCGACCACACAACATGACGTCTTGATCGCCGGGGTTGCTGGCCTGGTGGCAGGAGCCATGTCGATGGCCGCCGGCGAATATGTTTCGGTCAGTTCACAGTCCGATACGGAGCGCGCAGACCTCGCCCGCGAACGCAAGGAATTGAGTGATAATCCGGCCTTTGAACTTGATGAGTTGGCAGATATCTACGTCAAACGCGGACTCGATCGGGAATTGGCTCGGCAAGTGGCTCAACAACTAATGGCAAACGACGCTTTGACCGCCCACGCCCGCGACGAGCTCGGAATCTCGGAAATTACCACAGCGCGTCCAGTGCAGGCCGCGCTGACATCTGCAGCGACATTTGCCGTTGGCGCGGCTATGCCGTTGCTTATGGTAATCGTCGCTCCCTCGTACGCGCTGGTGCCCGTCGTAGCGGGAGCCTCCCTGGGCTTTCTCGCGCTGCTTGGTGCGATCGGCGCCCGCGCGGGCGGCGCCAACATACTTCGCGCCACGGTCCGCGTGACATTCTGGGGCGCTTTGGCATTGGCCATTACGGCCGGTATCGGCAAATTGTTCGGCACTGTGGTCTGAATCGAGAAGTGGGTCATTGACGACGGCATCCTCCAAAACAAAATTTAGGCCGCGCATCTACATTGCCCCGGATGCAAGACGTTTGATCGCGCGTTTCTGGCAGAGTGCGTCCGGGTTCTGGCGTGGACCAACGCGCTGGCGGGCGTGGCTTCTGGTCGGGCTGTTGATTGCTACGGTCCTTCTGCAGCTGCTGACGCAATATTGGCTGAACTTCTGGAACCGCGACTTCTTCGACGCTATCGAGCGAAAGGACGGAGCAGCGCTGTGGGTGCAGGCGCGGCATTTCATCCCGCTGGCTGGCGCGAGTCTTATTCTCGCCGTTACCTCTGTGTGGGCCCGCATGACGATGCAACGCCAGTGGCGTGCATGGCTAAGCGCCCATCTCTATGACTACTGGCTTCAGAATGGCCGCTTCCGGCACCTGAGATTCATGCAGGGCGAGCACCAGACCCCCGAGTATCGGATCGCCGAAGACGCAAGAGTTGCAACCGACCTGCCCATCGATCTCACGCTCGGATTGATCTCGTCCGTGCTCACCGCCATTATCTTTATCGGCGTACTCTGGAGTGTAGGCGGTCGCCTTGTCATCGACAGCTTTGGCGTAGGGCTTGAGATTCCCGGCTATCTGGTCATCGCCGTTGTTGTTTACTCACTCCTGATAACCGCGGCGATGATGCTCATCCCCCACCGCCTAACGCGAGTCATTGAAGACAACAAACGCGCCGAGGCCGAATTGCGCGCGGTTGGCGCACACCTTCGCGAGAGTGGAGAAGGCATCGCGGTGCCGGATGGCGCGTCAGGCGGGCGGCTCACGATTGGCGCCGCATTGACCGAGGTAATCGCTCAGTGGCGGGCCTATTGTTGGCAGCTCATGCGGATGACGATGGTGTCCCACTCGAACACCTTGCTGACGCCGGTCATTGGACTGCTTCTCTGCACACCGAAGTATCTGGTGGGAGCCATGACTCTCGGCGAAACCGTCCAGGCAGCGGCGGCGTTCGCTATTGTCCAAGGCGCATTTAACTGGATCACGGACAGTTATGGCCGGCTGGCGGAATGGACCTCTTCCGCGAACCGCGTGGCATCTCTCCTCTTGGCACTGGATCAGATCGAAGACCCGGATCGGGACAAGATGGCCGATCGCGCGTAATCCGGAATTCATGTCTCGGCTGGTCGTGCGCTTCCGATAGGAAGAACGATCTCGAAAATCGAGCCGCCCGCCAAGGATGTTCGATATTGCGCCCGCCCGCCATGCGCTTCCGCAATCGCACGGACGACAGACAGGCCAAGCCCGGAACCGCCAAACTGGCGGGAACGGGAAGGCTCCGCCCGCGTAAAGGCATCGAAGGCAAGCGGCGCAAATTCAGAACTCAGACCAGGCCCCTCATCCTCAACGGACAAAGTGATACCGGACTTCTCAGGACGCAACAGAACTTTGATTCGTCCTGGCATTGCGTAGCGGCGCGCGTTTTCCAGAAGCGCGAGCAGCGCCTGCCGGAGTCTGGTCCCGTCGCAAGACAGCGTCGCCGGTTGCACAATCATTTCAATTGAAAATCCTGCCTCGGTCAGAGCGGGACGCATGGCATCGACCGCCTGGGAGACTTCCATCGCGAGGTCGGTCGGCTCGAGCCGCACTTCGAGGCGCCGGCTGTCCGAGAGCGTGACGATTCGTAGATCATCGACAAGGCGCGAAAGACCCTCGACCTGGGATAATAGATTCCTGAGCAAATCGTCGCTCGGCGCGAACACACCCTCGGTGAGGCCCTGCAGGCGGCCACGCAAGATTGTGAGTGGCGTTCGCAGTTCGTGCGCAGTCGCGGCATTCCACGAAGCCATGGCCTCCGCCACGTCCTGCAGTCTCTGAGCCATCGCATTGAAGTCATCGACCAATTGAGCGGTCTCGCCGAGGGAGCGATCACCGGCGGCGGCACGCGCGGTCAGATCGCCAGCCGCAATCTTGCGCGCGCTCTCCGCCAAGGAGTTCAGAGGCGCGAGGATACGGCGAGCCAGGCCAAGGGCGACGCGGATCGCGATGGCGAGGCCGACAAGAAGAAAGACGGCGATCAGCGCGAAATCCGGACCCTCCGGGAGAACCGGAGGCGGTCCCGGCGGGGGCGGGAACCAAGTCAGATAAAAAGTGTAGAAGATGAACGACCCGACGAAGACCATCAGGATCGCGATAACCACGACCATGCCCATCGACAGCGCAATTTGTCGACTTAGGCGATACCGTTTCATATGGCCGACAATCGGTAGCCGACTCCGCGAACAACCGACATCATACCGGTTGCGCCAGCCTCTTCCAGCTTGCGGCGGAGATTACTGACATGGCTGTCGACTGTCCGCTCCAAGGCGTCGCCACCCGGAAGGCAAGCATCAATCAACTCGCTGCGGCCGAAAGCCCGCATGGGCGCTTTTGCCATATGAGCGAGAAGTCTGAATTCTGTGAGAGTCAACTGCAGCAACACCGAAACATTGTCCTCGCGGACCTTAGCGAGATGACTTTCAAGATCGATTTCGAGCTTGCCAATCCTGAGAACACTCTTGCTGCCTGCAGAACTTGATCGTCGCAAGACCGCCTTGGCGCGGGCGGCCACCTCGGCGGGATTAAATGGTTTGACCACATAGTCGTCCGCCCCCAGACGCAAGCCTTGCAGACGGTCGATATCCTGGTCGAGCGCGGTAATCACGATGACCGGCGTCTCTCCGCGACGGCGCAGTTCGGCCAACACCTCCCAGCCGTCAACTCTCGGCATTTTGACATCCAGAAGAACGAGATCTGGCTTCAGAATAGAATGCTGATCGAGCGCGGTCTGACCATCGGCCGCACTCACGGTCCGAAATCCTTCCCGTACCAGATAGGCATCGAGGATTCTGGCGATTTCCGGCTCGTCTTCAGCAATTAGGATGAGTTCATTCATATCAGGCCATCCGGTTGGTCGCCTCTGTGTCCAATAAGCCGGAGGCGGCCAAATGACCCAATAGGGAAAATGTGAGGGGCGCGCAATTCAATCTGCCTAGTCCTCGTTGTCGTCGTTATCGTTATCGTCATGTTGACCGTAATCGTCGCCATACCATCCATATCCGTAATGCCAGCCATCGGTAGACGGCCGGCTATAGTCTCCGTATCCATCATAGCGATACGGCCATAGGCCGCTCCCATAGTAGACGGTCGGGCGATTGGGACGGCAACCGCCCCAGGGCGTGATGTGCCAACCCGGCCCACATTCCAAGTCGGCCCTTATCGCGAGCTTCTCGTGAAAAATGCTCTCCCGCGGCATGGCCATTGCGCCGCTAGCAATGTTCAACAACGCCCCCGCAAGGAGAGCCGAATGCAACAGCATCTTTCTCATTTGACCAACATAGCTCCTGTCATCGTCGCAGTTCGCGACCAGAAACGTCATCAAACATCGTGGCCGAATTCCTCCCGATGCGTCTCCCCAAGGGCTGAGAAGGAAGCTGTCAGCTTTCGAACAAGATACTGATTCAAAGGAGAATTGCCGAGATTCGACCCAGCATTATCTCGCTTCGCCCGGCACTCTCCATCAAATCTGCATCAAACCTCCATAGGCGACGCATGCTCTCCGGATAAGTGGCACCTCTTGTATGCGCCCATGGGCGCCCGGGCCCGGCGCTATCAACCGTTCCCTACGAAAGTGAGCGTCTGTGAAGACTCGTTCAGTGATTGCGAAGATCGTAACCCTCGCAATCCTTGCGGCGCTTGCTGGCTGCAAGCCCGCATCCAATGACAAAGCGACCGCTTCCGCGGGAGCGGACCGTCCCGAGGTCGGCGTCGTCACCCTGTACCCACAGGCGGTGGCAATTACCGCGGAACTTCCTGGGCGCGTCGTTGCATCCCTGACGGCCGAAGTCAGACCCCAGATTTCCGGCATCATCCAAAGGCGTTTGTTCATCGAAGGGAACGAGGTGGCCGAGGGAGCGCCGCTCTATCAGATCGATTCTGCGCCCTACCAAGCCGCCTATAACAGCGCGAGCGCGGCCTTGCAGAAGGCCGACGCTTCGGTGCCGAGCGCACAGGCCAAAGTTGAGCGGTACCAGGGCCTCGTCAAGCAGAACGCCATCAGCAAACAGGAACTGGATGATGCCGTTGCTACGCTCGCCCAGGCCAGAGCGGACGTCGCAACCGCCAAGGCAAACGTTGAGACCGCAAGGATCAATCTCGATTATACAACGATAAAAGCTCCGATCGGCGGGCGGACCGATAAGTCGTCCTTGACGCCCGGCGCTCTCGTCACAGCCGGTCAGACAAGCGTGCTGACCACGATCCGCACGCTCGACCCGATTTTCGTCGACGTCACCCAATCGAGTACGAACCTACTCAACCTGAGACAATCAATCGACGCGGGCCGCGTAAATATTGCCGGCTCAAACGTCGCCGTGAAGCTAAAACTTGAAAATGGAACGATCTATCCGCTGACGGGCAAGCTCGAATTCTCAGAGGCGAATGTCAGCACGTCCACCGGCACGTTCACGGTGAGAGCCGTCTTTCCCAATCCGCAACGGCTGCTCCTTCCAGGCATGTATGCCCGCGCCATCGTCGAAGAAGGCGTGGCGCCGAACAGCTTTCTCGTCCCGCAGCGCGCCGTCACCCGCAACACCAAAGGTGAGGCCACCGCCATGTTTCTCGACCGGAACGGCAATGTCGAGGAGCGCGTGCTGTCCATCGGCCGCAGCGTCGGCAACAACTGGCTCGTCGGGTCGGGGATCGCCAACGGCGACCGCGTAATCGTTGAAGGCATTCAGTTCGTGCGCGTCGGCCAGCAGGCCAAAGGCGTAGAGGTTGTTATCGACGAGACGACCGGCGAGATCCGGGAACGCCGCGCGGCCATTCCGCCTGACCACGCGACGAAGGGCTGAAGAATGATTTCCGCATTCTTCATCAAGAGGCCGATCTTCGCCTGGGTCATCGCCATTGTCATCATGCTCGGCGGGCTCCTGGCGCTCAACACGCTGTCGGTCTCGCAATACCCGGAGATCGCGCCTCCATCCATTCAGATCAGCGCGAGCTATCCCGGCGCCGATGCACAGACGGTCGAGAATTCGGTGACAAAGATCATCGAGCAAGGCATGACCGGGCTCGACAATCTTGATTACATGACGGCCTCGTCGACATCGAGCGGTCAGGCTGAGATCACGCTGACCTTCACCAACAAGGCCAACCCGGACGTTGCGCAGATGCAGGTGCAGAACAAGCTGCAGCTTGTTACCGCGCTCCTGCCGTCCGCGGTCCAGACCACTGGCCTCGCCGTCACCAAATCGTCCAGCGCGTTCCTGATGGTCGTGGGCTTCGTCTCGACTGACGGCAGGATGAGCGAGACCGACCTCTCCGATTACGTCAAGAATTCGCTTAACGACACGCTCAAGCGCGTCGACGGCGTCGGCAATACGCAGCTCTTCGGCGCGGGCTATGCCATGCGGATCTGGCTCGACCCGGACAAGCTCGTCAAATATGCCTTGACCCCGCCCGATATCGCCGCCGCGATCCAGGCTCAGAACACCCAGGTCTCGGCCGGCCAACTGGGCGGCCTGCCGGCACGCAAGGGGCAGCAGCTCAACGCCACTGTCACCGCGCAAAGCCGTCTGCAGACGCCGGAGCAGTTCCGGAACATCATTCTGAAGAGCGCCGCGGACGGCTCACTCGTCCGCATCAATGATGTCGCAACCGTCGCGTTCGGCGCCGAAGACTATACCAGTTCATCCACCTATAACGGCCAGCCGGCAACGGGGCTCGCCATCAACCTCGCAACCGGCGCCAATGCCATCCGCACCGCCGCCGCCGTCACGAACGCAATTGACCGGCTTGCCCCGACATTTCCCCAAGGCGTGAAGGTCGTCTATCCGTACGACACCACGCCCTTTGTTCAAATCTCGATCACGGAAGTGACCCGGACACTCATCGAAGCAGTTGCACTCGTCTTCCTCGTCATGCTGGTTTTCCTGCAGAACTTCCGTGCCACGATCATCCCGACGTTGGCGGTCCCGGTCGTTCTTTTGGGCACATTCGGCGTCCTTTCGCTCGCCGGCTATTCGATCAACACGCTCACGATGTTCGCCATGGTGCTGGCGATCGGCCTTCTGGTCGATGATGCCATTGTTGTGGTCGAGAATGTCGAGCGCGTCATGCACGACGAGGGTTTGTCGCCGCGCGAGGCGACAGCCAAATCGATGAGGGAAATCACCGGCGCGCTTATCGGCATTACAACCGTGCTGTCGGCGGTGTTCGTGCCGATGGCATTTTTCGGCGGCTCGGTTGGCGTCATCTATCGTCAGTTTTCCGTAACCATCGTGTCAGCGATGGTCCTGTCGCTGCTTGTCGCACTCATCCTGACGCCGGCGCTTTGCGCCACCATTCTGCGCCCGCCGAGACCGCACGAAGAAAAGAAAGGGATATTCGGCTGGTTCAACCGCGCACTTGAACGAAGTACGGATGCTTACCACGACGGCACGGGCGCCGTTCTGCGGCGGCCCTGGCGCGGGCTGATTGCATTCGCCGTCATTGTCGCCGTCGCCGGCGTGATGTTCACCCGCCTGCCGAGCTCGTTTCTGCCGGAGGAGGATCAGGGCATACTCATGGTGGTCACGCAGTTGCCGGTCGGCGCCACGGCTGACCGGACACAGCGTGTTCTCGACCGGGTTACCCGTCATTTTCTCGACCACGAGGCGAAGGCCGTCGACGGCATCATGACCGTGACGGGCTTTTCCTTCTCAGGTTCCGGCCAGAATGTCGGCATGGCCTTTGTGCGTCTGAAGGACTTTGCCGAGCGCAAAGGTCAGGATCTCTCCGCCAACGCAGTTGTCGGCCGGGCGATGGCGGTGTTTAGCGGCATCAGGGACGCGAAGGTCTTTGCGTTGGCGCCGCCAGCCATTGAGGGATTGGGCACCAGCAATGGCTTCGATTTCTATCTCAAGGATGTCGCGGGCGCCGGTCACGACAGACTCATGGCAGTGCGCGATCAATTGCTCGGCGCTGCCGCGCAGAGCAAGCTGCTGAGAGCCACCCGGCCGAACGGCCAGGACGATACGCCGCAATTCTCGATCGATATCGATCAGGAGAAGGCAAGCGCGCTCGGCGTCAGTCTCGGCGACATCAACACCACACTGTCGATGGCCTGGGCCGGCAGCTACGTGAACGACTTCATCGACCGCGGCCGCGTCAAGAGAGTCTATGTGCAGGCTGGACCGGATTTCCGGATGCAGCCCGAGGACCTCGATCGCTGGCATGTGCGCAACGCCTACGGCACGATGGTGCCGTTTTCGGCCTTCGCTTCCGGCCGTTGGACTTTCGGCTCGCCGCGTCTGGAGCGCTATAACGGTTCACAGGCGGTCGAGATACAGGGTGACGCGGCACCTGGGGTCAGTTCCGGCAACGCCATGACCGAGATAGGCCGTCTCGTCTCCGCCCTGCCCGCCGGCTTCGGCTATGAATGGACCGCGCTGTCCCGGCAAGAGCAACTGTCCGGCAATCAGGCGACGTCGCTCTTTGCGATCTCGGTCCTGGTTGTCTTTCTCTGCCTCGCCGCGCTCTACGAGAGCTGGTCGATTCCTTTCGCGGTCATGCTGTCGGTCCCGATTGGCGTTCTGGGCGCGCTGGCCGCCGCCCTCCTGCTCGGCCAGACCAACGACGTCTACTTCAAAGTCGGCTTGCTCACGACAATCGGGCTCGCCGCCAAGAACGCGATCCTGATCATAGAATTCGCGATCGCACGGCAGGAAGCGGGATTGGGACTTATCGAAGCCACGCTGCTTGCTTCAAAACAGCGGTTGCGCCCCATTCTCATGACCTCCTTCGCCTTCATTCTCGGCGTCGCACCTTTGGTCGTCGCCAACGGCGCCGGTTCAGGTGCGCAGAATTCGATCGGAATTGGCGTCATGGGCGGCATGATTGCCGCAACCGTGCTCGGCGTTTTCTTCGTGCCTCTGCTGTTCGTCTCCGTTCGTCGCGTGTTCACGCGCACGCCTCGGCCCAGTGTGCCCCCCACAGAGGCCGGCCCGAGCACGATAGACGCACAAGATTCGCGCGACAGGTAACAGCGAGGGATTCAGGATGACACCAGGAGCGCCAATGCGCCCTCGGCGGCGGTTTGTCTCTTTGAGGCCCGTCTTCACCTTGTCGGTTGCAGCCGCCTTGTTGGGGAGCACCATGCTGACGGGATGCGCCATCGAGATTCCGTTGGATGCGCCAAAGGCAGCACCGCCGGCTCAGCCGCCACCGGCCCCGTCAAAGTCGACAGGCGGCTCGAGTTTTGCCGCGACCCTGCTTGTCCTTGTCGCGACAACGCTGAGTGGATGCGCGGTGGGGCCGGACTATCAAATGCCGCAGCTTGCAACTCCAGCACAATGGAGCCAGGCAGAGGCCACGAAATCTTCACGGCCGCCTGAATTGGCGCAATGGTGGACGCGGCTTCGCGATCCGCTGCTGGATCAACTCGTCGACGAAGCCGTCAATGGCAATCTCGATGTGGCCACGGCCAAGGCGCGCATTCGGGAGGCACGAGCAGGCTATCGGCAAGCCGTCGGCGCCCTGTTTCCGACAATCGCGAACAGCGATTCGGTCAGGCATTCAAAAGGCGCGAGTGCCCCATCTCAGGCAACCGCCAACTCTTCCGCTAATGGCAATATGTCGGCGCCATCTCAACCCGCGTCCGCCAGCACCGGTAGTCTGTATCAAGCGGGCTTCGACGCAAGCTGGGAACTCGATCTGTTTGGCGCGAACCGGCGGTCGGTCGAAGCGGCTGCCTATGGCGTCGATGCCGCCGACGAGAATCTCCGGAGCGTACTGTTAACCCTCGTCGGCGACGTTGCGTCCAATTACGTCCAGGTGCGCGGATATCAGGCGCGGATCGCCCTGGCCCGACGGACCGCGTTGTCCCAGGACGAAACGACCCAAATCACACGCAATCGACTGGCGGCGGGCACCGCGACGGCCGCCGATGTGGCAAACGCAACAGGACAGGCAGCAACCACGCGTGCGCTGATTCCAACGCTTGAGATATCTTATGCAGAGGCTGTGCATCGACTGTCCGTACTGACCGGCCGGCCACCAGCGGCCCTCGACAGCCGCTTGGCGAAAGCCAGGCCGATTCCGACGCCGAAACTACCGGTCCCGGCCGGCGTCCCGGCCAACATCCTGCTCGCGCGTCCCGACGTCCGCTCCGCGGAACGTCAATATGCGCAATACACCGCCAGGATTGGGCAGGCAGAGGCCGCACTGTACCCCAGCGTAAGTCTGACCGGAAACATCGCGACAGCAGGAACCAAACTAGGCGATCTCGGCAAGAACTCGTCGATCAGCTGGTCGTTCGGCCCGACCGTGAGCGTCCCGATTTTCAACGGCGGCAAGTTGCGGGCTGCCGTCGAAGTTGCGCAAGCGCAACGCGACCAGCACTTCGTGGCCTACCGGTCCTCCGTCTTCATCGCCCTCAGGGAGGTCGAAGATGCCCTGGTGTCGCTTGCCCAGGAACGCTCCCGCGGCCGCACGCTCAGCGAAGCCGCGACGGCTTATCGGCAGGCTGCAAGCTTGTCGCAATCTCTCTACCGAGCCGGATCGTCGAGCTTTCTCGATGTACTGACCGCCGAACGCTCACTCTATGGCGCCGAGGACACCCTCCTCCAAAGCCGAATTCTGATCGCAACCAGCTACATTGCGCTCAACAAAGCACTTGGCGGGGGATGGGACGGATACATCGATACTCTGAAACCGGAGATCGTCGACACAAACACCGGCCCACATATGACGAAGGCAAACGATCTCCTCAGAACAGCCCAGCGACCATAGCTACGCTTGCCAATCGGCAGAACTGAAGAGCGCGACTGGCTGCATCGGCGGGCGCCTTGAGGATAGACGCGCATCCATCACGCCTCCATCGAACCTCCATATCATCTCGATAGAATCTCGGACACCTCAACCTATAAGCCGCTTGCGTTGATTTGCTGGGCTCAACGCAACGTCTTACGGGCAGGAAAATGGAATTCTCTTTCGGTCGCCGAAGTACGGCGAGCGCCGCATCGCGGCCGATTGGTTCAATACCTCGGACAAGGTTTTGGATCTTCTTCTCAGTACTGGCGCGGTTGGGGCACGCCAGCGCAAAAGAAAAGCGCCGCATGATTTTCAGGTTTCTTCGTGCTCCGCACAGCATGCGCGCCTGGTTCATCGACCTTCACGACATCTGCAGCCGCTCACGCGTCGATACGATTCCCTTCGATCTGGCCAACAAACCGGCACGGCATTTCCTGTGCAACAATTTGCGGCCGGCGCAGCGATCACACATTCTCGCTTACCATTACGACGCGCTTCTAAATGTCATGGGCGGCCAGCATGTGCGCGATCTTATTGCCGGAAGTCACCTGACCCTTGCTGACTTCGTGGGCCGAAGCGGCAACCACTACGAGCTGAGGCTGGAACGAAGTCCCCTGTGGTCGCGGGAAGGGGAACTGACGTGTAGACTGCTTGTCCAGAACGACCAAGTCACGGTTGCGACCACGACCTTCGCGATCGGCCCCGATCAAAAAGATGGGCATCGATGCCTCTGGATCGGCGGTCTGCAAGGAAGTGCCAAGCACTATGGAAAGACATTGACAGTTCACGTGACCAAGGACCTTTTCGGACTGAGACCAAAAGACCTTCTGATGCACGTCATATACGCCCTCAAGGAGAGCTTCGACGCCGCTGAAATCATGACAGCATCAAACCTTGGGCATGCCAGCAGCAGAGTTTATCGTGCGCGGAAATGGGTCGCGGACTACGATCGCTATTGGATTGAACTGGGCGCGACGCCGAACGGACCCTATGCGTTTAAGCTGCCGGCACAGTTGCGTCGGCGTTCCATTGATGAGGTAACGCCGACCAAGCGAGGGGCCTGGCGTGCGCGCCACGTACTCCTGGACAAGATTGTTGAGGACGTTCGTGTAATGCAACGCCAATATCGAAAAGCTTCCGTTAGTTGTGATACCGGCGACAACGGTTGATGGCGACGTTGGCCGCCGCGCGGAACAGGCCCTGAAGTGCTGGCGCGCCCGGAGAGATTCGAACTCCCGACCCTCAGATTCGAAGTCTGATGCTCTATCCAGCTGAGCTACGGGCGCGCAGGAGGCCCATATAGCGCACTTGAACATGATGTTGTAGCGCGCAATTCATGTTTTTATCCCTTCATCGTGCGGCTTCATCCGCCAGTTTTGCGCCAGAATATCTCGATCTCCGTCAACCCCTTATAGCCGACGGCCTTGCACCTGCGGCGGCGAGTCATGGCTTTTGAGCGGTCAGCTTCAGAATGGCGCTGGCAGGTCGCCTATGAGCGCGCCCGGCGTCAGGCCTGCGCGGCGATGCGCGACGCGGGTGCAGCTTGTCGCGCAAAGGCCCGACCAAGCATAACGATGACGGGCCCAGGAAGTTTGGCGGCGGCAATAAGCGCGGGAAGATCTGAAATCCCGCTGCGGATCACCTGCTGATCCGGCCGAGTCGCGCGCGCGATGGCGACGGCGGGTGTTTGCGGATCGAGGCCGGCGGCGAGCGCACGCGAGACCAGTGAATCAAGCGTGCGTACCGGCATATAGATCGCAGTCGTCGTTACCGGATCGGCGAGTGCTTGCCAGTCGATGTCGTCGGGCAGTTGGCCGCTTTGCGCGTGGCCGGTGATGTATTGCAAACGTCGCGCATGCTTTCGGTCAGTCAGGGACAGACCGAGCGAGGCCGCCGCGCCTTGCGCCGCCGTGATGCCTGGCACGATCTCGGCCCTGATGCCGGCCGCATTGCAGGCATCGAGTTCCTCGCCCGCACGACCGAAGATGAGCGGATCGCCGCCCTTCAGGCGCACCACGCGCTTGCCTTGCTTCGCCAGCGACAGCATCAGCGTATTGATGTCGTCCTGTTTGCAGGACGGGCCGAAACCAGTCTTGCCGACCAGCAGCTTCCGCGCCTCGCGTCGCGCGAAGTCCAGCACGCCGCGCGACACCAGATCGTCGAAGAGAATGACGTCGGCGGATTGCAGCGCCCGCACGGCGCGCAAGGTCAGCAGCTCGGGATCGCCTGGTCCTGCCCCGACAAGCGTGACGGTACCGCTTTCGACCGCGGCGCCCAGGCCCTTCACCTCGGCGACAAAGCGGTCGAAGTCCGATTCCGATGGCAAAGTTTCGGCATGGGTCACCGCATGGGCCGTGAACACCTGCCAGAACTTGCGGCGGCCGGTGAACGACAGGCCCGAGGCCTTCACCTTGTCGCGCCAGCGCGACGCTGCGGCCGCCCAGTCCGTGAAGCCGTTTGGTAGCAGCGCCTCGAGCTTGGCCCGGATCGCCTGCGCAAATACCGGCGCGGCACCATCCGTCGAAATGCCGATGACCAGCGGCGAGCGGTTGACGATGGCCCCAAAAGAAAAATCGCAGAAGGCCGGCTTGTCGATGACATTGACCGGAATGCCATGCGCGCGCGCGGCTTGAGCGAAAACCGCCGCGCCTTCATCGACCTCGAAGGCACCAATCGCGATGGCAGCACCGTACACATCATCGGGCGTCCACGCCCTCTCGATCAGCACGATCTCGCCATCCGGCGGATCGAGCGCCACCGCGCGCATCTCGTCGGAGAACGCTTCAGCAAAGACCTCAACACGCGCGCCGGCGGCCGACATCAATTCCGCCTTCCAGGCCGCAGCATGCGAACCGCCCACGAGAACAACCCGTTTGCCGGACAATGCGAAGAACACCGGCAGGCGAGACAGCTTCGTCATTCTATCCGGCTTCGATTCAGACGGCTTGCGCGGCGCGGACATGATCGACACTCCTCTGGCTCACAAGCTTCTTGAGTTCTGGTAAACACGAGCCGCAATTGGTGCCGGCGCGCAGCGCCTTGCCGATGCTCTCGACATTCGCCGCAGTGCCGTCCGCCAGCGCGTTGCAGATGGTGTTGAGGCCAACGCCAAAACAGGCGCACACCACCGGGCCAGGATCGGCGATACCATCGGTGGATTTGCCGGAAAGCATGCCGCGGCGCTGCGTTTCGCCGACAGCTTCAGCCTCGAACAGCGACTTCACAACATCCCATTGCGGCGCATTTCCGGAGGGGCCGACAAACAGACAGCCGACCAGACGGCCATCGGCAAAGGCCGCCATACGATAGATGTCACCGATTGCGTCGACAAATTCGGCAATCTCAGTACCGGCGAACATCGAAGCGGAGATTGCACGCCACGCTTCCGGCGTATCGTTGGAGGCGAGCAGCAGGCCCTGCCCGCGCGCGACGGCAGCGCGCGCCCACCAGGTGGGTTCGGGCAGCGAGAGGCGTCCACGTGACAAGGCAAAGCCGCGATATTTGAACGCGACCGGTTCAATCGTTGCCGGTGTTGCCTTGGCTTCCGGCTGGCCGGAGTAAGGATCGGTCGCAGGCGTCACCAATTCGCCAATACGCGCCGACGACGCGGTCTCGCCGCTCCAGTGGATCGGTGCAAACAGCGAGCCGCACCGCTGTCCCTCGCTGATGATCACTTTCAGTACGCACGAACCATAGGGCGATGTGACGCGCGCAAAGCCGCCGGCTACCAAGCCCGCCTGCATGGCGTCATCTGGATGGACTTCGACAAACGGTTCCGGCAGATGCCCGCCGAGCTTCGGGCTCAACCCGGTGCGCGTCATGGTATGCCACTGGTCGCGGATGCGGCCGGTGTTGAGGCGGAACGGAAACTCAGGTGAAAGCGCCGCATGCGGCCGCGGCATCTCCGGCGCGATCATGCGCGCCTTGCCGTCGGGCGTGAAAAAGCCACCCTCGGCGAAAAAGCGTGAGTCCTCGTGCGGCGTGGCGGTGCGCGCCGGCCATTGCACCGGCTTCAATCCATCGAATTCGTCGTCGCTGAGCGAAGCGAGGCCGCCGATGTCGAAGGCGCGCGTGCCATGGTTTTCGAAGGCCGACAGCGCGGCATGTTCGCGGAATACGTCGGCGGCGCTTTGGTAGGCAAAGGCCTCGGCAAAGCCCATCCGCCGCGCCACCTGGGTGACGATCCACCAATCCGGCTTCGCCTCGCCGGGAAGCGGCAGGAAGGCGCGCTGGCGCGAAATGCGACGTTCCGAATTGGTCACCGTGCCGTCCTTTTCGCCCCAGGCCGCCGCCGGCAGCAGGACGTGGGCGTTGGCGCGCACGGTGTCGTTGCCAGCGACGTTGTCGGAAATCACCAGCAGGTCGAGCTTTTCCAGCGCGGCGCGGACGTGGCCGGCGCGCGGCAACGACACCGCCGGGTTGGTCGCCATGACCCACAAGGCCTTGATTTCGCCGCGCGAAATGGCGTCGAACATATCGACCGCCTTGAGCCCCTCGCGCCGCGCCATCGCCTTGGCGTTCCAGAACCGGCCGACGCGGTCGACCGATTCATGACCGAAGGTCATATGTGCGGCAAGCTGATTGGCCAAACCTCCTACTTCCCTTCCACCCATCGCGTTAGGTTGCCCAGTAAGCGAAAACGGTCCCATGCCCGCCCGGCCGATGCGGCCGGTGGCGAGATGGCAGTTGATGATCGAAGTCACTTTGTCGGTGCCCTGCGCCGACTGATTGACGCCTTGCGAGTAACAAGTGACGACCTTGGGCGTTGACGTGAACATCTCGAAGAAGCGCGCCACGTCGGCTGTCGCGAGGCCGGTCAGCGTCGCCGTCTTCTTCACATCAGGTGCAATGTCCTGCGCGCGCGTCAGCGCCTCGGCAAAACCGGTCGTGTGAACATCAATATAGGCGAAGTCGAACGCTTGCGTTTCAGACAGATGAACGAGAAGCCCGCAGAACAACGCGGTGTCCATGCCCGGCGCGACAGCGAGGAATAGATCGGCCTCTTCCGCCGTCGCGGTGCGACGCGGATCGATAACGATCAGCTTTGCGCCACGTTCCCGCTTGTTCGCCATCATGCGTTGATACAGAACGGGATGGCACCACGCCGCGTTGGAGCCGACAAGCACGATGAGATCGGCCCTGTCGAGGTCGGCATAGCAGCCCGGCACCGTATCGGCGCCGAAGGCGCGGCGATGACCGGCGACCGACGACGCCATGCAAAGCCGCGAATTAGTGTCGACATTTGCGGTGCCAATAAAGCCCTTCATCAGCTTGTTGGCGACGTAATAGTCCTCTGAGAGCAACTGCCCCGACAAATAAAAGGCGACGGAGTCGGGACCATGCTCCCTGGCGGTCCGTGCAAAACCATTTGCCACCCGATCGAGCGCGTGATCCCAGCTTGTGCGCACCAATGCGCCACCGCTTTGGACCATGGGATGAAGGAGACGCGTCTCAGGACCAAGCGTCTCACCGAGCGCCGAGCCTTTCGAGCACAGCCGGCCGAAATTGGCAGGATGCTCAGGATCGCCGGCAATCACGGCGCCGCCGTGACTGTCGGGCTTCGCCAGCACCCCGCAGCCGACACCGCAATACGGGCACGTCGTGCGCACGGCGGGCGGATGCTGCGCCGGAGCGTTCATCAATAGACATCCTGCTGGTAGCGACCTTTTTTCTTGAGGTCGGAGACGAACAGCACCGCCTCCTCGCCCGACTTGCCGCCGTGCTGCGCAACAATATCGACCAGCGCCAGCTCGACATCTTTCGCCATACGCTTGGCGTCGCCGCAGACATAAACATGTGCGCCGTCGCTGAGCCACGCCCAGATGTCACGACCGGTCTCGCGCATGCGGTCCTGCACATAGATCTTCTCGTCACCGTCACGCGACCATGCCAGCGACAGCCGCGTGAGATGGCCCGAAGCACGCATCGCCTTCAGTTCTTCCTCATAGAAGAAGTCGCAGCTTGAGCGCTGATGGCCGAAGAATAGCCAGTTGCGGCCCGGCGCCTTGTCGGCAAGACGATCGTACAGGAAGGCGCGGAATGGCGCGACGCCGGTGCCCGGACCGATCATGATGATCGGGACATTGCCATCCGCCGGCAGCGCGAAAGCGTGCGCCTTCTGCACATAGGCTTTCAGCACGGTGCCGGGGTCGATGCGTTCGGCGAGCAAGGTCGAGCAGACGCCGAGGCGCTGGCGATTCCTGATCGTATAGCGCACGGTATCGACCGTGAGCGTGACACTATTCGGATCGGTCTTCGGCGAAGATGAGATGGAGTAGAGCCGCGGCTGCAACTGGTCGAGCGACTCGACGAAAGCTTCCGGATCGGGCGCGGTGCCGGCGAATTTCTCGAGTGCGGCCAGCACATCGAGGGTCGCAACATCCTTGTCCGGGTCGTCGCCCGTCGCCAGCGCGCGGGCTTTCTTCCGCCGCTCGCCGCCGGTGATGTAGGAGAAGAGCTGGAACAGCATGTCCGGCGCCGGCGACAGCGACACGCTGTCGGTCAGCACCTGCCGCAATGTCCGCCCGCCGATATCGAAATCGGGTGGGGCACCGAGCGCCTTCATGACCTGCTCGACCAAAGTCGGATCGTTGTGCGGAAATAGACCGAAGGCGTCACCGACCTGGTACTCGATCCCTGAGCCGGTGAGATCGATCTCGACGTGCCAGGTTTCCTTCTCGGAGCCCGGTTTGTTGAGCAGCGTGCGTGACAGCACTTTCGCGGTGGAGGGGTTATCACGTGAGGTACCGGGCTTCGATGCCAGCGCCTCCGGCGACTGCACGGAGGGTGCAGGAGCCACAATTGCTTTCGGCGCGCTTTGTAGTTCCTCATACAGCGCCTTGACCATGCGGGCGGTTTCCTTGCCGCCCGGCGCGCACAGGTTCAGCCGCGTCTCGGCGCCCGAGACAATGGCACCCGAGTAGTTCTTGCAGTCATAGCCGCACTGGCCGCAGTCCTGCTGCGCCATCGCCGCCATCATCTTCCAGCGCAGCGGCTTGCCGTCGGCGAGCTTCATGCGCTCAGCGATCGACAGCGTCTGGTCATGCCACGGCGCGCCGCCGTCATCGTCTTCCGCATTCGCCGCGCCCGGCCCACCCCCGAGCAGGCCCGCCGCCTGATCGGCCGACAACGGTGTGACGCCGCTGTTGTCGAGCGCAATGAGGCCAGCAAAGAAGCCATTGAGCCAGAAGCGCTGCTCCTCGGAAAACGGCGCGGTCTCCGGCACCAGCGACGGCAATGGAGATGGGACGTTCTGAGTCATTTCCCCGCCTCCGCCTTGAACATGACCTTGAGGGCTTCAACGTCGTGGCGGCGCGAGAAAGCCAGGAAGGTCTCGTCGCCGTCGCGGTGTGCGAGATAACCCTTGAGCATGCACTCGATGGTGCGCGGCGCATCGACGGCTTTGACGTCGCGGTAGAGATCGCGCGCCAGCGCGGCATCAGGGCCGAAACCGCCGCCAACCAGGATGTGATAGCCCTCGACCGGATCGGCCTCCTCGCCCATATCGACCTTGCAGGCGATGAGGCCGATATCGCCGATGTAATGCTGGGCGCAGGAATGATGGCAGCCGGTGAGATGGATGTTCACCGGACTGTCGAGCCTGACGCGCGGCTCGCAATATTGCGCGATGGCTTCGGCATCTTCCTTGGTGTGCGCGGCGGCGAAGCGGCAGCCGGTCGCGCCGGTGCATGAAATCAGCCCGGCGCGGATCGGCGTCGCCTCGGTCTTCAAGCCCAGCGCCTCAATGGCGGCAACCGCATCCTTCACGCGCGCGTCGGCGACGCCGGAGATCAACAGGTTCTGCCACACCGTGAGGCGGATATCGCCGTCGCCAAAATCCTGCGCGACCTTCGCAAGGCCGCGCATCTGGTCGGTGGTGATCTTCGCCACCGGGAAGACGACGCCGATCCAGTTGAGCCCGACCTGCTTCTGCGGATGCACGCCGATATGCGCGGTGCGGTCGAAAGCCGGACGCGGCGCGATGGCTTCGGCCGGCACATGCACCAGCTTTCGGCCCAGTTTCTCCTCCACATGGGCGAGAAACTTCTCGAAACCCCAGGCATCGAGCACATATTTGAGCCGCGCCTTGTTGCGGTCGGTGCGATCGCCATGCTCGATATAAACGCGCACGATGGCGTCGGCGATCGGCGTCGCCTCCTCGGGCTTGAGGATAACGCCGGTGTCGCGGGCGAAATCGCGATGCCCGGTGATGCCACCGAGCGCAAGGCGGAAGTAGATGCCGGGCTCAACGCCGAAACCGCCCTTCACCTCGACCGCCTGGAAGCCGATGTCGTTGGTGTCCTCGAGCACGGGAATGCGGCCCGCGCCGTCAAAGCCGACATTGAACTTGCGCGGCAGGCCGTAGAGCGCGCGCTCGTTGAGAATGTGGTGGTGCCACTCGCGCGCATAGGGCCGCGTGTCGAGCAGCTCCTGTGGGTCGATGCCCGCGGTCGGCGTGCCGGTGACGTTGCGGATGTTGTCGGCGCCGGTGCCGCGCGTGCACAGGCCAAGGTCCATCACGCCTTCGACCACCTCGATCGCGTTCTTCGGCTCGATCTCGCGGATCTGCAGATTGGCGCGCGTGGTGACGTGAGAGTAAGGCCCGCCGCAGCGGTCAGTGAGATCGGCGAGCCCCGAAAGCTGCCAGTGCTTGAGAATGCCGTTCGGAATGCGCAGCCGGCACATATAAGACGACTGCGCCGGCGCGACATAGAACAGGCCGTAATACCGCCACCGGAAATTGTCCGCCGGCTTCGGCGCTTCGTTGTTGCGCGCCTGGCTCTTGAGCCTGTCATAGGCATCGAACGGATGCTGCTCGCGCTTGATCTTCTCCTGATCGGCGAGCTTGCCACCCTTGGCGACCGTCGCGTCCTGCGCCTTGATGTGAACGGCGTCAGGGCCGGTCGGTTCGGCCGCGCCTTTGGGCAAGGTGCCGCGCGCGGCGCGCGCCGCGGTGAGGCCGGAAGCGAAGCCTTCGAGATAACGTTTCTGGTCGGGTGAGAAGTCGCTGGACATGATGCCTCACGCTGCCATGTCTTTGGGAGGCAGCGGCTTCGGCGACTCGGCCTTTGGCAGCGAACGTTCGGCCAGCGCGCGGCCGAAGATGAGGTCGCCGCGCATCGCGGCGACGGGTGTGCCCAGGCGGATCAATTCTGAATACCAGAGGCCATCCGCCGTATCGCCGAACAGCACTGCGCCGGCGAGCTTGCCGTCCTTGAGAACAAGTTTCTTGTAGCTGCCGAGGCCGGGATCGCTAAGCACGATATTTTCGGTGCCCGGCGCTCCGATGAAGTCGCCGGCGGAATAGACATTGACGCCGGAGACCTTGAGGTTGGTCGCTAGCACGCTGCCCTGATAGGCGGCGTTCTGCCCGGCAAGATGCCCCGCCAGCACGCGTGCCTGTTCGTATGCCGGTTCGACAAGACCGTAGCAGGTGCCACGATGCTCGGCGCATTCGCCGATGGCGTAGATATCCGCCTTGCTCGACTGCATGTGGTCATCGACGGCGATGCCGCGATTGATGGTGAGGCCCGCCGTCGCAGCCAGATCGCTGTTGGCGCGGATGCCGGCGGCGACCACAACAAGATCGGCGGCAATCTCGCCGCCGCCCTTGAGCAGCACTTTCTCGGCGCGATGCGGCCCCTTGATGGCCGCCGTCTCCGCGTTGAGATGAACCTCGATGCCCTTGGCTTCGACCGCGCTTTTCAGCATCGCGGACGCGCGCGCGTCGAGCTGGCGCTCCATCAGCCGGTCCATCAGATGAATGACCGAGACCTGCATGCCGGCCTTGGCGAGGCCGTAAGCCGCCTCAAGGCCGAGCAGGCCGCCGCCGATCACGGCCGCCCGCCTGTGTGTCTTCGCCGCCTGCTCCATCGACGCGACGTCTGCGAGATCGCGGAAGGTGATCACGCCCGGCATGTCCATGCCCGGCACGTTGAGGCGGATGGCCTTGGAGCCTGTCGCCAGCACCAGCTTGCCAAACGGCAGGGTCGCGCCATTGGCGAGCTTGACGCGCCGAATATCGGCGTCGATCGACACCGCGCGGTGACCGTAGAGCAGCGTCACCCCATGGGCGCGCCACCAGCCCGCGGCCTTGAGCTCGATGTCGCCGCGCGACACCTCGCGCGCCAGCACCGACGACAGCAGCACGCGGTTGTAGGCCAGCCGCGGCTCGTCGCCGATCACGCACACCGCATAGCGGCCGAGCGCACGCGCATTAAGCTCCTCGACCAGCTTAGCCGCGGCCATGCCGTTGCCGATGATGACGAGAGGCTCGCTCATGGTTCCCGACCCGGCGCCACGATCACGCCGCTTCGACGTAGCGGTGACGCTCATAGAGGAATTCCAGCACGCGCTGGCGGCACTTGAGGAAGCTCGGATCGCTGACCAGCTCAAGACGCTTACGCGGGCGCGTGATCGGCACGGTAAGGATTTCACCGATCTGCGCCGCCGGCCCATTGGTCATCATGATGATGCGGTCGGACAACAAAACGGCCTCATCGACGTCATGGGTAATCATCATCACCGTGTTGCCGAGCTTCTCGTGCAGCCCCATCACCGTGTCCTGCAGATGCGTGCGGGTGAGCGCGTCGAGCGCGCCAAACGGCTCGTCGAGAAGCAAAATCTTCGGCTCCATCGCCAGCGCGCGGGCGATACCGACGCGCTGCTTCATGCCGCCGGAGATTTCCGAAGGCCGCTTGTCCTTGGCGTGGGCCATCTGCACCAGATTGAGATTGTGCATCACCCATTCCGAGCGCTCCGCGCGCGACTTGGTCCTGCCGAACACCTTGTCGACAGCGAGTCTCACGTTGTCATAAACCGTCAGCCAAGGCAGCAAACTGTGGTTCTGGAACACGACGGCGCGGTCCGGACCGGGCTCGTTGACCTCATGACCTTCGAGGATGATGCCGCCGGCGGTCGCCGGCGTCAGGCCGGCAACGATGTTGAGCAATGTCGACTTGCCGCAGCCGGAATGACCGATGATCGAGACGTACTCTCCCTTCTCGATATCGAGCGTGATTTCCTTAAGCACACAGGTCGAAGCGCTGCCGCGGGTAAAAACCTTGTCGACGTGATCGATCTTGCAATAGGGGACCATGGGGAGGTTCCTTAGTTTGCCGCGGTGCCACGGGTGACGATGGAAGCAACGCCTGCGACGACCCGGTCGAGCAGGAAGCCGACGATGCCGATGTATGCGAGTGCGATGAAAATGTCGGGCAACCGCGACGAATTCCAGGCGTCCCAGATGAAGAAGCCGATGCCAACACCGCCGGTGAGCATCTCCGCGGCGACGATAGCGAGCCACGACAGGCCAATGCCGATACGCAGCCCAGTAAAGATGTAAGGCGCTGCCGACGGGATCATGATCTTCCAGAAGAACTCAAGATGATTGAGCTGCAGCACCGCGGCGACGTTTCGATAGTCCTGCGGAATGTTGCGGATGCCGACCGCGGTATTGATGATGATCGGCCACACCGACGTGATGAAAATGACGAAGATCGCCGAGGGCTGGCTGTCACGGAATGCGGCCAGCGAAATCGGCAGCCAGGCCAGTGGCGAGATCGTGCGCAGCACCTGGAAGATCGGATCGAGACCGCGCATTGCCCAGACCGACTGGCCGACCAGCGTGCCGAGCGCGATGCCAAACAGCGCGGCAAAGCCGTAACCGATGGCGACGCGCTGCAGCGACGTCAGCACGCGCCAGCCGAGGCCGATATCCTGCGGGCCGGCGACGAAGAACGGATCGACGATCAGGTCGTAGGCTTCGGTCCAGATCTTCGACGGCGGCGGCAGCGTCGCGCCCGGCCGCGTACACAGGATCTGCCACGCCACCAGCAGCAGCGCGATCATCACCGCCGGCGGGATCACCGCGGCAGCGAACCTGCCGAGCCCCGCGACGAGGCGCGTGTTCATCGCCGTTTTCCTGAGCGGCAACGCCACGACTTTCGCGGCGACGGGCTTGGTCGGAATCGAGGGTATGCTGGCCGAAATGTCCTGTTTGGCCACTGGCATGTTCATCGCGTGATTGCTCCGGTTAAACGGGGAAAACGGGCCGCCCGCGAACGGGCGGCCTTTTCCGTCAGACTTCGATGCGCTTGATGCTCAGGCTCTTGAGATAGGCGGCCGGATTTTCGGGATCGAAAATCTTGCCGTCGAAGAAGGTTTCCTTGCCGCGCGAGGCAGAGGCCGGAATATCGGCGGCGGCGACGCCAAGCGCCTTGGCGGCGTCACGCCACAGGTCTTCGCGGTTGACCTTGTCGACCAGCGCCTTGACGTCCGTCGTGGGCTCGAACTTGCCCCAGCGGATATCCTCGGTGACGAACCAGGCATCGTGGCTCTTGAACGGATAGGACGCGTGGTCCTGCCAGAACTTCATGAATTGCTTGGTGCCCTTCTCGACGCGGCCATTACCGTAATTGATGTCGCCTTTGGCGCGGCCGATGATGTCGACCACGGGCACGTTGAACCATTGACGCTTGCCGACGATGGCCGACATCTCCTCGCGGTTCTCCGGCTTGTCGCACCACTGCTGCGCTTCCATCACCGCCATCATCACGGCGCGCGCGGCGTTGGGATATTTGTCGACCCAGGCGGCGCGCATGCCGAGCGCCTTTTCCGGATGCTTGGCCCAGACTTCGCCGGTCGAGCAGGCGGTGAAGCCGATGCCCTGATTGACGAGCTGTTCGTTCCACGGCTCGCCGACGCAGAAGGCGTCCATGTTGCCGACCTTCATGTTCGCCACCATCTGGGGCGGCGGCACGACGATGGTCGAGACGTCCTTGTCCGGGTCGATACCACCGGCGGCGAGCCAGTAGCGGATCCAGAGATCGTGCGTGCCGCCCGGGAAGGTCATTGCGACCTTCACTTCCTTGCCGGCGGCGCGCTTGGCGGCGAATGCCGCCTTGAGCGGCGAGGCATCGGCCGTGACCTTGAGGTCCTTGTATTCGTTGGCGACGGAGATCGCCTGGGCGTCGAGGTTGAGCCGCGCCATCAAGTACATCGGCGTCGGCACGTTGTTCTGCGTCACCTTGCCGGTCGAGATCAGATACGGCATCGGCGTCAGGATGTGCGCCCCATCGATGCCGTTGCTCTCCGAGCCGAGCACGAGGTTGTCGCGCGTCGCGCCCCACGACGCCTGCTTGGCCACCTCGACATCGGGCATGCCGTGCTTGGCGAAAAGGCCCTTCTCCTTGGCGATCACCAGCGCGGACGCATCCATCAGCGCGATGTAGCCGAGCACCGCCTTGGTCACTTCGGGGCCCGCGGCCTCGGCGACATGAACGCCGAAGGGAAACTGCGTGCCGATCGCGCTCATGAGCGCCGCTGTGCTCGCGCTGGCCTTGAGGAAAGTGCGGCGGCTCAGGTTTTGGCCGGTCTTGATGTGCTTCGTCATTGTCCTCGTCATCCTGTTGCTGTTGCGGGTTCCCCGGCCGCGGTCGCTCGAAGTCGTCAGCGTCAAGGCAATAAAAAAGCCGCAGTCTCGCGGCCGCGCTAAGCGCGAACCGAAGACAGCGGCATTGCCCGTTGGCCCTTCATTGGACCTAAGCGCACCGTATGCGCGGTGCGCTTGTCAGCTATTCTTATTCAAAACGCGTGCCAGACTCGGCAACGACTGATTTCGATGTTGGATCAATCGGTTGGGCCGATGGCGTGCAAATGGCAGCGTTGGGGAATTGCCCGCCCCAAGGCAACCACTGCAATATTTTTGTGCAATGCGGTATTAACGGACAAGCGTCAGGCGCGGCTTGCCATTGTGCCGAAGGCGCCAGGCGTCCAGGTGTCCGGCAATGTCGGACGGCACGAAATCCGGACCGTAAAACGCGCCGATGCGGTCCGGCGGATCGGTGACGTCCTGTGCCGGCGGATGGCCGAGCGCGAGATCGTAAAGGTCGGGACGGAAGACGCTCTCGGCGATCCGGTGCAGTTCCTCGGTGAGCGGCGCCTGCTGCCAGCGCACCATGTCCGCATACATCCAGGCGGCATGCGCCTTGTCGGGACGATTGGCCTGAAGACGATCGAGCAGGATGTATTCGTCGCTGGCGCGGGTGAGACCGTCGGCCGAGACCTTGAGCACACCCTTAAGGGTACGCGAGACGACTTCGGACGTGGCGCCGATGCGCATGCCGATGGTCTCGCAAACCGGGCCAAGACTAGCGGGATCTTCGGCAAAGGCCGCCGCCTTCGCCAGAGCGCGGATCAGCGCCGACAAGGTTTCCGGATTGTCGCCGGCCCAGTTCTCATGAACCGCCAGCACCTTTTCCGACATGCGGCGCAGGATATCGCGGCCGAAATGCAGGATGTGACCGACCCCGTTGTCGACCGCGACCGAATTCCAAGGTGCGCCGACGCAGAAGCAATCGACATGGCCGCTGGTCAGGCTCTCCACCATGTAAGGCGGCGGCAGCACCACCAGTCTCACATCTTCGTCCGGATCGACGCCGCCCGCCGACATCCAGAAGCGAAGCTGGTAGTTGTGATTGGAGAACGGGAACGTCATGCCGAAGGTCAGCATCGGCGCGCCGCGCGTCCGGCGGTCGGCCACCGCGCGATGCAAAGCGCGCGCGGAGACGCGCGGATCGTTGATATCGCCATCGGCCACGGCGGCCAACTCGGCGAACAACGCCGGCGAAACGGTGATGGCGTTGCCGTTGAGCGCCAGCGTAAACGGCACGATCAGCGGCACTTTCACATGACCAATACCGAGGCTCGACGCGATCGGCAGCGGCGCCAGCATATGGGTCGCGTCAAACAGGCCGAGATTGAGCTTGTCGCGCACATTCGACCACGACACTTCGCGCACGAGCTCGATATTGAGCCCTTCCGCCTCGGCGAAGCCGTGGTCCGCCGCGACCAAAATGGGCGTGGCGTCGATCAGCGGAATGTAGCCGATCCGCAGGTTTCTCTTCATTTGAAAAGCTCCGCGGCGGTCAGCACCGACTGGGCGATTTCGGCGATCTTCTTGTTCTCGTTCATCGCCGTCTTGCGCATGAGCGAATAGGCCTGCTCCTCAGTGAGTCCCTTGGCCTTCATCAGCACGCCCTTGGCGCGATCAATGATCTTGCGTTCCTGCAACGCATCCTTGGCTTCCTCGAGTTCGCTCTGCAGGCGCGAGAACGCATTGAAGCGCGAGATGCAAAGGTCGAGGATGGTCTTGATGCGGTCCTTCTGCAGATTGCCGACGATATAGGCCGAGACGCCGGCATCGACCGACGCCTGGATCGAAGCGGAATCGCTCTGATCGACGAACATCGCGATCGGCCGCTTCACGATGCGGCTCATCTGGAACATCTGCTCGAGTTCGTCGCGGCTGGGATTTTCCAGATCGATCAGGATGACGTCGGGATCGAGCGCATAGATACGGGACAGGAGATTGCGCGTCTCCTCGATACGCTGGACCTGCGTAAAGCCGGCCTCGCGCAATCCGTCTTCGAGGATCGCAGCACGGATCGGGCTCTCGTCAACGATGACGATCTTGAGCGATGCGTCGCGCGAACCGCCCTGCGGCTGCGAGCCTGTATCCGAGCCTTTCTGCATTTCAGCCACAGACGCGCTCTCCACCGTGACGCCCGACCTCTCGGCCCTTAGGTCCAAAGCTCCACGTTTGCGCATTGCAGTCATGCAAGACCTGTTCCATGCCGTGCCAGCCCCGACTTACTCGCCCAGGCGGCGATTTCGCACGCTACGGCGCAAAAATGAGCAAGGAGTATGCCAGCCGGCTGCCCCCCCCTGAACCCAAGCCCCGGTAGCGCGTTAGCCCCTATATGACGGCTTGATGAATTCCTGTTGCAATGCACCGATTTTGATGTTGCAATGCACCAGTTCACGAGGCGGAGGGGATCGACAATGGCGATCGCAAAACGCCTGCAGCGCCAGGCTGATACTTGCGCACAGCTTGCGGCGGCGACTTACGACGACGAAAGCCGCGAACGCTATCTGCGGCTCGAACAGCTCTACCGACGTATGCTCGTCAATGACGGCGAATCCGAGGTCCGCTTTGCGAGTGCGCTGAGTTCCGATCTGCCGGAACAGCGGCCCGTCTGACTCAACAAGTCTATACTCAGCGCGCCGGGATGACCGCCGTCGCCTCGATCTCGACCTTGGCGCGATCCTCGATCAGCGCCATAACGACAATTGCCGACATGGCCGGAAAATTCTTCCCGAGGACGCGGCGATAGGCCTGCCCGAGCTCCCTCAGCCGTGACACGTATTCGCGCTTGTCGGTGAGATACCAGGTGAGCCGCACCAAGTGCTCCGGCCCGCCGCCGGCTTCCTTCAACACGGCGACAATGTTTTTCAGTGCCTGCTCGACCTGGTCGATGAAATCGTCACTGACGAATTCGCACTTTTCATTCCAACCGATCTGGCCGGCGATGAAGATCTGACGGCCTTCAGCAGCCACACCGTTGGCGTAGCCCCTGGCCGGCGCCCAGCCCTGCGGGTGAAGAATCTCGATGGTCATACCTGCTCCCGCAATCTGAAACGCTGGATCTTGCCGGTCTGTGTCTTCGGCAAGGCTTCGACGAAATTGACCGCACGCGGATACTTGTACGGTGCGATGGTCGCCTTGACGTGGTCCTGCAAACGCTTGCGGCACACATCGTCAGCAACAACATTGGCTTTCAGCACAATATAGGCGGCAACGACTTCGCCGCGCTCCTCGTCGCGCTTGCCGATCACGGCGCATTCCGCGACATCGGGATGCGACAGCAGCGCCGCCTCGACCTCCGGGCCGGCGATGTTGTAGCCAGCCGAGACGATCATGTCGTCGGCGCGGGCGACGAAGTGGAAATAGCCATCCTCGTCCTGCACGAACGTATCGCCGGTGAGATTCCAGCCGTCACGCACATAGGCTGTCTGACGCTTGTCGGCGAGATAGCGGCAGCCGGTCGGCCCGCGCACAGCGAGACGCCCGATCTCACCGCGTGGTACCTCATTCATCTTTTCGTCGACCACCTTGGCGACATAACCGGTGACCGGCTTGCCGGTCGCGCCTGGCCGCGCCTCGCCCATGCGATTGGTAATGAAGATGTGCAGCATCTCGGTGGAACCGATACCGTCGAGGATCGGCTTGCCAGTTTTGGTCGTCCACTGCTCGAACACCGGCGCCGGCAAGGTCTCGCCCGCCGACACCGCAATGCGCAGCGACGACAGATCAGCGCCCTTGTCCATCGCCGCCATCATGGCGCGATAGGCCGTTGGCGCCGTGAAGCAGATGGTCGCCTTGTAGGTTTCAATGATCTGGATCATGTTCGGCGGCGAGGCATTCTCCAGCAACGTCGCGGCCGCGCCGAAGCGCAGCGGGAAGATCGCCAGACCGCCGAGACCGAAGGTGAAGGCGAGCGGCGGCGAGCCGACGAACACGTCTTCCGGCGTCACTTTAAGAACTTCCCGGGCATAGCCATCGGCGATCATCAGAATGTCGCGGTGGAAATGCATGGTCGCCTTGGGCTCGCCGGTCGTGCCCGAGGTGAAACCGAGCAGCGCGACATCGTCGCGGCCGGTTTTCACGGCGTCGAACTTCACCGACTTGCCGAGCGCGATGCGGTCGAGTTCGGCGTCGTGATTCTGCGTGCCGTCGAAGGAAACCACCTGCTTGAGAAACTTGCTGGTCTTGGCACAGGCGATCAGTTCGTCGGCGATACGGCTGTCGCATAGGGCCAGGCTGATTTCGGCCTTATCGACGATCTTGGCGAGTTCGCCCGCGCGCAGCATAGGCATGGTATTGACGACCACGGCGCCGGCCTTGGTCGCCGCCAGCCACGCCGCGACCAGCGCCGGATTGTTGCCGGAGCGGATCAACACCCGGTTGCCCGGCTTGACGCCGTAATTCTCGACCAGCGCATGGGCTAGGCGGTTCGACCAGTCGGTCAGTTCCTTATACGTGCGGCGGCGGCCATTGCCGATGAGCGCGATATTGTCGCCGAGGCCACGCTCGACCATACGGTCGGTCAATTCGACCGCGGCGTTGAGATACTCCGGATACTGGAATTCCGGACGATCGAGCAGGATCTCGGGCCACAGTTCGAACGGCGGAAGGTTATCGCGCGTGAACGTATCCACGTGCGCGGTGGGGCCGAGTTTGATCTGGGGCATTCTTAGCGCTCCGCTACTGTCGTGACTGCCCGGCTGATGATGATCTTCTGAACATCCGACGCGCCTTCATAGATGCGCAGCGCGCGGATCTCGCGATATAGCGTCTCGACCGGATGGCCGGAACGAACGCCGTCACCACCGTGAATCTGCACGGCGGCGTCAATCACGCGCTGCGCAGCCTCGGTGGCATACAGCTTGGCCATCGCCGCCTCGCGCGACACCCGGGCGGCCCCCATGTCCTTGGTCCATGCCGCGCGATAAACCAGCAGCGCCGCAGCGTCGATATCGAGCGCCATGTCGGCGATGTGTCCCTGCACCATCTGCAACTCGCCGAGCGGCGCACCGAACAGATGCCGTGTACCCGCCCGCTTCACCGTCTCGTCGAGTGCGCGGCGGGCAAAGCCGAGCGCGGCGGCGCCGACCGTGGTGCGGAACACGTCGAGCGTCGCCATCGCGATCTTGAAGCCATCGCCCGGTTTGCCGATCAGCGCCGAGACCGGCACACGGCAGTCCTTGAAAGCAATGCGCGCGAGAGGATGCGGCGCGATAACCTCGAGCCGTTCGGCGATCGACAGACCGGGATTGAAGCCTTCGACGATGAAAGCCGACAGACCCTTGGCGCCGGGCGCTTCACCGGTACGAGCGAAGACGACATACATGTCGGCAATGCCGCCATTGGAGATCCAAGTTTTCTCGCCATCGATGACGTAGGAGTCACCGTCACGTTTCGCGCTGGTGGTGATGTTGGCGACGTCGGAGCCCGACGCCGCTTCCGACAGCGCAAAGGCGGCGATGGCTTCGCCGGCCCGTGTTTTCGGTAGCCACGCTGCGCGCTGATCCGCCGAACCGAACAGCGAGATCGGCCCGGCGCCGAGGCCCTGCATGGCGAAGGCGAAATCGGCAAGGCCTGAATAGCGCCCCAAAGTCTCACGCGACAACGCCAGAGTGCGCACATCGAGCTTGTCATGCTCGGTTGCCGGCGCGGTGTGCTTGAGGAAGCCGCCCTGCCCCAACGCCTTCACCAGCTTGCGGCAGGCAGTATCGACGTCGTGATGATCGACCGCTTGCAACTTGTCCTGAGCCCAGCCGTCGATGGTCGCCGCATAGGTGCGGTGCGCGTCAGTGAAGAACGGCCAGGTGAGGAAGGATTTATCGGGCATGGTCACATCCTCCCGTTCGCCCCCGCGAAAACGGGGACCCAGATTGGATCAAAGCTGGATTCCCACTTTCGCGGAAATGAACGGAGTTCATATCAATCCCCCGCGAATACCGGCTTGCCCTTGGCGACGAAGGCATCGTAGGCGCGGCGAAAATCGCGTGTCTGCATGCAGATCGCCTGCGCCTGCGCCTCAGATTCGATCGCCATCGGCAGCGACATCGACCATTCCTGCGCCAGCATGGTCTTGGTCATCATGTGCGCGAAAGTCGGGCCGGCAACGAGTTGCTGCGCCAACTTGAGGGCTTCGGCCTCAAGCTGCGCGCCGTCGGTGAGCCTGTTGAAGAAGCCCCAGCGCTCGGCTTCGTCCGCCGACATGACCCGGCCGGTGTAGAGCAATTCCGCGGCCCGGCCCTGGCCGATGACACGCGGCAACATGGCGCATGCGCCCATGTCGCAGCCGGCGAGGCCCACACGCGTGAACAGGAACGCGGTCTTCGCCGCCGGCGTGCCGATGCGCATGTCGGAGAACAGCGCGATCATCGCGCCGGCACCGACGCAGACACCGTCCACCGCCGAAATGATCGGCTGCGGCGCGGCGTTCATCGCCTTGACCAGATCGCCGGTCATGCGCGTGAATTCGAGCAGGCCCTTCATGTCCTTGTCGAGCAGCGGGCCGATGATGTCGTGAACGTCGCCACCCGAGCAGAAATTGCCGCCGTTCGAGGCGATCACCACCGCCTTGATGTCGTCGGCGTAGCTGAGTTGGCGGAAGGTGTCGCGCATTTCCGCGTAGGACTCGAACGTCATCGGGTTCTTGCGCTCCGGACGGTCAAGCGACATCACGGCGACCGTGCCCTCGACGCGCCAGTTGAAGTGCCGCGGCTTGTAATCAGCCATTTTCATTGCTGCGTTCCTCCGTGGCGGTCCGCCGACAGGCCGCCGAGCATTTCAATAAGGTCTTCGGTCTGCGCCGCATCGAAATCGGCGAGCAGCTCATCGACCCACTCCTCATGGGCGCGTGCGATCACGGCGAATTGCGCCGCACCCTTCGGCGTCAAGCGCACGATGAAAGAGCGGCGATCATTCGCCGGCGCCTGGCGCAGCACTACTTTGTCGGTGGTCAGCCGGTCGATGATGCCCGTGACATTGCCGTTCGAGACCATCAGCATGCGCGACAGCTCGGTCATCGTCATGCCGTCTTCCTTGCGCGCCAGCGCCGCCATGACGTCGAACTGCGGCAACGTGATCGCAAATTCCTTGCGGAGGCGCTCGCGCAATTCCGACTCAATACGGCGCGCGGCGCGCAGCAGGCGCAGCCACAAACGCAGGTGCTGCTTGCTGAGCGGGCGCGTGGCCGCCTTCAGCTTCGGACCGTTCATACCGGGCCTCCCGTCACCGCGATGGCCTGGCCGTTCACTGAGCCGGAGGACGGTACGCACAGATAAAGCACGGTCTGCGCCACTTCCTCGGGCGTGATCAGGCGCCCATGCAGATTGTCTTTGGCCAATTCGGCGCGCGAGGCATCGGCGCTGCGGCCGGTCTTGGATATGATGGTATCGACGGCGCCGGCGAGCAGCGGCGTGTCGGTGAAGCCAGGGCATACGGCGTTTACCGTCGTACCCTTGGCCGCCAGTTCGACGCTGAGCGCACGCATCAGGCCGATGACGCCGTGCTTGGCGGCGACATAGGCGGCAACATAGGAATAGCCCTTGAGGCCGGCGGTCGACGCAACGAAGACAATGCGCCCGCCCGGCTGACGCGTGACGTCGGCGAGCGCGGCCTGCGCAGTGTTAAAGGCGCCGGTGAGGTTGACGCCGATCATCTGCTGCCAGTGCGCGGCGTCAATCCGTGACGCAGGCGCGCTCGCCGCCATGCCGGCATTGGCAACGACAATATCGATGGCGCCATGCGCAGCGCGTGCGGCCTCGGCCATCGCCTTGCATTCGGTACCGCTGGTAATGTCGGCAACGATCGCGCTCGCTTTCGGCAACTGTTTCACCATCGCTTCGAGCGGCTCCTTGCGGCGACCGACGAGTGATAGCGCCGCGCCTTCGGCGGCAAGCGCACGGGCGATGGCGGCGCCGATGCCGGAGCCGCCGCCTGTCACCAAAGCGTGCTTGCCGGCAAGAGCGGCCATTACACTTTCCCTGTCATCACGTCCGGGCGCGACTTCAGGCGATACATCTGGTCGCGACCGCCCCAGTACGGCTTCGGCCAAGTGACGCCGTGGTCATTGGCGTCGGCCGCGGCGTGCAAGGTCCAGTATGGATTGGCGAGATGCGGGCGCGCCAGACAGACGAGATCGGCGCGGCCGGCCATCAGGATCGAGTTGACGTGATCCGGCTCGTAGATATTGCCGACCGCGAGCGTGGCGACGCCGGCCTCGTTGCGGATGCGGTCGGAGAACGGCGTTTGAAACATGCGGCCATAGACCGGTTTCGACTCTGGCGAGGTCTGGCCCGCGGAGACATCAACCATGTCGACGCCGGCCTCATGCAGGATCCGCGAAATCTCGACCGCGTCCTGCGGCGTGATGCCTTTGGGCCCGACCCAGTCATTGGCCGAAATGCGCACCGAAATCGGCTTGTGATCCGGCCACACTTTGCGCACGGCACGGAACACCTCGAGCGGGAAGCGCAGGCGGTTGTCCAGGCTGCCGCCGTAGTCGTCGGTGCGCGTATTGGTGAGCGGCGTGATGAAGGCCGACATCAGATAGCCGTGGGCGTAATGCAGTTCCAGCCAGTCGAAACCGGCACGCTCACCCATCTCGGCGGCGCGGACGAAGTCGTCGCGGATCCGGTCCATGTCGGTGCGCGTCACCGCGCGCGGCGTCTGATGGTTCGGGCTCCACGGCACGGCCGAGGCGGACAGGATCGGCCAGTTGCCGGATTTCAGCGGCTCTTCGTTTTCTTCCCAGCCGAGCTGGGTCGAGGCCTTCGGGCCGGCATGGCCGATTTGCAGCGCGATTTTCGCATCGGTTTCGCCGTGAACGAAATCGACGATGCGCTTCCATGCTGCTTCGTGCTCTGGCGCATACATGCCGGCGCAACCGGGCGTGATGCGGCCTTCCGGCGATACGCAGGTCATCTCGGTGAACACCAGGCCGGCGCCGCCTTTGGCGCGCTCGCCGTAATGCACCAGATGCCAGTCGCTCGGCATGCCGCCTTCCGCGCGATACTGCGCCATCGGCGACACGACGACGCGATTCGTCAGTTCGACGCCGCGCACCTTGAACGGAACGAACATCGGCCGGCGGGCCGATTTCGGCTCGGCGCCAGTCGCCTGCCGCTCGAACCACTTTTCGGCGCCGGCCAGCCAGGCGCCATCGCGCGCGCGCAGGTTCTCGTGGCTGATACGCTGCGAGCGGGTGAGCAGCGAATAATTGAACTGCACCGGGTCGAGATGCAGATAGCGCTCGACCTCCTCGAACCATTCGATCGAGTTGCGGGCGGCACTCTGCAGCCGCAGCACTTCGGTGCGGCGCTCGACCTCGTAGCGCGCAAAGGCGGCGGCCATGTCCGGCTCGCTGTCGATGTAATTGGCAAGCGCGATCGCGCTCTCCATGGCGAGCTTGGAGCCGGAGCCGATCGAGAAATGCGCGGTCGCCGCGGAATCGCCGAGCAGCACGACATTGCCGGCCGACCAGCGCTCGCACAGAACGCGGTTGAAGTTAAGCCAGGCCGAGCCGCGCAGGTGGCGCGCATTGGACATCAGTGCATTGCCGTTGAGATATTTGGCGAAGATCTTTTCGCAGCGGGCAATGGTCTCGTCGGTCGACATTGTGTCGAAGCCGGATTTCTTCCAGGTCTCCTCCGAACATTCGACGATGAAGGTCGCGGTATCGGCATTGAACTGGTAGGCATGCACCCAGATCCAGCCGTGCTCCGTCTCTTCGAAGATAAAGGTGAAGGCGTCGTCGAACTTCTGGTGCGTGCCGAGCCAGATATATTTGCAGGCGCGCACGTCGATGTTCGGCTTGAATACGTCGGCGTAAGCCTCGCGCACGCGGGAATTCACGCCGTCCGCACCGACGATGAGGTCATAGTCCTTGTAGGCCTCGAGGGGCTGCGCCTCGGTTTCGAAGCGGATGTCGACGCCGAGTTCGGTGGCCCGCTCCTGCAGGATATTGAGGAGCCGCATGCGGCCAACGCCGGAGAAACCGTGGCCGCCCGAGCGCATCGTCGCGCCGCGATAGTGCACGGCGATGTCATCCCAGTAGACGAAGCTGTCGCGGATCGCTTTTGCGCTCTTGGCGTCGTTGACGTCGAGATTGTCGAGCGTGTCGGCCGAGAGCACCACACCCCAGCCGAACGTGTCGTTGGGCCGGTTGCGCTCGATCACCACGACTTCATGGGCGGGATTGCGCAATTTCAGCGAGATCGCAAAATAGAGACCGCCGGGACCACCGCCCAGAATGACCGTCCGCATCGCCGCACGCATCGGCACGCTCCATCGCTCGTTTGCCGGCACAGTCTGCGACTACCGCGAGATATTAGCAACCTAAATATTTTAGGCTTAAAGTATCCCGATGCTGTACCCTGCGGGCCGGTTACCCTGTTTGCAAACCGGGGTTGCCGCTTAAGCCCTTGGATGCAATGAATTAACGACGGGAAGCCGCGTAACAGGCAAGAGTGTGCGTGATGAAGGCGATCATTATCGGCGGCGGGGTGGGCGGACTGACCACAGCTTTAATGTGCCATGCCCGCGGCATCGACTGCGAGGTTTACGAACAGGCGGACACGATCCGCGAGCTCGGTGTCGGTATCAACACCCTGCCCCACGCCATCAAGGAGTTGAAGGAGCTCGGCCTGCTCGAGCGTCTCGACGCCGTAGCAATCCGCACTTACGAGCTGTTCTATGCCAATCGCTTCGGCCAGACCGTCTGGCACGAACTGCGTGGCACTGATGCCGGCTTCGAAGTTCCGCAATTCTCGATCCATCGCGGCCGCCTGCAAGGCGTCATCTACCAGGCCGTCCGCGCCCGTCTCGGCGAAGGCAAGGTCAACACCGGCCACCGTCTCGGCCATTTCATGCAGGACGAGTCCGGCGTCTCCGCCTATTTCTTCGACCGCCAGGGCCGCCACATCAAAACCGCACGCGGCGATGTACTGATCGGCGCCGACGGCATCCATTCTTTCGTGCGCGCCAAACTGTTCCCGCAAGAGAGCCCCGCCATCTGGAACGGCACGATCCTGTGGCGCGGCGCGGTCGACTGGCCGCAATTCATGACCGGCCGCTCGATGATCATCGCCGGCGGCATGGAGGCCAAATTCGTGCTCTATCCGATCGCCGAAGGATCGGCACCGGACCGCCGCCTCACCAACTGGGCGATCATGGCCAAGGTGGCGGCAGGCGGCACCACGCCGCGCAAGGAAGACTGGTCGCGCCTCGGCCGCTGGGATGACCTGCGTCCCTATGTTCAGAAATTCAACCTGCCGTTCATCGACGTATCGCACCTGATCGAAGCCAGCGGCGAGTTCTGGGAATATCCATTGTGCGACCGCGAGCCGCTGCCACGTTGGTCGCATGGCCGCGTCACCTTGCTCGGCGACGCCGCACACCCGATGTATCCGGTCGGTTCCAACGGCGCCTCGCAGGCGATCCTCGACGCGCGCTGCCTCGCAGACAGGCTGGTCACGGCGGACAATGCCATGCATGCGCTGTGGCAATACGATCAGGAGCGCCTGCCGATGACGACACAGATCGTGCTGATGAACCGCAAGGGCGGGCCGGAAGGCGTCATCGACGCCATTGAGGCTCGTGCGCCGGATGGCTTCAGCAATATCGACGACGTTCTGTCCTACGAAGACCGCAAGGCGATCGTGCGCGGTTATGCCTCGACCGCAGGTTTTGCGAAGACGCAGGTCAACAAAGCGGCCTAACTCCGCGCGGCGGCGTCGCCTTGCCCGGCCGGCGCGTCACGCAGGGCACGCTTCGCCGTCACCGTCAGCGCTTGGCCAACCAGCGACGCGGCGGCAGCTTCGCGCACACGAAGCGCGCGATGCAATGCGATAAACGCCGCGGCGAACAGCGCGATTTCCAGAAAGAATACGATTTTCACGGCCACCCCGTATGCGGCAGACAATGCCGACGAACAACATCCGGTTCGCGTCCATCACAGCGATAGTGAACCGTCTCACTCGGCAGACATTCAATTTGTTCGCAGGTGGAACGTGCATGGTCGGCGCCGCATTGGTGCGGCGTGAAGTTCCATGTCGAATGTCACATTACAGACACGCGTCATCGCCCGCATTGTTTGGTCGGCCCCGGGCAGGCCGCAGTCCCAAACCTTCATTCCATCGCCCTTCGATAACGAGGGCGCGCGGAACGCCGGGCCCGAACAGCCCCGCAGCCTCGCGTGATGTGTGAGTTAGATTCACGCGAGCATCGTCACCACGGAATTGCCGGACCTCCGGCGTTCCGCACGCGGTGTTTTGTGGCTTGCTCCGCTCGACCCCCGGTGGACGGACCATTGCTATCCACCGCTGCGGGACTTCCCTGCGCGGGCGGGGTGGCTTCCTCGCCTCCGGTTTGGGCGCGACCTGGTGTCGATCGCCCCGCCGCCGAAGACTTCTGCTCCCTTGGCACGCGCAGTTCCGCCCCAGTGGCGCGCGGCAAGGCGCGCCGGGAGCGAGCGGCTTGGACCGCCGGGCGGGGAATTTGCGCCGCATCTCCGACGCCCCGAACCCGGCCACCGCTCCCCGCCCCAGCATCTGGAGACGCTGATCAGACACCCCTCGTAACGAGGGCGGGACGCAGGGGAATATAGACCTAGGCTTAAATACAGTCAAGCGGCATTTTGAATAAATTCCGCCCTCATGGTGCGGAGGGCCGAAGGCCCGTCTCGAACCATGGGGCGGCCTCGATCCTTCGAGACGCGCACTTCGTGCACTCCTCAGGATGAGGCCGATCGCGATCCGTGTCACTGCGCCGGCGGCGGCAGGAACATGACCTCGTGACGGGCGGAAAGCGCGACGACCTCGTCCGGCTTCTGTTCCTTCATTGAGTGAATCGCCCAGAACAGGTCGTAGAGCTTGCGCGTCGGCGACACCCAGAAGAAGCACTTCACCGTCTGGTCCTGCTTGTTAAAGATGCCGTGCGGCAGCCCCATCGGCAGGCGGATGACGTCGCCCGGTTGCGCCACGAAGTCCTTGCCATCGAGCATCAGGTCGAGACGGCCCTCGAACAGGTAGATGAACTCGTCCTGGGTGGGGTGGATGTGCGGCGGCACGAAAGTGCCCGGCGGAAAAGTCGCATGCCAGGAGAATGAGCTCTCGCACAACGTTTTCGGCACATAGGTCTGGCCGAGAATGCTCCAAGAGATACCTTCGATCCCGGTGCCGGCCTTGGTGATGCCAGCGGTCAGCGTCTGCATGTCTTCACTCCGATGGTTCGTGGTCGATGGCGGCGCCGGGGCAGCGACGGGCTTGGCCGATGCCGCAGTGCGGTGATCCAGCCAGGCCTTCAGTGTCGCGGGGAGAATGCCATACGGCAACGCGTTAATCCTTTCAGCGCAGATCCCTTCAGCGCAAGTCCTTCCAGAGGAGGCCTCTCCTCCAATCTAGCACGCGGTTTTTCGCGCCAACGACAAACCGTGCATTGCAGTAAATAGTGCCACTCTCAGCTCGTCCGTGCTTAAAGATAGTGCTTCACACGGGAGATATTTTAAATCTAAAATATCTCCCGTGGAGTAGCCAGGTCAATGATGGCCGGGCATAGTTCGGCAGCGGGCAAGCACGCCTTGCCTCCGTCAATTCGGGAAGGGGTAGAGCAATGATCAACAAATTGCTGATGTCGGTTGCCGTGGCTGCGATCATGGTCGCCAGCGGCGCGCAGGGTCCGGCCTTTGCGCAGGAAAAGCTGAAAATCGGTGTCGTCACCACGCTGTCCGGCCCCGCTGCGGTGCTCGGCCAGCAGCTCCGCAACGGTCTGCAGCTCGCGATTAAGGAAAATGGCGGCAAGCTGGGCGGCCGCGAGGTCGAACTGATCGTGCAGGACGACGAACTCAAGCCGGACGTCGCCGTCAGCAAGGCCAAGGCGCTGGTCGACCGCGACAAGGTCGATTTTGTCGTCGGACCGATCTTCTCCAACATTCTCGTCGCGATCATGAAGCCGGTGACCGAAAGCGGCACCATCCTGATCTCGCCGAACGCCGGCACCTCGAACTTCGCCGGCAAGGACTGCAACCCGAACTTCTTCGTCACCTCTTACCAGAACGACCAGAACCACGAGGTGATGGGCAAATACGCGCAGGATGCCGGCATCAAGAAGCCGTTCATCATGGCGCCGAACTATCCGGCGGGTAAGGATTCGCTCGCGGGTTTCAAGCGCTTCTACAAGGGCGAACTCGCCGACGAAGTCTATGTGCCGCTCAACCAGCTCGACTATTCGGCCGAACTGTCGAAGATCGCCGCCTCCGGCGCGGACGCGGTGTTCGTGTTCCTGCCCGGCGGCATGGGTGTGAATTTCGTCAAGCAGTTCCGCCAGGCCGGCCTCGCCGACAAGGTGAAATTCCTCTCCGCCTTCACCGTCGATGAATCGACGCTGCCGGCGCAGAAGGAAGCCGCGCTCGGCTTCTTCGGCGGCGCCAACTGGGCTCCCGACCTCAATACGCCGCAGAACAAGAAGTTCGTCGCGGCTTACGAAAAGGAATACGGCGGCGCGATCCCGGCGTCCTACGCCTTCCAGTCCTACGATGCTGGCCTCCTGATCGATGGCGCGCTGAAGGCGACCGGCGGCAAGACCGACAACAAGGATGCGCTGCGCGCGGCCATGAAGAAGGCGCCGTTCACCTCGCTGCGCGGCAACTTCAAATTCGGCAACAACAACTACCCGATCCAGGACTTCTACCAGGTGAAGGTGGTGCAGGTCGGCGACAAGTTCGCCACCTCGATCGACAAGAAGGTGTTCACGGATTACCAGGATCCGCACGCCAAAGATTGCGCGATGAAGTAAGAGACAGGGCGCGTCTGCGTGCGATGCTGACGCGCCCGCTCTGCTCAAATTCGGTGTCATGGCCGGGCTTGACCCGGCCATCCCGATTATTAGGAACTGTGCCAGCCTAAGCGGGATCACCGGGACAAGCCCGCTGACGACACCGAGTGTGCGACCCGATCGGTGCCTAGGATCACATAAGCTATGTCCTTCACCCTCTTCATCGTCCAGACCCTCAACGGCCTGCAGCTCGGCGTGCTGCTGTTCCTGATCGCAGCCGGGCTGACGCTCGTGTTCGGCGTCATGGACTTCATCAACCTCGCGCATGGCGTCCAGTACATGCTGGGCGCCTATCTGGCGGTGATGTTCTATGCGCTGACCGGCTCCTTCGTGCTGGCGCTGATCCTCGCGCTCGCCGCAGCGCTGGCCTTCGGCCTGCTGCTCGAATTCACTATTTTCCGTCAGCTTTACGACCGCGACCATCTCGAGCAGGTGATCGCGACCTTCGGCATCATCATCTTCCTGAACCAGGGCGTGAAGGTGGTGTGGGGCGCGGCGCCGCTCAACCTGCCGATCCCCGAGGCGCTGGCCGGCACCGTGCAGATCATGCCGGGGCTTGTTTATCCGGTGTGGCGGCTGGTCATCATCGCTTCCGGATTGATCGTTGCGCTGATGCTCTATTTTCTGGTGGCACGCACGCGCGTCGGCATGCTGGTGCGCGCCGGCGCCACCCATGCCCGCATCGTTTCGGCGCTCGGCGTCGATATCCGCCGCCTGTTCATGATCGTGTTCGGCTTCGGCACCATGCTCGCCGCCTTCGCTGGCGTCATGATCGCGCCGATCCTGTCGGTCGAGCCCGGCATGGGCGACAGCGTGCTGATCCTCGCTTTCGTGGTCATCGTCATCGGCGGCATCGGCTCGATGCGCGGCGCCTTCATGGCGGCGCTGCTGATCGGCCTTGTCGACACGCTCGGCCGCTCGTTCATGATCGACATTCTGCGCCTCGTCATGCCGCCCTCGCCGGCGCGCACTGTCGGGCCTGCCCTCGCCTCGATGCTGATCTACGTTCTGATGGCACTGGTGCTGTATTTCCGGCCGTCCGGACTGTTTCCGGCCAAGGGACGCTCCTGATGAGCATGCTCGCTCCCGCATTGCCGGCGCACAAATCCGCCCGCATCGAAATCGCCGTGGTGGCCATCTTCGCCCTGCTGGCGGTGGTGCCCTTCGCCGCGGCCTTCGGCCCGCAGGGATACATCCTCAACCTGATCATCCGCGTGATGGTGTTTGCCATTGCCGCGCTGGCGGTCGATTTCCTGTGCGGCTTCGGCGGACTCGTCACCTTCGGCCACGCCGCCTTCATCGGCTTGGGGGCCTATACGGTGGCGATCGCCGGCGCCCACGGCGTCACCGACATGGCGATCACGCTGCCGCTGGCGATTCTCGTGAGTGCGTTGTTCGCCTATGTCACCGGAACGATCTGCCTGCGCACGAGCGGCGTCTACTTCATCATGATCACGCTGGCTTTCGGACAGATGGCCTATTTCATTGCCGGCTCGCTGGCGCCCTATGGCGGCGACGACGGTATCACCCTGCCGGCGCGCTCGACCTTGTTCGGCCTTGCCGTGTTCAAGGACGACCGGGCGCTGTACTACGTGACCCTTGCCTTCCTCGCCGGCGCCTATTTCATGCTGCGCGCCGTGGTCTATTCGCGCTTCGGCCGCGTGTTCCGCGGCGCGCGCGAGAACCCGACACGCATGGCGACCATCGGCTTCGACGTCTTCCGCTATCAGCGTATCGGCTACGTCATCGCCGGCGCCCTCGGCGGCCTCGCCGGCTTCCTGCTTGCCAACGCGACCGAGTTCGTCAGCCCGGCTTATATGTCATGGCAGCGCTCCGGCGAACTTATCATCATGGTGATCTTCGGCGGCCTCGGCACTCTTTATGGCGCCATCGTCGGCGCCGCCTCGTTCCTGCTGCTGGAGGAAGCGCTGGCCGGCTTCACCGAGAACTGGAAGCTGATCTTCGGCCCGCTGCTGGTGCTGATCGTGCTGTTCGCGCGCGGCGGCATTTCCGGCCTCGTCATCTCGATCAAGACGAGGCTCGCCCGTGGCTGACGCCGTGCTGCTGATCGAAAACCTGCGCAAGCGCTTCGGCGGCCTCGTCGTCACCGACGGCGTGACTCTGGAGATCGGCCCCGGCGAACTTCATGCCGTGATCGGCCCCAACGGCGCCGGCAAGACCACCTTGATCCATCAGGTCTCCGGCACCTTGAGCCCGGACGACGGCCGCATTCTGCTCAACGGCACCGACATCATGCATCTGCCGCCGGACGAGCGCGCCAAGCTTGGCCTCGCGCGCTCCTTCCAGATCACGTCGGTGCTGCCGCGCTTCTCGGCGCTGGAGAACGTGGCGCTCGCGGTGCAGGCGCGCTCCGGTTCGAGCTATCGTTTCTTGCGGCCTGCCGCCGGCGAAGCCGAACTCAACGACCAGGCCATGGCGGCGCTTACCGAAGTGAGCCTCGACCACCGCGCCGATATTCTCGCCGCGCATCTGTCGCATGGCGAAAAGCGGGCGCTGGAACTGGCAATCGCGCTGGCGCTCGAGCCCAAACTGTTGCTGCTCGACGAACCGATGGCCGGCACCGGGCCGGAAGAATCCGAGCGCATCGTCACGGTGCTCAAGAAGCTCAAGGGCCGCTTCGCCATGCTGCTGGTCGAGCACGACATGGACGCGGTGTTCGCGCTGGCGGACAAGATTTCGGTGCTGGTCTATGGCCGCGTGCTGGCGAGCGGCACGCCGCATGCTGTGCGTAACGATCCGGCGGTAACCGAAGCCTATCTCGGCGAGGAGCTTGAGTAATGCTTCACGTCGAGAACCTCGCCGCCTCCTACGGCCCCGCCCAGGTGCTGTTCGACATCTCGTTCTCGGTCAATGACGGCGAGGTGGTCACGCTGATCGGCCGCAACGGCATGGGCAAGACCACCACGATCTTCTCGCTGATGGGGCTGGTGCCGCCGCAGTCCGGCACGGCGAGCTTCGACGGCAAGCCGCTGATCGGCCTGCCGCCTTATTCGATTGCGCAGACCGGCATCGGCCTGGTGCCGGAAGGCCGCCAGGTGTTTCCGTCGCTTTCGGTCGAAGAGAACCTGATCGCGACCAATGCGTCACGTTTCGGCGCGCCGCAATGGACGCTTCCCCGCGTTTACGAACTGTTCCCGTCGCTGGCTTCGCGCAAGAACAACATGGGCAACCAGCTCTCCGGCGGCGAGCAGCAGATGCTGGCGATCGGCCGCGCACTGATGACCAATCCGAAGCTGTTGATCCTCGATGAGGCCACCGAAGGCCTGGCGCCGAAGATCCGCACCGAGATCTGGAACTGCCTGATGCTGCTGAAGAAGCAGGGCCAGGCCATTCTCGTCGTCGACAAGCATATCAGCGCGCTGATGAAAATCGCCGACCGCCATGTCGTCATTGAGAAGGGCCGCACCGTCTGGAGCGGCACGTCGGCCGAGCTCGCGGCCGATACGAGCGTGCGGCAACGCTATCTCCAGGTGTAAAGTACGGCAGACCTTATCTTTCGCTTCCCTTCATGAGGAGGGAGCAACCGTGACCGCCGCACGCAATGTGGAGTTATTGAAATGTCCGACGGCCAAGTCCACCTGACCCGGGACGGCAACGTGGCGACCATCCTGTTCGACCGGCCGCAGGCCCGTAACGCCATGACCTGGGGCATGTATGAGGCGCTGGCCGACGCCTGCGCCGCGTTGGCCAAGGATGACAGCATCCGCGTTACCGTGCTGCGCGGCGCCGGCGGCAAGGCTTTCATCGCCGGCACCGACATCGCACAGTTCCTCGCCTTCTCGAAGCCCGAACAGGGTTCGGACTACGAGGAGAAAATGGAGCGCTATCTGTCAGCACTCGAAGCGCTGCCGATGCCGACGCTGGCGGTGGTCGAAGGCTGGGCCATCGGCGGCGGGCTGGCGATTGCCGCCTGCTGCGATTTGCGCATTGCGACACCCGGCTCGAAATTCGGCGTGCCGATCGCGCGCACGCTCGGCAACTGTCTGTCGGTAGCCAATTACGCCCGGCTGGTGGCCGGCATCGGCGCGGCGCGCACCAAGCGCATGATGCTGATGGCTGAGAACATCGCCGCCGAGGACGCGCTGGCCGCGGGCTTCCTGATGGACGTGGTTGAGCCGGCCGCGCTGGACGCCCGCATCGCCGCGATTTGTACGCAGCTTGCCGGCAACGCCCCCGTCACGATGCGCGTGACCAAGGAGGCGATCCGCCGCCTGCAACATGCCGGGCTGCCGGATGGCGACGATCTGGTGCGCGCCGCCTATGGCAGCGAGGATTTCCGCGAAGGCGTCAAAGCCTTCGTGGAGAAGCGCCCGCCGCAGTGGAAAGGCCGCTGACGGCGTTCGTCACGGCTTGTCAAAACGGGCACGCCGCCTCATCGCGGGCCAATCGCCCGTGAGGCGCCGCCCTCGCTTGTCAGGCCAGATGGCTGACGAATTTGGTCTGCAGGTAAGCGTTCAGGCCCTCGATACCGCCTTCGTGGCCATAGCCCGAGTCCTTGATGCCACCGAACGGTGTCTCCGGCAGGGCGATGCCGAAATGGTTGATGGTCAGCATGCCGGCATCGATGGAATCAGTCAGTTTTGCCGCTGTCTTGGCGTCCTTGGTAAAGGCATAGCTGGCCAGCCCGAACGGCAAGCTGTTGGCCTGCTCCAGCATTGCGTCTGTATCCTTGAACGGCATCATCACCGCAACCGGACCGAAAGGCTCCTCACTCATGATGCGCGCGTTCTGCGGCACCCCGGTCAGCACCGTCGGCTCGAAGAAATTGCCGGCATTGCCGATGCGACTGCCGCCGGTCTCAATCCTGGCGCCCTTTTCCTTGGCGTCGAGGATGATGCTTTCCATCGCATTGACACGGCGTGGATTGGCAAGCGGACCCATCTTGCTCGCCGGATCGAAGCCATCGCCGACCTTCACAGCCTTGGCGAGGTCAACGAACTTCGCGACAAACTTGTCATAGGCTTTCTCTTGCACGAAGAAACGCGTCGGCGACACGCAGACCTGACCGGCATTGCGATATTTCAGGAATGCCATCAGGTTCGCTGCGCTGTCGGTGTCGGCATCGTCGAACACCATTACCGGCGCATGCCCCCCGAGCTCCATGGTGGCGCGCTTCATGTGCAAACCGGCAAGCGAGGCGAGCTGCTTGCCGACCGGCACCGAGCCGGTGAACGAAATCTTGCGGATCGACGGATGGGCGATCAGATATTCGGAAATCTCCGCCGGCACGCCGTACAGCAAATTGATGACGCCATCGGGAACACCGGCTTCCTCGAAGCATTTGACGAACTCGATCGGCGAGCCGGGCGTCTCTTCCGGGCACTTGACGATGATCGAACAGCCGGCCGCGAGCGCAGCGCTGATTTTGCGCGTCGCCTGCAGCACCGGGAAATTCCACGGCGAGAAGCCAGCGACCGGGCCAACCGGCTCCATGATCACCATGTTGCGCACGCCGTCGGCGCGCGCCGGGATGATGCGACCATAGGCGCGGCGGCCCTCGTCGGCGAACCAGTCGATGACGTCGGCGGAGCCCATCACCTCGAGCTTGGCTTCACCGAGAATCTTGCCTTGCTCAAAAGTGAGCGCGGTGGCGATCTGGTCGGCGCGGGCACGCACCAGATCGGCGGCCTTGCGCAGGATCTTGGCACGCTCGAAGGCCGAGACCTTACGCCAGGTCTTGAAGCCCGCATCCGCGGCCTTCACCGCGGCGTCGAGATCGGCCTTCGACGCAAAACCGAGCTTGCCGATTGGTTGATTGGTGGCCGGATTGACCACGTCCTGGCCTTTGCCGGAGGTCGGCTGCACCCAGGCGCCGTTGATGTAATGGTCGAGCTTGGAAAGATACTGCGGCGTCGTCATGTTTCACTCTCGCTGCGATGCAAAATAAAAGTGACGTCAGCAAACAGGTCGATCAACACGCCTTCGGCGTCGAAGACTGTTTGTTTGCACACTTCCCGCATGATGTCGATCTGGCAAGGCGCGCGCCTTTCATCAAGTATGGTGCATTCTGACCGAAGAAGGGGCCCATGAGCACACGACTTCTCGACGGCAAAGTCGCACTGGTGACCGGCGCGGGCCGCGGACTGGGACGCGCCTTTGCGGAACGACTGGCAGCCTTGGGATGCCATGTCGCCGTTCATGGCATGCGCGAACATGGGCCCTCTGAATTCGGCGGTGCACAAACGCTGACCGATGTAGCGAACGCTATCGCCTCGACGCATGGCGTTCGTACGGTGAAGATACTCGGCGACCTGACGGCACCAGATGAGATCGCGCGCGTGATTGCCACGGCCGAAGCCGAACTCGGCACCATTGACATTCTCGTTCACAATGCCGGCGGCGACATCGCTGCCAAAGGCGGCAAGCCGGACCCCAACGATGTCATCCACATCAAGGCCGAGGACGTGCGTGCAGTGATCGACCGCAATTTGATGAGCACGATTTTCGTTTGCCAGGCGGTGGCGAAAGGAATGATGGAGCGTCGCAGTGGCCGCATCGTCACCGTCGGATCTGTCGCCGCTTTCAAGGGCCGAACCAATGCCTCGATCTACGCTACGGCCAAGGCTGGCGCCCTGCACTTCACCCGCTGCCTAGCCGACCAGCTGCGGCCCTACGACATCACGGTCAACACCATCGCGCCGGGCGACACACGAACCGAACGCTTCGTCGCCACCCGCACGGTCGATCCGGCACGGATGGCGGAAGGCGGCACACTTGACCGCATCGCTACCGTGGACGAAGTGGCCCGCGTCGTCGAATTCTTCGCCGGCCCCATGGGCGCATTCGTCTCGGGACAGGTCTTGAGGATCGACGGCGGCGGCCAGTTGTGGCCTGGCTGACGTAAGGCTCGCCCCCGCCTCAGATCGGGATGGGCCCGACTTGTCCTGAATGCCACACGGGGCGGTTAGCCACTCGAATCGGCGGTCCGTTTTGCCCGAGCGCACGGCGAATGGTTCCCCGTCTCGGACTGGCGCTCCCGACAGCACTGCGGACAATCGCGCGCCGATCGACGGACCAGGGCCATCTCGTCCGCGTCAGGCACGGACATTTTGATGTCGGCATGAAAATGCGCTGAAGTTTTCTGATATTCTCCATTTAACGCTGTCGTCTGGGATATTTCCGTTATTGGTGGCGGCGCAGACGGTGCCCGCGGACGGGGGATATGGTTTTTCGTTTTGGCGAGTTCGAACTGGATCAGCAACGGGCAGAGTTGCGCGGTCCCGACGGCGGAGTGCTCAAGCTCCGGCCTAAGTCGTTTGAGATGCTGCAATTCTTCGTTAGCAATGCCGGCCGGGTCCTGACAAAACAGGAACTGATGGAGGCGATCTGGCCGAAGGTCTTTGTCGGCGAAGACAGCCTGTTCCAATGCATACGCGAGATCCGTGGCGTACTGGGCGACGAACGCCGGCAGGTCATCAAACTGGCGACCGGCGGCGGCTACCTCTTCACGCCCGAGGTTTCGAACCTGCCGGCAGGCCAGCCGCATCGTCCCGACGCAGCCGGGGTCGTTCCGGCTGTTACGAATCCACCGCAGACGCCGGCCGATGCGACTCAAGTAAACGGCAGATGGCTCGGTTCACGCAGGCAGGTCGCCGTGGCTGCTGGACTTTTCGGTCTCTGCGCCGTCGTTGCGCTCTGGACGGCGGCGCAGGCTTTCAGGCCCACATTGGTTTTCTCGTCACCGCGGCCTGTTGTCGCTCTGACTTCGATTGTCGACTCCAGCGACGAGCCTCGTGGCACCGCAATGGCAGCGGAGGTTACGGCCCGACTCACCGATGGTTTTGCGAAGATCGCCAATATCAGCGTGATCGGGCCGCGCCCGACGCAGGCATCCGGTTCGACAGTCTCGTCAGACTATGAAATTGCCGGCGAGCTGCACCGCAGTGAGAAATCCTGGACGTTGCGGGCGCGGCTCATCAAGACGGACACCGGCGAGGTCCAGTCTGTTGCCGCCGTATCTGTCGCAAGCGATGGGCTCAAGACGGAACTGCAGCAATCGCGTCTGGCCGCGGGCGTCGGTCAACCGCTGGCGCGCCGTCTGAACGAGATACTGGAGGCGACATCTTCCGACATGGGCCGCACGGCTGGCGGCACCAAGGTCGTCATCGAGCAGGCCGCAGCGTCGATCTACCAGACCAGCCGTGAACGCTTTGGGCTGGCGCAGACCCTTCTACAAAACGCGCTCAATGACGACCCCAACAACGTTGACGTCGCCGTCGCGCTTGTTGCGCTTCAGATGCGCGGCATCCAGATGGTCTGGTACACGCCTGACGAGGTAGTCGCTGCCGAAGAGAAGGCCACCGCAACGATTGAGCGAGCGCTGCGGGCGAAACCCAACTCGATCGCCGTGCTCGAAACTTATTGCCGCTTTCTCAGCGCGACCAATCATTTTGCTGAAAGTCTCGTCACCTGCGCGCGGACACTGAGTTTCGATCCGTGGAACGGGCTCGCACTCTTTCTGGTCGGACTCGGCCAGTTGCATCTCGGTCGCTTCGACGATGCGCTTGCGACATTCCAGCAAGCCGATCGTTTCGATACCCCGCCGATTTCACGCTGGACCTGGCTGGTCGGCGCCGGTTGGGCAACGCTCGTTCTGGGCAATGCGGAGGCCGCGCTGCCCTGGCTGCAGCGCTCGATCGCCATTACGCCGGCCACCGGGCGTACCCACATGCTGCTAGCCGCGGCTTACCAACAGTTGGGGCGAACCGAAGAGGCCAAAGCGGCCATGCGCGAGGGGCTCAAACTGCGGCCCGGCACCACAGCACTCAATGTGGCGCCGCCGATGAAGAACGCCAGCCCGGCATTTCGGGCGGCCTCCGACCATCAAATTCAATTCATGATTGCGGCGGGTCTGCCGGAAAAATAACTGTCTGCAGGAACAACCAATTCCGCCACTGCGGAACCGGCCGCATTATCGAGCCGCGCTAGTGCAGTAATGATTCCAGGCACGCGGCAGCCGACAGCAGCCGCCGGTCCGAATGCCGCTGCCCAAGCAGCATCAGGCCTACCGGCAAACCGGGGCCCGGAATGGGGATCGACACCGATGGACAATCGAGAAGGTTTGCCACTCGCGGGTTCCGCAGCACCAAACCATTGGCTTCATGAAAACCCGCAGCTTCCTGGACGGAGGATGTCAGAGGAGCAACGATGGGCGTCGTTGGGACGATGACGATCTCATTGTCGCCGAGCAATCTGTCGAATGCACCGATCGCTGCCTGGCGATGCCGCGTCATCAGGACATAGTCCACGGCAGACACAGCCTTGTTGGCTTCTATGCGCGCCCGCGTCAGGGGATCAATGCCATCGAGTGACGAAATGCCGAGCTGGGACAAAGTGGCGCCGACTTCGATGGAGGGAAATGTGCCGAGCTTGTCGATGCGGTCGGTATGTTCCAGCACCGGGTCAAGCGAGCCTTCTTCGACGACAATTCCGGCGGCACGGCATATTGCGATGGCGCGATCGACAGCTTCGAGAACCTTGTCTTCGCAACGGGTGAACAGACGGCCTCGCCCGATAATCAATCGGAAATTCCCCGGCGCTGCGGCTTTGAACGGTATGGCTCCGGTTTCGGCGGCCAGAATCTGATCAGCGGCGGCGCAGTCGGCCACACTTTTGGCGATGGGGCCAACGGTATCGAGTGTCGACGATAGCGAGAAGGCGCCGGTTGTTGGAACGCGCCCGCTGGTCGGCTTGAAGCCAACGGCACCCGACAACGCGGCGGGAATGCGGATCGAGCCACCGGTATCGCTGCCAATGGCGACGTCGGCCATGCCCTCAAGCACGGACACCACGGCGCCGGATGACGATCCGCCTGGAACGCGGGCCGGGTCGCGAGGATTGGCCGGCATTCCGTCGTGCGGATTGGTGCCCAGCGCCGAAAAGGCGAATTCAGTCATCTGGGTTTTGCCAATGATGATCGCGCCGGCAGCGCGAAGGCGCTCGACAGCATCCGCATCCCGGGCGGCCGGCGCGAGTTTACGCAGGCGCGCCGAGCCGGCATGAGTCACGGTGCCGGCAACGTCGAAGAGCGCCTTCACCGAAACGATACGGCCGTCGAGAGCGCTCTTGGTCATGCCGCTGGCGACGCGCCGGTCGGCGGCGAAGGCTTCGCGTTTCGCACTCTCGGTGAAAACTTCGGTAAACGCCAGCCTTCCCTGGCTGCCGCGAGCTTCGATCGAGGCCAGCGCGGCCTCCAGACGATCAGTGGGGCGGGTCATTTCAGCTCACGAGGTTCGATCGGCCGGGCTCGAGGGAAAGAGCGGCGGGCGCAAGTTGCTGGAAAGCGGTTGGCCGCTGAGCCTACGACGGTTCAGCGGCCCTATCGATTGGGCGGGTGGGAGGACGGATCTGCTTCCCGCCCTCTCCTGTCTTCGCCCTACTTGTCGAGACCGATCGGCGGCAGCGCGAGCGCGCTCTCCACCATGCCGGTCGCGCGGGCAAAATCAAAGTTGCGGTAGACATTCATCTTCACGAGGAAGGAGGCGCCACCGTAGAACTTCTCGTATTGCTGGTGACGGCTGCCGAACTCCGAGCCGATGAAGTCCCAGGCCATGCGCATCACCGCAACGCGGCTCTTGGCATCGGCAACGCCGGACTGCATGAAGCGTTCGATGTCGGTGCGCATGTCATCGTTCTGGAAGTCGGCATAAGCCGAAGGAACGGTAATCATGGCGGCACCGCTGAGTTCGCGGATGATCTCGAGCATACGCGAGTTCAGTTCGGACTGCAGCGCCATGATCGAGTAGAGCGCCGTCTTGGATGGCCACAGCACGCCATTCTTGTCGATGGTCGCCGTCGTCTCCTGCGACAACAGCATGTTCTCGACGATGGACACGAGCGATGCCAGTTCGCCCATCTGCACCTGCACGGCCGGATTGGAGTCGTTGCCGGTCATTTCGTTCATGCGTTTGGCAAGACCGGTCATGAAGCGCAGTTTGGTCGTGTAGCGGGACTGGGCCTGGTAGTTGCCGTAAAGATGCGACGGCGTCTGCCACCACTGATCGCGGCACACCTGCGTGTTGCGATAGATGAACACGTTCTCCCATGGCACGAACACGTTATCGAGCACGACGAAGCAATCGACCTCGTCGAACCGCGACGACAACGGATAGTCATAGGAGTTGTTAGCGACGTTGGCGTAAGCGCGGCGCGGATAGAGTTTGAGGCCCGGCGCATTGGCCGGAATTGCGACGCCGTTGGCGTAGTTCTCGTCGCCTGCCTGCAGCGGGTGGATGCAGCTCAGATAGATGTAGTCAGAGAACAGGCCCGCGGTGGCGAGCTGCTGGGCGCCCGACAGGATGATGCCGCCATCCGTTTCCTTGACGACGCCGGCATAGAGCGTCGGATCGCTCTGCTGATGCGCCGGCTTGCTGCGATCGATCTGTGGCGGGACGATCGCGTAGCTCAGATACTGATGGGTATCGCGAATTTTCTCGTAGAAGTTCACGACGTTGTCGGCGAACTGCTGGCCGCCGGCGGCGAACACGCTGGGCACCGCCGCATAGCCAGCGAAGAAGCCGGCAACGTGGTCCGGGGTGCGGCCCATCAGGCCGTAGGTGGCTTCCGCCCAGGTCTCGGCCGCAAGACGCTTGGCCTTGAGATCGGCGTGGGTCTTCGGAATCTGGTAAGCGCGCCAGACCGGGTTGCCGGTCTTCGGCGACGTGAAGGTCATACGCTCGCGCATTTCCGGCGCGGCCGCGATGTCGAACAGACGCGCCAGCGACCTTGCGCTGCCGGCGAAGGCCTTGTGGCTGGCGATATCCTTCACCTTTTCGCCATCGACGAACACCTGTCGTCCGTCGCGCAGCGATTCGAGATACTCAGCCCCGGTCCGCAGGCCGGCGCCTGCCACCTTTGTGGAATTCTCTTTCTTGACGTTTCCGGCGACGTTCATGACGATCCTCAACCTCCGCAAAATCCGGTGAATCTGGCGTTGGATCGGGGGAACATCGCCCGTCCAAGGCGCTTGCCTTTTGCTATAAAACATAGGTATGTTATATTAGCAATTAAATTCCGCAAGCGGCGGAGAACAATCCCAAACCTGACGAACGGACCCCGTTCGTCATACAGTGAGAAAGGCCGCCATGAGCGCATTGAAGTCCGGAGTACGGTTGACCTTTTCCTCCGAGGACAAGGGCGGCGACATCAGCGCGGCCGTCACCTCCCTCGTCATTGCTGGCTGGACCGGACGCGACCCGGCGGCAATGGAGGCACATATTGTCGAGCTGGAAAAGCTCGGCGTGAAGCGCCCGGCCTCGACCCCGATTTTCTACCGCGGTGCGGCATCGCTGCTGACGCAAGCTGCGGAAATCGAAGTCGTCGGTGATCGGTCGAGCGGCGAAGTGGAACCCGTGATCGTCAGCCTGCCCGACGGGCTCTGGCTCGGCGTCGGCTCGGATCATACCGACCGGCAGGTCGAAACCGTCGGCATCACCATTTCCAAGCAGATGTGCGCCAAGCCGGTTTCGAAGCGGCTGTGGCGCTTCAGCGACGTCTCCGGACGCTGGGATCAGTTGCTGGTCCGTTCATTCGCCACCCGGAACGGCAAGCGAACACTCTATCAGGAAGGCCCGCTCGCCAAGATGCGGCATCCGGACGATCTGATTTCGCGCTATCTCGGCGCCGGCGCTACCCTGCCCGTTGGCACCGTGATGTTCTGCGGCACCTTGGCCGTTCATGGCGAGCTAACGGGCGCCGACCTGTTCGAACTGGAGATCGAGGACCCGGTCGCCAAGCGCAAGATCACGCATCAATACGTCACCCACATCCTTCCCATCGCCGGATAAGCACGAGGACACTATGCCGTTCAACAAACCTCATCTCGAATTCTTTCCACTCGACATGAATTCCGGCTGGGAAACGCCTCCCGGCTATCCCTCGGGCATCAAGCAGAAGATTCTCGCGAGCGACATTGACGAGACCAAGAAGACCGGCAGCCGTTCGCGCCTCCTGCGCTTCGACCCCGGCGCCTTCAGCACCGTGCCTTTCGTGCACGATCACTGGGAGGAAGTTTTCCTGTTCACCGGCGACCTGACCGTCGGAAACGACAAGGACGGCAAGGGCGGCGAGCCCTTCGCGCCGCTGACCTATGCCTGCCGGCCGCCGGGCGTCTATCACGGCCCGTTCAAATCGGAGAAGGGCTGCATCCTCTTCGAAATTCACTACTACGACGAAAGCAAGAAGTAGAACCTGCCATGAAAATTGCGGTCCCCGACCTCATCTCCAATTCCTACTTTCCGGCGGCGGCCGCCGTTGAACTCGGCTTCTTCAAGGCAGAAGGGCTCGATGCGTCGCTCGAACTGATCTTCCCGGTCGACAAATGCTACGCGGCCCTGCGCGACGGAGCCATCGATCTGGTCGGTGGCTCGGCACACTCGGCGCTGGCGGCCTTTCCCGAGTGGAAAGGCGTCAAGCTGCTATGTGCCCAGGGCCAGGGCATGTACTGGTTCCTGGTCATGCGCGCGGATCTCAATCCCGCGCGCAACGATCTCAGCATCGTCAAGGGCAAGCGTATTGGCGCTGCGCCCTGGGTCGAGATGGGATTGCGGCGGCTGCTCAAGGCTGGCGGCATCGACCTCGAACGCGATCAGGTGTCGATCGCGCCGGTCCCCGGCGCCGTCGGTGCGACCGTGAACTTTGGCCTCACCGCGGCGAAGGCTCTGGAAGACGGCAAGATCGACGGCTTCTGGGCCAATGGTATGGGCACCGAAGTCGCCGTCACACGCGGCGTCGGCAAGGTCGTCCTTGATATCCGTCGCGGCGACGGGCCGAAGGGCTGCTTCGACTACACCATGGCTTCGATCGCCACGTCGGATCGGCTGATCGAGAAGTCTCCGGACAAGGCGGCGGCCGCGGTGCGTGCCATCGTCAAGACGCAGGCCGCGCTGCGCGCCGATCCGTCCCTGGCGACCACCGTTGGTCGCAAGCTGTTTCCGCCGACTGAAGCCGAACTGATCGCCGAACTCATCCGGCGCGACCTGCCCTATTACGATGCGGCGATATCGCCATCCTTCGTCGAAGGCATGAACGCCTTCGCTCGCGATATCGGCATCCTCAAGGGCCACCCGCGCTATGAAGATGTTGTCGCCACTCAGTTCAGCCCCCTCTGGTCCGCGGCCTGACATGAGCGATACGACCGCCGCCACATTCAACGTTCGCGATTTCCGCAACGCCCTGGGGCTGTTCGGAACCGGCGTTGCCATCATTTCGGCCGAGGTCGACGGCAATAAGCTCGGCGCTACGGTCAGCTCGTTCAACTCGGTGTCGCTCGAACCGGCGCTCGTGCTGTTTAGCGTGGCGCGCAGCGCCCTCGGTCTGGCGCAGTGGAAGGCCGCCAAGGCTCTGGCCATTTCGATCCTGGGAGAAAACCAGATCGAGCTGTCCAACCGCTTCGCTCGGGCTGCCGGCAGCAAATGGGAAGGTCTCGCCGACCGACGCGCCGGCAATGGCAGCCCGCTGCCGCCGGACGTTCTGATGCACTTCGAATGCCGGCCCTACGCGGTTTACGACGGCGGAGACCATGAAATATTCGTCTGTGAGGTCACCGGCTATACCATCCACCACACGGGCCGGCCGCCGCTTCTGTTCTTTTCAGGACGCTACCGAAAATTGGCCCACGACGATGGTCCTCGGGCGCCGGAGGATAATCTGTGGCTGCACGGCTGGTGAGAGCGCACCGGTATTCCGCAATCATGTTTGATCATGTAATTGATGGGATGTCTCCGGCCAACGGCAATGAGGCATTGATGCCGAAAAAGCGCCCCGTCTCGTCCAGGAAATCATCTGCGCCTTCGGACACGCCGCGCGCATCGGCGAAGAACCTCACCGTGAGTCTGCCTGGGCTGATATTCGACGGGTCCGACCTCAAATTCCGCGAACTGATTGCCGACCTTTTTGCCGCCGCCGCCGGAATGCTGGCGCTGCGGCGTGCATTGGCGACGTCCGTCGGTCTCAGCGCCGCCGAATATGCGATTCTGCTAGCGACCTGGCACCTTCAGATGAAGGGCCCCGTGGGCATCAATACGCTGGCCGGACAGTTGCATGTGGCCGCCGCCAATGTCACCGCCGAGGTCGGCAAACTGGTCAAAAAGGGAATTCTCGACAAACAACCCCACCCCCGTGATACCCGGGCTGTGCTCATTCAGCTGACGGCAAAGGGCAACGCAATCCTCAGCGAACTGACGCCGTTGTTGCGGCGCATCAACGATCGGCTGTTCTCTGGAGTCACGGCCAACGGCATCGAGGCCGTCGCCAGTTTCCTCCATCACATTGCGGACGAAACGCCCAACTCGATCCGTCTCGCCAAGAGCTTCAAACGCGACAGGAAGTCGGTATAGCTTTCGGCGGCGCGGCGATTGCGTAATCCGGGTGTCGTTCAGTTCGGTGTAATGCCGGCATCCTTCAGAGTCTTGCCCCAGAACTGATCCTGACTCGCCATAAACTTGGCAAAATCGGCGGGCGTACCGCTGGTCAATTCGACACCCGACGCGACCAGACGCTCTCGCAGCGACTGATCCTTGACGACCTCATTGAGCGCCGCATTGAGCTTATTGACGATGGCATCGGGCGTACCGGCCGGTGCGACAAAGCCATACCACGCGCCCTCTTCGAAACCTTTCATGACGATGCCGCCTTCAGCGAAGGTCGGGATGTTCGGGAGCTGCGGAATACGTTTATCCCCTGTGACGGCAAGAACCTTCAACTTGTCCGAACCCTGCACACTCGCCGCCGTGCTGGCAGCCGAAAAGGCCGCATGGATGTCGCCGCTCATGATGTTGTTAAGCGCATCGCCGATGTTGCGGTAGGGAATAAGACGCGACTTTGTTCCGGTCGCCGTCGCGAAGGCCAAATAACCGAGGTGCGGAGTCGTGCCGATGCCGGTATGGCCAACAATAGCCGCCTCGGGCTTGCTCTTCGTCAGCGCGACAAACTCGGCAGCGGTTGCGACCGGCAATTTTCTGTCGACGATCAGGGTGAAGGGTGAACGGGCAGCAAGACCGACGGACTTGAACGCTTCCAGCGGATTGATGTCGAACGACGCGACGGCGTGACGGGCCACGATGAACGACATGTCGACAACCATGAGCGTATAGCCGTCCGGGGCGCTTCGCGCGGCTGTGCGCGCCGCAAGCATGCCGCTGGCGCCGGAGATGTTTTCAACGATGACGGGCTTGCCCAGCTTTACCGACAGTCCTTGCGCCACAACGCGGGCAACAACATCGGGCGGACCGCCGGCGCCGAAAGCGCACACGATGCGGATGTTGTGGCTAGGAAAATCCGCAACGTCCTCGGCCCGTGCCGCACTCTGACCCTGCGCGAGGCACAGGAGGACAGTGAAGAAGAAACCGATCAGCCCTTTTGCGCCTGATGATCGCAGCATAGTTGCACGCCCTTCCCGTCCGCGGACCGGTCGAGCGGCCGCTTTTTTACATTAGTTCTATAAGCTATTTATATTAGCTTTGTTGCCGTCTGCAAGCGCATGAATAAGGCAGGCGCGCTCAACTATGCAGCATCGACCGGCGCGTCGCGTGCGGTCACTTGGCCTGAGCCAAAGCCGCGCGAACAAGGGCAGCCGGCACCGGAACGACGCGGTTCTTGCGCTCGAGCGGAGCAAAAAGCGCCGCCAAATTGTCGTCAAGAGCGCCCGGCAATTCCCCGCGTTCCATGTGGGTATTGGCCGCCAGCCAGGCCGCGAGCCGCTCTTGTTCGATCTGTTCGGCGGCGATTTCGATGGCTTTCACTTGCGAGCGCAGCTGCTCGGCGCGGTCACGATCGCCGCTGCTGAGCGCCGCAATGCCCACCTTCATGGCGCGTCGGCACGCGCGCAAGGGAGCGATGACGCCCCGCCGCAAGTCCGCGATATGGCTGTCAGCGTCATGGAGATTCTGCTCGCTGAGGCGAACCCCGGCGATCACAGCCGCGTAGGCACAAAACAGGAGAACATTGACGTCGACATCGAATTCGTCCTGAAGCTGCAGGCATTCGTTGGCGACGCCAGGGGCCATGTATACGGCGTTCGAGAAATCCCAGAACGACATCATGGCTTTGTCAGGCCTAAGCGAGGCGGCCAGCCTCCACCGAAACGCGGAACCGTTGGATCGTCCAGGACTCGAACAAACCGGCCTGCACGAAGGGATCGCCGGTCAGTATCTTCTCCGCCGTCGCCTTGTCATCGGCATTGATCAGGAGGATCTGACCGGTGCGGGTCTGGCCGTCGTCCGACAGGATCGGGCCAGCCAAACGAAGGCGGTCCATGTGCTCGTCCCAATAAGCATCGTGACGTGAACGGTACTCTTCACGAAGAGATCCGGTGTTTGGCTTGCTCTTTAAAATAGCGACGTACACGTTACACCTGCGCTCTAAGACGTTTCGCGGTTGAGCTGGCTTCACTCGGCCGGTCAGACGAGAACGACTTGCGCCGGTCCGATCGCGCCAAACTTCGCCTTGTTGCCGGTGATCTCGATCGCTTCCGGCACCTTCTCGATACCCTTGAGAACATGGGTCACGGTGGGTTCGATCTGCACGCGCTTCGAGGCGACCAGATCGATGGCATAGTTGATGATGCGCGGCGACGGACTGCGTGTGCCGATCACATGCAGGCCCTTCTTGTCGATCGGTCCGATCGGAACCGTCGAACCGACCGGCAGATGGCCGAATTCTGAAATGCGGCCCTCGTTGCGCAACATCGCCAGTCCCTGAACGAACGTGTCGATGCCGGCGTGGCCCTGCTCCTTGCTACCACCCGCACATTCGAGAACGACGTCGCAGCCGAGGCCCTTGGTGATCTCCATGACGGCTTCGACCGGATCGGTCCGGGTGACATTGATCGTGTGGGTAGCGCCGAGCTTCTTCGACAGCTCGAGAACCGGATCGCGGCGCGCGACGGCTACGACCTTGGCGGCGCCAGCGACGGCGGCGATCTGGGTGCAGAACAGGCCCATCGGCCCCTGACCCATAACCACGACGGTGTCGCCCATCTCGATGCCGACGCCCTCGATACGGCCCATCACCGACACCAGCGGCTGCATGCCGCAGGCTTCGATATCGCTGATTTCGGCTGGGATGGCGGCGATCGTGCTCGCCGGAATCGGGAAGTACTCGGCCAAGCAGCCCGGCGTATCTTCCGACACATTGATAACCGAACGGCAGAGATCCGGCAGACCCGCACTGCAGTACTTGCAGGTCCCGCAGGGAACGCCGCGATGATAGAACACGCGATCTCCCAGCTTGACGTTGGTGACGCCGGCGCCGACTTCAACCACCTCGCCGCAGAATTCATGCCCCCACAGCGGCATCGGCGCGCGCTCGGCGAGCATGCGCTTGATGTTTTCATGCGAGGGAACGGGCAGGCCGCGGAATTCGGCAATCTCGGTCACCGAGAGCTCGAGGTTGCGGACCTTGCAGACCACCCAGCCGGGCTCGGCGTGCGGCATGGGCACCTCTTCGAGGCGCATATCGTTGAAGCCGTAGCTGAGCCAAGCCTTCATATGAATATCCTATAGCTTATCTATGTTATGTTCTTTAGTATATTACTTGTTCCAGGAAGCCGTCAATTGCCCAGTCGATGTCCGGGACATTGATGACTCATGTCACCGCGTCCTTCGCGGCCTGCAGGGCGGCCCAGACATTCCCCGGCGTTGCCGGCATATCGATGCGGGGCACGCCCTCGCGATAAAGAGCATCGTTGACCGCATTCATGACAGCCGGGAGTGCGCCGACGGTACCCGCCTCCCCGGCGCCCTTGGCGCCGAGCGGATTGGTCTCGGTCGGCACTTCATGGCTGATGACTTCGAATTTCGGCAGGTCGTGGGCGCGCGGCATGCCGTAGTCCATGAACGAGCCGGTTACGAGTTGTCCATCGGCATAGGCGATGCGTTCCATCAGCGCCTGGCCGACGCCCTGAGCGACGCCCCCGTGAATCTGCCCCTTCAGCAGCAAGGGGTTCATGACGTTGCCGACGTCGTCGACCACGGTATAGGCAACGATCCGCGGAACGCCAGTTTCGGGATCGATCTCCACCTCGCAGATATGGCAGCCGTTCGGAAAGGTCGCATCGCGCGGCGTCACCACGGCCTTGCCGTCGAGGCCAAACTCCATGCCGCGTGGCATTCGGGCCGGCAGATAGGAAGCGCGCGCAACGTCAGACAGCCCGATCTTGAGATCGGTACCCGACACAGCAAAGGCGCCGTCGGCGAATTCGATATCGTTCTCCCCGGCTTCAAGAAGATGAGCAGCCAGCTTCTTGCCGCGATCGATCACCCGCTCGGCCGCCGTCACGAAAGCAGTGCCCGCCGCCATCATGGTGCGCGAGCCGAATGAGCCGCGGCCATGCGCCACCTCGTCGGTATCGCCGCTGACAATGCGCACCTGATCGGGCGCCAGTCCGAGATACTGGGCGGCGAACTGTTTAAGGACAGTCTCGTGCCCCTGGCCGTGCGAATGGCTGCCGGACACGATGGTGCAACTGCCACCGGAATCGAAGCGGATCTCAACGGCCTCTTCCATCGGCATGCCCTGAGGACCGCCGGCAATTTCAATCACGCAGGCAATACCGATACCCCGCAGCTTGCCGCGCTTTTCTGCCTCTGCTCGGCGCCGATCGAAACCTTTCCAGTCGGCTGCCTCCAGGCAGCGGTCCATTACCGTTTCGAACTCGCCGGAATCATAGGTGTAGACGAGCCCGGTCTTGTACGGGATGGCAGACTCCGGAATGAGATTGCGGCGACGCAATTCCGCCGGGTCGAGCTTCAGCTTGCGCGCGGCAAGATCGATGATGCGTTCGATGCAGTAGGATGCTTCCGGGCGCCCGGCGCCGCGGAAGGGGCAGGTCGGCGGTGTATGGCTGAACACGCCGGTGACTTCGACATCGAAGGCCGGGATCGTATAGACGCCGGCGAGACCCCCGAGATTATTGGTCGGCGAGTGCAGGCCATTGAGGGCGATGTAGGCACCGATATTGGCAACTGTATTGACGCGAAGAGCCAGGAAACGCCCCTCCTTATCGAGCGCCAGCTCGACGTCCGAGATATTGTCGCGCGCCTGATGGTCGGACAGAAAGCCTTCGCTGCGTTCGGCAACCCACTTGACCGGTTGGCCGACAAGTCGCGATGCCCACAACACCAATACTTGCTCGGGGTAAACGCTGCCCTTCATGCCGAAGGAACCACCAACGTCGTGAGCGACGACGCGGAAACGGTTGGCAGGCTGTCGGAAAATGCCGGCGATCTCGCGCTGAATCGTATGCGGCGACTGCAGGCTCGAATAGAGCGCGTAACGGCCGTCTTTGGCGGTGTAGTGACCAAGCGCATTGCGCGGCTCGATCGAGTTGGTGGTCATGCGCGTGATGATCAGCCGGTCGCGCACAACGTGATCGGCGCGCGTAAAGGCGGCCTCAGCGGCGGCCTTGTTGCCAAGGCGAAGGACGAAGCAGCGATTGTCCCGCTGCCCTTCCCACACCACCGGGGCACCTTCATCGAGACACCGCGCAGTGTCTGTCACCGCATCGACGACATCGTATTCGATCTCAACCAGCTCGGCGGCGTCCTTGGCCTGGGCCAGCGTCTCGGCCACCACCGCAACGACAGCTACGCCGCTATGCGGCGCTACATCGACCGCGAGCGGATAGTACGGTGGCACGAAATTGGGCTCGCCATTGGCTTTGTGGCGCTGCACACGCGACGGCAACGGCGCGAAGTTCTCAGCCGCTACGTCCGCGCCACTGAGGACGGCGAGCACGCCGGGGGCCGCTTTGGCTTGCGACAGGTCGACGGACACGATGCGGGCCGCGGCGTGCGGTGACCGCACGATATACATTGCGGCTGCCGGACCCAAATCCACGTCGTCGGTGTAACGGCCCAGGCCGGAAATCAGCCGCGCGTCTTCCGACCGACGGACGGATTTTCCGATGCCCCAATCGAGTTCACGCATGAGACTCACACCGGCGTACTTGTTCGGCGAAAAGCGCGCCGTGGAGCTTACGCATCATCCAGCCAGTCGAAGCTAGCTCCGCGCGACGGATCAATCAACACGTCGATGAAATAGGGCTTGCCGGCCTCGACCGCCTTGATGCCACGTTCGAGCGCGGCGAAGAGGTCTCCGGCTTTCTCGATCGGGCCTTCGGCCTCGACGCCAAAATCGCGGGCGAGACCCGCAAGGTTGACGGCCGGCTCGTCGATCCGCTGGCCGATCCAGCGGTTCGCCACCGGGCGTTTGCGTTCCCGCGCCACGGTCTCCTGCTGGATTTCGTCCGTGAAGTATGAGCGATTGTTGGCGGCAATCATCAGCAGGGGAATGTTGTAATGCGCCGCGGTCCACAGCGCCGACGCGGCGCCGAGGAACTCGCCGTCACCCATGATGCCGACGACAACGCGGCCGGAGCCGGCAAGCGCCAGCGCCGCACCCACGGTCATGCCGGGACCGGAGCCGACGCCGCCGCCGCCGTCATAGCCGAGATAGTCGAGCGGCTCGCGGAATGGATAGCTGGCGGATGGCCAGTTCAACGGCGCACGCGCCAGCGTGACCTTGCGGCCTTCGCGCAGCTTGGCCATAGCCTGGCCCAAATCCGTGAGCGTCGGCGTCAGAGCCGGATCGCCGGTAAAATCCGGCGCGCTTTTCTGCTGGACCGCCATCGGCTTCGCCGGCGGCTTAAGACGCGTCAGCAATGCCTCGACCGCCATATGCGGCTCGACGGCAATATCGAGATCGACGGGCGCCAGGCGCTGATGGTCGCCGCTATAGGCATTGTGGGCGTGATGATCGACCGTAACGCTGATCACCTTGGCCTTGCCGCCGGCCTGCTGCATCGTGTCGGCGAGGTCGTACCAGTCCAGGCTGAGCACCAGATCGGCCTTGCCGACGGCCGCCTTGTCGTTCGGTGACAAGAACAGGTCCTGCGGTCCGCCATGCAGCGGATGTTCCGTCGGGAACGAGGCGCCCATGCGCAGATCGGTGACGACGCGCGCGTTCAGACGCTCGGCCAGCTTGACCCGATCGTCCCACTGCTTGGGGTCGAGCGACACGCGACCGATCAGCATGACGATGTTCTTGGCTTCGGACAGCATCGCCACCGCACTGTTCAGTGCGTCTTCCGACGGCGCGGCGGGAGCCTTCGGCTTGTAGCGCGCGACATCCGGCAACACGATCTCGCCATTCAGCGCGTCTTCCTGCAGGCGGCGGTCGAGGATGACGTAAGACGGGCCGCAGGGCGCGGTGTTGGCGGCCTGCCAGGCGCGCAGAATGCTGTCGACCTGCGCACGCGCTGTCGTCGGCTGCTCGTCCCACTTGACGTAGTGACGGACCAGCGCGCCCTGGTCTCGGAACGTATGGTTCCAGTCGATCCAGTTGCGGCGAACAGCCGAGTCCACCGCACCCGTTGCGCCGAGAATGAGCATCGGCACGCGATCGCACCATGCGTTGAAAATCGACATGGTGCCGGCCATCAGACCGACATTGCTGTGAACGACGACCGCCATCGGCTCGCCGGACGCCTTGTAATAGCCGTGCGCAATGGCAACGACGGACTGCTCGTGCAACGACAGCAGCATTTGCGGCTTTTCGTTGCCGAGATAGTTGATCAGGCTGTCGTGCAGGCCGCGAAAGCTCGATCCGGGATTGACGCAGACATATTTGATGCCGAGACGCCGCATCAATTCGGCGACGATATCGCTGCCCCAGCCGAGGACCGGCTTGGCGTCTTTTTCCGTCTTGTCTGCTTTCATCGCCGCACTCAGTTGTAGGTTTCGGTGATGGTCTTGACGTTCATGTGTTCCAGCAGGCCTTCGATGCCGGACTCGCGTCCGGTGCCACTGTCCTTCATGCCGCCAAACGGACCTTCCGGCGCCGTCACGGTGACGCCGTTGATGGCGATAATGCCAGCCTGCAGCTGCTCGCCGACCCGCGCCGCATAAGACTGCGAGCGCGTAAAGGCATAAGCGGCAAGGCCATAGGGCACCCGGTTCGCCTCAGTGACGACCTGATCAAAAGTCTGGAACGGAACGATAGGCGCCAGCGGCCCGAACGGCTCGACATTCATCAGGTCGGCTTCGTTCGTCAGTCCGGTGATAACGGTCGGTTCGAAGAAGAAACCGGTGTTGCCCTTGCGCCGACCGCCGGTGCGAACCTGACCACCGCGGCTCTCGGCATCGGCCACCAGCTTCTCCATGGCGTCGATGCGCCGCACATTGGCAAGCGGTCCCATCTGTGACTTGGGATCGAGGCCGTTGCCGACTTGAAGCGCGGATGCTGCAGCCGTGAAGCCGGCCACGAACTTGTCGTACAGGGCTTCCTGAACAAAAAAGCGCGACCCAGCTGTACACACCTGCCCGGCGTTACGGAACCGGCTGCCAACCGACAGCGAGATAGCGCGATCAAGGTCGGCATCCTCGAACACGATGACCGGTGCGTGGCCGCCGAGTTCAAGCGTAACTTTCTTGAAGTCTCGGGCTGCGAGGGTCGCGATATGCCGGCCGACATTGGTGGAGCCGGTGAGCGAGATCTTGCGGATGACCGGCGATTTGATCAGGCGCTCGGACACCTGTGCGGGTTCGCCGAACAGGATGTTGACGACGCCCTTCGGCACGCCGGCCTGCTCGCAGACCTTGCCGAGAGCCACGGCGGTGCCGGGCGTTTCTTCTGCCGGCTTGAGCACGATCGAACAGCCAGCCGCGAGTGCATGGGCGATCTTGCGGCCCGGCATCATGCACGGGAAGTTCCACGGCGAGAACGCGGCCACAGGGCCGATCGGCTCGTGCACCACCATGGTGCGGGTGTTGGCGAAGCGGCTCGGCACGAGGCGGCCGTAGATGCGGCGCGATTCTTCGGCGAGCCACTCGAACAGTTCGGCGGTGGCGCCGACCTCGATGCGGGCCTCGCCGATCGGCTTGCCCTGCTCCGCGGTCATGATGGCGGCGATCGTGTCGGTTTGCTCGCGCAGCAGCGTTGCGATCTTGCGAATGACCTTGGCGCGCTCTTGCGGCAGCACCTTTTTCCAGACTTCGAAACCGCGCTCGGCCGCGGCCAGCGCGCGGTCAATGTCGTCCAGCGACGCAAAGGGAACGCGACCGATCTCCTCGCCGGTCGCCGGATTGAGCACCGGACCGCTGCGCTGGCCGTCGCCCTGGCTCCACGCGCCGTCGATGAAGAACGCCAACCGGTCGTGCATGTCAGACCAGCCTGCCATTCGGCAAATGCGCGAAAGCGCTCATTTCATGGCAGGGCCCGAGCGGATCGACCTGGCAAACGTAATCCTTGGTCAGTTCCTTGAACGACACCAGGCCGAGCAGCGCCAGCGTATTGGTGATCTCGCGCTCGAGCAGTTCGAGGCAACGCAACAGTCCATCGGCGCCGCCGGCGGCCAGGGCCCAGCCTTGCAGACGGCCGATGAGCACGGCGTCGGCACCGAGCGCCACGGCCTTGATGACGTCGCTGCCACGCACGAAACCGCCGTCGATGAGAATCTTGGCTTTGCCCGCAGCGGCGGCAACGACGGTCGGAAGCGTCTCCATCGCACCCAGGCAGTGATCGAGCTGGCGACCGCCGTGGTTGGACACGTAGATGATATCGACGCCGCGCTCGATCGCCATCTTGGTGTCAACCGCGGTAGCGACGCCCTTGAGAATGAAAGGACCGCCCCACTCCGCCTTGATCCAGTCCATTAATTCCCAGGTGATGGCGGACTGCAAATGGCGATTGGTCTGAGCCTTCACGCTTGGCGGCTGATAGGCGTTCATGAGCTGTCGTTCGCGAATGCCATAAACCGCCGAGTCGACGGTCAGCGCCAGCGCGGTATAGCCCGCCGCCTTGGCGCGGCCCAGAATGTCGCGAATCCACGCTTTGTCGCCGCGGACGTAGAGCTGGAAGATCTTCGGACCCTCGGCCGACTTGGCGCAGTCTTCGAGGCTCGGCAGCGTGATCGACGAGATCATCGGAATGGTGCCGAACTTGGATGCAGCGGTGCAGGAGGCTGCGCCGCCGCCTTCATGGATCGCCTGCAGCGAACCGATCGGCGCCAGCATCACGGGGATGCGCAGCTTGTGGCCAAGGAATGTGCTCGAAGGATCGACCTTCGAGACGTCGCGACAGACACGCGGCAAAAACGCCAGCTTGTCGAGCGCATAACGATTTCGCCGCAGGGTCGTTTCGGACTCGGCGGCGCCGGTCAGATAGTCCCACACATCCTGCGTCAGATTGCGGCGGGCAACCTCGATGATTTCCTGGTTGCAGGTGAATTCCGCGGCCATCCTAGAGCTCCGTTACTCTTTTGTGCGTCGATCAGTTTGCCGTCGCGGCTTCCACTTCCTTGATCGCTTCAAGGAAGATGTCGATCCCCTTGCGCAAGTGAGCCTCGGTGATCACCAGCGGCGGCATCAAGCGGAACGTATTGCCATAGCGTCCGCAGGCCATCACGCGCACGCCCCGCTGCTCGCAGGTCTTGGCAATCTGGCCCATATATTTGGCATCGAGCGGCGTGCGCTTGTCCTTGTCACTGACCAGCTCCACGCCGATGAACAGACCGCGGCCACGCACTTCGCCGACGAGCCGGCAGGTCTTTTGGAAATCCAGCAAACGCTGCTTGAGCTCGCCGCCAAGCTTTGCGGCGCGGCCGATCAGATCGTCCTTCGGATCGCTGAGAATCTCGAGATTGGCGAGGCCGACGGCGTTGACTACGGCGTTCTCGGCGCTGGTGATGACCTGCGAGCTCTGCGGCAGCTTCTCATAGAAGCGCTTGTGCACGGTGACGCCGGACAACGGCATGTCGCCGCCGACGGCCTTCGCCCAGACGAGCATATCCGGCTTGATGCCGTAGTGCTCGACCGCCCACATCTTGCCGGTACGGCCGGCGCCGGCCTGCACTTCGTCGATGATAAGAATGATGCCGCGCTTGTCGCAGGCCTCGCGCAAGGCCTTCATGAACTCGATCGGAGGATCGATATAGCCGCCATCGGCCTGCATGGACTCGACGATCACGGCGGCGACGTCGTCGGCGCCGGTGTTGGGCGTGTTGAGTTTGAAATCGAGATACTTGCCGCAGGCCTGGGCGCAGGACTTGCTGTCGAAGCCGGCGAAGCAGCGATAGCAGTAGGCATAGGGCATATGGATCGCGCCCGGCATCAGCGGCATGTACGGCACGCGGAAGTTTTCGCGCGTGGTCAACGCCAGCGAGCCGTGGAATACCCCATGATAGGCGCCTTCGAAGGCGACGATCTGGTGCTTACCAGTGATCGCCTTGGCGAACTTGATTGCGGTTTCGACGGCCGCCGAACCGCTCATGCCGAACACCGTGAAGCACTCATCCCGCAGACCTTCGGGCATGATCTCCGAAAGCTTCTTGGCGAGCTTCACCGTGGTCGACGATACCAGACCGGCCGAGTGCATCAGCTTGGTGGCTTGTTCGCGCACCGCTTCGACCACCTTCGGGTGGTTGCGGCCGACGCTCGACACCGCAACACCAGCGGACAGGTCGATATAGATGTTGTCGTCGGGGTCCTTGATGCCGGACCCGAAACCTTCCTCGATCACCAGCGTGCCGCGCACCGAAGGCCGCGTCGGCGTTTGCACCTGCAGCGCATCGGCAATGACCTGCCGCGATTTGGGCCCCGGCAGTTCGTTGGAGACGATCTTCGGCATCTCCGGATAAGACAGCTTCGCCAATTCCTGTTCGGAGATCATAGGTCGCGCCTCAGACGAAAGATGGTCGGGTTGAAATCGCGGGCAGGTTAGACGGGATAATGCAGCAACTCTTGCCAGTTACACCAGAGCAGCTTTGCCGGCCTTGGCGCGACGTTCAAGTTTGCCCGGCGCCAGCGTGGTTTCAAGGTTAAAGAGTCGCTGGGCATTGCCGCCGAGAATATCGCGCTTGGCCTGCTCATCCAGGAACGGCAGGTCGTAGATCGTCATCGGCAGGTCCATATCCCAGTGCGGATAATCCGAGGAGTACAGGAGCTGCGACTTGGCGTTGATCATGTCGAACGTCACTTCGAGCGCCTTGGGATTGTTGACCATCTCCATCGGCTGCGACGTATAGAACATGTCGCGCATGTAATCGCTGGGCAGGCGCTTGAGCAGCGGCGCGTCCGACGTGCGCATCATGAACTCATTGTCGAGGCGCTGCATCAGGAACGGTACCCAGGCGAGGCCGCTTTCAATCCAGATCAGCTTGAGCTTGGGGAACCGCTCCGGCATGCCATTGACCAGCCAGTTGGTCATGTGAAGCATGTTGTGCCAGGTGAAGCCCAGCGCGTGGACCGCCATGAAACGGTTAGTCAGCGAGAGCTGCTTGTCGCTCCAGGTGTAAGCGGCATGGAACGCCAGCGGCAGGTTACGCTCCTGCAGCATCGCATAGAGCTTCATGTAAGCGTTGTCGTGAACCGAACGATAGTGCGTGGCGACGACCATGAAGCCGATCACGCCCGGCTTGTCGCCGAACTTCTCGACCATGTCGATACAGGCCGCCGGATCGTTGAACGGCAGATACAGCATCGACTTCAGGCGGTTCTCGGTCTTGAGAATGTTGTCGCAGAGCCAGCGATTATAGGCCCGGGCCAGCGCCACCTCGACCTCAATGCGCGGACAGGTGACGATGTTCAGCATCGGCGTCGGGAACATGCAGGCAACGTCGACACCCATCGCGTCCATCCAGCGATACATCAGCGTGATGTCGCGGTGGGGCTGCGCCGGCACCTTCTCGTTCTTGCGCTCCGGATAGCGGATCACCCGCCCGGTCATTTCCTGATAGGAACCGTCCATCGAGGCGATGCCGCCGCGCGACATGCCCTGGAACTTGGCCTCGCGGCGCAGCACCGGGTCGTCGATATAGTCGGCAATTTCGCTGAACGCTTCGGTCTCATAGTGGTGAGCATCGACATCGACGATCATGAAATCGTCGTAGCCACGCTTGGCCGCCTGCACGGCGGCGTTGCGGAGATGCGATGAAGTATCGAAGCCTTCGTTGGTGACGTTGCGAGCAACCGGTTTCGACATCAGAAGCGCTCCAATTGAGGTTCTTCGTGGCGGATGCGGCCGACACTCGACATCGCCTGCCATGCGCCCAATTCAAACAAAGCAAGGTTGACGGCGTCGAGCATCGCCGTGCAGCCAATGGCGACATCGGTCGTCGTCACGCCACTGTTGCGCCCGAAGGGTAAGACCGACTCGCCTGCCTGCGCCTTGGCGGCAAAAAGCTGAACGACGGATGCGAAGACCTGACCAAGCGCCTCGGAAGGCACATCGTCGAACCGGCCGCTTTCGACAGCCTCAAGGCAGCGCGCCGACACATCGCTGGCGAGATCGGCAAAGGTTTGGGCGTCGGGATTAGAGCGTGACATAGATATTACCCCCGCGCTCCGTGATGTCGTACCTCTTCAGGCGAACGTTCGGATCGACAGCGTGCTCGCCGGTGGAGATCTTGAATTCGTATCCGTGCCAGGGACAGACGATGTGCATATCGTCTTCCTTGAAGTTCTGACAGACGAACAGACCGTTGGCATCGATCACGTCTTCGACCTGAGGCATCATCTTGCCATCGCACACCGGCCCGCCCTGATGCGGACAAACATTGCGGTAAGCGTGACAGGCACCTTTGTGCCGGATGATGCCGATCTCGACGTCGCCGATCGCGACGACGCGAACGGTTCCTTCTTTGAGTTCATCGCTTGGACACACCAGAACCTGTTCGCTCATCTGTGTCGTACTCCTTGCGAGCAGCGGAAGATAATTGCTAAGGTGCCTATTAGTAAGATACCTTAGCAATAATATAAGTCAACTAAGTTTCTTATGTCAATTGTCGGATGGAGAAATCATTGGCTGACGCAACGCGCCGTCTGATCGAAGACGCATCGCAACCGCCGCCCATTGGCATCGGCAAACTGCTACGGCGCTCCCATCTCGCCTTCAGCAAGATTCTTCGCGACCGCCTCAAGGAGCACGACGTCAGCTTCAGCGAATTCGTTCACCTTGAGCGATTGTGGTACGACGACGGCCTCAACCAGACCGAGTTGTCGCGTCGCGTCGGTGTCGAAACGGCATCTTCGACGGCCGTATTAAATGCACTGGAAAAACGCCGCTATATTCGCCGTGAACGCGACGAACGCGACCGCCGCAATGTGCGCGTGTTTCTTGAGCCCGCCGGGGCGGAGCTTGAAGCCATGCTGCTCGAATGCGCTGCCGGCATCAACGCCATGGCCCGGCAAGGCCTGACCAAAGCGGATGTCGCGGAGTTTTTCCGCATTATGTCGGTGATTGCCACCAATCTCGAAACGGCCGGCCGCGGTGCCGATGCAAGGCCGCCGGCAAAGGCAACGCCGGCCAAAGCCTCGCGCTCCAAGCGCGCTGGAGCCTGAGTTAGGAAGCGCGCTTGCGTTCGGTTTCCTGCATGCCGCGCGAGGCCTCCTCACGGAGATCGCTCCAGATCATGCCGACAAGTTGGCCGAAACGCTCGCTGCTCATGATTTCCGACGAGCGCGGACGCGGCAAATCGATCGGGATGATACGCTTCAGCGTTCCCGGGCGATAGCTCATCACTACGACACGGTCGGAAAGCTGCACGGCCTCGGTAATGTTATGGGTAATCAGCAGCGTGGTCTGCTCGAGCTCCTGCTGGATCTGCAGCACTTTGTCGCCAAGCAGAAGGCGGGTCTGTTCGTCGAGCGCCGCGAAGGGCTCGTCCATCAGGAGAATCTTCGGATCGAAAGCAAGCGTACGCGCAATCGCCGTGCGCTGGCGCATGCCGCCGGACAGTTCGCTCGGGTAGTTGTTCTCGAAGCCTTCAAGCCCGACCAGTCTGATGAAGTGCTCGGCGCGCTCGATGCGTTCCTTCTTCGGCATCCCAATCGCTTCCAGCGGGAACATCACGTTCTGCAGGGTCGTCCGCCACGGGAACGTCGACTCTTCCTGGAACACGGTGCCGATTGTGCGGTCGCCCGGCTTACCCTGACCGTCGAGCACGACCTCGCCGTCGTAATCCTTGATGAAGCCGCCGATGATGTTGAACAGCGTCGACTTGCCGCAGCCGCTCGGGCCGATGACAGAAATGAATTCGCCTGGTTTCACATCGAACGACATGTCCCGCACGGCGACAATGCCGCCGCCGAAACGCTTGGTGACGTTCTTAATCTGAAGCGCGTGTCCGTGCGACATTGTTTATTATCCCTCGACCGCTCTGGCTACGTCCCGGCGCCGTCTAACGCGATATTGATACTCTTGAGCTGGGTGTTGTCCAGCAGTTCTTCGATGGACTCTTCCCGTCCCATTCCCGATTGCTTGTATCCGCCGAAAGGCACGCCAAAGTAGTGCGTGCTCGCGCCGTTCACCCAGACATAACCGGCCTCGACGCGCGCCGCAGCACGATGCGCAACCGAAAGATTGCTGGTCCAAATTGACGCAGTCAGGCCGTAATTGAGTTCATTGACGGCCTCGAACATCGCATCCTCATCGCTCCACTTGAAGACGCTGAGAATGGGGCCGAAAACTTCCTCCTGCGCAATACGCATGGTCGGCTTGACGTCCGCGAAGATCGTCGGCTCGTAGTAAAAGCCATTGGCGAGCTGGGCGTCGTCCGGCTGACGACCGCCCACGACAAGACGCGCACCGTCGTCCTTGCCGGCCTGTACGTAGTACTTGACCTTGTCGAGCTGAGCCTTGCTGACGAGACAGCCCATCTCGGTGTTCGGATCGGTCGGGATGCCGAAGCGCAGCGTCTTCACTTTCTTGACGACCCGCTCAAGCACGGCGTCGTGAATGCTTTCATGCAGGAAGACGCGCGACGTCGAACCGCAAGACTGGCCGAGCCACACGAAATTCATGCCCTGGATAATGCCGGCCGCAAGCTTGTCGGGATCGGCATCGCCATACCCGATCAGCGCGTTTTTGCCGCCGAGCTCCAGCGTAACCTTCTTCATCGAGTCGGCGGCGCCCTTGAGGATCGCCTTGCCAGTCGGAATGGCGCCGATCAAACCGACTTTCGCCACTTGCGGGTGAGCGACCAGAGCCTCGCCGCAGGCGCGGCCGCCAGGCAGTGCAGAGATGACGCCCGGCGGAAACAGCGGTCCGAGCAGTTCAACGAGACGCAAGGTCGAGAGCGGCGCCTGCTCCGGCGGCTTCATAATGACAGCGTTGCCGGCGGCCAGCGCCGGGGCAGCATGCGTCGCCGCAAACAGCACCGGATGATTATAGGCGTTGATGCGCACCACAACGCCGAGTGGTTCGCGTACGGTGAAGCTAAGAACATCGTCGCCGGTCGGGATTGTGTCACCTTTGATTTCGGTGACGAGGCCGGCGAAGTATTCGAAGGCGAGCGCCCCGCCCTCGCTGTCTTTGACCATACGCTTGTAAGGGCCGCCGCAATCGGCAGCGTCGATCAGCGCCAGTTCATCGGCGTGCTCGCGGATCACATCGGCCGCTTTGCGCAGAATGGCAGCGCGCTCGACCGGCTTGACGCGGCGCCAGATCTTGAAGCCCGCATAAGCTGCCTTGACGGCCGCATCGACATCCTGCGCCTCCGCCAGAGAGACCGAGCCGAGGCTCTCGCCCGTTGCCGGATTGTGCGTTTCCTGAGTCAGTCCGGAGCGCGCCTTGTGCCAGGCGCCGCCGTAGTAGAGCTCGCGCTTTACCGCGGGAAGGACAAACGCGGCGGCTTTATTCGACGAAGTAGCCATCACGGCCTCACTCGACTTGTGACACTGAGCCCGCCCTTAAGGCGTGCCAACTTCCTTGGTTTCAGTCAGCGCGGCGACGGTGCTCGGCGCATAGCCGGGCGCAACATGAACATCGACCACCACGGTCTCGCCGGCCTTCACCGCCTCGATCGCTTCGGCCAGGACCTTCGCAAGGTCGGCGTGGGTCTCGACCGGGCCGTAAGCCGTCGCCCCCTGAGCGCGCGCGAACATCACAATGTCCGGCTCGGGATCGGCGATGCGCTGGCCGATCCAGCGGTTTTCCACCGGGCGACCACGCATGGTAGCGACACGCTCCTGATGGACTTCATCGTTGAAATACGAATGGTTGTTGGCGACCACCGTGAGCATTGGAATCTTGTAATGCACGGCACTCCACAGCGCGGTCACGCCCATCAGATAATCGCCATCGCCGAGGATCGCGACCGGCAGGCGGTCCGTCCCCTTGAGCGCGAGCGCCGCACCGACCGCCATGCCCGGGCCGGAACCGACACCGCCACCACCCGAGTGTCCGATTTGGTCGAGCGGATGCGTGAACGGCCAATACGAGCCGTCCCAGCCCAGCGGCAAACGACTGAGGCAAACCGCATCATCCTTCACGACATCGCGCAACGTGACCGCAATATCCTTCAGTGTGATCGGGCCGCTGTTGCCAGCCTTGGCCGGCGCAGCATTGGTCTTGCCGTAAGTGCGCTTCGGTGCCGGCAGTGCCTTGACCAAAGCCGGCACTGCCGCTTCCGGTGTCACGGCGAGCCGCACGTCGACCGGCGGCAGCGCCATGTAGCCCATGTCCCATCCGTTGTGGACGTGGTGATCGACCGAGACATGAATCACCTTGGCCGGGCAGCCTTCCGGCCAGGCCTGCTTCAGCGTGCCGGCGAGATCGACCCAATCGAGGCTTAGCACGACATCGCTGCTCTGCAGTTTGCCGAGCGATTCCTTGCTGATGAACATGCCGCGCGGCATGGCGTGCAATTCGTGCTCGCTCGGGAAACTGGCGCCGACCTTCAAGTCCGTAAACACGGTCGCGCCGAGCTGCTCGGCGAGCTTCACACGATCGGCCCAGGCCTTCGGGTCGCGCGAGACGCGGCCGGACAGGATCACCGGCGACTTGGCACCCGCCAGCAATTTCACGGCCGCATCGAGGCTCGTCGAATCCGGCGACGGCGACGGGATCGCCGCGTAGCGCGCCATGTCCGGCATCGGCGCGCCGCCGGCATGCTTGGCTTCCTGCATGGCGGAGTCGAGCACAATGTACACAGGACCGCAGGGCGCCGTGGTCGAGATCTGCATGCCGCGCAACAATGCCTCTTCCGTCGCTTCGACGGACGCAGGCTGGTCGTCCCACTTGGTGTAGTGGCGCGTGATCGCAGCCTGATCGCGCGACGTGTGAATCCAGTCGATGAAAGGACGCCGCTTATGGGCATCGACCGGGCCGGTCGCGCCAAGGATCATCATCGGCACGCGGTCGCACCACGCGTTGAAGATCGACATGGTCGCGTGCATCAGGCCGACATTGCTGTGCAGCGCCACGGCAAGCGGCTTGCCGGTTACCTTTGCATAGCCATGCGCGATAGCGACCGCCGCTTCTTCGTGCAGGCAGAGCAGCATCTGCGGCCGCTCGTTACCGAGCAAATTGACGAGACTGTCGTGCAAACCGCGGAAGCTGGCGCCGGGATTAAAACAGATGAACGGAACGCCGAGTTCGCGAACGATACGAGCAACGCGATCGCTGCCCCACCCGTCTTCTACGGCATTCGGCAATGTCGGAACTTCCGGGATGCCGGAATTGCCCTGCGACTCGCCTGACTTCTTACGCACCACGCTAACTTCCTTCTTGACCCGCAGCTTATTTTCCGTCGATCGCGCCCGGCCCGACGTAGAACATCAGGGTGGACAGCGCCGTTTCCCGCTCATCGGAGGTGAGCTGGCTGGTGAAGTAGTCGACATGCGGCCGAACCTCCGTGTCGATCTGGTCGCAGATCGCGCGGCCCACCGGGGTAATCCGCAGGATCGTCACACGGGCATCGCTCGCGTCGGATTCGCGCTTGAGGTACTTCGCCTTCACCAACCCCTTGATGAGGTTCGAGGCGAAGGCGGGAGCGATGTCGAGCCGCTCGGCCAGCTCGCTGACGCGAAGCTCCTGCGTCGGACTGCCGTAAACCTGCAGCAGCGCCTGGTGCGCCAGGGATTCAAGACCCAATTCCTTGGCCTTGTCCTCGATGAGACGAAAAACCTTGCGCAGGATATAGCGAACATGCGCCACCGCGACGAAATACTCGTGCTTGTCGGCGCCGTTGCGCGAGCGGGCGGCGGCGGCCGATCTCTTCTCGATTTTCGCGAAATTGAGAACGGTCATGACGGTTTTCTCGGCATTCAAAGGTTGTATAGTCCGGAGATCGCGACTCAGTTTGGCTGACTCGGATTAGTTAGTTAACATATATTTCGGCAAACGCCAGCTCTTTTTCGACAGGCCTCCAGCACACCATCCACACCCGATACCGAGCGGGCCGCTGATCGCAGTTAGGTATGTTTACAACCTTAGTTCTATAATCTATATCTGAGAAGGTCCGCGGCTTGACGGCGGGCTGTTGGCGGCCCCGGCAACAGGCAAGGCTCTCGCGTGACCAAGCGTATCATTGTCGGTATCAGCGGCGCCTCCGGCGCCATTCTCGGGATCCGGACGCTCGAGGCACTGCGCGCGGCCGGCCTCGAAACGCACCTTGTCGTCAGCAAGTCTGCGCTGTTGACGATTTCGAGCGAGACCGATTACACGGCCGCGCAAGTGCGCGACCTCGCCGACGTCACCTACAAGTCTGAAAACATCGGCGCCGCGATCGCCAGCGGCTCATTCCGAACCTTGGGGATGATTGTCATCCCGTGCTCCATCCGCTCGCTGTCCGAGATCGCCTATGGCAATACGACGACGCTGCTGACGCGCGCGGCCGACGTTGTCCTCAAGGAGCGGCGCAAGCTTGTGCTCGTGGTGCGCGAGACACCGTTGCATCTTGGCCACCTCAAAACCATGGAGCGGGCAGCCGAAATCGGAGCTGTGATCGCGCCATTCATGCCTGCGTTCTACACGCGGCCGCAAACCATCGACGACATCGTCAATCATACGGTCGGACGCGTGCTCGACCAGTTCGATATCGATACCGGAGCCATCAAGCGCTGGGGTGAGCAAGTCCCCGCTATTGGCGAATCGTAACGTTCAAAGGGAATGCCGGAAATGTACCGCGACTTGCGTGAATTCATCGATCTCGTGGATGGGCTGGGTGCGCTGCGGCGGATTGATAATGCCGATCCCATGCTTGAGATCGGCGGCATCACCGAAGTCGCCGCCGGCATGCCGGAATGTCCGGCCATCCTGTTCGACAACATCAAAGGCTATCCGAAGGGCTTTCGGATTTTCACCAATGCCACAGTCAGCGCGCAGCGCGCCGCTTTGGCACTCGGACTTGACCCGCATCTGCGGCCGCTCGAGGCGCTCAAGGCCTGGATGGCCAAGCGTCAGACGCTGAAGACGCTCGACCCGGTCGTCGTCAAGGACGCGCCCTATCTCGAGAACTCGGTGACAGGCGACGACGTCGATCTGGCGCGCCTGCCTGCGCCGCACTGGCACCCTGACGATGGCGGCCCCTATATCGGATCTGG